>DATAUB010000038.1:0-317026 GCA_036268475.1 Bryobacteraceae bacterium | reverse complement strand
CTCGGCATCCGCCCCGTTTTCAAGCGCGTGGATACCTGCGCCGCCGAGTTCGAGACCGGCACGGCGTACATGTACTCGACCTACGACGAGGAGGACGAAAGCCGGCCCACCTCGAGGAAGAAGATCATGGTGCTGGGCGGCGGCCCCAACCGGATCGGGCAGGGCATCGAGTTCGACTACTGCTGCGTGCACGCGGCGCTCGCGCTTCGCGAGGACGGCTACGAGACCATCATGGTCAACTGCAACCCGGAGACCGTCTCGACCGACTACGATACGAGCGACCGGCTGTATTTCGAGCCGCTCACGCTGGAGGACGTGCTCGAGATCGTCGACAACGAGAAGCCCGAGGGCGTGATCGTGCAATTCGGCGGGCAGACGCCGCTCAATCTGGCGCTGCCGCTCAAGCGCCTGGGCGTGCCGATCATCGGCACCGACCCATCCAATATCGACCTGGCGGAAGACCGCAAGCTGTTCGGCAAACTGCTCCAGGACCTGAATATTCCGTGCCCTCCGAACGGCACAGCCACCAGTTCGGAACAGGCGTGCGAGGTGGCTCGCTCCATCGGGTATCCGGTGCTGGTGCGCCCGAGTTATGTGCTCGGCGGCCGTGCCATGGTGATCGCGTACGACGAGGAAATGGTCCGTCAGTATATGCGCGAGGCGGTGACCTTCTCGCAGGACCGGCCGGTGCTGGTGGATCGCTTCCTGGAGAACGCCACCGAGGTGGATGTGGACGCGTTGTGCGACGGCGACGAGGTGCTGATCGCCGGCATCATGGAGCACATCGAAGAGGCGGGCGTGCACTCGGGCGATAGTTCGTGCGTGCTGCCGCCCCAATCGCTGCCCGCGGAAACGCTGGCCACTATCGAAGACTATACCGTCCGGCTGGCCAAGGGACTCCACGTCATCGGTCTGATGAACGTGCAGTACGCCATCCAGAACGGCACGGTTTACGTGCTGGAAGTGAACCCGCGCGCGTCGCGTACGGTGCCGTACGTCAGCAAGGCGACGGGAGTGCCGCTGCCCAAGATCGCGGTAGGGCTGATGTGGGGACGCAAATTAAAAGATTATGGCGAACTCACCGGCGGGGTGACGTCGGGCAAGCTCTCGGTGCCCCAGGATTTCGTGAAGTCGCCGGTTTTTCCGTTCAATAAATTTCCGGGCGTGGACCCGGCGCTCGGGCCGGAGATGCGATCCACCGGCGAAGTGATGGGCGTGGGCGTGAATTTCGGCGAAGCGTTTCTGAAGGCGCAGATCAGCGCGGGGAGCAATCTGCCCGATAAGGGCACGGTGTTCATCAGTGTGAATGCGCAGCAGAAACAGGAAGCCGTGGGGATCGCGAAGCTGTTCGCCGACCTGGGGTTCCAACTGGTGGCTACGCGCGGCACGGCGAGCGCGCTGCGCAACGCGGGGCTTACTTGCAAGACGGTCCTCAAGGTGAACGAAGGGCGGCCGAACGTGGTGGATCTGCTGAAGGGCGGGCAGATCCAGCTCGCCATTTATACGACGACCGGGGCGCCGGCGTTCCACGATGAGAAGGCCATCCGCCGCGGCGCGGTGCAATATCGCGTGCCATGCATTACCACGATGAGCGGAGCGCGCGCGGCTGCCGAAGCGGTAGCGGCGCGGCAACGCGATCCCATCCGCGTGTGGAGTTTGCAGGAGATTCACGCGCGGAAGGCGCAGGCGTAGTCTAATTCGCGGTAGGGGTCGTCTCCAGGCGATCGACCACCAGCACGCTGGTGCGAACCGATTGCGGATCGAGCTTGAGGCCCAACCGGCGCACGGCAAGGAACAGATCGCTGCCTCCCTGGTCGCGCAAAGACGGGCCGCGGCGATCCAGGCCGGGATCGTATTCCAGCATCACCTGATAATCGCCCGCGAGACCTGTTCGATCTGCCACTGGAGCCCCCAAGTGGGATTCGAGGAAGGTCGTCAGCCTCCCCATTGGCAGCGCGTCGAATTTCATGCGGAAGTTCCCGCCGAGCGTCCGGCCGAATACGCTGACTCCCCAGGCTTTCAAGTTGTCCGCCAGGAGGTCCGCGGCATCCGGCTCCCGGTCGGGCGCGGGCTCCGCAGCGGGCTGGATCTTCGGGCCGCCTTTGGCCACAGTTAGCGAGAACCCACGGAGGTTCCGGGTTTCCGCGTGCATCTTCAGGCCGAAGCGATCAGACAGCATTGCCTGCAGCATTTCAGGGATATCCTTCGGAGCGGTCCCCGGCGGCAGCGTCGCCTGAATGTCGAACGGGATATCGTTTAAGCCCATTCCATCGGTCCCGGCCAACCGACAGTCCTGAATTCCGTACGCCTTCACAATCAGCCGCATGAGAGACCAACACCGTAGTTCCATGCGTGCACCATCCGCTCTAACGTCGACGCCGTCCCGCGGACGCTCCGTCGCCGCCTGAATGGACACCACTTCAAACTTCGATCCTGCGGGACGCGTGGCGATCGTCCCATCCGGTTGGGCGGGCAAACGTATGGCGACCCCTGCGATGAAGACCGCGGCGGCCGCCGCCAGCCCGAACTGCACTTTCGTTCTGCCCATGGTGTCCTCCGCATGATTGGACACCCGCAGGTGCAATTTGTTCCCGCACGATCCCCTCGCGCATGGCGTTTGCAGGGCTGGGCGCAGCGAGACGCGGGATAGCGGCGCCATCTCTGGTTTCATGCGACGCATGGCCGCGCCGATGCCTCGCTCCGGTTTCAGCGCGCCTGCGAAGGCTATTTCCTATGCGTCGTTGACGATGCGCTTGCGGGTGTCGGGAATCTGGTACTCCACCTCGGGGTGCAGCGTCCACCCCGAGAGGCGGGAGGCCAGATTCTTGGCGTCGTCTTCATCGGCATCGATCAACATCATTTTCGGAGTGCGATCGAGGATGGTCACGTTGGGAGCAGCCGCCGCCAGGTCGGTGTGCTCCTGGGGAGCGGTTCCGCCGGAATATCGAAGAGTGAAGCGTGCCATAAATTCAGGGTAGCTTAGACGATCATGCCCTTGCCTTCGTAGGTCGGAGTGAAGCCCAGCGATTTGGTTTTCGCGGCAAGCGCCGCCAGCATCGCGACCGTTCGATTCGCGTCGGCCGGCATCGCCAGGATGGCGGGTTGGGCGGCGAGGACGCGGGCGGCGGCGCCGACTTCGGCGGGTGTCGCCATCGACGTTCCGCTCATGATGCCGTAGCCGCCGGGCAAGGTGGAGATCACGCCCACACCAGGTCCGGTGAAATCGGTCTCGGGACCGATATTGGAGAATTCGGCGATGAAGTTCTCAGCATCGCTGCCGAAGGGCGCGAGCACATCGCCCACCGGTTCGGTATCGGCCGGGAACGTCCCTTTGCGGCCGACGGCGGAGACGGCCTGGCTGAAGGTGGCGGAGGCGGGGAACGTCACCTGCTCTCGGCTGTCGTTGCCGTTGGCGACGAAGACGAGCACGCCGGCGTTGTGGGCGGCGGCGATGGCGTCTGCCAGGTGCGGGTCCGACCCGCCGCCTTGCGGGCCGCCGAGACTCAGATTCAGGAGCGTGCAGCCCTCGCTAATACCGGCGTCGATCGCCTTGGCGATATCGTAGTTCGAGGCGCCGCTCTTGCCCTGCGGGAAGACGCGGTAGCTGCGGAGGCTGACGCCGGGAGCGATGCCGCGGATTCCGTGGGGCGGCATACCGCGAGCGGCCACGATGCCGGCCACGTGCGTGCCGTGGCCTTCGGTGCCGTTATCGCCGAAGTCGGCCGCCTTCTCGCCGGTGACGCAGTTGCGGCCGCCGGCGACATGCAGGTCGGCGTGGTTGAGCGCCACGCCGGCATCGACTATGCCGACGGTGACGCCGGTGCCCGTCGCCAGGTCGGCGGCGCCGTAGAAATAGCGCACGCAATCCCTATAAGAGAGATCGACCGGCAGAAGGTGGATGACGTCGTTGGCATGGAGGGTGACGTTCTCTTGCAGGCCGGGCCAGAGTCCCGTGCCGGGATCGGTCGGCGGATAGGTATACAGGCGCTCGACGTGGGTCGCGCCGCCCAGCGCCAACGATACATGCCCGGTCGCATTGGTAACGCCTTCGCCTCCGGCTTTGGTGGCGAAGTTGGTGAAGCCTACGACGGTCACTCCGGCTACTGGCGTATTGGTAGCGCCGTGCACCACCTGGACGACGATGGATGTTGCGGCTACCGCGCCAGTGGCGGTGGCCGCCATCCCAACGGCTTGCCGGATGGCGGCCCTCGGTTTCATGGCGGGCTGATAATAGAGCACCGGCAGGATCCGCATGGAAGGATGGCTGGCGCGCAGCGCAGGCAGGTCGTCGGGTGAGCATTCGATGAGCTTCGGTTTGGTTTCGCCGATGGAGTCGATCACGGTCATCGGGATATCGGGGCCAATGGAAGAAGTGAGCTCTTGCATGGTATGTTTGCGGGAAAACTGGTGGAGGGTGGCGAACAGTTTCATTTCGCGCGCATTCGCAGCGGACGCGTGGAAACCTTGGACGGGAGCCAGAATATAACGCCTGGTCGCGGGAGCCATAGGAAAATTCCTTTCAATTCAAGCAGCGTAAGCTGTGACTAAAACAGGACAAGGAACCTCATATGTTAACCACTTAGTTGTGATAAGATCTGGGCGCCTGTGAGGGAGAGTACTATGTCCGCGATCGAGAGAGCTTACCGGGCCTGGGATCGGTTGCTGCCGAAATGGAACGATTACTGCCTGGAGGCCGGCCTGCGCTTAACCGGGACGCCGCTGGAAAGCTTCGCGGATGAGCTCCTGGAGCCGGTCCGGGTGAACTTCCGGTTGCCCGGCCTGGAGGATTTTTGCCGCTCCGGTTGCCGGGCAATCGAACCGGGCGATCCGGCGCGCAGCCTTCTGTATCACATATTCGCGTCGCCGGGAGTGGTGCCGCCTGGGTTACAGGACGATGACTATCCTACGCCGGAGGAACTGCAGGCAATCGAGGACTGCGTCTACGGCATTGTGCCGCCCTCGCTGGACGATTTACATCTGCGCGCCGAGGGCGGACCGTTGGCACTGGTCGTGTTCGCGTACGAGTACAATTGCGCCGCGGACACGGTCCACAAGCGTCATGCCGACCTGTGCTTCTCGCGTACAGGGCTCTCACGCATCGGCAACGCGGCGCCGCGGTATATGCCGAAGGCGCGCGGTTTTCTGCCATTCGGGGAGGCTCCGGACGCCACTGTTCATGCAGCGCCCTGCCGGTTCGGCGCGTTTCTGGCGACTACTAAAAAGGGCGATTCGAAGGGCATCGGGCCGGAGCGATTTCAGGCGGGCGACGGCCAGCGGGACTTCTGGATTCCGCTGCACAAGCTTTTTTCCGGCACGGATTGCATGGACGGATTCGACCTGCGGGTGGAATTCGCGGCGCATCACGTGAACGAGAGAATCCGCCGCATCCATCTGGCTTTGCAGCAGGAAGGGCAGCCCGTTCCATGGACCGCGGCGGAGTTGAACGAGTACCCGTTCCGTATTATCGAAGGGATCGCGGAGTTGGGGCGGGACGCGAATTACAATCTGCTGACGCCCGTTCCGCACGACCTGGTGGAGGTGGCGAAGAAGGCCGACGGCACGATTGTATCGTTCGCGGTGCCGGAGAATCATCAGGTGGCGGAAGGGGCGCTGTGGTTTCAAGGGCAGCAGAACGCGCGCCATTCGCCTGAACTGGTTCACGTGAAGCACGCGCTGGTGAATGGCGAAGTCAAGTCGCTGCTCAAGCCGAAGGGTAAGTCGATTGAGGACGTGATTCAGAAGGGCGGTTACCAGGCCGTCAATTTCGTGGACCGCACGGCCGACGGCTGGGTGGAAGCGCGTTGCAGTGCGCTGGCGGCGTATGTTCCGCAGCGGTTGGCGGCTTACTCGGTAGTGGCCCAGCCGGATTTCTTTCCGCTGGTGCAGCAAAGAGCGCTCATGGAATGGTGGGAGAATTCGGCGCCGCTGGAACTCAAGGACAGTATTTTCCCGTATCAGCTTGTGCCTGTCCCGCTCACCGATGACCGCATGCCGGTGAACTTCACGCTGGCCGGCGCGGAGTTTGACAGCACCGATCAGACCATGACCGCAATCGTCGGAATGGCCCGTCCGCCGCAGCCGCCGGGACGCATCCGGCCGGTATTGGTGGCGCGCGAATCGACGCTCTCGCAGCGGGCCACCGGCCTGTTTTTCCCGGGGTGGGACTGTAGCCGCGACTTCGATACCGACGACCGCTCGCCCAACGGAGCGCTGCACCTGGCGCACTATGGAATCGGGTCGCCGTTCGTGGAAGATACCATGATCTGCTCGGCGCACGGATCGTTCTGGCCGGCAGCGGCGCCGGATACCACGCGATTCTTTCCACCCGGACGATATCCTTCGGTGACTCCGATCCTCGATTCCGATGCCGGGTGGGACGGCGTTCCATTGCCGGCTCGCAAAGGCCAGAGCGTGCAGTTTCGCAACCTGGTATATACCGACTATGTGGAGTTACTGCGGAAATCGCAGTTGACTTATGGGCAGTTCGCGCACCTGACTTTAGATGAGTATGTGGCGCGTACCATGGCGCTGGCACGGGCGTTTCAGGCGTTGGGTGTGACCGCCACCGCGGGTCGCCTGGCATGGTCGGTGCTGAAATTTGCACCCGCGACGGCGAAGGAGCTGGCGGCCATTCCGCGGCATGAACGCTTTGCGGGTCTGCGCACGTTCCGGGTTGAGCTGGCGCAGATCGCGATGACGGGCGCGGTGCCGGAGCATCGCGAAATGTCGGCAGGAAAGGCGTCGAGCACGGAGTTGCTGTTCTGTTCGGCAGGGCTGGTGGCGCGCCAAGTGGGCGGCGGATGGCATGTCGACGAGTTTTGACGCGATTGTAGTGGGCGCAGGGCCGGGTGGGTGCGCCGCCGCCATCGTCTGCCGGCAGCACGGGCTATCGACGTTGTTGCTGGAAGCCGATTCCACGCCGCGCGACCGGCCGGGAGAGACGCTGTCTCCCGAGGTGGCGGGCATCCTCGACAGGTTGGGCGTGCGGGAGGCGTTCGACCGGGCGAGATTTTTCACGAATACCGGCCATCGGGTCACGCGCGGATCGGCGAGCGTGTTCCAGGAGTACGGCGCCCTGGGATACCAGGCGAGGCGCAGCGAATTGGATGCCATCCTGATCGCCGGGGCCCGCGCGGCCGGCGCGGATGTCCGGCAGGGGACGGCGGCCAGTGAACCTCTGGTGGAAGACGGGCGCACGGTTGGAGTCCGCACTCGCGGCGCAGTGCTTCGCGCGCGGTTCACGATCGATGCGGCGGGCCCCGGCCACTGGATGCAGCGGCATCTGGGGCTGGCGCTGCTGCAGATCTCCGACCCTTTGATCGCGCGCTTCGGATGGACGGAGGGCGCGGGCGACGGTCCGAAGTTTGAGATGCGCGGGTGCGGGTGGCGTTGGGAGGCGCCGGTGGCGGCGGATCGGCGGGCCTGGGTGAGTCTGGAACTAGATGGCAAGCTGGAGCGCCCGGGGCCGCCAGGGCGCGATGTGACGTGGCGGATGGCGCGGCCATGCGCCGGCGCGGGATATTTTCTGGTGGGCGAGGCGGCCTGCGTGCTGGATCCGGCCTGTTCGAACGGAGTCACGCGCGCGCTGCTTTCGGGGATGCGGGCAGGGGATGCGATCGCGAGAGGCGAGAGCGCCGTTGCTTATGGAGCCTGGATGGAGAGCTGGTTCTGCTCCGACGCCTTGACCTTGGCCACCTTGTACAGCAACTTCGAGCCGCCACCCGAGTGGTTGGATCGGGCATGCGAGGCGCTGCGGTATATGGCGATGAGGCCGTTGCTTTGAAGCGCTTTCAATAAGCAGGTGGCGTTGCCTGCAAGGGCCTCGCCGCCGCTTATGGAGCCTGGATGGAGAGCTATCGAGTCTGGCTTATTACGGCGACGGCGCGCTTCTGGCAGGGTGCGAAAAAAGTCCGAAGACCGCTTGCTCACACGCGCGGCTCTGGCTGAAGCCTGCGCCACAAAGCGGCGTCCACTAAGAGCTGATTCCGCGAACCAGCTCAAACCGCGACTTCGAGCCGCTACCCAAGTGGTTGGATCGGGCATGCGAGGCGCTGCGGTATATGGCGATGAAGCCGTTGTTTTGAAGCGCTTTCAATAGGTACAGGGCATCGCCTGGAAACCGCCTGGAGAGTGCCTGCACGAATTGCGCGACGGTGTGGCGGCCATCGCAGAGCTGGAGCGCGCGGCCGACTAACGGGGTGATGCGGACGAGCCGGGCGGCGCCTTCGGGCGTTTGCTCGCTGCGATAAAAGCGGCGCGTGCGCCGGGCCGGCGGCGCTTCGCCTCGCTTGAGCGCGTCGATTACTTCCTGGATATCGCAGGCGAGCTCGATGACATGCACGTGCGGGGCGCGAACCGGCAGCGCGGTGCGCGTCATGCGGCTGGCGGGATCGGGCCGCGGCAGCCGGGCGTCGCGGTCTTCGGCGCGGCGCAGCTTGCCGTACGCATCGAGCAGCAGGTGGAGCGCGCCGGCATCGCCATCTGCCGTGCCGGCGGCGAACGCCACGAATTCATCGGCGAAGAGCTTGCGGGAGTAGTAGTGGCGCAGTTCGCCGCCTGCGAGCCCGGGGTGCAATTGCAGGCGGTGCTCGCGCCAGCGGTTGAAGAAGTCGAGTGTGCCGGCGCTGCTTCCGTCGATCGCGACCAGAATCCAGCGTAGGCGGAGCGCGGCGGCGCGCAGAAATTCGCGCAGCTCAAGACACAGCGCGCGATCGAGAGTGGGAGTCGGCAGCGAGTAGAAATTGGGGAAGATATCGGGATAGCGGCCAATCAGCTCGCGGTCGGCTTGATTTTGCGTGCGCCCCTGGTGGGACATGTCGGAGCAGAGTTCGTCGAGGAACATCTGGTGGCGGTGCCGGGTGTGGATGGGAGTTCCGGCCAGCGGCGCCAGCAGGTTGAGTTGCGGCGACGAGTTGGGATGGCGCAGCGAATGCATGTACATGGCAACGCTATCGCGCAGGTCGTCACGATTTTCTTCGGGGAAGCCGGTGATGAGCGAGACCGTAGTGGCCATGCCGAGCCGTTCGGCGCGGGCGATGACGACGCGCGCGCGATCGGGGTCGAGATCCTTATCGATGATGCGCTGCATGCGCTTCGAACCGGTCTCGATGCCGAAGAAGATGCTCACGCAGCCGGCGCCCGCCATGAGATCGAGCAGTTCGTCGTCCACGCAATCGGTGCGCGCACTGCAGCACCATTGCAGCTTGTCGCCGGAATCGATCAGGTGGCGGCAAAAATCGGCCACGCGGCGGCGATCCACAGTGAACATGTCGTGAACCAGGTCGAAGCGGCGGATGCCGTACTGGCCGACGATGGTGCGCATCTCGGCCAGCATGCGGGCCGGCGACTTAACGCGGAATTTGCGGCGAAAGAAGTCGTTGGTGGAGCAGAAGGTACAGGCGAAGGGGCAGCCGCGGCCGAGTTCCAGCATGGCGTAGGGCGCATTCGTCAATTCGCCGGTGAGATGGTAGGCGGGCATCGGCAGCGCGTCGAGATCGTCAATCCCGGGGGCGTCGGGAGAGCGGGTGGGGCCGAAGGGGGAGCGGAAAGCCAGGCCGGGGACAGACTCAAAGCGCTGGCCGCCGCTCCACTCTTCCAGGAATCGCGGCAGAGTCTGTTCGCATTCGCCGCGGAGTATGGCATCGACGAACGGAAAGGCATTGAGCGTGGCTAGGTCGACGACCGAGGCTTGTGGGCCGCCGAGCAGAATCGTCGATTCGGGGCGTTCCGACTTGAGGCGGGCGGCAATGCGGAGAGTAAGTGGATAACTACTGCAGATGGAACTGAAACCATAGATATCGGCATCCGATGCGGCGATGCGGGGAGTTACCCAGGCCGGGAAATCGGCCAGACCGCGAGCGCCGAACTCGGCGAGATAGTTGTAATAGAGACGGTCGAGGTTGATGAGGGTGGGCCGGACGCCGTTGGCTTCCGCCACGGCGGCCAGGCTGAGTGTGCCGAGTTGCGGAGCGGTGGAAAACGTGCGCACAGAGGCGCTGGCCGCGTCATCCGGATGTTCGAAATCGGTGGCGATCGCGGCCGTGACCAGACTCAGCTTCATGCCGCCGCTTATGGGTGGTGCTTCTTGACCGGCTTCTTCTTGGCGGGTTTTTTCTTGGGCGCGGCGATGGCGGTGGTGGGGCCGGGCGGGGTATTCATTTCACCCATCGCATGGATGTCCACATGTTGCAATCCTGCAATGAATTCGGTGGCTGCTTGTTTCCCGAGGTGCTTAGTAATATAGGCTTTCGCATTCTTACCGAGAGTGTATGGCATAGCTTCGGATAATCGTAGTATAGGAATGGTATGAATGCAAGTCAAAACTTAGGCAGCGACGCGTCGCGCAGCGCAGATAACAGCGACGGCGGATGCAGGTTGCCGGTCCAGATAGTTTCGGTGCCCTCGCCGATATTCAGGTAGATAGACGTGCCGCCGACGCTGAGCCCGCGGACCACCGAAGAGGTCCGGTTCGGCGAGAATCGGGGGTAGTCGTGATAATGCTGTACCGCGTACGACGAATGGGGCTGTCTCTCGCCGGGCGTAAACTCCTGCCCCCAGAGACATACGTGCCGGTCCCGGTTGGAGAGGTAGACGAACGATTTGCCGTCGGCAGCCCAATGCGGGCGTTCGGCGGCCGCTGCTTCCGCTGTGAGCAGCAGCCACGGACCTTGCGCCGCCGCCGGTGATTTTGGAAACGGCACCGTATAGACCATTTTGTTTCTGGCATCGCTGCTGGCGGTGAAGATCAGATGCTGGTTCGAGGGACTCCAATCGGGGTCTGCCAGCACCATATGACTGGCGCCGGAGAGAACCACGCGCGAAGTTCCGGTCTTCACGTCAAGCAGGGCGATCTCCCCTTTGGCAGTGGCATAGAAGATCGCCTGTTGGTCCGCGAACCAACTGGACGGATGGGCGCAGCCGGTGCACAGGGTGCGCGCCGGACCTTCCGGACCGATGAGGTCGATGGAAAACTGTTCGCCGCGGCGGGATTCGAACGCCACGCTGCTGCCGTCGGCAGTGGGAAGGGGCCAGAGCTTGTCGGCGTCGGATCTCCAGAGAACGGTTTCTGCGCCGCTCGCCAGGTCTTTGCGGAACAGGTCTCGCACGGTGTGTACTTTGCGCGTGAAAAACAACAGGCGGTCGTCACGAGAGACGGCGGGGCAGGAATCCTGAGAACGGTCGTCGGTAATCTTGATCTGGGTCGCTTCGCCGGAGGCATCGCGGGCGATTCGCCAGATGTGCAGCGCGCCGGTGAGACGGCCGAAAGCGATGGCGCCGCCGGCCCCGAAGGAGGGTTCGCGCTCGCGTGCTTCGCCCAGGGTTACCTGGCGCGGAGGGGCGTCGATGCGCAGGGTGCGACGGGAAATTTCGACTTCCCAAATGGCGTCTACGGAAGCGCGCCGGCCCCCGAAATAAATGCTATCGCCCCGCCATGCCTTCTGGTGAGGAAACACGATGATGTTGCGGGCATCCAACGCGGCGATGGCGCCGGTGTCGACAATGGCGCCGCCGTCGGTGCGCGTGATCCAGAACTCGGTGCAGGCGGGGTAGGGCCGGGTGTTGTCGCGGCATCCCTCGAAGACCAGGTACTTGCCGTCGGGACTCCAGGCGGGGTAGCGGGCGTAGGCGAAATCGGCAGCGATGCGGCGGGAGGCGCCGGAGAGCGAGGTGACGAAGAGTTTGCCGGAGGGCGCGGAGTCATCGGGGTCGCCGGTCCAATAGGCGATCAGGCCGCCATCGGGAGAGAACGCGGGGCTGCGTCCGCCGGCGGTGAGAAGGCGCTCGGCCCCGCCATCGGTGCCGATGAGATAGAGACCGCCGCCGTCGCGTTCGGAATGGAATACGACGGTCTTTCCGTCGGGCGAAAGACTCGGTTCGACATCTTCGGCGGGATTGGTGGTGAGCCGGCGGGGTGCGCCGCCGCGCGCGGTATCGAGCCAGATATCGATATTGCCGGCCTCGGCGCGATTGGATGCGTAGACGATGCGGCTGCCGTCGCGCGAGAGGCTGGGGGAAGAAGACCAATCGGTATCGGGCGTGAGGCGGGAGGCATCGGTGACGCGATAGTTGCGGTCTACCCGGGCGAGAGCGAATACGAGAGCGGCGGCGGCGGTGGCGGCGGTGGCGGCCAGCAGGCCCGCAGCCCAGCGCCTGATGCGCTTGCGCGCGAGGCTGCCATCGAGGGCGGAGACGAGATCCTGCAAATTCTCGAAGCGATCTTCGGGGCGCAGTGCGAGGCAGCGTTCGAGCGCCGCCCGCGCGCGCGGCAAGAGCGCAGAACGCGGCTGGCGTGAGAGCCAGGTTTCCAGTTCCGCCCGGGCGCCGGCGGCCGATGTGCCGTCGCGGCCGGGCCGCTTGCCGGTGAGGAGTTCGCCGATCACCAGGCCGAGCGAATACTGGTCGGCGGCCGGACTGGGTCCCGCGCCGGCGGCCTGTTCGGGGGCGATGTAGGCGGGAGTGCCGGCGGTATCGGGGCCATCGCTGGCGATGTCGCGGGCCAGGCCGAAATCGGTAACCACGGCCCGTTCCGCGCCGGCATCGGAGCGCACCAGCATGACGTTGTTAGGTTTGAAATCGCGATGCACGATGCCCGCCTCGTGGGCGGCGGAAAGGGCGGCGGCCATATCGCGAATGAGCGGCAGAGCGGTGCGCAGCGGAATGGGTCCGGCAGCGATCCGTTGGGCGAGCGTCTCGCCTTCCAACAACTCCATGGTGAGAAACCAGACGGGCTCACCGGAAGGGGGCGTGTGCGAAGAGAGGTCGTAGACGCGGCACACGTTGGGGTGAGAGACGCGCCGGGATTGCCGCACCTCCTCTTTAAAGCGTTCGATGACCGCGGGGGAGGCGGCGATGGCGCGGCGGATAGTCTTGAGCGCCACGCGTTCCTTGAGCTCGATATCGAGCGCCGCGTAGACCTCGCCCATCCCGCCGCGATTGAGGAATTGCAGGATCTCGAATCGGCCCGCGATCAATTGTGAGTTTTCGAAGGACGGCTCGAGGGCGGGGCGCTGGCGCAGCACGCGGTGCAAATTGAGGGGTGCGTCGGCAAGGAAATCGTCGCCCGCTTTGCCGGCTTCCTCGATCAGGCGTAGGGCTTCGCGGCGGACGCCGGAATCGTCACGGCAGGCGTGGGCGATAAACGCGGCGCGGCGCGAGGGCTCCAGTTCGAACGCGTCGGCGGTTACCTCTTTCACCCGCTGCCACTGGTCAGCCGTCATTCTTCCCGGAAAGTTCGCCGTGGAGCCATGCTTTGGCAACCTGCCAATCCCGTTTCACGGTCCGCGAGGACACGCGCATTACTTCGGCGATTTCCTCTTCGGTCAGTCCCGCGAAAAAACGCATTTCGACAATGCGAGCCAGGCGCGCATCGCGCAAGGCCAGGTGCGTGAGAGCTTCGTCCACGGCGATCAGCTCCTCGCATTTATCTTCGGTGAGCACCGCCGCATCTTCCAACTGTACGATTGCCAGGCGGCCGCCGCGTTTGGCGGCATTGCGGGCGCGGGCGTGGTCAATCAGAATCCGCCGCATGACTTGCGCTGCCACGGCGTAGAAGTGCGAGCGGTTCTGGTAGCTGCGGTCTTCCTCATTCACCAGGTGGAGATACGCATCGTCCACCAGCAGGGTCGCCTGGAGGCTGTGGTCGGGACGCTCAAAGCGCATGTAACGCGCGGCGATGCCGTGCAACTGGCCGTACACCAATTCCACCAGGCGCGATTCGGACGCACTATTTCCCTCGCGGACTTCAGCCAAGAGCTCGGTGATTTCACCCGGCATACGAACAGCACCCGACGGTAACGGATCAATTATACGTCACGCGTGTGCCGGTGCTCACGGATTTAGGACGGCAAAAATACCGGCTGGCTCAGAATCGGGTTAGAGCTTAAATGTGGGCGGCTTGGGAGCCGCCGGGATGGCTGGCGCGGCGGGCACCGCGGGCGGTTTGGGCATGGCAGGCATCGCCGGAGCTCCGGGTATTGCGGGCGGCTTGGGCATGGCAGGCATTGCCGGTGCGGCGGGCATGGCCGGCGGTTTGGGCATGGCGGGCGGTGCCGGCGGGGTTGGCACACCTACCTTTTTATAATCGGCCGGAACTTGAAACGCGGATGCCGGCGGTTCGCCCGCCACAGTATTCTTGCATTGGCAGATCTGTTGGCCGAAACTCCCGGTGATCCTGCTGAGTACCGGCATACCGAGCTTGGTGCTGACCCAGTTTTCGGCGATCATGGGCACCTCCGGTGGCTTCGGCACGGCGGGTACGGCGGGTACGGCGGGCGCACCGGCAATGCCCGGCACCGGTGGCACTTTAGGAACCGCCGGAACGGCTGGCGGTTTGGGCGGGGTCAGCGGCGGCATTGTAATCTGGTGGCCTTGCGCCTCCACTCCCTGCACCATCTTCACGCCCAAATCCTTGACCACCATTTCAGGCGGTTTGGCGGCTGCCGATACGCCGGGGATGCCGGGCATTCCGGGCGGCGTAATCGGCGGCGGTACCGCGGCCTGCGGGGCGATGACCTGCACTTCCTTCTTGACGTGATCGAGCAGCATGGTCTCGCCGCTCGCAGGATTGGTGATCACCGATTTGGTGGCGTAATCGATGCGCATCTGTCCGGTCGCGGAGCGCGCCATCTTGTAGGGGATCTGCGAGGGAGCGCTTCCGGGAGCCGCTAATTGCAGGGTGGAAACGCACTCGGTACAGGCAGCCGGCATCGCTGGCGGTTTGGGCGGCGTCACAGCATCTACAGAATATCACGGGCGGTCGACGCACGCCGCGCAGCAGTACCAGGTGGGGTCGCAATTAGCTGCCGGCGATCGCGATTGGCGGTCGGGCGTCAGCGGAGGAACGAACCCACGGGCCGCACGCCGATTGGGGAACTTCATTTTGTGTGAAATTCTTCGCCAATGCTTCGCACGGCGACCCTCTCGATCTCTTTCCCGGCAGCCTCCAGCAAACGTTCGAGGGGCTCGCGATACTCCTCGTTTCCTAATTGAAACGTCTGGTGATGCACCGGCAGTACATATCGCGCGCCGGCTTCATTGGCCATTTTCCACGCCTGTTCGGGGGTGCAGTGGGCGCGGATCCAGGGATTGTACGCGCCCACCGGCATGATGGCGAGATGGTAGGGACGCGCGGAATGCAGAGCGCGAAATGAATCTGTGAGGGCGGTGTCGCCGCCGAAGATCACGCGATAGCGGCCTGCATCGATGGTATAGCCGTTGAAGCCGCGATACACATCGTTGCGCATGCGCGCCCCCCAGTGGTTGACGGGGAAGGCGCGGATCTCGAGCGGCCCTACTGAAATGCGTTCGTGCCAGGCGAGTTCCTGCACCTGCCGGTAGTGGCCTGTGCGCAGCAGATCGGCCGTCCGCGAGGCGGTAATCACGGTGGTTCCGCGATTTTCGAGCGCGCGCAGGCTGGGGATATCGAAATGGTCGAAGTGGGCGTGGGAGAGCAGGATTAAGTCGATCTTCGGCAGTTCGGAAATGGCCAGCGCGGGCGCTACCAGGCGCTTCACTCCGAGCGTAGTGACGCCCAGACGAATGCCGGCACGAGCGCTGAACACCGGGTCGGTGAGGATGGTGACTCCGTCGACCTGCAAGAGGACGGTGGAATGGCCGATCCAGGCGGCGTGCAAGCCCGCGGCGCTCCATCCGGCGGGACGGGGTCGACTGGGCGGCGCCAGAATCGGGCGCTTGAGGTCGGCGGAGTATCGTTTCCAGAATAGCGGCGCTGCGCGGTATGCCCAGGCCAGCATACCGGCGTCCCCCAGCAGGGCGAGATTGCTCATCTGTAATAAAAGACGCAAAGCGGCGGCGGCCAGTTCCGTTAACGCATCAGCGCGTCGATCTGGACCAGGTCCTCGGAAGTCAGCTTCCAATTGGGGGCGGCAGCATTGGCGCGGACCTGTTCCGGCGATGTCGCGCCGGCGATGACCGATGCCACCGAGGGACGCGCGGCCAGCCACGAAAATGCCAGTTCGAGCAGGGAGTGGTCGTGCGCGGCGGCGAACTCGATGAGCCGTTCTACCTTGGCAACGTTTTCCTCGGTGAACATTTTCGGACCCCACCCGGCATCGCCGCGGCTGCCCTTCGGCAGTGGCTGGCCCTGGCGATACTTGCCCGTCAAGAGGCCGTTGGCCAGAGGAAAATAGGGCAGGAAGGCGATATGCTCGCGCCCGCATTCGGGGAGCACTTCGGCTTCCGGTTCGCGATGGAACAGGCTGTAATGATTCTGCACGCTGACGAACTTCCCGCCCGCCTCGCGGATCTGCGCGCCGGAAAAATTGGAGCAGCCGATCTCGCGCACTTTGCCGGAGCGCTGCAGATCTTCGAGTGCTCCCAACGTATCGGCGATGGGCGTCTCGGGATCGGGTTGGTGGATCTGGTAGAGATCGATATAGTCGGTGCCGAGACGCCGCAGACTGTCTTCGGCGGCCTGCTTGACGTACGCCGGTCTGGCGCCGGAGTGGGTGTCGTCGAACTTCATGCCGAATTTGGTGGCGATCACGATTTCACGCCTGCGGTTGCCGAGCGCGCGTCCCAGAAACTCCTCGCTGTGACCCTTATCGTAGATGTCGGCGGTATCGAAGAAGTTGATGCCGGCGTCGAGAGCGGCGTCGACCACAAGCTTCGATTGGTCGGCATCGATGCGCCAGCCGAAGTTGTTGCATCCGATTCCGGTGAGAGAGACTTCGAGCTTGCCGATGAGGCGCCGTTGCGTAAGGGTGGCTGGCATAAGACTTTGGATGCGGCACGCTGGCGGCGGATTCGCTTCCTGGGGCCTGTGGGTAATGGAAGTAACAGCCGGCCACCGGGTCTCACCGGTTTCCTTGGCGCGGCAGGCGGGCCGTTCCGTGGCATAATAGAGAGCCCAGGAGCCCAAAAACGGCGTGCCAGACCAGCCCGGCACCGATCAACTTTTCCCCCTCGTGTATGACGAACTGAAGCGGCTGGCGCGACGTTACCTTCGCCGCGAGCGCTCGTCGCATACGCTTCAGCCCACCGCGTTGGTGAATGAGGCGTACATTCAGCTTTCGGCGCTGAAGTCGGCGCAATGGCAGAGTCGCAGCCACTTCATGGGAGTTGCCGCGCTGGCCATGCGAAGGGTTCTCACCGACTATGCGCGCGATCGCCGCACAGCCAAACGCGGGGCGGGACGAGTGCTGTTGTCGCTGGACGACTCACCCACCGCGGCTGACACCACCTCTTGGGATTACGACGATCTCGATTTCGCCCTCTCCAAGCTGGAGAGCGAAGCACCGCCGCTTTGCCGCATCGTGGAACTGCGCTTTTTCGGCGGACTCTCCATCGATGAGACGGCCGATTTTCTAGGCGTATCGGCCGCCACGGTCAAGCGGCAATGGGCGCTGGCGCGGGCCTGGCTCTTTCGTGAGATGGCCGAACCGCGCAAACAGTCATGAGGGTGCGGCACACGGGCGGGGAGCACAGCGCGGCGCCGGCGAGGTTTTCGGGGCGGCCATGAGCACGAATTGGGACCGCCTGGAAGATATTTTCGCCCAGGCGATCGAGATCGACACGGCGGAACGCGCGGCGTTTCTCGATCGCAAATGCGGCAGCGCTCCCGCGCTCCGCGCCGAACTCGAAAGCCTGCTGCGGGCGCATGACGAAGCGGAGATATCGTTTCAAACGCGCAGTGAGGCGGTGCGCGATATTCTGGGCGCGCTGGGCAGCAGCCTGCTTACCGGACGGACTCTGGGCCCGTATCGGATCGGCCCCATCATTGGGGAAGGTGGCATGGGAATCGTGTACCAGGCGATGGACTCGCGCCAGGGCACGGCGGTGGCGGTCAAGGTGTTGCCGCAGGAGTTGAGCCTGGACAGCCCGTGGCGCAAGCGATTCTCACGGGAGGTACGCGCCACCGCGGCCATTCAACATTCCAACGTGGTGCGCATTCTCGATTACGGCGAGGACGCGGGGTGCCTGTTCCTGGCGATGGAACTGATTCCCGGCGAGAGCCTGCGGACGGTGATTTCGCGCGGCGCTCTTCCTTTGAAGATGGTTCTCGACTACGCCGTCCAGATGGCCGCCGCGCTGGAGGCGGCGCATGCCGCGGGCGTGATCCATCACGATTTCAAGCCGGGCAATATTATGGTGACGCCGGCCGAAGAATTGAAGGTGGTGGATTTCGGCCTCTCGCGCTTTGAGGACGATTCCGGCGGGGACGGTTCGCGTTCGCGACTTTCGCAAGTGGGAACGCCGGCCGGCACCATCGACTATCTTTCCCCCGAGCAGGCGGGGGGACGCGGCGTGGACGCGCGCTCCGATCTGTTCGCTTTCGGATCGGTGCTTTACGAAATGCTTACCGGGCGACGGGCGTTCCACCGGTCGACCAATCTGGAAACGGCGGCGGCCATTCTGCGCGATCGGCCGGAGCCGCTGCCTGACGCGGTGCCTTTGGCGGTGGCCGGCCTGGTGGAGAAATGCCTGGCTAAGGATGCCGGTAGACGCTTCGCGTCATCGGCGGAATTGCGGAGTGCGCTGGAAGGACTGCGCGCCAGATTCCGGCGCGGCAAGCTGAAGGCGCGCCGTTTCCGGCGAACCCGGCGCATTGCCCTGTGGGCGTCGGCCGCCTCGGTGCTTACCGTCGCGACGGTCTTCGGGCTGTCGCGCGCCCACCTGGCATCGCGCAGTCCGCTTCGGTTCGAGCGGCTTACGGACGACCCGCATGTGACCAACGAGCCGGCGCTCTCCGACGACGGCCGCTGGCTGGCGTACGCTTCCGATCGCGCCGAGGACGGCAATGTAGATGTCTGGATCCAACCCACCGGCCAAGGCAGCGCGCGGCGCCTCACCAGCAATCCGGCGGTGGATCATCAGCCGGCGCTTTCGCCCGATGGCAGCATGCTGGCATTTCGTTCCGAACGGGAGCCGGCCGGCATCTACATCATGCCCGCCGCGGGCGGCGCAGAACGCCTGCTGGTGGCGGGCGGCCGCGATCCGCGATTTTCTCCCGATGGCCGTTGGCTGGCCTATTGGGAGGGCCCGGACGTGAACGGCGACGCGCAGGCGGTGGGCCATTCGGCGGTGTTCGCAATCCCGGCGGCCGGCGGCTCGCCGCACCGTCTGGCAGCGGATTTCAGTGACGCCGTTCATCCAGTCTGGTCGCCCGATTCCACGAGGCTGCTGTTCTCCGGCCATCAACTGGCAGATGACCCCGACACGCGCTTCTGGACAGTTTCCATAGACGGTGGCGCGCCCCGGCTGAAAGCACGATGGCCTGTCGAAATCGCCAATTCGATCGCTCCGCCGCAGCCGTTTGCGTGGCCCAAGCAGGGCGAGGTCTTGCTGTCTTGGTACCGGCGCGAGTCCGACGCCGCCACCCATATCTGGCGGATGGTCTTTCCGCAACGGCCGGGGAGCGAGACTCCCGAACTGCAAAGACTGACCGCCGGACCAGTGCCGTACACGTGGTGCACCACCGACCGCACCGGCCGCATCGTGGTGGCGAGCGGCGCCCTGCGATCCGCCATCTGGACGCTTCCGGTGGATGCCGATACGGCCGCCGTGCATGGCGCCATGTCGCCGCTGGTGGTGGAGGGAGAGCGGCAGACGTTACTCTCGGCGACGACCGACGGAAAGCTGGTGCTGTTTCGCGCGGCGGACCGGCGCGGCAAGGAGGTCTATATGTTGCGCCACGTGGATTCCGGCCAGCAGACCGAGGTCGGCTCCGGAGAGATCCTCAATTCGGTACGGGTGACGAGCGATGGCCGATGGGCCTGCATCGAGGCAACGGCGAAATGGCAGGCTAGCGACCTATCGCAGCTAGTGGCGCTGCCGCCGAAGATGGGCCTGCGCATCTTTGGGCATCCGAGCACACAATGGGATTTATCGCGCGACGGCAGGAAGGCGCTGGCCACCGGCGTCTTGCTGCCGCGCCCGGTGGAACTGGAATCGTTGGAGGGGGAGCCGTCGCGGATTCTGTTGCAGCATCCCGGCTACAACTTGTATCTGGCGAACTTCTCGCCCGATAATCGCTGGATTGTGGTGACGGCCGAGAACGGAATCGACCAGCCGCGCCTGTTCGCCGTGCCCTTCGAGCCGCCGTATCCGATTGCGATCTCGCGTTGGGTCGATCTGGGCGATGGAGCTTTCGGAAGTTGGGCGCCCTCGGGCAAGCGCATCTATTTTCTGCGGGAACATCAGGGGTCGCGCTGCCTGTATACGCAGATACTCGATCCGGTCACCAAGAAGCCGGTGGGCGAAGCGCAAGCGGTCCTGCATTTTCACTCCGCGTGGCGTTCGCCCCTGCAGTTGCAGCCCGGCTATTTCCGCCTGATGGTAGCGCGCGATAAGCTGGTGTTCTTGTTGGGGGAGACGCAGTCGAATCTCTGGCTGTCGGAGCCGGCGGGGAATCGCTAACCTTTGGCGGATATCCGATTCCGACTTTAGTAAGCCAGCCCCACTGAGGACGATTACCCTTTCAGGTATTCGTTGAACCAATCGATGGTTCGCTGCCAGGCCAGCTTGGCGGCCGCTTCGTCGTAGCGCGGGGTGGTGTCGTTGTGGAAGCCATGATTGGCGCCCTCGTACACGTATCCCTTGAAATTGACGTGGTTGGCCTTGAGCGCTTCTTCATAAGCCGGCCAGCCGCCGGTGATGCGTTGATCGAGCGAGGCGTAATGCAGGAGCATCGCAGCCTTGATTTTAGAGACATCCTCCGCCTTCGGTTCCGCGCCGTAAAACGCTACCGCGGCGTTCACGAGGTTGCCCATGCGGACGGCCAGAGTGTTCGCGATTCCTCCGCCGAAGCAGAAGCCCACCACGCCGATCTTGCCGGTGCAATCGGCACGCGCCTTCAGCCACAGCGCCGCCGCCTCGAAATCCTCCGTCATTTTGGCGCGGTCCACCTTGGCGAACGCCTTCACGCCTTCTTCGTCAGAACCGGGAAATCCGCCCACGCTGGTGAGTCCGTCGGGAGCCAGCGCCATGAAGCCGGCGGCGCCCAAACGGCGGGCCACGTCTTCGATATATGGAGTGAGGCCGCGATTCTCATGCACCACCAGAACCCCCGGGAGTTTGCCGGTGGCATTCGCCGGCCGCACCAGCACACCCTTGATTTCGCCGTTACCTTGCGGCGAAGGAACGGTCACCGATTCGACCTTGATTCGCTTATCGTCCTTGGGCACCTGCTGCGCCCAGGCATAGTTGGGACGCAGCGCTTCCAAAATGCCGAATGCCGTCAAGCCGCCCACGGCGAACTTCTGCGCACCTTCCAGAAAGCTGCGCCGGTCTAGATCGCCGTGTATGTATTTATCGAAAAGATTCAACAACTCCTGCGGAAAATCGGTGGCCTTCATGCGTTCCATATGCATTCCCTCGCAGGGGCAACGATATCACATGTGAGCCGCCGGCGGAGAGTTTCAAGTGTCCAAAAGATCAGTGGAAATTGTGAACTCTTGCGCGCGCCGCTGAGTTAGACTGTAGCGGTGACGAGGGATGAAGTCCGCGCCCGCATCTGCGGGTTCGGCATTGTGCCCGCGATTCGTGTGACCACCGCCGACGATGCGCTCTTCGCCGCCGACGCGGTGTTGCACGGCGGAATCCCGATTGTAGAAGTCACCATGACGCTACCGGGCGCGCTCGATGTCGTCACGGAACTTTTGCGCACCCAGCCCGGTCTTGCGGTGGGAGCCGGTACGGTGCTCGATGCCGGTACCGCGGAGCGCTGCGTAGAGGCGGGAGTTCATTTTCTCACCAGCCCGGGTCTGCAGATGCCGCTGATGGAGGTAGCCGCCAGGAGCAATACCATGGTGATGCCGGGGGCACTCACTCCGACCGAGATTTGCGCCGCACGGGCCGCCGGCGCTGACTTCGTGAAGGTCTTCCCGTGTTCGGCGGTTGGCGGGCCGGCCTATATTCGCAGCGTGCGCGGACCGTTCCCCGATATTCCGCTGCTGGCCGCCGGCGGCGTCAATCAGCATACTGCGGCGGACTATGTGCTGGCGGGAGCGGCGGCCCTTGGAATCGGAGTCGAACTCATTCCGCGCACCGCGATTCAGGATCGGAATCGGGAGTGGATCCACGAGCTTTGCCACCGCTTCCTGACTATCTTACGGACATCCCGCGCCCGCACGGTGCAAAGCAATCACCACGCGGTCGCGGGATAATACCGGCCGGTTACTTCGCTCCCACTACCACGATCGTGAAAGAGTCGGGCACCATCACACCGCGAGGGCCACGGCCGCGTCCGCCGCCCTTCTGGTCCCCTTTCGGAGCAGCATCCGGGGGAGGCGCCGGCGCAGGCTGCATTTCCGCCGCGATCATCAAAATGCGATTGGTCTTGCTGTCGAGCGTCAGGGTTTTGGCGCCGCGCATAGTCGCCACGTTCTGTTCGACCGTGAACTTCGTCCCGCCGTCATCCTTAATCACTGTCAGGGTGCCGTCACCATTGGAACTGAAAGCTTCCATGGTTTCCGGATTGAATGTGGCGCCGTCGGTGCCGGTGCCGATGGGCAGCGTGTCGAGGATCTTGCCGGTATCCGCGCTGAGGATCACCATCACGGCTGGCTCGTGGCAGGAAGCGAAGAGCACGCGGTGCTTGGCGTCGAATGCCAGACCGCCGGGTCCGCCGCCTTTACCTTCGAGGCTATAAGTCGCCGTCACCTTGAGATCTTTAGTGTCGACAGCGGCGATGGAATCTTTATTCTCCAGATCGATCCACATGTGGCCCTTGCCGTCGGTTGCGGCCTGTTCCGGTGCGCCGCCCAAATCGAGGGTGCCGACCACGGCGCCGTCTTTGGTGTCGATAATGGTGGCATTCGGCTCGCTATGGCTGAAGATCCAGACGCGCTGGTTGTAAGGATCGAAGAGAATTCCATCGGGGTTGCCTTGCACTTCGATGGTCTTGATGGGCGCGAGCGTCTTGGTGTCGAACATCGTCACCGGCTTACTGCTGGCGAAGCCATGTCCGCTCTTCGGGTCGACGGCCACGCCGCGGGCGTTTACGTTGGGGATTTCGCCCAGCAGTTTGAGGCTGTCCAGATCGTAGACTGCCACGCGCGGCGACGCCTGCGTGCGCGGTACGTAGAGCTTCCGGCCGACGGAATCGGCGAAAACATAATCGAAGCGGCCGTCGCCTCCGACGCGCGCTTTTTGCAGAACCTTGTTAGGCCCGTCCTGCGCCATGCCGAGGGGTGCCAGGGCGCATATCAGAATAGTAAGCCGATTCATCTTGTCTCCTTTTGGAACGTTTCAGTATAGTCCCAGCGAGATGAACAGAGGATGAATCGGCGCCCCTAAAGCCTCACAGCACAGAGAGAAACGCGTTGGCTTGCGATTGCTGGCCGCCGATGGTGGCGACCACGGCAGCGTCGCCCGCAGGTAGGCTGACGGGCACGACTACGTTGATCTGGAACACTCCGGGCTCGATCAAGCCGCCATAGGTGACGATAGCGGGCGCGCCTCCGATGGTAACCGTAGGCAGCGTGGGGAGCGCCAAAGCGGCGGGGAAGGTGGCGTTGTTGGGGGGCGCGGGCGACGTAGTGCCGAAGCCGGTACCATAGAGCACCACGGTTTCGCCCGGCATCACCGGAGTAGTTACACCCGCGATCAAAGTGGTGGGCCCGGCGAGCGCGCCATCGGCATGGGTGGCGGCGATATACTTGTTGCCCGTGAACCAGAAGAAGGCCGGTGCGGCGGCCGATAAGTTGACGCTGGCGGCGGCGCTGATCTGATCGTTGTTATTCACTTGTATCTGCGCGGTGCCTGTCGCGGCGTTGGCCGGCACCAGGAAGTCGATCTGCGACGGGCCGACGTAGTCGATGGCCGCGGGCGCGCCGTTCACGGTCACGCTCACGCCGTTGATCACGGTCGGCAGGTTGGCGCCCGAAAAATCAGTAATGGCCCAACTCCGCGAGGTGGTCGCGAGTCCGCCGCCGATGATGCTGGCCCACGTATTGGGCGCAAGCGACGCTTGGAAACTGGCGCCGTTCACGGCTGTGGTGAAGGCCGGCGGGGCCTGAATGCTGCCGAACAGTCCGTGCGACTCGTTGTCTTCGCCATACGGTCCCGGAATGCCGGCGGTGAAATAGAGAGTCGAGGGATCGCCGCCCCGGCCGCCGTTGCCGAACAACAGGCCCCAGAGTCCCATGACGGTGAGCGGGTGGCCGGTGGGATCTTGCAAGGTGCCGAGTTGCGTTCCCGTGGTGGGGTCGAAAGCATTGATGGTGCCGTCGCCGAAGTTGCCTACCAGCAAGGCGCCGGAGAACTTGCCGAATGTGGCGGGCGCCATCTGCATGCCCCACGGAGAATTGAGCGCCCCGCGGGCGACCAGGCGTGTGAGCAGGCTGCCCGAGCCGTCGAAAACATCGACGAAGCCATTGCCGGCGCCGGCGACGTCGTCATGCTGCTCGGCATCCTGTTGGGCGTAGGTGACGAAGATCTTGCCGCCGAAATTCATGACGTTGAAGGGAGCGAAGCCGGCGGGAATGCCGGAATCGGTGAAAGCGCCGGCGGCCGGAGTAATCGGCTTGAAGGTACCGTCGAACATATCGACTACGCCGTTATGAAAATCGGTGACATACAGTACAGGTGCGGTGGACGTCCCGCCAATGGCGCAGCCCTTGAAGACGGAGTTAGCTTTCGAGTTATCAACTGTTACAATCGCGGCGGTGGCATTTACAGAGCTGTTCCAGCCGGAGACCGTGCCATCTTCGGTACAGAATATAAAGCTGGCCGCTTTTCCCGTTGCAACTGTAAAAGAGGTCGTGGTGTTGGCAATTACTCCCGAGACGGCGCCGCCGGTGGGGCCGGAAGGCGACGGTACCGTCACCACCAATGCGACAGGAGCGCCGGTGGTGCCGTACAGTGTCGACGTGCCGGTGCCGTTATTGCCGAGCCAGAAGGGACTCGAGGCGGTGGTAGCCAACCCCCATGGATTCACAAGGTTGGGGTCCTCGTAGTCTGCCATGGATGGCAGGTCGGAGACCAGGTTGTGAACCAGATAACTGTTCGACGCGGTGGGCGTCGCAGGCCCGGCGGCAAAGGCGACGGACAAGACGGCCGCGGCGCACGCGGCGATAAGTTGTGACGGAGCAGGCATAGCAATAAGCTAGCCTGGAGATTGACCGGAAGATATCGACGGAATGTAAATTCGAAGTAAAAAGCTACTTCTTCGTCATCGCCACCGACCTCAGAAAATCCCACTGGAACTGATAATACTTATCCAGCGAGTCGATGAGCAGCCGTTCCTGATCGCTGTGGGCGCCGTAGCCTTTGGCGGCGTCCTCGACGTCAGCGGCCGGGCCGACGCCGTAGCATTGCATCCCCTTCGACCGCAGAAACGCCATGTCGGTGGCGCCGGTACTCATCTGCGGGATGGTCGGCACGCCGTAGACGGTGCGATTGGCCACTTCAATGGCGTGATAGATCCCGGTATCGATGCGCGAGGGCGCACCTGACGGGCGAGCGTTGCGGTTGTCGGGCACGATCTGGACGGTCGGGTCGCCGATCACTTTGCGCATCAGGTCGTAGAATGCCGGCATGTTTTCGTCCGGCAGCGCGCGGATGTCGAGGGTAGCTTCGGCGGTTGACGGGATCACGTTCACCTGGAATCCGCCTGTGACGATGGTTGGCGAAATCGACGTGTGCAGCATAGAGTAGTCGCCGGGATCGTTCTCTGCCAGATAGGCGCGCGCCTCGGGAGCTTTGGCTGTGTCGAAGAGGGCATTGAAGCGTGCCGCCTGGTCGGGCGGGGAGAGTGTTGCCATCTTCTCGAAGTAGGAACGGGTGGTGTCGTTGAAGCGCATCGGCGGATCCCAGAGCGCCACCTTTTCGATCGCTTCCGAGAGGTGCAGGATGGCGTTGGTGCGGAGCGGGCGCGAGCCATGGCCGGAAGGTCCGGTGGAAACCAGTTTGGCTCCCGAAGGGATTTTCTCGGCCGTCTGCGTGAGCGCGAAGCGGACCTGGCCGCCCTCACGCCGCACCGTACCGCCCTCGGCAATGCAGGCTTCGGCGTCGAGTTCCGGCCAGTGTTCGTCCACCAGATATTTAATTCCCGGACCGGTGGCCGCCTCTTCGCCTGCCTCAGCGACGAAAATCACGTCGCGGTCGAGAGCCACGTTGCCGCGCTTGAGCATCAACATGGTCTCGATATTGGCGGCTAACTGCCACTTATTGTCGATCACGCCGCGGGAGTAGACATAGCCGCCGTCAATGGTCGCGCTGAAGGGTGGAAACTTCCATTTGGCGGGGTCGACCCGTACGGTGTCCTCGTGGGCCATCAGCAGGATCGGCCGTTTGGAACCGTTGCCGCGCAGTCGTGCGATCACGTTGGCGCGCGCCGGGTCCTGCGCGGCCAGGGTCACTGGAATGCCTTCCTTTTCGAAGACGCTCTTGATGTATTCCGCGACTTTGGTCTCATTGCCGGGCGGATCGGTGGTGTCGATACGCAGGATGGCCTGCAGATGCTGGAGTAACTCTTCGTTCTGGGCATGAATCGGCCCACAGAAACTTAGTAATAAAACTAAGAAGGCTCGGCGCATCGATAGATTCTCCTTATGAATAGCTGGAAAACGGCCCACTCGGGGCGTTTGGCCCAGACCGCTGGCGGCGCAGCGCGAAAGCCCAAAAAAATGCGTTCGCCGGAGGCCCACGCGCCGTATTGCATAATATAGCGCGGGATTGGAGACAAATGTCTGTTCTGGCGTATGGATTTCTGGCCGTGCTGGCAGCCTTTGAGGGCCGTCCCACCAGTGTGTCCGGCATCATGGCGCGGGTGGCGCTAAACCAGCAGATCTCCCGCCAGGCCCGCACGCATTACCTATACCGGCAGGACCAGACCATCCGCATGCGCCGCCCGAACGGCAAGATCGCGCGCGAGCAAAGCGCGGAATATCGGGTGACTCCGGGTAAAGACGACGCCGAGAAAACGCTGCAGAAGTTCGATGGCAGGTACGAGCACAAGGGCAAGTACGTTTCCTACGATAAGCCCGGCTACACGTACCGCGGTCTCGACATCGATGGCGATCTGATCCAGCAGATGGCCGACGACATGATGAACGACCGGAAATCGCGCGACGGCATCGGGCACGAACTCTTCCCGCTGACGGCGCAGGAGCAGAAGAACTACGATTTCCGGCTGACGGGCAAGGAAACGTATCGCGGCCGCTCGGTTTATAGGATCGCGTTCTCACCGAAGCCGCGCACCCAGATGGACTTCGACGAAGCGTGGAAAGGCGAGGCTCTGATCGACGCCGAGGAGTACCAGCCGATCACGGTAGAGACCGCCATGGCGCAGAAGATGCCGGCGTGGGCGAAGATTGTCTTGGGAACGGACGTCAAGGGGCTGGGCTTTTCGGTGACCTACCAGAAGTTCGACGATGGCGCCTGGTTCCCGGTGAGTTACGGCGGTGAGTTTGAGGTGCGCGGGGTATTCTTTTATAAGAGAAACATCTCCGTCTCCATGCAGAACACCGATTTCAGGAAAACCGACGTGAAGAGTACGCTGGTTTACGCGACGGACGCGCATTGACCGAATTGCAGACCAAACCGGAGACCGCGCTGGATTTTGGCGAGCTGGTGCGTGAACACCAGGCGATGGTCTTCAGTGTCTGCTGGCACTTCCTGCACGATCGCGATCAGGCGGAAGATGTTGCGCAGGAAGTGTTTCTCGGGCTGCATCGCCATATGGCGACCATACAATCGGCCGCGCACGCCTCGCATTGGCTCCGCAAAGTGGCGGTGCAGCGGGCGATCGATGCGGGAAGGCGGCGGTTCCGCCGTCCGCAGGTGGCGCTGGACGACGTGGCCGAACCGGTGGCCGATACGCCGGTGCGCGACCCTATGTTAGGGGAGACGCTGCGGAAGTTGATCGCCACGCTACCGGAGACGCCGCGGATGGTGATGGTATTGCGGTATCAGGAGGACCTGGATCCGACGGAGATCGGACAGGCGATGGACATGCCGGTGGCGACCGTGAAAAGCCACCTGCAACGTTCGCTGGCCCTATTGCGCGAGAAACTGGCGCGGCGGGGCGTGAGGGAAGATCGATGGATTGGTTAGAGCGGGAATTGAAAAGCGCATTGTCGCGCCAGGCGCCGCCGGCGGATTTCGCGGCGCGCGTGCTGCGGCGAACAGAACGGCCGGTGTATCGCTTTCCGCGGTGGCTGGCCGCGGCGGCCGCCGTGATTGTGCTGGCGGGCGCGGGCATGGGCTACCGGCAGTATCGCGGGGAGATGGCCAAGGAGCAGTTGCTGGAGGCATTCAAGATCGCATCGGTGAAGGTGAATCGCATTCAGACCCAGGTGCAGGGAGTGGGACAGTGAACGCTCGCGTACAGCGACGGCCGCGCCGGCGGCTGGTGTGGCTGCTCTGCTGCCTCCCGGCGATGGCGGCCGCACAGCAGTTTCAATTCAACCTCGATCGCTTGGCGGCCAAAGCGAGCGAGACTGTGGATGTCTCGCTTGACGGATCCACCCTGCAATTCGCCGCCAAGTTCCTGGACTCCAAAGATCCCGACCAGAGCAAGGTGCGAAAGCTGATTGCCGGGCTGGAAGGCATCTACGTCAAGTCATTCGAGTTCGATAAGAAGGGCGAGTGGACGGCCGCCGATCTCGACGGCATCCGCAATCAACTGAAGGCGCCCGATTGGTCGAAAATTGTGGGCGTGAAGAGTACGGACGGGGAGATCAGCGAGATCTACCTGCGCAAGCAGAACGGCAAGCTGACGGGCGTGGCGATACTTGCGGCCGAGGCCAAGGAACTTACCGTGGTGAATATCGTGGGACCCATCGACCTGGATTCGCTGGCCGAACTGGGCGGCCACTTCCACATTCCCCCCATGGATATGGCCAAGCCTGACGCCGCCAAACAGAAATAGAAGCTCCACCTATACTGGTAAGGTGAAGCGGAAATGGTGGCAGAGCACCGCCGCATATATCGCGCTGCTGGCAGCGGCATTTGTGGTTGCGTGGCTGGGAAGCTGGCGCTTTTTTCGCTCGCAGGTGGACAACGCGGCGTATGACGCCATGTTCCGGCTGTATCAGCCCAAGCCCTGGCAGCCGCAATCGGCCATCCTGGCGATTGACGAAGGCACGCTCGCGCGGTATGGCGGCATGGTGCGCATTCGCAAGCCGCTGGCCGATGCGTTGCGCCTCATCGATACCGTCCATCCCACCGCCGTCGCCATCGACATCACGCTCACCGACCGGGGCGACAATCCGGCTGACGATCGCGCCTTGCAGGAGGCTTTCTGCGCGACCCCGCACCTGGTGCTTTCCTCCTTATTAATGGACGACCCGGTGCGCTGGGAAGATCCCAACCCGGAATTTGCGCGTTGCGCGGCGGCCATCGGACATGTGCATGCCGAGCCCGACGACAACGACTCGGTCACGCGTTCGATCTCGCTGGAGAAATACATCGGGCACGACCGGCGATGGGCGTTGGCGTTCGAAGCGTTCCGCCTGAGCCGGGGCGGGGGAGTGCCGCTCGAACGGCAGGGCGGGTATGCGAGCGGCGACGTGGAGATCGGCGGCGTAGTCATCCCCGCGCGGCGCACCGATGCCGGCCGGATCATGCGCGTGCGCTATGTTCCGCCCGGCGTCACCCTTCCAAAGGTATCGCTGGAACGGCTTCTGGCCGACCCGTCGCTGGCCGCGCGCTTCGCCGGGAAGGCGGTGTTTGTGGGCGTGACGGCGGAGACTATGGTACGCGATCGCCTGTTCACTCCGTATGCGTTTGGCCGCAGCACTACCGGAATCGAGATCAACGCCAGCGCGTTCGAGACCATTGCGCAAAGGCTGTTCATTACCGACGTGGGCGAGCAATGGGTGCTGCTCTTCAGTCTGCTGCTGGTGGCGGCGGCGGGGCTTTCGTTCCGATATCTGCCGGGCTGGTGGGCGTATGCGGGCGGCGCCGCCGTGCTGGTGGCGGCCATTGTCACACCTTATATATGCTTCACGCACTGCAAAGTTTTTTCGCTGGCCACGCCGCTGGCGGCGGCCGTGCTGGGCAACCTGACGGCGGCCATGTATTACCACCTGGTGGTGCGGCGCGCGCTGCGCGTGGAACAGTCCACCCGCGAGCGGTATCAGCAGGCCATGCACTTCGTCACCCATGAGATGCGCACGCCGCTTTCGGCCATCCAGGGATCGAGTGAATTGATTTCGAAGTACGCGCTCACCGAAGAGAAGCGCAAGCAGGTGGCCGACCTGATCAATTCGGAATCGAAACGGTTGGCCCGCATGGTGGAGGTATTTCTGCACGTGGAACGGCTTACCGCCGGCCAGATGGAGCTGAAGCACGAGGTCATCGGCGTGGAACAGTTGGTGGATGTCTGTGTGACGCGCGTGCGTCCGGTGGCGGAGCGCAAGCGGATCGCGATTACGGTGGAAGCCATCGCGGGTGAGCTACAATTGAGCGGCGACCGGGAACTGATGGAGTACGCCTGTTACAATCTATTGACCAACGCCGTGAAGTACTCGCCGCAGCGCACCGAAGTTACGGTCAGCGCGGCCAGTAATCAAGGGCACATCAGGATCGCCATCTCAGACCAGGGAATCGGCATGGATGCGAAGGAAGTGAAACAGATCTTTCATAAGTTCTACCGCACAAAAAAGGCGGAAGAATCGGGGGAAGCGGGCACCGGAATCGGGTTGTCGATCGTCCAACAGATCGTGGAACAACACGGAGGCAAGATCGACGTGACCAGCACTCCCGGCGCAGGCTCCTGTTTCACGCTGGTATTGCCGGCCGCGGTGTTTGCACCGGCGCCCAGTCCCGCGGAACGGCATTGATGCAGAAACTCTTATTAGTGGAAGACGATCCGGCGCTGCAATTTACTATTCTGACCGCGCTGGAAGCCAACGGGTACCTTGTGGATGCGGTCTCCACCACCGGCGACGCGATTGAGCGGCTGGCGGGCGAACCGTACCCCATCGTGGTGAGCGACATTTATATCGACGAGCGCACGGGGCTCGACGTGCTCGACGCCGCCAAGCGCAAGGACCCGCTGTGCTCGGTGATTCTGATGACCGGCCGGGGCACCATCGAAACAGTGATGGCGGCGACACGCGGCGGGGCGTTCGATTATATCGCCAAGCCGTTCGAGCTCGACGTGCTGCTGGACGCTATTACGCGCGCCGAATTGACGCGTGAAGATGGCGACGGAGAGGCCGAAGAAGAAGAGCTTCCCGAGACGGAAATGATCGGGATTTCGCCCGGAATGGTGGAGGTGTATAAGACCATTTCGAAGACCGCGCCGACTGACGCCACGGTCATTATCGAAGGCGAAACCGGCACCGGCAAGGACTTGGTGGCGCGCATGATTCACCGCTTCAGCACGCGTAAGGACCAACCCTTCGTGCCGGTGGATTGCGGTTCGATTGCGCCCTCACTGCTCGAAAGCGAACTGTTCGGGGCGATGCGCGGCGCCTTCACCGGCGCGGATCGTGATCGCGTGGGCGTGTTCGAAGCGGCCAATCGCGGCACCGTGTTTCTCGACGAGATCGGCGACATCGAGCACAATTTTCAACTGGCGCTGCTGCGCTTTCTGGAAGGCCATGAGATCCGGCCGGTAGGCGCATCGCGAGCGAAGAAAGTGGACGTGCGGGTGCTGGCGGCCACCAATCGCGATCTGCAGCGGATGGTGCAGGAGAGTAAATTCCGCGAGGATTTGTGGCACCGGCTGAACGTGGTGCGGATCGTGCTGCCGCCGTTGCGCGAACGGCGCGGAGACATTCCGTTGCTGGCGCAGTTCTACGCGCGCAAATACACCCAACGCTACGGGCGCGACGTGAAGCTGATGGATTCCGGTGTCAGGGCGCTACAGGATTTCACTTGGCCGGGCAACGTGCGGCAGTTGCAGCACGTGATCGAGCGGCTGACGATTCTGGCGGACCGCATCGACGCCGAGACGGTGCATGACGCGCTGACCACCATGGAGTCCCGCGAGAAGCCCGTGGAGACGCTGGCCGACGCGGAAGAAGATCAGATCCGGCGCGTGCTCTCGGCGACCGGCGGGAATAAGAGTAAGGCCGCCCAGATTCTGGGGATCGAGCGGAAGACGCTCTATCGCAAGCTGGAACGAATGAAGGTGTAGTGGGGCAGGTTGCCAACCTGCCCTACGCAACGCCGCGATACTCCAGCACCACTACCGTAATGTCGTCCGACTGCGGGGCGCCTTCCGTAAAGGCCGTCACGCCTTCCTGGATTGCATCGTGGATCGCAGCGCAGGTACTGCCGGCATGCGCCTTCAATATGTCGTAGAGCCGCTTCTTGCCGAAGAATTCCTTATTCTGATTCTGCGCTTCCGTCACGCCATCGCTGTAGATCACGACCCGGTCGCCGGGAGCAAGGTGCAGCGATTCCAGCGCAAATTCCGCGCCTTCCATCAGGCCCACGGGCATTCCCGTAGCATCCAGTTCGATGCGGTCGCCCGATATCCGCATCACGATGGGCGGGCATTGCGCGGCGTTGACGTAGCTCAGAATGCCGTCGTCGTGCAGCAGGCTGTAAAAGAGGGTGGCGTACTTTTCGCCGCCGGTGCGGTCGAGCAGGAACTGATTTAAGCGAATGATGCGGCGGACCAGGCCTTCGGGAACGCCGGTGGCAGTGATGAGTGCACCTTGCAGCAGCGACGCCAGCAGCGCGGAGCCGACTCCCTTACCCGAGACGTCGGCCACCACCACGCACCAGCAGCGCGGATCCACCGCCGTCACGTCGTAATAGTCGCCGCCCACTTCACGTGAGGCCACGCTGCCGCCGGCCGCGAGCATCCATCCATCGGCCGGCAGCTTGCCCGGCAGCAGACTCTGTTGGATGGTCCGGGCCAGTTGCAGTTCCTCTTCCATTAACTGCTTGGCGCGCTCCTCCACCAGCAGGCGCGCGTTTTCCAGCACGGTGGAGGCTTCGATGGCGAGGGTCTGCAGAAGTTCGCGATTGCCGCCGGTGAGGTCGGCCGCGGTAAGGCGCGAGTCCATGTAAAGCACGCCGACCGTTTCGCCGCCGGTATTCAGCAGCGCCGTGGCCTCGCCCTGCCCGGTGCGAATGCGGACCAGCGGAACGCAAATCACGCTGCGCAGTTCGAGATCGGCGATGCTGTTTTGCGGCCGGGTGTCCTCATTGCCGAGAGGGTCGAAATTCATCGACAGCAGCTCGCGACGGTGCTGCAGGGCGCGATGCAGCACTTCCCGCGGCACGCGCAGGTCGCTGTCGCGCAGGTGATGCCCCTTCTTGTGGCGCGCCACGCGAGTCTCCAGCCCGCCGGCATTGCGCAGCATCAGAAAACCGCGCTCCGCGCCGGTGATGGTGAGCGCGGTGTCCACCACCGAAGCCAGCACGTCGTCCACCGAGAAGGAGCTTTGCAGCGTGCGCGCCAGGTCGAGAATGGCGCGCAACTTGGCGAGATTTCCGCCCATAGCGTGGGCGCCCGCCGGCGAATCCTGTTGGCCCGCCCGCTCGCCCATCTGGTCGACCAGGCGTTTCAATTCGGCGCCGTCGAGCGCGAAAGTGAGCTGGTAAGAATCCTGCGCCCCCAGTTCGATGCGGTCGGAATTATTGAGCGGCTGGCGCGTAATACGCTTGCCGTTGACGAACGTGCCGTGGCGGCTGCCGCAGTCCTCGATGATGTATTCGCCCTGTTCCATGAGGATGCGGGCGTGGCTGCGCGAAGCGCGCGAGTCCCGGATGATGAGGTCGCTCTCCGGCTGCCGGCCGATGCGGAAGGGCAGCGGCTCGATGCGCATGCGCGTGCGATGGCCGCCGGGGTCGGTCACCATAAGCGATGCCGGCGGTGCGGCAGGAGTAGCGGCGGGCACGGGTTCCACTCAGGCGCGTCGCGATCGCGCCCGCGAGGCGGCCGGCTTCGATTGCTCCGGCGGCTGACTGCGAAGGAGTTCTACCTCGCGCGCGCGCAGCGTCTGGCAGTGTGAGCAATAGCCGCCCACCTCGGTGCGCGCCAGCAGAACCTGAAATCCGAAATGGCTCTCAATCTGTTTCCGCAGGCGCTGTAGCGGTTCTCCGAAGAATTCTTCCACCTTGCCGCAGCGCAGGCAGATGACGTGAGCGTGCTCCTGTTTGAGGCGGGTCTCGTAGTAGTGCTGGTCGCCGCCGTAATGCATGAGGTCGAGTTCGTCCACCAGACCGCCGGCCTTCAGCATCTTGAGGGTCCGGTAGACGGTTACCCGATTTAATTTCGGGTCTTTCTCCTTCGCCATCTGGAACAGGCGCTCGGCGTCCAGGTGCTCGCCGGTCTTGTCGATCAATTCGAGCAGGATCTGGCGCTGGCGCGTGAGACGAACACCGCGCTCCTTTAATGACCCTTCAATCGATTCGCCGGGCATAGGTTGGCTTTTTAATTTTAACAGAGCTATTAGAGTCCGTTTCGATAGTTATTTCAGCAGCTTGACCGCGCCGCCCGATTTACGGCTTTTTATGCGGGATAATTGCCCGCCAGCTTGCGGCAAAAACCGTGCACGCGGTGGAACCAGGGCGTCTCCGGCAGGAACATGAACGGGCACTCGCCCGCCACCACGGACATCCCGTGGGCCTCGCAGAATTCCACCGCCCGTGGGCTCACCGCACCGGTCCCGGCAGCGCGGTACATCCAGATATCGCGGATCCCGGCCTCGTGGCACTCACGTACGACCCGTTCGGTGACGGCAGGGGAGGTCAGCAGGAGCGCGGCATCCACCGGTGGATCGATGTCGGTCACGCGCGCATGGCACACCACGCCATCGATCTCGGTGGCGATGAGGTTGACCGGCACTACCTCGTATTCGCGGCGCTGGAGTTCGTGGAACAGGGCGCGCGTGAAGTCCCGCGGATTGCGCGAGACGCCGATGACCGCGAGGCGCTTGCGGCCGAGGAAGCTCTGAATCTGCGTAAGGGTCGCCATTGCGCCCTCCTTTTCAGATCAGTATATCTGGAATACTCCGCAGTAGGGGCGCGCGGCGGCCACGGGATACAATCGAGCGTGCATCTTTTCGGCCCGGTCCATCTGGCGTTGCTGGCGGCGATTACCGTCGCCGGGATCGTGCTGGTGTGGGTCTGCCGCCGGTTCGACGCGGCGCGCCGTCCGGTCCGGCTGGCGCTGGGCATCGGAACCATCCTGAATGAGATCGTGTGGCTGTGTTTCCGCTACTCGCACGAAGGGATTCATCTTTGGAATCTGCCGCTGCAATTATGCGACGTCACCTTGTGGATGACCGCCATCGCCTGCCTGACGCTGGCTCGCCCGCTGGTGGAATTCGCGTATTTCTCCGGGTTGGCCGGGGCGGCGATGGCCCTCCTCACGCCCGATCTGTGGACGCCCTGGCCCAGTTATCCGGCCATCTATTTCTTTGTGGCGCACGGCGCTATCGTAGTGGGGATCGCGGTGCTCGTGGTGGGGCGGGTGGCTCCGTTGCGTGCGGGGGCGGTGTGGCGCGCGTACGGCATGCTCATCGCGTACGCCGTGCTGGCGGGAGCCTTCAATGCCGTCACCCACGCCAATTATATGTACCTGTGCCGCAAACCGGCGCAGGCATCCTTGCTGAACTGGCTGGGTCCGTGGCCGGTGTACTTACTCTTTGGCGCGGCCGCCGCGTTGGCGCTGTTCTGGCTGCTGTGGCTGCCGGTGCGCCCGCGGACGGCCCGGCATTAACCCCGGCCGTCTCGACGCAGACACGAGTGTCGCGCCATCGTTCACTCAGGCCGGGCGAAGTCCCTTTGAATGCGCGCTGAGATGCGGCTCTTGGCGGCGTCATCGAGCGGTGTCGCTGCCAGCCGCTCGCTGAGAACCGCGCGATCGGCCAGGCCGTGGCGCGCCAGAGCGCGGGTGAACGCGATATCCTTTTCCCGGCCGGCGGCGTACTTGGCGATCGCGAGGTCGTGCACTTCCAGGCACCAGCCGCGCACGCTCCTGGTGTTGACATTGTCCACCAGCACCAGCCTGTCGCGCCAACCCGCGGGCAGGACCGCGGTGCCTTCTTCGACGCCGTGGGCGTAATAGCCGAACGTGCGATGAAACGGAGAATCCTCGCCGATGCTGCCATCGATCAGTTCGCCGCGAACGGGTTCGTTTCGCGGAAAGACATCCGCCTCTTCGGACACCAGCAGTTCGTCCGGCGCGTCGGGAAATTGACCGAGAATCGCCTGGCTCCCAACCACGACGATATCCCGGCTATCCGCAATTGCGCCTGCCGCGCCGATGAGGTGCTCCAGTTGACTGCGTGTCACATTCTGGCCGGCGCAAAAACATCGTAGATCGCCCAGCGCTCCCGCGGTGTCAGAATGCCCGGGAATGGGTTCGATTGCCGCATGGCAGTCATTTTCTCGCTATCTTCCACCATGAGCGCCAGAAGTTCTTCTAATGGGCCGTTCAGCAATTCCCGCCAGGCATCCAGGTAGGGCTGCGAGCGGCCCTGCCGCTGCGACCAGCGGTCCAGATTCTCACGGGCGATGGCGAGCAGCGATGGATCGGCGCGCAGTTTGGCGGCGATCGCGCGATGCATCGCCAGGCTGCGCCGGTCGATCCTCCGATGGCCTGTGAGCGGGCCCGTCATAGCTGTAGTATATCGGTATGACTCGACGGGCGATGCTGGCGTTGATGTCCGCGCCGCTGCACACGGCCGCCGCCCGCCGGTCCCGCTCTGAGGATCGAAGCAATCGCCGACCCTCGGCGGGAACTTAGTAAGCCCCTTCGCACCGGCGGAAGGAGCCCACTAAGAAATGCAGTTACTTTCGCCGCTGCGACTTTGTGCAAGATAGTTTCCCGGTTCGAAAGCCCGCGATAAGTATCGCCACTGCTTCCCGGCCTTCACTCTCGAAGCGGATGGAGTTACACAGGGTAGCCGCGGGCACCCGTGACTACCTGCCTTTTTCAATCGGTAGCTCCCCACGGCATTGCATTGTGCGGAAGTCCACATTCGGTCTGCTTGTCTGCCAGCCATTAATTTATAATGACTGGCAACCCACACTATTTGTATCCTATAAGGATGGCACTCCAGCCGCTAGCTCATCTTTCCCAACAGCCTGAACTCTTAGGGCCCGGTTATGCGTTAAGTCTTGCCGCCGAGAAAGAGGTCTATCGGAACTGCGTGGACGTCCACAATCTGCCGCCTGTCTTCCATTACTGGTCTAACTCTTTCGTTCGACCGAAACTGGAAGCCTTCGGGTTTTCTACTCCCGACGAGATGTTTCGTCAGCACGTCGAGAAACTGTTTCAAACCGGCGGCTCGAAACACATTGCCAGCATTGGCGCGGGTAACTGCCGGCTCGAGGTGGATCTCGCCTCCCATCTGGTACGAACGGGCCGCACTGAGTTCGTCGTCGACTGTCTGGATTTGAACCCCGACATGCTGGCAAGAGGGCGCGCGGCGGCGGAAGATGCGGCAATTTCTGCGTACATAAATTTCATTCCGCTCGATTTGAATGCATGGTCTGCATCCCAGGAGTACGATGTCGTCATCGCAAACCAAAGCCTGCACCACATACTGAACCTGGAAAATCTTTTCTCGGAGATTAAGAGAGCCCTGAAGCCCGGCGGGACGTTTCTTGTATCGGACATCATCGGCAGAAACGGACACCAGCGATGGCCTGAAGCGCTCGATCTTGTCCGGGAATTCTGGCAGAAATTGCCGCCTTCTTATCGGTATAACCGGAGCTTGCAGCGTTATGAGGAAACCTACGAAGATTGGGACTGCTCGGGCGAGAGTTTTGAAGGTATTCGAGCGCAGGAAATCCTTGCTCTCCTATTGAAGACCTTTCACTTCGAACTATTTATCGCGTTTGCGAATATTATTGACCCCTTCGTGGATAGGGCCTTCGGAAGTAACTTCAACCCGGACGCTTCGTGGGACCGGAACTTTATTAGCGAGGTCCACAGGCGCGACGAGCAGGAACTCCTTTCAGGCTCTCTAAAACCTACCCATCTGATAGCGGTTATGGGGACCGATCCCTCCGTCCCCACCTTGTTTCACGGCCCACTTAGTCCGGCGCACTGCCTGCGCGACCCGTCCCGCATAACAGTGGCCGCGGGCGTTAGCCCTAAGAGCGTGAGTTCGCCTTACCACCCGGCCAGTTGGCCCAATGGCGATCGCGGCGAGGCGGAATTCGCCTGCCGGAAAGTGGTCGAATTGCAAGGCTGGCTCAACAGGCAGACGCTTCTGGCTGGAGAGAGAAGTCTCTGGGCGCAGCGCCGGGACCGGGAGATTGAGGAAGCTGCCCATAGAATCAAGGAACTCGATAAACAACTGGAGGACCGGGCGGCCTGGGCACACCGACTCGACGGAGAAATAATAAGAGCCCGGCACCGGATCGGAGAACTCGAACACGACTTGATAGAACGGACCGCTTGGGCACAGCGCGCGAATGAAGAAGTGCGGATTGGGACGGCCTTTGCGCAGTCCCTGATAGAAGAGTTGGACTGCGAACGAGAACAGGTCGTTCAGCTTGACCGGAAATTGAACGAGCAAATTGCCGCGCGACACGATGAAGCAGAACGTCTCGCATGGGCGAGCGCCCTGGACCGGCGATTCCACCATCAACTGTGTTACGCATGCCGGGTGGTCCGCGGATTTGTCCACGCGCTCCGCCGAATAGCATCCAAGTTCTAATTGGTTCTCTCCCGTACACTGGGCGGACCGCTCCCTCGTCCTTTGGCCGGTGCGGAACTGCGAACAAGAGGATGCGCTGCGCAAATCACGGTCGCATCGGCGCCGTGGACCTCGCCTTGCTTAGGCTGTCGCGGCGCAATCCGCCACTGAAAGAAGAAAAAATATCATGACGAATCGAGACGATGCCGAGCGATTGAGCATCCAGAACCGGAGCCGGAGAGGCTTCGTACAGAAGCTGGGCCTGGCAAGTGCGGCCTTGGGAGTGGGAAGCCATCTGGCGAAGGCACAATCGTCCAGTGGGCCCAGCGATGTCGACATTTTGAATTTTGCTTTGAATCTGGAATATCTCGAGGCCGCATTTTATACCGCGGCGACTACCGGAAAGACGATCGACACATTTGGATATACCGTGACCGGTGGAGGAACCCCTGGATCGGTCACCGGCGGCGCCATGGTCCCGTTTGGGGCCAACGACAACACCGTTTATAAGATTGCGCTCGAACTGGCGCACGATGAGCAGACTCACGTAGCTCTGCTGCAAGGCGCAATCGCCGAACTTGGCGGCGCGGCGATTGCACAGCCCGCGATCAACCTCAACGCCTTGGGCTTTGGTTTCGGTTCCGTAAAAGACTTCCTGAAATTGGCGCGCATTTTCGAAGACATCGGCGTTACGGCCTACGGAGGCGCCGCGCCCCTGATATCGAACAAGACGATCTTGGGGTATGCGGCACGCATTCTGGCGACCGAAGCCGAGCACGTGGGGAACATCCGCCTCTTGGTCGATCAATACGACGTCGCCACGGCGCCGTTGGATGGCGCCGATATCATCCCGCCCCCGAGCGGCTCGCAGTTTTTCTCGGTCAACAGCATGGCAATAACCGAAGTACGGACTCCGGCCCAAGTTCTCTTTCTGGCCTTCGGCGGCCAGTCAGGCGTTTCTTCGGGCGGATTCTTCCCCAGCGGCGTAAACGGAAATCCCGCCTTGGCAACCTCCGGAGCTACCGCCGCTACCAACGATGGAGCCACCCTGACAGCCAATCCAAATCCGATTCCAGGCGTCGGCACCGGTTATGGCATGACTACCATCTCCTGGAACGCTCCCGGCGCGTCAGTGATACAAATCCACGTCAATAGCCCAACCGGTCCGCTTCTTACCGACAATGGACCTTCCGGCTCAATGGCAACCGGCCCGTGGGTCGACAACGGCACACAGTTCTTCCTGCAGGACGTGAGCAATGGCAAGAGTTTAACCCAAGCCAATACGCTCGCCGTTCTTACCGTGACCACAACCTAAGCGGCCACTCGAGCGAAGCTATTCGCGCAGGTCTGCCCGGGCCACGGCGTCTCTTCCCTGCCTGGTCCGGGATTTTTTTCCGTGGGCGCAGACCGGCCTCAGCGCCGTTCGTTATGCGCGGGACTGCATTTCCATGCAGGTGAAGAAGGGCTCGCTCGCCCGCATCGACCCGAATGTCGCCCGCCGCGGGTCCATTGTCCGGGGTGCTGAGCCGTATGGGGGGGGCAGGCTTTCGGCTTCTAAATTCGCTCCCTCAACGGTCACGGCTCTGCCTTGCCTTCATCCTAAATCCGGCAGTTGCGGCTACGCTCCGCCCCCTCGGGCGTTCGCCGCCGGCACTTTCCAACTGCGCCCAGATCGCCATCCGGGTGACAGCGGCGGATTCAGCAATTGCTTGTCGCAACACGCCGGAAATGGACACTGGCCGACCCATTTGCCGCATGCCAGAACCGCTAAATCGAATGGCTGCAACCGGTAGCTTTTAGGCCGGCGGTCACCCGGAAGGTGATCTGCGCCGCAGTTGGAAAGTGCCAGTCTCCAATTGCCAGGCGGGGAACAGTGCGACCGAACTGCCGGATCTAGGTTCATCGACTCACAGTGCCGCGCGTAACGTAAGCGAGCGCTGTTTCCCCCGAGGGCATCACATGGTGATCGGCAGCGACTCGAGGTCTTTCCTCTCTACAGAACGCGCAAGGGAACGGCCCGGAGCAGTCAAGGGCGCGCGGTTGTTGCGCGACAAAGAGAACCCTCGACGGGCGAGGACCGTTCGAGACAATAGGAGAGGAGGGAAAGACCGTGAGAATTTCCAAGGCGCGAATCCGATTCGGTCACCGGTAAGATCGCGGCCGTTACACGTAACCTAAGCGAGCGCTGTTTCCGTGAAGCGACCGGGAGTGGGTGCGATTGCCGGCCGGTCATAGCTGTAGTATATCGGTATGACTCGACGGGCGATGCTGGCGTTGATGTCCGCCACACTGGCGCGCGCGGCCGACCGTTTACCGGCCAATCGGAACGTAAAGTGGGGCCTGGGATCGAATCTCTGGAACTCCTTTCCCGGATCGACCTTCACCGATATTCTCGATGTGATGCGCGACACCGGATTCATCGGCCTGCGGCTCACGCAATTCCCCCAGATTCTGAAGACCTACAACATCTCCGCGAAGCAGATGCAGCAGGAAGCGTCGAAACGCGGGTGCCACATCGTCACCATTTCGTTCAACGGTCCGGCATACGACGCCGCGCGGCGGGCGGAGATGGTGGCCAGTGCGCGCGCCGCCATGGAGTTCCTCAAAGAGTTCGACGCGCGCCACCTGGTGGTGTTTTCGCCCAATCGCAATAACGGCAAAGTTGAAGGCGCGTTCCAGACCATGTGCGAAACGTTCAACGCGGTGGGCAGCGCGGCCGCCGAGATGGGTTTTCGCGCGGGCCTGCATAACCACATCGGGCAGATGGTGGAGACGCCGGAAGAGCTAGAGCGCTGCATGAAGCTCACCGATCCCAAGCTGTTTCACTTCTCGCCCGACACTGCGCACCTGCACCTCGCCGGGTTCGATGTGGCGAAAACACTCGACCGCTACCGCGACCGCCTTATGCTGGCCGATTACAAGGATGCCAAACGGCCGCCCAACCAGGCCGATGTTTTCGACCGCAACACCATCTTCGACCTGGGAGACGGCGACATCGATTTCCCGGCTTGTCATCGTGTGCTGAAATCGATGGCCTTCCAGGGGTGGCTGATCGTCGATCTCGACATCGCGCGCCAGGGGCCGCTCGCCAGCTATCGGCGCTGCGGAACTTACGTGGTGGAAAGACTGGAGCCTGTCTATGCCTGAGATTTCGCGGCGGACCCTGCTGGCCGGCGCGGCCTTCAGTCCGCTGGTCGACGGGTATCGCATCATAGACCCGCACGTGCATGTCTGGAAGCATGACCCGGACTTCCCGTTTGCAGCAGGCGCGCACGTGCCGGCGCGTGACGCGACCCCCGAGATGCTGATCGAGCTGATGAAGGCCAACGGCGTGAGCCGCACGGTGATCATCCAGGTGATTCACTATCGCTACGACAATCGCTACCTGGCGTCGGTGCTGAAACAATATCCGCACCTATTCCAGGGCGTGGCGCGCGTGGATCCGCTCGATCCGGCGGCGCCCGACCGTCTCTCGCAGTTGACCGAACAGGGGTTTCATGGCGTGCGCCTGAGCCCTTCCGGTGACGCTTCGGGCGATTGGATTCGCGGACCGCTCATGCCGCCGCTTTGGAAGCGGTGCCTCGATCTGAAGGTCCCCATGACGGTGCTTGCGCCCATCGGAAGAATGCCGGATGTGGAAGCGCTGCTGGAGAAGCTACCCGAGCTTACGGTCGTCATCGATCACATGGCCGATTGCCCGGTCGACCGTCCGGCAGAACTCGAGAAGCTGATCGCCCTCACGCGGTACCCGCGCGTATTCGTAAAGATTTCGCATACCTGGTCGTTGTCGAAGCAGCCCTACCCATGGCTCGACGCGCAGCAACTGGTGAAGCGGCTGTACCACTCGTTCGGACCGCAGCGCCTGATGTGGGCCACCGACTGGCCGATCATCGAGGGGTGGTCCACTTACGATAAAGCGCTTGCCGTGGTGCGCGATGAGATGAAGTTCTTCAACGCCGAAGATCTGCGATGGGTGCTGTGGGCGACTATCGAGCGCGTGTGGAAGTTCGCCGATTGATGCCGCTATTCTAGGACTCGCCCTCGCTATTTTTGCGGAGGCAGCCTGGCAATCAGCGACGCCGGCGGTTCGGTACCGAGCGCGCGCACTTTGCGGATCTCCTGCCACGCCGTCTCCGGGTCGCCCTTATCCAAATACAGTTCGGCCAGTTCGGTGTGGGTGGCGGCGCTACCGGGCCGCAGTTCCGCGGATTTCTGCAGGTCGGCGATGGCGTTCTTGAAATCGCCGTCGAAGGCTTCGAGCTTGCCCAGGCGATAATGCGCGTCGGGATCGTCAGGATGGTCGTGCACGTTAGCCCGCTGCGTTTTCAGAGCCTCCTGCAGACGCTCTTTGAAGTTCTCGGCTTTTTCCAGACCGGTGCGTGCCAGCGACGAATTGGGATCCACGCGCGCCGCTTCCTGCAGAGCCGACACGGCATCGTCCAGGTGCCCGAACATGGAAGCGTACTCGTATCCCAGAAGCACTTCATTCTGCGGATTATTCGGCTCCAGTCGAATTGCGATCTGCAGTTCCTTGAGCGCCGCTTCAGGCTGATGATTGCGTCCAAGCAGGCTGCCCAGCGCGCGGTGCGACAGGGCGTTATCGGGCGCCACGCGAACCGCTTCGCGCGCTTGTTGCAGTGCCTTGTCGTATTGCCCGTCGCGCGAGTACGCTTCCGCCAGATTGAGATGGGTGAAAATGTTCTGCGGATCGGCATCCACGGCGGCGCGGTACTGCACCAGGGCCCGGGCGTTCTTGCGCTCGTTGATCAGTGCGGTGGCGAGCACCGTGTGCGCGTGTCCCATGGCGTTGCCCTTCACCGCCACATCGTCCTGCGAAACGGCGGCGATCGCCTTCTTGAGCCACGAGCCACTGGCGAGTCCGTCGATACCCAGATCGAAGGGATAACCGCGCATGCTGCGGATCACGGCTACGGTGCGCGGCGAGAACGTGCCGTTTTCCGGCTTATCGTCCATCAGGGCTGCCTGCTGTGAGGGATCTTGCGGCACCCCGAACAGATGCGCCAGTTCATGCGCCAGCAGGCGGCCATTGACGGCTTCCGATTTCTGGGGGTAGTCCACGATCAGGGCCACGCGCGTGAATGGGCTCACGCTGCCGGTCCGGCCGGCCTGTTGAACCCCGCTGAAGATGACGTAGATGTCGCTGGGACGGTCGAAATGCAGCGTCATGTCGGCGCGCCGGGCGTCAATGGTGCCCCCGTTGACCGTAGGGTCCACCTGGCTCGAATCGACCACCTTCCAGCGGACGCCGGTGTCGTTGCGCTGATAAATTCGATTGGCTTCCTGGAAACGCGTGGCGATAAGATTGGGCCAGTCTTTGTGGTTAAACCGGAAGGCGTAGTCGGTGTATACCCAAACTTTGATCTCTCTGCTTTTCGTCAGGAACCAAATCCCGGCGATGAGCGCAACCGAGGCCGCTACGGCCGCCAGCGCCCACATGCGTTTCCTGTTCATACCTTTCTTGCGCGCCATCTGCTCTAGTGTGCCAGATTGGGCCACCGATGCAAAGGGTGGGATCGATAGTCCGGAGGGGACCAAGGGAGCCATCCAGTACTACCGCCGCTTTGCGGTTCGATTGTGGCGTCCCGTACAATGGGCTCAGCACGTCTCCGCATGGGCCTCAATTTTCAACTCGCTCTCACCAACGTGTTGCTGCTGGTGTTACTCACCGCACCGCACGAGTTTTCGCACGCCTGGGTGGCCACCCGGCTGGGCGACGATACCCCGCGCTTGCAGGGGCGCGTCACCTTGAATCCCATTGCGCATGCCGATTGGCTGGGTACGGTGATTCTGCCGTTCTTGAGCACGCTCTTCATGGGCGGCTTTCTGGGTTGGGGAAAGCCGGTGATGACGCAGACCTCGAAGCTGCGCGGCGGCTTGAACGGCCTGCTGCTGGTGGCGCTCGCGGGGCCGTTCAGCAACATCCTCATGGCGGTGATTTTGGGCGCTATCGGCGCCATTTGCCAGAGCGTGGGTGCGCAATGGCTGGCCAATTTTTCCTATCGCGGAGTGGAATTGAGTCTCTACTTGGCGCTTTTCAATCTCTTGCCGGTGCCGCCGCTGGACGGATCGAAGATCCTGCTGGCGCTGCGCACGCCGGCGGTGATCTACCGGGAAATCGCGCGTGCGGGATTCCTGGTGCTGCTGGTGTTGATGATGGCGACGCGCGTGGGAGAATGGATGAGCGTGTGGAGCTATAATGGCGCGCGCATGATTGTCGGCGTGTTCAGCGGGCACGCGTCGGTTTAAGCGGCTGTCCCGGGCTGTGTCAACCGTCCCCCGAAGCACCTTTGGGTTGTGCTATCCTAATTTACGTACCAAATCGAGATTAAGAGAAGACAAGGAGTTTTACCCCTAGAATGGCACTGGCGATTGAAGCAAAGCGGCAGATCCTGAGTACTAATCAGCGCCACAAATCCGACACCGGGTCGCCAGAAGTACAGATTGCCCTGTTGAGCCAGCGCATAGCGGCGTTGACAGAGCATTTCAAGACGCACAAAAAAGACCACGGATCCCGCAAGGGATTGCTTACCTTGGTGGCCAAGCGTCGTCGGCTTCTGACTTACCTTCGCGACACCGATACGGAACGTTACAAGGCACTACTGCTCCGGCTTGGCATTCGCCGCTAGTCCATTTGCCGGAAGCAGCGTCGGCATCCGCATTTCCCCGAGGGCTTCCGAATAGGTTCCATCCGGTCCGTACGTGGCTTGGCGTCGTTGCCTTCCACGTGGCGGGCCACCCATCCTGTCAACTCCAGTCTCTAACGGCGCCTGCTACGCGGGCCGCCGATCGTGACTGGCCGGAGGCGTGACGCCACCGGCCGAGGTTGGAGGTTTAGAAAGATTATGCACCACAAAGTTGAAATTGACCTTGGCGGCCGGATTGTTACAATCGAGACCGGCAAAATGGCCAAACAAGCGAACGGCGCTGTTGTCGTTCGTTCCGGTGACGCGGTTGTTCTCGTCAGCGCTTGCATGGCCGATCAGCCAAAACCCGGAGCGGGATTCTTTCCGCTTACCGTAGACTATCGTGAATATACTTATGCCGCCGGTAAGATTCCGGGCGGCTTTATCAAGCGCGAGGGCCGTCCCTCCGAAAAAGAAGTTCTCACCAGCCGGCTGATCGATCGTCCGGTGCGTCCCCTGTTCCCCGACGGATTCTCCCACGAAACCCAGATCATCGCCATGGTGCTGTCGGCCGATCCCGAGCAGGATCCCAATTCGCTCGCCATCTGCGGCGCGGGCGCTGCCCTGGCGATTTCCGATCTGCCTTTCCCCTACGTTCTGGGCGGCGTTCGGGTCGGCATGAAGGATGGGAAATATATCGCGAACCCGACTTACACCGAAGGGCGCGAGTCCAAACTGAACATCGTGGTGGCCGGCACTGAAGAAGGCATCGTGATGGTAGAAGCCGGCGCCCAGCAGGTGTCGGAAGCGGAAGTCCTCGGAGCCATCGAGTTCGGCCACGAATGCTGCCGCAAGATCGCCGCGGGCATTCGCGAATTAGTCGCAGTCGCGGGTAAACCCAAGTTCCAGTACACGCCGCGCACCGTCAATGCGGAGCTTTACAACAAGCTCGAAGGCGCCATCCGGACCGAACTTTCGGACGCTCTGAATACCGGAAAGCACAGCAAGGAAGATAGCCACACCCTGGTTGTCGCCGTGAAGCAGAAGGCTATCGCCGACGTGCCGGAAGAAGAGCGCGATGAGGCAGCCCGCTGCATCGAAGCATTGCGCGAGCGCATTTTCCGCGACGAGATGCTCAACGAACGCCATCGCCCCGATGGGCGCGCGTTTGACGAAGTCCGCAAAATCACCATCGATACCAGTGTGCTCCCGCGGACCCACGGGTCGGCCCTGTTCACACGCGGCGAAACGCAGGCGCTGGTGACGGTGACGCTCGGCACCAAGGACGACGAGCAGCGCATTGAACTGCTGGAACCCGGCGAGGCCAGCAAGCGTTTCATGCTGCACTATAACTTCCCGCCGTTCAGCGTGGGTGAAGTCGGCTTCATGCGTGGACCGGGACGTCGCGAAATTGGACACGGCGCTCTGGCCGAACGTTCCTTGAACTCGCTGATTCCCACCGAAGCTACCTTCCCCTACACCATGCGGGTAGTGAGCGACATCCTGGAATCGAACGGGTCCAGCTCGCAGGCCACAGTGTGCGGCGCATCGCTCGCTCTCATGGACGCCGGCGTGCCGCTTCCCGCGCACGTGGGCGGCATCGCCATGGGTCTGGTGCTGGAAGGCGACAAGTACGCCGTCCTCACCGATATCGCAGGCGCCGAAGATCACTACGGCGATATGGACTTCAAGGTGGCCGGCACGCGCGAGGGCATCACCGGGCTGCAGATGGATATTAAGGTCCCGGCCGTCACTCTGGCGATCATGAAAGAAGCGCTGGAACAGGCTCGCCGCGGCCGTTTGCACATCCTCGACAAGATGTATGAGGCCATGCCGGAAGCGCGCAAGGCGATCTCGCAATACGCGCCGCGCATTTACACCCTCCACATTCCTACCGATAAGATTCGCGACGTGATTGGACCAGGAGGCAAGGTGATCCGCGGGATCATCGAGCAGACCGGCGTGAAGATCGACGTGGAAGACGACGGCACGGTGCACGTGGCATCGGCCGACGAAGCGTCCGCCAATAAGGCAATCCAGATCATCACCGACCTTACCGCGACCGCCGAAGTGGGCAAGACTTACCTTGGCAAAGTGGTGCGGCTGGTGGATTTCGGCGCCTTCGTCGAGATCTTCCCGGGCACCGATGGCCTGCTCCACATCAGCGAGATTTCCGAGAACCGCATTCGCGAAGTCCGCGACGAGCTGAAAGAGGGCGACCAGATTCTGGTGAAGGTCCTGGCGCTCGAAGGCAACAAAATCAAGTTGAGCCGCAAGGCTGTGCTCAAGGAACAGCGCGAGAAGCTCAACAAGCAGGGTAAGCCGCAGTAATCGCCTTACCGAATTGCACGAAACGCAAACGGCGCCGGATGTTTCCGGCGCCGTTTGCATTTCCGCCCCTACTTTCCGTCCGTCGGCCCGCGATGATGCTATCGACCGATAGCACACCAAAGTGAGCATACCTTTGATAGGGTTGTCTCGCCAGCCTACCGGGTCTAGCATCGACTCACTATGTGGAAACCAGCGCTATTCTTAGTCACGATCGTGTTGGTAACGCCCGATGGGCGGTCTGTCGTGAATGAGTACCTCGGGCGTGCCTCCTCGGTGTTGGCGACAGGATCGCCCTACTTCGATTTGGCGCTCATCGCCTTGGCCCTGGTGGCGCTGCTCTCCCTGTTGCTCATGTGCTGCCAGTCGCCGCGCAGGCCTGAGACCGAATGGGTCTGGCGAGTGGTGCGCGAAGACGTTGTCGCCATTCCGTATCCCGGCCGGACGCGCTGAGCCACACGCCTGGGATTTGCCTTGGCATTCCGCAAGCGTGTTATAGTTCCACCAACTTGAAAATTCTGGTACGCAATCAAACCCGCGGCACAGTCCTGGGCGGCGACATCGACCTTGCCGACACCAGCGAGAAGCGCCGCACCGGCCTGCTGAAACACACCCGTCTGGAACCCGGTACCGGCCTGTGGATCGTGCCCTGCGAATCGGTCCATACCTTCTTCATGAAGTTTGCCATCGACCTGGTCTACATCGACCGCAAGCACAAGGTGCGCAAGGTGCGGCATGCCGTTCCCGCGTGGCGCCTCTCCGCCTGCCTCACGGCGCATTCCATCCTCGAACTTCCGCCCGGCACCGCACAGCAGACCGCCACCCAGGCCGGCGACCAGTTGGAAATCGAGAAGCTCGGATAACCGCCCGGCCCTTTTGAGCTACCTTGTCCGCGCCCCCGTCACTCACGTTTGACCTGATATTCACGTGATATTGACATTGCCCACATATACTCAATTCTTCACCCAGAGTAGAAGGACGCTGTAAAAAAACAAGCGAGGAGAAAGCATGAGTATACGTGTGTCCGCCTTCATGGCGGTACTAAGTCTCGGTGCCGCTTACGCGCAAACGCCCGCGCCCATAGCCGGCCCCGCTACGCCGATTCAGCACCTGGTGGTGATCTTCCAGGAGAACGTTTCGTTCGACCATTACTTCGGCACTTATCCGTTCGCCACTAACCCGGAAGGCCAGCCGGCATTTTGGGCCTTTCAGAATACCCCCAGTGTGAACGGACTCAGCACTGCCTTCCTGACCAACAACGCCAACCAGACCAATACCGATAACGGTACCGGAGCCATGGCGCCTTTCCGTCTGGACCGTTCCCAGGCCTCTACCGCCGATCAGGACCACAATTATCTTGCCGAGCAGATGGCGTATCATGCCGGTCTGGCGGATCTTTTCCCCAAGGCCGTAGGCACGCCCGGGCCTCCGCCCAGTTCTTCCAACGACGCCACCACCGGCCTGGTAATGGGCTACTACGACGGCAACACAGTGACGGCACTGTGGAACTATGCCCAGCATTACGCCATGAACGACAACTCTTATGACACCACCTATGGCCCCTCCACACCGGGAGCTCTCAACCTCATCTCCGGCCAGACGCATGGCGTGATCAACAATGCCAACGGCACCGGTGGAGTAGTGGGCGACGGATACAACGGCCTGAGCGATATTAGCGACGCCGATCCGGTCGGCGACATCTGCTCCACCAGCACCGGCGAAGTCTTCGGCATGACCGGCAAGAATATCGGCGACCTGCTCAACGCTGCCGGCGTCACCTGGGGATTCTTCGAAGGCGGCTTCGACCTGACGCAGACCAATCCCAACGGATCCACCGGCTGCAGCCGCAGCTCCACGTCGCTCATCACCAACTCCAAGAAGGCCGACTACATCCCGCACCATCAACCGTTCCAATACTACCAATCGACCCTCAATGCGATGCACACCCGCCCGACCTCTACACTGGCGATCGGACATCAGGGTGACGCCGCCAATCACCAGTACGACATCAACGACTTCTACGCCGCTGTCAGCGCCGGAAATTTTCCCGCCGTCAGTTTCCTGAAAGCGCCCGGCTTCCAAGACGGCCACGCCGGCTACTCCGATCCGCTCGATGAGCAGGCCTTCGTCGTCCACGTCCTCAATTACCTCCAGACCAATTCGAACGCCTGGGGGTCCACCGCCGTAGTGATAGCCTGGGACGATTCCGACGGCTGGTACGATCACCAGATGCCGCCCATCGTCAACCAATCGGCCACCGCCGCCGACGCGCTTACCGGCGTGGGCCTCTGTGGCTCCGGCACCAACGCGCTCCCCGGCGCCACCGCCACCGCCGTTCACGCTCAGGGCCGCTGCGGATACGGTCCGCGCCTGCCGTTTATGGTGATCTCGCCGTATGCCAAAGCGAACTTCGTCGATCACTCCATCACCGATCAGAGCTCCGTCACGCGCTTCATCGAAGACAACTGGCTCAACGGCCAGCGCATCCAGGGCTCGTTCGACGCCATCGCCGGCAGTATCGACAACATGTTCAACTTCAACGCCGCGCCCAATACCGCCACGTTCCTGCTTTCGGAGTCGAGCGGCGAGCCGATGAATCCCACGCAATCGGCTACCCCGCTCACGGCGCTCCACCGCAATCCGGCGTTCACGTCGTCGGGCGCCGGTAAGACCGTCAGAAAGTAAGCCGTCGCGATACTATTCTTCGCGGGTCGCTCGCCGGTATTCCGGCGCGCGGCCCGCATTTCTATTCTCCAAATGACTCGCCGAAATTTTCTTTACGGAAGCTGCCTCGCCGCTTACGCCGGAAGGCGCGCATCGGCCGCCCGAGCGCTCAATCCCGACACCCTCACGAAGTTCGTCGACCCGCTTCCCATTCCGCCGGCGGCCAGTCCGGCCGGTTTTCGCGTCCCCCCCGGGCAGACATCGAAGGCGCCGTATTATCGCGTGGCGATGCACCAGATCGAGAGTAAGCTTCATCGCGATCTTCCGCCCTCGCGCCTCTGGTGTTGCGGCGGATCGTCGCCCGGGCCCACCTTCGAGACCCGCAGCGGCGAAGGTCTGACCATCGAGTGGGCCAACGAACTGCCGGCCAAGCACTTTCTACCCATCGACCACACGCTTCATGGTGCGGAAGAGAGCAATCCCGAAGTGCGCGGCGTGATCCACGTACACGGCGCCAAAGCGCCGCCGGAAAGCGACGGCTATCCCGAAGACTGGTACGTGCCCGGGAAATCGCGCACCTATTTCTATCCCAACCGCCAGGACCCCGCCCTGCTCTGGTATCACGACCACACCATGGGGATCAATCGCCTGAACACTTACGCCGGCATGTTCGGACTCTTCATTGTGCGCGACGCCGTGGAGGATGCGCTCGATCTGCCGAAAGGTCCCTACGAAATTCCCCTGGCCATTTGCGACCGGCTGCTCCGCCAGGATGGCGCGCTCGATTATCCCGTGTCCGGCGATCCCGAACGCCCGTGGGTTCCCGAGGTTTTCGGCAACGTGATGCTGGCCAACGGCAAAGCGTTTCCTTTTCTGGACGTGGAGCCGCGGCCGTATCGCTTCCGCATTCTCAACGCCGCCAACGGCCGCTTCTTTCAGTTGTCGCTTGCCAATGGGCAGACCTTCCATCAAATCGGCAGCGATCAGGGACTGTTGCCCGCGCCCGTAGCGCTGGCGCACACCATGCTCGCGCCCGGCGAACGCGCCGATCTCATCGTCGACTTCAGCGGGCGCGAAGGACAACGGATCGTGCTGCAGAACTATCCCTTCCAGATCCTGCAATTCCGCGTGGGTAGCCGGAAGACTTCGGAGCGGGGCCACATGCCCGCCGCGCTGCGGCCGGTACCGAAGACCGCCGAGACATCCGCGCAGCGCACACGTCTGCTGGCGTTAATGGAGCAGATGAGCATGAAGGGCGAGTCCATGGGGATGATGCTGAACAACACGCCCTGGCACATGCCCGTGACGGAGAATCCCGTGCTCGATTCCACCGAGATCTGGACCTTCATCAACGTCACTGACGACTCCCACCCCATCCACCTGCACATGGTCCGCTTCCAGATTCTCGATCGCCGGAATCTCGAGACGTTCACCTACCAGACCACCGGCGAGATCCGCTTTACCGGGCCGGTCGTGCCGCCCGAACCCGAAGAGTCCGGCTGGAAGGACACGGTGCGCGCCCACCCCGGCATGGTGACGCGCATCATCGTCCGCTTCGAAGGGTACGTCGGCCGATACGTCTGGCATTGCCACGTGCTGGAACACGAGGATAACGAAATGATGCGGCCTTACGATGTCATCGCCAAGGCCTAAAAGCGTGCTATAGTCTCGCACGTGAACTGTCCCGGCTGCGGCGCGCCGCTTCATCTCGACGACCGATCGCTGTCTGCCGAGTGCCAGTACTGCGGCGCCGTCTACCTCCCGGAAAAGAACGTCGATGGCGTCCGCGCCTTTGACCAGCCCAGCGCTCTTCTCTGTCCCATTTGCGCCGTCCCCCTGATGCAGGCCGTCATCGCCCGCGAGCGTATTTTGGATTGTGCCCGCTGCCATGGCAATCTGATTCCCATGCCGGTCTTCGTGGTGCTGATTTCGGCGCTACGCGCGCGACGCGGCGGCGCCACCGAGATCGCCCCCAGACCCGACCCCCATGGACTCGACCGTGTCACCCACTGTCCGCAATGCCACCGTCGCATGGACACGCATTACTATGCCGGCGGCGGCAACGTCATCCTCGACGACTGTTCCCACTGCGAACTGAACTGGCTGGACGCCGGCGAACTGATGGCCATCGCGAATGCGCCCGATCACTCCCTGGATCGCCGCCCGCCGATGGCTGCCCGGGAATAGAATAGATGGGAACCAGCCATGAAAAAAATTGTTCTCCTCTTCGCTGCCGTCTCGGCCTCGCTCGCCTTTCAGGGCGACCATAGCGCGGACCTCGCGCGCTGGAAACAGCAAGCCAAGGACATCACCATCTACCGCGACGACTGGGGGATCGCGCACGTCTACGGCAAGACCGACGCCGATGCGGTCTTCGGCATGGAGTACGCCCAGGCCGAGGACGACTTCAATCGCGTGGAGACCAACTATCTCAACTCCATGGGCCGGCTGGCGGAAGCCGAAGGCGAATCGAAGATCTACCAGGATCTGCGCATGAAGCTCTTCATCGATCCGGTGGAGTTAAAGAAGGAGTACGCCGCGAGCCCCGCCTGGCTGCAGAAGCTCATGAACGCCTTCGCCGACGGCCTGAACTATTATCTGGCGCAGCATCCCGAAGTGAAGCCGCGCGTCATCCGCCACTTCGAACCGTGGATGGCGCTGAGCTTCACCGAGGGCAGCATCGGCGGCGATATCGAGAAGATCAATCTGACTCAATTGCAGGCGTTCTACGGCCGCGCGCCGGTGCCGGCGGAGCCTCCGCAGGAAGAGGAATACGAACCGGAACCCACCGGCTCGAACGGAGCCGCGATCGCGCCTTCCAACACGCAGGACCATCACCCACTGCTGCTCATCAATCCGCATACCTCGTTCTATTTCCGCTCCGAGTTGCAGATGGTGAGCAATGAAGGCCTGGATGCGTACGGCGCCGCTACCTGGGGCCAGTTCTTCTGCTATCAGGGCTTCAACGATCACGCCGGCTGGATGCACACATCGAGCGGCGTGGACGCGGTAGACGATTATCTGGAGACCGTCACCAAAAAGGGCGACCATTATGTCTACCGCTACGGCGATGAGGAACGGCCGGTCACCGAGGACGTCATTACCGTTCCCTATAAGACGGACTCGGGCATGTCGGAAAAGAAGTTCACCGTGTACCGCACGCATCACGGGCCGATCGTCCGCGAACTGAACGGTAAGTGGGTGGCCATCCGCCTGATGAAAGAGCACATCAAAGCGCTGGAGCAATCTTACCTGCGCACTAAGGCGACTAACTATCAGTCTTACCTGAAGACCATGGAGCTGAAGGCGAACTCGTCCAACAACACCATCTTCGCCGACGCCGATGGCGATATCGCTTATTTCCACGGCAACTTCATTCCGCGGCGCGACACCAAATACGATTGGACCAAGCCGGTGGACGGCAGCACGCCGGCCACCGAGTGGCAGGGTCTGCTCAATATCGACGAGACGCCGCACCTCTTCAATCCCAAGAGCGGCTGGCTGTATAACAGCAACAACTGGCCGTGGTCCGCCTCCGGCGAAAGCAGTCCCAAGAAGGAAGATTATCCCGCTTATGTGGAGACGGGCGGGGAATCGGCGCGCGGCCTGCACGCCGTGCGCGTGCTGAGCGGCAAAAAAGATTTCACCCTCGATTCGCTGATTGCCGCGGCCTACGATAGCTACCTCACGTGGTTCGACAAGCCGCTTCCAGCCCTCATCAAGGCATGGGATTCCACGCCCGATTCCGATCCGTTGAAGGCGAAGACTGCCGACCAGATCGCCGTGCTGCGCAAGTGGAACCAGCGCTGGAGTGTGGACTCTGTGGCAACCTCGCTCGCCATCTTCTGGGCCGACCAGACGCGCCGCTTAGGCGGGCGCGGCGGACGCGGCGCCGGCAGAGGCGGTTCCCCGATCGAAAATGCGCCCGCCAGTCAGCTTCTGACCGGACTGGTGAACGCCTCCGACGAACTGGCGCGCGATTTCGGCTCCTGGAAGACGCCATGGGGCGACATCAACCGCTTCCAGCGCCTGGACGATTCCATCGCGCCGCATTTCGACGACAGTGCGCCCAGCATTCCGGTGGGATTCCCGTCGGCAACCTGGGGCTCGCTGGCGTCTTTCGGCGCGCATGCCTATCCGAACACCAAGAAGTGGTACGGGACCAGCGGCAACAGCTTCGTCGCCGTGGTGGAGTTCGGACCGAAGGTGCGCGCGAAGGCCGTAACGGCAGGCGGCGAGAGCGGCAATCCCGCGTCGCCCCACTTCAACGACGAGGCGAAGCGCTACGCCACCGGCGCTCTCCGCGACGTCTACTATTACCGCGCCGACCTGAAGGGGCACACGCAGCGCGAGTATCATCCGGGAGAGTAAGCTTAATTGGCCGATGCCTTTTCGGCGCGATCCACCAGGATGACTTCGACGGGCGACTCTTGCGTCTCCAGCTTGAGTCCGAGCTGTTCCTGAAGGGCCGAGGGAAGGCTGGGCAGTGAAGGATCGGGCGGCGGCGGAGGGTCGGCGCCCGGCTTGGGCGGGCTATCGTCGGCATATTGCACAGTGAAGTCGTATTGGCCGGGGAGACCGGTCTTATCGAGCACGATATTGCCGAGCCGCGGCGCCAGTCCCCATTCCGCGAAGCTTTGCATGGATACTCCGCGGCAGGTCAACAGGCCCCTGCGACCTTCGATGCCGGCATTGGGAGTGTCCGCCTTCGCAAGTTGGAGCCGTGGGCCGGTCTTCGCGACCACCAGTGCGTAGACCGGCAATTCCTTGCTGCCGGTGTGGGCGATGAGCTGAAACCGTTCCGCCAGCAGGGCTCGCAGCCGGAGCCGGCTGGCAGTGTCGGAAGAAGTGCCGTCGTGTGGAGGCTTAGCGAGCACGTCGTAGTGATCGGAGTCGAGCCACTTCGGGCCGCCGATCACCTGAAATTCCTTGACGTGCCAGGCATAGGCGATGAGATTTCTAAGGGTCACGTTCTGTGCTGTGAAATCCCCGCTCTTAGCGGTATAGATCAGGATCCCAATTCGCACCGAGTCGTTGGGCTTGATGGACGCGGCGTCGAACTGCGGCGCCGGCTGCGCGCATAAGGGAAGCAGCGTCGCTGCCAGGCAGAATGCCCATCTCATGCTCGTTAGACGGACGTACCTCGCGCCGGTTGGCGGCTCAATGGCGGATGGCGCGGAATCGATGTCCTCCATCCCCTGCGCAAAATAGAATCCGGGAACCGTCGCGGCTGACGTCCAAAAGGATGGAAGCACCTACCAGCCCCCATGAAACTCGAAGATCGAAAAGTACTTCCCTGGCTTTTCAGGTGCACGGGCGAACGGAACAGAGCTTCGGTGCAGCATGCCGAATCAACCGTCGAAACGCGTTTAGAAATAGGCGCCTCAGCCCTCCAGCAAGCCCGAATGCCACATGTGCTCCACCACTTCGGACAGCCGTACGCGGATGTCCTGGAGCGCTGGGGCGCCTTCCACTTTGGACAGCGCCGACGCGACTTCTTCGAACCCGCGTGTCCCATCGAGCAGTTCGATGAGCGCGCGCACCAGTCCATCCAGCTTGTTGGCCGTGTGCGTGGAGTACGTCACCACGCCCGTGTGAGCGCTCTCCCAGCGTGCCAGGCGATTCGCTCGCGGCCGCGGCGCCAGCTTTCCCGGCGGCGTGAATGGGTGAATGTGGAATAGCGCGAATCCGCTGGAGATCAACGTGAAGAGAATCCTGCGCAGTTCGTCGCGATCTTCCACTTGTTTTCGCAGGTCGTCGAACGACACCGGCAGCGGGAAGACTTTTCCCAGGGCCTTGGCCACGCCCATCACCGGCTCCGGCGCCTCCGTCAGACAGACCGAATGCAAACCTTCGATCTGCCCTTTCCCCTCGCGCGCCGGCGATGAAAACAGGAAGCCATCCATTTGTTCCGGACCGGCCGGCCGGGTGAGCCCAACCTCCGCGCCGCACAGCAGCGTCTGGCGGAACGGCCGCAGACAGAGGAAATCGAAATACTGCTCGCGTTCGATGACGTCTCCGCCCACCCAGTCGATCGAAACCCGCGAGTCGAACAACAGGTGCGCCTGCGCGTCGCCCAGAAACTGAAGGGAGTGGCGCCCGGCGCGCGCCGCGAAATCGCGCACGTAAAAGGCGTCGTTAATGGGCGCCAGGTCGTCGTGAAAGAACCAGCCTTCGTCGCCTGCGATGCCCTGCTGAACCTGCTCCTCCACCATCGGCTGCCAGGCCCCCGATACCATGCGCGCGCTGCGCACCTTATCGAGCAGTTTGCGCGCGCCTTCGATGCGCTCGCTCGCGCCGCTCAAATTGCGCGTGTGATACATCGCCATATCGCGGAACATGCTGCGCACGTGGCGCCCGGGCAGAGCGTTATAGCTGATGAAGACCACGCCTTGCGGCGCCAGTCGTTCGCGACAGACCGCCAGCAGGCGATCGCGAATCTCGTCCGGAATCCACGAGTACAGGCCGTGCGCCACGATGTAATCGAATTGCCCCATCGCCGGGCCCACGTCGCAGAGATCCATGGCCATCAGATTGAGATTCGCCACGCCCAGTTCCTGCGCCACGCGCCGGCCTTCCGCCACTGCATTCTCCGCCAGGTCGATGCCGGTGAACTTACTGCCCGGCAGACGGTACGCCATCGGAACCAGATTCCCGCCGCTGCCGCAGCCGATCTCGAGAAACCGGCAGGCGTCGACAGGCGCCGGAGCCATTCCGAACAGCGTGGCCACAGACGCCAGACGGTCGGGATGGGTCTGCGCCATGGCGCCGGTCAGATAGCGAACCTGATGGTAGACGTTCTCTGGCATCGTTTCATTATGGGGGAAAAGTGCTGCGGCGTAGCCCGGCCTGCGGTGGTAGCCGGTGTCCCAGGGGTCGCCTATTGCCTCATTACTCCCACAATATCCCGCGCCACCTGCAGCAGATCGCGCTCCTCCGCCAATTGCGCGAAGATTTCCACCAGCGAGGGCAGATGCATCAGGTCGCGCAGTTTCTCCACCGAATCGCATGCGCGAATCTTGCCGCGGTAAATGATCACCACCTGCGCGCACACCTTCTCCACTACTTCCAGCACGTGCGAGATGTAGAGAATCGTCTTGCCGGAACGCGCCAGTTCCCCCAGCAGGTGCTGGAACAACTGTGCCGAAGTCACGTCGATGCCCGAGAGCGGCTCGTCCAGGATCAACACATCGGGATCGTGCAGCAGCGCCGCTGAAATCAGCACGCGCTGCTTCATCCCCTTCGAGTAGGTGGAGATGGGCGCGTGCCGGTACGAGCCGAGGGCGAACAGTTCGAGGAGATCGTTCGCCTTGCGTGCCACCTGTTGTTCCGGCAGACGGCGCAGGCGCCCCATCAGTTGCAGGTATTCGAGCCCCGTCAAGTACGAATAGAGGATCGGCTCTTCCGGCACGTACCCCAGCCGCTGCTTGAATGCGGCCGGATCGCTGCGGATATCGCGGCCGTCCAGCAGCACGTGTCCGCGCGTGGGCTCGACCAGCGTGGTGATCATTTTGACAGTGGTCGATTTGCCCGAACCGTTGGGGCCCAGATAGCCGGTCACTTCACCGGGGCGGACGGTAAAGCTCACATCGTCTACCACCGCCTGATTGCGGTACAGCTTGGTCAGCCCTCTGATTTCGAGCATCTCGCCTCCCTATGCCGACAATTCGAGTGTGCGCACCACTGGGTCGCCCGCATCCTGGTACTCCAGCAGCGACTCGGCGCCCGCCTGGCGATCGCGCCAGTACGCCAGCAATGCCGCGGTTGCCAATGCCGGCACGAGAAATGCCGCGGCGTACCACGACTGTCCGGCGAGCCACTCTTCCAGGCTCGCCATGGTGCCGCTATAGATGGTGAATCCCAGAACATAGATCACCGCCAGGAACACCAGGTTGATCTTGCCGGGGAAATACGAGCAGGTAAACGGCACCTTGCGAAATCCCACAAACATGATCTCGATCAGCAGCAGCGCCACCACTGCGCCGAAGGCGAGGTGAAATAGCGCCGTGGTCCACGCAAAGAAGCGAAACTCCATCGCGGCTTGGGCCAGCAACAGCGGCCCCAGCGCACAGATCGCGATCCACTTGCGCATGGCTCGCAGCGAGCCGCGGGCGTGCCGCGATTCGCTTGCCTGGAAGGCCCAGTTGGCGCCCAATTCAGAGGGAAAATTGAACGCCGCGCGCAGCGCCGAAATCAGAATGAAGGAGAGCGTCAGCGGCAGCGCCACCATGCCATGACTCTTCACACGGAACATCGCGATCGCCAGCGCGCCGCCGCATCCCGCATAGGTGGCCAGAAACAGGCGATGTTTCATGCTGCGCGTGATGGTCTGGTTCATAAAATGGAAGACCGCCGACTGCACCGGGTCGCGCAAAACCCGACGATCGACAAAGGACGAGATGGAACGCCGCCAGCGCGCCGGCCCCTTCGGACTCGGCTGCGGCGCTTCCAGCATTTTCCGCGCCAGCCGCCGGTAGCCCGGCAGATAGGTGAGCAGGAAGAGCCCCGCGGCCCCTGCCAACCCCCAAAGGGCGACTCCGCCCAACCGCCAGAGTTCCGGACTTTTGATCGCCGGCCGAAGCCGTTCGTAGAGTCCCGCGAACCAGTAAGGGGGAAATGCATAGAGCCAGGGACTATGATGGCGGATCAGTTGCTGTAGCATCGGCGCCAGCACCGGCGAAAGAAATAGCAGCATGACGAGCGTGAACATGAGCGTGGTCTGCATCCATACCGACACGCGCCGAAACGCCGCCGCCGGCAGCAAAGCCAGCAGTACGCCCTGCACCCCCGCCAGGGAGAGCGCGGCGAAGAGCCCGCCCAGCATCACGCAGAGCAAATGAGCGCAGGCCGCCGCCAGGTAGCTGCGGCTGTTGTCGATCGCGGGCCAGAGCAGCGTCGAAAAGAAGTTGGCGTCCACCAGAAACATCGCCACGAACAACCCGAACGCCACCGCTTTCGACGCGAACAGGCGGAAGAGGCTCACCGGCAGAGGTGTAAGAATCTGGTAGTCGCGGCGATTGGGGAACAGCGCGTCCCACTCGAAGACCACCAGGAAGCCGGCCACCACCATGGAAAACCAGATGAAGAGGCACCGGATCTCCGCCAGGTCCCAGCCGCGGAAGTTGCGGATCTGCAGAATGAGGATGAGAAAGGCGCCCGGTGTCGCCAGAAACCCCAGAATCTGTGTGATGTTGACTTCCGCCTCACCTTGCGGAGAAATCGCTTCCGTGTCGAAAAACTGGGCGAAGAAGTGCCGGATGAGGTCCCGCATAACTCTAGACGGCTAGGTATACTATGCGCCTTGTGCGAAACGCGGTCAAGTAGTATGCTAGCCCTAGCTGTCTAGGTGCTAGCCATGGGAAAAACCAGAGGGGACGTGTTGCAGGGCACGCTCGACCTCCTCGTCTTGAAGACGCTTGCCGGTGGGCCGATGCACGGCTACGGCATCGCCTCGCGCATCGAGCAGGTGAGCGAAGAGCTCCTGCGCGTGGAAGAGGGCTCGCTCTATCCCGCGCTCCATCGCATCGAGCAGGCCGGCTGGATCCGCGCCCGGTGGAAGCGTTCGGAGAACGGCCGGCCGGCGAAATTCTACCGCCTCACCGCTGCCGGGCAGAAGCAGTTGCAGCAGGAAGAGGAGCGCTGGCGCAAACTGACCCGCGGGGTCTCCCGGATTTTGCGCCCGGTATACCGGTGAACCTCATGTCGTGGATCCGACGCCTCACCGCATCGCTCGATACCCGCAAGCTCGATCGCGATCTCGATCGCGAGCTGGCCTTTCACCTCGCGATGCGCGAGCACGAACGGATTTCCGCCGGCGCGGCACCCGAAGATGCCCGCCGGGAGGTTCTCCACCGCTTCGGCAGCGTGGACCGCACCAAGGAAGCTTGCCGCGAGCAGTCGACCTTCGGGTGGCTGGTCGCCCTTCGGCAGGACCTGCGCTATGCTGCGCGCAATTTGCGCAGGAATCCGGCCTTCACGGCAGCCGCGGCAGCCTGCCTGGCGATCGGCATTGGCGCTAATACCGTGGTCTTCAGTTTCGTCAACGCCTTTCTATTTCAGCCCGAACCCCCAGGCGTGGTACGTGTCGGCTTCGCTTCAGGCAGCCCGATCCCATACCGGGATTTCGAGGAGTGGCAGCGGACCAATCCGGTATTCGATCGCATGTTTGCCTATGCTCCCGGCGAACTTTTTACCCTGGGTCGCGGACCCGCCGGCCGCCAGGTGCTGGGCGAGACCACGGTAGGCGACTATTTCGAAACGCTCGGCGTCACGCCGGCAGTGGGCCGGTTGCCCGCGCCGCGTGACGAACTCCAGCCCTTGGCCGTCATCTCCTGCCAGCTCTGGCGGGACCTCTATCGTGCTGATCCCGCCATCGCCGGCAAGGCCATCTGGATCGACGGCCGGCCTTTCACGATTGCCGGCGTGGCACCGGAGCGATTTCACGGCATGATGGCGCCCTGGAGCACGGAGGTGTGGATTACTGCCGCTCTCCGACTGCCTCCTGCCGACCCCGGCACCGGATGGCTGGCCGTGGGGGCGCATCTCAAAGACGGGGTTACGTTGCGGCAGGCGGCCGGCGCCATGCAGGCTCTGGCGCGTGAAGTGAATAGCCATCATCCGGATTCGCAGCGCCGCTCTCATGATCCGCTGGTGGTCGAACGGCCGGGGCTTTCAACGTCGCCGGTTTGGCAGGTCTTTCTGATGATGTCCGTGGTGCTGATGGCCGTAGTCGGCATCATTTATTTGATTGCCTGCGCTAACGTGGCAGGCTTGCTGATGGCGCGCGGCGCGGCTCGCCGCCGGGAGATTTTCATCCGCCTGTCGCTGGGCGTGAGCCGCAGCCGGCTGGTGCGGCAGTTGCTCGCCGAAGGCATGCTGCTGGCGCTCCTGGGCGCCGCGGCCGGCACCGCGGTCGCGTTCCTTGCCGGCAACGCCACGGCTGCTCTCTTCCCCAAGTCCATCAGCCACGGATTTGTTTTCCAGCACGATATCGACCTGCACGTGCTCGCCTGGACACTGGCGCTCGCCGTTGCCAGCGTGCTGTTCGCCGCCCTGCTGCCCTCGCTGCGGGCGTCCAGACAGAATCTAGGCGCTCCCGGCCGCACGCCGCGGCTGCGTCAGGGGCTGATTGTGGCGCAGGTAGCCGCGTCGGTGCTGGTGCTGGCCACCGCCGGCATTTTCATTCGCAGTTTTCAGAAGGCGCTCGCCGTCGATCCGGGTTTCAATGCCGCTCACCTCGTCACCGTGGACCTGAATTTGCACGACGCGGGGCGCACGCCGGCCGAACTGCACAAAACCTACCAGCAGATGAAGGGCGCGCTAGCCGCCATTCCAGGTGTCGACTCCGTCTCTCTCGCCGCCGAATTCCCTTTTGGCAACCAACACGTGCAGAGCCTGCTCGACCTGGGCGAAGTCGCCGCCGCCACCGTCGACGCCGACTACTTTCGCGCCTTGGGGATTCCGCTGGTAAGAGGGCGGGAGCCGCTGGCAGATGAAAGCGCGGTCGTCGTAAACCAGGAGTTTGTGCGCCATTTCTGGTCCGGCAGGGATCCCCTTCTGCAGTCCCTGAGAGGGCCAGTCGTGGGGGTGGCGGCAGATTCCAAATACTGGTCGCTGGCCGAATCGCCGCGGCCGTTCATCTACCAGGTGCAGCCGCAGTTCGACCGCGACCGCGCGGTTCTCGCGGTCCGTACCCAGGGGCCTGCCGCCGGGTTCGCTTCGCAGGTAGGCCAGCTTATACGGCGTCTCAATCCGGCCCCTGCCCCGGCCGTCATCCAGACCGGCGAGCAGCGCCTGCACATGTGGCTCGAACCGCAACGCGCCGCTGCGATTTTGTTGGGCGTATTGGGCTTCGCCGCGCTCGCGCTCGCCATCACCGGGCTCTATGCCTTGCTGGCGCAAATGCTGGTGGAGCGCACCCCGGAGATCGCGGTGCGGGTGGCGCTGGGCGCATCGCGAATGCAGGTGCTGACTCTGGTGTTACGCCAGAGCGGAGTGCTCCTGGCGGGTGGAACTGCTCTCGGCATTGCCGCATCCGCCGCGGTCGCCCACCTGTTCCCCGGCGGCATGTTGGACGCGCCTACTCTGCTGGCCATCGTCACGCTACTGGCCATGGTTGGATCTGCCGCTACCGCGTTGCCCGCGTACCGGGCCTTACGCGTCGATCCGGCAACTGCGCTGCGCAGCGAATAGCCGTGTCAGTACTTCTTCCGGTCCGCCTTACGATTCCACTCTTCGAACGGAGCCGTAGCGGCGGCATCCTTCACCTGCACGGTGGGAATGCTCCGGTCGTCCGCCGGCAGGGCCAGTTCGCGATAGATAAACCCGTCGTCGAAACCCGCGGCGCTGGCGTCGTCATGGGTCGCCGCGTAGAAGATGTGCGCCGGGCGCGCCCAATAGAGCGCCCCCAGGCACATGGGACAGGGTTCGCACGATGCGTACACATCGCAGCCTTCCAGTTGAAATTCGCCGAGCACGCGGCACGCCTCGCGGATGGCCACGATTTCGGCGTGGGCCGTGGGGTCGTTGGTGCGCGTCACCTGATTGGCGCCCGTCGCGATCACGATGCCATCCTTCACCACCAGCGCGGCAAACGGGCCGCCATCGTGGCGGACGTTCTCCATCGCCAGGTCGATCACTCGACGGATGAGTGCTGCTTCCACGCCTTACGCTTGGATCAGGCCCGCGCGAATGGCGTAGCGAACCATGCTGGCGGTCTCATGAACGCCCAGCTTTTCCAGGATTCGGCTGCGGTGCGAGTCCGCTGTCTTATAACTGATGCCCAGGCGCGCCGCCGCTTCCTTGGTCGATTTGCCCTCTGCAATCAGCACCAGCACCTGACGCTCCCGCTCGGTGAGCGCGAACACCAGCCGCACAGACTCTTCGTCGGGAGTAAAGACACCGCGCTTGCGGTCGGTGATGTCGATCACCATTCCCACATATCCGCCGAATGCCCCGTCCATCTGAAACAGCGGGCGCCCCTCGTCCTCCACCCAGGTGTGAGTGCCGTCGGCACGCTGCAGGCGATACTGCATATGAAACGGCTGCCGGCTGGTGAAAGACTTAATATAAGTCTCAATACACAGGTCGCGGTCGTCGGGATGCAGGCCGTCGGTCCAGCCGCTGCCCATCTCCTGTTCCGGAGCACGGCCGCGAAATTCCAGCCAGGCCCGATTGACGAAGTTGCGCATCGCGTCCGCGCCCGACGACCAGATGGGAAAGGGCGCGCAGTTCGCCATGTGGCGGAACTGCTGGTCATCGGCACGCCGCATCTTCTCGATCTGCGCCTGGAGTTCGGCGATCAGTTGGGTGAGTGCTGCTATTTCCTCAGTTTGTTGTCCCGGAGCCATTTATCGAACCTGAACCAAAATAATAGGATAGCTGAAGAGATACGTAAAGTACCAAATTAGTTTCGGCGAGCTTGACAAACTTTAATAATTCGCGGTATGAACCTGTTCATCCCACGCCCGTTTTTGGAACTTCCCGGTCCGCCGTTTCGAACTATCATTAAAGGAAGCATGGCCCACTATTCGTCCCAAACAGACGACGAACTTTTGTTACGCCTTCGAAATGGGGACGAGCAAGCCTTTGCATCGCTTTACCAGCGGCGCCAGGCCTCTCTCTATCGCTTCGCCCTGCATATGAGCGGCTCCCCCTCGGTGGCTGAGGATATTACCCAGGAGGTCTTCCTGGCCCTGCTGCGCGCCGAATGCGGGTACGACCGGGAGCGTGGAACGCTCTCCGGCTATTTGTTCGGAATCGCACGAAAGCTGGTACTTCGCAACCTGGAGCGCGGACGGGCGGACGTGCCGCTGGAATCGGACACCGATGAAATGGCACCCCGGGAACTAGCCGTCATAGACGATCCCCTGGCCGGGCTCGCCCGCCATGAAGCCATCGAAGCGCTCCGCCGGGCGGTGCAGGCCTTGCCGCGGCGCTATCGCGAAGTGGTGGTGCTGTGCGACCTGGAGGAATTGGATTACGCGGACGCCGCCGTTGCGCTGGGATGTCCGATCGGTACGGTGCGCTCCCGCATGCATCGCGCGCGCGCACTGCTGCTTGAGAAATTGAATCAGGATCGCAAGCCGCGGCTGGCGGTAGATACCTGGAAGCCGGTGAGGTACGCAATATGAATTGCCACGAATTTTGGGATCGTTTTCCCCGACGGGGCCATGACATTTCGCGAGAGCAGCAGGCCCACCTGGCGGAATGCGCCACCTGCGCGGCACAGTGGGCACCGCACCGGGCGCTGGCTGCCGGCCTCGATTCCCTGCGCGAAGAGTGGCGTGGCGTGGAAGCTCCCCCGCGTGTGGAAGCGGGGCTGCTGGCAGCGTTTCGCGCGCAAAGCGGTTACCAGGCTCGCCGCTCGCCCGGTCCGTCAAAGTGGAAGCCGGCGTTGGCGTGGGCCATGGCCGCCGCCGCCACTATTGTATTCGCCTTGGTGCTGATCGATGGCCACCCGCCCGCCCCTGCAAGGCCTGGGACCGTCGCCACACCGCGCTTCACCGTGCAGCCGCCGGTGGAAGTGGCCGCCGGCCAGGAGGCCGATCCCGATGACGAATCCGCCGTACTGGGGGAAGGCTTCGTTCGTTTACCCAACGCGCCGGGAATCGGCCCCAATGACGATTACAACGTGGTTCGCATGGAACTGCCGGGCTCGGCCATGATCGATGCCGGCATCTCCCTGAGCGACGATCGCGCCGCCGGCACCGTCCTGGCGGATGTGGCGTTGGGTGCGGACGGCATGCCGCGCGCGGTGCGCCTGGTGACCGACAGCGGTACCAATTAGGATGGCCCGAATGGTTCGCTTTTTCATGTTCGGTATTTTGGCGGCGGCAGTGGGCGCGCAGGCCCAGCCGGCCGGCCGCGGCGGACTATGGAGGTTCGTGGGCGCGGAGCCGGGCCGGTCCGGTCCGGTCGTGACAGGCGCGCCGTTCTCGGCGGAAATCACCACCGAGAACACCATGACCCTGCAGGATGGCAACCACATCCACCAGGTCAGCAAAGTGAAGTATTACCGCGACAGTGAGGGCCGCACACGGCGCGAGCAATCGTTGACCAGCCTGGGAAGTCTGGCCAGCAATACCAACCTGCCGCCGGTGATCTTCATCAGCGACCCGGTGGCCGGCGCCGATTACGCTTTGAGCCCGGCATCCAAGATCTTTAACAAGACGATGGCCGGCGAGCGCGGTCCGGCGGGCCGCGCCGGCCGGATGCGCAGCGCTGCCCGCTCCGGCGGCGTGCAGACCATTAAGGAATCGCTCGGCAGCAAGACCATCGAGGGCATCGCCGCCGAAGGCACGCGCACTACGGTCACCATCCCTGCCGGCCAGGAAGGCAATGAGCAGCCCATGCAGATCGTGACGGAAAGCTGGTATTCGCCCGATCTCCGTATGGTGCTCCTCGTCAAGCGAAGCGATCCCCGCTACGGAGAGACGGTGACGCGCTATACCAACATCGTGCGCGCGGAGCCTGCGCATTCGCTCTTCGAACTCCCGCCCGATTACAAAATCGGCGAGGCGCCCGGGCGCGGTCCGCGCACCGGCGACAAATAGCTGGCCTGTGAGTGCCGAGTCCGCGAGGCAGCGGGCGATCAATCTTGCTGCCGCTCGAGAGAGACTCCGTTCAGAGCCGCGCCGCTTGCCGATGGACCGCTTGCCCGCTGTGCGCGGCACTGCGGACGCCGCTCGCCGCGACCCTGGTAATCGGCCTCCGGACCGCGATAGAATAAATCTCATTCGCCATGAGAAAATTCGCCGCATCACTTCTGTCGCTCTATCTTTGCGCGCCCGTGGCCTTCTCCGCCGACACCGTCGGACCGCTGCGCGGCTTCTCCAACGACTCCGCCAAAACCGAGCGCGATTGGGAAGCGAAATTCCGCGCCATTCCCGATCCCGCCAACCTGCGCGCTTACATGCAGCGCTTGAGCGCGCGTCCCCACCACGTCGGCTCGCCTTACGATAAGGAGAACGCCGAGTGGCTCCTCTCCAAATTCAAGGAGTTCGGGTTGGATGCGCAGATCGAAACCTTCGACGTCCTCTTCCCCACGCCCAAGTTGCGCGAACTCGAAATGGTCGAGCCCACCAAGTTCACCGCCAAGTTGGCGGAACCCTCGGTTCCCCAGGATCCCACCTCTTCGCAGCACGATGAGCAGTTGCCCGTCTACAACGCGTACTCGCGCGATGGCGACGTCACCGCGCCGCTGGTCTACGTCAACTATGGCATCCCCGAAGACTACGAGATGCTCGACCGTCTCGGCGTCTCCGTGAAGGGCGCCATCGTGATCGCGCGCTACGGCAATTCCTGGCGCGGCATCAAGCCGAAAGTTGCTGCCGAACATGGCGCCATCGGCTGCCTGATTTACTCCGATCCGCGTGAGGACGGCTATTTCCAGGGCGAAGTCTTCCCCGAAGGGCCGTTCCGCCCCAAGGATGGCGCGCAGCGCGGCAGCGTCATGGACATGCCGATTCATCCGGGCGACCCGCTCACTCCCGGAGTGGGCGCCACCAAGGACGCCAAGCGCATCGCCATTTCCGACGCCAATGTCATCACCAAAATTCCCGTGATGCCCATCTCTTACGGCGACGCCCAACCGCTGCTGGAAGCGCTCAAAGGACCGACCGCGCCCCCGCAGTGGCGTGGCGCGCTGCCCATCACTTATCACGTCGGTCCGGGACCGGCCAAGGTCCATCTGAAGCTCGAATTCAACTGGGATACCAAGCCGGTCAATGACGTTATCGCACGCATTCCCGGGTCCACTTATCCCGGCGAATGGATCATCCGCGGCAACCACCACGATGCCTGGGTGAACGGCGCGGAAGATCCGGTGTCCGGCGCCGTCGCCCTCATGGAAGAAGCGCGCGCCATGGGCACCCTGCTTAAGCAGGGCTGGCGGCCCAAGCGCACTATCATCCTCTGTCTGTGGGACGGCGAAGAAGAGGGCTTGCTCGGGTCCACCGAATGGGCCGAGCAGCATCAGGATGAATTGCGCGAGCACGGCGCTGTCTATATCAATTCCGACGGCAATGGCCGGGGCTATCTGGGTATAGAAGGCTCGCACACGCTGGAGAAATTCCTCAACGGAGTGGCCAAGGATATCGAGGATCCGGAAACCAACCTGTCGGTCTGGAAGCGACTGCAGATGCGCCTGGTATCGGTGCAGGGCAACGAAGCCCGCAGTCGTCCCGACCTGCGCATCGGCGCGCTCGGTTCGGGCTCCGATTACACCGCTTTCCTCGACTATCTCGGCGTCGCCTCGGTCAATATGGGCTTCGGCGGCGAAGACCAGGGCGGCATTTACCACTCGGTGTATGACGATTTCTACTGGTACACGCACTTCGCCGACACTAAGTTCGTCTACGGCCGCGCGCTCGCGCAGACTGCGGGTACCGCCGTCATGCGGCTGGCCGATGCCGAGTTACTGCCCTACGATTTCGATAACTTCACTGAAACCATCAAGCGCTATATCGACGAAGTCCAGAAACTCGCCAAGGACAAGCGCGACCAGATCATCGAGACCAATAAGCGGATCGATGAAGGAATGTACGCGGCCATCGAAGACCCCAAAGAACCCATGAAGCCGCCGGCTAAGGAAATCGTGCCGCCGTTCCTCAATTTCGCTCCGCTCGAAAACGGTCTGGCCGCCCTGCAACGCACTACCGAAGACTATGACAAGGCGTTGGCGGAGGCCAGCCAGAACGGTGGCTCGGCTCTCGCGCACGCACAGTTGAAGGAGGCCAACGATAAGTTGGTGCAGGTGGAGCGCGCTCTCACTTTGAAGGAAGGGCTGCCCAACCGGCCCTGGTTCAAGCATCAGATTTACGCTCCCGGCTTCTATACCGGCTACGGCGTCAAGACGTTGCCAGCGGTGCGCGAAAGCATCGAGCAGAAGGAGTGGGCGCAGGCCAATGACGAAATCGTCAAAGTAGGCAAGGTGCTGGAAAACGCCGGTGAAGCCATCCAGGGCGCTTCCTCGGAGTTAGGTAAGGCAGTAAAGTAAGAGTCAGTTTTCGGAAGCGGTTCGGCGTATAATCAACTCTCAGGGAGGGTTATTCATGCGCCGGACCGCACTGCTTCTCTCGCTCCTCCTTCCGCTCTGCCTCCACTCGCAATCTTCGGCGGTTCTCGATGGCAACGTCGTCGAAGCAGCTACCGGCACTCCACTTACCAACGTGCGCGCGCGCATCGAGCGCCTCGATCCAATCTACGCCAAAGGCGATCCGCAAGGCCATTTCGTATTTTCCGGTTTGACTCCCGGCAGGTATGAACTAACTGTCGAGAGCCCCGGATATGCGCCGCTCTCCCGTGTGCAGGTGGATCTTACCAGCCCCTCGGCGCGAGGTAGCGTCGCGAATCTTGGAAACGTAAAATTCACGAAGCGGATCGCTGAAGATGGCACCATTCACGGGACCGTAATCGTCCCGCTGATGGGCCAGGGCGCGATCGCCGGCAGAGTGACCGATCCTTATGGCCTGCCGGCAATTGCGTCCAACGTCGAGGTCCTCTTAAAGCCGGCCGGGAACGCCAATTCGCAGCCTTTCGTGCGCGCCAACGCGCCCACAGACGACCTCGGGCAGTACCGCTTCTCCGGGCTCCCACCGGGAACTTACTGGGTCGTGGCGAGCCCGATCAACCGCGGACCGGCTACAGGGCACGACAGCAGCCAGCGTGCCACTTACTATCCTGGCGCCACCAGCCTCGATGGAGCCAGTCCGATCGTTTTGGCCGCCGGGCAGAGCGCCCGGGTCGACATCCAGATCGTACGCGTGGCGGGCGTGAAAGTGGCCGGCAGGATCATTCGACCGCCCAGCGTGCCTGACGCTACCGTGGAGGTGACCGGTGCAGCGCCGCGTTCCGCCCTGTATACGGAGGTCGTGCTGGTGCCGCAGGGCAGCCCGCCAAGGAACATGATGGCCCGCTTCACCAACGGCCAGGACGATTTCGAAATCGACGATGTGCTGTCCGGTAAGTACACCCTGATGGCGGTGATGAGCAACCGCTCACAGGACGGCGCGGCGGGCGACCAAGCGGCTGTAGCAGGGCTGCTCAAGGAGGTTGAAATCGGCCAGCATGACATGGCGGGCGTCGACCTTGCGCTCGAACCTGTCCACGATCTGCCGGGCGAAGTGACCTTCGGCGAAGGATGCCAGCCGGGGCCGTTGTCGATTCGTACCGCCGGTTCTTTTCCCTTCACCACCGGCCAGAGCAGAGCCATCAGTGGGGCCGACGGTAAGTTCGTGTTGACCGGCCTGACTGCCGGCCGGTACCAGATTATGGCCTCCTGGGTCGACCGTCCGGGTCCGCCCTTGATGTTCTCCTCCGCTCGCCTGGGCGACCGGGATGTGCTGACGAACGGGTTCGACGCTCCGTACTCAGGCAGCGAGCCATTGCGCATCGCCATCGATTGCCACGGCGGGAGGCGGCAATGAAACTGGCATTGTGGATGGCCGCCGCGAGCTTGGCGGCAGGCCAGACGCAGGGCGTAGTGGTGGATTCCGTTACCGGCGCGCCGCTTCCCGGGGCCTATGTTTCCGTGCGCAGTGCCGCGCAGACGGTAACCCGAACCGACGCCGCCGGCCATTTCACGATTGAAGGCGGTCCGGTGCAGGTGGCCCGCGCCGGATATGTGGAAGCGGTGAATGTGCGGACCGATCTATCGGGCGGGGAACTGATTATTCCACTTACGCCCGCCGCGGTCATCGCCGGTAAGTTAGTAGATCGGGATGGCTTTCCGGACTCGGGCGCCAGGGTCGACCTGATGCAGTATCGCATCTTGAATGGCGAGCGGCGCCTGTACTCCGCGGTCCTGGGCCAGGCCACACAGTCGAATGATTTAGGCGAGTTTCGCATCGGCAGTCTGCGGCCGGGGCGCTATTATCTGCGCGTTTCCGGCGGCAGCGCGGCCGATTGGGACCGCCGCTACGGCACGCAATATTACGGAGGAACGGCGGAGCCGAAAGCCGAGAACCGCATTGAAGTCAAGGCCGGCGAAGTCCACGACAAGACCGACATGATCCTCGCCATATATGAAGGCGTCAACGTCAGCGGGAGCATCGAAGGCTTGCCCCTGCCCATCGGCGGCGGCGGGTCTGCATTGTTACATCTGGCCAACGCAGAATACGACTCCGCGCACCCCTTCGTTTATACGCTTCGTCCCGACGGCACATTCACTATCAAGCACGTGACTCCGGGGAAGTATAAGTTGACCTCGCAAAGCGGTGCCTTTGGAGAAGCGGGAAGCTTGCGCGCGGCTATGCCCCTGGAGGTGGGTGCGAATGACGTCACCGGCCTCACGCTTGCGGTCCACACGGTCAAGCCCGTCGACATCGCGGGCTCATTGACGCTGGCCGGCGGCGGGACGCCCGCGCCCATGACCGTGGCCCTCAACGGCGGCCGTACCGTCCGCTCGGAGGCCGACGGATCGTTCGTATTCAAAGGCGTGCTCCCCGGCCATTATCAGGTGCAGGTGTATCCCGATCTTTCCGATCGTGGCTCCGCCTGGTATCCGCAATCGGCGATTCTTGGCGAGAGAGACGTCCTGCGCACCGGGTTCGATGTCGATAGCGAGCCCGTGGGGACGCTCCGCATCACCGTGGGGCCGGCCGCCCGGATGGACGGCAAGTTGGTGGGAGCCGCCGGCCAGCCCGTCGTCGGCGTTACGGTCTGCCTCCTGTCGAGCCAGGACGAATCGACCGCGATCACGCATAGCGATGGCACATACCGTTCCATGGTGCGCATCCCCGGCGCCTATCGTGTGTATCTGGTCAGCGACCCGGGTCAGCTAACCGATCCCGACTATCTCGATGCGCACCAGAACGACTTTCCGCCCGTCAGACTGGCCGCGGGTGAGAACCCTCCGCTGGTGCTGGTGAAGAAGTAATCCGCATTAGTAGGATCACTTCCCGGTGGAGTTCTTCAGCTCGATCACCATGACCTCGATCGGCTTGTCCCCCTGGTTGGCATCGGCGTGCCGCTTCTTGCCTTCCGCCAGCGGGAGCCAGTAAGCCTTGCCGGTTTCCCACTTCTCGGTCTCTGAGGTGCCGTCCTCATTGACCACCTTCATGGTGCCGCCGGAAAGCGCCACAATTACGCGCGGATGATCGTGCGTGTGCATCGTCAGCGGCGCATGCGGCATCACGACGGTCTTCCATACTTTGACGTCGTCATTTTCGAACTGCGGAGTGCGCTGCGTTTCGGTCTGCTGGGAGGTGAGGGGAGTAAGGGCGATAGCGCCCATCAGGACGGCGCGCCAGATCGGGATTTTCATGCGATTCAAGATACCGCAGGCGGGACGGCGTGCACAATCGGAAATCGATCAAGGCGAAGGCCTTTTCAGTGCTGCGCGACACTTACATTCCGTGTCGATCGGCAGGATTTCAGCGCGAGGGATTCCGCCTCGCCGATGTGAATCAGATACTTGACCGGTCCAGCGCCACGCGAGAGAGGCCCTGCGTGTCAGGTCTTGCTCAGCGCCGCGACCGCGGCCGCGCCGTTTTCCGCCGCGCCTTCAGTTGCAGGTTCAGGTGTCCCAGCGAGGCAAACTGTCCGGCGAATTCGGCATCCTGCGACGCCTGCACTTTGTGGCACGGGGAGAAATCGCGGCGGCGAAACAGGTCGGAAGAGGAGATCACCGCGGTGCCCATCGGGCGGTATTCGTAAGTGCCCTGCGCCCACGCGTAATCCCGGTCCAGCCAGAGATAAAAGCCCACAGCCTACGGTACAACAGTCTGTATGAGATGTTCGACCGCGCGCAGGAGTTCGTCGTTGTGGAACGGTTTGCGCAACACGTCACAGGTGCGGAATCGCGAGGCCAGTTCGTAATCCGGGGCGGCGGAAATGTAGAGCAGGTGGATGTCGGCCGCAAAATCCAGGAACTCCTCCGGCCGGTTGGTGATCACCAGGTCGGCCGCGATATCGCCCCGGCGCAGCAGTTCGCTGGAGCGGGCGGCTTGTCCCAGTACCACGCGATGTCCATGGCGCTTTAACACGGTTCGCAGGAAGGTGCTGACGAACGGGTCCTCTGCCACCAATATGCTGGCCGGAGCCGCCGCATTCGGCAGGAACGCCTGTCCCGTGTACTGTGGTTCGATAGCCATCACGACCAAAACTTCACTCGCTATACATAACATTCTCCGGGATTTTGGCATTCTACTCAATCCCCCCCGATTGGGGAATTCTCAGGCTTTATGGGGGGACTCGAAAGGGCTAGAGTAGGTGACACCAGCGGCCGAATACTACTTCCGATAACTCCCGCTGTCGCCCCCGATCGGCATCCGGATCGAGGGGAGCGGCTAAATCGCAAATGTCGCCGCAGTTTTCATCCTGTTTCTGCCAGTCGGCGATCATTTCCGGAGTTACCTCCAGGTGAAACTGCAGGCCGTAGATGTTCCGGCCGGCGCGAAATGCCTGATTCTCGCAAGCTTGCGACCATGCCAGCCGCTCGGCCCCCGGCGGCAGTTCCCAGGTGTCGCTGTGCCACTGAAAGACCATCTCCGGCCCCGGAATGTTCCCAAAAAGGGCGTCCTTCCCGGCGGCGTCGGTGAAGTGGACGTCGAACCAGCCGATCTCCTTTTCGCGATTGCGGCGCACGTCCGCGCCCAGGGTGCGCGCGATGAGCTGCGAACCCAGGCAGATGCCTAACATCGGTTGCCCGCGTTGGGCCGCGTCGGCGACCAAGGCGCGCTCGCGGTCCAGGAAGGGCAGGGGATCGTTGGCCGACATCGGGCCGCCCAGAAAGATCAGGCCCGCATAAGCGGAGAGATCGGGATCGGGAGCACCTTCGCGGTAGAGGTCGGCATAGTCCAAGCCGATTCCGCGAGCTTGCAGCAGGGGGCCGATATGGCCAACACCTTCGAAGGGAACGTGGCGGAAGGCGAGAACTTTCACGGTCGCGCGGCGGTCTGGAAGTGGCTCAGGCTATCGGTGTACTTTTCGACACCTTTGTAGATTGCCTCGGCTAACTTCTGGCGGTAATCCGGGCGCCGCAGCAGCGCCTCTTCTCTGGCGTTCGTCAAGAATCCGATCTCCGCCAGTACCGAGGGCATATTCGCCCCGATCAGCACGATGAAAGGCGCCGTCTTGACTCCGCGGTCCTTATTGGCGGGGAAATCCTTCAGTGAGAATGAGTACAAAGACGTTTCCATGCGCTTCGCGAATTCGTGCGATTCCTCCGACTTATCGTGCAGCGCGATCTTCTTCACCAGATCCTGCAGGTCGAAGATGGAATTCTGCGTAGGTCCGTTCTCACGCCGGGCCACGTCCATCGCGTCTTTAGTTCCGTTGATATTCAGGTAATAAGTCTCCACCCCGGAGATATTGGGATAGGGAGACGAGTTGGCGTGGATCGATAGGAACAGATCGGCCTTCTTCTCGTTGGCCAGAGCCGTGCGGCCTTCCAGCGGAACGAAAGTATCGTCATTGCGCGTATAGATGACTTCCGCGCCCATGTGTTCCTGCACCAGTTTGCCTACCCGAAGCGCGACGTCGAGCACTACATCTTTTTCGAGCAGGCCCTTGCCGCCTTCGGTGCCCTGATCGTGCCCGCCATGGCCGGCATCGATCACGATGCGATTGATTTTCAGGCCGAGGGTGCGAATCAGTGAGCTGGTACCCAAGCTATTGGGCCTGGCGGCCTTGGCAACTTCGTCCGGTCCGGGATCGCCCGTGCCAGGATGGAACATATCGGGCTCGGGCGCGACCATCGCGGCAGGCGGGGGGGGAGTGGCAGCGGTGACTGCCGGCGCGTGGCTCAGGGCGAGAGCGTGGCCGCTGGGTATCTTGTCAGCGACGAGATTTACTCTGGATGGGTCGGCCGTCAATCCCGGAACCTTCACCAGATCGGGTGGAGGCGGCAGCGCCACGTTCACCGGCTTAATCGCTATCGGCGACATTGCCGGCGGCAGGTATTTCATGGTGGGCGCAGCTTGGGCCGTCACTACCGTGGGTTCCGCCGGGCGGACCGCCGGGCCTTCGGTGCGAAGCGGATTGACGGGCGCCATCCGCAACTCGATAATCAGACGGTCTGGACTGGTCAGAATGGACGGCGTCGCGGTCACGTTTCCGGTGAGGTCCAGCACGATGCGGGTAGTCCCCGGAGTGTTTTCCGCCATGCGGATCTTCTCCAGCATGGCGTCGTCTACCGTCTCGGTATGGTACGGTTTCGGGCCGATGCGCAGGTGGGCTTTCAGAATGTCGAAGTAGACGCGGTCGGGATTATGCAGGCGGTCGGTATGAAACTCGAATGGCCCGCTGACTTCGATGGCCACACGGGTCACGTCTTTGAGCGACCAGTAGCGCAGCGCCGTCACCGAATGGAGGGCGTGTTCGTCGCTCTGCCCCATGAGGAGCATTACCGAGACCGCGGCCGCCGCAACCAGTTTCATAACCGGACTCACTGTGAAACGTAACGTATCGAACCGCCGGGGCCTGCTACTTCCTGAATGTGCGACGGTCCGGCAGGCGGCGCATCCGCAGGCTTAGCGGCCGGCTGGTGGACCGACGCCGCGACCGATTTCTTTTCTAACTCCCGTCCTACTTCCGCCACATAATTCACCGTCTCGGGATAAGGGGGCACCGTTCCGTATTTTTCCACCGCGCCTTCACCTGCGTTATAAGCGGCCAGCGCCAATTTGTAATCCCCTTTATACAGAGTCAGGAGATATTTCAGATAGCGCGTGCCTCCCTGAATGTTATCGATGGGGTCGAATGCGTTGGCTACGCCGAAGCGGCGGGCGGTATCGGGCATCAATTGCATCAACCCCTGGGCGCCCTTAGGCGACACGGCTAGCGGGTTGTAATTGCTTTCTACCTTAATTACGGAATGAACTAACTGGGGCGGCAATGATTGCGTGGCAGCGATGGCCTCGACCGCTTGTTGAATTCCGCGAGGTGGAACTGCGTCCTCGGCGGCTTCGCGAGCGGCGACGGGCTTCTTCGTCACAATCACGCTTCTCACCAGCTTGCCGGTCTGGGGATCGGTTCGCACCACACTCACCATCTGCGGCGGCCGATCCGGCTGGCCCGCCGCGAACATACCCGCCGCGACCGCCAGTCCAAGTCCTAATCTAAAACAGCAACTCCCCAAAATGTTTGGCACCTCAGTATAAGACATTCCCTGGATAAATCCAAGGAGGAGGCGCGGACCTGTCTCTCTCACCGCCAATGGTATCATTTCCGTGTGAGCAGGCGTGCGGGGTATGTGCTGGTGGGCGGCAACAGCTCGCGCATGGGCAGGAACAAAGCCTTGCTTTCCTCCCATGGTAGAACATTGTCGCAAGTCGTGGGTGACGCCGTTCGGGCGGTTGCCGGCTCCGTCGCCATGGTGGGCGGCTCGCCCGAGACCACTGCCGTCCGCGTTGGCTTCGTTCCGGATCTCTACCCCGGCGAAGGTCCGCTGGGCGGCATCCTCTCCGCCCTCCGCGATTCCGCTGCCGAGTGGAACCTCATCGCCGCGTGCGACATGCCGGCATTGAAGATCGATTTCCTGAGTCAACTGATGGAACGCGCCGAGCACAGCCAGAGCATGGCCGTCATCCCCGCCGGGCCCTCCGGACGGCTGGAGCCGCTGTGCGCCGCTTACCACCGAAATGCCGCCGCCGGCCTGCAGGCCGCCTTCGACCGCGGTATCCGCAAGATCGCCGCCGCACTTGCCGAAATCCCCGCCAATACCTGGCAGGTGCCGGAAGAACTCTCGTGTTTTCAAAATGTTAATACCCCCGAGGACTGGGCCGCATATGACCGGTGAATCCTATCCGCATTACATCGAATTCCGCCATGTGTATAAGACGTTCGACCGCCCGGTTTTGGTCGATTCCAATTTCCACGTCAATCCGGGGGAAACCGTCGCTATTATCGGACGCAGCGGCGTCGGCAAATCGGTAACGCTCTCGCACATTATGGGCTTCCTCAAGCCCGATAAGGGACGGGTGATTGTGGCCCATGAAGATGTCACCGATTACAACGAGGCCGAAATGCGCCGCATCCGCAAGAAAGTCACCATGGTCTTCCAATCCGGCGCCTTGTTCGACTCCATGACGGTGGGCGAGAACGTCCTCTTCTCCTTGGAACTTCGCCAGGATTACGACGAGCAGAATAAGGAAGACGTGGTCAACGGCCTGCTCCAGATGGTGGACATCGCCGAGGCTAAAGATTCCTACCCCACCGACCTTTCCACAGGCTATAAGCGCGCCGTCGCCATCGCGCGGGCGCTGGCCGCTCAACCGCAGTGTGTTCTCTACGATGAACCCACCACCATGGTCGACCCCATTATGTCCGATCATCTCGGAGACTTGATGCTTCGACTGAAGCGGCAACTGCAACTGACCTCCGTGGTGGTGACCCACGATCTCGACCTGATGTATAAAGTGGCCGACCGCGTGGTCTTCCTGTATGAGGGCAGTGTGATTTTCTTCGGCCCGGTGGGGGAATTGGAGAAGTCGGACCACCCGCACATTCGCGAGTTTCTCGATATGGATCGGGTAGTGAGGGTGTGAAAGGGGAAGCCTCCCTACTATGCGAGTGGGCGATGAGGTGGGGGTTAAAGTCCGCATTATAATGATTTCGTTGGAGCGGTTGCGATAGCTGCCGAGCTCCGAAATCCCAGGTCTAAGGAGAGGGTTATGCGCTCTTGGACTCTTGTTCTTCTCGTCGCGGCGTTCGGAGGCCAGACCACCGGCGAAGTTACCACTCGCGAAGAGAAGCCCAACTTTCAATCCAGTGTCACCCTGGTGCGCGTGCCCGTCGTAGTCCGCGACAAGCAGGGGCACGCGGTGGGCACATTTCATAAGGAAGATTTCCAGCTTACCGATGGCGGTAGGCCGCAGTACCTATCGCAATTTGCCATCGAAGGCAGCGCCGTTCCCAAGCGATTCGCGCCACCGCTGGAGGCGCCGGCCGAGCAAGTCGGCGTGGACGCTGCTAAGCCGAACGCTTCCAAGGCGGTCCCCACCCGCTTCATCGCTTACGTGTTCGACGATGTCCATCTCACGATGGAAGAACTTGCGCCTACGCGGGCAGCTTTGCTGAAACACCTTGAACAGGGAATTCGCCCGCAAGACCGTGTCGCGCTGCTTACGCTCTCCGGCAAAGTCCCGATCGAATTCACCAGCGACTTGGCGAAAATCCGTGCGGCGCTGATGAAGATCATGCCCGCGCCGATGCCTGCTGCATGCCAGCCTACCTTTATCGTCCAACTGGCCGATGAGTGGGTAAACCATGACGACAAATTCGCTTTGGATCTGCAAAAAGCGATTGTGCGCGATTGTCTCTACGCCGGGACCGACCCTGACACTGGCAAAGTTCTTCCCCCGAGCTTCAGACCTGCACTGGGCCAGCAGGATCATGCACCAGCCCGACCCAGTATCGTCACTGGCATTCTGCACGAAGCTTACACAAAGGGCATAACTGAAACCATCGATTACCTCCGGAACTTCCAAAATGTCGTGCGGTTGCTGGCTTCAATGCCCGGTGATCGGAATTTGATTCTCGTATCGCCTGGGATGTACATCCCGAACGATCTGCAGAAGGACCTCGCCGAATCCATCGACATCGCTGCCCGCTCGGGTGTCATCATCGACACACTGGACGCCCGTGGCGTCTATACCGTCGACCCGACTGGTGACAGTGATCGCCTCCATCTAAAGAGTCCTGGGCTCGTGCAAGACGTAGTACATTACGACTATCTCAACAGTTCCATCAAATCGACGGCTCTGCTCGATCTGGCCCATGGTACCGGGGGTGCCGCGGTCAGCCAGAACGACTTCCTACCCGAATTCAATCGTCTAGCCGACCCGCCCGAGTGCGTTTATTACTTGGGCTTCTATCCGCAGGACATCAAACAGGACGGCAAGTTCCACCAGATTAAAGTGACTGTGACCAACGGCAAGGGGCTGTCGGTGCAGGCTCGCCGGGGGTATTGGGCGCCGTCTCGCGAGGAAGACGCGGCCGCCACTTCGACGCGCGAAATCGGCGAGGCCGTGTTTTCGCGCGATGAAATGCGCGGTCTGCCCATCGCTATCCACAGTGAGTTCTTCAAGACCGCGGCCGGCGCCGCCAATCTGACCGTCACGGCGCACCTGGATATCCGGCAGATCGCCTTGCATAAGGAAGACGATCGCAATCGAGGCGACATGACACTGGTATGCGCTCTGTTTGACGGCGACGGCAACTACGTGCAAGGAACTCAGAAGGCGATCGAGCTTCGCGTGAAGGACGAGAATCTCGACTGGAGGCGCGCCCAGGGCGTCAACGTGGCTACCGACTTCGGTGTCAAGAGCGGCGCCTACATGATCCGCGCGGTGGTGCGCGATGCGAAAGGGCGCGAGATGGGCGCCGCCAATGGCACGGTGGAGATCCCATGAAAGCGGCCATCGTGCTAGCGTTCTGCGCCCCACTGGCAGCCCAGCCCGGCCTGAAAATCAAGTCCGAATCGCGTATGGTGTTGGTGGATGCGGTAGTCACTGGAAAGAAGGACGCGGCCGTCACGGGTCTTGCAGCAGGCGATTTTCACGTCTTCGAAGACGGCAAGGATCAGCCTGTCACGGCGTTCCAATCTCACGCCGGACCGGCAACTCCAGGGATGCCGCAGCAGCACTTCCTTCTATTGTTCGACGGAGACTCGATCGACGATCTGCAGTCGCTCCGCGAACCTGCCTCCCGTTTCATCGCCGACAATGCCGGGCCGAATCGACTGCTCGCCATCGCGCATTACAGCTCCGGATGCATGACCATCGCCACGCAATTCAGCGCCGATGTCGGCGAGTTGCAACACGCGCTCGGCAACTTGCCTACGCTCCTTCATCGCTGCGGCGATACCGCCGACCCCAATGGCGATCTGCAGGCGATGTATTACGCTCAACTGGCTTCGGACCTCGCCAAAGTGCCCGACCGTAAGGTGCTAGTGTTGTTTGCGGCCGGCGCCACACCGGATGCAAACGCACCGGTACGATGGTCGGGCCCCGCTCGCATGAGCCGCAGTATGGATCCGGCGCAAATGCCGACCGGGTCCGACAGGCGTGAGGCTCAGATGGAGGCGGCATCACCGGGGCATGCCGCGCGGCCGGGAACCGCCGTTCTCGCTCCGTCCAAGATGGAAGCCGAGTTTCGCAAAGCGGATGTTTCCGTGTATACGCTGCAGGTGAAAGCCGGCGAACGCCCTCCGGGCTGGGCACTCCACCTGGCGGACGCCACTGGCGGCCGCGAGTTGAGTCGCGGCAACGACCTCATCGCCGCTCTCCATTTGCTCTCCCGCGAGCAGGATGAAACTTACACGCTGGGCTACGTTCCGCCAGAGTCGGCGGAAGGAAGCTGCCATGTTCTCAAGATCACTGTCGACCGGCCCAACGCAAAAGTGCGTGCGCGCAGCTTGTATTGCAATGTCCACGAAGTGAACCTCACCGCGGCAAAGCCTTTGGAAAATGAGCTGGAGAATCTGGCGAACACGCTCCACGGCCGTGGGGGCGCAGTCTCGGCATCGCTACCCTACTTCTATGAAGCCGATGGTGTGGCGCGCGTCAACCTGGCGCTGGAGATTCCTGAGGGCAAACCCGGTGTCGAAATGGACCTGCTCGGGCTGGCCTACGACTTGGCAGATGAAGTGGCCGCGCGCTTCAGCGATAGCGTGAAACTCGATTCCGATGCCCACGCACCGTTCCACTACGAACGCCAGTTTAGAATCCGTCCTGGTAATTATCGCTTCAAGCTCGTGTACCGCTTGGGCAAAGATGGTTCCGGCGTGGTGGAAGCGCCTCTGTCCATCGGTCCGTTCGACGCTCACCAGCTCATCTTGAGCGACATCGCCCTGGGTCGCGGCCTTGAGCCGATATCGGCCGAGGCCATGGAAGAGGCGGCCGCGGAAGGACAACGGCCGCTCGTGTTTCGCGGCAATCGGATCGTGGTATCCGGGTCCGATATTTTGCCGAAGGCGAGTGCAGCGGAAGCTTACTTCGAAATCTACTCTCCGCCCTCATCGCGTCCGGTGCGCTTGTCTATGCGCCTGCGCCTGCTCGCCGCGCAAAACAACCAGCAGATATCGGCGTCGGGCGATATCGACCTGAGCGCCATGGCGAAGTCCGCCAGCTTTATGATTCCAGTGGCGCTCAAGCTGCCAGTGTCGACCTTTTCGGCTGGCAGCTATCGTGCCGAGTTGATCGTCAAGGATTCCTTGGGCGGCCAATCCGCGCGCAGCGTACAGTTCCGCATCGAATGAAGCGCTGCGGCTCGCCGTCAGCCAGAGATTTCCCCAACGGCGCCGACAATGAAGAGCCGTGTGCAGGTGGGATACAGATGGCGCCTTGCCGGGCACACGGTCCGGCAGCTTGGCAGATGGAGCTATCGCAAAACAGACGACTCAATCCAAGAATAACTGTTTGTGCAAACAACGCTGCCTATGGCATAATCTCAGTGGGTAGCTGTTTTTAAGGCTGCCAGTTTTTTATCCGCTATGCTCGTAGGCGAGCACTATCCAAGGCCCATTGGGAACTCCCTTTGGGCCTTTTTGATTATGGCCAACAAGATTGTAGTGATGCTCGATGGTGGACATCTTCGCGTCCATGCTAAATCCGCCGGCAAGCTATACGATCCGGACTATATCGAAAAGATCGGCCTGAGCTGCTCTCTCCAAGGCGAAACAATTCATCGGATCATGTATTACGATTGTGCGCCGTTCAGCGGTTCGGCGATCCTACCGGTCTCGGGCAGCAGGAAGACATTTGCGGGCAGCGATGCATGGCTCAAGACCCTATCGTATAAGGACTTGTTCTCCATCCGGCTGGGAGTTCTGAAGTTCCGCGGATACGTCATCAATAACAACAAGATTCCTTACACCCCCGGCCAGCCATTGACAGATGCGGACTTTCATCCCGAATTTGAGCAGAAGGGCGTCGACATGCGAATCGGAATCGACATGGCTAACCTGTCCGCCAATCGTTCAGTGGATTTGATCGCATTGGCTACCAACGATACCGATTGTATACCGGCAATGAAATACGCCCGGCGCTCCGGCCTGCAGGTGGCGCTTATCACGGTGCCGGGTTATCAGCCTGTTCCGGAACTTCTGGCTCACTCCGACTTCCGGCGGCGTATCGCGTGGCCCACTTAGAAACCCTGACGTATTTATGTCATACGGGTTGCCGAAAGCTCCTCAGCCGATCGCTCACTTACGTTCGCATCTGCTACTCCACAAATAAAAAACCGCGGCGCACGGGACGCCGCGGTATAGAGTGGGGGGTGAGCAATACTTATTGGCGGATCGCCTGGCCGCCGCCACGCGGACCGCGTCCCTGGCTGACGGTGTAATCCGACGGGACCTGGAAGAGCGACGGATCCGGCTCAGCGCGGGTGATATTGGTCAACTGTGTCACGCTGTTGCCGTGCATCGGGTCGGTCCGTTTGGTCATCACCGGAATCTGGAGGTCGGGCGAACGCCACGTTTCGGTGACGATCTGGATGGGCTCGGCATTGCCGATCTGGCCCGCGGGGATGGTCCGAGTAACGCGCGTTCCGGTGGCCTGCACGCCGTTGATGGTCTGCATGCCGAGATCGGTAGTGGTGACATTGGGATCGCTGGCGCCATTATTGGCGCCGCGGCCCATGCGTGCGCCACCGGCCGGAAAATTCCTGTTGGCGCGATTGCGCGGCATCATCATCTGGTGGGCAGTGCGTGCTCCGGTATCCAGTTCGCTTGTGGTTCCCGCCACTGGATCGCGAATCGTGACCAGCGTGCGGGTGGCGCCGCTTACTTCCGCCTGCGTCTGCACACCCGCTCCGCCACGGCCCATCCGGCCTACGGGAACGGTCCGCTCCGTCCGCACTCGGCCCGATCCATCGCGGTATACATTGGCCTGGACTTTGTGTGTGATCACGTTGCCGTTGGCCAGCGTCTGCGTTTCTTCCGTGACCTCCTGGCCGGAATACGGCGCGCCGGTGACGGTGCGGCCCATTCCCGGACCCATGCCCATCCCACCAGGGCCTCCGGGACCCATACGGCCGGCGCCTCTTCCCATGGGCGGACCCTGCGCGAACAGAGTTGCCGCGGCGCTCAAACCTACTACGATCAGCATCTTCTTCATAGAGTAAAATCTCCCGATCCGTGCCCGATTCTGAGCCTGTTGCTTCCAGCTTCCTATAGAGACTTTCGCCAACGACGAAAAAAGTTCCCCGCGCGTGCAGGTTTCTTTAGCATTTCTCGATACCCCACACTTCGGAGACGGCGGTGACTTCCACGGGCCTTGACGATTTATACTGATGAGTAACCGTGAAGAGACGAGCAGCGCATTACCGCCGGCTGGCGCTTTTGGCGATTTCTGCCTGCCTCTTGCAGCCCTCCTGGGCGCTCGACCCGCATAAGACCCTCACCCAATACTCGCGGCACGTTTGGGGACAGCAGGACGGATTGCCGCAGGATGCCGTCAAGTCGATCGCCCAGACTCCCGACGGCTACCTCTGGCTTGGCACGGATGAAGGGCTGGCGCGCTTCGACGGTTTCGATTTTACGGTTTTCAGCCGCCCTGCCAGCGACCTGCCCGCCAATTCCATCGCTGCCCTGGCGTCGTCGCCCGACGGCTCGCTCTGGATCGGCACCGCCAATGGCTTGGGGCTTTACCGCGATGGCCGCTTTCGCACGTTCACCATCAAGGACGGCCTTCCGGACAACGATATCCGCGACCTTTATTCGGACCATGCGGGCACGCTCTGGATCGTTTCCGGAGTGGATGTCTGCCGTTATCAGGGCGGCAGTTTCACCACCCTCAAATCGGGCGTCAATCTTCCCATTACTTCGGCGCGGGTGGTGCGGGAAGACGCCGACCACAATCTGATCGTAGCCGGTTCAAACCTGACTGAGGCCTCCGGGCGGGCCTCGCTGCGGGTCGTGAGGGTGATTGGCAAGCAGACCACAATACTGGTAGACGACGAGCGCTTCGCCAAGGACGTGATCCAGGCCGTGCTCCCCGACAGCCGTGGGAATCTCTGGATCGGCGGCACCTTGGGGTTGATCGAACGCACTCCCAATGGGCTGATCCGCCGCTTCGATTCACACACCGGGCTGCCGGAGGATCTGGTCCGCTCGGTGCTGGAGGATCGCGACGGAAATCTCTGGGTGGGCACCAACAGCGGCATGGCGCGCTTGGAAGGAGACCACTTCGCGGTTCCCGCCAGCGGCTTTAACAACGAGGTGGTGCGCGCGTTGTTCGAGGACCGTGAAGGCGACCTCTGGGTGGGGGGCAATGACGGTCTGATCCGTCTCCGCGACGACATCTTCACGCCCTATGGAAGAGCCGAGGGCATGCCCAGCGATGAGCCCAATACGGTATTTCAGGACCACACCGGACGAATCTGGGTGGGGTTCCACGATGCCGGCCTGATGCTGTTTTCGCCCGGCAAGCCACGCATCTTTTCACGCCCGGAAGGCATGCCGGCAACCGAAATCTTTTCCATTCGCGAGACGCCCGGGGGCGACCTGCTGATGGGTACGCGCGCCGGCATGGTGCGCATGCACGGTTCGACTTTTACCACGGTGGAAACGCCCGACCCGCAGCACAGCGTGGTGTGGGACGAGTTGGAGGATTCCAGCGGACACGTCTGGATGGCGACCCCGGGCGGCTTGCTGGAACAGACCGCCTCCGGCACGCGCACCGTGGCGGGAGGCGGCCCCTTGGTAGTCAACGGAATCGTGACCATTTGTCCCGGCCGCGACGGCGTGTTGTGGGCCGGTAGCTTCGGCAAAGGTCTCTGGCGCATCAAAGGCGAGGACCATCGCCTGTTCGGCATCGCCGATGGCCTTTCGAGCGAGAACGCGCGCGAGATCTATCAGGATTCCGACGGCGTTCTCTGGATCGGCACCTTCGGCGGCGGACTCGACGCTCTGCGCGACGGCAAGTTCTACAGCTTTACACAAAAGGACGGGCTGCTGAGCGACAATATCGCCAGCATCGTGGACGATGGCCAGTCGCTATGGCTCAGCACCACGCGCGGCATCTGCCGGATCTCCAAGCAGCAACTATGGGACCATGCCGCCGGCCGCCTGGCGCATCTCGATCCGGTGAACTATGGCATGGATGACGGCCTGCGCAGCGCCCAGTGCTCTCCCGGTTATCCCACCGCCGGCGGCTACCGCACCGCGGACGGCCGCCTGTGGTTCACTACCAGCCGCGGCTTGGCCGTTTACGATCCGCATGCCAAACGGCCCACGGCGCTCCCGCCCATCGTGCAGATCTCCGAAATCACCACCGACGGCCGCGCCATCGACCTGTCTCACACGGCGCATCTCTCCCCCGACGTGGAGCGCATTCGCGTGCGCTACACCGCCGTCCACTTGAGCGCGCCTGAACAGGTTTCCTATTGGTATCGGCTGACGCCCCTGGAATCGAACTGGGTGCCGGCAGGCTCGCGCCGGGAGATCAACTACAATACGCCCCGCCATGGCAATTACCGCTTCTCAGTGCGGGCGGAGCTGCCGGGCGGCCAACCGAGCGAGACCTCTTATACCTTCGACGTGTTGCCGCACTATTACGAGACCGCCTGGTTCCGCGCGCTGGTGGCGGCCGCCCTGCTGGCCTTGGCGTGGGCCATTTATCAATTGCGCCTGCGGCAGATCCGCTCGCGCTTTTCGCTGGTGCTGGAAGAGCGCGCGCGGCTGGCTCGCGAAATCCACGACACGCTGGCGCAGGGCTTCGTGGGCATTTCTTCGCAACTGGACGCGGTGGCGATGTGCATGCCCGACGAGAAGTCGTCGGCCCGCAAGTATCTCGATATGGCGCGGCGTATGGCGCGCCACAGCCTCACCGAAGCCCGCCGCTCGGTTATGGATCTGCGTGCCTCCGTGCTGGAGGGGCAGGATCTCGCGGCCGCGCTGGAATCGGGAACGCGCATGTGGACGGCCGGCGCGGGCGTCGACGTAAAGGTGGATGTGAGCGGACCGGAGACGGTGCTCCCGCAGGAAATGGAGCAGCACCTGCTGCGCATCGCGCAGGAAGCCGTCACCAACGTGGTGAAGCACGCCGGCGCCAACCGCATCGCCATCAAGCTGCATATGGAAGCGCGCAAACTGTATCTGCGGATTCGCGACAACGGGCGCGGATTCGAGACGCCCGATGTCTTTTCGACGCGCGGCGGCCACTTTGGCCTGATCGGCATGCGCGAACGGGCAGAGCGCCTGGGCGGAGAATTGAAACTCGCAAGTAATCCCGGAGAAGGCACGGAAGTAGAAGTGACGGTACCGTTACCATGAGCGACCCTATTCGAATTCTAGTGGCCGAAGATCACCTGGTGGCACGCGTCGGCGTGACCGCCATCGTCAACATGCAACCCGACATGACCGTAGTGGCGGAAGCCTCCAACGGACAGCAGGCGGTGGAGATGTACCGCCAGTATCTGCCCGACGTGACGCTGCTCGATCTGCGCATGCCGGGCATGACCGGCGTGGAGGCGGCGATCGCCATCCGCGCGGAGTTCCCGCAAGCCCACATGATCGCGCTCACCACTTACGGTGGCGACGAAGATATCCGCCGTGCGCTGGCGGCGGGCGTGCAAGCATACCTGACGAAGGACGTGCTGCACGACGAGCTGCTCAAGGCCATCCGTGCCGTGCACGCCGGCCAGACTTACTTGCCGGCGGCGGTGGCGGCGGCGCTGGCCGCCCAGATGCCGCGTCCCGATCTCAGCGCGCGCGAAGTGCAGGTGCTCGAACTGATCGTGCGCGGGCTGGCGAATAAGCAGATCGCGTACGCGCTCAGTATCGCGGAACATACCGTGAAGAATCACGTCAAGAGCATCTTGAGTAAGTTAGGCGTGCAGGATCGGACACAGGCTGCTACGGCGGCGATCCAGCGCGGCATCATTCATCTGCCCTAAGTTACCTGGCCGGGGTCACTACCTTCCCTTTGATGTTCCAGCCGTCTACCTCCACTACCGGCGTGCCGCGCACCGGAGAGTAGGTGGCGGTCACCTGCCGGCTTTCTCCCGGCAGCAGGGCGAAATAGTTATCCTGCCAGAGCACGGGCAGAATCTCTTCGCCGCCCGGTTCGTGCTTGACGGCGAGATGCACTGCGAAGGCCAGCGTCTTGCCGGGGTTCGTTACCGTCACGGTGGTGCTTTGCGCCTGGGACCGCGCCGTGGCATTCAGGTCGACCGTGGGGAGCCGATTCAAAGCAGTGTAATCGGCGAACGTCCGGGTAGGGGTGACGTACCAGGTCGACTTGTCAAAGTCCAAGGTTTCCGGGCTGGTAGACAGCCAATAGAAGTTGCGGCTGACCGTCTTTCCGGCCGCGTCTGTAAGCAATAAATCGATAAAGTAAGTGGAGCTGAGTCCCTGTAAGTCCGGTAACTGGAAGAGACGCGTACTGCTGTTGGCTTCCACATCCACCGCGGTCTGGCGCGAGAATTTCCGGCTCATGTCGAGGTTATACACGTTGACGCTTGCCTTCATCCCCGAAAATGGCTTGAAGTAGGAGTTGACGATCGCGATGGAGCGGTCGTCGTACGAATACTGAATGTGGAGCGGCTCGCATCCCTTCTTGGCGCCGAAGTAGGAGCCGCCGGGACGCATATACCAGTCGTAGAGGTGCCAGATCATGCTCGGCCAGGCGTTATTCAGCATCCATTGGATCACGCCCGTGGAGCCGAACTTATTGCGCCCGTAGGCCTCAAACATGGCGCGCTCTCCCTCATACGACATCACCTGCGCTTTGCGCGCGAACTCCTCCACGTTGCCAGGCGCTCCGTAGCGCTTGTCGAGCGCCTCGGAGAAGACGTGGATATCTTTGAATGCGCCGCCCCCGGCGTGGAAATCCCAGGTGGAGTCGATGGGCCACAGATGGCCTTCGGGCAGCATGAGCTTGAGGCTATCTAGCGGCGGAGGCGCCGGGCCGGGGCTGGTCTCGGTATTGAACCCGAAGGCGCCGCCGTGCTTGGTATCGACCTCCCAGTAGGATGGCGCCACATACTCGTACGGGCCGGACATCTTCACGCCGGTCTGGCCGCCCAGGCTGGTGGGTTTGGCCGACGCCGACGATTGGTAGGGGTTAGGCCACTCCACCTCTTTGATGATGTCGAGGTACATCTTTTCGATTTTGGGCGGCGGCGGATTGTCGCTGCCATACAGCCAGTCGAAGACCGCCGGGTGGCGCGCCAACCTTCGCAGTTGATCGCGCAGCGCATCTCCGGCAATCTGCTGGTCTTCCGCGTCCCAATTTTGCCACTGCTCCCAGTGGTCGCAGCAGCACCAGCCAGGCAGCACCAGGATGCCATAGCGGTCGCACAGCTCCAGGAAATGGTCGTCCTCCAGTTTGCCTTCGAAGCGCACCGCGTTGAGGTTGAGATCGCGGACGTATTGAAGATGCTGTTCCTGTTTCTCCGGAGTAGAGCGCAGCAGCATGTCGAAGCTGTAGCCACCGCCGCGCACCAGAATCTTCTGGCCGTTGATGCGGAACAGGCGATGGCCGTTTGCGTCGAGTTCCGAAGTCACTTCGCGGAGTCCGACTTGCATGGATGCCTCGTCGGAAACTTTGCCGTCCACGTCGAAGCGCAGATCGAGCGGGTAGAGATTCTGCTCGCCGGCCTGCACCGGCCACCACAGGCGCGGGTGGTCCAGTGTGAGCGGATGATGCACCACGAGAGTTTGATTCGCGCCCACGCGCACCGGCTGGGAGAACTCCATGGCGTCGATTTTGCCGTGCAGCACGCCGGCTACTTCGCGGTTAGCGGCGTTCTTTAATTCCACCCTGATAGTGAGATCGGCGCGATCGTTGGCGGGCGAATTCAGGTTCGTCGTCACGCTGGGGAAGCGCAGCGCCACCGGGCCGGTGGCGGAGATGCGGACATCGCGCCACAGGCCCATATTCTTGTCGGGAGGCTGCGGATTCCAATCCACAAACGTGGTCGCCAGATCGTGCGGCAGGGGCGCAATCATTTCCACCGCCAGCGAATTGGCGCCGCCGGGGCGCGCTGCCGCCGTGACATCGAACTCGAATAAGCGCCACGTCCCGGCCATCTTGTCCGACGCCGCGATGAGCTTTCCATTCATCCACAGGTTGGCGCGGAAGCTGATGCCGTCGAAGGCCAGCCAGATGGTCTTGTCTTGATAGGACGCGGGCAATTGGAAGTCGGTGCGGAACCACCAGGAATGGCGGAACGGGCTGTCGGGCGGCATTTCCAGGTTGGAAAAATTGAAGCCGATGGGGTAGGAGACGCCGGGGATGGAGCGCAGGTTCATGCCGGTATACGGGTCGGGATACACGCGATCGGCCACCAGCGCGCTCAGTACGGTGGTCGGCACGGTGGCGCTGTACCAGCCGCGTGCCGAGAAATCCGGAGTGGAGAGTGCCGCGCCGGAATCGCGCACGGTATCGGAAGACTGGATCTCCCAACCCTGGCGTAGCAGCATGGAGCGAGCGGCGGCACTCTGCGGCGGGGCGGCGCTCGCCAGGGGTGTGAGGACGACGGCCAACCACGAGATTTTCAAGAGCGTCATATTTAAGCTTGATCCTCCGGGATATCGAAATTGACCAGGTCGCCGCGGAAGCCGCGCGTCTTCCAGGCTCCGAACAGGATGCCGGCGGCCATCCAGATGGTACCGGCGATTTGCGCAGGGCGGCTGAGATTGCACCACAGCAGCAGGCATACGGCGAACCCCACGAGCGGCGGAATGAGATTGCGTAACTGCTTGCGCCGCTCGCGCACATAGTACCGCATGAAGGCTGCCGCGTTCACGCCCATGAATGCGATCAGCGCGCCGAAGTTGAGCATCTCCGCGCCAAGATCGAAATTCAGCAGAAATGCGCCGATCAGGCTGACGATGCCCACGAAAATCACGTTATTGCGTGGAATGCGGCGCTTCGGATCGATCGCGCCGAAGAACGATTTGGGCAGCGCGTTGCTGCGCCCCATGCCGAACAGCAGTCGCGCGGCGCCGAGTTGCGCGCCCATCCCCGACCCGAAATTGGCCAGCACCAGCGTGAATCCTACAATGGCGAAAAGCGGCGCCCAGGTCCGCCCGGCGACGTAGACGAACGCCGTGGTCTCATCGGGGAAAGGCTGCGACGCCGGCCACGCCAGTTGCGCGGCGTACACTTCGGCAGCGGAGAGCAGCCCGATCACCACGCAGGTGAGCACGGTGGCGAGCAGAATATCGCGGCGCGGATTCTCCGCCTCCTCGGATAGCGTGGAGATGCCGTCGAACCCGATATAGGTGAGGACCGCGATGGAGGTGCCGCCCAGCACGGCCTTCGAATTGAAGGTGGCGGGGTCGAAGAACGGGCGCGTGAAGAATCCCGCGGCGGCGTGCGGATGGCCGAAGATATAGCGGGCGGCGCAGACGAAGAAGATCGCGATCACCACACCCATGCCGGCGGCCAGCGCGGAGTTCATGCGTGCCGAGGTGCGGATGCCCTGGAGGTTGAGGCCGGTGAACAGCAGCGCGAAGAAAATCGCCCAGCACCAGTAGGGGACGGCGGGCGCGAACTGGTGCGCCTGCTGGCTTACCCAGATGATGCAGATCATGGGATTGAGCATGTAGTCCATCACCATGCTCCAGCCGGTGACGTAGCCCAGAGCCGGGTTGATTTCCTGGCCGACATACGTGAATGCCGATCCGGCGCTGGGGTAGGCGCGCGCCATGCGGCCATAGCTGATGGCGGTGAACAGCATGGCCACCAGGGCGATGAGGATGGTGGTGACTACGTGGCCGCGGCCGCGATCGCTGAGCACGCCGAACACCGACATGGGCGCCGTCGGCTGGATCACGATCACGCCGTATAGGATGAGGTCCCACAGGCCGAGCGCGCGACGCAAACGGACGGGCTCGGTGGACGGGCTGGCCATGAAGCATCAATTGTCCCACCGAACGTGGGGCAAGGATGGCATTCTACGGCGGAACGCGCACATCGTTCTACGGGCCGAAGCCGCGATTCATGTCCCACTGCGGGTAGTGCGGCAATGACCCGGCGGGGTCGCGCTGGAATTGCTCGCTTTGCGCCACCATATCGCGCGCGCGCTGGAGGGCCGCCGATCCGACATCGCGGCGTCCGAGCGCCGGCCCCTGTGCGCCCGAACGGGTGGTGCCTTCGTGAGGAATCAGTCCCTCTGCCAGCAGCAGGCGCTCTCCCGATCGCGGCACGAAGAGGTCTAACAGCGCGACTCGCAGGCGCTGCAACTCCTCGCCGCCGAACTTCTCGCTCCAACGCTTCTCGATAGCGCCGGTGAGGTCGCAATAAGTCTGCTGCGCGTGGAGTCCGAGGGGTGTGAGACGTGCCACCTTTCCGCGGGTTCCCTGCGCAGCGGCCGCGAGCGCGACATACGGCTTGAGCTGCCACCCGATGTCGCTGGTCTCGGGGGACGACCCCGTCAGGCGTGGAATGTCGCTGACCGGTACCGGCTCCTCGCCCAGCACGCGGATGGTCCCGGCGCACAGCCGGAGCGGAGTGCGCGATTGGGCGTCGAAATCGATGGTAAAGGCGAGCAATACCTGGGAGAGCAGCACCGGCAGCGAAAGGGAACCGGCGGGATGTGCGGTGCGGGCAGGGGAGTCATGAACAGTGTCAAACCCACCCGGCAGGCTGTGCGGCAGTTCCCGGTCGAAGCGGCAGGCGATGTCTTCCAGAGATTGCCGGATGCGGGCGATATCGTCGGCCCCGAAACGTTCGCGCCACCGCCGTTCGATCTCGCCCGCCAGCGGCGGCCAAACATCCACGGCCGCCCGGCCCCTGGGCGTGAGCCCGGCCAGCCAACCGGCGCGAATGCCACGTCCGCTTCCCCAACCGTCGCGCTGAAGCATGACGGTTTCGCCCGCGCCGGCCTGAAGCGTTACGAACCGCCACCGTTCCAGACATCCCAGTTGCATCTTGATTTGCGATTCGGGAAGCAGCGCCCGCTTCGTCAGTTCGCGCACCGCGACCGGGCCTTCGGCGAGGAACCGCAGCACGTGATTCCACACTGCCATCGATAATGCGATGCCGGGGTGGCCGGAGCCATTCATGCGCTTCTCGAACTCGTTATCGAACTCGAGGGTGAAGGCTACCAGCACCTGTGAAAGCAGCGCCGAAAGAGGTCGGCCGGGCATATTCGACAGGGTATCGCATCGAAATACGGCGCGCCGTCCACTGCGATCTGGGCGCGATCGCGGCGGCCGGCACGCCGGTGCTGGTACCGGACACGGTGCTCCCCCCCGGGAGTACCTGCCGGCATCAGATTGCGAGACGTCTATTTCTTGAGTGCCTTCTCGTACTTCTTTTTGACTTCTTCGATGGAGGAAGTCATGGTGGAGATGTCTTTGTCGATCGCGCTCACCAGCTTCTTCAGTTCGCCGGCCCAGTCCTTGGGAGTTTGCTTGCCTGCGATCGGCCCGGCCTTTTTCAGGAGTCCGTCGCTGAGTTGCTGCGACGTGTTGCGGCGCGACCGGCAGACCTTCAGTTTTTTCTCGCTTTCCTGAATGGACGTAAGGAGTTCCTTGGCCTTTTCGGGCGTCTTTTCGAGCGATTTGATGGTGGCCTTATTGGCGTTTACCACCTTCTCGCACTGCGTATGGATGTCTTCCTGGTCCTTTTGGACGGACTCGCGGTCTTTGGCGAGCGATTCCATAATCGCATTCGTTTCGCCGCCGCCACCTTTCAAAGCAGGCAGCATGCTGGCGAAATGCTCGCCACGTTTCTCGTACTCGGACAGTTTCTCGAGCTTGTCCTGCACCAGCATGAAGCCTTTTAGCGGCTCCTCGCGGAAACCGTGGTGAAGGTTGTTGAGCTGCTCGTAGAACCCTTTGCCGAGGATTGCAGTGCAAGTATTAATGGGCGCGAACTGGCCGCGAAAACCCTGATGATTCATCATCCCCTGCTTGAGCGCTTTGCCTTCTTCCACGGTGTGCTTGAGTCGCGGAACCACGCCCATCACTTTGCCGGCTTCAGTCTGGTCCCAGCCGCTCTTCTGCATCTTCACGACCGCTTCTTCCGCCTGCGCCACCAACAGCTTGCTCTGGGCGCTCAGTTGGGTGAGGAAACTGGTGGCATTTTCCGTCTCCTGTTTGAAAACCGTGCCTTGTTGCTTGATCAGCGCTTGAATTTGCAGATAGATCTGCGCGCGCTGTTTGGAGGTATCGGAATTGGTGACGCCTTTTTTCTTCTCGTCTTCAACGGCCTCGACAATCTTCTTTGCCTCATCGGAATTCAACAGGACTTTGACCTGATCGGGAAGATCCAGTTTCGTGATTTGTATCATGGCGGAATGCTCCTCACCTGTAAAGGTGAAATTTCCGCGCCCGGACAGACATGTAACGGTATTTTTCTTGGAGTACGCAATCGGCTGGTACCGTATCCAGTCGGCTGCGGTTCCGGTTCCGATCGCCGTCATATAATGGTTGCATCGCACCCACGAGCCATGGAAGACGTGACCGGTTTGTTGCGAGCCTGGAACGGCGGCGACGCATCCGCATTGGAGCGGCTCGCACCGGTGGTATACGCCGAGTTGCATAATCTGGCTCGCCGCCAGATGGCGCGCGAGCGTGACGGCCACATTTTGCAGCCCTCCGCGCTGGTGAACGAAGCTTTTATCCGCATGATCGGCAATCAACCGGTGGAGTGGGCCAATCGGGCACAATTCTATGCTGTTTCGGCACGTATGATGCGACAGGTGCTGATCGAATTTGCGCGCGCCCAGCAGGCCGATAAGCGCGGCAATCGTTCCGAACACGTCCCCATGGAGGCTGTCAGCCAGGTGACCGGCGATGCCGGCGGACAGGTTTCCACCGAAGACGTTCTGGCTGTCGACGAAGCGCTGACGCGCCTGGGCCGGCTCGATGTACGGCAGGCGCAGGTGGTGGAAATGCGCTTTTTCGGCGGCCTGGATAATAAGGAGATCGCCAGCGTGCTGGGAGTCTCGGAACAGACCGTGGTGCGCACCTGGAGAGTGGCGCGCGCCTGGCTGTTCGACGCGCTGACGGCGCCGGCGTGACCCCCGACCCCGCCTCCGCAGCCGCCCGCCACCGCCGCGCGGCCGAAATTTTCGATTGTGCGTTCGACTTGCCGGAGGATCGCCGTCCTTCCTTCGTGGAGCAGGCGTGCGGCGCCGATGACGAGCTGCGCAGCCGGGTGATGGCGCTGCTTGCCGCCGAACGGTCCGCGCCCTCGGCGTTCCTGGCGCAGACCGCCGCGCAGCTCACCGTCAACCATATGGTGGAAGCCAGCGCCTCCATTACCGGTACGCAACTGGGACCGTACGTGGTGGGCCGGCCGATTGGCGCGGGCGGTATGGGCACGGTCTACGAAGCGCACGATACCCGCCTCGATCGCAAAGTCGCCATCAAGATTCTGCCTCCCGCTTTCGCCGGCGATCCCGAACGGGTGAGCCGCTTCCGCCAGGAGGCGCGCGCCGTATCGTTGCTCAATCACCCCAACATCGTCTCCATCTTCGATGCCGAGCTGGATGCCGGCCGCTCCTACATCGCCACCGAGCTGGTGGAAGGCGAGACGCTGGGACAATACGCGGCGCGCGGACCCATGGAGCCCAAGCTGCTGTTTGAGATCGCGGTGCAGATTTGTGCCGCGCTGGGCGCCGCGCATGAGGCCGGCATCGTGCATCGCGATATCAAGCCCGACAACGTGATGGTGCGGCCGGACGGCATCGTTAAGGTGCTCGATTTCGGCCTGGCGAAACTGCACGAATCGCTCAGCCCCCAGGCGGGCGACCTGCGGACGCGCCCCGGCAGCGTCGCCGGCACGCCGCAGTATCTTTCGCCCGAACAGGTGCTTGGACAGAAGGTAGGACCGCAGAGCGATATTTTCAGCCTGGGCGTGTTGCTCTATGAGCTGGCGGCCGGCCGGCGACCTTTCGATGGCGCCACCGATGGATCGATCTTTACCGCTATCGTCAGCCAGGCGCCTATCCGGCCGTCGGAAACCGGACCGGTCGACAAGCATCTGGAAGCGCTGATTCTGCGAGCGCTGGAGAAAGATCCCGAGCTTCGCTTTCAGACGGCCAACGACATGCGCTCCGCCCTGCGCCTGCTGCAGCGAGGTCCGCAGAGCGCGGGCCATGCGATTGTTCCCCAGGCCGCACGCGCGCGCCAGACTGTGATGTGGCGCCGGCTGGCGCTGGCCGGCGCCGGTGGCATGGCGCTAATGGGAATCCTGTGGATGGCGCTGCGGACCGTGCCGCCTCGCTTGCCGGATCGTTTCCAGCGCATGACGTTCGGGGAGGGCGAAGAGATCTATCCCAATCTATCGCCCGACGGCAAGCAGTTCATTTATGCCAGCGATGCGGCCGGCAACTGGGACATCTACCTGCAGCGCACCGGCGGCAGTACGGGAATCAATCTTACCGTCGATTCGCCGGCCAATGACACCGAGCCCGCGCTTTCGCACGACGGCTCGAAGATCGCCTTCCGCAGCGAGCGCGGCGAGGGCGGCATTTACGTGATGGAGGCCACGGGCGAGAATCCGCGCAAGGTCTCCGCGCACGGACACCTGCCCTCGTGGTCGCCCGACGGCAAATCGATCGCCTATTGCGACGACACCTTCGTGATGCCGAACGATCGCGGCTCGCCCGGTTCGCGGCTGCACGTGGTCGACCTGGCCACCGGCGCGCAGCGCGACCTCGACGTGGGCGATGGCGTGCAGCCCAACTGGTCGCCCGACGGCCGGCGCATCGCCTATTGGGGCATATCGGGATTGGGTAACAATCGTGAAATTTTCACCGTGCCGGCGGCGGGCGGGACACCCATGCAGGTGACCCACGATCCCGCAGTGGACTGGGACCCGGTGTGGGCGCCCTCGGGAAGGGAGCTCTACTACATCAGCGATCGCGGCGGCACCATGAATATCTGGCGGGTAGGGATCGACGAGCGCACCGGCGCTACGCACGGTCCGCCCGAGCCGGTGACTACGCCCGCCGTTTATGTGCGCTTTCTGAGTTGGACCGCCGACGGTACGAAGTTTCTTTACTCGCAGGCGCAGAATCGCATCAATCTCTCGGCGGTAGATTTCGACCCCGCGCGCCTGGAGGTCACCGGCAAGCCGACGCCAGTGGGCGGCAATTACAACATCGGCAATTTCAGCCTCTCGCCGGATGAAAAGCAGATTGTGCATGACACGGTGGGCGATCCCGAAGAGAATCTCTGGATCGTGAACGTGGACGGCAGCGGGCGGCGCAAGCTTACATCCGATACCTATCGCAATCGTATGCCGCGCTGGTCGCCGAAGGGAGACGAGATCCTCTACATCTCCACGCGCGGCGGCAACTATCAGGAGTGGATGATCCGCACCGACGGCAGCGGACTGCGGCAAGTGACGGTCGGCAATGACAGCGTCAATACCGGCGTGTGGATCGACGGCGGCCGGCGCGTGGTGGCGTCGCTATTCGGCCGCGGGTTGGCGATGATCGACCCCAATCGAAGTTCGCCGATCGCGGATCCCAAGGCGCTACCGGGCATCGAGCCGCGAAATGGATTTTCGTACGCCTTCGTCTCGCCGCCGGAGGACGGTCTGCTGCTCGGCCACATCGCCGGCGATGGCGCGAATCCCGTGGTGATGTACTCGCTGGCGGAGAGCAAGCTCACCTACTTGGGGATCAAGGGAACGCGTCCGGCGTGGGTCCCCGGCACGCACGCGCGCTACTTCGTGTTTCTGCGCGACGATTCCTGCTACCTGTACGATCGCCAGGAGCGTCGCGAGAAGCGGCTGTTTTCGACGGGGCACAATCAGATGTACTTCCTGCAGATGAGCGACAACGGGCGGAAGATCTATTTTACGGAGACGGTCCGCGACGCCCACATCTGGATGGGCGAGATGGCGCGGTGATCGAGGAAGTGTTCGGTGAGAGCGGCCGAAATTCGCGTCTGCCAAGGCCTCTTAAAACAGGAACAAAGAGACGCCGGCATTCACAGCGGCTTTGCGCAATGCATCGTCCACCCTGGCGAGTTGCGAACCTTCGCGGATCGCCAAATCCAGATATGCGGCGTCATAAACCGTAAGCCCGGTCGACTGCGCCAATGTGAAAACGTCGTCATAGGAGACTGGGTCGGTAAGGCGAATGTTGAGATCGGCAAGGGAACTCAAGAACAATGCGGCGTACGATCGGCTGATGCGGCCGCGGCGAACGCCCATCGAAACGCTGTTACGGATCTCATACTCCCAGAGGCGTGGAGCGAAGGGGTCGACAGACGATGCGATTGCCCGAAAGGACTCCGTTTGAGTAGTCGCTTTGTTCGTCGGGAAAGCACCAGGCGGATGCAAGCGATGCGTCCAATATAAGGTTGGCCATTTAAGGCCGCCCGTGATCGATGTAATCACGGGACGTCCAGCCTTCAGGGTCTGGCTGGACGCGCTTTTGTAGTTCCAGGATGCGCGCCGCGGCCGCCAGAGCATCACGCCGCTGCCCCGGTCGAATCGCGTCCATCTCCGCTTTCTCGTGCGCCAATGCCAATACCCATTCTTCAACCGTCAAACCATGGGCGGAGGCCTGTCTTTGCAGAAGCGCGGCACTCTCATCCGATAATTCGATGGTTCGGCTCATGGTCAAAACCCTTCTCCTCCCAGCATAAAGGATGTGGACCCGGCAGGCCGATTCTTTTCACACCTGATTTCCGACCGGTTGGCCTGTGGGTTGCCCCGCGTTTTTCAAGGCCTTTTGGTTGATGTGAGTCTCAGTAGAGTTCCTGCGCGCTGCGCCGCTCGGCGTCTTTCGCGCGGCGCTGCTGTTCGTGGCGCAGGCGGACCCAAGCGAGCGCGGCGCCCAGCGCTCCAACCGGGAGAATCAGCCACCCGGCGGCGATCGGCGCGGGCGTTGTGTGGCGTCCCAGCCACCAGTTCACCGTGATCGCGATGATGGGCACATCGAAGATCGCAAACACCGAGACTACCGCGGCGGAGGCGGCCCTTCGGCTGGGCTCTTCGATGGCGCGGCGCAGCATCAGGTACGGCGCGTAAAGAAGGAATGCCACCAACGCGGCGGTGAGGTGCGCATCCCAGTTCCACCACAGGCCGCCGGCCAGCCGACCCGCCGCCGCGCCCGCGACGATGCCCGCGGCCAGCACCAGCAGGCCGATCTCGGTGGCGGCCAGCGCCAGCGAGTCGTAGAAGAAATTGCGGGAGCGCAGGAAGCCGATGCTGGCGCCGGCGGCCACCAGGGCGGCGGCAAGCGAGATCCACACTGCGGCGTCGAAGAGCGAGGCCAGCATCAGCCCACCAATACCGTTTCGATGAGGGCGAGGGAGACGGCCGTGAACACCAGGTCGAAGCCGATCAGCATTTTGAGCCACGCGAAATCTTCCTCGGGGATCGGCTGGCCGGTCACCAGGAAAGTGGTCAGCCGCATGGCCGACATCAGCGCGGGCATCAGGATCGGATAGGTGAGCATGGGCAGCATCACTTCGCGCAGTTTGATGTTCACCGTAAGCGCGCTGAAAATGGTGCCGATGATGGTGAGCGCCCAGGTACCCAACAGGAGAATCAGCAGTAGCCAGGGAAATTGAGCGGTCCAATGCACGTTATAGAAGATGCCGAACACCGGCAGCGAAACCAGTTCCACCGCCAGCACCAGCACGAAGCTGGCGAAGCATTTTCCGAGGAACAAAGCCGATCCGGGGATGGGTGCGGCGATCAGCGCATCCAGGCAATCGTTGGGGAGTTCGCGCGCGAAACTGCGATTCAGCGTGAGCGTGCCGGCGAACGCGAACACAATCCACAGCAGGCCGCCGGAGACCTCGCGCATCATTTCCTGCGAGGGATCGAAGGTGTAGCTGAAGAGCAGCAGGATCATGAGCGCGAAAGCGAGAGAAGCGTTGATCGCTTCCTTGGTGCGCAGTTCGGCGCGCACGTCCTTGATGGCGACGGTGGCCACCTGACGGAGATATTTCATGCGCTTTCCCCGTACCGCGCGTAGACGTAGCCGGGGTCGTCGACCATTTCCTGCGTGCGCGCGCCGTGAAACACCAGTTGTCCGCGATTTAAGAGAGCGACATGGGTGGCGAGTTCGAGCGCTTCGCGCAGTTGGTGAGTCGACATGACAATGGTCTTGCCGGCGGCGAGCGCTTCACGCAGCAGGCGCTGCAGCACCGCGATGGCGCGATCGTCGAGCGCCGTAAAAGGCTCGTCGAGCAGCATCACGGAGGGCTCGTGGAGGAAGGCGCGCGCCACCGCCAGCCGCTGCCGCATGCCGCGCGAAAATTCGCGCACCAGGCCGTCTTTGACGCGCTCCAGGCCGGTGCGCTCCAGCCATTCGAGCGCCGACTTCTTGGGGTCGGGCAGATCGTATAGTTTGCCGAAGAGGGTGAGGTTTTCGAGCGCCGAAAGCTCGTCGTAGACCGAGATGCCGTGGCCGATGAAGCCCATCTGGCGGCGCGTTTCGGCCTCGCGCGGTTCTTTGCCGAAAATCTTGATCTTGCCGCGCTGCGCGATGGAAAATCCGGCCACCGTCCGCAGCAGCGTCGTCTTACCCGCGCCGTTGCGCCCGATCAGGGCGAGACACGCCCCCGGCGCGGCTTCCAGTTCGATATTGCGCAGGGCAGGATAATCGCCGTAATACTTCCAGACACCCTCAACCGCGACCGCGCTCATTGCTCTCCTTCGCTGGGACAGTCCCATGAGCGCGATAGAGCAGCGCGAAGCCAAGCCCCAGAATGCCGAACGCTATGGCCAGAATGGGGATGGTCTTGTCGTACAGGCGCGGCATAATCTGGTCGATCTGCGGGCGGTCGTCGCTGGCGGCGCCCGCGTCGCTGTTGTCGGCCGCCGTAGGTGCGGCAGCGCCGGTCAACTGGACCTTATAACTGGAACCGGAGAAGCCGTAAAGGTGCGCCTGCGTCTTCGGCTCCTGTCCCAGATCGTTGAGCCCTTCGCCCGCCATAGTCACGCCGTTCGGCACGATCAGGTAGGTGTTCTCGTCCTTCGTGACGATCTTGCCTTCGTAGGGCGCGCCCTCGGTGTACGGAACGGCGTAGGTGAGGTCGAAGCGCGTCTCGCCGGGTTTCACCGGGTAATCGATTTCGTAGACGTCGGTCTTGGCCGTCTTCGCAGTCGGGGCGCCGATCGGCACGCTGCCCGGTGCTGTGACTTCGGCTTGCACTTTCCCGCCAGCGCCGGCCGGCAGGTAGAAATGCAGCGTGCCCACGCCGGGATCGTTCCACGCGGACTGGCCGGGATTCTCATACAGATAAGTTTCGTTGACGGTCATCTGTCCGCCGGCCGGCTGGAAGAGGAGCATGTGCTTGCTGACCTTGGCTGCGCCCGGCTGCTTGGTGGCGTCGTAGACTTCCACCTTGAGGCCGGTCGACGGGGTTCCCGGCGGGATCATCAGGTTGTAAGTGACACCGTCGTACGCCGCGCGAATCAGGTAGGGGACGCCGCTGCCGGTGTCCTGATTGATGGTGAACGATCCGTCGGCGCCCGATTTCGCCTGGTCGACCATGGTGATGCCGAGCTGCGGATCCAGCTTGTTGAGCGCGACGGTGGCGCCGGCCTGCGGTTTGCCGGTGGTCTTATTGATGACGGTGCCGGTGACCGCGGCGAAGAGCGGACTCGACAGCGCGCACAGGGCCGCTATCGTAACGAAGCCATTTGCTAAAGACTTCATTGCGCCAACCTCATCGGCTTCCCGCATTCGCCGCAGAATTTCAATGCCGTGGGGAATTTGGCATTGCAGAAAGGACAAACGAACCCAGTAGGGGGCACCACGACCTTGGCCGGCGGCGGAGGCGCCGCAACCGGTATGCCGGAAGCATTTTTCAGTTTGTCGACTTCCGCCAGCACGCGCGCCAGTTCCTTCTGCAGATCCTTCTTGGTCGCCTGGTAATCGGCGTCGGAAAGCTTGCCCACGCGATATTCGAACTGCAGATCGCGGAGGTTTTCGTAGATGGCGGCCTTGCGCTCATCCAGGTGTTGAAAGGGCGAAACAGGTTCAGGTTCGGGAATATCCTTGGGTCGAACCCCCAGGATGAACGCGATAACGGCGATCGCGACAACGCACGTAATAGCTATGATCACCGGTTCATTCCATATTGGCCAGGTCTTTTTCGATCTGGTCCTTGTACTTCTCGAGCGCCGGGTCGTCGATCTCGATGGTGCCTACTTCGACGAGCGGTTTCGGCTTGCGGTACTTCCTGATAAACATCCACACCAGTCCCAAACCCGGAAGGATGGCCAGATAGGGAACCATCCAGCCGTACGGACTCGGCGGCGATAGCAGAATGTCGGCGCCGAAGTTCTGCATGAAATCGCGGACGATCTGGTCGTCGCTCATGCCCAGCGCCTGCATCTTGGCGATTTGTTCTTTGCCCGGCTTGGAGTACTCGCACTGCAGCATGCTGCAGGTGGCGATACTGTCGCCGCAGCCGCACTTGCACCGCAGCCTCTTGCCCACGCGGACTACATCGGCGTTGGGCTTTTCGGACGCCGTCGCGCCGCCCGCGGGCGGGCCCGGTGTTTGGGCAAGCGCGAGAGCGGCCACTGCCAGAAGGAGGCTAATTCTGAATCGTCGCATGGGACTTCGTGATCCCCACCACTTCGGTACGGGCATACTGCATTTTCACCTTGCTCGGAACCAGGCAGATCAAAGTGCCGAAAATCAGCACCAGGCCGCCGATCCAGATCCACGACACCAGCGGGCGGATATACACCTGCAAAATGGCGCGCTGATTGTCGTCTGACATGCCGCCGAAGTTGAGGTACAGATCCTCGTTCGGGCGGATTCGGATGGCCACTTCCGAGGTTCCCTGCTTACTGGCCATGTAGAAGCGTTTTTCGGGCTCGAGTGTGCCCACCACCTCGCCGCCTTTCGACACCTCTACGGTGGCGCGGTGCCACTGATAGACCGGCGTGTCGCCCATCTGGATGTCGGTCACTTTCAGATGGTAGGAGCCCAGATTCATGCTGTCGCCGATGCTCACTTCTTTGGTATCGGCCTGGTTGAAGGCCTGCCCGCTGAAGCCGATGAACATTAGCACGATCCCCATGTGCACCACGTATCCGCCGTAACGCCGTGTATTCCGATGGGTCAACTCCACCATGGCGCGTACCGGATTCATGCTGTTCTTATTGGCAATCGACATCGAGCCCTTATAGAACTCCATCAGCACCGTGAGCGCAACGAACAGGCAGAAGCCGAAGGAAATCAACGCATACACGTGATGGATGCCGAGGGCGAACAATCCGCCGACCAGCACCAGCGCCGCGATCCCCGGAATCTGGAAGTTGCGCCGCAGGCTCTCGATCGACGTCTTGCGCCACGCGAACAGCGGACCGAGACCGGTAAGCAGCAGCAGGAACAAACCGATGGGCACCATCAGGCGATTGAACCAGTCGGCGTCGAGCGCGATCTTTTCCCCGCTGATGGCTTCCGATACTACCGGGAACAGCGTGCCCCACAAGACCGCGAAGCAGCTTGCGAGCAGGATCAGGTTATTAAAGAGGAAGCTCGATTCGCGCGAGATCACGCTTTCCAGTTCGGATTCGCTCTTCAGGTAATCCAGGCGGTCGAGAATCAGGTAAATGGTCGCCGCGATCCCGATCGCCATGAACGTCACGAAATACTTACCGATATCGGAACGGGCGAAGGCGTGCACCGATTGCACCAGCCCGCCGCGCGTCATGGCCGTCCCCAGAATACAGAGGAAGAAGGTAGTGGAGATGAGGACCATGTTCCACACCTTCATCATGCCCTTCTTTTCCTGCATCATCACCGAATGCAAAAAGGCCGTGCCGGCAATCCAGGGGAGCAGGGAAGCGTTCTCTACCGGATCCCACATCCAGTAGCCGCCCCAGCCGAGCACGTGATAGGCCCACGCCATCCCCAGCATGATCCCGGTGCTCTGGAATAGCCAGGTCACCAGCGTCCAGCGGCGCGTGGTGTGGATCCAGGCATCGCCCGGTTGGCGCGTGATCAGCGACCCCATGGCGAAGGCGAACGGCACCGCGAACCCCACGTAGCCCAGGTACAGCATGGGCGGGTGGATCGCCATCGCGGGATATTGCAGCAGCGGGCTGAGTCCCTGGCCGTCCTGCACCGGAGTGATCAGCTTGTCCACCGCCAGCATGCGGAACGGATTCGCGATGAAATTGTTGAGGAGGAGGAAGAAAGTTTCGAGCGTGGCCAGGACGGCCACCACCCAAGGCATCATATCGCGATGCCGCTTACGATTGGTGAAGACCACTACCGTGGCGTAAGTGGAAAGCAGGAACGTCCAGAACAGCAGCGAGCCTTCCTGTCCGCCCCACCAGGCGGCGAACTTATAAAGGATCGGCATGGAGCGGTTGCTGTGCTCCGCGACGTAAGAGAAACTGAAGTCGCTGGTAAGCAGCTTGGAAACCAGGATGCCCGACGCCAAAGCTACCAGAAGCCACACAGAATAAACCGCACGGCCGGCGCTAACTATCAGAAAAGGCTTGCGTTTGATACGGCCCACTACGGACGCAGTAGCGGCGTAGAGAGCCACACAGAAGGCCAGCAGGATGGCCAACGAACCCAGATTCTCCATAACACCCCTCTAAGTAACTAGATCGAGCTCTTGCCCGTGTTGATATTGGGAGCGGTCTGCCCGGGCGCCAGCCCCGGCTTGGTTTCGTACTTGGAAGCGCATTTGGCCTGTACAGCGCCGGCGCGGAAGACCTGATCCTGACCCAGGCGGCCGTCGGCCAGCGCTTGTGCGCCGTCCTTCAACGTGTCGGGCAGGGGATCGGTGCCGGTGTATAGCACCTTCATACGGGTGTTCTGATATTCCAGCACGAATTCCGTCTGGGCGCCGACGTGTTGAATCGAACCCGTCGCGACGTTTCCCTCCAGGCGCAACCGCTGTCCGTAGGCCTTTGTGCCCATATCGTGCACTTCATTGACAGTTTTATAGTAGGCCTGCGATTGCTTGCCGCCCGTCACCGCCAACCACACCACAGTGCCGACGACAATCGTGATCAGAGCAGCGAACTTGCCGTATTTCTTCATGCTAGCCTCTTGAAATCACAGTATACCCTGAATTTCTTGAAGGATATTAGGACGTTTTAGACCTATTTTGCGGGAATCTTCCACACCCCCTTTGGGGGTAGGACGGATGTCGTAGCTTACCGTGGAACCGGCCGCAGGTGCTTGCAAGGCTTAAATTTAGCTTCTTCTGCCGTCTCATCCTGGCACGAAGCTCTGCCGCCAGGTACGCCACCCGCAAAAGTGCCCGTGCTTGACAAGCCAACCGCCTGGCTTCGAGTCGGTGCGAATTCGTACGCCCTTGCCCAACCCGAAATGTCATCCGGTTCGTCCATTCCGGTGAAGGGAAAGCCTTAGGCATCCCGCGTGCACCTGGGAGGACGGTTGATGCGGATGCGGAAGAAGGTTCCGGTTCTTGCAGGATGGTTGTTGCTCACTCTGGCGGCGCGCGCCGATGTCGTCCTCTTGCTCGAGGAACCATTCGGTGCATTCGGCGGGATGACGCCGACGGGCCACGCCGCCGTCTACCTTTCCCGTGTCTGCGCCGCCACGCCTGTGTTCCTGCGGCGCTGCGAATCCGGAGAGCCGGGCGTCGTCATCAGCCGCTATCATCGAGTGGCCGGCTTTGACTGGATCGCCATTCCGCCGATCCCATACCTTTATGCAGTGGAGCATGCCTCTGAGGTCCCCGAATGGGTAGGCGAGCAGCAGGTCGCACGCCTGCGCGATGCTTACCGGCGCGCGCACCTGGAAGATATCGTCCCCGACGATCCCGAAGGCGTCACTCCGCATGGCGACTGGATCCAATTAGTGGGCGCATCCTACGATCGCACCATTTATACCTACGGGATGCCCACTACCCCGGCCCAGGACGACGCCTTGATTCGTGACTTCAACTCCGGCCCCAACAGCCCACGCTTCAATCTTCTCTTCCGCAACTGCGCCGATTTCTCGCGCCAGGTGATCGACTCGTTCTATCCGCACGCCGTGCATCGCAGCCTCATCGGCGATCTCGGCATTATGACGCCCAAACAGGCCGCCAAGTGTCTGCTGCGCTATGGCAGGAAACACCCGGCCGTGGATTTGACCAGCTTCGTGATCCCGCAGATTCCGGGCGACATCCCGCGGAGCAGCCCGGTGCGCGGCGTTTTAGAATCGTTCGTGCGCTCCAAGCGCTACGCGCTGCCCCTGGCGCCGCTGGCGGTGCTGCATCCCGCGGTGGGCGCCGGCATGGCCTACGCCTGGGTGGGCGGCGCCGGCTTCCATCCGCGGGAGATCGCCACCGCGCACGGCGGACGGCCGCTCAAACCGGGGTCGGTAATGGAAGCCTTGCGCCCGGAATTGGACGGCACGAAAATTCAATAGGCGGGGCCAATGGTACAATCCATCCAGCGGTTTCCCCCATGGATTTTCAGGTTTTCCGAATTGCTTTTCTGCTGATTCTTTCCCCGTTTTTCGCCGTACTTCGTGCCGCGCCCATTGTCATCGGTTTCCTAGGCGGGTTCGTGGCGCACGACAATCCGGTTCACTACGAAGTCCAACTCGCCCACCGTTTGCGCAGCGAGTACGGCGCCGGCGTAGTGGTGCGGACCTTCGAAAATCATCGCGGCGACCAGGCGCTGCGCGAAGTGCTCCGCCTGCTGGACGCCGACCACAACGGCACACTTTCGGCACAGGAAAAGAGCAGCGCGCGCATCGCCATCTACGGCCACAGTTGGGGCGCCTCGGAGGCCGTCGCGCTGGCGCGCTCGCTCGGCCGCGAGCGCGTGCCGGTGATGCTGACCGTGCAGGTAGACAGCGTGCAGAAGCCCTTCGAGGACGATGCCACCATTCCTTCGAACGTGGCCGAGGCGGTCAACTTCTTCCAGTCGGAAGGTCTGCTGCATGGGCGGGCGGAAATCCACGCCGCGGACCGCTCGCGAACGCAAATTCTGGGCAACTTTCGGATCGCCTACCGTGAAAGGCCGGTGAACTGCCCTGGCTATTCATGGTTCGCGCGGACGTTTATGAAGCAACACATCGAAATCGAATCCGACCCCGCGGTGTGGGGCAAAGTGGAATCGCTGATTCGGGCCAAACTGTTGCTCGGGTAAGTGGGGCAGGATGGAATCGGACGGCCCAGATGGCATCCGGCCGTCTGCAGAAGTGCAGGACTGCCGATTATAAGATTGACATATTGCAGAAATTAAGATATGTTACTCCTTAAAACGGAAGCCGCTAAGAGTGATGGATGACAATGCCACCCGCGACTCTTGACCGTCGAGGTGCCGCACTTCCCGGCCGACATTGTGGGCGACGAGTGCTAAAAGGGCAAGGAAGGCTCTTAATCTGCGTGCTACTCGCCGCAGGACCGATCTTCGCCTTTGTCTACGCTGGATCGACCAGGGCACCACATTGACGTCCTCGCGGGCCTCCGCCGGTCTCTCTATCCTGTCTCCCCTCATCCGCAGATCCGAGTACGAAGCAGAGCGCAAGATTTCGAAAGACTTAGATTGGGAAAAGCTATGCCCTCAACAGTGATTTGCTTATTGTTGTTCCTTGGCGGCGTATGCTCCAGCTGGGCTCAGTCGGGAGCAGCGACCCCCGTTGTGGAGCAATTGAAAACCTATGACCTGATCCTCGATCAGGTGTTCCCCCGTGACGGCCGGCCTCATCAGGCAACGGCCACTTTCATCCTCCGGTTCCTACCCAGCTTTCAGCCCGAAGAGGAGATCGTGATCACGCTCGGGCCCGAGTCCAAGGCCAGCGTCGTGACGTTCCGGGCGGAAGATTCCATCTGGAGGAAGCTTGGGGAGGCTAGCAGGAACGGGGGGGCAGCGTCTCCCCTTGCTATTGCTGCTTCCGTGAAGGTCGAGCGCATGCAGCTCGCTGTAGCGGAGGCGGCCGCACGGAAATGGGCGGACCAATTGCTAGGCGCCGCGGAAGCTTACGCGAAGGACCTCCGCGCGGCGCCGGCCGGTAACGCGGGGAATGAAAATTCGATTGAGGTGGACGGTACCCTGTACAGGATGGTAATCGAGACTCCCCAGAGCGATTTAACTCTGGAATTCTCGGCCACTGGAACACCAACCCACCAAAACGCGCTGGACGATTTCATGGGCGCGATGGAACGGGTTCGCCGTGAGGTTACGGCGCTTCAAAAGCAACGGTAACACTGGCCTTTCGCATCTCCAGTACAAGGCGCCGGGCCTTGTTGGATTACATGAAAGCTAACAAGAACCGATCGATAACTACGAAGACGATATTTGCCATTGCACTTTGTGCCGCTCCGCTGTTTGCGCTGTCGTCCGATGCGGAATGCCGGGCCATCGGATTCGTCGAACGAGGCAACAACATCTTTCTTGAATGTGCCGGAGGCCCGCAGCGGTCCCTTTACGTCCGACGCGAACGCCTCGCGGCCCGCGATCTCTAAAACTCATGATGTCGTTGCGTTCGTAACCAACCCTGTTTCCGGACACCCAATCTTGTGGGCCGCACGAGCCGTTAGCGGGTGGGCAAGCCGGATGCTGCTGCATCTCCCCATCGTAATCGGCCAGTATACTTACGACCGCGTGCTGGATTACCGTCCGTGGGATCGCGGGTGCGGGTTCTGGCTGCTGAGCGATTTCTCCGCCACGACGTTCATGCTCTTGAGCGTCGATTGCGAGGGGCAGGTTCGCGAGGTGACTCCAGCCTCGGGTGTGGCCGAGATAGCAACCGGTCCGTACACGGGTGACCTGCTCATTTACCAGCGCCAATATGTGGCACCGAGCGAACCGTGGCTTCCTATGGTCCAGTATGTCTACGTTGTCATTAGTAAGACGGGTAAGATCGTTCGCGAACTAGGGGACAACTTAGATGCTGTTCAGAACGCGCTTGGATTCGCACCGAAACTCTGGTCCGAGGCCCAGTGAAAGTACGCCAGCGCCAGCCTAATTGTGACGGCCGGCAAAACGCCACGCTACACGCCCGCATCCATAAAACCGAATCCCGCGCCGCGATAGAATAGGCGCTTCCGTGCGTATCCTCGAACTTCCCGCCATCCGCCAGGGGCTGGTGTATTCCGAAATCATCGCGCTGATGCGCGACGCGCTTACCGCCCAATCGCGCGGCGAGTGCGACACCCCCATGCCCATGCATCTCGATATCGCCGCACAGCGGGCCGAAGTCCACATGAAGTCCAGCTATCGCCGCGGCGGCCGGTATTTTGCCCTGAAGTTCGCCTCCAGCTTCCCGGGTAACGTGGCGTGCGGCCTCCCCACCGGAAACGGCATGATGCTGCTCGCTTCCGCCGAGACCGGCGAGCCCGTCGCGCTGCTGGCCGATAACGGCCATCTCACCGACGTTCGCACCGCCGCCGTCTCAGCCATGGTGGCGCACGCGCTCGGCCGCCAGGATCGCACCCTCGGGATTCTCGGGACCGGCATTCAAGCGCGCCTGCAGGCGCAGATGCACGCCGAAATCCTGCCGCTCGACCGCATCCTCATCTGGGGACGCAATCCCGGCCGCGCTGCCGAGTGCCGGCGCGATATCGCGGCGCTGCTGCCCCATCTCGCAGTGAGCGTTGCGACCTCGCCGGCCGAACTCGCCGGACAAACGCACCTCATCGTCACCTGCACGGCAGCGCGCGCCCCTCTCCTGTTCGCCGCCGATGTCCGCGCGGGCACGCACATCTGCGCCGTCGGGTCGGATGGTCCGGGCAAACAGGAGCTCGAACCCGCCATCTTAGCGCGCGCCCATCTGCTGCTGGCGGATTCGCGCCGCCAGTGCGAAACGCTGGGCGAACTCCAGCACGCGCCTTCCGAGTGGGAACGCGCCCGCGAGATCGGCGAATTCTGCGCCGCCGCATCGCCCATCCCACCAGATGCCGTCACCGTCTGCGACTGCACCGGCCTGGGCGTGGAAGACTTGTACATCGCCGAATCCTGCTACGAAAGGTCACTGTGAAAATCGAACCGTTTGAAATGGAGCGCATGCAATCGACCTGGGAGAACCTGGTCGAGATGGACATGAGCGAGAGCGGCGTCCGCCCGGTCTCGCTGCGCGAGCTGGCGGACATGGGGCTCGATATCGAGTCGGTCCTGAGCATGCCGCTCGGGTATAGCCAGTCGAACGGCACCGTCGCGCTGCGCGAAAATCTCGCGGCGCTCTACCCGGGCGCTACCGCCGACCACGTCGAGGTCACCAACGGAACTTCCGAAGCGAATTACCTGCTCGCTCTGGCGTTGCTCGGGGAAGGCGACGAGGTGGCGCTCGAAGTCCCCAACTACATGCAATTCAGCGGCGTGCCCAAGGCGTGCGGCGCGCGCCTTCGCCCCTTCCGCCTGCGCCTCGATCGCGATTGGGAGCCCGATTGGGAGGAATTCGAAAGCGCCGTCAACTCCCGGACGCGCCTGGTCTACGTTTCGAATCCCAATAATCCCACGGGGTCGACTCTCTCGCCGGAAGCCATGCGCCGCATCGTGGATCGCTGCGACGCTGTGGGCGCCTACCTGCTGGCCGACGAAGTCTATCTCGGCGCCGAGATCCACTGCCCGCGGACGCCCAGCTTCTGGGGCATGAGCGATCGCGTCATCGTCACCAGCGGGCTTTCCAAAGCTTTCGGAATTCCCGGCGTACGCATCGGCTGGATCGTGGGACCGAAAGATGTGGTCGCGCAAACCTGGACGCAGCACGACTACATCACCATCGGCCCCAACAAGATTTCCGACGCTGTAGCGCGCGTGGCCGTGCGGGCGGAGAATCGCGAAAAACTGTACGCCCGCACGCGCGCCATTCTGCAGCACAATCTGCCGATCATGCGCGACTGGGTGGAGAGCTTCGGCGGATTCCTCACCTTCCGCGAACCGCGGGCGGGAGCGCTCTGCCTGGTCCGTTATGGATCGCAGACTCCCAGTTATCCGCTCTGCGACCGCATTCGCGTAAATCAGAGCGTGCTCATCGTGCCGGGCATCCATCTCGGCCTCGAAGGTTTCCTGCGATTGTGGCTCGGCGGCAAACCGGAATTCATGACGGAGGGTCTGCACCGCATCGGCATCGAACTGCGCCAGGAGATGGCGGGCTGACGCAGTAGTGAGCCTGGCGCTACTTCCGTATCGCGATCCACCTGAGGAACCAAGTAGCGGACTGGTGGAGAAGTGGCCCGCCTTCCGAGATCTCCGTGGTGAACGAGGGTTTTCGGGTCCGGCAGCCTGGGGCAATCGGCCCCCGCGGCGCGCTGACAGCTTGGGCGACGCACGGCGTTTCCGAGGGGCAAGTGCGAAAGGATGATGCCGCACTATCCCGCGGCGCGCGCGGTGGGCGAACTGACGATCTCCTGTAGTTTGAGCGCGGCCAACAGGATTTCCATCCGCTGCATGCGCCGCTCGGGCCGCTTTTCCAGGCACCGCATCACCAGTCGCGCCACTGCCGGCGGCACATTCTCCAACGGCGCCGGCTCGCCGTCCAGAATTTCGAAGCGGAGGGCCGGCTTGGTCGCCGCGGCGAAGGCCTTCCGCCCGGAGAGCATCTCATAGAGCAGTGCGCCCAGCGAAAAAATGTCGCTGCGCAAATCGAGCTCGCGCCCCTGGACCTGCTCCGGCGAAAAATAGGGGGTGATCGCGACCGCGCCGGATGGCACGAACTGCACGCCGTCCTGCTGGATCAAAATGCTGGCGGGCTGCAGCGTGGCGTAAGCGCGTCCGCGCCCGTGCACCGCGCGCAGCGATTCCGCGGTGGCGATAGCGTAACGCAGCGCCTCCCGCACGGGCAGCGGCCCGGCGGCGATCCGGTCTGCCAGGCTGGTACCCTGCGGCCTCAGGTCGAGCGCCGCTTCAGTTTCCGTTTCGCGAGCCCAAAAGAACTTTCGCATCCCCATGTTCCACTATGGACTTGTGCATCATACCAAAGGCCTCGACCACGTGTTCCACTACTTCGTCAGTTTGCGACGCTGCCACCTGCAGTCCTTCGATCGCTTTGCCCTGGAGTTGCGTACCCTTCTGCAGCCCGGAGATCGATTCGTGAATCGCCGCCTGCGTGTTTTCCACCTTCTGGATGGCTTGCCGGAACTCGGCCGCTAGCGAATCCTGAAACTCCTGCTGGGCCGCCAGCCGCTGGTCATGGTCGGTCACGTGCGAGCGCAGCGACACCACTTTCTCCCGCCATTCGGTAGCCGATTGCGCTTGCCGCGCCGCGGCGTGCGCCAGCTTCAACTCGATCAGCACGGGATTCATGCGCTGCCAGCGCAGGTCGCGATTCTTCTCCAGGCAGCCGCGCAGCAGCGACGCGATCCCATCCGGAATCCCGGCGATGGGCGGCGGAGTGGAATTCAGAATCTGCGCCCGCAACTCCTCCGGGTCGTGTGCCGGAAAGGCGCGGCGGCCGGCGATGGTTTCATAGAGGACGGCGCCGAATGCGAAGATGTCGCTGCGCGAGTCGGCCGTTTCGCCGCGAATCTGCTCCGGGGCTAAATAGGCCGCCGGCTCTCCTGCGTCTCCGGGCGCCAGCTTCGCGCTGTGGTTATCCCACACGATGTTGCGCAGATCGAGGCGCCCGCAGACCGCACCTTCGCGGTGCATCTGGCGCAGTGTTTCGGCCAGACTGGTGGCAAAGCGTAAGGCCTCCTCAAGAGGCCAGGCGTGGCATGCCCGTTGTTCCTGGAGTTCATTCATAGGGAGATTGCACCGTTCCGAGTTGAGCATATCCGATGGTGCGAATTCCTACAAGACATTGGGCGTACCGAATAAGAGTTCCTGGTTCCAGTACTCACGTCGAAGAAGTAAGGGCACCGGGGATTCGCTATACTTGCAGCCTGTGTCCGATTCCACCGTTACCGCTGGCCCGAAGGTGAAACTCGGCTTGCGCGATGTCACTCTGCTGACTATCGCCTGCGTCATGGGCTCGCGCTGGATTCCGGCGGCCGCGCATTCCGGCCCCGGATCGGTGACATTATGGCTGGCCGCCGCGGTGCTGTTCGCCGCGCCCCTGGCTTCTGCCACCGGTGCGCTATCGGTGAAATATTCCCGGTCGGCCGGCGGACTCTATGCCTGGACGCGCGGAGATTTCGGACCGTGGCATGGCTTCCTGTGCTTCTGGGTTTACTGGATCGGCATCGCCTTCCTGCTGCCCACGGCGGCGCTGTTTTATATGGGCGCGGGATTCGCCGCGCTCGGGCCGAAATATGCCCATCTCGCCGACAATCGCTACTGGCTTCTGGCGGCGGCGCTGGCGGCCATCTGGGTGGCGTTGGGCACGAATCTACGCGGCGTCGACGTGGGCAAGTGGACCGAAAATATTGGCGCCGGAGCCTGCGTCGTGCTGGGCCTCGCGTTGGTGGTGTTGGCCGTGGCCGTGGGGGCGAAGCGCGGCTCCGCCACCCACATTCACGTGCTGCCGAAATGGGATTGGGACACCGTGAATTTCTGGTCGAACATCGCCTACGCGCTTTCCGGGGTGGAGATGGCGGCCATGATGTCGGCTGAGATCCGCGATCCCGCACGCACTCTGCCGCGGGCCGGATGGATCGCTTCCGGCGTCGCTACGGTCTTCTATATGGTGACCACGGTGGCCATGCTGGTGCTGCTGCGGCCGGAAAATATCAGCGAGCTGAACGGTTTCGCGGAAGTGGGGCAATCGGCCGGTACGGCACTGGGAGCATGGTGGATCGCGCCCCTGCTGGCGCTGCTGGTGGTGGTGAGCGCGGTGGGACAATTCGGCGGCACCGGCACCACCGTCTCACGGCTGCCGTTCGCCGCGGGCGTCGACAATCTGTTGCCCAGCGCATTCGGCAGGCTCCATCCGCGCTGGGGCACGCCGCACATTTCCATCCTGACGTTCGGCGCGGTGGCGTCGTTTCTACTGCTGATTTTTCAATTGGGCGACAGCCTGCGCGCGGCGTACCAGGAGATGATCTCGCTGATGGTGATCACCGGCTTTCTGCCCTACTTGTACATCTTCGGCAGCGCATGGAAGGCCGGCAAACGGGTGAGTGCGATCTCCGGTACGGCGATTACGCTGCTGGCGATTCTCTGCTCGCTGGTGCCCACCGAAGCGATCTCCAGCGTCTGGCTGTTCGAAAGCAAGATCGCCGCCGGGACGCTGGCGGTAATCGCTTCGGCGTGGCTGGTATACCGCAGGGCAGGGAAATCGGCCAAGTAGAAATCGATCCGCTGTTGTTTGTAAGCCTGCCGTCATTACCCTGCGACGCGGATGACTACCTTCCCCATGGGACCTTCGGCCAGCCGCGCGAAGGCCGCGATCGCGTCCTCGAATGCAAAGACGTGGTCGATCACCGGCCGTTTCCCGGCGTCGTCCAGGCGGCGTACAATTTCCTTCCATACCTTTTGCGCGGCATCCGGCGTGTAGTCGTGCACCGCCACCCCGCCAATGCGATTGCGGCGGAAGAAGAGCGTCCCGGTATTGAACTCCGGCACCGGCCCCGCGCTCCGCCCCACCACGCTGATCTTGCCGCCGTATCCCAACAGCGCCACAATCTGCGGGAATAGCGGACCGGCCACGCTATCCACCACCAGGTCGACCTTCTTGGGCGCAATGGCCGCCGACACCTTGGCGCGCAGATCGCGGTCCTCGGGGCTGACCACTGCGTCCGCGCCGAGCGCCTTTAATTTCTCGCCCTTACTCTCGCTGCGTGACAGCCCGACCGCCGTCAGTCCCATCGATTTGGCAAGCAGCACCGTAGCCACGCCCACTCCGCCCGAGGCGCCGGTCACCAGCACTACCGACCCCGCGGGCGGCGGGGCCTCCGACTCGCTCCATTGCGTCAGTGCCTGCCACGCGGTAAGGAACACCAGCGGGGCGCACGCCATCTCTTCGGCGCTCCATCCCGATGGAATGCGCGCCAGGCTGGCGGCTTGCGCCACCACCATTTCGGCCATCGCGCCGCGCACGTTCACGCCTACCTCACAGCGCAGAATGCCGGCCGAATCGCCCACCTTCGGCCATTCCACACCCGCGCCGGTGGCCACCACCTCGCCCACCGCGTCCCGTCCCAGAATGTGCGGGAACTGCGGCTTGGCAGGGTACATGCCGCGCGCCAGAAACGCATCGGCCGGGTTCAGCGCGACGTAGCGCACCCGCAGAAGTACTTCGCCGGGTCCGGGCGCCGGCTCCGCCACGTCGGCCAGACGCAAGTTTTCCACTCCCGTGAATCCATCCAGCAACCAAGCGCGCATGCTGTTATTGTCGCCCAAGCGGGGCCGTTCCGTTCATTTTGGGCGGAGGGCGCGATAATGCCAGGGAGTGATCCTTCTATTGACCGCTGCCGCCACGCTGGCTATCTGGGTCTCGCTGGCATTTTTCCGGGGCGGATTCTGGCGCGAATTTGTGCGCCTCCCCGTGCCTCCCTGCGCGACTTTCCAGACCGCGCCGCGAGTGGTCGCCGTCGTCCCCGCGCGCAATGAGGCGGAAGTAGTGGCGCACGCCATCGGCTCGCTGGCAGCGCAGCGTGCCCTGGGCCACTTCCACATCGTTCTGGTAGACGACGATTCCACCGACGGCACCGGCGCGATCGCCGCGGCCGCTGCCCCACCCGACCTTCTCAGCGTGGTCCGTGCGGCAGAACTGCCGCCAGGCTGGAAGGGCAAGCTGTGGGCAGTCGCGGAAGGTGTCCGCCACGCTGGCGCGCATCGCCCCGACTACCTGCTGCTTACCGATGCCGATATCGTGCATGGCCCCGAGAACATCGCCGATCTGGTGGCGCGCGCCGAAGCCGATGGCTATGATCTGGTCTCCTACATGGCTACCCTCGCCTGCACCACGCCGGCCGAGCACGCCCTGGTGCCGGCCTTCGTCTTCTTCTTTTTTCTGCTCTACCCGCCGGCCTGGATTCGCGATTCGCGACGCGCCACCGCCGGGGCGGCCGGGGGCTGCATGCTAATCCGCTCCGCGATGGTCGAAAAGATCGGTGGCGTGGCGGCCATCCGCGGCGAGCTCATCGACGATTGCGCCCTGGCGCGCGCCGTCAAACGCGCCGGCGGGCGCGTGTGGCTCGGGCTCAGCGAGTCGACCCACAGCATCCGGCCTTATCGCACGTTCGGTGAGGTGGGGAACATGATCTCGCGCAGCGCCTTCACCCAACTCCGTCATTCCATCTTGCTGCTGCTGGCCACCGTCGCCGGATTGCTGCTGACGTATCTGGCGCCGCCGCTGCTCACGCTCCTGGCGCCCCAGCCCGCGGCCGGAATGGCGGCGCTCGCGTGGCTGCTGATGTCGATCTGCTATCTGCCGGCGCTACGCTTCTATCGCGCCGGTTGGTTGGCCGCGCCCTTGCTGCCGTTGGTCGCGCTATTCTACGCCGGCGCGACGGTCCACTCGGCAGTCTCGTACTGGCGCGGTGCGGGCGGGCAGTGGAAGGGTCGCGTACAGGACGCGTAGGGCTCTGCGGCGATAGCCCGCACTGGAGTGCGTGGGCCGCAACTGCCACGCGCGATTGGCCCGCTGAGGCTGAGCCACCGTGATATTCTCAAGGCCTGCCTATGCATCTGCTGCCGCCGCCGCGCGATCTTTGGGTCTTCATCACAGCCTCCCTTGTTCTGCTCTTCATTCCGGGACCGGCGGTGCTCTACATTGTGGCGCGCAGCGTCGACCGCGGCCGTAAAGCCGGCATGGCGTCGGCATGCGGGATCGCCACCGGGGGCTTGTCGCACGTGCTGGCCGCGACGTTCGGTCTTTCGGCATTGCTGCTCTCCTCCACACTGGCGTACTCGGCGGTGAAATTTGCGGGCGCGGCGTACCTGGTTTACCTGGGAATCCGCAAACTGCGCGAACGGCCCGCCGCCGAAGGTGTACAGCACGCCCAACCCGCGTCGCTGCGACGGATCTACGCGCAGGCCATCCTGGTGCAGGTGCTCAATCCCAAGTCGGCGCTCTTTTTCTTCGCATTCCTCCCGCAATTCGTCAGTTCCGCCCGCGGGCCGGTGATCCCACAGTTCCTCGCGCTCGGCCTGTTATTTGCGGCGATGGGTCTCACCAGCGACAGCCTGTGGGCGCTGACCGCGGGTTCGGCCGGCGCGTGGGTGCAGCGCAATCCCACTTTCCTACGCCATCAACAGTACGTTTCCGGCACGGTGTACATCGGCCTGGGACTGGCAGCAGCGGCCAGCGGACCGAGGCTCGCCGCTCATCGCTGAGCGCGGGTTCGGCCTGCGCCTTCAGCAGTACGTTTCCGGCACTGTCTACATCAGCCTGATACTGGCGGCAGCGGCCAGCGGACAAAGGCTGGCCGCTCATCGCTGAGCGCGTGTTATTTGCGGCGATGGGTCTCACCAGCGACAGCCTGTGGGCGCCGACCGCGGGTTCTCCTGCGCCATCATCAGTACGTTTCCGGCAACGGTCTACACCGGCCTGGGACTGGCGGCAGCGGCCAGCGGACCGAGGCTTGCTGCCCATCGTTGAACGCCTGTTATAGTGCCAGTGATGCCCTCCACTTCCGTACTCGAAGCCATCGGCAATACGCCTCTGGTGCAACTTCGCAGCGTCGTGCCGGATGGCGCGGCGTGCATTTTCGTCAAGCTGGAATATTACAACCCCACGGGATCGTATAAAGACCGCATGGCGCTATCGAGCATCGAAGGAGCGGAGCGCGCGGGCAAGCTGCGGCCCGGCATGCGCGTGGTGGAATACACTGGCGGCAGCACCGGATCGTCACTGGCGCTGGTATGCGCCGTGAAGCGCTATCGCTTCACGCCGATTTCCTCCGACGCATTCGCGCGCGAGAAACTCGACACCATGAGGGCGCTGGGCGGCGACCTCATGCTGGTGCCGAGCGATGGCGGCAAGATTACACCCGAACTGTTCGCGCGCTTTGAGGCGGCGGTGGCGCGCGAGGTGGCCGACCCCGAGGTGTTCTGGGTGGACCAGTTCCACAATCCCGACGTCATCGAAGGCTATACTCCCATGGGGCGCGAACTTCTGGCGCAACTCGACGGACACATCGACGCCTTCTGCGCGGCGGTGGGCTCGGGCGGCATGCTGGTGGGCGTATCGCGCGCCCTCAAGGCAGGCGGCAGCGGCGCCCGGGTGGTGGCGCTGGAACCGGCCGAATCGCCGCTGCTCACCGCCGGACATGGAGGCGCGCATCGCGTGGAAGGCGTGGGCGTGGGGTTCCGGCCGCCGCATCTGCAGGCCGGCGACTACGATGAAGCCCGCACGGTCAAGGAATCGGCGGCGCGCACCATGGCGCGGCGGTTGGCGCGCGAAGAAGGCATCTTCGCCGGCACCTCGACGGGGCTCAATGTCGCGGCGGCTGTCGAACTGGCGTTGGAACTCGGGCCGGATGCCACCGTGGCCACCGTCGCGGTGGACAGCGGACTCAAATACCTGGCCGGCGATCTCTACACGGGATAGCGAAAAAGACTCCGATCGGCGTCTCTGCTACCATCGAAAACTGCTCTCAGGAGGCGCCGTATGCCATGCGAACCGGAAGTGCTCAAGAATATCCCGCTCTTTTCTCTGCTGGATGACGACGAACGGGCGGTGTTGGCCAGCCAGGTGGATTTGCGATCGTTCGCCCGCTTCGAACGGATCTACAAGGCGGGCGAACTGGCGCCGAAAGCGTATGTTCTAATTTCGGGAAAGGTCCGCGTCAGCACCGTGGATAAAGACAATCAGGAAGTGATTGTCGATGAGCCGGGGGAACGCAATTTCTTCGGGTTCGCGTCTATGCTGGAGCAAACGCCGCACCAGACCAGCGCGCATGCGTTGGAGGATACCGTCTGCGTGGAAATCACGCGCGACGATATCGCCATTCTGCTCACGCGCAAGCCGCATGCGGGCATGGATCTGCTCACCACCCTCGGCCGCCAGTTCCATGCGGCGCAAGACCTGGTGCGCATGCGCGCCAACCGCAATCCCAACGATGTGATTGAGCAGGCAAGCACGGTTGGCGAGCGTATTGCCGATGCTGTCGCGCGCTTCGGTGGGTCGTGGCGATTCATCATCATTTTTGGCGTGCTGCTGGCGGTGTACACCTTCGTCAACGTGATCCTGGATAGACGCGCCTGGGACCCATATCCCTTCATTCTGCTCAATCTGTTTCTTTCCATGCTGGCGTCCGTACAGGCGCCGGTGATCATGATGAGCCAGAATCGCCAGGATGCCAAGGACCGCGTGCGCGGGGAACTCGATTACGATGTCAATCGCCGGTCGGAGAGCGAGATCCAGGGGCTGGCCCGCAAGTTAAGTCTGCTGGAAGAAAAAATCGACGATATCGGTGAATTGTTACGTGCCGCGAAGGCCCGCTGAAATCGGCGCGACAAAATGCAAACGCCGCCAGGCCCGAACCTGGCGGCGTCAGCACTACAAACCTTCAGGAGCTAGTCGCCGAACGAGCCGACTTCTTCGCGGTCTTCCACCGGCTTGGCTGCCGGCTTCGGCGCCGGCTTGATGTCCGCGAGCGAAACTATATCCGCCTTCGGCTGTTCCTTCAGCACGTGTTCGCGGTAGAGCTTCATCATGCGCTCGTTCTCTTCCTGCTGCTTGATCTTGGCGGCGCGGGCGCGAATCTTTTCCTCGCCGGAATTCTTGGCGATGCCCAGGCGATCGAGATCGTGCTGCACTTCGTTGGTGACGATTTCTTCGCGCAGCACCAACGAGTGATCCTTATTTTCTAACTGTACGCTTTTGCCGCCGGCGAAGATTTCATGCCGGCCGTGCTCTTCGTACCACTTGGTGAGACTGGCCGTCATGTGCATCTTCTCGATGATGTTGCGCCAGCCCACGCCGGTGTTGTATGCGCAGAAAGAGATTTCACCTTCCTGCGTGGCGTAGGGGATGATGCACTGCTCGGTGCGGCGGAAATCGTAGTTGAAGAGATCCTGGAACCACATGCCGGCGATGAACAGGAAGTTCCAGCGGTCGCGCCGGCGCTTCTCGATGTCTTCCATCGTGCGGTCGCTGCCGACCTTGCCGTAGCTCTTGCCGGTGGCGCCGAACGTCTTGTCGAGCTTCTTCATCAGATCGCTCAACTTGAAGTGGGTGGGCGACTTGAAGGGGTCGTAATTGCGGGCGGCGGCCAGCCCCATGCCGATGATGGACGGCCACTTGCCGCGCGCCGCGTCATTCACCCGTGCGACGTCCTTGGCCAACTGCTCGCAATTCCAGAACTCGGTTACCGGCTTGGCTTCTTTGGTTTCCTTATCGACCATGACGGCCATGCCGACGCCGCAATTCGGGTGGCATCCGCAGCTCAACTGACCCCACTGGTACTGCGGTCCGTGCACCAGATCGCTCCAATCGGAGAAGGTGGAGATGAACGAAATCGGGAACCAATCGCGGGCCGGTTCGCCCAGGCCGGTCTGGTTTTTCACATCGTGAGCCAGATGGGAGAGGGTGTAGCGCTGGGCGGCGCGGCGCTCGTCGGTGACGGCTTCGTCGCGACCCGTAAAGCTGACCGGCTGGTAGGAGAGGAACGGAATCTTCTTGGGATTGTCGAGCGCGAACTGCACGATGCGCCCTACCTGCTCATTGTTGATCCCGTTAATAATGGTGATCACCGGGATGATGTCGACGCCATTGGCATACAGATTTTCGATGGCGCGCAGCTTCACGTCGAACAGGTTGCCGACTTTGCGATGGGAATTGGCGGCATTGCCGATGCCGTCGAATTGCAGGTAAGCATAGCGCAGGCCGGCGTCGGCGGCAGCTTTGCAAAAGTCCGGATTCTTGGCGAACTCGATACCGTTGGTGGCAGCCTGCACCGAAGTGTAGCCCACTTCGCGCGCATACCGCACGGCATTCAGGAAGTGGGGCGAAATGGTGGGCTCGCCGCCCGAGAACTGCACCGACATCTGGCGTTTGGGCTTGATGGTGACGGCGTTGTCGAGCAGGGTTTTGATGTCGTCCCACGTCAGTTCATGAACGAACCCAACCTGGTTGGCGTCCATGAAGCACGGGTCGCACATCATGTTGCAGCGGTTGGTGAGGTCGACGGTCAATACCGATCCACGGCCGTGGGTCACCGTGCTCGAACCGTGCTTGTGAAGACGGGAATCGTTGTGGGCGCGGATGTCGCGGCCCGGGAACACATCTTCCAGGTGCTTGAAGAAAGCCGTGTCGATGGCCATCACGTCCTCGAAATGGCCGTGAACGGGGCAATCCTTCACCATCAGAATCTTGCCGTCGCGCTCGATCACCTGGGCTTTAATTTCGCCCGGCTTGTCGGTGTAGAGCACTTGCACCGGCGTCTTGCCATCCAGAATCTGCTTGCGGACTTCAGGGATGCAGCGCGGGCACAGGGAGTCTGTGGTGCGCGGCCAGCCCAGTGGCGGCTTCGTCTTCTCCCAGGACTTCAGTAAGGGCTTTTCCGACCATTTCGGAGTGAAACCCGGATTCTGGCCGATCTGATTGAGCTTATCGTAGACGAACCAACCCGCATTGGCGGCGTATGTTAAAGCTTTCTCTGCATATTTGATAGGTTTGTGCATTCGTCAACCCTTCCTGGATGAATACCCAAAGTATAGGGAATACGCCTGCGATGAGGGTATCGATTGGCATTAAAGCGTTGAAATTATTGGTTGTACGGCATCATCGGAGGTTGAACGGAGCGTTCCGGCGGCTGAACGGGCCAAGGGGGCTGTAGGCTCATGAAAGGCAAAGGTTTAGTTGCAACTCATGAAATCGCTCCGTCTGAAATCGTCCCGTAGCTGTCCGCCTACGGCACGGCACATGCATAGTTCACTGCTGAGGTGCGTATGAAACCGCTCGCTATCGCCAGTGTGACATTGCTTCTGGGCCTCGCGGCTTGCAGTAGTAGCCAGACTGCACTTCCGCCGGATGCCTCTGCCGATGGCGGTGCGGGCAATCTGGTGCCGGTGGCCGATACGGCTCCCACTACCGCCCAAACTACCGATGCCGCGTATGTGCCCGCGGCGGCACCGGTGGAGCAGACGTATGGCGAACCGGTGGTGGAATCCCCCCAGCCACCGCCTCCCCTGCCGCAATACAGCCAGCCCCCCTGCCCAGGTGACGACTACGCGTGGACTCCGGGCTATTGGGATTACTCGGATAGCGGTTATTATTGGGTACCGGGAGCGTGGGTTCTGGCGCCTTACGTCGGTGCGCTGTGGACACCGCCGTGGTGGGGATATGCCAATGGCGAGTACCTTTGGCACGCCGGCTATTGGGGTCCGCACATCGGATTCTATGGCGGCATCGATTATGGTTTCGGCTATACCGGACGCGGCTATTACGGTGCGTCCTGGCGCAACGGCGCGCTCTACTACAATCGCTCTGTCACGAATATCAATTCTCGCGCGGTGCACAATGTGTACGATTACCGCGTAAGTTCTACCGGCCATGGGCGGGTGAGTTACAACGGCGGCCGCGGCGGCATTGCGGTGCAGCCGACCGCCCAGGAGATGGCTGCGCGCCGCGATCCGCATCGCGCGCCGGTCGCCGCGCAGGTGGATCATGCCAGATCTGCCGCCGCGGATCGAAGCCAATTTGCAGCCGGCCGTGCGGCGCCGTCGCATCTGGTGGCGGCGCAGTCGCTGCACACGGATTATCGCGCGCCGGCGGGCCGTACGGCGCCGGCGCCAGCCGCGCGGACACCCGAAACCGCGCGGCCGGCGGGACACGGCGCGGAGCGAACACCGGAAGCGGCGCGGCCGGGAGCGCGCCCGCTTCCAGCGGAACGGCCCAATACCGAAAGCGCCCGCGGGCCGGCCGAGCCGGCGCGCGGTCCGCAAGCCGCGCCGCCGCAGCAGCAGGCGAACCGGCAACAGCGTGCGCCGGAACAGCACGCCGCGCCAACACAGCAGGCAAACCGCGCGCAACGTCCAACGGAACAACATGCCGCGCCGCCACAGCAAGTGAACCGCGCGCAACGGCCGCCGGAACAACATGCCGCGCCGCCGCAGCAGGCGAACCGCGCGCAACGTCCACCGGAACAACATGCCGCGCCGCAGCAGCAGCGTGCACGGCAGATGCAGCAAGCCAATCGTGAGAAACGCGCGCCGGAACAGCACGCCGCGCCGCCCCAGCAGCACGCTCCGCAGGCGCACCCGCCGGAACAGCATGCTGCGCCGCAACAGCACGCGCCGGAGCAGCACGCCAACCCGCGTCCGCCGGAAAAGAAGAAGGGCGGTTAGACGGATTCCGAGCTGCCCAGCTTACCGATTTTCAGGAGCGGTGGCAGGTACGGCCGCGGTTTCACTTGCCACCGGCCACGTGAAGTAGAACGTCGCGCCTTCTCCCGGGCGGCCCTCCGCCCAGATCCGTCCGCCGACGCTTTCCACTACCGAGCGGCAGATAGCGAGCCCGATCCCGGTGCCTCCGACGTCATCGCGGCCCAGACGGCGGAAAATCCCGAAGATCTCCTCGGTATAGGCCGGGTCGAAACCCTTGCCGTTATCGGAAAACGCAAAGATCCACTCGCGTTTAGCAGGCCGCACGCCGATGTGAATGCGCAGCGGTACTTCCGGACGCCGGTACTTGATGGCGTTCTCGATGAGATTGCGCACCAGTTGCGAAACCCGTACCTCCACCCCCTCGATTTCGGGCAACGGGTCGCACCCGATCTCAGCCTTCGCTTCCGCCAACCGTTCCTTGAACCAGTCGCGGGTCTGGTCGACAATCCTATCCATGTCGATGCGGTGCGAGTGCTCCATCACGTTGGGTGAAATGCGCGAGTAATCCAGCAGGTCGCGGATCAGCACGGTCATGCGCTTACCGCCGCCGATGATGTAATCGAGATAGGTGGCGCCACGCTCGTCCAGTTTCTCGCGGTAATCGCGTTCCAGCAACTGCGCGAAAGTCACCACGTTGCGTAGCGGCTCCTGCAGATCATGGCTGGCCACGAAGGCAAAACGCGATAGCTCCTCGTTGGATTTCCGCAGCCGTTCCTCCACCATGCGCAAGCGCATCAGGGAGCGCACCTTGGCTGCCAGCAATTCAGGCTCGACGGGATCGACCAGGAAATCGTCGGCGCCGCCGTTCAGGCCGGTTAGTGCATCTTTCAGTTCCACCGCCGAAGCGGTGATCTGCATCACCATCACCCAGGCGGTTTCGGGATTCGTCTTAATCCGGCGGCAGACTTCGAACCCGTTCACATCCGGCAGATGGATGTCCAAAAGCACCATGTCGGGCTTCTCCGACATGCAGAGCTCCAGCGCCTGCGTGCCGCTGGAGGCAAACAGGCTTTCGTGTCCCGCCTTTCGCAAGATCTCAGAGCGAACATACCGGTTCATCTCCGAGTCGTCGACAATCAGAATTCTGGCCATAACATCCTTCAGACAAGGGTCACCTGCGCGGGCGGATTGAGGTCGATCATCACGCGCTGCGCCTCGGAGAGATTCTCTTTCAGTAGAACGCCGCGAGTCAACGTAAGCAGGCGATCGATTTCGGAATTGTTGAGTTTTTGGGCGGTCACCGCGAAGATGGGAATATCGCGTGTGGCCGGGTCCTGGTGCAGTTCCTCCGCCACCGTATAGCCATCCATCAAGGGCAGATTTACGTCCAGGAAAATCAGGTCGGGACATTCGCGGCGGGCGGCATTCAGACCGGCCTGGCCGTCGGGCGCCTGAATGATATCGTAATCCCCGCCGGCGGTAATGAGCCGGCTCAGCAGGTAGCGGTCTATCTCGATATCGTCCACGATCAGAAGAGTGGCGCGCGTGCGGTGCTTCGGTTTCTCGCCGAGCTGGGCGCGTTGTTCGAACAACTGGTACGTGCGCGGCAACAGGAGCGTGAACACTGAGCCCTTGCCGGGGGTGCTTTCCACCAGCAGCTTGCCGCCCAGCAGTTCGGCAAACTTGCGGCACAGCGGCAGACCCAGACCGGTGCCGCGGACGCGCCGCTGAATCGGCGTCTCCACCTGCGCGAACTCCTCGAAAATGCGGGGCAGTTCGTGCGCCGGGATGCCGATTCCGGTGTCGCTCACCACGATCTGCACGGTCTCGTCGGACGCAGCCGCCCACACCCGGATGAAGCCGCGCTCGGTGAACTTAAGCGCGTTGGACAGCAGGTTGCGCAAAATTTGCGATACCTTCGCTTCATCGCTGTATATCGACGGGACGGCAGAAGTGTCCTCGAAAACCAAGCTCACGTCCTCGCTTTGCAACAGCGGGCGGAAAATGCCGCGCAGCGCCCCGAATACGAAGCTCAGATCGAATTCCGATGGTTGCACCGTGACCTTGCCGGCTTCCACCTTCGCGAGATCCAGCAAGTCATTGACCATCTCCCGCATCTCTTCGGCGGCCTTCTGGATGAAAGCGAGCTGTTTGACATCCTCCTCCGGCCGCACGTTGTCTGACGACCGGAGCAGCCGCACCAGCCCGACGATGCCGTTCAAAGGGGTGCGCAGCTCATGGCTGGCGTAGGAGAGAAAGCGCGACTTGAGTTCGTCCGCCTTGCGCAGTTTGTCGGCGCGCTCATCGAGTTCGGCGTAGAGGGCCATCACGCCGCGATTGGTCTCCTCCAGTTCGGCCTCCAGACTGGTTACCATCCGGCGGCTCTTTTCGCGGGCCTCGTGGGCCTCGGCCGCGCCGGCCAGCAGGCGCGAGAGATCGTCCCAGAGCGGCGAAGCGGCCGCCTGTTCTGCAGACTCCGCGGGAACCGGTAGCGCGGCCAGCAGTTCCGCCGGCCTACCGGTGTTTCGGAGGATCACTTCCAGCCGCCCCGCGGTGGTTTCCAGACCGAGGTCACCGCCACTGCGGCGCGCGCGGGCAGCCCCTTCGAGAACGGCAACAATAGCGCGTGCACGGTCGGGCTCCTTCAGCCCAAGTGCGCAGATCTCGCCATGTATAGCCAGCAGTGCAGCGGCCACATCCGCGTCGCTCCGGATGGCCAAATCGGGCACGTTATTTCTGCCTCCCCACTAGAATAGTAGCGTCGTCGTTCATCTTCCGCCAGTCGCGGAACAGAACCGCTCCGACCATGCTGGCGCGTTTTCCGGCAAGTCCCGCATAAGTGGAAAATTGCCAGCGGCTGCTGACTCCGTCAGAATGCATCACCACGATGGAAGGGCGCGCCCAGCGGTATTCGAATTCGCGCATGCGCACCGCCTGATGGCCCGCGATGCCGCTCATGGAAACCATGTGCTGGGTGTTTTCACCGGTGGCAATCAGGCCGGCGATGTTGCCTATGCCGCAATAGCGCACGCGGCCGCGCTCGCTGTCGATTTCCGCCACCGCTACCGCCGCGCCGCGTGTGGAACGCAGGCGGGCGTGGATCTCATCGACGATTTGCCGGGGGCTTCCTTCCGTGGCACTGAAGGCGCGGCGGGCCGCCTGGGCTGCGTCGGCCGCCAGCGGGCCATGCCCTAACCCATCGACCACCATCAGGTGGATCATAGGGCCGGTCTCGCGCATTGCCACGGCATCGCCTGACACCGTCTCTCCCTTCAGCGGGGCCATCACCGACGCGACGTCCCACAATTCCGACATCGGCGCCGTCGCCACGCCCGAACCGCAGAACGCCTGCACCACCGTTCCCTTGCCCTCCACCGAGTAAATATCGGAGTGGGCCGAGAGACGGCAAATCGCCCCGAGTCCCGTGCCGGCGCTGCCCGCCGTGGAATACCCGTCGCGCAGGCATTCGTTCACACTGCGCATGCCCGGGCCGGCATCCACCGCCAGCACTTCCAAACCTTGCGGACCGGGACAGCGCAGAATGATCTCGCCGCCGCCGGCATGCTTCAACAGATTGGTGGCTGCCTCCGTCACCACGATTCCCAGTTTTCCGCGAGCCGCTTCCGTGAAGCCGATCTCGTCCGCCATACGAAACGCCATGCGGCGGGCTTCTGCAGGCTGGGTGGCGTCGACCACCCGAATGACCGCTATGCCTTCCATCTCGTGATCACTACCCTGGTCCCCTTGCCGGGTTCGCTGCGGATTTCAAACTCATTGCAGAGGCGCCGCGCACCGCTCAAGCCGAGCCCCAATCCGTTTCCCGTGGTATACCCATCCTTTAATGCCAGGTCGATATCGGAAATGCCGGGGCCGTGATCTTCGAATTCTATCCGTACGCCGCGCCGCCCGTTGGCTTGCACCACTTCCAGGCGCGCCATGCCCCCACCTCCATAAATCATGGTGTTGCGAGCCAGTTCGCTGGCGGCCGTGACCAGCTTGGTCTGGTCCACTAGCGACAGGCCGGCCTCCATGGCGGCCGAGCGCGCCACCTGCCGCACCCGGACGATGTCCTCCTCCGCCTTGAGCGGCACTTCGTTAGTGAGTAGTGTCTGCATCGGCGGTCACGTCCGAAGAGCGCATGTTTTTTCGCAAAATGTCCATGCCGCGCTCCACATTCAGGGCAGTCCTGACGCCGGGCAGCTCCAGCCCAAGTTCCACCAGGGTAATGGCCACAGCCGGCCGCATGCCCACCACCACGGTCTCGGAATCCAATATCCGCGCCATGGAGGCGATGTTGCTGATCATGCGGCCAATGAACGAATCCACCATATTCAGACCGGAGATATCGATCAATACTCCGTGCGAACCGTGCTGGACGATCATTTGGGTGACATCGTCCTGCAGGGTCATCGCCAGCCGGTCGTGCATATCCACCTGGATGCTCACCAACAAAAACTCGCCCATCTTCAGGACGGGAATGCGATCCATCGTTACGCCCCGCGGCGGACTATGCTATAGCCCATCCGCTGCAAAGCCAGCTTCAACGCGTCGGCCATGGTTGCCTTTGTGGTTACATTCTGCAATTCCACACCCAGGTGCACGATGGTTTGGGCGATCTGCGGACGCAGTCCGCTGATGATGCAGTCGGCGCCCATCAGGCGCGCCGCCGCCACCGTTTTGAGCAGATGCTGCGCCACCTGCGTATCCACGGTGGGCACCCCGGTAATATCCACGATGGCGATGCTGGCGCTGGTGGCCACAATATTATTGAGCAGATTCTCCATCACTACCTGCGTCCGCGCGCTATCGAGCGTGCCGATCAGGGGAAGAGCGATGAGTTCGTCGAACAGTTTCACTACAGGCGTGGAAAGCTCCAGCATTTCCTGTTGCTGGCGCCGGATCACGTCTTCCCTGGTCTTCTGAAAAACTTCGATGGTATAAAGTCCTAATTTATCGAACAACAGGGTGGTCGCCCAGACTGCATCGGTCAATTGCCTGGGATCCGAGAGTTCGTGCTGCAGGAGCTCTAAGACAGGTTGTTTGAGGGAAAACAGGAAGGTAGCAGTTTCGGATGTGCTGGCGCCGGCCAGCGCGCGCGCGGAGCTCACTTCACTGAGCGTTTCGAGCACCGGACGCCACTCCGGCGCATGAATATTTTCGAGGTTGCCGGTTTGGGCGGCCTCGGCGACCGCCGCCACGACGTGCCGCGACTGTTCCCGGCGCGTCTGCTGCTGCAGGACGTCGCCACCGCCCAGCAGCTTATCCTGGAGCGCGACCCAGCGCGAACAGATTTCGTTCTCCTTCGCGCGCAGTATAGTTTGAAGCGAATTGGTCATAGTTGTCTAAAAACGCAATTCATTATCCTGTAATAGCGAGGAGACCGCAACTGGTGAACGACCCGGCGGCGGAGCGGGCGGTATTACCGACTCTTTCATCGATTTTATCGCCATTTCAGAGTACGTTCCGAGCTTTGCTGTAGTAAGTTGTGCGCAATCGAACAGCTTGTACCTCGGGAATACACGAGGTTCAGGGTAGCTGAGCACGCAAGCAAGCGGTCATCCGACAGCGGCGAACTGAAGCTCGCGCTAGGCCGCCCTCCGCAAAAGCGCTACCGTCCGAGCTTCTTTTCGAGGTCCGCCATGGTCGCTTTTTCGCTGGCGCTCAGGCTCTCATCGGCCACCGCCAGGGACTCCCCGAACTCGCTTGAATACTGGTAGGCCGAGTCGGTCTTCTCCTTGCGCTGCACCAGGATCTTGTACACCTCCCAACTATAGAAAAGCCCGGCCCAGTTCTGAAACTCCGACTGGTCCGCCGAAGTCAGCATCCGCACGGCCGGAGCCTTGTCAAGATCGATCGGCGTACCGAGCTGCAGCCAGTGCTGCGGTCCGAAATAGAGCGATTCCAGACCGACCGTTCTGCCTTCTTCCGCCAGGTGGCTGAAGTTGACGTCGGTGGTCATATCGTTCAGGGTGGGCGCGTGATACGGGTTGGCCTGGGAGGAGGAACTGCCCTGGCCGTACATGCGCAGGTGGTCGAATTCCTGTGCCAGGATTCCGTCCCAGTTAGAACCGTAATCGATAGTGATCACATAGCCGGCTTTGAGCGCAGTACCCGCCCCATGGATGAACTTACCCTCGCCTAAGTTGATGTAAGTCACCATGCCTTTGCCGCTCTTACTCAGCGCATAAGCATAAGAGTGGGCATACTGCCGGAGATGTTCTGCCAGTTCGGGCACCACCGAGACCGGCACATAGACTTCCTGGAATTGCAGCAGATTGACCTTGACTTCATAATTGGCGGACCCGCTGAAGGCATCGAGCAGGGCCGAGAAACCGGCCTTGCTCAGGTAAAAACGATCCGCTCCGGGGGCCTTACCGCCGAATAGCTTTTCGCGGATGGCACGGTCGTCCTTCAGAATCGTCTGCTTGGCCGCTGCCGGGAGGGCGGCTTCCACATGGGCCCAGTTGGCGGTGGAAATCGAGGGCACGGTGTAGGCCAGTTCGGCCTTGCCGTCCATGCCGAGAATCACTTTGTGGACGCTGAAGCAATCGGGCAATTCGTTCGACAGAATCACGCCCTTCAGGCTTTCCTTGGCGATGGTGGCGCCGGGATCGGTGGCGTCTCCCAAGCGCGCATCGAAGCGCGCGCCGAAGCGTGTATTGCGCTTGCGCTGCTTGGCGCTCAGCGCCGGCGACCGGTCGTAGCAGGCGTATACCGTCTGATCGCGGAATTGCTTCCAGCGCGGGTCGGGGCTGGAAGCGGCCTGCTGGTCGATATACTCCAGCACCGATTCGGCCATGGCGCCGTCACCCGCTCCGAATTCCGCAATGGTGAACTTATCGCCGGGCGCCAGTGTCCCCGCCTTGCGCATGCCGTCCCACATCTGGAACATGTGCTCGGTGATCATCTGCCCGAACGACGGATAGAGAGCGATAGGAAAGGTCTGGTAGTCGGAAGAGAAATTGACCCGTCCGCTGGAATAGTAACCGGCGGTGGGGTGGAACAGAACGGTATCGAGATAGTCGTAGAACGACGGGAAGTAGTCTTTCACAGCGGCCGGGTCCACGCCGGGAGCGAGTTTGATCTCATCGCGGACGTCCCAACCGTTTACGAGTTGCCGGTCTCCCGCGAATACGGGGGTGAGAAGGGAAATAGAAAGCGAACTGGCGATCGCCAGCGCGCCCAAAAGCTTGCAGAAGGCGATCCTGGGGTGCATTTCAGGTCATAGTACCACGATGCGAAGGTATTCACCCGGTACAAACGCGGTCAAAGGAGTGCAGCAGTTCCTCGCGCTGCGAATACGGGCCAGGGGTGTAAGCGCGCGAGGCGATGCCCAGTTGCGAGAGCTCCGAAATCCGCCAGTCTTCGCGATTGGTCTGGTCCCAGAACTCCACCGCGTCATCGCCTTCAAAGTCCGCTTTGGCCATCTCGGCGGGGTGAAAGTACCACTCGCATACGATCTCCGTGCGGCCGGGGGCGCGCGGCCATAGCGTATGCACCATCATGTAATCGGGATGCAGCGCCAGCAGGAAGTTGGGATAGATGGAGTAATAGTTGACGATGCCCCGCTGCTCCGCGCTCAAGCCCGGCAGGTAGTCGCGCTTGCGAATGCCGCCGAAGCTCATGGTCTCGGCGCCGTTGCGGAATCCCATGGCGCCGCCGATGTAATCGGGCCCGGGGGCTTGGTTGTCCGCGCCCAGATAGTCGGTGAAGCGATTGAGCATGGGATGCACCAGCGGGCAATGCAGGCATTCGTTGTAATTGGCGACGATCAGTTTCCAGTTGGCCTTCGCTTCGTAAACGATGCGGCGGTGCAGGCGCAGTTCGCCCATACGCCAGGCGGCGAATCGTGCCGGCAAATTGCCCAATTGGGCCGCCAGCGGGCGCGGGGCAGCCGCAAAGTTGATAAAGAGGTGGCCGTCCCACTGGTCGATGGCGATGCTTTTCAGGGGATAATCGGCGCGCGAGAATCCCGCCTGTTCCATATGCGGAGCGCCGATCAGGGCGCCGTCGAGCCCGTAAGTCCAGCCGTGATACGGGCACTGAATACTGGCCCCGAGCGCTCCTTCGGAGGCGGTGCACATGCGCGTCCCGCGATGCCGGCAGACATTGAAGAAGGCGCGAAGTTCGCCTTCATGGGAGCGTGTCACGATGACGCTTTCGTTCGCCAGTTCCACCAGGTAATAATCGCCGGGAAGGGCAATGCGCTCACTGCGGCCTACACCGATCCAGCGGGAAAAGTAAAAGCGTTCCAGCTCCCCGGCAAAGATCGCGGGGTCGGTGTAATACTGCGCAGGCAGGGTCATGGAGAGGGGAGACGCCATGACCGATTCTACTATCGCCGGCACCGCCCGGCTGCGCCTGCGCGCTACGCGTCCAGCTCCAGGAACTGCCGTACGCGATCCACCTCCGCTGCCAGTTCGCGGCGGAAGGCCGCATCGCGCGGCGGCCGTCCCGCGATATATCCGAATTCGCAGGTGAGCGCATCATCTTTCACCGCCAGATTCCCCCAGCCGATTATGCGCTCGCGCCACAGCAACGGCAGAGCGTAATATCCCAGCTTCCGCTTGGACGCGGGCGTATAAGCTTCGAAGCGGTACACCCAGCCCCAGAGCATTTCCAGACGGCCGCGATCCCACACCAGCGGATCGAACGGCGCCAGCAGCCGCACCGCTTCCGGTAGCGCTGCGCGCCCGCTCTCCGCCGCCGGCCAATACCAATCCACCCCTTCGACATGCGCGTGCGACAACCGCTGCCGCGCGCGTTCGAAGGCGCCCTTCAACCCGTTGCGCCACTGCGGCACCGCGAAACGCAGACGGCGAACCAGGTCGCGCAAACAAGCCGATGGCAGAGGCGCATAGATCCCCACCGCGGCATCCACCAACGCATCCAGCCGGGCCTCAATCGCAGCCCGATCGGCAGCCTCCGGCCGCTCCGGAGGCAGCGCATAAATACGAATCCCGCTCTCCCGCCGCACCACCCGCACCATGCCGTTATAGTGCATGCCCGACAAAAGATGGGTAGTGGCGTTCGAAACTCCGCCCCAATAATTCTTCACCGTGCCGTGCGCGAAGTGCCGGTCCACGTCGCGCGGATGCACGGCGCCGCACTCGCGCACGAATTCCAGCAGCAGTCCGGCGCGCCGCTTCTCCGCGGCCGACCAGTGGAGCGACCCGCCGGCGGGCTGGCCCACGTCGTAACGCGGATGCATGGTGGCATGCAACTCCCTCGTCATAAATCCATAGACCACGAAGAAGTCTTCTTCGATGCCGAGCGAAGGGTAGCGCCGTTCCAGGTCGCCGGCGCGATAGTTCTTCACGCGGTGTCGCAGAATCAGGTCCTGCGCGCGCGCCGGAGCGCGAATCGGATCGGCCTGCACGAACCCCAGCTTCTGGAGCGCGCGCTTGAGCGTAGTGGCCGGAAAGAGCGTGCGCGCTACGGCGAACCGCCGCAGTTCGTCGAGTGTCATAGAGTCTCATTCTACTGACCCGGGCCGTCTGGACGGCGGCGCTTCAATCGTGATACACCAAGTGTCGAGCCGCGTTCGGTCGCGCGCGGCCCAGGAGAGTGTGAGCCGATGCACGAGAATCGTTTTTCCAGGCGCTATTTTTTCTACGGATCGCTGCTGGCCGGCGCGATCCCGCGGTCAGGCTTCGGCAGCACGCCCGCCATGCCCTCCATCGCGCATAAGTCATTCAACGAAAAATTAAACGTTGCGGCCATCGGGCTGGGCACGCGCGGGCCCACCATTCTGGAAGGCGCGGCCGCTACCGAAAACATTGTGGCGCTCTGCGACGTGGATGACGTGAGCGCCGCCCACGCCTACAGCACATATCCCAAGGCAACGAAGTACAAAGATTTCCGCAAAATGCTGGACAAGGAGGGCAAGAACATCGATGCCGTGATGGTGGCCACGCCCGACCATCTGCACGCCCCCATCGCGCTCCTCTGCATGCAGCACGGCAAGCACGTCTATTGCGAGAAGCCGTTGACGCGCACGCCGTCGGAATCGCGCCTGCTGGCCGACGCCGCCGCCAAATATAAGGTCGCCACCCAGATGGGCAATCAGGGTTTCAATCACGAGGCGCTCAAAACGGCCTGCGAGATCCTCTGGTCGGGCGAGATCGGCGATGTGCGCGAAGTCCACGCCTTCACCGGGGGCATCTATGGCGGCCAACCCAACCTGCCCGAATCGGGACCGGAGTCGAAGCCCGTGCCCGGCACGCTCGACTGGGACCTGTGGCTCGGCCCAGCGGCCACACGCGGCTTCAACCCGCTGATCAACGGCCACTGGCGCGCGTTTCAGGATTTTTCCACCGGCGGGTCATTGGGCGATTGGCTGGTCCACTGCCTCGGCCCCGCCCACATGGCCCTGCATCTCGATGAAGCGTCGCCCATCAGCGTGGAGTGCGTCACCGTCGAGGGCAAGAATCCCTGGCTGTGGCCGGTGCGTGCGCACACCGTATTCGAATTCCCGGCGCGCGGCGACATGCCTCCGGTCACCATCCACTGCTACCAGAACATGCGCGGCGACTTTCAGAATCCGCCGGGCATGGCGGAAGGCGAACGCCTGTTCCCGGCGATGGACAATCTCGCCACCGAAAAAGGACGGCCGTTCCCGGAGACCGGCGACGGCACCATGCTGATCGGCAACCAGCTTACGCCCGACGGCAAACCGCTTCCTCAGTACGAACGGATTTCCGCGCCCCCGCGTGCCGCCGCGCCCATGCCTGCCGCTCCGCCGCGCGGACCCGTTCCCGGCGGAGATCCGGCACTGCGCGCGCCCGGCAACGGATCGGTCTTCGTCGGCTCCAAAGGGTACATGGCCACTACCTCGCGCGGCGAAGGCGTGTGGCTGTTGCCCAACTCGCGGTGGGTCGATTACCGGCTGCCTCCGCAGCTTCTACCGCGCGGCGTGAATCACCAGCAGGATTGGATCCGCTCCTGTAAAGGCGGCACGCCGGCAGTCTCGCAGTTCTCCGTCGCGGCGCGCTACATCGAGTGGCTGGCTCTCGGCCCCATCGCATTGCGCGTGCCCGGCAAACTGCTCTGGGATTCGAAGAATCTGCGTTTCACCAATAGCGAAGAGGCCAATAAGCTACTGCGGCCGTACACCCGCAAAGGCTGGGAGCTCAAAATATGAAGTGGCTGCCGCTGTTCCTCTGCGCGGCGCCGCTATTCGCCGCCACGCCCATCCGCGTGATGATTCTCGATGGCGAATCGGGCGGCCCGTATCACGCGTGGCAGCAGACCACGCCATACCTCCATCGCATGCTCGACGATGCCGGCATCTTCCAGGTGGACGTGGTGACCGCGCCTCCCAAGGGCGGAGATTTCTCGGCGTTCCACCCCGACTGGAGCAAATATCAGGTGGTGGTGTGGAACTACGACGCTCCCGACGATCGCTGGCCTGACTCGTTGAAGACATCGTTCGAGAAGTACGTGCGCGATGGCGGCGGCTTCGTCTCAGTGCACGCCTCCGACAACGCGTTTCCGCATTGGAAAGCTTTCAATCTGATGATCGGAGTGGGCGGATGGCGCGGGCGCGATGAAAAGTCCGGCCCGCATATCTATTATCAGGACGGCAAAGTGGTGCGCGATACCGCGCCCGGCAGCGCCGGCTCGCACGGCGCACGCCTGGCGTTCCAGGTGACCGATCAGGTAACGGATCACCCGATCACCAAAGGACTCCCGCGGCAATGGATGCACGTGGCCGACGAGTTATACGCCAATCTTCACGGGCCTGGAGAAAATATGACAATCCTGGCGACCGCCTATTCCGACCCGGCCAACCATGGGACCGGCCACGACGAGCCCATGCTGATGACGATTGCCTACGGCAAGGGACGCGTCTTTCACACCACGATGGGGCACGACCAGGCCGCGCTCAGCGGGGTCGGCTTCATCGCCACCTTCCAGCGCGGAACAGAATGGGCCGCCACGGGAAAAGTCACCCAGAAAGTTCCTGCCGACTTCCCGACGGCCGACAAGACGAGCATTCGCGCTTCCTACGCTCCGGCGAAATAGCGCGGTAAAGCGGCCGCTGCCACTTTACCGAGTGGATTTTCGCCCCGGTGGGATGTAGTGAAAGCGCACCAGGTAAATGTTCTCGCCCGGGCCGTGTTTCGCGACCTTCAGCAGGTCTACCACTCCAAGAAAGCCGGACTCGCGCGCCAGTTGCGGCGTGATATCGGGATAGCCGATGGGCGTGATGGATTCGATCTCGATTTCGCCTTCCTCCATGCGGTAGCGGTGGCCCACTTTGACGTGCGGGCTCTGCCAGATGCGTACGCTACACGTGATGTCGCCGCGGCGGACACCGTCGCGCAGGCGTTTGGTGAAGACCATGAGGAGAGTTTATATCGACGGGAGAGAGCGCGGTTAGAATGGGCGAAGCCCGCCCGCAGAAAGTCACCGGCGGCCGGCGTCGCTCCACGCGATCAGCGACTTCGTGATTCCCAGAAATCGCTCGCGCACAATTCGCGCGCCGGGAAATAACTGCGACAACTCGCGCCCGCTGAGCAGCCGAATGTCGCGCAGGAAATGCTCGATATAGAAGTCGCGGCGGTCGGGCGTTGGCCGCGTGATGGCGCTCCACACCGTGCCGCGGCGGACGATGGCGGGCTGCCAACTCTTCGGCAGCCAATGCACGAAGGGCGTCAGCAGGTGCTGCTCCACCGGGAACCAGCGATTCGGCGTCTGCACCCAATAGGCGCGGCCCACGCGCGCCACCTCACGCGCGAAGTGCTGCTGGCTGGCCGCGTCACCCACGTGCTCGATCACTGAGTTGCTGAAGACCACGTCGAAGGCGGCGTCGCGAAAGGGCAATTGACGTCCGTCGCCGGCCACCCATTGCGCGGCGCCGGCGAGATCGGCGCGCGCGCGCGGCATATTCAGCAGCACCACGCGCGGCATGACCGGAAGGTCCTGCCAGGTATCCGGGGTGCCGCCGATATCGAGGACGCGCGTGGCGGCGCCGATGCGGCACTCGCGCAAAAAACGCTGCATGCGCCGTTGGCGGAAGCGGCGCGATAGAGAGGCGATCAACCCTACATCTTACCTTTGATGGCGTCGTCGAACGAAATGTGATTCTGGTCGAGAATGGACCCGGTGGCGCGCTGCAGGGCGGCGCGCGCCTTCACGTACGAGCTCTGCGCGGCGATCTCAGTGGACTTCGCCTGCGCCAACAGGCTCTGGTACTGGATCACGAAGAACGAGGTCGAAGTACCGATCTCGAATTTCGCCTGTTCCGCCTCCAGCGATTCCTGCTGCAGGCGCCGCGCTTCCTCGGCGGCCTGGTACGATGCCCGCGCGCGCCGCATGGCGATGAGCGCGTCCTGCACTTCCAGGCGCGCCTGATTCTGCAGTTGCGCCACCCGCACCTTCTGCTGCTTCACCTGGATTTCGTCGCGCGCCAGATCGGCTTCCGCCACGCGATTGTGGATGGGCAGCGTCACCTGCACACCCACCCCGTACGTGGGATAATTGCGCGCAAAAATCTGCTCCAGCACGCTGCCGTAGCCACCGATGTAGCCGGCATATCCGTTGGAAAGGCCCGGGCTGTTGGCGCCCGCCAGCCCGTTGTTCTGCACCACGCCGACGAGATCGACCTCAGGCAGGGTGGCGCTGCGCGATCCGGCGAGGCCGATCTGCGAGTTCTCCACCTGCAATTGCGCCTGCGCCACATCCGGACGGTTGGCGACGGCCTCGGTCATCAGGTCCTGCTCCGGGCGAAGCTGTTCCTGCTCCGGCACGGAGAGCGTGTCGGTGGGAATGAGATGCGCCGGGCGGAGTTCGGGGTCGTCATTGCGGCGCGTCAGCACCGTCTTGACGATGGCCTCCTCTTCTTCGCGCAGGCCGCGGGCATTGATAAGATCGAGCTGCGCGGAGGCGACCTGCGCGTTGGCGCGGGTCAGTTCGATCACCGCGAGCGTGCCGATCTCCACTTGTGCCTTGGTGTCGGCGAGCAGCTTCTGCGCCAGCGTGAGGGTTTCCTGTTTCACCTTCTCGTCTTCGTAGAGCGCCACATAGTCGGTATAGAGCCGGACCACGCCGTAGGTGGTGTTGATGAGCTGCTGCTGGAAAAGCAGGCTGGTGATTTTGCGCTCATTGCCGGCGATGCGGATATAGCGCCGGTTGAGCGCGCGGCCCGCTCCGCGAAGCAGCGGCTGCGTGAGTGTAATCCCTAGAGAGGAGCCGTTAAACGGGTTGAAGCCGGCGGTCTGGGAGTTCCAGTTGGTGTGGCTGTTGTCGAAGGAAATGGAGCCGGTGGCCCCCGTGGAGAATCCGCTTTCGATGCCGGCGTTGGCGGTGGTAGTGTTGGTGACCAGCGCGTTGGTTCCGTAGGAGAGCAGGCTGGTCTGGGGCGTCGATTGATGAGTGAAGTTCACCAGGCCCGCCACCGCCGGGTCGAACGATGGCACCGCGGTCCCGGCCGACTGAGGCACGGTCCCGAGGATGGAGAAATTATCCTGCGGTTCTCCCAGCACGCCCAGTTCGGTGGCGCTGCTGGCCACGCTGATGCCGTTGGCCGCGCGTCCCGCTACCGCCGCGCCGGTCTCCACCGGGCTGAGCGGCCCGCCCACTCCGGTGGGAACTTCCGCCAGCGTGAAATTGATGCCGCGCAGCGTACCGCCGCCCTGCGAACGCAGCAATTCCGCGTCGGCCTGTGGGAAGGCATAGCGCTGCAATTCGATGTCGAGATTGTTTTCGATGGCGAGCGCCAGCGCGTCCTGCAGGGAAAGGTAGAGGTTACCCGCGCGGATGAGATCGTGCACGCGCGTCGAGTTCTCGATATTCTGTCCGAATAGCGCGCCGGCAGATAATAGTCCGGCTGCCAGCAGGCCCCACCTGCAGCAGACTGGCAATCCGCCTCGCCTGGCGGTAGATGGCGCGGATTGGAACAGGCGGGCCGTTTCCTTATTTCCTGGCATGCCGCTACCGTTTCACCGGCGCGGGGGCGGCCGCCTGCGGGTTCACTTTCACGCCTTCGCGCACCGTGTCGCCGGGATTGACGGCCAGCAGGTCGCCGGGGTGGAGCCCGTCCAGCACTTCCAGATGGTCGCCGAAATCGCGGCCCAGTTTGATGAGCTTGTAGTGCACCACGCCGGCGGCATCCACCACGGCGGCCTGCGGACCGTCGTTCCGCACCACCAGGGTGGCAGCCGGAATGATGAGCGGCGGAGAGGAGCGCGGCACCGCGAGATCCACCTCGCAGTACATGCCGGGAAGCAGCAAGCCGGCGGCGTTATCCACCTGCACTTCGGTGAGCAGCGTGCGGCTGGCAGGGTCAAGCGCGTTGGCGGTGCGTGTCACCAGGCCCGAGAATTGATGCCCTCCCAGACTGACCACTGAGAGCGTGGCGTGCTGGCCCACCCGGACGCTGCTGGAATCGGCCTGCGGGACGTTGAGGTAGGTGCGCAGCCGCTCCGTTTGCGCGATACGAAACAGCAGCGTGCTGCCTTCATTGACCAGGGCGCCGACATCGACATTGCGCACCGTGATCACGCCTGCGAAAGGCGCGCGCACCGTGAGGTAGCTTTTCAGTTCATTGAGGCGCGCGAGATTGGCTTGCAGCGCCGAGGCGTTGCTCTTGGCGGCCGCCACGCCCTTTCCCAGCGCCGCCACATTAGCCTGTTGCGCCGCATCCTGCATCTGCGCGGTGTCGTTATCCTGGCGGGAAACCACGTTGCGGTCGAACAGCTTCTGCGAGCGCTCGGCGGTGATCTTGGCGAGCGCTTCGTTCGATTGCCCCTGCTGTAGCGCGGCCTGCGATTGTTCGATGCCGCTGTTGGCCTGATCGATGCCTGCCTGCGCCTGCCGGATCTGCTGATCGAGCTCGGGGGCTTCGATCTCGGCCAGCACCTGCCCGGCCTTCACGTGGTCGCCGATATCGGCCGTGCGTGCCTTGATGTAGCCGCTGGCGCGCGCCAGCAGGGGCGCTTCGGTGAGCGCCTCGATGCTGCCGGGAAGCACCAGGCTGGTAGTGGCCGAGGAGCGCTCTACACGCGCCACGGCCACTACCGGCAGGGCGTCATTGTCGCTCTTCGATTCCGCGGCCAGAGCCAGTTCGCGTTTTTGCCGCGGCAGATATCCCCAGTAGTATCCCGCCACCACCAGACCGATCAGCAGGAGGACCACAACCACCGCGGTGCGCGACGTGGGCCCGTCGGGTTGCCGCGCGTGCGCCGCTTTGCTGGCGGCCAACTGGCGCTTCAGCTCTTCGATTTCCGAACGCAACTGCTGTTCGTTGACATTGATATCGTTCATTGCGGATCCTCGCCCAGCAGCATCTCGTCGCGCAAATATTCGTGCTCCTCCTCCACGATCTGCCGCTCATGATCTATCGGCGGCGTGGTGCGGAGAAGACTGTAGACAAGCGGGACCACGAACAGAGTGGTGACGGTGGCCAGGACAAGGCCTCCGATGACGGCGCGGCCCAGAGGCGCATTCTGTTCGCCGCCTTCCCCCCAGCCCAGGGCCATGGGGAGCATGCCGATAATCATGGCGCTGGCGGTCATGATCACTGGGCGGATGCGCGTGTGGCCGGCGGAAAGCGCGGCGGAACGGGCGTCCATGCCTTCTTCCCGCTGATCGTTGGCGAACACCACCATCAGAATGCTATTCGCGGTGGCCACGCCGATGCACATGATGGAGCCCATCATCGAGGGCACGCTGAAGGTCGTCTGGGTGAGAAACAGAATCCATACGATGCCGGCGAGCGCGCCCGGCAGGGCCATCAAGATAATAAACGGGTCCAGCCACGATTGGAAATTGACCGCCATGATGAGATATACCAGCACCACGGCGAAAATCATGCCCATTCCGAGGCGGTAGAACGAGCTTTCCATGGTGCTCAACTGCCCGCGCACATCGATGGAGCTGCCACGCGGCAGCTTGCTGGAGGCCTGGCTCACCAGCTTCTCCACTGCCGATCCCACCGCGCCCAGATCGCGGCCCTCTACGTTGGCGTAGACATCGTAAACCGGCTGGACGTTGTAGTGATTGACGATCTCGGGAGCGACGCCGCGCGACAGTTCGGCCATATTCGAAAGCAGTTGCGGGTTGCCGCCGGCCGATCCGGGATTGCCATACGCCGACGAGGCCTGGCTCGGTCCGCCGCCCACGCTGGCCGTTCCGGCGTTGGCCGTGCCGCCCATTGAGGTGGGCGTGGAATAGCTGAACGGCGAGCCCGGCGCCACCGGCGTACTCATCAACTTATCCACTGAGTTCATGCGATATTGCGGTGTCTGCACGGCCACGAAGTAGCTCACCCCGGTGTTCCAATCGAGCCACTGCGTGGGCGCCACCTGGGCGCTGCCGGAAAGCGAGATCAGCATGCTATTGGTGACGTCTTTTTGGGTGAGCCCCACCATGCCGGCTTTCGAACGGTCGACATTCACGCGCAGCTCGGGGTAGTCGATTACCTGGTGGATATGCACGTCCACCGCGCCGGGAATAGCGGCGATCTGCTTGCGCAGTTTTTCGGCGATCGGATAATTACCCTCGGTGTTGCGCCCCACAATCTGCACATCGATGGGGGCAGGCAGTCCGAAATTCAAAATCTGGTTGGTGATGTTGGCCGCTTCAAAGAAGACCGTGACATCGGGGAATTGTTCATGCAGGCGCTTGCGCAGACGCTTTGTATATTCGGCCGTCGGTCCGTGCTTTTCGGAATTGAGCGAAATCAGAATGTCGCCGTCACCCGGTCCGATGGTAGGATTGTCGCCGAAGGCCAGGTTGTACGAGCTGTTGGGGATCCCGATGTTATCGATGATGGTGTCGATTTCCTTGGGAGGGATCACGTCGCGAATCTCGCGTTCGATATTGGCGAACAGCACCTCGGTCTCTTCAATGCGCGTCCCCGAAGCGGCGCGCGCGTGCAGGCGCATCTGGCCGGAATCGACCACCGGAAAGAAGTCGCGGCCGATGAACAGGGCCAGCATCAGGGAGCCGGCCACGAAGATTCCGAACCCCGCCAGCACCGGGCCGCGATGATCGAGCGACCAGTGCAGCAGCGAGGTATACGACGCGCGCATCAGCTCGAAACGGCGATTGAAAATGTAGTGTGCCTTCCAGATGATGCCCTTGCCGCCGGCGCTTTCGCCATGCTCGCCCTGCTGGTAGAGCTTCACCTCCGACTTCAGAAGGTAATGCACCATGGTCGGGATGAGCGTGCGTGACAGCAGGTAGGACGCCATCATGGCGTACACCACCGCCATCGCCAGCGGGGTGAAGAGGTACTTCGCCGCCCCCACCAGCAGCAGCACCGGCACGAACACCACGCAGATGCAAAGTGTGGAAACGAAGGCCGGCGCGGCAATCTGCTGCGCGCCATCCAGTACGGCCCGCACCAGCGGCTTCTTCATCGCCATATTGCGGTGCGTGTTTTCGATCTCGACCGTGGCGTCGTCCACCAGTATGCCGACCGCCAGCGCCATGCCGCCCAAAGTCATCACGTTGATGGTGTGGCCGCTGAGTCTCAGCACGATGAGCGAGACCAGGATCGACAGCGGGATGGAGATACACACAATCACGGTAGAGCGCCAGCTTCCGAGGAAGATGAGAATCATCAGCCCGGTGAGCACTGCCGCGGTGACGGCTTCGCGCACCACACCGTTGATGGCGGCCCGCACGAACACAGACTGGTCGAACAGTTCGCTGACGCTGAGGGAGGTGGGAAGCCCGGCCATAATACGCGGCACGATCTTCTTAATGTTGTTCACCACCGACAGGGTGGAGGCCTGCCCGTTACGCATGATGGTGAGCAGCGCGCCGCGCGTGCCATTGGTGCGCACAATGTTGTTCTGCACCGCATAGCCGTCATGCACCTGCGCCACGTCGCCCAGGTATACGGTGGCGCCGTTCACCACCTTGATGGGCATGTTGTTCATCTCGGCGAGGACGCGCGGGCTGCTGTTGACCTTCACCTGGTAATCGCGATTGCCGATCTTGGCGTCGCCGGCGGGCAGGATCAGATTCTGATTCGCGAGGGCGTTGGAGACATCGATGGGAGTAAGGCCGCGGGAGAACAGCAGGTCGGGATTGAGGTCGACCATCACTTCCCGGTACTTACCGCCATAAGGCGATGGAACGGAAGCCCCCTGAACGGTGGCGAGCTGGGTTCGAATGAAGTTATTGCCGTAATCGTACAGCTCCTGCTCGCTCAGGGTAGGGCTGTCGAGCCCCAGTTGCAGAATGGGGACGCTGGACGCGTCGTATTTCAGGATGTTGGGCGGGCTGGTGCCGGGCGGGTAGATGCGCAACAGCGTCTGGCAGAGGGCAGTCACCTGTGAAATGGCCAGGTCTACTTTGGCGTTCGGCTGGAAGTAGATGCGCGTGATGGAAGTGCCGGAGTACGACTGAGACTCGATATGCTCGATGTCGTTGACGGTGGTGGTCATCGCCCGCTCGAAGATGGTGACCATGCGCTTCTCCATCTCTTCGGGCGAGAGTCCGCCATAGCTCCAGACCACGCTGACCACGGGTATGTCGATGTACGGGAAAATGTCCACCGGCATGGTGACGATGGCGCTGACGCCCAGAATGGCGATCAGGACGGCCACTACTACAAACGTATAGGGTCGTCGTAAGGCTAGGCGGACTATCCACATTCAGGTAAGGGGCGCGGTCCCAAGGGCTGTCGCGATTCCCTCTATGATATGCGAATGTTACGTTTTCTGAAATGACGGGGCCGGGGCAGGGCAGGGTGGCTCTTTAGGGCTACTGGGGGCGGACTGTAAAAGATCCGCCCCCAGCAGCCGCGCACTTAACGGCGCCAGTATCCGTGGTAATAGCGTCCGCCGTAGTAGCGGGGCGCGGTCCAGCGGGCGCCGGCGAATGCCGGGCGCGCCCAGTATCCGGCACGCCACGAATAGCGGGCGCCGACCGGATACCAATAGCCGCCAATCCAGGTGTAGCCCGGCCGGGCAAAGGGGGTCGCGTAAGACACCAGCGGTGCGGGCGGGGCGGAGTGTACGGCGACCGGACGTGGGCCGTATGCCGCGCGGGCGCCGGCGTAAAATCGCGGTTGCGCCAGTAGACTGCCGGCCGCCAGGAATGCCAGGATCATCAATTTGGTCTTCATCTTTTCCTCCTTGGCGCCAACTCACCGCGTGGCGCTTGCGTCTCCTGAAGCAAACCGCTTGCCAGTCGTAAGTAACAGAAACGATGAGGAATGGCTGGCTGGCCGGTCGGTTCACCCACCACCGCCGTGGTGGATTTCGGCCATCGTCCAGACAGCACCACTTGCAAGAGGTTGTTAGATCTGGTAGCGTGAAGCTAGAACTGGGTTCGAGGGAGGGTCTATGGCGACAACGGTGTCTGCACCGGGCTTGACTACCGGTCACGCGCCTTTTGTAGAGGAAGCCCGCTCACGCGGCGACCTTTATATACACCAGGCTTACGAGCAATACTCCGAAGAAAACCAAGAGGCGTGGCGCAAACTCTACGCCCGGATCCGGCCCCGCTGGGAGCGCTACGCCAACGATCATTTCCGCCGCGGGGTGGAGGCCTTGGCTCTGCCCGCCGACCGCATCCCGCACCTCTCGGAAATCAACCAGCGTCTCCAGCCGCTCACCGGATTCCAGGCGAAGGCGGTGAGTGGATACGTCCCGGGATTCCTCTTTTTCGATTGCCTGCGGCGCCGCGAGTTCCCCACGACCATCACCATCCGCCCCGTCGATCGCATGGATTACCTGCCCGAACCCGATATTTTCCACGACATCGCCGGCCATGTCCCCATGCACACCAGCAAGGCCTTCGCCGATACGCTGGTGCGTTTCGGCGATTGCGCCCACACCGCGGCCCGCATGACAGCGGATATTAAGGATGAAGCCGAGCGCGCGAATCGCCTGACCAGCATCATCCGCGCCCTCTCGCGTTTCTTCTGGTTCACGGTGGAGTTCGGCCTGATGCGCGGCGGCGAGAAGGGCATCTGCGCCTACGGCAGCGGCCTGCTGAGTTCCTACGGAGAATTGCAGCACGCCATCGAATCGGATGAAGTGCAGCGCTACCCGCTGCAACTCGAGTGGGTAATCAATCAGGGCGCGGAGATCGACCACTATCAGCCGCTGCTGTTCATCGTCGAATCGTTCGATCACCTGTTCGAACAGATAGATCGCCTGGAGCAGTGGATGCTGGCGGGCAAGTTGTTCCATGTGGCGCCGGGACTGCCGGAAGTGAATCCCGGCGATCTGCACAGCTTCATGGAAGCGGGCAAACTGGCGTAAGGCGACAATGGCGTAAGGCGACGTTGCGGGATCGCGGCGCCAGACGCTACACTAGGCGAAGATCATTCCCCGGTCGTCTAATGGTAGGACAGCGGCCTTTGGAGCCGTGAATCGGAGTTCGAATCTCTGCCGGGGAGCCACACAGTTAAACCATTGGTAACATTACACTTTTTGATGTTCAGTGATGCGGCCCAAATGAAAGTGGCTTATTTTCAGCTACTTTCGGTTCGAATACAGGCTGGGGCGAGAATAGGACTTCACGGGTGGTGGATTTTCCAAACTAACGCTGGCGGATGAAACGGGATCAGGTTACCAATTCGTATTCGAGTGGCTGTCAGCTAATTTTCGAAACGCAAAGGCGAACGGACGGGGTTAACGCGCGATCGGCTGTTTTTAGGCCCGTTTTGTTACCCTCTTCGCGCGTTTGTTTGGAACCTTGACGGTTTTCGGGACATTCTTAGCCGTCGATCTACCGCCGACGACGATTTTCGACGACTGCTGAGCTTCGCGGATACGCTCCATGATCCACGATGGTGGCGGGCCCAACGGCATGAGTTCGTCGACGATAATCGCGTCTGGCATTCCCCGCTTCACCATTTCCCTTATGCGCAACTCAGCCTCTCCTGGGCTGAGTGCCCGCGCAGGTGAGGTAGGCTCCCGCAGCGTATCCCGCGTTCGGAGTTCGCGCTTCACGAGATCGAGTTCCTGCCTAATTTCGATTAAATCACGTTCCTTGACTGTGACTTCGGCCTTCTCGGAACCAGCCTTCACTTCCAAAAACGTTGGTAGCACTGCGGCAGATGGTGCCTGAAGAACCTCGGCTATCGACGATTGGATCTTGCTCCGCAGCAATTCTCCCCACTCCGGAGCGTTCTTCTCGTAGATAATAATGCGCAGCGCTCTGAGATCGAATGGTATATCATCCATACTCTCAGCAATTAGACTACCGGTTTCGCTAGCGCGTGAGCCAGGCCTAGCTCATAAAACACATTGGGGTTCTTACCAGTGAGATCGGCTAATAGCAGCTTGGCCTTCCGCGTGTAGGCCCAAATATCGTTGACGATTGTACTTGGACGGAACAGATCGTCAGCGCGGTGTGGCTCAAGGTTAGCGGCCTCGATTGCCGGCCTATAAATAGCTTTGTAGTAATCATCAAGCCATCCACCAAAAGGCATGATCACAAAGCAGATGTCTTTGGGCTTGGGGTTTGGAATATCTTTTCTCTTGGCCATTGTGGATCTTGATCCATAGTACATCTGACCAGCCTTCCCTGTATTGGAGACTATCGTTCTCGTCAGAATGATTGCGAACTCAGTCACAATGAGTTACGCCAGCCAAATCGATAACCACGAACCGCGCGCTAGACGCAGAGGCTGCGAAAAAGTTCGATAATTGTCCACGAAAGGGAGCCACTACTTGCGGAATTCTGTTGACAACGGAATCGAGCACTCAAATCCGATAGATTCTTTGTAGACCCGGCCAGCGGTCAAAATCGCCATCGAAGCTCAAGATCGATCGAATGCCGTGGCGCTCCATGATCGCAATGTGCACGGCATCTCGGGCCGACATCGACGCTCGATTCTGGGCGATCTCCCCGGCACGCAGAACCTCTGCTTTCTCGATTGGTATCACTTCGTCGACGATGTCCAACGTAACCTGGAACGCCGGCCCAATAGCTTCCCGCTTATTGATAGCTGTGTACCGATGAAGAATCTCTTGTAGCACTTCGGCGTCGGTTACCAGACGCTCGCCCGCTGCGATCAGTCGCTCCAGGATGAGCTGTGCGTCAGCCTTATGCGGATGCGCGGCTCCGATTAGGTACATCGGAATGTTGGAATCGACGAAGATCATCGATAGTACCCTTGCTCGATTTCGCTCAACATTTGCTCAATGTCAGCGGTGGGGAACGAATGGGTCGCACCACGCCGAATGGCCTTCAACTTAGTTTCGGGGTCAATTAGCGGCCGACTGGCGCGCGCGTCCCGGAGCACACGCCGGACCCACTCACCCACCGTCAACCGTTCACGCTTGGCCAGCCGCTGGATGTCCGACATTTCGGAGTCTGGAAGCAGCACCTGCAGGCGTTTGCTCATACGGTGAGCATAGCATGATCATGGATGGGGTATCTGGGCTGAAGGGCGGAGAGGTCGTTGGAAACCATAGTTCCTGGGGAGCCAAGTACAGCCTGGGGTCCCAGAAAATCGACTTTCCAAAACTAGCCGCGCTCTATTGACAGGCACGAACATCGTTGCTGCGGGTATACTACGGATGGAAGGCGGTTATGACCATCGAGAGTCTTTCCCAAGCGATCAGTTCGCTCACGCCAGAGGAGCAGGAATCCGTTAAGCAGTTCGTCGAATTCTTGAAGCGAAGGGGATCTGCCCCATCGTCACCGTTTCTAGCGGCCGTTGATCAGTTCATCGATCAGCATCCCGAACTGCTCCGCCGCCTGGCCCAGTGACCTCGTACCCAACGGTGGAGGAGGCGATCGCCGTCCACGCCCGACTGATTGCCAAGTTTGGAGGGTCACTTGGCCTCCGTGATCGTGGAGCGCTTGAATCCGCCTTGGCGAGGCCGCAAAGCGGATATTACACCGATCTGATCCAGGAAGCTGCTGCACTTTGGGAAAGCCTGTCCCAAAATCATCCGTTCGTGGATGGCAACAAGCGTGTCGCTGTGACCATTACCGCTGCGTTCCTGCGCGTGAACGGTTTTCGGCTCGAATTCGACGACCTTGAGGCATTCTCTTTTCTGGTGAGCCTGTACGAAACCGGAACAATGCGATTCAACGAGCTTGACGCCTGGCTGCGTCAGCACGCCGTGCCGCACCAGTCGCCGAACTAGCGCGCAGGCGGGGCGCGTTTTCACCGGAGAGGTCGTTTGAAACCACGGTTTCCGGGGAGCCATCATCCAGCGCGGGGTCCCAGGATGGGGCTTTCCAACTTGCCACCTCAATTGTTGACAGCGGCGCACCGCGCAACGCAGGGTCAGTCGAGATCCATAGCTGCCTTCAGGCCTTGCTCGACTTCTCGCAGAACGTCGGGGGATAGAGCGCCCAATTTCCCTGTCAGTTTGGCACGATCAAGAGTGGTCACCAGATGACAGACTGCAAAGCTCGTCTTCGAAAGACCCGCGGCCCCGCCCGGAAGCTCCACGACAGTTGGGCCGCGTTTGGCTTGCGATGCCGAAGTTGTGAGCGGGACGACAATGATCGATCTCCAAGCTTGAACCTGGTTGAACCCATCATGAGACACAACGACTACCGGACGGCGTCCCGTTTGTTCCGATCCAGATCGCGGAATGAGATCGGCCCAATAAACATCGCCCCGCCTCATTTCGGTTTCCTGGCTGTCTTGACGAGGTGCTCGATTCCGGCCGACTCCAAATCGGAGTCCAGATCAAAACGAGTGCCCGCCATTTCGGCCGCGTAGTTCGCGATCGCCTCGTGCCTCGCTTTTCGCAACTGCTGTCGCAGCCATGAATCAATCGCCTCACGAGCCAGAATCGTCGCGGGCAACTGTGCACGTTCCGCCTCCGCCTTGAGATGGCTATAAGTCTCCTCCGGCAGCGGTAAGTGAAAGTTCTTCATGTCCGTCCTTCCTGGCGTCCATTATGCCATACATAGATGGCATTGGCAGACGGCCATGCTGGGATCGCTAGTCAAGGTAGAGCTGGAGAGGTAGTTGGAAACCACGCTTTCCGGGGAGCCAATCTCAATCCCCTCGTCAACAAAACTGCAGTGATGAGATCATACGTATGATTTTGCTGCTAAGATACGTACATGTCTAAGCTCACTTTGAGCGTAAACGCCCGAGTGGTGTCGCGCGCGAAGCAATACGCAAAGCAGAAGGGCATCTCCGTATCGGAAATGGTTGAGGCCTACCTCGCGGCGGTTGCCGAGCCCTCTTCTCTAATTGCACGAGACTGCCCGGTTCTATCCTCGCTGCGTGGGTCGCTTAAGAAGGCGGACCTCGGCGATTATCGGGACCATCTGGCCGCCAAATACCGATGAAGAAAGTTCTTTTCGATATCAACGTGGTGCTCGACGTGCTGTTGGATCGGAAGCCCCACGCCGAGGCAAGCGCGGCGGTCTGGGCCGCCGTCGAGGCCGATATCGCGGAAGGTCTGCTAGCTGCCCACGCGGTTACGACCATTCACTACCTGGTCCGAAAAGAGATGGGCGCCACTAAGACGAAACGCATCATGGCGTCGATCTTGAAAGTGTTTGGTGTGGCGGCTGTCGACGGCGCAGTTATTCAAGAGGCGCTGACATTGCCTTGTTCCGACTTTCAGGACGCCGTGACAGCCGCAGCAGCACAAATCGCGGGTTGTGAGTACATTGTGACCCGAGACCCAAAGGGATTTCATGGGTCTCCGGTCCGATCGCTCGCGCCAGAAGCGATCCTACCGATTTTGGACGGCGGATGAGCCCGGAGTGGTGGTTGGAAACCATGGTTCTTGGGGAGCCAACGTCCAACGTGGGCCCCCACGAATCAAACTTTCAAACTCCCCTATTTGTGTTGACAGCGCTGCTGGGGGCGCTTACGAAGATCTGCTGGCATTCCCAAAAAACGCCCGCAAGGAAGTCGTTCGACGATGTCGGTGTCGGCACTAAAGAGATTCGCATGAGGGATGCGAGCGGCATCTACCGGGTGATGTACGTCGCCAAGTACGAGGAAGCCGTCTACGTCTGGCATTGTCTTCAGAAGAAGACTCGGACGACCACCAAGCAGGATAAGGCGATTGCGGCAGCTCGGTGCCGCGCCGTGGCCAAAGCGAGGAAGGGGAGGAAATGAAGATCGACACGAAGGTCCGTCATGTGACAAAGCCAGCCGCCAACCTCTTCCTGGAACTAGGTTTTGCGCCGGACGAAGCGAAACATTTACAGGCTGCTTCCCGGCAACAGATCAATGATGCACGGCTGTTGAAGCAGCAACTGATGGAAGAACTGTCTGTCTGGATTGCGAGGCATCACTTGAGGCAGGCTGACGCAGCTATGATTCTGATGGTTTCGCGTCCGCGAGTGTCCGACGTGGTGAATAAGAAAACGGCCCAGTTCACGATTGATACGCTCGTGGAAATGCTCAGTCGCGTTGGCAAGCCGGTCAAGCTCGCAATTAGCTGACAAGTCCATTTCAGCCTTTCTCTCTTGGAGGTGTGGATCACCGGCACTCTTCCGAATCGGGTGGCTATGGTAATTGAAGCGTACGCAGCAGCGTCACCGAAAGGACACGGCGTACCGACATTGCCAGCTATCATTCAGCTACGCCGAAAGCTCACGCACCAATGGTGCAAGCTTGAGCCAAAGCTCAGTCGGCATTTCCCGTTTGCGAACCTGCCCGAGACTCCGAGCGGTCGCTGCGGGGCCGGCCCCCACCGCGGAGAAGTATCTGCTGGAGTTGACTTCGAGTGAATGCCAATAGCGCCCGAAGACGCGAGTTCGGCGACTGTAGCTAGCGATGGCGATCTCGTGCCGGAGGAGCAGGAAGCCGCCGCGAATTGACCGAGAGCTGCGCACAGCTGGTTCCTTTGAGCAACTCGCTCCGGAGAAAGTCTAAACTGGCTCGTATTTTCCGGTCCACCGTAGCGGGGGATATCGAAAGCGCCGAGGATATTTCGGCGATGCGGAGTCCTCCGAAGAAGCGCAAATTAACGATTCTGTGCAGGTCGGTTGCATGTCTCTCTAAGCGATCCAGCGCGTCCTGCAGAGGGGACATGCCAAAACTTTCGTCCTTCAACGATAGCTGTTCACAGTCGAGAGGCACGCATCGGAGCCTGCGCGGAGCCCAGCCGCCGCGCGCGCCATCGATGAGGATTCGACGCATCGCAGTCTTGGATAGCTCCAATAAATGAGAGGATCCTTCAAACCGAAAGAGCGTGCGGCTTCGAGCGAGCCGGAGCAGAGCTTCGTGAACCAGATCGCCGGGTTCCATTCCTGGATGAGTGCCCTCACGCCAAAGATTCCTGCGTGCCTCGTCCTGGAGTTGGCGGTAGACAGCTCCGTCGATCGGCGTCGTCGTCAGTATTGGGTTGGATACTGTTGCCATATCGTTATTCTTTAGGGCTAGTAGAGACTTGGACATCAGTCCGGGCCTCTATGAAGCTTGCGTAGACGTTGCCGCCAGCGTCAGGGTCGCTAAGGACAGAATGAGTTCCCCGGTATTGTCCCCACGCCACGCACATAGTCCCTCCGAAGAGGCATACGCCAGCCGCACAGCACGGCGTGCCTTGAATATTACATGAGCCGAGTCGCAGGAAAATTGCATTTTTTTCGTGGAGACCTACACATGGCCATCGAGCACGGTTGAGACGATTGCGGTGGATCGTTCCGATTCCTGGCACCACGAAGATGCCGCACTTGTTGCATAATCTCAGTGCGGAGGCTGTCCACTTCCCGCCCGCGAAAGTCAAGGAACTGCATGCCGCAGTTGCTGGTGCTTCTGGCGTGGAAGCGCCCCCAAGCAGATGTGAAGGGCGCCGATTGGGTTTCGATGTAGGGAACGAGAAAGGTTAGGAACCATGGAAAAACGAAAGCTGGGAAAGACCGGCTTGGAAGTGTCAGCGCTCGGTTTCGGCTGCATGGGGCTCAGCTTCGGCTTTGGCCCTGCCACCGAAAAGAGTGAGGCCATTCAGGTAATTCGCGCCGCTTACGATGGCGGCGTGACCTTCTTCGACACCGCCGAAGCATACGGTCCATTTACGAATGAGGAGGTTGTCGGCGAGGCGCTGGCTCCGTTTCGCGACAAGGTAGTCATCGCGACGAAGTTCGGCTTCGAAAACGGAGTGCCGACCCAGGGAACGAACAGCAAGCCGGAACGGATTCGGGCCGTGGCCGAAGCAGCTTTGAAACGCCTCAACACCGACGCGATCGATCTGTTTTATCAACATCGCATCGATCCGTCGGTGCCGATCGAAGAGGTGGCCGGTACTGTCAAGGACCTGATTGCAGCGGGTAAGGTCAGGCATTTCGGCATGTCCGAGGCCGGGGTTGCAAACATTCGTCGCGCGCATGCCGTGCAGCCGGTTACGGCACTGCAGAGCGAATATTCGCTGTGGTGGCGAGAGCCGGAAAAAGAGATTCTTCCAGCCCTGGAGGAACTCGGCATCGGGTTCGTTCCGTTCAGCCCCCTGGGGAAGGGGTTCCTCACGGGAGCAATCTCCGATAAGACACAATTCGATAAGACGGACTTCCGTAGTATTGTGCCGCGCTTTTCTGAGGAAGCCCGCAAGGCGAACCAGGCGCTGGTGGATGCTCTCGGGCATATCGCCGAGCAGAAAAAGGTGACCAAAGCGCAGATCGCGCTGGCATGGCTGCTAGCCCAGAAGCCGTGGATCGTCCCGATCCCAGGCACCACCAAGCTGCACCGCCTGCAAGAAAACCTCGGCGGCGCGGACGTACAGCTGACACCGGAAGACCTAAAGGCCATTGACGACGCCGTCTCCGGAATCGAGGTTCAGGGAGACAGGTATCCTGCTTACCTGAAGAGCCTTGTGAACCGGTAAGCCCGAACAGGCAAGAAGTAACGCTGCCAAAAAGTCTTCTCGGAAGACCTTGAACTCTCGGCCCTCGCACTGGGATGCATGAGCATGAAAGTCCAGTCGTGCCGCTGGGCGGTGGTCAGGGAATCGCCAATGTGATCGGCATCCGGGACCGCGCGAGTACATGGGCGTCGGCGACGTGGGCCGATCCATCGCCATAATCAAGCCGATCATCGATTCCGGCCGAGGTCAGGTGGGCGAGCTTGACCGGATTGCCGCGGCGGATTGGCGACACTGACTCATACGCCGAGCCCGATGGGTTTTCTGGCAAGCGTTTTGAACCGGCCGAAGAACGAGCGGCCGTTTGTTCTGATCCCGGTGGGCCTGCCGGCGAGCGACGCTCCGTGCCGGAGATTTCGAAGAAGGGCCTGGCGGAAATCATGGAGATCCGGTAATTGGTAGGATGGGGCGATGTCGATTCGACCCATCAAGAAGCTGATTCGATCCAAACCGACCTTGGAGGGCGCGGGCGTGCATTTGCGGCGCGCTTTCGGGTTCGGCAACACCAAAGAATTCGACCCGTTTCTGCTGCTCGACGATTTCCGCAACGACGTGCCGGAAGACTATCTGGCGGGCTTTCCGTGGCATCCGCATCGCGGCATCGAGACCATCACCTATGTGCTGGCGGGAACGGTGGAGCATGGCGACAGCATGGGGAACCGCGGCGCCATCGCGGCCGGCGACGTGCAATGGATGACGGCCGGCAGCGGGATCATCCACCAGGAGATGCCTAAGGGCGATGCGGCCGGGCGGATGCACGGCTTTCAATTGTGGGCGAACCTGCCGTCGTCGCTGAAGATGACGGCGCCACGCTATCAGGAAGTGAAAGCCGCGGAAATCCCGGAGATTACCGACGACGACGGCACGCATGTGCGCGTGGTGTGCGGTAGTTTCTGGGGTAAGACGGGGCCGGTGGATGGGATTGCGGCGGAGCCTACTTACCTGGACGTCTCAGTGGCGCCGGGGCGGCGCAAGAGCTTGCCGGTGGAAACTACGCGACACGCCTTCGCCTATGTATTCGCCGGGGCAGGGAAGTTTTGTAACGCTTCGGGTCCGCTGGCAGTGCCCACCGAAGGGGTCGGATGGTTGGACACGACGCCGCCGACCTCGGCGGACAATCGCTCGCTGGTGGTGTTCGATAACGGCGACGAGGTGACGGTGCAAGCGGGAGACGAAGGCATTCGTTTCCTGCTGGTGTCGGGCAAGCCGATCGAGGAGCCGGTGGCGTGGTACGGGCCGATCGTGATGAATACGCAGGAACAGCTTCAGGAGGCGTTCCAGGAACTGGAGAAGGGGACGTTCCTTAAGAAGTAGCCGGGCCGCCGCCGTTTTGCGGCCCCGCTTCAGACGGGCCCAACGTCAGCAATGTGCGGTCGAGAGCGTCCAGCAGCATCTTGGGACTGAACGGTTTGGGGACGAATTCGCATACCGGGCGGTGGACGCCGTCGGGCAGGTCGATTCCCGAAATCATGATGACGGGGATGGCCGGCAGGGACAGTCGGAGGGTTGTAATGAATGTGAGGCCATCGCCGCCGGGCATTTCGATGTCGGTCACAATGAGGTCGAGTGCCACACCCATTTCCTGGGCGAGACGGAGGCCTTTCACGCCATCTTCCGCCTGGAGGGTTTCAAAATGGCGGCGTGCCATGATCGTCTCTACGTAGGTGCGCACGGCTGGATCATCGTCGACGACCAGACAGGTACGCGTCACGGTTCGGTACCTCCTTCAATAGTCTCCTGGTTCCGGTATGTCTAATACTAATGGTATTTCTGTAGGAATGCTAGATCGTACATCAACTAGGGATGTAACATTATGCACTCGGAAATATCGAAAGAGTAAGGGGGGCGTAGTGGGGGAAATACCTACACACAACCCAAGAATACTCTGACCTACGCCCCCATGAAATAGTCCAACACGCCCGGACCGAACGGCCGGGCTACGGTATGGGAATCGATACCTTAAACGCCGACTAACTCGCGCCCGCGCAAGGTCATGGGTACGAAGTCGCGCTGCTCTTCGCCGGTGTAGATCTGGCGGGGGCGGGCGATCTTCTTATCCGGGTCGGCCATTAACTCATTCCACTGGGCGAGCCAACCCACGGTGCGCGGGATCCCGAAGAGCACGGTGAACTGGTCGGGGCGGAAACCCATGGCCTGGTAGATGATACCGGAGTAGAAATCGACATTGGGATAGAGCCTGCGCTTGACGAAGTAATCGTCATGGAGTGCGATCCTCTCGAGTTCGAGGGCGATATCGATCTTGGGATTACGGCCGGTAACTTCGAAAACTTCTTCGGCCACCCGCTTGATGATGCGGGCGCGCGGATCGTAATTCTTGTAAACGCGATGTCCGAAGCCCATCAGCTTGCGCTTACCTTCCTTCACCTGATCGATGAAAGCGGGAATGCGGTCATTGGAGCCGATCTCGTCGAGCATGCGCAATACTTCTTCGTTGGCGCCGCCGTGCAGCGGACCCCAGAGCGCGGAGATGGCGGCGGCGGTGGTGGCGTAGGGATCGGCGTCGGAGCTGCCCACGGCGCGCATCACGCTGGTGGAGCAGTTCTGTTCATGATCGGCATGGAGGATGAAGAGCACGTCGAGGGCGCGCGAGAGCACCGGGTTAGCGACGTATTTCGGCTCGGTCTTCTTCCAGAGCATGTTCATGTAGTTTTTGGTGTAGCAGAGCTCGGGATCGGGATAAATGTAGGGGCGGCCCAGCCGATGGCGATAGGCGTAGGCGGCGAGGGTGGGCATTTTGCCGATCAGGCGGGCGATCTGCGTCATGCGGAGTTTGGGATCGTGCACATTGCGCGCCTCGGGATAGAAAGTGGAGAGCGCGGCGACGGTACTGAGAAGGACGCCCACGGGATGCGCGTCATGGTGGAATCCGTCCATAAATTTCTTGACGTTCTCATGGATCATGGTGTGCTTCATGATGCGGGCGTTCCAGGCATCCAGTTCATCGCGAGAGGGGAGTTCGCCGTTGATCAGCAGGTAGGCGACCTCCAGGAAGGTGCAATGCTCGGCCAGTTGTTCGATGGGGTAGCCGCGATAGCGGAGAACGCCGTTGTCGCCATCCAGATAGGTGATGGAACTATGACAGGCCGCGGTATTCATGAAAGCGGGGTCGTAGGTCATCAGCCCGAAATCTGCGGGGCTGGTCTTGATTTGCCGTAGGTCCATGGCGCGAACGGTGCCACGAAAAATCGGTACCGTGTAGGTCTTCTGGGTCCGATTATCGGTAATGGTCAGAGTCTCGTTGTCCACTGGGCGTATCCTCCTGGAAATTACCGGGTTCGGCGCAAGCATTGCACGGCGCATTCCACAACATACTGTGGAGAATTCCGGCATAAACTCGGGATTGAGACGAGTTTGTCGGATTTCGGCAAGTCCGCCGGTGTATTTTCGCGCACGGGCTGGGTGTGGCCACACAGCGGTGGGTAAAGCTCACAGGCGGAAAACGAACCATTCCCCGATGGCGAAGTTGAGCACCGAGCAGATGGCGACCGCGATAGCGTTGGCCAGAATCAGGTGCGTCATATGAAGGCGGGCTACCAGGAGCCACATCAGGCCGAGATTCGCGAGGATGGAGAACGCGCCATTGCCGAGGTGGAAGCGCAGCAGGCGCTGGAGCCGCTGGCGGCCGCCGCCGGGACGGTCCTTCCAGGTGAAGCGTTCATGCCAGACGAAATTGTGAAGAACGGCGATCTCGACGGCGAGGGCGGTGGCGGCGAGATAGTTCATGCCGGCGAGGAGCAGCAGCTTGAGAGCGGCGAGCTGCACCGCGAAGCCGACGGCGCCGACGAAATTGAATTTCAGCCAGCGGAGCCCGAGCTTCACGGCAAGCGCTCGGCGCGATAGAGCTGGACGGTGTGACGGAGCGCCGACCAGACGAGCATGATGCCCATGCCGGCTATGCCGATGGCGCCACCGACATCGAAGAGCAAGTAGCGATGGCCGGCGATGCCGACGATGGGCCGGTAAAAGAGGGCGATGTTGCCGATGCAGAGCAGGACGCGCAATTCGGTGGGGCCGAAGCTCCAGAACGACATGTGGAACGCGCCCAGCACGTAAGTGGTGAGGTAAACCTCGATCGAAAGCAGAAAGTAGGCGATCAGGAGGCCGAGCGCGATGTAGGGAGTCATGTAACTGGAGAGGGCCAGGCCGCCCATCAGGAAGAAGGTGCCGATGGCGTCGGTGATGTGGTCGACATAGAAGCCGTAGCGCGGCCGGAGGCGATTGCGGACGCGGGCGAGGGTGCCGTCCAGGCTATCGCCGAACCAGTTGACGGCCAGGGCTACGATGACGCCGATGAGCGCGCGGCGATCGCGGCTGGCGGCCCAGTAGCAGAGTCCGGCGGCGAACATGGCAAGGAATCCGAGGAGCGTGAGATGGTCGGAATTGACCCAGGCGGGCATCCTTTGAGCGAGCCAGATGAGGATTTTCTTCTCGATTCTGGCGAGGAGGCTGAATTGTTTACGCTCGGCGTCGCGGAAGGCCTGTTCTGCCATTACCAGACAATAACATTCTGAAGTTCACCACGGAGGCACGGAGAGACACCGATCAATTACTTTCCTGAATTACTTTCTGAATCTCCTGCTTGATGGCGTTATAGTTGGTCGCTGCGTCGTTGCCGGCGGAGATTGCCTTGTTGACGACGGCGGGAATGGACTTGATGAGCTTATCGAGCATGATGAAGTCCGGCAGTAACGGCAGTACACCGGCCATTAGATTATCGAAACTCTTGCGGGTGTCCTCTATTTCCACGCTGATTTTCTCGACCAGTTCTTTTCCTTCGTAGACGTCGTTCACATCGAGCACAGCAGTTATGGCCGCCCCTGCCACTCCAATGGTTTTGGATCCGCCCTTCAGTTTCTCGATAGCCTCCTTGCCTTGTTCGCTGAGTTCGATGAAGTCGCCGGAGTCGCCCGCCACGAACACCACCGTCCCCGTGACGGTGCCTTCGCCAAGGCTACGGTCGATCACAATATGAGCCGCCATCCCGCCGCCCGCAAGCAGTACTTTGGCCAACGTAGCTTCGGGAGCCAGGATGGTGGTGACGACCGAGACCGCGATGTTGAGGGCGGTTTTCACTTCGGCTTTTGTCACCGCTGTTTCGGCCTTGTCCAGATCCGCCAGTAGTTTTTCGAGCTGTTTCTGGAACTGTTGCGCGAGTTGGAACTTCTTCACCTTCATCACGAACTGCAGAAGGGGCGCGACCATGCCGGCGAAATCGATGGCGATCAGCGCGTCCACCCGCGCGTTGGCCTGTTGGAGCGCGCCGATCTTCAGCGAATAGAGGTCATAGGCCACCAGAAACTGCTTCGGATCGCCTTTGCCTAGGACGATCTTGTTCCACTCAAGAATGAAATTGCCGCGCGCCTTCTCGCAGTCCGTACCGTCTGCAACGTAGTCGGCATGGACTTCCGGCGCGAGGAAGCGGAATACGCCGTCGTTGACTTGCGATTTCCATTCGGTGTCGGCCTCGTCGCCGTCCGCCTCCATCGCCTCAACCAGTTTCTCGAATTGCGGATCGTTGACCAGGGACGAGCCGGGTGCAGGTTGATCGGACTGGTCAGAGGTATCGGAGGGGTGGGCAGGAGGGGTTTGATCCGGAGTCGCGGCGGAACTTCCATTCGTCTGAGCGACGGCCGGGCTGGCATTCTGGGACGGTGACGATGGATCGTCGCCGGCGGCCTGACGCAGCGCGGGAACGTCAACGCCTAACGACGTATTCATCCAGTCGTCATGTTTATCAGCCACGATCGCCTCCCGGGTTGCCTCGATCGGAGCGTAAGCTCTCAGAATTATACTGCTTGCGCTTTGTACAAGAACTTTATCACGGCCGCCCTTCGCTCGTCGATTTCGGCCCGAACCGCTATCCTATTCCACCATCTGGGGGTGGCTGAACAGGAAGTGATCGAAGTAGTAGTGCATCAGGAGAACGCTGAGCACCACGATGAAGTAGCTTTGGTCGGCTCGCAGGGTGGTGACAGCCTGGACGAATAAAGTCACCAGCACGATGATCAGGGTGGCGCCCAGGAAGCAGGCGTAATAGAGAATCATGCTGCGTTGCCGCACCATGCGCTGGACGAAGGGGTTATCGATTTCGCCGCGTTGGTCGCGCAGGCGATTGATGAGCCACAACAGAAACAGATACTGGAACGAATGCCAGGTGTTGTAGCCCTGGAACAGCACGTCCAGGTTGGAACCCATCGGCAGGCAGAAGGAGACTACCGTCGTGACACTGAGCAGCAGCGTCTTGGGGACGCTGCCGCGGCCTTCGCGGAACTCCACCACGGTCTTGGCGATCCAGGCCACCAGGAAAAATCCGAAGAAGACGCCGGCCACCACCGGGAGGTGGAACGGCAGCAGGAAATCGGGGTACGGCAGGACCACTCCGCCCACGTGGAACATCTTGAGGGACAGTTTGTACATCCCGATGGGGTAGAGGCCGGTGATCACCAGGCCGTAATCGATGAGGCGCGACCATTTCTGGTCGGTCCAACTGGCGCGGGCGCGATAGCAATCGGAGAGGTAGATGATTTGGTGCAGGACGTGGATGGAGGCCCACGTAAAGAAAAATGTAATGAGCGCGGTGTAATAATTAACGCCCAGATAGATCACGATGGCCGGGAGGATGAAGGCCATGGCAATGTAGGCCTTATGGCGCGAGCGGAAGCGCCCGTCCATAAAGGTAAAGGTTATGGTGGAAAACAGGTGGGGGCCGCCGATCAGGAGGGCGACTGTGATGTTGATAAAGTCGACTGTCTTCTCCAGGCTCAGCAAACCGGTGCCTTGCGCGATCCAGGCCATTACAAACGGCAGGGGGACCAGGACGGCGCTGAAAATAATCAGGGACAGATCCCAGGATGGTTTGTAGATCCATCCGGGTCTGCGTCCGGGGAGAGTGAGGGGAGCGCCTGCTATCGCGGCCATACGCTAGATGATAGCGGAACCGGAGCCGCCGTTCAATTTTCAGGAAAAGCGTTCTGATTGACCGTTGTCACTCGTATTTTGCCGGAATCCGGGAGGGATTGACGGGAATTCCGGCAGGGGGCTTGTATTTCCGCTGCAATCGACTTAGCATATGAATCAAAGGACCGGATATTCAGATGAAACTGTCTCTTTTGGTCTCACTACTTCTGGCCGCTTCGTTTGCGGCCTACACACAAGCGGGAAGTCCGCGCATGACTACCGTAGAGCCAGACACGGGGAAAAAGGGGGATACGCTGACGGTTAGCGGAGAGAACCTTGGCAAGGCGAGTGTCGCCAAGCTCTACCTCACCGATGGCAAGAACGACGTCGAAGTGCAGATCGTCGACCAGACCGACACCGCGATTAAGTTCAAGATCCCGGCCAAAACGGCGGCGGGGCGATTGGCCCTGATGGTACTGACCACCACCAAGCCGCAGCAGTATGTCGAGCAACCGGTGAAGGTTACGGTGGAAGACGGCACGGCGCAGCGTTAGCTGAGCGTGCTGAATTAGCGGGGATTGTAGGGCGTCGAGAGGAACTTGCGGGATTGCGCCGCGCCGTCCGCCTGCGGCTCGAAGGCGATCGCCTTCTTGTAGTACTCGATGGCCTGGGCGCGGCGATGGGTCATGTCGTAGATCTGGCCGATGCGGAGATAGGTGTAAGCGGCGGTATTGAGGTCGACATTCTCGATTCCGGCGGCCACTTTCTGGAAATTCTCCAGCGCCTGGTCTTCGTCGCGATACCAGAACTGAATACTGCCCTCCTGGTAATAGATTTTCTCCCAGGGCATGCGGTCGAACCCGGCAGCGCCTTCGCGCTTCAGGTGCGCCGCTTCCTCCACCGCTGCCATGCCGTGGAGCTTGTCGCCCGCCATGCTGTACATCACCGAGAGCTCCAGCCTTAGGAGATAATTGCGCGGAAAGCGCCGAATGAGATCCTGCACGATGGGGACGGCCCGGTCGGGATGGTTTTCGCGGCGGTATAGGGCGCAGAGGAAGATCTCGGCGTCCACCTTGTCCCGTGTGCCGTTCTGGGCGACGTCCTGCACGATGCGGATGCCTTTCTCCTTGTCGCCGTGGAATCCGACCAGAAAACCCAGCATGCGGTATTGCCAGGGCAGGCTGCCGAGGATGTAGTCGTGGAGGCCCTGCACCAGGCGGGCATCGACGTTGCCCGGTTCAAGCTCCGCCAGGCGATTGTGCGCCTTGCGGGCGGAAGTGGCGTCGCGGAGGGAGTCGTACCACGATTTTTCCACCACCCAGAAATAATCGGAGCGGATCCCGTAGGCGATGCCTTGGGCGTAGAGCGCCGCGGCATCGTTGGGATTCTGGCGGAGACGGGCATCGCAGAGGGAGAGCGCCTTGGAGATTTCAGCCAGGAATTCGGCGTGAGTCTGCGGTGAGGGATTGAGGCGGGCGCGGCGGAGCAGGGAATTGTTGCCGGCCACCATTTCGCTCTCCAGCGCACCGTTACGGTACATCTCTTTGAAAACGAGAGCTTCGGCGAGGTGGTTATGGAGATCGGGGGAGTTCGGGTCCTGGGCGATTGCCTTCTGGAAATCGGCGATGGCGGCGTCGTATTCCAGATTGTAGAAGTGGTCCCAGCCGTCGTCCACCAGGTTCCCGGCGGTCGAATGCAAAGCGGCTACAAGCAGGACCAGCGCCACCCTCTTCACTCTTTTATGGTAGCGGAAGGCGGGATTGGGGCCGCTTACAAAGGCCTGTCCGGCGCGCTAGCCGGCGTTTAACCTTTTGGGGTCTTGCGCTCTGATACATTGGGGAAATGAGGGTGCCTTTGCGTACCATTTTTCTGCCCGCAATCTTCAGCGTGTTAATCCTGGGTGGCTGTGAAAAGCAGCAGGCGCCCGCGGCCGGGGCCGCAGCGGCCGGTGCGCCGCCGGAGATGTCGGTGTCGGTGGCGAAAGCCAGCAGCGAGTCGGTGCCGACGGAAGTGCACGTAGTGGGAACGGTGGAAGCGTCGGCGGTAGTGCAGGTGAAGTCGCAGATCGCCGGACAGCTCGATTCCGTCAGTTTCACAGAAGGGCAAAACGTCAAGCAGGGCGAAGTGCTCTTTCACATCGACCCGCGGCCTTATGAAGACGCGCTGCAGCAGGCGGAAGCCGCTGTGGAACGCGATAAAGCGCAGGTGGCGCAGGCGGAGGCCAACGTGATGCGCGACCAGGCACAGGCCAAGTTCGCGGAGACCGACGCGACGCGCCAGGAGCAACTCAATAAGGAAAATCTGGCGTCGAAGATGGCGGCCGACCAGGCGCGCACTACGCTCGATGTGAATCGCGCCACAGCGCGCGCGAGCGAGGCTACAGTGAATACGGCGCGCGCCACCCTGGCGAGCGATACCTCGGCACTCTCCAAGGCCAGGCTCGACCTGAGCTACTGCACCATTGCGGCGCCGATTTCAGGGCGCACCGGCAACCTGTTGGTGCATCCCGGCAACCTGGTGAAGGAGAATGACGTCGCGCTGGTGGTGATCCACCAGGTGGAACCGATCTTCGTGAGTTTCGGGGTGCCGGAGAATTACCTCGCGGCCATACGGCGGCTCAATGCGGTGCATGCGCTGCCGGTCAGAGCCACCTTGCAGGACAGTGGCCCTCAAGCCGCCACCGGATCGCTCTCGGTGATCGACAATACCGTGGACGCCACTACCGGCACCATCCATTTGAAGGCCACCTTCGACAATCATGACGCAATGTTGTGGCCGGGGCAGTTCGTGAATGTAGCGCTGACACTCGATACCGTGCGCGACGCGACTGTGGTGCCGACGGTGGCAGTTCAGAGCGGACAGCAGGGTCAGGTGGTGTTCGTGGTGAACGCCCACAATATCGTGGAGATCCGGCCGGTCATCACGGGTGTCGCAAGCGGCAGCCAGACGGTGATTGAGAAGGGGATTTCTCCCGGCGAAACGGTGGTGACAGACGGCCAGATGGCGTTGTTTCCGGGGGCGCCGGTGCGCATCGTCGATCCCTCGAAAGGCGCGCAGGGCCCGCAATGAACCTCTCGCAGCTTTTTATCGAGCGGCCGATCATGACGGTGCTGGTGTGCCTCAGCATCATTCTATTCGGCGTGGTGGCGTTCCGCGAGCTGCCGGTAGCGGCGCTGCCGAGCGTGGATTACCCTACCATCACGGTGAGCGCGGCGCTGCCGGGCGCCAGTCCGGAGACCATGGCGTCCACAGTGGCGACGCCGCTCGAACGCGAGTTCTCCACTATCGCCGGCATTTCGCAGATGAGCTCGGTGAACTCGCTCGGGTCCACGCAGATTACCGTGCAGTTCGATCTGAGCCGCAATATCGACGCCGCGGCGCAGGATGTTCAGGCAGCCATTTCAGCTTCCGGCGGTCTGCTGCCGAGCACCATGCCACGGCCGCCAAGTTATCAGAAGACCAACCCGGCGGACCAGGCAATTTACTATCTCTCCCTCAGTTCCGACACCCTGCCTCCCTATAAAGTAAGCGAACTGGCCAACCTGACGCTGGCGCAGCGCATCTCCATGGTGTCGGGCGTTTCGCGCGTGCAGGTCTTCGGCGACCAGAAGTACGCGGTGCGGGTGGACGTGGATCCCAACTCGCTGGCCGCTCACAATGTCGGAATCGACGAAGTGCAGAAGTCGATTGCGAGCGCGAATACCAATCTGCCCACCGGCCGGCTGGACGGGGACAAACAAGCCTTCACCATCGGCTCCAATGGCGGGCTGGAACAGGCGGCGCAATACCGCTCCATCATCGTGGCCTACCGCAACGGTGTGCCCATCCGGCTGGAGCAACTGGGCAATGTGCTCGACAGCGTGGAGAACGATAAAGTGATCTCGCTGGTGGACGGGCGTTCTACCATGATGCTGGCGATCAGCCGCCAGCCCGGCACCAATACCGTGGAAGTGGTGGACAACGTCAACGCGCTGCTGCCCGATTTCCGGAAGGAACTTCCGCCGTCGATCCATCTGTCGGTATTGTTCGACTCCTCGCAATCCATCCGCGCCTCGATTCGCGATGTGGAACTGACGCTGCTGGGCACCGTCGCAATTGTGGTGATGGTGATTTTCCTGTTTCTGCGCAACGCTTCGGCGACGCTGATTCCAGGCGCGGCGGTGCCGTTCTCCATCATCGGCACGTTCTGCGTGATGTACCTGCTGGGGTACAGCATCAACAACCTCTCGCTGATGGCGCTGACGCTGTCGGTGGGGTTCGTGGTGGACGATGCCATCGTGATGCTGGAGAACATCGTGCGCCACATGGAGATGGGCAAGTCGCGCATGCAGGCGGCGCTGGCGGCGTCGCGCGAGATCGGCTTCACCATCATCTCCATGACAATTTCGCTGGTGGCGGTGTTCATTCCGGTGCTGTTTCTGTCGGGAATCGTGGGCCGGCTGCTGCACGAATTCGCGGTGACCATCGTGGTGGCTATTTTGATTTCGGGATTCGTGTCGCTCACCTTGACGCCAATGCTCGGCAGCCGCTTCCTGAAATCGGAACATGGGGTGCGGCATGGGGTGTTCTACCACGCTCTGGAAGGCGGCTTTAATGAGCTGGCGCGATGGTATGAAGCCACGCTGCGCCTCGCGCTGCGCTTCCACCCGGTGACCATGCTGGTGGCGGTTGCGATGCTGGCCGGCACCATTTATCTGTTCCGCATCATGCCGCGGGGCTTCATCCCCAGCCAGGACAGCGGCTTCACGTTCGGCGTGGTAGTAGGTCCGCAGGACATGTCGTTCGATTCGCTGGCGGAGCATATGCATCGCGTATCGGCGGTATTGCAGGCCGACCCCAATGTGCTGCGGGTGGGCGCCTTCGGGGGCGGCGGCGGCCAGGGATTGAGCAATCAGGGCTTCGTCTTCGCCGTGCTCAAGCCGCGCGATCAGCGCGCGCTCAACGTCGACCAGACCATCGGGGAACTCGGTCCGAAACTCATGGGAGTGCCGGGCGTGTTCACGTTTTTACAGAATCCGCCGCCCATCAGCGTGAGCGGCCAGTTTTCCACCAGCGTGTACCAGCTCACCATGCAGAGCACCAGCCTGAACGACATTTACGCCTGGGGTCCGCAACTGATGGCGAAAATGCAGCGGCTGCCGGGCTTCGTGGATGTCGACGACCAGGAACTGCACGCCGCCAGCCCGCAGGTGGTGGTGGACATCGAGCGCGACCGCGCGCAGGCGCTGGGAGTGACTCCGCAGCAGGTGCAGGACGCCTTGTATAGTGCGTTTGGCACGCGCCAGGTGTCGGTGATTTATGCGCCCGCGGACCAATATCAGGTGATTCTGGAACTGGCCAAGAAATACCAGCGTACGCCGGATGCGCTCTCGCGCTTATATGTGCGGTCGTCGAACGGTTCGCTGGTGCCTCTGGACGCCATGACGAAGATTACCCAGCAGGTGCGGCCCTCGAGCATCAGCCACTTCGGGCAGTTGCCGGCGACCACGATTTCGTTCAACCTGAAGCCGGGATTTTCACTGGGGAACGCCGCCGACCAGGTGGACGCCGCCATCCGCGATCTGCGCATGCCGGCCGGGATCTCGACCAAGTTCCAGGGGACGGTGAAGGAGTTCCAAAGCTCGTTTCAGAATCTGACGGTGCTGCTGATTGTGGCGCTACTGGTCATCTACATCGTGCTGGGCGTGCTCTACGAGAGCTTCATCCATCCGCTGACCATTCTTTCGGGACTGCCCTCGGCGGTGTTCGGTGCGCTGCTGACCCTGGTGCTGTTCCACAAGCAACTCGATCTGTACGCCTTCGTGGGGATCATCATGCTGTTCGGAGTGGTGAAGAAGAACGCCATCATGATGGTGGATTTCGCCATCGATCAGCGCAAGATGGGGCGCCCGGCGCGGGAGGCGATCTGGCAGGGGTGCCTGCTGCGCTTCCGTCCGATCATGATGACCACGGTGGCGGCACTTTTCGGCACGCTGCCCATCGCGCTGGGCTACGGCGAAGGTGCGGATGCGCGCCAGCCGCTGGGGCTGGCGGTGGTGGGCGGCCTGCTGGTGAGTCAGTTTCTGACGCTCTACATCACGCCGGTGATTTATCTGTATCTGGAGCAGATGCAGGAGTGGATGCGGGGCGAAACGGCGACGCGGCAGGTCACACTGGCTGAGGGCGACTAGCTCGCATCCGCGAAAACCAAGGGCGACGGTCGGGTTGCTCGGCTCGCCTTTTCCGCCGGAACGAACCAAGGCCGAGCAGCGCAATTCCGCCCGCCATCGCGCTGGGCTATCGGGAGTGGATGCGGCTAAGGGCGACTCGCTCGCATCGACAAAAAACAAAGGGCGACCGCCAGCCATAGGCTCACGGTCGCCGTTGCGATGCAAATGGAGCAGTCGGGTGAGCTAGGCTCGCCTTTTCCGCCGGAACGAACCAAGGCCGAGCAGCGCAATTCCGCCCGCCATCAGGATCCAACTGGTGGGCTCCGGTACGGATTGAATGCCTTGCACGTTGACGGTCATGACGCCCGAGTATGCGTCAGAGACCTGCCCGGTGTTGACGAAGTTAGCGAGTTGCTGTTGGTAGGATGTGTCGAAGGTAGCGGTGAATTGTCCAAACCAAGTGCTGAGACCGTCAGACGTGACACCGCTGATATTCCACGTAGCCGTGGAAGTACAGCAAAGGGTGGCACCGGTATTGTCCGTGTAGGTGTAGTTGTTGAACGTGAACGGAGAATTCCCATTGTCTGGCACTGGCGGAAACGTACTGCCGTTCAGGGTGCAATTCTGGGGCGCGGTCGCAGTGGCGGGATCGGTGGAACAACCGCTTGTGCCTCCGGAACCGGTGGCGATGTCGGTAGCGTTCAGATTCGGCAGGCCGTCTGCGGCGGCGAAGTCGATGAAGTTGTACTCCGTGAACGGCTCGCCTACGGGCTGCTGGGTCATGGGGTCAGGGCCATCGGTCAGTGTGTTGATGGTTACAGTTTGGCCACCCATGTTGTTGGCCAGAAACGTACCTGTGAGATTGGAGATCGAACTGATAGTAGCTTCACTGTTGGGGGTTGGGCTTGAGTTGCTGGTCCACTCGATGAGGCCGCTGGCGGTCACGGTCACGGTTCCGTCGAGCGTAAACTGTCCGAAAATGCCGGCTGCTGGGAGAGTTGCAGACGCAACTCCCATAAGCAGGGCAATGCCTAAGATTCGCTGCACATTTCCCTCCGAGAATTGCCGGTCCATGTTACTGCTCGGCCCGACAGTTGTGAGTGTGCCGGAAACGCGAAGTTAAGTCTGTATGACTTTCCACAATCGTAAAAAGCAGTGTAAGCTGGTTCGCAAATAGCAGGTTTCACGTGGTACTTTCACGTGCCAAAGCGTGCCTCCGTACCGGACGTACGGGTGGGCGAATGTGACATCAAGTACAGCGTTTCTGCCGATGTTATGTTCCGATACATCCGATCCCTGCGGAGCAGAGGATAATTACCGCGGATGTTCGATACTGCCGCTGCCACCGTAACCTTAGATAAATGGAAAGACACCGTGGGCGCAGCCCACGTGCTGACGGGTCCGGCGCTGGAGCCGTATCTGGTCAACGGGCTGTCTATTTCGCGAGAAATACTGGCGGTTGTCCAGCCGGCCACCGAGACGGAGGTGTGCGAGGTCGTGCGCATCGCGGCGGCGTCCAAGAGCCGTCTTTACGCTTTTTCTACCGGCCACAATTGGGGATATGGAACGGCGTCGCCGGTGGAAGACGGATGCGTGCTGGTGGATCTTTCGCGCATGCATCGCATTCTCGAATTCGACCCGGAACTCGGCCTGATCACGCTGGAACCGGGCGTCACACAGGGACAGCTCGAGGCGTACCTGGTGGCGGGCAAGCATGATTTCTTCGTGCCTACCACGGGCGCCGGCCCTTCGGTGAGCATATTAGGGAATGCGCTGGAACGCGGCTTCGGCATCACCCCGGAAGAGGATCATTTCGGCTCCGTGCGATCGCTGCGCGCGGTCCTGGCCGATGGAAGCCTGTACCGTTCGTCGCTGGCGTCGCTCGATCTGCCGATGCAGGAGAGCGGCTGGAAATGGGGAATCGGGCCTTATACCGATGGTTTGTTCTCGCAGGGAAATTTCGGCATCGTCACGGCGATGACCATCGCCCTGCGGCGCCGGCCGGAACATATCGAGGTATACGTCATCACGTTGAAGGACGATGCCCGGTACGCCGAACTGGCGGTTGCCTGCCGGGAAATGCTGGTCGATCTGCACGGTCTGGCCGGGGGCATCAAATTCATCAACCATCACCAGTATCGGCTCACGCTCGATACCGCGGAACTGGGCATGGGACTGTCCAACCAATTTGCGTGGATCGCGTTCGGGGTGCTGCACTGCCGAAAGTCGATGGTAGGTCCGCTGCGCGCGGATTTGCGGCGCAGGCTCAAGCCGCTGGTATCTCAGCTCATCTTTTTGAATGAAGGCAGGGTGAAGAGATTCGCGGCGCTGGCCCGGTGGACGCCGAAGCCGCTGCGCGACAAACTGGCGCGGCAGGCGCGCCAGGCGGAAGACATCCTCCACATCGTGCGCGGCGAACCGCGGGGGCTGGAATTGCGGCTGGTCTATAAACATGTCCCGATTCCGCCCGGCGGGCCGCGCGACCCGGTGAAGGATGGAGTAGGGATCATCTGGTATGCGCCCATCATCCCGCTGAAACAGGATACGATTCAGCGCATGGTGGCGGAGATTCGCAGCACTCTGCGCGAGTTCGAGATGACGGAAGCGGTCTCCATGACTACCGTGAACGAGCGATGCGCTATGGGGGTAATTCCGATTCTGTATCGGCGCCCGGACGATCGGGATAGGGCGATGGAATGTTTCCGCGCTCTGTGGCATCGGGGAGCGGCGCTGGGCTGTTTTCCGTATCGAGTGAACGTGGCGGCGATGCCGGAACTGGCGGAGATGACCGATCCGGTGCTGCGACGGTTCACGGCGCAGTTAAAGCGCGCGGTGGATCCGCACAACATCTTGTCGCCGGGGCGGTACGGGGAACGCCTCGAGTAACGCGACTCTGGTAATAGTCGCTTGTTTGAGGTTACGCCCGCGGCTCAGAATCGAACTTACACCGCCGAGGTTGGCGCGCGAGCTAGGGTGAGACCGTTTGCGTTCCCACGGCGCTGGGCGATTCCGAAGCCGGAGAAAGCCAATATGACAATCTGCCGTCCTTTGCTCCTCATCGGAGCATTGGCACTCCGCCTCCATGCGGCGCAGATCATTGGCATAGCCCGATTAAGTCCAGTGGCGGTAGTCGTCGGGACGCGAACACAAGTTACAGTTACGGCCTCCTTCTCCGACCCAACTCTGGCCGCTCGGTCATGAAAGCAGACATAGCTACTTATCGCTAGCGCCGAAGATGAATTCAAGGACCAACCGTCAATCGCAGCTGATGGCAACAGTCGAGCGGGGAACTGCAGCATTTCAGAATAGGATGACGAACGAACGACCTTTGCAATCAGGTAATCCTCACGTGGCAAAGACATCCTATATATTTTGCTTGTCAATACCTAGAAAGTGGCGTATCCTACTCCCTGGACTGAACGCTATGTGTTTCACGGAAAGCTAAATCTCGTCATTTTCAAGACAGGAACTCGACATGCGACTTGGCAAAATCACCAGACAAAAACCGTTCTTCAGGATGGACACGAACAAGCTGCGTGTTTTGATTTTACTTTTACTGCCGTTCCGATGGGTATCTGCCCAGCCGGGCCCTTGCGGCGGAGCGCAGTCAGGAACGATCGCTTGCCTGCTTCCAAATGTTGCGGCCTCTCTCTTTGCCCAGTCTGGATCCCAGGCCTCTCCAAATATCCCCACCGGTGATGCCATACTTGTGACTCCATTGGTTGCTACACAGCCGATACCATCTCCAGCCTCCGGATTCGTATACACATATGATGCCTCGGCAGGCGTATACGTTAGGTCATCGCAAAGTCTTGGCCCAATTCTTTCCGAGCGCGCAGAGACGATCGGCCGCAAGAAGCTGTTCATCGGATACACATTTCAGCGCATCGTCTTCGACAAGGTTGATGGAACGGGCATTCACGTGCTCTATGCTGGTGTTCCACTTCCGGTATCGAATGGTGTGATTACCGAGAAGGTAAATGTTAGTCTGCAATTAAATCAGTCGACATTTTTTGCGACTTATGGCGTAAGCAACCGAATTGATCTATCGCTGGCAGTACCATACGCTACCGTGTATATGGCCGACGTGATCAACGCTGTTTTCACCCCAAACCAATCTACGGGACCGGGAATGCCTGAGTTTGCCGAGGGATCTCATACCGCCAGAGGGCTGGGCGACATCAACATACAGGGGAAGGGAACCGTTCTCCACAGCGACACGGCCGCTCTTGCTGTCGGCAGTACTCTGAGGCTTCCAACGGGTAATGACTATGAGGCCTTGGGAACCGGCACTATCGGCTTTAAGCCGTTCATTGCTGGGTCCATATCATACAAAAAGATTCACCCGCATCTGGATTTGGGATATCTACTTAACGGGAAGAGTGTTCTATCAGGCAATATCCTCACCGGCGATAAGCGGCAGCTACCTGACCAATTCCTTTACTCTCTTGGCGTGGACGCCTCAGCTACAAAACGCCTTACTCTCGCAGTTGATCTATTGGGCGCGGAAGTTATCCATGGAGATCGAGTCGGCGATCAAGGATTCTATCGCAAGTCGTACAATATGACGAATGCTTCTACCGGGTTTAAGGTGAATATTGCAGGGCATCTTTTATTAGTCGCGAATCTTCTCTTCAGGCTTAACGATTCCGGAGCTCGCGCTAATATTGTTCCGCTCGTTGGCGTTTCGTACGCCTTTTAGGCCACCGCCGTAGCTCATCTTTCATGCGCGCCCATTATCATACTTAAGGTTGGGTGACGGCGCTTCGGGCTTCTATGACTCAAGGAGATGGCTCCTCTCTCCCGCACCGGGGCCGCGCGCTTACAATCTACAGCGCAGGCCGTACTCCTCGGTCCACCGCTGAGTACCGATTCCCCGCAAGGTGAAAAGAAGCCATAGCGCTGGCGTTAGAAGTGCAAAGAAAGGCACAATAGGGCTGAGACGGTAGGCGAACTATGCCATGGAGCAATTGGATCGAATTAAAGTTTAAGGGCGACGGAACTCTCGATCGGTCGCGATTGAGCAAGATACCGACATCGCCTGGCGTTTATGCTATCGGCATGAGAAAGAGAACTGGCGGCCACGTAATTCTGTATGTGGGGCGTTCGCTGCACCTTCGTGTTCGGCTGAATCGCCATCTCACGGGACATGGCAATAGTGTGATAGCTACCCAGCTTTTGCTCAACCAGAAGAGTCCGACGGCGCCCTGGGCACTATCTAGCTTGACTGTAGCGGTGTTTCCAACAAAGGAACCCAAAATTGTTGAATCCGTTCTAATAGATTCCAAGGACAGGCCAATCTGCAACCTAGTTAGGGCCAGATTGCCTTCGGGCTTATCCGAAAGCGCCGTCTTCCGTTCCAGGTTAGACAGGCAGTGAATAAACGTGTGCAAGAAGTGACTCTCGGAACTCTTTACGTAGTTGACCTGCCCCCCGAAAACTCCACCAATCATAATTGGAGTTCTCGAGTTTTGAAAGGAGAACAGGACGAGGACAAAGAGGCGGCATAGCAAGAGAAGATCATCGCGGCGGTGAAGCAGATGGCCGGCGGCCGGAAGGCCACGGAGGTGGCGCGGGAGGTGGGAGTGAGCGCGGCGACGTTGTATGCCGGGAAGAGCAAGGTATGCAGGCAGGCAGGTGGATGATGCCAAGCGACTGCGGCAACTGGAGGATGAGAACCGCCGGTTGAAGCACATGGTGGCGAACCTGAGCCTCTAGACAAGGAAGCAATGACGGCGATCATCGCCAAAAAACGCTAGTGCTCGTGGGCGCACGCAGGACGTGGCGTTCGCGACGGAGCAGTTCGGCCTAAACGGGCCTAAACGAACGCCGTGCTTGCGATCTGAGTGATGTGGACCGTAGCAGCTACCGCTACGAACCGGGCAGGATCGCGACGCGGACCTGCGGACCGGGGTTACGGACTAGACTAGCGCGGCAGAAACCACGGTATGGCTATCGTCCGCCCGGCGTGTTGCTGGAGTGAGGGGTGAAGCGGCGAACCATAAGCGGCTGTTCCGAATCTACCAGGAGGCCTGACTTGGATTGCGACGACGGGACAGGAAAAGGCTGGAACGTGGCCGAGCCGGATGTCGGTACTCAGCCGCCCCAAGCAGGAGTGGTCCATCGATTTCATTTCCGACGCGCTGGCCACAGACCGCGCGTTGCGCGCAGGGACCGTGATAGATGGCTTCACCAACGGAGGCGCCGGCCATCGAAGTGAACAGTTCGCTGTCGGCGCCCCGGGTGACTCGCGCCCTGGACTGTGTGATCGCGGAGCGGGGACGGCGCGAGAGTATTCGTGCGGATAACAGACCGGAATTTACCAGCCGCCGTTTCGTTGCGTGGGCAGAGCAACGCGGCATCACGTTGACTCACATCCAGCCCGGCAAGCCGGTGCAGAACAGTTTCATCGAGAGTTTCAATGGACGACTCCGAGGCGAATGTCTCAATGCGAATGGGTTTACCAGCATGGCGGACGCGCCGCAAGATCGAAGAGAGGCGGATCGATTACAACCAACACCGGCCTCACAGCAGCCTGGCGTATCGCACGCCGGAAGAGTTTGCGCGGCAATGGTGTCAGCCGGCTGAGAGGGCTCTTGCGGATGCTTGCTAGCTTAGGCCACGGGCACGGCGGCCAAGTCGACCAAACGCGGAGTGCTGGTGCGAACGCCGACTCCGGCGTAGGCTGCGAAGACCCGGGCGCGGCTTTCGCGGTACACTACCGGCGCGCTGACGAGATCGGCCATCAATCCGTCCACCCAACTGCGGTAACGCGGATTGGGAGAGCGGGAATCGAATCGCAGGATCTGCATGAGGCAATCATATTGCGGGTCGTGATAGGGCTGAATTTCTTCGCCGCCGGCTTCCAAGGGGGCGAGGCCGATGCGCCGCAGAATGCCGGCCGACCCGTGACGGAAGGTCGCGGTGGCTACGCCGAGACAGCTACCCAACAACTCCGCGAGGGCATAGCCACCGAGGATGATGCGCAGGGCTTCCGGGCTCCAGCGATGCTCTTCGCTGACCGCCCAGCCGCCGAACTCTGAAAACGCAAGCTGCGTCTTGCGCGCGCGTTCCATTTCGGTTTCCACGGCGCGACGGAATCGCGCGCCCTGCACCGGGCAACGGGCGACGGCCGCGCTATAGACACGCAACTTCTCAAATCCCGAAGTGAAACTTTCTTCGAGGTAACGCAGGCAGGCTACAACTTCTCCCTGCGGATTGAGCGAGAGGATGTGCCAACTATTGTCGTCGACCTTCAACTTGTGGCGGCCATCGGCCGTCAAATCGCGGCTGCGCACTGCGCCGTCGGAGGCATAGACCCTGCCACGTAACTTCTGCATGTCCGCGAGGAGATCGCTGTGCCGGCGACTATTACAGTCGTGGCTGCGAAATACTGGTGGAACCGTCAGCCGAGCAGGTGTGAGGATCGCAAAACGGGTCTGCGATCTTGCGCGGAAAACCATTGCTTATACCGCCTTCTCGTAAGCTTCGAAACGAATTCGTGATTCCTGCGAATGTTCGGGAGCATGGGCGGATACCAACTTCAGCAATCGCACGGAGCGCAGGGCTCCCCCGGGACTTATACCGGGACTTGATTCAATTTGCGCCGACTCCCGACAAACGAGTAGCCTGCAAATGGTTTATACCGGATAGTTAACCGAACGGTAATTCCGGCTGCTAAACCATAGTTATGACCCGCAGCGGGAAGACTCGCCGCGAATCATCTGGTCCCCGTCAGCGGCAGCGGGAGATGAGGAGAAAGAGTAGCAGGGACCCAGTTACTTTTTGACTGTAAGGGTTTATCATACACGGTTCATGCCGATGAGGGAAGAGATTTTGTCGAAGATTTTGCGGGTATGGGCACCCCCCCGTAGAGGTATGTCAGAATTGCACGATCACGTAAAAACTACTGTAGAAAAACGCCTTTTGGGGGGTGCAGCTGGCGGCTTAGCCTATTCTTGCACAGGCAGCGCGAACGCAATATAAGCCGCGCCCTTGGGGCTTCCCGAGGGTGCCTTGCCTCCATTGGCATAAATCACAACAAACTGGCGGCCGCCCGATTTGTAGGTTATGGGAGTAGCATTACCGGAGAAGGGCAACACCGTCTCCCATAAGAGGGCGCCGGTCGACTTATCGAAGGCGCGGAACTTACGATCGAAGTTAGTCGCGGCAATAAATACCAGTCCGCCGGCAGTAACTATCGGTCCGCCGTAGTTCTCGCTCCCGGTATTCTTGACTCCCTGGGCTGCCAGGGCAGGATATTCCCCGAGGGGCACCTTCCAGACGTACTCGCCGCTATTCAGGTCGATGGCGTTGAGCGTTCCCCAGGGCGGCTTCACGGCGGGATATCCGTCGGGATCCAGCAAGCGGCGGTATCCGGTGAATCGATACCGGGCGGCACTGGGAGCGCCGCGCGTGGCGAGTTCCTTATTCTCGCCGTTCAGCACATATTGAGTGACGGCATCGATGTCGGCGGCACTCAGGTTGGGGAACGAGGGCATGCGGCCGGCTCCCTGGCGAACGATGGAGGCGATCTGCGATTCACTCTTGCGGCCGTTGAGGCGATCGAGCGCGGGAATCTGCGGAGGCGCACCGGTGCGATCGTCGCGATGGCAGCCGGCGCAATTAGCGAGATAGAGACGGCGCGCCGAATTGACGGCGTTACTCTCGGCGAGTTCGCCCGTCCACGCAAGATCGTTGGCGTTGAGATAGAGAATGCTGGTGTCGGGGTCGAACGCCTGGCCGCCCCACTCGGCGCCGCCATCGTAGCCGGGAAAAATGACGGTCTGCCGCCCCACCGTGAAGGGCAGAAACTGGCCGCCGCTGCGCAGCTTGGCGAACTCCGCCAGAGCCCAGGCATGCGCTTCCGGAGTGCGCGCGGTAAGCAGGTCTTCGGTAAGTCTCTGGCGGGCGTAGGGCGCAGGTTTGGTGGGCAGCGGCTGCGTTTCGGAAGCCACCTCGCCGGGCACATCGCTGGCCGGATAACGCTGCGATTCGATGGGGAAGAGCGGCTTGCCGTCGGTGCGGTCGAAGAGATAGAGCCATCCCTGTTTGGTGGCCTGCGCAATGGCATCGACATTCCGGCCTTCGCGCTTCACGGTGACCAGCACCGGCGGGCTGGGGAAATCGCGATCCCAGATGTCGTGATGAACCGCCTGAAAATGCCAGATGCGTTCGCCGGTGGAGGCGCGGAGAGCGAGCAGCGTGTTGGCGAAAAGGTCGTCGCCCAAGCGGTCGGCGCCGTAGAAGTCGCTGGCAGCCGATCCGGTGGGTACATATAAGATGCCGCGTTGCGGGTCCAGCGCCATGCCGGCCCAATTGTTAGCCGCGCCCGTGTACGTCCAGGCATCTTTAGGCCAGGTGTCATAGCCGAACTCGCCGGGGTGCGGCACGGTGTGGAAACTCCAGCGCAACGTGCCGGTGTGGACGTCGAACGCGCGAATGTCGCCGGTGGGCGCAGGCAGCGCTTCCGGCGTCCGGCCGCCGACGATCAGCAGATCCTGATATACGATGCCGGGGCTGGTGAGCACGATCGACTGTTTGGCAGGATCGCGGCCCAGTCCGTCGCGCAGATCGATGCGGCCTTCGCTGCCGAAGGCCGGGATCGGCCTGCCGGTACGGGCGTCAAGCGCATAGATGAAGCTCTGCACGGCAGCGAAGATGCGCGGCGCTTTGCCGTCGGTCCAATACACCACGGAGCGGTTGGGCCCGGCGCCGGCGATGCCGGAATCGAAAGTCCACAGCAATTTGCCGGTGGCGCCGTCCAGCGCGAAGGCTTTGTGGCGCGGGGTGAGGCCGTAGAGCACGCCATCGACGAAGATGGGCTGGGTCTGCGGATCGCCCGCGCCATCGTCGGGGTAGTAACTCCAGGCGACGGTGAGCTGCTTCACATTGGAGCGATCGATCTGCTTGAGATCGGAGTAGCGGATACCGGCGGGACCGCCGCCGTATGCCGGCCAGTCGTCGGCGGCGGTGCAGACAGTGGCCAGGGCAAGAAGAAGAACGAACCAGGTTCGCATGGAAACAGACATTCTATCGAAAGATCGAAATTTCTACCGAATGGTTCCATAGTGTCATTGACGTTCGCGCTCATGTGATAGAGAATGAAACAGATGTATCGCCGCAGCGAGGGCAGGTCGCTAGCAGTGTGCCGGGTCGCTTTGGTCTGGGCTACGCTAGGCGGACTGTCGTCATTCGCTTACGCCCAAACGCCCGCTTTTAACCCAGCATCCTTCACAGAACAATACTGCTTGGCATGTCATGACGACACCAGCCAGGTGGCAGGAATTTCGTTCGAAAGCGTTGACTGGAAGAATCCCGGAAAGAGTGCCGACCTCCTGGAGAAGGCCATCCGCAAAGTGGACGCGGGTGAAATGCCGCCTCCCGGGATGCCGCGGCCCAGTATTAAGGACGCCGCAGTCTTCACCGGTTGGCTGGTCCATTCTCTCGATCAGTACGGCGCCGCACACCCCAACCCCGGGCGTCCCGCGGTCCATCGCTTGAATCGCGCGGAATACAGCAACGCCATCCGCGATCTGCTGGCGCTCGATATCAAGCCCGGCGAACTGCTGCCGGTGGACGATTCGGGTTACGGTTTCGACAATATCGGCGACGTCCTTTCGCTGTCCCCATCCTTGCTGGAGCGTTACCTGTCGGTAGCGCGGCGGGTGAGCCGCGAAGCAGTCGGCGAACTGAACATCCAGCCGGCCGACCAGGAATTGCCGAACCCGATGAAGAGCGCACGCGATCGTGTGAGCGACGATCTTCCGTTCGATTCCGCGCGCGGTATGTCGGTGCAATATTATTTCCCGGTGGACGCCGAGTACGTGATTCGCATCAAGATGACCGGCGAAAACGGAGCGGTACACGACATCCGCATGCCGATTCACGCTGGCTTGCGTACCATCGGGGCGACATTCCCGAAGGAGTCTTTGAAGGCTGAAGTGATACCCGGCCGCCGCGGTCAGGTGCCGCCTGCCGCGGGCACTGCGCCGGCGCGCGGTGGGGCTGCCATGGCACCGCGTGTTGGCGTGCTGGATGTGCGGCTGGATGGCGAGCGCCTCAAGACGTTCGAAGTGGCTCCCGGTTCCGGTCCGCAAGTGGACCGCATCGTCATTCAGGGTCCGTACAACATTACCGGGCGCGGCGATACTCCCAGCCGCGAGCGTATTTTCGTCTGCCGGCCAACCAGCGCAGCGGGTGAAAATACCTGCGCACACACCATTCTTTCCAAGCTCGCAGTTCGCGCTTTCCGGCGGCCGGTGAGCGAGGCCGATATCGCGCCGCTGCTCGCCTTCTACCATCGCGGACGGGCCGAGGGCGATTTCGACAACGGTATCGAAAGAGCGCTCACGGCGATGTTGGTTTCCCCGGATTTTCTGTTCCGGGTGGAGCACGACCCCAAGGGTGCGGCGCCGGGTACGGTTTACCGCATCAGCGATCTGGAACTGGCCTCGCGGCTTTCCTTCTTCCTGTGGAGCAGCATTCCCGATCGCCAATTGATGCAGGTGGCGCAGGAGGGCAAGCTGAAGGATCCGGTAGTGCTGCGGCAGCAGGTGCAGCGCATGTTGGACGATCCTAAATCGCAGGCCCTGGTGGACAATTTCGCCGGGCAGTGGCTGTATCTGCGCAAGCTGCAATTATCGCGGCCCGACCCCGATGCCTTCCCCGAATTCGACGACAGTTTGCGGCAGGCATTCCGCACCGAAACGTCGCTCTTCTTCCAGGACGTTTTACGGCAGGACCGCAGCGTGATGGATCTCATCGACGCCAATTACACGTTCCTCAATCAGCGCTTGGCGCAGCATTACGGCATTCCGAATGTGTACGGGCCGCAGTTCCGTAAGGTGGTGTTGACCGACCCCAATCGCGGCGGACTGCTGGGGCAGGGAAGCATTCTCACGGTGACCTCGTACCCCAACCGCACGTCGGTGGTGCAGCGCGGAAAGTGGATTCTGGAAACGCTGTTGGGTACGCCGCCTCCGCCTCCGCCGGCAGTGGTGCCGGAACTGGTCCCGCACGGCAAAGACGGCAGACAGCTCACCATGCGGGAACAGATGGTGCAGCATCGCGCCGACCCGGTGTGCGCGTCGTGCCATTCGCGCATGGACCCGCTAGGGTTCGCGCTTGAGAACTACGACGGTGTGGGACGCTGGCGGAATAAGGATGCCGGCAACGTGATCGATGCCTCCGGCCAATTGCCGGACGGCACCACTTTCGTCGGTCCGGCGGGATTGAAGAAGCTTCTGGTCACGAAGGATCGTGACGAATTCATCAATACCGCCACCGAGAAACTTCTTTTGTACGCCTTGGGCCGCGGACTGGAGTATTACGACCAGCCGGCGGTACGCGCCATTTCGCGGGAGGCCGCCAAGGACGACTACCGTATGTCGGCAATCATCACCGCGATCGTGCAGAGTACCCCGTTCCAAATGAGGAGGACCCCGGACAAATGAATCATATTACCCGCAAGCACCTTTCGCGCCGGACGCTGCTACGTGGCGCCGGTGTTGCTTTGGCTTTGCCGTGGCTCGATGCCATGACTCCCGCGTTGAAGGCTGCCAAGAGCATGCCCGGCGGGCCTGCAATCCGCCTGGCTTTCGTGTATGTGCCGAACGGTATTATTCCGGGCGCGTGGACTCCCTTAAAGGGTGGCAGCGATTTCGAAATCACACGCACCTTGAAAGCGCTGGAGCCGTTCCGCGAGCAGATGCTGGTGCTCTCCGGGCTGGCGCAGGTGAACGGGCGGGCATTGGGCGATGGCGCGGGCGACCATGCGCGCGCGGGCGCCACCTGGCTCACCGGCGTCCACCCCAAGAAGACGGAAGCGGCGGGCATCCACGCGGGTATTTCGGCCGACCAACTCGCCGCCAAGGAATTCGGCAAGAGCACGCAGTTCGCTTCGCTCGAGCTCGGGCTGGAATCTCCCAGCCTGGCGGGCGGGTGCGACTCGGGCTACAGCTGCGCCTATTCGAACACCATTTCATGGCGCACTCCCACCACCCCGAATCCGGTGGAGATCAATCCGCGCGCGGTGTTCGAGCGTCTGTTCGGCGAAGGCGACAGCACCGATCCCAAGGCGCGCATGAAGCAGTTGAAAGATCAGGGCAGCCTGCTCGACTACATCACCGGCGATATCGACCGCATGGAAACCAACCTGGGCGCCGGCGATCGCAACAAGCTCTCCGAATACCTGGATTCGATTCGCGACGTGGAGCGACGCATTCAAAAGGCTGAGGAGCAGAACGGCACGACGAAGGTGCCGCTGATGCAGCGTCCCACCGGTGTGCCCGACGAGTTTGAAACGCACGCCCGCCTGATGATGGATCTGCAAACCATCGCGTTCCAGGCGGACCTGACGCGCGTCACCACCTTTATGATGGGCCGCGAAGGCAGCGACCGGAGCTATCGCGAGATCGGCATTTCCGATGGGCACCATCCGTTGACGCACCACCAGAACGATCCCGTAAAGATCGAGAAGGTCACGCAGATCGACACCTATCACGTGAAGGTGTTCTCGTATTTCCTGGATAAACTGCGCAATACGCCGGATGGCGACGGCACCCTGCTGGATCATTCCATGGTGTTGTACGGCAGCAGCATTTGCGACGGCAACGCGCACACCCATCACAATCTTCCATTGGTGCTGGTGGGCGGCGCCGGCGGGCAGATCAAGGGTGGCCGCCACGTCACCTACCCCAAAGAAACGCCGATGAACAATCTGCTGATGACCATGCTCGATAAGGCAAAGGTTCCGCTGCCGGATAAATTCGGCGACGGCACTTCCGAGCTGAAATTGATCGAGGTCTAGGGTTTGCGGATGAAGGCGCAAGTCCGCATAGCCGGCAACCGGGCCGCGATCGCGAGGCAGCGGACGCAGGGGCTGGACCGCTTGCTTGCGCGCGTGGCACAGAATGGGTCTCACATCAGGCCGGCATACCGCGCCGCCATCGCTGCGCTACTCGGCGCCGGCCTGACTTTCGCGGCCACCGATCTCCGTCTGCTGGACGCCGTCAAGCGGCGCGATCACAAGCAATTCGCCGAATTGATCCAAGCGAAGGCCGATGTCAACGCCGCCCAACCCGACGGCGCCACTGCGCTGGCGTGGGCAGCCTACCTCGACGATCGCGATTCCGTCACTTCGCTGTTGGCCTCGGGCGCAAAAGTGAACACCGCCGACCAGTACGGCGAGACTCCGCTGACGCTAGCCTGTTCGACCGGCGACGATGTCGTGGTGAGCACTCTCTTGAAGGCGGGGGCCAACGCCAAGGTCGCGCGATGGAATGGCGAAACTGCGCTCATGATCGCGGCGAACTCCGGCAGTGTGGCGTCGGTGAAGGACCTCATCGCGGCCGGCGCCGATGTGGCCGCGACCGAGCCGGCCAAGGGTCAGGACGCGTTGATGTGGGCGTCCGCCGAGGGTCACGCAGACGTGGTGCAGGCGCTGCTCGATGCGGGCGCAAACGCCAAGGCGGAATCGAAGAGCGGATTCGCGCCGCTGGTGTTCGCCGCCGAGAAGAACTCCGCCGCGACAGTGAGCGAATTGATCGCGGCCGGGGCAGATGCCAATTACGCGCTGCCGGACGGAACCAAAGTTCTCTCCGTCGCCGCCGCCAGCAAGAGCACTAAAGTCGCGCTGGTGCTGCTGGATCGCGGCGCCAACCCGAACGTTGCAGACCACGCCGGAATGACGCCGCTGCACACGGCGGCCGAGACCGGCAGCCTGGAACTCACCAATGCGCTGCTCGCGAAGGGCGCCAATCCCAACGCCCTCACCGCTAAAAGGCTGGGTTTGAGCAAAGGCTTTGGCGAATTTCGCCTTCCTCCGGGGCAGATGACAGCGCTGATGATCGCCGCCAAGGCCAATCACGAGGACATCATGCGCGCCCTCATCGAGCATCACGCCGATGCCGCACTGAAAGCGCAGGACGGCACTACGCTGCTCATGTTCGCCGCCGGCAGCGGCCATGTCAGCGTGGTGAAATACGCCTATCGGTTCGACCAGGATGTGAAGGCTGCGAACGCCACCGGAGACACCATCGCGCATGCGGCGGTGACGGGGACGCTCGGGCCGCTGGCCACCCAAGAGGATATCTGCGAAGTGATCCAATTCCTGTTCGAGAAGGGCGCGCCGATCGACATGAAGGATGCGCGCGGCCGCACTCCCATGGACATCGCCGACATTCTGCCCATCGATAAGGCTGTCGACCTGATGACGAAGCTGATCGTTCAGAGCGGCGCCAAGCCTGTGCATCCCTCCGCGCGGTGAAGCGTACTGCGATCTTCTTCCTGGCAGCGTGCCTCCATGGCGCCGCGCCCGAACAGCCGTTGCCGTTCAGCCACAAAACCCACACCGGCACGGCCAAGCTCGTCTGCGCCGATTGTCATCCGGCGCCCGCGAAATTCGGTGACGAGATGGGCTTTCCGCCGGCCGGCAAGTGCATGGCGTGCCACATCCTGATCGCCAAGGACAGGCCGGCGATTCAAAAGCTGGCGCAATTCGCCGCGCGGAAGCAGGCGATCCCGTGGGTGCGCGTCTACCGGCTGGCGAATTTCGTCTTCTTCGACCATCGATACCATCTGATGAACGAAGCTCACTGCGAGGATTGCCACGGCGAGGTGGCGTCGCAGGACGCGGTGTCGGACGATCTGGGCGCGACCAAGATGGTCTTCTGCCAGAGCTGCCACGTGAAGACGCAAGCCAATGCGAGTTGCACGGCCTGCCACAATACGCGATAGATAGACGCGTCAATAAAGCGTGAAGGCGTACAGGCTGTCGCCGGACGCCACCAGAAGATACTGATGGCCGTCGAGCATGTACGTCTCCGGCGCGTTCGAGACCTGCCCCAGATGCGTATGCCACAGGATCTTGCCGTCGGCCGGGTCGTACGAGATGAGATTTCCGTCCAGGTCGCCGGCGAACAGTAGTTTGCCGGCGGTGGTCAGCATGCCGCTGCCCAGGTTGCCGCCAGTCCCCGGATAACGATGGCGCCAGGCGACCTTGCCGGTCTTATAATCGATGGCGGTCAGGAAGCCGCCCAAGGTTCCCAGGTTATCCTCTTCTTTGCCGCCGAGTCCCATGGCGCCGCGCGGGTCGGTCTCCGTGAGATAGTACTCGGAGTAAGCTTCGTTACTGGTCAGATAGAAAAGGCCGGTATCGGGTGAGTAACTGGGAGGCGGCCAGTTAGTGGCGCCGCCATTATTAGGCGAGGTCAGAGATCCGCCCACCGTAGAATCCTTTTCGGGATTGCGGATGGGCTGACCCTTGGCATTGATTTCTTTCACCCAGTTAGCCGCTTCGGAGAACTTACCGGTCACCAGGTGCTCGCCGGTGAGGCGGTCGAGAGTAAAGAAGTAGCCGTTGCGGTCGGCGTGCAGCACCATTTTGCGTGGCTTGCCGTTAAAGTTGCCATCCACCAGGATGGGCGTTTCGGTGGAATCCCAATCGTGCGTGTCGTGCGGATTGACCTGATAATACCAGGCCATTTTGCCGGTATCGACGTTGATGGCCACAATCGAACAGGTGTATAAGTCGTCGCCGGCGCGGCTGGGCGGATTGGTGTAAGCCGGCGACGGATTGCCGGTGCCGAAGATATAGAGATGAGTCTCGGGATCGTAGGAACCGGGGATCCACACATTACCGGCGCCGTGTTTGGCGCCATCCAGGCTGCCCCAGGTATTCAGGCCGGGGTCGCCGGCCTTCATCGGTACGGTGTAGAAGGTCCATTGCACGTCGCCGGTCTCGGGGTCGTGCGCCTGCACGTATCCGGGCTCGTCGAGATCGTTGCCGGTACCGATAAGGACATGGTTGCCGATCACCACCGGCGCCATGGTGGAGAAGTACTGCTGATTGAAATTGGCGATTTCTTTGTGCCAGCGCTCTTTGCCGGTGCGCGCGTCGAGACAGATGAGATAATCGTCTGGCGTCTCCAGATAGAGCCAGTTACCCCACATCCCCAGGCCGCGATTGCCGATATGAGTGCCGCCCTTGGTGCGCCAGAAATAGTGCCATAACTCGTGACCGTCGTGGGCATCCAGCGCCCACGCATTATCCGGCGCCGAAAGATAGAGCACGCCGTTCACTTCGAGAATGGAGCCGCGGACGTTGGCCGATTGCGCGCCGCTGGTGCCGGTGTCCGGAGCCTCGCCGCCCACGATAGTAGGAGCACCGCCGCCGAATCCACGCCCTCCGAATCCTGCTCCCGCACTCACGTGGCTTACCCAGGCGAGAGTAAGATCTTTGACAGTGGATTGATTGATCTGCTTCAGACTGCTGTATCGTTTACTCGAATAATCGCCCGCATAAGTGGGCCAGGAATCGCCCAGGCCTCTTAATAAGGATGCCGGATCGAGCGGCTGAGCGGACAGCGTCAACGGGAAGACGGCGAGCGCGGCCAGGGAAATCAACGTCAATCGATTCATTTCAGGGTCACCAGGTAAGCCGTAAGATTATGGATCTCCGCGTCCGTGTACGTGGGCAGCAGTTCGCGATGGGGCTTGAGCGGATCGTGCAATTCCACTTTCGGCGAATCGCCGTCACGGCGGATGGTGTGCTGCTGGCCGTCGGCGTCTGTCAGGGTGACGATAAAGTCATCGATGCGGACCAACCGGCCTTCCAGCTTTTGCCCGTTGGCCGTCGTCACGGTCACCGTGACCGGCGCACGTCCCCGGCCGCCGCCGGGCATCAGGAATCCGTTCTGGAGATACTTGGGATTGGAAAATTTCTCGGCCAGCCCTTTCAGATCGCCGGTAGCCGAGTGGCAACTCGCGCATTTTGCCTGGAACACCTTCTCGCCGGCCGCCGCATTGCCCACCACGATGCTGGGCGGCGTCATGCGCGAAATATCGTAGCCGCCGACACGAAAGCTGTGGATGTAGGCGGCGATATCGGAGACCTGTGCGTTCGTGAGATCGATCCGCGGCATTTCGCCGCGGCCGTTCTGTACCACCTTGGCGATTAATTCCCCATTCTGATCGTTGAGAACCAGGTCTGATCGCAGTAGGTTCGGGCCGCCTTCACCGCCGCGGGCATCGGAGCCGTGGCAGAAATTGCATTGCACACCGTAGAGCGCCTTCCCACGATCGATGGTGGCTTGATCGGCCTTCACATGCTGCGGAAAGGCATTGGCGAATCCGCCGCCTCCGCCTCTTGGCCTCTGCGGTGGCGCGGCCGGCGCCGTCCCCTGTGCGGGCGGTTGCGCCGACGCCAACACCGCGATGGCGGACAAGGCCAACGCTCCCAAAACCCACTTCCCTATGAGCAAAGCGATCCCTCCCTGGGCAAAACCAGCTGGATATTACGATATCAAAAAAATTCCAACGGTTCGAAAAAGAGCGCCTCGTCTCCGAAATTCCGCAAGGTACAATCACCAGTATGAAATGCCTGCTTGCCGCTCTCGTGTTTGCCACTGCCGCACTAGCCGCCGCTCCGGAGGAGTTCTCCACCGCCCGCGGAACGCTGCAGCTCACACCCATCCAGCATGCCAGCCTGATGATTCAAGCCGGCGGCAAGGTGATGTACATCGATCCCGCGCAGGGGAAGTACGACGGTCTGCCGCAGGCCGATTACATCCTCATTACCGATATCCACGGCGACCATATGGCGCCTGGAGTGCTCAACAAACTGAAGCAGGCCGGTACGGTGATTCTGGCACCTAAAGCAGTGGCCGACAAGGTGGCCGGGTGCACCATTATTTCGAATGGCGAAACGAAGACAATCGGCGATTTCCAAGTGGAGGCGATCCCCATGTACAATCTCAAGCCGGCGGCCAACGGCACCACGTATCACGAGAAAGGCCGCGGCAACGGGTACGTGCTCACTTATGGCGGCAAGCGCTTCTACTTCTCGGGCGACACCGAAGGCACTCCCGAGATGAAGGCGCTCCGCCATATCGACGTGGCCTTCGTGTGCATGAATCTGCCCTTCACCATGACGCCCGAAGCGGCCGCTGAAGCGGTGCGCGCCTTCCATCCCGCCATCGTCTACCCGTATCACTATAAGGGCAGCGACCTGAGCGTGTTCCAGAAAGCGCTGGCGGACAGCGGTATCGAAGTCCGCCTGCGCGACTGGTATCCGAACTAAAACGGGCGCGTCAGGCTCGCCAGCTTGCCACTTTGCGCACCATCTCCCACATCATGCGGTCCAGCGCGCCGCCGGTATTGACCTTCTCTTCGCGCGTGTTGAGCAGGGCCGACCAGCAGAATCCGCTGGCCGTGCGCACCATGATGCTCGTAGTCCCCGGCAGACTGCCGTTGTGCCACCAGTTGGGCACCTGGTTGACGGCCCATCCGCAGGCGTAGCCCGCGTTGGCGGTGGTACCTCTCATCATCTCGGCGATGACGGTCGGACGCAGCATATTCAGATGCGTCGCGAAGCGCACCAGGTCTGGGGCAGTGGCCAGCCAGCCGCCGTGGGAGTCCATGCGGCGAACATCCATGTCGTAGGCGTCTTCGCCGGGGGCAGGGTAGTAGACCACTTCGCCGCGCGCCCGTTCGGCGCGGGTGTTGCCCGAAATCCGCATGTCGTCGATGCCGCAGCGTGCCAGCACCGCATCGCGAACGTGCTGCGCGTACGGCTTGCCGGTGACTTTCTCCACGATGCGGCCCACCACACAATAGCCGAAGTTGGAGTAGGCGTAATGCTCGCCGGGCGCGTGGGCAAGCGGTAAGTGGGCGATCGTCCAGGCGATGAGCTCATGCTGATTCATGCGCGCGTTGCTGAACATGGGGTCGGTCCCGTCGTTTTGCCAGCCCCCGCCGGTGTGCGTCAGCAGGTGGTGGAGGCGGATTTCGGCGACGTGCGGCTGGTAGGGCGGCGCGCCGTACGCGACGCCTAGAATCGCACCGGGTCCAAACACCGGGTCGTCGAGCTTCAGCTTCCCCTGCTCGATCAGTTGAAATATCGCGACGGAGGTGATGGGCTTGGAGACGCTGGCGATGCGAAACAGGTTCGCGGGCGTGACCTTCTCGCGCGCCTCGCGATCGGCGAACCCGTAGCCTTTCTGGTGGACCGGTACACCGTCGCGCGCGACCGCTACCGACATGCCGGGCACGGAGTGCGCCACCATAAAGGCATCGACTACCGCGTCCATGGCGGCCAGTTCCGCGGTGCTGGGGCCGCTATTGGCGGCCTGCAGAGCTGCAGTGCCGAGGCCTATGGACGCGCACAAGAAGTCGCGGCGGGAATTTCGCATATTCGAGTATAGTCAATCCGTTGCGGAACGATTTCAAGCACCAAACGAGTTATACTTCGTGAGGCGGCAAACGCGCCCGAGAGGTTCGGATGGCCAATTATTTAAAGCGCTGGGAAGACCTGAAGAAGGCATTCGAAAGCACCACCAACCAGCAGCGACCGAAAGAGGTCAAAAAGAAGATCATCCTCGGGACGGTGCAACAAGCCAGCGGACTCACTCCCGTGCTGAAGACCGTCGACGCGGCTCTCGAAAAGAAGCAGCGAGCGCCTTTGGAACAGGCCCTGAACAAGCTTTTCCAGGTGCGCGGCACGTACGCTACCTTCCTGATGGGCGAACAGAAGAAGTTCCTGAACGACCCCGACGATCCCGAAATGGTAGTCTGGATCGCGTATAAAGACCTGATCTTCGGCATTCAGAAGATTGAAGAAGACGCGTCCAAAGACGCCAAGGCGCTGCAGGAGGCCAAGGGCGGCGAGACGGGCATCACGTGGCTGTCGCTGGAAGGCGATATCAAAGGCACGGTGCAGGCCGCTAAGAAACTGTTCGCACCGTTCGCAGCCCAGGAGAAAAAGAACAAGCTCCTCTGCAAAGCCGACGGCGCTGTGAAGGCCGCCGAGACCTACACCAAGGCCGCCGCGCGTACGCAGGCCGCCGACGCCCGCAAAGCGCTCGAGCTTTTCAAGAAGGAAGCCAAAGAGGGCGCCGACGATCTCGCCAAGGTCCTCAATGCAGAGAAGGATCCCGCCTACAAAAAGGCGATCCAGTCATTCCACGATGCCATGAAGGCCATCAGCACGCTGGCTCGCATCGACGCGCAAATCAAGAATCTCCAGGATATGGAAAAGGCCTAGCGGGCGCCCGTCAGATCAACTGCTCCATCACCGAGATCAGGTATTCCTGATCTAACGTTCCCGAGCGATACGTCCGCGGATCGAAGAAGCGCCACATCTTGTGGTGGCCCTCGATGGTATAGAACACCAGTTGCTCTTCGATCAGATCCTTGTTGAGCAGTTCCTGATTGAACGCCCGTACCGAACCCGCCAGGGTGTACGGAATCCGGAAATCCTCGGTGGACAGCAGTTCCGGCGCGGCGGTAAACGACACCTGCAGAATGCGGCCGCGCACGCTGATCTGAATCAGGGTGGGCGCATCGTCCTGAAATTTGTCGCCCGGATACTGTGGCGGATCGAGCAGCAACTCGGTTTTCTCCATCAGGCGATTGAGGGAGTTTACGAAGTCGCGGCAAAGGGTGTGCAGTTCTCTCGCCGCCGCGTGGCGCACCTGTTCCATCTCGCGGGCAAGATCTCGTGCACGTTCGTCCTTTTCCATCAGCGCCTCGATATGCTGTGCCAGGCGCTTCATTCTCCCCCCGGAAACCTCTGTTCCGTTTTCCGCTCGCCGCAAGATCGCCCGCCTCCTGTTTCCAATTTGAGCACATCGTGAGAGGCCGCTCAGGCATCAGGTCCGCCGGCGCGGCGCCATCCACTCCTCCGGTTCGATCAGATCGAGTACGTCGACTCGTAATTGCCGCATCATATCGTCGGTGGTTTGCAGGGAAAAGGCGCGCTTTCCGTGCAGGACGTTGTGCATGTGGGGCTGCGAGACTCCAACCATCCGGGCCAGTCCGCGCTCGGTAAGTTCTCCGTTGCGAATCCGTTTGCGGAGCAAGGCGACGAATCGTTGCTGGAGGTCGCCAAGCGTCATGTGGGGTGCTCGGCCATATTTCTTTGAGAAATAGGGGGATACCGGATTCGCGTACCAGGCTTTCGGAAGTCGATATTAAACCAAATTGGAAAAAGTGAGCCAAAAAAACGGACAAATCTCTTACGACTCATAGAATTAGCAGTACGGTCAATCAACTAGTACCATGAATCCCCCGGGTTCTCTCAGTATGAAATCTTGACGGTTTCCTTCGCCGGGCTACAGTTGAGTTCAGTATTCAACAACACAGGCGCCGGCATGGAGGGACATGCCGCCCGCCATAAAGGACAACATATGCATTGGGACCGATCCAACGTATTAGGCCTCGCCAGGGCCTCTTGCAACTTCTGTCACGGCTATGGTCTTCTCCCTGTTCTGGGGGGTGAGGAATCGCCATGCAACTGCGTGTATCGCGCGATTTTCCGCGCCTGTTACCGGCGCTTTCGGGAATGTGTCGCCCTCGGTGCGCACACCAATCCCATCACCTGGGAACGCTGTGGCGGTCCCTCGGGTTACCGTGCTTATTCCCGGAAACGGGAGGAATTCATGGCCGATTTCTGCCTGGTAAGCCTGCGAACTCTGGAGGAAGTCGAAAAGCCGGTATTCCGGTACCATTACCTGTTGGGCGGCGATTGTCGGGCCTGCTGTCTACGGCTCAAGATCGACCGGGGAACGTACTTTCACCATCTCTATGACATTGAGGCGCGGCTCGGGCGGATTTTCGCCGAACTGGCGCCGTATTCCCTGTACCCGGTGGCAGAGTATTTCTCCGGCACGGATCGCTACCAGGTGCAGCGCGCCACCGTCAGCGGCATTCAGGAGGCCCCCAAACTATCGTCCTTCCGGCTCACTGCCTGATCCCCCCTTCATGAGGCCGGAGCCAACATTTCCCCCAGCTCCGGCCTTTCCCATCGCACCCTCGAATTGCTTCCCGTGCGACATCCGCGTTCTAATGATCGTTGGTACTTTCGCTGCATCTTCGAATTTGGGCCGCCGCCGCGCTCTTCGCTGCCGGCGCGCATGCCGCCGATAATCTGGTATACGCCGGCACCTATACCACCGGCGACAGCCGCGGCATTTACAGCTATCGCTTCGATCCCCGCACCTACAAATTCAAATCGCTAGGGCTTGCCGCCACCCTGGACAACCCCACGTTCCTGGTGGCGCACCCCGACAATCGCTTCCTTTATAGCGTGAGCCAGGTGAAGGGCGGCAGCGTCCATTCTTTTCTGATCGATCCGAAAACGGGAGCGCTCAAGCCCGTCAACCAAGCCTCCTCGAAGGGCGATTCCCCCTGCAATCTCGCGCTCGACCGCACCGGCCGTTGGATCGCGGTGGCCAATTATGGCAGTGGCAGTCTGGCCGTGCTCCCCTTGCGGCGCGATGGAGGAGTGGGCGACGCGCAGGCGTTCGAGCAGCATCCCGGTGCGGCTCGCGTGCATGCCGTGCTCTTTTCGCCTGACAACCGATTCCTGCTGGCCGCCGATATCGGACTGAATCGCATTTACGTCTACCATTTCAATGTCGACACCGGTGCGCTCACACCGGCCGCCACGCCTTACCTTGACGCCCCGGCGGGCGTGGCCGTGCGCCATCTGGCGTTTCATCCCAACGGCCGCGTACTGTACGCCATCAATGAAACCAAGCCTTCCGTAACGGGCTATTTCTACGATCCGCAGACCGGCGCGCTCAGTGAGATTCAGACGCTCGCCATCGTGCCCGATTCGTACACCGGTCCCGACGCCGGCGGCGAAATCGCCATCAACTCCGCCGGGACTTTGGTCTACGCTTCCAATCGCGGGCAGGACAGCATGGCACTGTTGGTGGTAGACCCTGTGCGCTTCACTCTCTCCACGCTCGAAATCACGCCGCTCACCGGCCGTACGCCACGCCATTTTGCGCTCGACCCTGCCGGCGCCTTTCTGCTGGTGGGGAATCAGGACTCGGGCAACATCACTGCTTTCACCGTGCACCCCCACAGCGGGCAACTGCGCCCGGCGGGCCGTCCCTCGACCAGGGTCGACAAGCCGGCATGCATCGTGATCGTGCCCGCCGGTCAGTAGACGCGGCGCTCGGCTGTTTTGCTTTTGCTGGCCCACCGGAAGCGCGGCTCCCCGTCCGCTCCGCCGATGGCGGCAGCCGCATAGGCGCCCACCGCCGGGCCGTGCTTGAATCCATGGCCGGAGCCGCCGCCCACCAGCCAAACGTTGGTCATCGCGGGATGGCGATCGATGAGAAAGTCGCCGCTCGATGTACTTTCGTACTGGCAGACTTCGGTCTCGAGCACCTCCGCGTCGCGCAGGGCGGGGAAGCGCTCCGCCAGGAAGGCGCGCGCGGCCGCCGTCTCTTCGGCGGTCACGGTTCGCGAGCCGGTATCGGGGTCGAAGGGCGCGCCGTGTTGGTCGAGCGCCAGTTTGAAACTCTTGCCGTCCATCGGCGGGATGGTGTAGGCGCCGCGTGGATCGGTAAAGTCGATCCACACCGGCATGGCGATGCCCGGGGCGTCGAAGTAAAAGATCGGCTGGCGCGTCACGCGGATGCGGCCGCCCACCGCTTCGGGGAAGAGTTTCGGCAGCCAGGGGCCGCACGCGAAGATGAAAGTCCCAGCCTCGATGGCGATCCCGCTATCGGTCGTCAATCGCTCCAGCCGGCCCTTCTCGGGGAAAGGGAGCGCCTTGCCTTCGATGGATTCCACGCCGATCCGCTGTGCTTCTTCCGCCACCGCACGCACCGCCTGGTTGGCCAGAAGCGCGCCGCTCTCAGGTTCGAGGATGGCGAGCACGTCCTCCTGGAATCGCAGCATGGGATAGCGCTGCTGCAATTCGCCGCTCGAAAGCACCTCATGTGCGATCCTCTCCTGCGCCAGCATCTGAAGGGTCGCCTCACCGTATGGATGCCCGCGAAGCGCGGTCCACAGGACGCCCGTCGGCTGAAAAAGATCGCGGCGGCCGGCACGTTCGGCCAGTTCCTTCCAGTCCGCCAATGAGCGCCGCGACCAGCGCGTGTAGATCTCGTCGGCGCCATATCCCATGCGGATGACGCGCGACGCGCCGCCCGAACTCGACTTCGGATTCCCGGGCGCGATGGCTTCCACCAACGCCACGCGCCGTCCCGTTTCGCGCAGGCGCAGCGCGGTCCAACTGCCGAAAGCTCCCGCTCCGATGACGGCGCAATCAAACAAGCGGCACGCCCCGGCCCATGGAGATCGCGCGCACATACGCCAGGTGCGCCGCCGCCACATCTTCCACCGCCTGGCCGAGCGGTTTGAGGATGGTGACCTCATCGTCGGACGTTCGACCGGCAATGCGGCCGGCGAGCACTTCGCCCAATTCGGCGGCGATATGATCGCGGCCGAAATGTCCCTCCGCCATCGCCATCACCAGATCGCCGGCCTCCTGGAGCGCCGCCGCGCGGCTATCGACAATCACCCGGGCGCGCGCCACCAGCAGTGGATCCATCTCGCGCTGATGCGGGCGGCATGCACCTACCGATATCACGCAGGCGCCCTCCGAAACCCAGTCGTTCCACACCACCGGCGTGGGCGACCCGGTGGCGGCGAGCACCACATCCGCGCCGTACACGGCGTCTTCCGCGCTCCTAGCGGCGCGGACTCCCGGGTGCGACTGCGCGAACTGCGCGGTATGCGCCGCCGTTGGACTCCAGCAGCGGATTTCGTCGAACTTCCAGACCAGCGAAAAGGCGCGCAGATGGCTGCCGGCCTGTACGCCGCTGCCGAGGATGGCGAGCGATCGCGCTTCCGGGCGCGCCAGTTTGCGCAGCGCCACGGCCGACACCGCGGCGGTGCGCGCTTCCGTGATATAGCGGCCGTCCATCACCGCCAGCAGCGCGCCGGTCTCCGCATCCAGCAGCACAACTACGGCCTGGTGGGTGGGCAAGCCCAGCGCTCCGTTGGCGTGATAGACGGTGACGAGTTTGGCGCCCATCGCTGGCCCGGCCTCCAGCCACGCCGGCATGGCGGCGAAGAAATTGCCGGCGGCGCCAGCCTCGATCACTTGCCGGACAGGCTGTCGCACGTGTCCCGTGGAGAACGCGGTGAGCGCCGTCTCCATGGATTCGATGAGGTCGCCCATGGGCAGTACGGCGCGCACGTCACTCTCGTTGAGCCAGATCGCCATTTCAATCAGTCTAGCGTGCTACAACGCTATCGGCCGTAGCTTCGGTTGAGTTGCCGGCCGGTCGAACCGGTTCATCCTCCACCGGGGCACCGGCCTGGCCGTGAGCTTTTGAATATGGTACAGGGATGCTGCGGGCCACATTCGCACCAACGCCCAGATGGCCGAGGGGATCGACCTGGTGGAGGCGGAAGAGAATCGCCCGCCGCATAGGGAATCGGCCGTCATCGCGGTGCTGCGGCATCTTCTATCAGAGGGCCTGAGAAGCACCTGCCCAAGGACGGCCTGCCGCTTTGAGCGGACCGCCGTTTCTTGCGAAGCGTTCTCCGCCATCGCACGGAACTCAGCCGCATTCTCCAGCGATTCTTGGACAGCCCGCTGGAAGGTCCTCCGCTACCCGTCGATGAGGCCAAAATCTCCACCAGAGCCAGACCGGCAGCCAGGCGGAATTCGCGCAGCTTGCCGGGATTGCCGGTAGCGCAGAGCAGGCGGATCAAATCGGCGCCACCTTTTTCTGAATTTCGATAGGCGCGCGATGCCCGCACGCGCCAACTCGGAGTACACGCCCGGCGCGCCATCGAACGCATCGACCTCCAGGCCGGAGTCGTCGGCTGAACAGCAGGCCGGGCGCATGACGGCCGTCGTGAAGCGCGTGCTTGGCGGCGTTTTCCTCGAATGAACCTGGACATGGCGGGGGAGTCCTGGCCGGCGACGCACTTGCGGATCGGTCGCCACACCGTTTCCGCAAACGCATAATAGAGAGGTGCGAATCTCGCGGAACTGTTTTCCGATTCTGGCCTTGGCTCTCGCGCCATCCCTCCTCGCCGCCCCTCCGGTTTACGATCTGGCCGTCTATGGCGCTACCGCGGGCGGTGTTGTTACCGCGATTGCCGCGGCGAGCGAGGGCCTCAAGGTCGTACTGTTGGAACCCGGCAACCATGTCGGCGGTATGGCAACCGGAGGTCTGTCGCGCACCGATGTCGGCAAGCGAGAAGTCATCGGAGGGTATGCGCTCGAATTCTATTGGCGAGTGGGCAGGCAGTACGATATCGGCCGCTACGATCGGCAGGTCGCCTGGTTTTACGAACCGCATGTCGGCGCGCGCGTATTCCGCGAATGGCTTTCCGCCGCGGGAGTGGAAGTGCTGTTCGGGAAGCGCCTGCGCGAACGGAACGGCGTCGTCAAACAGGACGGCCGAATCGTCTCCGCGACCACGGAGGATGGCTCGGTCTACGCCGCCCGCATGTTCGCCGATTGCAGTTACGAAGGCGACTTGATGGCGCAGGCCGGCGTCTCCTACACCGTCGGCCGCGAGGCAGTTTCGACGTATGGCGAGAGCCTCGCCGGCATGCGGGAGAAGACGCCGAAGCACCAGTTTCTAGTTCCGATTTCCGCTCACGATGAGCAAGGCAAGCTCCTGCCTGAAATCCAGGACGTCGCTTCGTCCGCGCCCGGCTCGGCCGATCGCAAAGTGCAGGCCTACAACTTCCGCATGATTCTCTCCGACGATCCGGCGAACCAGCTCCCATTCCCGAAGCCGCCAGGGTACGATGCACACCGCTATGAGCTGTTGGCGCGGCTGCTGGCGGCCACCAACACCGAATCGCATCCCCTCCGTTTGAGCGATGTCACGCTTCCCGTTTCCATTCCCAATCGCAAGGCCGATTTCAATAACAACGGCCCGTTCTCCACCGATTTTCTGGGCGCCAGTTGGGACTATCCCGATGGCTCCTACCGGCGCCGGGCCGAAATCTGGCAGGCGCACGTCGACTACACGAAGGGCTTCTTCTGGTTCCTGGCGCACGATCCCCGCGTGCCTAAGCCGCTGCAAGCCGAAGTGAACCGTTGGGGCCTCGCGAAGGACGAATTCACCGACAGCGACCACTGGCCGCACCAGCTTTACATCCGCGAAGCCCGCCGCATGGTGGGCGATTTCGTGATGACGCAGAAAGATCTGCAAACCGACCTCACCAAGCCCGACCCCATCGGTATGGGGTCCTACAATAGCGACTCGCACAACGTCGAGCGGATCGTCAATTCCCAGGGGTTCGTGGAGAACGAAGGCGACATGCAGGTGCCGGTCACGCCGTACCAGATTCCCTACCGCGTCATCTTGCCCAAACGCGCCGAAGCGTCGAACCTTCTGGTGCCGGTGTGCTTCTCGGCCAGCCACGTGGCGTATTCTTCGCTGCGCATGGAGCCGCAATATATGATTCTCGGCCAGGCCGCCGGCGTGGCCGCTGCCATGGCGCTGCACGCCAACGTTGCCGTCCAGGACATCGATCGTGCGGCCCTCACCGAAAAGCTTCGCGGCGAGGGCGCCATCATGGAATATCGCGCGCCGGCCGTGCCGGAGAGCTTTTTCCAGGATCTGTTGCGCCGGGATCGTCCGCAGCGGTAAGCCGCACAAACTGGCCGGGTCGACACTCATGAACACCACGGAATTTCAGATGGGAATCAGTTGGGGTGCGACGTATGGCCTTCCTCCGGGACTGGCGGAGCCATTCCTGCCGCAAGCGCGGCAATTAGGCGCCACGGCATCGCGCGTCACGCTGTACTGGAGCCAACTGGAGCCGCAGCCGGGAGTGCAACGGTGGGACGAACTCGACGCCTATTTGGCACAGCTCGCAACGCCCGAGGAAGGGTTGATCACGCTGGCGTCGGCGTCGCCGTGGGCCACCCGGACCGGTGCGTGGGTCTTTCCGTCGTCGCCCGCGAAGGATGTGGATGCCTACCGCGCGTTCCTTCGCAGAGTGGTGGAGCGTGTGCGCGGCAGAGTCCGATTCTTTCAGAATGAGACCGAGCCGAGCAATCCCTTCTTCTGGTCGGGAACCGCCGAAGAGTATGCCGCGCAGCAGAAGCTGTTCTATCGGACCGTGCGCGAAGCGGACGCTGATGCCGTGGTGGTGCTGGCGGGATTTGACGGACTGTTCGATCCCACCGGAGCCGACCCGCTGCCCGGCGAAGCGGCCACTCTGTCATTCCTGAAGAACATCCTCGAGGGCGTGGACGGAGCCTTCGACGTGTTCGATATCCATCTGTATGCCGACCCCTACACCATTCCCGCGCGCATCGCGGCGGTGCGGCAGATGATGCGCGCGGCGGGGGCTGAAAGGCCGGTGATCGCCGGAGAATATGCCGGGCCGGCCTTTTTTGAATTCCCTGCGAATCGGCGGTGGTATGACCAACGGCAGGGGCCGGGCGCGAGCCCCGAGAATGCGCGCCGCCTGCGCGCCAACGCGGCCATGCTGGCGGCGGAAACCAGAATATTCTTGCCCGGCGCGGATGCGGAGACGGCGGCGCGATTGCTGCGCCTGCAGTCGCAGGATCTGGTGGTGCGCAATCTGCTTGCATTGGCGAGCGGGGTCACACGCACGGCATTTTTCGATCTGTGGCACGACGCGGCGGACGGCGATGCCCCGAACTCGGTGCTGTGGGGATCGTTGCGGTTGCTGGAACATGACGCTACGGGTGCGCTGCGGCACGAGTTGCCGCTCGCGCGGCCGTTTCAGCGGCTGGCGTCGGCGCTTGCGGGGGCGACGCTTGCGCAGCCGATTCCGATCGCAGCGCATGCGGAGATCTACGCGTTTCGGGTGGAGCGGCAACAGCGCGGTCCGCTATTGGTAGCGTGGCGCCGCCCCGCGAAGCTTGGTGCGATGTGCGACCCATTGGCGGTGGAGATTCCGTGGCAGGCAGCGGCCACGCGCGGGATTCTCATGGACGGATCGGCGGCCGTCTTCACCGCGCACGCCGGGCGGCTGGCGATTTCCGTCTCGGATCTACCCGTATTGATCGATTAGGGCAGCAGCTTTGGTCCCGCTTGGGAACCATTTGCCGAAATCATCGTCTCATCCTTCATGCGAATCGCGATCGGCCTGCTCTTTGTCTGTCTAACCGCGCTGGCACAGAGTCCCGCCGGCCAATGGATTTCCGATACCCAGTGGCTGGACCGCCACAACTGGCAGCGCATGGTCCTCACGGTCAATGGCGACCAGGTCACCGGAAAATACGGCGACACCGATCTCGCGGGTACCTTCCGCAATGGCTCCCTCGAAGCCACCGTCAACCGCGGGCAGTCCGTCATGGAACTCCACGGCCGTCTGGAAGGAGGAGACCGCATCGTGGGTACCGGCAAGAGCACGAACGGCGATAACCGCGTCGAGCTGAGCTGGGACGCTCGCCGTCTGCCGGCCCCTGCGACGCCGCGCACCCACACGTTTGAGCCTACCGTCTTCCAGCACTTCTTTTCGGAGCAGACCGAGCCGGTGCTGCACATCGCTCTCGGAGATACCGTCAAAACGTGGTCGGTAGACGCCGGCGGCTGGGACCCGAAGGGCGTCCGCCGCACCTCCGGCGGCAATCCGCTGACCGGTCCGTTTTACGTGGACGGTGCCGTGCCCGACGACACCCTCGTGATCCACTTCACCCGCATCCGCCTCAATCGCGACAGTGCCATCAGCGGCGACCTGATAGTCAACAGCGCACTCAATCCCGGTTACGTGGCGCAGCGCAAACCGGTGAAGGATTACGATTCCGATTGGAAGATCGACCGCGCCGCCGGCTTCGCCATGCTGATGAAACCCACCGATGCGCTGAAGGACTATCGTGTGCCGCTGGCCCCAATGCTAGGCTGCGTCGGTGTGGCGCCCGGCAGCGGGAATCAGTACCGTTCGGGCTCGCTCGGATTTTACGGCGGCAACATGGACTACAATCAGCTCCGCGAGGGCGTTACCGTATACTTGCCGGTGAGCGTGCCGGGCGCCCTGCTGTTCGTGGGCGACGGCCACGCCACCCAAGGAGCGGGCGAACTCACGGGCGATGCCCTCGAAACTTCCATGGATATCGAATTCACGGTGGACGTGCTGCCGGGCGTGGGATTGCCGGCGCCGCGTTTCGAAAATGCCGACTATCTGATGGCCAGCGGAATCGCCGGCAGTGTGGACGATGCGCTTCGCGGCGCCACGACGAACCTGGCGCGATGGCTGGAGAAGAAATACGGCCTGAACGCCGCCCAGGTGTCTTCGGTGCTAGGCACTGCGATGGTCTACGACGTGGCCGAAGTGGTGGACCCCTCGATTCACGTGGTGGCGAAGGTTCCGAAGTCGGTTCTGGCGGCGCTGAAGATCGTGAATTGAAATCGCCCTTCGCCGCACCTACAGGAGCAAAATCACACTGGAGCAGCGATTGCACCCAATGCGGCAAAGGAGGCGATATGTTCAATAAATCGCTTGAAATTGGACTCGTAACGGGCGCTGCCCTCATCGGGATGTTTGTTTCTCTGCCGCTCAGCGCTCAGGATCACGATTGGGGAAGCCACTGGGATCAAAACCGCGGGATGTATACGCAACTGGAACCGGGCACGCTGGTAGCGGTCCGAATGAACCAGACCATCGACGTCGAACGGCGGGATAACCGCGTGTATTATGGAACGGTCGACCGGGATGTCTTCGGACAGAATGGCCGAATCGCGATCCCGCGCGGTTCCAATGCCGAACTCATGGTGCGGGTTGCACCGGATAACGATCTGATACTCGATCTCGAGTCAGTGGTGGTGAATGGACAGCGCTTCGCCGTCCGGAGCGCTCCGAATCGCGTAGAATCGCAGCACGACAACAGCATCGTAGGCGCAATCGTGGGGGCTGTGACGGGAGCGACCGTTAGTGGGCGCGCGGTGCGCATTCCTCGCGATGCAGTGGTGAGTTTTCGGCTGGACCAGGCGCTCGATATGGGCGTGCCCGACCGCGGAGTGGACCGCGATGGCAACCACTATCACGATTGGTACGGTCACGACGGCCACTAAGACTACCGAATCGCTAGCTCTGGTGAAGCGGTGACTCGCGGCGGATAGCCAGGCTTCCGTAATAGTTGTGGTCGGCGAACTTCTCCGCGAAGATCCGCTCCCACCGGGCGTTATCCTTGCAGGTGGCGCATTCTCCGCACCCGCACCTCCGGCTCTTGTGGCGCGCCGACTCGTAACGGGCCGGCTCGGAATTCTTCGTCATCACCGGGCGCGTGGTGCGGCGCCGCCGCGTGGCGGATGCCTTCAACTGCTCGATCTCTCGGATGTCCGCGAGTTCCATCGTCATCACCCCGCTAACGCTTCGGCAACCAGGGCGGCACGCTGCCGCAGCGCCGCTGAACGTGTACGTAGTTGGCGGAGGTGTTCGAGGAACTCTGCCGATATTTCGAGCTCGTTCGTCTGGCACAGGGTTGTGAGCTCGCTAGTCTCTTGAGGGCGAGTTGGGGGAGTTCGTTCACCGATGTTCATGAGATCCATTTTGATCGTCCATCGGATTTTCCTCAAGGAATCAACTGAGGGTTCCCTTATCCTCCTTTGCGGGTAATGGCGTGTGTGTACGCCGGCTTACATAGGCTCCAAACTTGCTAGCCGGACTGAGGGGGTGCAGTGCCATGTCGTTCGGATTGTATCTGTTGGGATTTGTGATTCTACTCTCGGGGTTCGTGTATGGCGCCACGCTGATGCATGTCCCCACCCATTGGATCGTCGTGCTGGTCCTGATTATGGCCGGGCTGGGCATCGTAAAGGCTGTGAAAGCGACCCGCCCGAAGGACTCCGCGTAGATACTTAAGTATTCACTTGACAATTGGTGGCTCCCGCTCGATACTTAAGCAGACGCTTAAGCATTGTAAGGAGCCATCATGAAGCCCACCGTTACTCACAGCACTTTCTCCATCGAGCGCAGCTATCCCGCGGCGCCGGAACGCGTTTTTGCCGCCTTCTCCGATCCGGAAAAGAAGCGCCGCTGGTTTGTGGAAGCCCACAATATCCAGCCCGAATCTCACCAAATGGACTTTCGGGTGGGCGGGACGGAGCGCACCCAATCCAAACTCGGACCGCAAACGCCGTTTCCCGGCGTCGCCCTGGTCAACGACACCACCTATCTCGATATCGAGCCCGGCCGCCGCCTCGCCTTTGCTTACAGCATGAGTGTGGGCGGCCGGCGGATCTCAGCGTCGCTGGCTACCGTCGAAATGATACCCTCGGAAACCGGCACCCACCTCATCTTCACCGACCAGGGCGCATACTTCGAAGGCGCCGATGGCCCCGCCATGCGCGAACGCGGCTGGAGTTCCCTGCTGGATGGCATCGCCCGGGAAGTGAGCGACTGACATGCCGCGCCGCGTCGAGATCGACCGCGTCTTCCATGCGCTGGGCGAACCCACCAGGCGCGCCCTGGTGGAAAAGCTCAGCGAGGGGCCGATTTCGGTCTCGCATCTGGCCGCGCCCCTGGCGATTACCCTGGCGGCCGTAGTGCAACACTTGCAGATTCTGGAGCAGAGCGGTCTGGTGCACACCGAGAAGGCCGGCCGCGTGCGCACCTGCCGCATCGAACCCCAGGCGCTGACAGCCGCCGAGCAGTGGTTTGCCGACCGGCGGTCGATGTGGGAGCGAAAACTGGATGCCCTCGGAGAATTTCTTGCCGAGGAAGAAGGGAACAAAAAAAATTGATCCGCGTTGTCGATTTGAGGAGTCGCCGTGCGACTAATGGTTGCAGGCGAAAAGCACAACAGGGCAAAGAAGGAGATCTGTCATGACCTTTGGGAACGATCTAAAATTCGCGTACCGCTCACTCGCGCGGGCCAAAGGCCTGACGGTTACGGTGGTGCTGACGCTGGCGCTGGGGATTGGCGCTAACGCCGCCATTTTCAGCCTGGTGCGCGGCGTGCTGCTGCGTCCGCTGGCCAACCGCGATGAGGATCGCCTCATCTACATCCGCCAGAGCGCGCCCGGCCTCAACATTGAAAACGCGACCTTCTCCGTGCCGGAGATTCACGATCTGAAGGATCGCGTCACCAGCTTCACGGAATTCGGCGACTTCTCCACCATCGGCTTCACCATGGTCGGGCTGGGCGACCCGCGGGAGGTGCGCTCCGGCGTGGTCGGCGGGTCGTACTTCGATGTCATGGGACTCCATCCCGTGCTCGGGCGCCTGCTGGGACCGAGCGACGATGGGCCTTCGGCCGCCGGCGCGTGCGTCTTGACATACCGCTTCTGGTCCACCACCTTGAAGCGCGATCCCTCCGTCCTCGGCAGAGTAGTGCGCCTCGGCACGCGCACGGCGACCGTGGTGGGGGTGCTCGAACCGTCCGTACCTTACCCCGCCGATACCGAAATCATCGCCAACGTGGTCACCAGCCCGCATCATCTTTCGGCCACCATGGTGCAGGGCCGCATCCATCGCATGACGGAACTGTTCGGCCGGCTGAAACCCGGGGTGACGCTGGAAGCCGCGCAGGCCGACTTGAAAGCCGCCTATCAATCGATGGTGCAGCAGCATCCCGAGGCCTATTCGCCGCGCGGCCACAATCGCATCACCGCGGTGCGGCTGCGCGACCAGGTCACGTCGAAGGCGAGCACGGTTTTGTGGGTGCTGCTGGCGGCTTCCGGGCTGGTGTTCGTGATTGCCTGTTCGAACGTCGCCAACCTGGTGCTGGCGCGCACCGTGCGGCGCGAAGGCGAACTCGGCATTCGCGAGGCGTTAGGCGCGAGCGCCGGCGATTTGCGGCGCACCCTGCTGGCAGAGAGCCTGCTGCTATGCACGGGGGGCGCGGCTCTCGGAATATTGATCGCGCACCCCATGGCGGCCACGCTGGCGCGCTATGCGTCGCGCTTCTCGGTGCGCGCGCTCGATCTGAAAGTGGATTCCAGCCTGCTATGGGTGGGGGCAGGGCTGGCGGTGGTGGCGTCGGTGCTGCTGGCATACGTTCCGCGACTGCCCCTGTCGGGAACGGCGAACGGGTTCGGCCGTGGGAGCGGCAGCCCGCGCATCACCGGCAGCACCACGCGCCGCCTGAGGGTGTTTGCGGTGGTGCAGATTGCGGCCTCCTTCGTGCTGTTGGCCGGCGCTACCATGCTGCTCAAGACGCTTCTCTCGCTCCAGGCAGTGGACACCGGTTACGACACGCGCCACGTATTGGCGGTGAATGTGCCGGTGATGTCGTATGGCAAGACGCCCGATCAGATTGTGGATTTCTACCGCGAGTCCATCCGGCGCATCGCGGAATTGCCCACCGTGCAGCATGTATCGTTCGGATCGCAGGTGCCATGGCGCGATGCCGGCAGTTTCGGACCGGGCTTCGGCTTTAGCGCGGAAGGGCACGTGAAAGCGCCCGGCGAGGAAGATCCGCGTGGACGCCTACGTTCCATTTCGCCGGGATTCTTCGCCACCATGGGCGTGCCCTTGATCGCCGGCCGCGATTTCAACGATTCGGACCGCCGCGCCGCCGAAAAAGTGGTGATGGTGAGCCAGAGCCTGGCGCAACGCATGTTCCCCAATCAGGACGCGGTCGACCGGCACATCCAGTGGACCGATCCGGTGATGAAATTCGTCGATATCAGCATGGAGCCGCGGCGCATCGTGGGAGTGGTGGCGGACGTGGACGATGAGAACGTAGTGCCCGGCCCGGCATTTACGATTTACCAGCCGTACTCGCAGGAAGGCCTTTATTTCGGACGCTTGTTCGTGAACACGAAAGGCGATCCGTACTCGGTGGTGGGGCCGATGGAGCGCATCATCCGCGGGCTGTCTGCAGACCAGCCGGTGGAGCATGCGGCCACGCTCGAAGATATCCGCGCGGAAGTCTTATCGGCGGACCGCTTGAATACCCTGGTGTTCGGCGGCTTCGCGGCGGTGGCGCTGCTCATCGCGATCGTGGGGGTGGCCGGCGTGCTGGCCTTCTCGGTGAGCGGGCGGACGCGCGAGTTCGGCATCCGGCTGGCGGTGGGCGGCGAGCCGAAGCAACTGGTGGTGAGCGTGATGCGGCAGGGCGCGGGGATTGCGCTGGCGGGAGTGGCGGTAGGCGCAGCGGCCGGCTACGGGCTGGCGCTGCTGGCAGGCAGCTATTTCCAGGTGGTGCGGATGCCGGGGGCGGCGCCGTTAGTGGCATCGGCGGCAGTGCTGGTGGTGGCCGCGCTGGTGGCATCGATGCTGCCGGCGGCACGCGCCGCGCGGGTGGACGTCATTCAGGCGCTGCGCGCAGAGTAAGCGCGCCGGCCGGCGTTTGCCGTACCGTAAAAGGTAGAGATGAAGCGAACGCCCGTATGGCTTTGGCCGAATCTGCTCAGCTTGGATGCCCCCATCGTCGCGCTGGTCTGGCAGGATCTGGCCGCACACTCGTTCGGCAACCCATTGCGGGCAGCAGCGCGCGTGGTGCTGGGGCTCACAGTATGGGCGGTGTATCTGGCGGATCGCCTGCTCGACGTGCGCGCCGCCGGCCTCGCCACCGATACCGCGCGGCACCGGTTTTCACGGCGCCATTACCGCGCGCTGAGCGTCTTGCTGGCGGCCGTCCTGCTGGTCGATATTTTCGTGGCCACGGTGGAACTGCGGCGCGCCGTTTTGCTCCACGGGTTGGCGGTGGCGGCCTGCGTGGGCGCCTACCTGTTTATCTTTCCGCAGCGCGCCAGCGGCTGGGAAAAGCAAGCCTGCTGCGCCGTGCTCTTTTCGATCGGGGTGCTGCTGGTCTCGGCCACGTCTCTCAGTCCGTTGCATCTTCTGCTGCCGGCGGTGCTGTATGCGGGCCTTTGTCTGTGCGACCTGGTGCTCATTGAATTGTGGGAACGCGCGGCCGGGCGGCGCGTGCTGTGGATCGCACCGGCCGCCATCGCCGCCGTGGCGCTGGCGATCCACGGGCCCTGGTATCACGCCGTCGCGCTCGCGGGAGTTTTGCTGGCCGCGTTGGCGATCTCCGGCAAGCGCATTACGATGGATGCAAAGCGCGTCCTGGCCGACGCCGCGCTGCTCACTCCGCTATTGTTTCGATGAGGAGGATTTCGTGAAAATCGCAGTACCGCGGGAACTGAATCGAGCCTTTAAGGCCCAGCTCCAAAAGAGCGAGAAAAAAGGCGGCTGGACATACGTCGTCTGGCCCGAATCGGTGTCATTTTTCGGAACCCGCGGCCTGGTGAAGGTGCGTGGCACGGTCGATGGCCATCCTTTCGAAAGCTCTTTCATGGCGCTGGGCGATGGCAGACATAAGCTGCCGGTCAAGGGAGAAATCCTGGCGGCCATCGGCAAGACGGCCGGCGATGTGGTAGACATCCTATTGCAAGCCCGCCGCTAAGCGCCTTTGCTGTCCAACTGGCGTATCATGCGCTTATGAGCGTATTGCGCAAGTGTTGGAATTGTGGCGCCACCAACAGAATACCGGCGAAACACCTCGCCGATAGCGGCCGCTGCGGATCGTGCAAAACCGCACTGCCGCCCTCCGACGCGCCTGTCGAAGTGGACCCCGCGACCTTCCAGGAAATTCAGAATGAGTCGCGCGTGCCGGTGCTGGTGGACTTCTGGGCGTCGTGGTGCGGCCCGTGCCGCATGGCCGCGCCGGAGGTAGCGGCGCTGGCGCGTGAGATGGCGGGACGCGCGCTGGTCGTCAAGGTCGATACCGAGGCCTACCCCGAACTCGGCGCGCGCTTCGGCGTGCAGAGCATTCCCAACTTCGTAGTGCTGCGCGGCGGAAAAGTAGTACAGCAGAGTGCCGGCCTCAGGCCGCGCGCGGAGATGCGCCGCTGGCTGGAAAGCGCGGCGAATTCGACGGCGTAAGCCATGAAGCTGAGTTGGACGGCCAACAACTACTGGCTGGCGAGACTGGTTTTCCAGCGCGGTCTGGCGCTGGTTTACCTGATCGCGTTTCTCAATGCGCTGAACGAATTCAAGCCGCTGCTGGGTGAGAACGGCCTGCTGCCCGTGCCCCACTGGGTCCGCCTGGTGCCGTTCCGCGCGTCGCCCAGCCTGTTCTATCTGGTGCCCAGGGATTGGGCATTCCTGGCCGGCGCGTGGTTGGGAATCGCGCTCTCGCTGGTGGCGCTGGCAGGGTTGGCGGAGCGGCTGGCCACACCCTTCGCGGCGATAGTCTGGGGCGCGTTGTGGATTCTCTATCTCTCGTTCGTCAACGTGGGGCAGACTTTTTACGGATTCGGCTGGGAATCGATACTGTTGGAGGCGGGCTTCTACAGCATCTTTCTGGGCAGCCGGTCGGTGGCGCCGCAGATGGCCAACATCGTCATGCTGCGCTGGCTCTGCTTCCGCGTCATGTTCGGCGCCGGCCTCATCAAGCTCCACGGCGATCCCTGCTGGCGCAACATGACGTGCCTCGATTACCACTACCAGACGCAGCCCATGCCGAACCCGTTGAGCTGGTATTTCCATTGGGGGCCGGAGTGGAGCCATCATGCGGGCGTGTGGGTCAACCATTTCGCGGAACTGGCGGCGCCCTTCGGATTGCTGCTACCGCAGCCGCTGGCGTCCATCGCGGCGCTCGCCATCGTGGTGTTTCAAGGCCTCATCATGGCCACCGGCAATCTCTCCTGGCTCAACCTGCTCACCATGGTGCTGGCGATTCCCGCGCTCGACGATCGTGTGCTGCGGGCCGTGTGGCGCGTGGCGACCCCGGACTTGCAGGCGCCCGCGCCGGTCCACAAAATCGTGGTGGGGCTGCTCATGGTGTTGGTGATCGCGCTGAGCATTCGTCCCATCGGAAATATGATCTCGCCCGAGCAGGTGATGAATACCGACTACAATCCGCTCCATCTGGTGGGCACGTACGGCGCGTTCGGCGGGATCACGCGCACCCGCTATGAAGTGGTGGTGGAGGGGACGGCGGACGAATCGCCGGGTCCGGAAACGCAGTGGCGCGAGTACCAATTCCGCGGTAAGCCCACGGCTCTCAACCGGCAGCCTCCGCAAATCGCGCCCTACCATTTACGGCTCGATTGGCTGATGTGGTTCGCGGCCATGAGCGATTACGCGCAGGAGCCGTGGTTCGTCCACTTCATGGGCAAGCTGCTCGAAGGGGATCGCGACACGCTCGGTCTGCTACGCGGCAATCCGTTCCCCCAACGTCCGCCGCGCTTCGTACGCGCCGAACTTTACCAATACGAGTTCACCACTCCTCAGGAGCGGCGGCAGACCGGCAACTGGTGGAAGCGGCAGTACGTGCGGCAATATTTCCCGCAGGTATCGCTGCAGAATGAAGACCTCCAGCGCGTCTTTCACGACGAAGGATGGAAGTGAACGGCGGCGGGTGGCCGTACCTGTCCCGGTCAACTGATACTATGAACCGAGAGTTATTCCCATGATTCTGACAATCGACCTGCCGGATGAAAAGACCGCGCCGCTGACGGCGATTGCGCAGGCGCAGGGTCTGACTGCCGAGCAATATGCCCGCCAGCTTGTCGAAAACGCGATCGCAGCCGCCATGCCTCAAGCCGACGCCAGCCCGCCAAGGATATCGAGGAACTGTTCGCGCCATTGCGCTGCCTGAATCTTGATTTCAGCCGTAATCCTTCGACCAGCCGCCCAGTCGAATTGTGATGGGCTATTTGCTCGATACGAATGAGCTGAGCGGCGGGCCAATCCAGCCCCTTCGAACCTAATGTCCCAGCACGACGCGGCCGGGTGCCGCTTCCGTCATTGGCGTTTTCACCGTGATGGAACGCGCCACTACCGCCAGCGCCGCCAGATAGAACAGCCCTCCGATGATCAGTGTCTGAATGAGTCCCAGATAGATGGCACATACCAGCGCGCCTACCGACCCGAGCACGCTGGCGGCGGCGTTCAACGACCACGCCCAGCGGACGGACGGGGCGTGCATCTCTTCCAGCCGGCGCAGCGCCGTGGGGAAGGGCATTCCCATCGCGAAGCCGAGAGGAGTCAGGAGCGCCACGGTGATCGCGATCTTTAGCGGCAGCGGCAACCAGACCAGCGCGGAGAGCAGGCCGGACACCAGCAACGCCAATGCGACCGCGAGCAACGCCACGCAGCCCAGCACTTTGATCAGCCTTCCTTCATCGCTGCCCAGCATTCGGCGGCTGGCGAAGCTTCCCAGGCCACTGGAGGTCAGCAGCGAGAAGATCACCACCGTGAGTGCATAAGTGGGGTGGCCCAGGAACAGTACGAATTTCTGAATCAGTCCCACCTCGATGAGGATGTAGCCCGTCCCGATGAACAGGAAGTAAGGCAGGAAACCGCGCACGCCGGAGTGGCGTGGCAGGCGCGTGCCGAGGATGAGCGGAGGCGCCAGCAGAATCAGTGCCGTGGCCACAATACTGAGCGCCATCAGTCCGAACAGCAGCGGCAGCGCGGAGTTCCCGGCCTTGTAATCGGCGTTGTCGTGCGACGCCGTCTTCATGAACGTCCACAGGTCGCGCGGCTGCACCGAGAAGAAGAAGAACGGCCGGTTGTCGGTGACCGGGGTAATGTCAAAAGTGTAATTGCGTTCGTACTCGGCGGGATTGGAGCTGAGCAACAGATCGTGAAACTGATTGTGGATGTCGATGCCGGGATAATAGACGGCCTGCATTTTGGCGGCCGCCAGCAGATCGCGCGCGTGGGCAATATCGGTATCGCTTAGAGGCTTGCGCGAGATCAGCACGGTGTCTTGCGAGCCCCATCCTTTTACTGATCCGTCGCGGCCCACCACCACGTGCCGCCACGGGTCCTTCTCGCCCAACTGATTGAGCGCCGCCATGCCGAGAGAAATCAGGCGTAGCGATTCGCGCGGCGGATCGAAGCCCCAGCGGGTGAAGCAGACCGTGCCATCGTCGGTGAGGTGCGTGAAGTAGTCGTGGAACGCGTCGGTGGTGTAGAGGTTGTTCTCGGAAAGCGCGAACGCGCCCGCGGCGGTGGAGGCCCAGGTATCTACCAGGGTCGCCTGGATCACCTGGTATTTGTCGGTAGAGCGGCGCACGAAACTACGCCCGTCTTCCACGTGGACATGCACGTCGGGCCGCAAATAAAGGTAATTACTGTTGGACGCAAACATCTCCCGCATCACCGTGGTGGCGATGATCGGGTTGATCTCGACGGCCGTCACATCATGGCTGCCGGAGGCCAGCGCGCGCGAAACGTCCCATCCTCCGCCCGGTCCAATGACCAGCGTCTTGGCGCCGGGCCGGATGGCGTACGGCAGCGCGATCCCTTGCTCCAGGAGGTCGTGATGCTGTTGCGCCGTGAGGTGGTCGAAATCGAAATCGGCGATGCCGGTGGACGCGTCGGCATCGATGTAGATCATCCCGCCGCCCTTTTTGTACGCCTGCACGCCGATGCGCGAAATGGAATTCCATTTCGACCAGGTCTCCCATTGCAGGGGATGGCCCTTGGCGTAGTGTACGTCGATAATGGGATGCTGCCGCTGATTATAAGTGAGTACGGCGACCAGGACGAGCGCGAAGGCCACGCTGCCGGCGCGCCCGCGCACCGATCCGGCCATGCTGTGCCATACCGCCGCCGCCACCGCGAAACAGATCGCGGCCGAGATCACCGTGCTCGGCCCACCGAATTGATTGAGCAGCGGCACCAGCAGCAGGCAGCCGCCGGCGGCGCCCAGAAGGTCGTAGAAATAGACGCGGTCGACGCGTTCCATATTCTCGGAGACGGCCAGTGAGACGATGATGCCGGAGACAAAAAAGGGCAGGGCAGTGGTGAAGTAGACAATCGCCAGGCTCCAGTCGCTGGGCGATTCGCCCTGCAACAGGATCACGGCCAGCGTCACCAGCACCAACAGGGCGTTGACCGAGCTCAGGCGTCCCAGTTTGCTATAGAGGGAACCTTTCCAATTGGCCACCACATAAGAGTAGACCCCGCCCACGCCCAGTCCGAACAGGGCGATGGAGATGGCGAGGAATGCCATGTGGTAGTAGAAAACTACCGAGAAAATTCGTGTGAGCGAGAGCTCCAGCAGGAGCGTCGCCATGGTCGTGAGGCCTACGCAGAGGTAGATCTGCGGCCATTGAGTAGAGGAAGGTTTCACAGAATAACGATGCGAAATGGGAGTGGAGTTAAACCCATTCAAACGCGCCCTTCTTATAGGCCCAAATGTAACCGACGAAAAGGATAGCCAGGAACACGGCGACTTCCGCCACGCCGAACCATCCGAGCTGCCGGTAGCGCACGGCCCACGGGAAGAGGAACACGGTTTCCACGTCGAAGATGACGAACAGGATGGCGACAATATAAAAGCGGACGGTGTAGCGGCCGCGCGAATCGGATGCGGCTTTGATGCCGCATTCGTACGCGTCCAGCTTGGTTTCAGACGGTGCCGAGGGACGGATGAGCTTAGCCGCGACGATGGCGATTACCGGAAACGACATCGCCACGATCAGGAAAATGAAGATGGGTATGTACCCGCTCGGCATGGCAACAATATAACACGCGTGGTCGGGCGAGGTCTAAAACGGCGTTCAGGTACCAGCAGTTCTTCGGTACGTAACAAGCTGCTATGTCGGAACCGATGGTACGCTTCGGCCATTGATTCCGCGCCTGCCCAGGGCTATCCTCGAATTAGGTTTTAGACAGAGTTCGCGTCAATAAGCGGCCCCGGATTCGCTCCCCGGGGCCGCTTCCTTTTTGGGGGATGCGCGGGCGGGTACGCTATATTCGAAGAGCATGCTCGGCCTGACGCTGGGGCGAAAGAACGGTCTGCGCGAGGCAGTCGGCGCGTTCCATGAAAAATCGCGCCCCGGCGCGGCTGCCGGTGACGTCCTGGCCGCGCTCGATCGCAGCAGGGACGCCATCCGCAACGCTCTGCGGCGGACCATGGCCGAACCGGCGGCCACCGCGCTGGCGCTCAAGCTTTGCAATCTCCTCCTGGCCCGGCATCATTTTCTGGCGCGCGATGCCCGCCTGATCTCGCGGCCCCCGGGGCTGCTGGTCGATCCCTCGAACGGCTGCAATCTGGCCTGTCCGGGATGTGTGCAGTCCACTCGCGCGAAGTCGCTCAAGCTCTTCGATTGGAAGAACGGGTTGCTGCCTGCCGACCGTTTTGCCGCCCTGCTCGAACGCTATGGCCCGTATGTAATGCAGGTGATGTTCTGCAATTACGGTGAGCCGCTGACCAATCCCAATACCCCGCAGTTAATCGCCCAGGCCAAGAGCTATTACGCGCAGACCGCGCTTTCCACCAACCTTTCGGTGGGGCGGTTCGACGCCGAAGCCTACGTGCGCTCCGGGCTCGATTTTATGTATCTGGCGATCGACGGCGCGACGCAGCCGGTATACAGCCGCTATCGCAAGAACGGCGATATCGAGGTGATCTATCGCAACGTGGAGAGCCTCGTGGCCGCCAAGCGGCGTCTCGGCAGCCGCACCCCCGTGCTGCGCTGGCAGTACCTGGCGTTCGAACACAACGTGCACGAAGCTCCGCTGGCGCTCGAAACCGCGCGGCGCCTGGGCGTGGATCAGTTTGCGCTCGAAGTTCCTTTCGATGTGAGCTGGGACGATCCCGGCGTGCATGTGGCGCGCGATGTCCACCCCTTCCACGAGGAACTGATCGCCGGCACCGAAGAGATCCTGGCGGAGAACTGGAATCGGCCGGTGCCCAAGGAATGCGCGGAGCTTGTGGCGCGGGAATTCGCGCGCGGATGGTCCGGCCAGCGGGACTCGGGCGAGGCCGGTGCGAGCGCGCCGTCGCATACCTGCAAGTGGCTCTACAAAAGCATGACACTCGACGCCAACGGGAGAATTTTGCCGTGCTGCGGCGCGCCCAAGCCGGGCGTAGATGTGGTGTTCGGCGGGTTTGGATCGGGGCAGGTGGACGAGTTCAACAGCGAACCTTACCGCCAGGCTCGCCGCTTCTTCCTCGACCCTGCCGGGTATGAGGCAGTGCGGGCATCGGGCGGACCCGCCGTCTATTGCGCCAACTGCGAATGGGACCAGGAGCGCACCGAATTCGGCGCCCGCGAAGTCGCGCAATATTTGCGGACGGCGGGCCGCGGCGCCATCGACGCGGCCACCATCCAAATGTGCAGCGATTGGTAGAACTAATTGCCGCCGAAACTGGCGAGCGCGGCAGACTCGGTATCGTAGGTCTGAAAAACCGTCAGCAACTTGGTGATCTGCATCAGGTCTTTGACTTTTTTCTGAAGATTCACCAGCTTCATCTGGCCGCCGCGATCGGTGACGGTGGCGTAGCTGCCGATGAGCTGGCCCAGCCCCGAGCTGTCGATGTAGCTGACATCGGCCAGATTCAATACGATGTGCTTGCGGTTTCCGGCAAGTGACTCCCGGATGGAGTCGCGCAGGTCACCTAGGCCTTCGCCCAAGGTGATGCGGCCGCTCAAGTCCAGAATGGTAGCGTCGGCAGTTTCACGAGTAGTGATCTTAAGGCTCATTAGGATAAATTGTTCCCTTCCGCGGACCCGCATACCACCGCGAGTCCAGTATTTGATCGTAACTGAGATTGAAACCAAAGTGGTGGGCTATTTGCCTGTCGTCCCCACAGGCGGGAGTCAGTCGTTTCCGATCCGCGCGATGGTCGCCTCACTGCGTAACTCCCTGATCGCGTCGGCGGCGATCCAGCGCGCCGATTTGGAGTCCTGTTTCCGAATCTCCCCGGCCGCTGCCAGCGCCAGTTTGTGCAGCCGCCGATTGCGCTTGCCGATCTGCCGCAGCGCCCAGTTGACGGACTTCTTCACCATGTTGCGATCGTCGCCCGCCGCCGCGGCGATCAGCGGGAACAGCGCGGCGAACTGCTCGTCGGACGCATCCTTCGCCTTCACTGCCAGGCCCGCCATCAGCGAGAATCCCGCGCGCCGTGTGAATTCCCTCGGCGAGCGCGCCCACTGTGCCGCTTTGCGGAGTCCCAGCGGCGAATAACGGAACAGATTCTGGCACGCCTGATCGCACACATCCCAGGAATCGAAGTCGCGCACCCAGCGGTCCATCTGGCGGGCGGTCACCTGCGCCGGGTCGTCCACCAGGGTCGCCAGAATCCGCGCTTCATGGATGCCAGAGATCCAAAGCTGCTCCGCCAGGGCAGGGTCGCGGCCCACCTGTTTGGCCATCTTCCGCAGCACCGGTACCGGCACGCCGAGCGTACCCTCCGGATTGATTCCGTAGCGCGCCATTCCCGCCACGTTCGCCGGGTTGGCGTGCGCGCGCAGCTCGGCGATCAGCTGCTCAATCATACTCCACGCTCACCAGGAACAGCCCGCGCGCCGGCACGGTGGGCCCGCATTTCGCGGGCAGCATACTCCGGTCGGCGATGTTCCCCTTGCCCGCTTCCAGCAGCGTGCCCACCACGTTGCGCACCATGTGTTTGAGGAATCCGCTGCCGCGTATGCGAAACGTCAATCGTCCCGGACCCCGCTCCAGCACCGACGAGAACACGCGCCGCACCTTGGACAGCCCCAGGCCATCGCGATCGTCCGCCGCCGCGTAGGCGCTGAAATCGTGCTCCCCCTCGAATGCGCGCGCCAGCTCCACCATGCGTTCCTCGTCCAGCGGGTAAGGGTGGTGCAGCGTGTACGGCCACTCGAACGGCGTGCAGATTTCCCCGCGCACGATGCGGTATTCGTAGGTCTTTGCTTTAGCCTGAAAGCGCGGATGAAAATCGCCGTGCACTACTTCGGCTGAGAGGATGCGAATCGATCGCGGCAGCAGGCGATTGATGGCTCTCCGCAGATTCTCCGGCGGAATCGGATTCGCCAGTGAAAACGCCGCCACCTGGCGAAGCGCATGAACGCCCGCATCGGTGCGGCCCGACCCGGCCACCGGCACCGGCGCACCTTCGATACCAGCGAGGATTGCTTCCAGCGTGCCTTGAATCGTCGGCAGGCCGGGCTGCACCTGCCATCCGTGAAAGGAGCCGCCGTCGTATGCCAGGTCGATGCGAATGCGGCGCATCAGACGGGGCGCGAGCCCGGCTTCACGACGGGAACGCCTTGCAGGCACAGGGGGCACTGTTCGGGATAGTGAGCCGCCACCCGCATACTGACCAGCGCCACCCGCGGCACCCCGACATCGGCCTGGCCGCCGCTACGGTCGATGATGGAGCCGGCCGCCAGCACGTGGGCGCCGGCGGCGCGCAGCACGTCCACCACATCGCGGGTAGTGCCTCCCGTGGTGATGACGTCCTCGATTACCACGGCGCTCTCGCCGGTTTCGATGGCGAAGCCGCGGCGCAGTTGCATCTCGTTCGAACCGGCCGGCCGCTCCAGGAATACGAAGCGCGATCCCAGCGCCCGCGCCACCTCATGCCCAATGATCAGGCCACCCAACGCCGGCGAGACTACGACGCCCACTTTCGCCGGGGCGATTTTCTGCATGGCCTCGGCCAGCAGGCGGCCGAGCTTCTCCGCCGCCGCCGGATATTGCAGCACCAGCGCCGATTGCAGGTATTCGGAACTGTGGAGGCCGCTTGTCAGGCGAAAATGGCCCTGCAGGTAGGCGCCTGTCGATCGGAAAAGCTCCAGAATGGATTCGGCTTGAGGTGTCACAAAGGCCTACTATACCATCGGCGCCGGGAACGCGGCAGATTGCACACAAACGGTACACCGGTGTTCCGCTCTGGTACACAAAGTTGACAGTGCGAGTGCCAATGTTGCTTACACCGACCGATCCTGACGGCCTCGAAAGCCTGGTTTTCCATCGTTTTCAGTTTGGCGCGGGAATTGCTATAAGGACGGCGTGACTAAGATATTTCAGGTTCCCGGAGAGACGATTGCTCCTCGCTTCGCAGTCCTGCCAAACGAGTCACCTCGCATAGAATCCTGCTAAATACCCCTTAACCCTACCCAATTGTCTCTTCGGGGGCCTGCGCACTTCCAGCGCAGACCCCTACAATCTCGTTTACGATAGATGCATGGCCAAAGGAATGTTCGAGGTCGAGTGCCCATGCTGCAAGGCGATCCTCAAAGTGGATCCGGAGACATGTGCGGTTATTGCCCACACGGTGCCCGTGAAGCCCTTGCCGATTGAAGACCTCGCAGCCGAAGTCGCCAAACTCAAAGGTGCCGGCGCCCGCCGCGAAGAGATCTTTCAGAAGAACTTCGAAGCCGAGAAAGCCCACGGTAAAGTATTGGAAAAGAAGTTCGAGGAGCTTTTCAAGCGCGCCAAAGAAGATCCGGACCAGCGGCCTCCGCAGCGCGATATCGATCTCGATTAGCGCCCCTCTTTGACTAGCCTGCCGGCGTCCCAGCGGTAGACCGCGTCGAAATTTCCGCCGCTCTGCGGGTCGCCATCGGCGGCGCGCGCCACGTCGATGGACAGATCGTCATAAACTAGCCGGACCAGAAAAAGCAGCGAATAGGTTTTCGGCGGAAAGGGATCGCTCTCGAAATATACGTGCGCTCCCCGCCGCATCGCGGGCTGCACATTCCGCAACTGTGCAATCATTTCGGTGCTTGGAATGTCCATCGTGGTAAAAACTTGCATCGTCCGGGGCGACTCGTGCAAATTTACTGCGGCCAGCCCTGCTGCGAGTGTCAAAAAAATGGCTGCCGCCGGCAATCGGCGGATGTAACGCTGCCGCAACATTTCCATCCCCGTAGCGATGTAGAGCGCCCACCCGGCGATCGGAATATAGAGGAAGAAGCCCGTGTAGTGCGGAATGAAAATGAACGGCAGGACGCTGAAAAGAATGAAGCACCACGCGAATAACAGCGGCCGCGACCGGCGCCAGGCAGCCACTGCCAACATCGCCACCACCAGCAGGATGGTGTTGGCGTCGCGAAAGAAGTGGTCCTGGTAGAACAGTACGTTCAGGTAAAGATGAAACGCATGCAGGTAGTGCGCGGGTGAAATCGACGGCCGGTATAGAGGATTGTTCGCCAGGCTCTGGGCGCCCGTCATCTTGCCGATGACGTATGGAAGCGTGACAAATGCCGAAATGGCGACACCGCGGACGCTCCCCCGGCCGCCGTGCCACAGCAACTCGTAGCAGAGAATCGCCAGCGGAAGCGTGACCGCCATCTCCTTCGAATCGAGCGCCGCGAGGTACAGCGCCAGAAAGCAGACCCACTGGCGCACGCCCAATGTCTTGCCGGCCTGGCGGATGCCGAGGTAATAGTCGAACGCCGCGAAGTAGAATCCGTAGCAGAGCAGTTCGTAGACGGTGCCGGTGGAATAGTAAAGGTTAACCAGCCAGGCGTGATAGGTGGCGAGGAGCGTCGCCAACAGCGCGGCCTCGCGCCGCTCCGTCAGCCGCAGGCAAACGCGATAGAAAAGCCACAGATTCGCCAACAGGAGCACGAAGCAGACAACCCGGAACGGCATCGAGTGGAAGCCGGCCAGCCGGTAGACCGCGACATAGAAAATGCCGCCCATCGGCCGGTAGGCGGTGGTCCAATACGTCAGGTTCGTCAGAAGCAGCCGCGGGAAAGATGGGGTCAGGTGAAATTCCAGGTTCATCAGGTCGTCGCCTGTGAACCGGGCCCAAAGTCCGCCGCCGGCGAACCAGAAGAAATATGCCGCCAGGAAAACTGCTGGCCCGAAGCGGGCCGTGAGCGCACGCACTGCGGACCATTATGCCTTACCCAGGCTGCGGTCGGCGGGGAAACGAAGCACCACGCGCGTGCCGCTGCAGGGCTGGTATTCCAGGACGCCGTCCAACTGGCGGGTGAGCACTTCGATAATCCGCAGCCCCAGCGAGTTGCCGCTGTCATCGGTGCGCTCCGCGGCGATCCCGACGCCATCGTCTTCCACCGAGAGTTCGCGCACGCCCGCGGCGGCTTCCCGGAAGGAGATGACAATGCGTCCGTCCTCGCGTCCGCGAAACGCGTACTTGAAGACATTGGTGATCAGCTCATTCAGGATCAGCCCGCACGGCACCGCCTGTTCGATGGCCAGTTCAATCGGCTCGAGCGCCAGTTGGATGGCGACCCGCTCGAGATCGCTCGCCATGGCGGCGTGCAGCCGGCGGACCAACTCCGCCGCATAGTCGGCAAAGTCGATGCGGTCCAGGTGTTCGTTGCCGTAGAGTTGCTCGTGAATCAGCGCCATGGAGTGGACGCGCTGCTGGCTTTTGAGCAGCGCATCTCGCGCGGTGGGGTTCCGCACCGCGTCGGCCTTCATGCTGAGCAGGCTCGAAATCACCGCGAGATTATTCTTGACGCGGTGGTGAATTTCTTTCAGCAGGATGGTCTTCTCCGCCAGGGCCGATTCCAGCGCTAGCTGCGTGCGCTTCTGCCCGGTGATGTCCTGGGCGCAGACCAGCACTTTCCGTCCGTCGTCGAACCGCATGGGTGAGGTGGAGATGAGCAGGCAGTTCTCCTCCACCGCGCCGTTCACGGTGCGCGATACCCACGTCTCCACCCCGTGGTGACTCGCGCCCGAATCGAGCGATTCCAGCACGGCGGCGCGAATCGAACAACGGGCGCATCCCGGTCCGCGTCCGCATCCCTCCACACTCGCCAACGCGTTCAGACAGCCGAGCGCTTCTCCCGGATGCCGCCCCACCATCTCTTCCGCCGGCCGGTCTGCCAGGCGCGCCGCCAGTTCGTTGACCTTCTCCACACGCAGGCGGTCGTCGATCACGAACAACGCCACCGGGGCATTGGCATGGATGGCGGCGAGCTCTGCGCAGACCGCTTGCAGCCGGGCTTCCAGGCGGATATGCGCCGTCACTTCGCTCGCCACCAGCAGGACCAGTCCGTCCCCGCCGTGCGCCAGCGGGACGCAGGAGAGCTCGAAAAAGCGTTCCTCCAGCCGGACCGCTTGCGCCGCCGAGTGGTACGGAATGCCGCCCTCCCGCACCACTCCCAGCAGCGGCAGCAGCAGGGGCGCCGCCTCCGGCCAAATCTCCACCACCGTCCGTCCGGCGATTTCCATTTCCGGCCAAAGCGCCTGAAAAGCCGGATTCCACATCTCGATGGCGAAATTCGCGCCGCGCAATAACACCAGCGCGGTCGGCGAATGAGCGGCCGCCAGTTCCAGCAGGCCGCCGGTCACGTCCGCACCTTGCTCTGCTTAAGCAGCGTTCGCACCTGCCGCAGGAACGGCGCCGAGGAGAACGGCTTGGCCAGAACCTGCGCGCCCGGACCCACCAGCCCCTTTTGATCGAGCGCGTCGTGCCGGTACCCCGAAACGAACAGCACCTTCATCCCGGCATGCTGCGGACGCAGCCGTTCAGCCAGTTGCGGACCCGTAATGCCAGGCATCACGACGTCCGTAATCAGCAGATCGATCCCGCCAACGTAAACCCCGGCGATGGTTTCCGCGTCCTCCGCCGTACGCGCTGCTAGCAACTGGTAGCCCTCCCGTTCCAGCAGGCGATGCATCAGCCGCCGCACGCCGTCCTCGTCTTCCACCAGCAGAATGCTGGCCGCCTCCGGCACGCCCGTGCCGTGGAACGTGCCCGCGGCCGGCCACAAAATCTCGAAAGTCGTGCCCATCCCCAAGGCGCTGCGCGCAGTGATGAACCCGCCCGCCTCCACCACGATTCCGTGCACCAGCGAGAGCCCCAGCCCGTTGCCGAACTTCTCCGTGCCGGCATCGAAGCGCGGTTCGAAAATACGCGCCAGTGCCGCTGCGTCCGCTCCCGCGCCGGTAGTCGACACCGTCAGCTTCACGAAGGCGCCGGCGCGATACTGCCGCGACTCCGGGTCGCCCGCCGCAATGTCGACGGTCTCGGCCTCAATCCGCATCTCGCCGCCCGCCGGCATGGCGCTGCGCGCGTAAAGCGCGAGATTGAGAAACAGTTGCCGCAACTCGCTGCGGTCGCCGCGCATGTAGCCCAGCGGAAATGCCGCTTGCGATGCCACCGTAGCGCCGCTGCCCAGTGTCTGCGCCACCAGCGGCCGCACGTCGCGAATCACTTCGTCGATGCGCAGCAATTCGAACCCTTCACCGCCGTGCCGGCTGAGCGCCAGCAATTGCGTAGTGGTTGCCGCCGCCAATGCCGCCGCCTGGCGAATCTCGCCGACCTGCTGCTTCAATTCGCCCGTCAAGCGCCCGCCCAGTTCCTCCGCGTACCCCAGGATCACCATGAGCTGATTGTTGAAATCGTGCGCCAGCCCCCCTGCCATATTCGCGATCGCATCCATCCTCTGCGATTGCAGGAGGCGCGCTTCAATCTCCCTCCGGCGTGCGATATCGCGCACCGATACGATCGATCCCAGCACCTCATCTTCAGCGCGATTCTCGAAGCATTCCACTTCCACCGGCGTCCGCGCGCCTAACTGCGATACCAGGGCGTAGCTGCGCGATTCGCGCTCGCCCAGTTCCACCGCCGGGTTGGCCGCCGCCTGCCCGGTGGCTTCGTCGAACAGTTTCAGCACGTCCATTAGATCGTGCCCCTGCGCCTCGCTGCCGCTCCACCCGGTCAGGCGCTCTGCGGCAGGATTGAGAAATGCCACTTCGCCGTCGGAATTGGTGGCCACAATGCCATCGCCCACGCTGCGCAATGCCGTGGCCAGCCACGCCGCCCCGGTGCGCAACCGGCGCTCCATGGCAGCTTTATAAATAGCGGTCTGGATGACGCTGCGCAGATCGCCATCCGAAATCGGCTTGAGCAGATAGCCCAGAGGCTCGGTGAATTTGGCGCGCTCAATCGTCTCCTGGTCGGCATGCGCCGTCACGTAGACCACCGGCGTCCGGAGTTCGGAGCGCAACGCCGCGGCGGTAGCCACGCCATCCAACTCGCCCTTCAGGCGGATGTCCATCAGCACCAGATCGAAACGCTCCGCGCGTGCCCGTTCCAGGGCCTCTTCACCCGATTGCGCGATCTCAGGCGTGGGGTATCCCAACCGCGCAATGCGCCTCTCCAGGTCGGCCGCGATCAGGCCTTCATCTTCCACCACCAGAATTCTTTTTTGGAAATCGTCGTTTGCTTGCATAGTTGCTTCCCCGCGCCGGTTGTATCACAGGCAGCCGGCAGCCCCTGTTTTGGGCGGGCGAAAACCCCTTTGAAATGAATGCAAGAAAATCGAAAAATTTCGTGACTGGCGCTTGGGAGGGCAGCCGTGCGGTGGGGCTCTGCCGCTATTCCGGCACGTACGTGCGCAGGAAGCTCACGCCATCGCCTGTAACCGGCGGCAGTTCGCGCTCTTCGGGCAACAGCCAGACCTCGCCCGCGCGCACTGCCTGGCCGCCGATCGCACCGGCGCCTTCGATGCAAATCCAGAGCTGGCAATTCTCCGCCGACGGCGTGAATTCGTCGCCTGCTTCCAGCCGCACCATCTCCGTGATAAAGTGCTTCGACCAGACCAGCGCATCGTGGCCCCTCCCGATCGGTGTCGGGATGGCGGCGCCCGGGTGCACCGTCAGCTCCGAAATCGGCACCGCCTGTTCGATGTGGAGCGGGCGCGGCCGCCCATAGTCCCAAAGGCGATACGTGACGTCCGAGTTCTGCTGAATCTCGCACAGCACGATGCCCGCGCCGATGGCATGCACCGTGTGCGCCGGCGTGAAATACGTGTCGCCTGCCTTCACCGGCACCCAGTTGACCAGGTGCTCGATCTCGCCTGAGAGCGTCGCTTCCTGCAGTCGCTCGCGCGTCAGCGGCTCGCGAAATCCCAGCGCGATGGTGGCGCCCGCATCGGCCGCCAGGATGTGCCACATTTCGGTCTTACCGCGTGGCCCATCCTCGCCATCGTCGGGATGCACCTGCACCGAAAGCCGCTCCGAAGTGAAAATCAGCTTCACCAGCAGCGGCAATTCGCGGTCTGTAAGATACCAGGCCTCGCCGATTTTCTCTGCGGAATCGGCAAACCACGGCGCAAGCTGCGTCCGTCCCCACACCTTCTCCCGCAGAGACGCCTGAAGGCGAATGGGCCCGTCCATAGTTACGAGTTCTTCACCACGAACTGATGGATCCGGTCCAGACCGCGTTCCAGTTCCTTCATCGAAGTAGCGTAGGAAATGCGCACGTGGTGGTTGGTGCCGAACGCTTCGCCCGGCACCACGGCCACATGCTGCTCCGCCAGCAACCGCTCGGCCAACTGAGTTGTATTGGCGATGCCGTTCTTGCCGATCGCCACTCCCAAGTTAGGATAAGCGTAGAACGCGCCGCGCGGTTCGGCGCATGCCACCCCGGGAATGGCGCGCAGGCGCTGCACCACGAAATCGCGCCGCTTATGGTATTCCGCCAGCATCGCGGCCACCGAATCCTGCGGTCCGCGCAAAGCTTCCACCGCGGCCTTCTGCGAAATCGATGTCGGATTCGACGTCGAGTGGCTCTGCAGCTTGGTCATGGCGGTGACGATGGGCGCGGGCACCAGTCCGAATCCGATGCGCCAGCCGGTCATCGCGTACGTCTTCGAGAGCGATCCCGCCACCAGCACCGTCTCCTTCGAGCCCGGAAGAGACGCAATCGACCACGGCTCGCTATCGTAAAGAAACTTGCAATAGCACTCGTCCGTCATCAGGTAGATGCCGCGATCGGAGGTGAGCTTGTAGATCTTCTCGAACTCGCCGCGGTCCACCACCGCGCCGCTCGGGTTCGAAGGAGAATTGACAATCACCATGCGCGTGCGCGCATTCAGGTGAGGCTCAATCGTCGCCGCCGTCACCGCGAAGCCGCTGCCTTCGTCCGTGTCCACGAAAACGCACTTGCCGCCGGCGTAGTTGACCACATCCTTATAAGTCACCCAGTAAGGCACCGGGATCACCACTTCGTCCCCGGGATTCACCAGCGCCTGGGTCAGATTGAAAATCGCGTGCTTGCCGCCTACCGTGACAAGGCACTCGGCCGGCGAATAAGACGTGCCGAAATCCTGCGCATGCCGCTCGCAGATGGCTTTCTTGAGATCGAGCGTGCCACCCGCAGCAGTATACTTGGTGAAGTTTTGATCGAGCGCGCGGATGGCCGCCTGCTTGATGTTGTCGGGCGTAGGGAAGTCCGGCTCGCCGGCGCCGAAATCCACCACGTCTTCGCCTTGTGCCCGCAGCTTCTCAGCGTCGGCCGACACCTTCATGGTCGACGATACGCTGATGGAAGAGATACGTTCCGCGATTGGGTTGGTGACTGCCTGCATCGGGTAGTGAACCTTTCTATTTAGTTTGATGCATCCGGTCCCGCATTCGGGTTTCCACCGAAGGCGGCACGAGACCGGAAATGTTCCCGCCGAGCCGGTAGACCTCTTTCACCAGGCGGGAGCTGATGAACGAATAAGCTTCATTCGCCATCATGAACACGGTTTCGATTTCGGGGCGCAGCCTGCGATTCATCAGCGCCATCTGCAACTCGTACTCGTAATCCGAAATTGCCCGTATGCCGCGCAGCAGAACTGTGGCCGACCGTGCGTTGGCGTAATCCACCAGCAGTCCGTCGAAGCAATCCACCCGTACATTGGCATAAGGGTGTACCACTTCGCGCAGCATGTCCATGCGCTCTTCGACGGAGAAGAGCGGAAGCTTCGAATCGTTGCGCAAAATCGCCACGATCAGAGTGTCGAACATCCGTGCGCCGCGCTGCACCAGGTCCAAATGCCCGTTCGTGATGGGATCGAACGACCCCGGGTAGATAGCAGTGACACTAGCGGGTTTGGGCGGCAACGGAGCGCTCTACTTTCAGTAAGGAACTATTCTAGCGAATGCCGCGGCCCGAATGGGAGGCGTCGGGCCATCGGCCGCCGAATCCCGCAGCGATGTGTCTCGGTGCGAGACCATCGCGCGCCCCCATTCTGAGCCGCGCGCCGTCTCCGCGACGCCTAATCCTCCCGCAGCGCCACCATAGGGTCTACCCGCGTAGCGCGCTGCGCCGGAATCCAGCATGCCAACACCGCCACCAGTGTCAGAATCGCCGGCACCAGAATGAACGTCATCGCATCCCGCGACGTCACCAGAAACAGCATACTCTCCACTGCCCGCGACCCGATCAGCGCCACCCCCAGCCCCACCACCACTCCCACCGATACCAGCCGCACGCCCTCCCGCAACAGCATCAATTGCACGTCCGTGGCTGTCGCCCCAAGCGCCATGCGAATGCCGAATTCCCGCACGCGATGCGCCACCAGGTAAGACACCACCCCGTATATCCCGATGGTCGCCAGCAACAGCGCCACCCCCCCGAATACCGCCAGCAACCCCGCTGAGAGTCGCTGCGCCCAGAGCGATTGCCCGATCGTGGTGGTCACCGTTTCGGCCTGCAGCAGCAGGTTCCGGTCGATCCCCTGTACCTCGCGCCGCACCGTCGGCAGCACCGCGCCCGGCTCCCCCGCGGTGCGAACCGTCAGCACGGAGACGGGAAAGTAATACTGCGGCAGCGCAAAATAGAGGAACGGTTCGGGCTTCTCGCCGATCGCGCGATAATTGGCGGTGCGCGCCACCCCCACCACTTCCGCCTCGCCCGTCTCGCCGTAAAAGCTCACGTGTTGACCCAGCGGATCCTTGCCCGGCCAGTAGCGGTCCGCGGCATCCTGGTTGACAATCACCACGTGCGGATTCTTGGCCCCGTCCTGATCGTTGAAATCGCGGCCGCGTAGCAGCGGAATCCCTTCGGTCTGCAGAAATCCGGGGGCCACGAACTCGCTCAGCACGATCTGCCCGGGTGTGTCGCGCCCCGGAATCGACATGGTGCGCGAAAGCGAAACACGAAACGGCCAGTCGTTCGACAGCGTGGCCGCCGCCACGCCCGGCGTAGAGCGCGCCAGTTCCAGCGCCCGGCGTTGGAAATCGCGCCCTTGCGCCGGCGTATATCCGTGGTCGGCAAAGTTGAAGACGATGATGCCCAGATGGTCCAGGTCGAATCCCGGGTCGAACCGCATGGCCTTACGCAGGCTGCGGACGAACAGTCCCGCCCCCACCAGCGCGACCACCGCGAAGGCCACCTGCGCCATCACCAGCATCGACCGCGGATTCCACGCGCCCGTGAAGTGCGCCTGGCCGGAGCGCTCTTTCAGATCGTTCGCCAGATCGGGATTGGTAGCGCGCAACGCCGGCACCAGGCCGAAAATCAGCCCGGTCAGCACCGAAATGGCAAAATTGTACGCCAGCACATTGCCGTCCAGGCTCACCTTGGCGGCGGCGTGCAGAAACATCGGCGGCCGCATCGACCAAAGCAGATCGCGCGCCAGGATTGCAATTGCCAGCCCGGCAGCGCCCCCCAGCACCGCGAGCAGGACGCTTTCGGTAAGCAGTTGGCGCACCAGCCGCCTTCGGTTCGCCCCCAGCGCCAGCCTCAGTGCGATCTCTTTCCGTCGCCCCGCGGCGCGTGCCAGCAGCAGGCTCGCCAGGTTGCCGCAGGCGATGATCAGCACCAGGGTTGAGATCGCCAGCAGCACGTTCGCTGCCCGCTGGATCTGCGCGCGATAGTCGGGCGGAATGCTGGCATCGGTGGCCGGCGTCAGCAACGGGCGGCGATTCTGGTTGTCGGCCGGGTATTCGCGCGCCAGGTCCTGCGCGATGGTCCGCATTGAGGTCTGCGCCTGGGGCAGGGAAATCCCGGGTTTCAATCGCCCCACCACAGAGAGCACCAGGTAGCGCCGCTGGTTCAGATAGGCGGGCGCAGGGTAGAAGTCGCGGTATAGTTCCATCGGCACCCAGATATCGGATGCCTCCAGCGTATCGAGCCCCAGAAAGCGGTTCGGCGCCACCCCTATAATGCGGAAATCCCGGCCGTTCAAACTCAGCTTGCGCGAAAGCACGTTCGGGTCGCCCGCATACTCCTGCTGCCAGAAGCGATAGCTGATCACGGCTACCTGGCTGGCGCCCGAAGGGCTGTCCTCCTCCGGCAGGAATCCCCGGCCGATCAGCGGATTGATCCCCAACGTGGAAAAGTAGTTGCCGGACGCCAGTTGGCCCACCACCAGGTGCGGCTCGGCCCCACCCGTCAGATTGATGCCGACCCCGGTATAAACAAGGAGCGAGGAGAATACCGGATTCCGATCGCGAAAATCGCGGTAATTCGGGTAGGAGTTGCCCCAGTCGCCTGGATTGCGCGAGTCCAGCGTGTACATCGCCAGCAGGGTTTCGGGGTGCGGCACCGGCAGGGGTCGCAGCAGAACGGCGTTCACCAGGGTGAAGATGGTGGTGTTGGCGCCAATCCCCAGCGCCAGCGATAAAATACACACCGCAGTGAATCGGCGATATTTAGCTAAAGCCCTGAGGCCGAAGCGGAAATCCTCATATAGGCCGGTCATCCTCGGTCATCCTAAGGTAGAGTTGCAGTATACCTCATGGCACCCGCCGGCGCGATTTGCGGAGCTTTGTTCACGGTGGCCATCTGCCTGGCTCTCGGGTCCTTATTATTGCGGCGCCTGGGCCTCGATTTCCATCGCCTGGAATTCGCGCTGTTCGCCTTCGTGAGCGGAGCCGCGTGTCTCAGTCTGGCGGTATTCGCGCTTTGCCTGGTCCACCAGGCGCGCTTGATTCTATTTTTCCCAGCCGGCGTGGGCGTAATCGGATGGGCCGTCTGGCGGTCCCGCGGCACGCCGCCGCGCAAGCGCTTGCCGCCTTTGCCGCGGGCGTGGCTTGCTTTATTTATAGTAATTTACGCGGCTTTCTTCGTGTTATACCTGACCAACGCCGTGGCTCCCGAAATCAGCCCGGACGGCAGCAGCTACCACCTCGGAAACGTCGCCCGGGACTGGCGCCACCACGGGTTCGACTGGCAGTTCCACAGCATCTACTCGTCGCTCGGGCAGGGCATCGAAATGCTCTTCCTGGTCGCCTTCTCCATCGGCCGGCACCCCGCCGCGGCCTTAGTTCACATGACGTTTCAGGCGACCCTCCCGCTGCTGATGGTCTGCTATGGATTGCGGTTCGGTCTGCCCAGGGCCGGGGCCTTCGCCGGCCTGCTCGTATATGCCAGCCCGGTAGTGGGGATCGCCGGAATATCCGCATACAATGATCTCGCCGTTGCAACGCTGATTTTTGCAGGATTTTACCTGCTTGAAGTAAATAATCATATATTAAATTCTAAACTACTGTTTTTGTGTGGCTTGCTGTGCGGCTTCGGTTACGCCGTTAAATATACTGCCGGGTTAATGTTACCCCTTTCGGTAGTTTGGACGCGAGGCCGGCGAATCGTTGCGCTCCTGCTAGGCGCTGGCGCGATGGCCGGTCCTTGGGTGCTCCGAAACTGGATCTGGGTGGACAATCCAGCCGCCCCCTTCCTCAATTCCTGGTTCCCCAATGCCTTCTGGACGGCAGCCTTCGAACACGAATACCTCGCCGGTCTCCGGCAGCATCCTCACTTCAAGTCTTACTGGGATTTTATCTCGCAATTGACCGTCCTGGGAGGACTTGCACCTGGAATATTGGGGCCCGCACTCCTCCTGCTGCCCCTGTCTCTCCTATCCCTCAGGAGCCCTCGCGGGCGAAAGCTGCTTCTGGCCGGCGCGGTCTATGCGATCCCTGCGCTCCTGAACGCCGACAATCGTTTTTGGATTCCCGCCCTGCCTTTTTTTGCCCTGGCGTTAGGCTTGTCACTGGAGAATTCCTGGGGAATGCTGCCCGCCGTCACGGTATTTCAGGCGTTTCTTTGCTGGCCTACAGTAATGGATGCATATGTCAATCCTAACGCATGGAGATTACACGGCTTGCCAGTCCGAGCGGCGCTCCGTATTGAGCCTGAATCGCAATTTATTGCGGCCCATGTGGGCGACTACGCTTTGAGGGGAGCCATCGAACAAGCCGTGCCCCCCACCGGGTGCATCTTCTCCTTCGCCGGCCGGGCGGCCGCCTACCTCGACCGCGACATAATCGTCGGCTACGAATCCACCCGCGGAATGCGCATTCAGGAAGCGCTCGACCACGCCGCCATGATGAATTCCGGCCAGCGGGCCGCTACGCTCGCGGCCAAGTCCCAAGGCTGTGGATTCCTTCTGGTCAACGATGACGATGGCGTCGCCGCCAGCATCAAGCAGAATATGAGTTTATGGGGCCTAACTGAACTGGCCAAAGCAAATGGAACAACCTTTTACCGCCTCGATTAGGCTCGCGCTCGGCCTGCTCGCCGCCGTCTTTGCGCTCCAGGTGTACCGCGCTGCCGCCACGCCCATCGGCGTCACCGAAGCCTACCTCTACGATCGTTTCGTTCGCCCCACCGCCCGCCAGGTGCTCGCCTCCCAGTCGACAGACCGCGATGTCCTCTATAGCGTGCTGGAGAAGCGCAGCGTCGGCCTCTTCCACGTCTCTCCGTTCTCCGTCAGGCTGCCCAGCCTGTTGTTCTGCATCCTATATCTGGTTTCGATCTGGCAACTTGCCGCGCGAATGGTAAAGTTCCAGTGGCAGTTTTGGGCCGCCGTCGCCGGGGCCGCCGCGGTACCCCTGTGGGTCGATTGGTTTGCCCGTGCCGAGGGCCATGGCGCCGCGCTCTCCTTACTCGCCTGTGCTGCCCTCGCAACGGCCGGTCGAAAGCTCAACCTTGCCGGCATCTGTATCGGCCTATCGATCGCTGCGCAAACCGCTTTCGTTGTTCCCGCGATTGCCGTGGCGCTAGCCCCTCTCGCCCTCCACCGGCGCGTGTGGGAGTGGATCGAACGGGTGGCAATTCCCGCCACAGTGGTGGTCACCATCCTCTTAACGCTCCCGCTGACCCACGCCGATACGCCGGCGCCCGTGGAATCGGAATGGAGCGCCGCGCAAGCCGCCCATCTCCAGGCGGCGCTCCGGGCATTACGCGCCAGCGCGGGCGGGGAACAGGTCAGCATCGCCACCGTCCCCGCCGCCCAATCCATCGTCAATTTCTATCGCGCCCAGCATCGCGCCAACACCTGGCAGCGCGCCTCGCCGGACGACGATTCCTCCCGATTCGACTACTATTTGCTGCCCGCAACCCCCGCCGGCCCAGTCGAGCAGCGCCATCTCATTGTGGTATATCGGGATGCCGATTTCGTGTTGGCGCGCCGCGGAGATGCTCCAATGTAGCCAGAGGTGGTGGTTTTCAGCCACCTTTCACGAGTAGGCACTGACCGCAAGTCATTAATAAAACGTAATTTATCGATTGGCCGTAACCGTGCACTCTTAGGGCACGACGGCGGAGTGCATTGTTGATGAAGCGGAAGTTCCAGTTCAGGTTCCTATCGCCGGCGATAACGTTGCTTCTCGCCGTGGGAGCCGCCCCGCTGCGCGCGCAGTCTGCGGCCGGCGAAGATCTGCTCCACGGCGTCGCCCGTATCAGTCTGATGGATGGCGAAGTTTCCGTAAAACGCGGCGATTCCGGCGAGTGGGTCGCTGGCGTAATCAATGCGCCGCTCATGACCGGCGACCGCATCGCTACCGGCCAGAATTCTCGTGGAGAAGTTCAATTTGATTCAGCTAACTTGCTGAGAATAGGCGGGAACGCCGAAATCCACCTGGCCCTCCTGGAAACTGGCAGGTACCACCTCGAAATCGCCCGCGGCACCGTTACATATAGGATATTGCACCCGTCGCGGGCCGACGTCGAGCTGAATACTCCTAGCGTTTCGGTCCGCCCGGAGCGCGAAGGCACCTTTCGCATCAGCGTCACCGAAGCCGGCGAGTCGGAAGTGACCGCCCGCCAGGGCGACGTCGAAGTCTTCACGCCCCAGGGCACGCAGTGGATTTACGGCGGCCAGACGATGATGGCCCGCGGCAGTTCGGCCGACCCGGAATTTCAGATGGAGGAAGCCCTCCCGGAGGACGCTTGGGACCGCTGGAACGAGACCCGCGACCGCGCCGCCGGGTCCGACAACAGTGCGCGCTATGTGCCGCCGGGCGTATACGGTACGCAGGATCTGGATAGCGCGGGCACGTGGATTTCGGTGGCGCCGTACGGCAACGTCTGGCGGCCTACCGGGGTGGCGGCCGGTTGGGCGCCATACCGCAACGGGCACTGGGTGTGGATGAACTTTTACGGCTGGACGTGGGTCAGTTATGACTCCTGGGGTTGGGCGCCATACCATTACGGTCGCTGGTTTTCCGACCCGCGCTGGGGCTGGGCTTGGTATCCCGGGACACTGGGTACCACGGCATTCTGGTCGCCCGCGCTGGTCGGTTTCTTCGGTTACGGCGGCGGCGTGGGAGTCAGCGCCGGCTTCGGTTTTGCCAATATCGGTTGGGTGCCGCTGGCGCCGTTCGAGACCTTCCACGCCTGGTGGGGCGGCTCCTACGGCAGCGGGCTGAACCGCGGCGTCACCGTCACGAATGTGAGCGCATATTATCGCAACGCGCGCATTGCCAACGGCATTTCCGGCATGCCGGCGGGCGATTTCACCGCCGGCCGGTTCGGCAGCGTACAGCGGGTCAGCCGCGCCCAGGTGGAGAGTGCCGGCATGGTGAGCGGGCGTTTGCCGTTGACACCCGGGGGCGGCGCCCACCGTTTTTCAGATCGCGCGGTGGCCAACATCCCGCGCCCATCCGGCAACACCCAGTTCTATTCGCGCAGCGTCTCGGCAGCCGGCGGCCGGCAGTCGACGAACCCCCAGGCGTCGCCCGGCTACCATCGCTTCGGCCAACCGGGACCGTCATCGCAGAGTAATCGCACGCCGCCGGCCCGTGGCAATGTGACCGGACAGCGGCAAGGTGTGCTGCAGCGTTTCGGAGAGCCCGGCGGCAGATCGCAGAATCCCAGCGGCTGGCGAAGCTTCGGCATACCGGGATCGTCCGCCGGCGGCCGGCAGCCGTACAATCCGCCGCCCAGTCGCGCGCCCCAGCGTTCGGCCCCCTCCGGAGGACGATCCGCTGGCAAAGGCGGCGGCCGGCGTTAAAGAGTTTCGTTTAGGGTCAACTCAGTTTCTTCCCTCAGGCTCGGTCCTTTTCAGCGGGGACCGAGCCATTTTTTTGCTCCCCTGGGCCCGGCGCAATTCGGAGTTTACATAATATTCGTTATCGGAAGTGAAAGACGCCTCAAGACAGGCCCTCGGAAGCTGCTCTCGAAGCCAGGGTCGGTGGCTCACTTTCCTGACCCCCTAGGCCAGTGAGCTAAACTCGGAATCAGCCACCGCGAGGAGCGCCTAAGGGGAACCCATGACCATAGATCGGCGAATCGAAGCGCTGACCCAAAGCCTCGAACTCCTCGCAACACTCCACCACGACCTCGAAAAGATGCACCGGGAACAGGAGCAGAAAAGCACGGCCCGGTTCACCGAAACAGACGAGCGCCTCGATCGGTTGACCGGCCTAACCGAGGCATTGGGAGCCGGCATAGTCGCCCACGACAACCAAATCGGCACCCTGGTAAGCATCGTCCAGAAACACGAGGCCACACTGCGCGGTCTGCAGGGGCACTAATGACCGCCGGCAACGGGTGAGGCCACTGCGTCCGGCCCCGGCGGCAGTACCAGCCGCCGTCTCCGTCCCCGAAAGCATCCTCAGCCCGTCCGCCGGTCAGCAATCCCGGATGGTATTCATCGAGTATGACGGCACGAAACTCTCGATGTTTCTAATTGATCTATTGGAACGTGCCGACCGCATCGATGCCTCCTCCGAATAGGTCTCCTAGGCAAGTGAGCTAAACTCAGAATCAGCCACCCCACCCGGCAGCACCGAAAAGGGATGCCATGACAATCGACGAACGAATCGAAGCGCTCACCCAAAGCCTCGAACTCCTCTCCGGAATGCACCGGGAACTCCAGAAGCAAACCGCCGCCACAACCGCCGCCACACTCGCCGCAACCGAGCAAACCGCCGCCGCAACCGCCGCCGCACTCGCCGCAACCGAGCAAACCGCCGCCGCACTCGCCGCAACCGGCGACCGCCTCGACCGCCTGACAGCCCTCACAGAGGCACTCGCCGGCGGCATCCTCGCCCACGACAACCAAATCGGCACCCTGGTAAGCATCGCCGCGAAACACGAAGCCACACTGCGCGGCCCGCGCGAATGACCGCCCAAGACCGCGCCGGCCCCGCGCGTTCGCGGTGAGCCGCCGCCCGAGAGCCACAGCCGCCTCGCGGAGTCCCATAGCTTGACCGGGGTTGATGGCGCGCTTTCAAACCGGTCTGACGCGGGACTGCCCTGCCCGCCCAATTACCCCCTCCCGCCCGTAGCCGAAAAATACCATTTATTTCTCCCCCATTTTCATCCGCTTACCTCCCGCCGCCCTCCCCAGCTCCTTACCCGCCCGCTATCCTCCCCCCGTATGCCTACCCAAAAACAGATCGCCGCCAATCGCCGCAACGCGCAAAAGTCCACCGGACCCCGCACCCCCGAGGGCAAAGCCCGCTCCTCCCAAAACGCCCTCAAGTCGGGCATCGACTCCCACGCCCAAATCATCCGCCACGAAACCCCCGCCGAACTCGAGCACCTCAAGTTCGAGTACCACGACCGCTTTCTGCCCGGCACCCCCGAGCAACGCATGCTCGTCGACACCCTCATCGATTGCGAGTGGCTCCTCCGCCGCTTCCGCCGCATCGAGGCCGAAATCTGGGTCGAAGGCATGCGCGATCGTGTGCACCCAACCATCCTGGGCGAGTCTTTCAACCGCATGGACGAAACCTTTGCCCGCCTCCAGCGCCGCATTGACGCCACCCAGCGCAATTACCGTCACGCCCTCCACGAACTGGAGCGCCTCCAGGCCGAAGAAACGCCCCTCGCCGATGCCCTGCCCGACCCTGTAAGTCCGTGCATCCAAACATCCGAGCCGCCAAATGGCTTCCTTCCTCCACCGCCCGCCGAACTCCCTGACGGCCGCCCGCCGGAGACAGCTTCTGAGCCCTCGCCGCACCCCCTCGCGGCGGCCCAGCTTCCCCTTCGAAAGCATTCTTGAAACGGACGGCCGTCGCAACGTCAATTCAAGACAGACGGCACTCGCTCTGAAAGTGATACCATCTTCGAAACCGTCCCCAGATGAGCCCGCAATCTTCCATTGCCCACTACCGCATCGTTGGCAAACTCGGCGAGGGCGGCATGGGCGCCGTCTATCGCGCCACCGACACCAAGCTCAATCGCGATGTCGCCATCAAGGTGCTCCCGGAAGAGTTCTCGCAGGACGCTGCCCGCATGGCCCGCTTCGCGCGCGAGGCACAGGTGCTGGCGTCGCTCAACCATCCCAACATCGCCGCGATTTACGGCATCGAGCAATCTGCCATCGTGATGGAGTTAGTGGAAGGCGAGGAACTGCGCGGCCCACTGAGCGAAGAACAGGCGCTTCCGCTCATCCACCAACTCATCGACGCCCTCGAATATGCCCACGAGAAAGGCGTGGTGCATCGCGATCTGAAACCCGCCAACCTGAAGATCACCCCCGAAGGGAAAGTAAAGGTCCTGGATTTCGGACTGGCGAAAGCCATGTCGGGCGAATCGCCGGCCGCCGGCAATCCCACGTCGTCGCCGACACTGACGATGCGGGCGACCATGGCCGGCACGATCATGGGAACAGTGGCGTACATGGCGCCGGAACAGGCGCGCGGTCAGAACGTCGACAAGCGCGCCGATATCTGGAGCTTCGGGGTGGTGGTGTATGAACTGCTCACCGGCAAGCAGCTATTCACCGGCGACACCATCGGCGACACCTTGGCCGCCGTGCTGAAGAGCGATCCCGACCTGTCTCCGGTGCCGCCGCGCTTCCACCGCCTTCTCCGGCTCTGCCTCACCCGCGACGCGCGCCGGCGCCTGCGCGACATCGGCGATGCCCGCGTGCTGCTCGAAGCAGCGCCGGCCGCCTCCGCTACCGGAACCAGCCCGCGCCTCCCGTGGATCGTCGCCGCACTCGCACTGGCAAGCGCCATCGTCTTCGCCTTCCTCTTCTTTCGTCAATCGGGAAAGACGAGTCTTCCCCTGACGCGTTTTCCCATTGAGTTGCCTGGCGCCATCGACGGGCCGCGCATGACCGCGCTCCTCTCTCCCGAGGGCCGCCGCATTCTCTATCGCGTGATGACTCCCAACGGCGCCACCCTGGCAATTCGCGCGCTCGACCAACCGGAAGGGCAGGTTCTGAATGGCACCGACCGCGACCTGGACGCCTTTTTCTCCGCCGATGGCGCCTGGATCGGCTTCTTCGGCGCCGGCAAGTTGAAGAAGATTCCAGTGACTGGCGGCCCCGTGACGGTGTTGGCCGACGCCACCGCGGGCTACGGCGCCACCTGGCTACCCGATGGCAGCATCGTGGCCGTCCTCACCGGACAGACCCTCGCTCGCCTGCCGGCAAGCGGTGGTTCCCCACAGCGTCTCATGCAGAAGCTGGAGCTCGATCGTTATCCCCAGGCGCTTCCCGGGGACGCGCAGATTCTGTTCACCGCCGCGCCCTCCGGCACCACCAATTTCGACGATGCCAATCTCGACGTGCTTTCGCTCGCAACCGGCCAGCGCAAAACCGTCTTGCATGGCGGCTACTTCGGGCGGTACGTTCCGTCAGGGCACATTCTCTATGTCCACGGGGATGCCATCTATGCCGTGCGCTTCAACCTGTCCCGCCTGGAGACGCAAGGCGCTCCCGTGCCCATGTTGCAGGGCGCTTCCGTGCATGCCGGCATCGGCGCCGGACATTTCGATGTTTCGCGCAACGGAACGCTGCTCTATGTCACCGGCCGCAGCTATACCACCGACCAAAGTATCGGATTGATCGAGTCTTCCGGTGAGCGCCGGACCATTCCGGGACTCGCCGGTGAGAGCGTGCGGCTCTCGCCCGACGGCAAGCGGTTGGCGCGCGCCGAGAAAAGCGATATCTTCGTTTACGATTTCGCCCGCGACGTCTCCACGCGCATCACCTTCGATCCAAAAGCGCTCAATCGCAGCCCGATCTGGTCTCCCGACGGGCGGCATCTCGCCTATAGCGGCCCCGGGGGCATTTGGTGGACGCGCTCCGATGGTTCCGGGCAGCCCGTCCGCATCTTGGAGCGCGAGTCGACTCCTATGCCGTGGTCCATGACAGCCGACGGCCCGCGCCGCGTGCGGCTGTTTTTTCATTGGCAGACCGGAGAAGAGTTGCAGCGCGACATTTACGCGCTGCCGCTCGATCTCGCGGACCCCGATCATCCCTCAGCCGGGCAGCCCGAGCCGTATCTCACCAGCCAGGTGCACGAAATCGACCCCATGATTTCACCCGACGGGCACTGGATGGCTTACTGTTCCGAAGATGCCGCGGGGAACAGCAACACCGCCAGTGTTTTCGTGCGCGCCTATCGCCCGGGCGCGGCGGCCTCCGGGGGACAATGGCAGCTCGGCGGTCCGGGGGGCCGCATGCCGGTGTGGGACCCTGCCGGCAAACAGATTTTCTTCCGCAGCGCCACCGGGCGCATCATGGTCGCCGATTACACCGTTTCGGGCGACACCTTTATTGCCGGCAAGCCCCGCGAGTGGTCGCGGTGGACGGTCTGGCTCACCGAGACCACTCAGGATTTCGACATCTTTCCGGACGGCCGGCGCGCCGTGGTCCTGAATATCCCGCTGGAAGACACCGGAGCGATACCCGGCCACGTCAACGTCGTGTTCAACTTATTCGACGAGTTGAAAAGGAGGCTGCCATGAGCCCGCAGAGTTGCGGGCAGTGGACCGTGTCGAGCCGGGATCCGGTAAACGCGAATCTTCGGAGCGAGCCCCGGCTCGGGTCGCAGCCGGCCATCCAACTCAACCTTCACCTGACATTCATCCTCAACTCCTTCGATGCAGGGAAGCGGCGACTGCCATGACCATCGGCAACCATGGCGCGCAACTCTTCCCGGCGGCGCTCTCCCTGACTGAACGGGCCGATCTGCAGAGCGCCCTGGGCGCGCAGTTGCGGCACCACGCAGGAGTCCGCCTCACAGGCATCCCGGAACTTCTGCCGTTGCTCACTCCGGCCGGAACGGTCGGCCAAATTCCAGCTGCTGTGCTCGGGCCGCAGTGCCTCCCCGTCCGCGCCATCCTCTTCGATAAAAGCGCGGACCGGAACTGGTCTGTGGGCTGGCATCAAGACCGCACCATTGCGGTACAGCAGCGCATCGAAGCCGCGGGATTCGGGCGGTGGAGCATCAAGAGCGGCCTGCTCCATGTCGAACCGCCCTTCGAGATTCTGGCCGCGATGCTGACGGTGCGGGTCCATCTGGACGCCGTGCCTGCCACCAACGCGCCGCTGCTGATTGCGCCCGGGTCGCACCGGCGCGGCCGCATTCCGGAAGCGGAGGTTATGGATGTAGTGGGTGCATGCGGAGTGGCGCGCTGTTTGGCCGCGCCGGGCGATATCTGGCTATATGCGACGTCCATTCTTCATGCGTCGGATGCCGCGGTTGAGCCCTTGCACCGCCGCGTGCTTCAAGTCGATTATGCGGCAGCCGCGCTGCCCGGCGGCTTGCAATGGCTCGGCATCTGAACGCCATGCGGCCCGAGTGGCTCGCGCCGTCACCGCGCGCGCCGCAGGGACCATCGGCCGGCCGGGAGCAGCAGCAGCAGGAGAGCGGCGAATGCCAGCGCCAGCATGAACCGGTGATACCAATCGTTGCTGGCGGTTCGCGGGCCCGCGCCCACAGCCAGCGCCACCATGCCCAGCGCCACGCCGCCGATCGCCACCAGATTGCCGGCGATTGCCAGCGTCCAGGCGCGGCGCGTTCCCATCCAGGCCGCCACCGCGCCGCCCATCAGGGCGAGGGCGCACAGGGTCTCAACCATACTGGCCGGCCGGATCGATGGCTCGTAGAACGGCCCAATCGCGATACCGGCATGCTGTACCGCCCCGAAGACGAAGAGCGCTGCATTGGCCAGCATGATTCCTGTAATGGTGGGCCGCATCGTCTACTCCAGACGCAGCGCGCTGAGGGGGTCGACGCGGCTTGCCCGGAGAGCCGGCAGCCAGCACCCAATGAAAGCGATGCGGTGACACCAATCGTTGCTGGCGGTCCGCGGGCCCGCGTCCGCCGCCGCGCCACCCATCGGGGCGCTGGCCGGCCGGATCGATGGCTCGTAGAACGGCCCAATCGCGATACCGGCATGCTGTACCGCCCCGAAGACGAAGAGCGCTGCATTAGCCAGCATGATTCCTGCAATGGTGTGCCGCATCGTCTACTCCAGACGCAGCGCGCTGAGGGGGTCGACGCGGCTTGCGCGGAAAGCCGGCAGCCAGCACCCAATGAAAGCGATGCGGTGATACCAATCGTTGCTGGCGGTCCGCGGGCCCGCGTCCGCCGCCGCGCCGCCCATCGGGGCGCTGGCCGGCCGGGTCGATGGCTCGTAGAACGGCCCAATCGCGATACCGGCATGCTGTACCGCCCCGAAGACGAAGAGCGCTGCATTGGCCAGCATGATTCCTGCAATCGTGTGCCGCATCGTCTACTCCAGACGCAGCGCGCTCAGGGGGTCGACGCGGCTTGCCCGGAAAGCCGGCAGGTAACACCCAATGAAAGCGATGGCGAGCAACAGCAGCCCGGCGCCCGCCATGCTGAATGGGTCGGTGGCGCTGACCCCGTAGAGCATTCGCGCGAGAAACTTGCCGGCAAAAAGCGCGGCTGCCATTCCGATCGCCATTCCGGCTCCCACCAGCGCGAGGCCGCGTTGCAGGATCAGGCGCAGCACCGTGCCCCGGCTGGCGCCCAGCGCCATGCGCAGGCCGATCTCACGCGTACGCCGATGAACCGAGTACGCCATGATTCCATACAGCCCCACGCTCGCCAGGCCGAGAGCCAGCACGCCGAAAACCGTGAGCAGCATCACTGCCAGGCGGGCCTGGAACAGACCGTTGTCGATGATCGCGCGGCCGGTGCGGGTATCGTTCACCATGACACCCGGTCCGGCGGCGCGCACGTCGCGCTGCACGGCGGTGATGATCTCCGCGGGATCTCCCTTGGTGCGCACATAAAGGACCATCGCGTCGGCGTAAGTCTGCTCCAGCGGAATATAAATGCAGGCTTGCGGCGGCTCGGCCAGCGTGGAATAGTTGGCCGTGCGTGCCACCCCCACGATGGTCCGCATGTTCGTCTCGCCCGGCAGTTCGATGCGCCTGCCCAACGCGCTTTGCCCGCGCCAATAATCGTGCGCCAGTTTTTCATTGACGATGGCCACCGGCATGGAGTCCTCGCGATCCGTATCGCGGAAGTCGCGGCCAGTCTCGATCGGGATTCCGGCGGTGTCGAAGTACCCCAGGTCCACGGTGTCGAGGATGCTCGAAACGGCGTCTGCCCGGGAGCGTTGTTGGCGGCCTTCGATCTCCACGCCGTGTGCCAGGCGGCCCCACAAGGGCAGGTTCGACGCCCACGAGGAAGATGCTACGCCGGCCAAACCGGCCAGGCGCTGCCGCACATCGCGATAAAAATTCCTGGTTTGCGCTTTGCCATAGCCGGCCTGACCGGGATTCGTCATGAAGATCGCAAGGTGATCGGTCTGAAAACCGGGATCCATCCGGTAGGCGCGCCCAATGCTGCGCAGAAAGAGGGCGGCGGTCATCAGGAGCAGGAAAGAGAACGCCACCTGGCCCACCAGCAGCGCGTTGGCCAGCGAGAGACGGCGGCGGCTTCTGCCCACGGTGCCTTCTTCTTTCAAGGCGCCCGCCACACCCACTCGCGAAGCCCGTATGGCCGGTGCCGTGCCGAAAGCGAAACTGGTGGCCAGAGAGATGAACAGCGTGAAGGCGAAGACAATCGGATCGAGCTTCGGCGCGGTGAAGTTGGCGCCCTGCGGTACCGCCGACCAGAGAGCGCGCACGCCGCCGATGCCCAGGAACAGGCCCGCCATGCCGCTGAGCAGGCCCAGGGCAACGCTTTCGGCCAGCAACTGGCGAATCAGGCGTCCGCGGCTGGCGCCGATGGCCAGCCGGACGGCGATCTCGTGCCGCCGCGCCGCCGCTCTCGCAAGCAGCAGATTCGCCACGTTGGAGCAGGCGATGAGCAGAACGATTCCGACCACCGCCAGCAGCACGATCCCGCCGAACAGAATGCTGGACGTGCTCGAACTGGTGCTATCGAAAATGGCGTCGCGAATGGGCCGTACCATCGCGCCCCGGCCCTGGTTGACGTCGGGATATTCGCGCGCCAGGTTGGCCGCTACGGTGTCGATGTCGGCTTGTGCCTGCGCACGGTTCACGCCGGCTTTCAGGCGTCCGACGCCCTGGAAAGCAGGCTTGCGGCGGTCGCCCAGCGCGCCGCGCATTTCGTTGGGCAGAATTTGTTCCGCCATCGCCGCCGGAACCCACACGTCAGGTCCGAAAAATGCGTTCACTCCAATAAATTGCGGCGGCGCGACACCGACAATCGTCAAGGGCACCTGGTTAATCCGCAACGTGCGGCCCACGATGTCGGCCGCGCCTCCGAAGCGCCCCTGCCACGCGCCGTAAGTCAGCACGGCGACCGGGTAGGCGCCCGAAGCGGCATCTTCTTCCGGCAGAAAGAAGCGGCCCGTAACCGGTTTCAGGTCGAGGGTGGAGAAGTAATTACCGGTGACCACTTCCACGAAGATGCGTTCGTCGCCGCCGGCCTTCTGCAAGGTGGCAGCCCGTGGCGTAGTGTAGCCGGCAAGCCCGGCAAACACGTCGTTGGCCGCGCGGTAGTCTTTCAGGTTGGGATAGGAAATCGGCAGCGGGGCGGCCGATCGCGCGGTGCCCGTCAGTTCGGAAGCCATCACCGACATCAGGCGCGAGGAATGCGGAACCGGCAGCGGATTGAGCAGCAGCGTGTTGATGAGCGTGAATACCGTAGTATTGGCGCCGATCCCCAGGCCCAGCGTGAGCATCACGCACAATACGAAAAAGGGATTCTTACGCATGGTCCGCGCGGCGAAGCGGAGATCCTTCCAAAAGTCCACCAACCAGTTGCCGGAAACCGTGTCGGCCGCCGCGGTGCGGGCGTTTCTCTTCACCAGGCCGCCGATGGCGTCGCGGTCGTCGAATTCGGCGCATGCCTGGCGATAAGCTTCGGCTTCGTCTGCGCCTTCGGCCAGCAACTCGCGATAACGATCTTCCAGATGTTGCGCCAATTCTTCCGTGAGGTCCAGTTCGGCCGCCGGAGAGAGGCGTAGCGGCGCGATCCGGGTGCATATGAAACTCTTCCAATCAGGCATTTTCGATCCCTGTGACTCGTGCGATGGCCGCCACGAAATCCAACCAGCTCTTGCGTTGCGAACGCAGGAATTTGCGGCCTTCGGCTGTGAGGTTGTAATAGCGCCGCCGCCTTTGTTCCGGCTTCTCCACCCAGCGCCCGGTCACCAGGCCCTTCTCCTCCAACCGGTACAGCAAAGGATACAGCGACGTCACGTGAAAGCGAATGGCGCCGCCCGAACGCGTCTCAATCAATCGCGAGATATCGTATCCGTGCCGGGCCTGGTCTTCCAGCAACGAAAGAACCAGGAATTCGGCGCTGCCTTTTTTCCACTCAGTGTCGGACTGCGGCATATTGTGTAGTCCATTATATGGGACTGCACAATATCATACGCAAGCGGCGGCGGGGGAGTTCCATGAGAAATATGCGGGGCATCTCTATTTCGCGAACCGATTGCTTCGCGGCTTGCTGGTGGGTGCGTCGGCGAGCGAATGGCCGCGTGCTACGGGCCCGCCCGAGGAGTTTTAGACTTTACATGCGCCACGGGGAACGTTCGGGCCAGTGTTTCAAAATCTCGGTCGCCCATGCGGTGCTCTTGTCCTTGTGGCAGCCCGTACAGGGATTCGGGATGTTGTACTTCTCCGTCATCGCCGGCGTAATGAAACGGAATGTGTGGCTTCGGACGTTCACGTCTCCCATCGTCTGTTCGATCTTCGGCATATGGCAGGCGATGCATTCGTTACCCGCGCTGCCGGCCTGGTGATGCGTGTGGTCCTCGATGGTCGCGGTATGAGGTCCGTTGGGCGATTGCGGACCGTGGCAGGTAAGGCACAGCACGTTCGCCGGCTGAATCAGATCGGCGTCATTGGAAGTCCCGTGCACATCGTGACAACTGAAACAGGTCACACCGCGGGTGTACATCACGCTCTGCACGAAATCGTTGCCCTGCATGCGATTCTTGTGCGCGGTTCCATCCGGAAAATGAGTGAAGGACGCCTCGCCCAGCTTGTGCTCTTCCAGTTGCCAATAGTCGCGGAGAGGCTTACCCGGCTGAAGCCCGACCGGCCAGTCATAATATTTGCCTTCGATCGGGTTTTTCAGCGGCTGCCCCTGAGAATGGCACTGGATGCAGGTATCGTTGCCGTCTACATAGGTTTCGCGCGCCGGATTCAGAATATTCGCCTGAGTCGGGTGCGAGACATGGTCGCTTCCCGGTCCATGGCAGCGCTCACATCCCACGTTCCATTCCGTAACCGTGTGGGTCTCGATGTTGTAATTCACCGAGTGGCAGCCGTCGCACAGCGGTCCGGTCGGCCGCTGCATGTTGTCTTCGGGATAATATTTGACCCACCAGTCTGTGTTTGGCGCGGTGTGAAAGGCCCGCCAAACCTGGTGCTGGACGTCCCATTGCGCCGGCAGAACGTAGTAATCGTCGCCGCGCCTGGTAAAGTAACGCTGTTTCCATTTGCTCCCGTACACCAGGGCGATGTCGTCCTTCGAAAACGTAACCAGCGGATTCGGTTTTGAAAGATCCGGAATAATAGCATCCGGATGTTCGCGCGGGTCGCGCACCACGTTGGCCATGCGTGTCTTGGTCCAGCGGGCGTAGATCGCCGGATGGCATGTTTGGCAAGCCGCCGATCCCAGATATTGGGCAGCGTTCGCCGGCGGCAGGATTGCGCTCAGGAATAAGACGGGAACGAGAACGCTAGTCTTCATCATCTCGAAAAGTACACCAGCATTCTACTCTCCTGCCCACGCGGGGCGCCAGAGAACCCGTTCCGCGATCCAGCTATCGACGGTTTCGACTCTATTCGGAGCAGCCAAAGCTAAGCGCGGCGTTGATGACGAGCTGGATGTCCGTGGCGTTGACTGTGCCATCGCCACTCAGGTCGGAGGTTGCCGATTCCAAACCCGGAGCGGGTCCCAAAGGTTACGAATACGTAGCTTTGCTCCGCGCCCGCGCCCGCCCCTGCCTGGAGCGCCAGGAGCTGGAATGCGCCGCCCAGGGCTATCGGGCCGCGCTCGATTTCGTCCGCCCATTCGAGCATGGCAACGACTCCGCCTTTACGATCAACATTCGGGAATGGCTGGCTCTGACCAACGGGCTTCGCGGCAATCCGGCGGAAGCAGAACGGGAGTTTCAGACGGTCGGCGCGCAGATCGCAGCCATAGGAGGGTCGACCGCTGAATCCTACTTGGCGGGTCTCAGTGAACTGCGCGCGCAGGTCTACCTGGCCGCCGGAGAATTCGAGCTGGCGGAGCGCGAATTTCGAGGTTCCTTGCGGTTCTATCGCGAACATCGCCGGGGCGAAGTGCAGAACGCGGTGTTGGCGAGCCGCCTGGGCGAAGCCCTCGCGCGCCAAGGTAAGAATACCGAAGCCGAACCGCTTTTGCGCGAGTCCTATCAGACGTTCTCAAAGCCATGGGCCCGGATCACATTTGGACCAAGGATGCCTTCGCCCGGTTGGAACTGCTGAAGTAGCGCCGTTCCTTTCCGCACAATCTCTGAACAAAACCCCTCCGCCAGGCGTACAGCATAGGTATGGCTTTCCAGGAGATCCGCCACACCTATCGGATGCTTGCCAAGAATCCGGGGTTTACTGCGATTGCAGCCATTTCTCTAGCGCTCGGTATCGGGGCCAACAGCGCGATATTCAGCCTTGCGGACGCTCTTCTGCTGCGTCCCCTTCCCATCCGCGATCCCGGCGCCGTCGTCACCGTCGCTACCAACACGCCCGACAATTCCTACGGCGGCGTGTCCTATCCCAACTTTCGCGATCTGCGCGACCGCTCACGCTCGTTCGACGGCATGGTCGCCTTCCAATTCTCAACCTGGGGTGTCGCCACCTCTGCCAATGATGTCGCGCAGATGCGCATGGGCCTCCTGGTGAGCGACAACTTCTTCCAGGTGCTCGGGGTCGAACCCACGTTGGGGCGCGGTTTCCGTCACGAGGAGAGCCAGGTGGCCGGACGCGACGCGGTCGTCGTCCTGGCTTACGATTTCTGGAAGACGCATTTCGCTTCCGACCCCGCCATGGTGGGGCGGACCATCCGGATCAATGGGATCGACTTCACCGTTGTCGGCATCGCTCCCCGGTCTTTCACCGGCGTCGAACAGTATATTCGCCCTGCCATGTTCATCCCCGCCGCCATGAAGCAGCGGCTCGATGCCTCCAACATGAATCCGCTCGAAAATCGCAACGACCACGGGTTCACCATCAAAGCACGCCTGAAATCCGGCGTCTCGCGCGCCACCGCCCAGGCCGAACTGGCCACCGTCTGGAACAATCTTCGCCAGCAGTATCCGCAAGCCGATGCCAACCGCAACGTCTCCGTGCAGAGCGAGATCCAAGCGCGCTACCAGCAGGATCCGTACGACGCCATCCTGGTATCGTTCCTGATGGGCCTGGTTGCTCTGGTGCTGGTCATCGCTTGCGCCAATGTGGCGAATCTGCTGCTCGCCCGCGCCCGTTCGCGCGCCCGTGAGATCGCAATTCGCCTCGCGATCGGGGCCAGCCGCATGCGCCTGCTGCGACAGTTGCTGCTCGAAAGCCTGGCACTCGCCATGTTCGGCGGCCTGCTCGGCCTTGCCATGGCGTATGGCGGAATCCTGTTCCTGCAGCGCATTCAGGTGCCCACCGATTTGCCCATCGTGATCGATGTGCATCTCGATCATCGCGTGCTCCTGTTCAGTTTTCTCGCCGCACTCGTCAGTGCCTTGGTCTTCGGCCTGGTGCCCGCCCTGCAGACCACGCGGCCCGAACTGGTGCCTGCCTTGAAAACCGCCCAGCAAGGTTTCACGGCCCGCCGCCGCACCCTCGGGCGCAATTTTCTGGTGGTGGGGCAGGTGGCGCTGTCGATGGCCCTGCTGGTGGCCGCCGGCATGTTGGTAGATGCCGTCCGCAAGACTCTCGCCTTCGATCCCGGTTTCCGCACCGACCATCTGCTCCTGATGGAGTTCGACACCGCCCTGGTGCGCTACAGAGACGACCAGACGCGCGATTTCTACCGCGATCTGCGCGAGCGCGCACGCGCTTTGCCGGGCGTTCGTTCCTTGACCATGACCAGTTCCATCCCCTTCTCGCCGGACAATTCCAGTAAGACCGTAGTTCCCGAGGGGTACCAGTTTCCCAAGGGCCGCGACTCCGCCTCCATCGGAACCGCGGTGGTGGATGAGAACTACTTCAGCACCATGAAGACCCCGGTCATCCGCGGCCGCGGATTTACGGCCAACGATAAATCCGGCGCTCCCCTGGTCGCGGTAGTGAATGAAGAGTTCGCCCGCACTTACTGGCCGAAACAGGATCCTATCGGCAAGCGTTTCCGCCTCAATGACACGAACGGTCCCTGGGTAGAAGTGGTGGGACTTACCCGCACTAACAAGTATTACTTCATCGCCGAGCCACCGACGCAGTTCCTGTACTTACCCTTCGCCCAGGAACAGAGTTCGCGCATGAGTCTGGTAGTGGAGACGTATGGCGACCCGGCCGCTATTTCCGTGCCGCTCCGCCAGGCGGTGCGCTCCATCGATGCCAATCAGCCCGTCTACAACGTGCGCACCTTCTCGTCGTTCTACGAGCAGCGCGCCATCTCCGTGGCGATGACCATCATGCAGGTGGTCGCGACCATGGGGCTGTTGGGATTGACGCTCGCGCTGGTGGGACTCTACGGCCTGATCGCCTACTCGGTAAGCCGGCGGACGCAGGAGATCGGCATCCGCATGGCCATCGGGGCCACCAAAAGCGACGTGGTGAAAATGGTGCTTCGCAAAGGAGTGGTCCTGGTGGCGGCGGGGATTGGTGTGGGCGGCGTTCTCAGCTTCGTTGTCGCTCGAATGCTCACGGTCGGATTAGTGGGGTTGGGGACCCCGAATCCCATAACGTTCGTGGTGGTCCCCATCGGTCTGCTACTGATTACCATGGTGGCTTGCTACATCCCGGCGCGCCGCGCGTCGCTCATCGACCCCATCCGCGCGCTACGCTACGAGTAAGTCGCCGGCAGCCTGAGGCCGGATGGTATCCGGCCTCCCACAATTGTGCCCTCCAATTGCGGCCGGCTCCGGTACTAAGTTAGCTGTTTCCCATATACATCACGTGCACGTAAGTTCCCAGGCGCGTATTATAGGCCAGGTACCAGCCCGGATGATCGGGATCTTCATAAATCACGATGTTGTCCGCATCCCAGTTCCAGCCGGCCACAAATGACAGGTCGGGATCGGCCACCGAAAAGTAGAAGCCGTTGAACCAGAACCGCGACGGGCCGCCGCCTCCCAGCCGCCATACATGGCTCGGGCCGAAGCCGCCGCCGAAATGGCCATGCTCCCATGGCTTCTCCAAATGGAAGCGCGGATCGTTCTTGCCGGTATCGTGTCCCACCCACTTGTTACCGTCCACGTGGGGCGCTTCCGGATGGCCCGCTCGATCGGAGTAGTGCTGCTGCGCGGGCGCGGCCGCGTGGGAGGGAGCGGGAGCTTTGCGCACCTCGGCCGGGCCGTGAGCCGGTGGTTTGCTGGGTGTAAAGTGTGCCGGCGCGCCCTTCTTTTCCTGCTTACCCTGTGCGAAGAGAGGTGCGCCGCCAATCAGAATGAGTGTCGCCAATACCGCAGATGCAGTTTTCATCACTCTAAGCCTACGCGAGCCCCGTGCTTTCCGCAAATTGTCGGGCGTGCGATTTCTCACGAAGCTTCGCTCTCCGCCTCCGGCAGAACATCGCCTTCACCCGCAATCCAGACATACAACGCCGGCAGCAGAAACACGCTCATTCCCAGCGCGGCGATCAGGCCGCCCACAATCACAATCGCGAACGGCCGCTGCGAGTCCGACCCGATTTCGTGCGAAAGCGCCGCCGGCAACAGACCCAGTGTGGCCACCAGCATGGTCATCATAATTGGACGCAGGCGCAGCACCGCGCCCTCAATGGCCGCGTCTTTGATGGGGAACCCGCGCGCCCGCTGCTGATTGATGTATTCCAGCATGATGACGCCCGTCTGCACCGAGACGCCGAACAGCGCCAGCATTCCCACGCCGGACGACACGCTGAAATTGGTGTGCGTGATCAGCAGCGCCAGGAAGCCTCCCACCGTGCCCACCATCACGTTGACCAGGATCAGCATCGCCCATTTGAAGGAACGGAACATGGTGTAGAGGATCATCGAGATCAGCAGGATGGTGAGCGGCACAATGATCGCCAGGCGCGCCCGCGCCCGTTGCGCGCTCTGGTATTCGCCTTCCCAGCCCAGGTGGTATCCGCGCGGCAACTGGACGTCCCGCTTCACCTTCGCCATCGCCTCTTCCACCGCCCCGCCCAGATCGCGATCGCGCACGCTGTATTTCACCGCGATATACCGCTCGTTGCCTTCGCGATAAATCTCCGACGCGCCGTCCTTCACATCCACGTGGCATAACTGCGCCAGCGAAACGCGCTCCCCGGTGGGAGAAAGCAGGCGGATTTTCTCGATCGCGTCCTGGTCGTCGCGGTATTGCGGCAGATACCGCATGACCAGGTCGTAGCGCCGCTCGCCGTCCAGCACCTGGGTGAGCGTGTTCCCACCCACCGCGGTCTGAATGGCGTCCTGCACATCGGCGATGTTGATCTGATAGCGCGCCGCCTGCAGGCGATCCACCGTGACATTCAGGTTCGGCTGGCCCATCACTCGAAACACACCCAGGTCCGCGATGCCCCTCACTCCGCTCATCACCTTGACGATCTCGCTGGCCTTCTGCTCGAGCGTGTTCAAATCCTCGCCGTACACCTTGGTGGCCAGCTCGCCCTTCACGCCGCTGACGGCCTCTTCCATGTTGTCTTCAATGGGCTGCGAGAAATTCCAGAGCACCCCCGGAATTTTCTCGAGCTCCTTGTTCATGGCAGCGATCAGTTCGTCCTTGTTCTGATGAAACGCCGGCCGCCACTGTTCCTTGGGTTTCAACCCGACGTAGTATTCGGTATTGAAGAAGCCGGTGCTGTCCGTGCCGTCGTCCGGCCGGCCCACCTGGCTGGTGCAGTCCGTCGCCTCGGGGAAGGAACAAAGCAGCAGGCGCGCCTGGTTCGCCAGCCTGATTCCCGCCGTAGGACCGGTGCTTGGCGCCAGCGTCCCGCGCACCCACAGCGAACCTTCGTCCAGGTGAGGAAGAAACTCCGAGCCGATCGCTCCGCTCGACATGAGAAAAGCCGAAACCGCCAGGCACGCCGCGCCCATTCCCACCGGCGCCCAGCGATGTTCGATGGCCCATCGCAGCGTCACGCGGTACAGGCGCCGCAGCCAGCTCATTGCGGGATTGTCCCACTCGCCGGTGCCGTTCGGGAAGAAGAAACTGGAGAGCACCGGCGCCACCACGATGGAGAAAATGAGGGCGCCGCACAGCGCAAACGCCACCGTCCACGCCATCGGTTTGAACAGGCGGCCTTCCACCGCCTGCAGCGTGAAGATCGGCAGGTACGCTGTGATGATAATCGAGACGGCGAAGAAGACCGGCCGCTGCACTTCGTGCGCCGCCTCAAAAATAATGTCCCTGGCCGTCAACCCGTCCTGCGCACGCCGATGGCTCAGGTGGCGCACGATGTTCTCCACCATCACCACCGCGCCATCCACCACCATGCCGAAATCGAGCGCGCCCAGCGAAAGCAGGTTGGCTGGAATCCCTTTCAGCTTCAGGCAGGACGCGGCGAACAGCAGCGAGAACGGAATGGTGAGCGCCACGATGATGGCGCCGCGAAAATTTCCCAGAAACAGCAGCAGGATGAGCACCACCAGGATGATGCCTTCGGTAAGGTTGTGCAGCACCGTGTGAGTGGTGTGATGCACCAGTTCGCTGCGGTCGATGAAGGGCACAATCTTTACGCCCGCCGGCAGAATATGGTCGTTCAACTCCTCGACCTTGGCGTGCAGCCCGCGCAGCGCCGCTTCCGCGTCCGCGCCCTTGCGCATCGGCACCCAGGCAGAGACCACATCGTCGTTATCGATCAGTTTGCCGTCTTCGCGATGGATGGTGCGCGCGAACTGCCCCAGCCGGATCTTGGGACCTTGCGACACCACCGCAATATCCTTCACGCGCAGCGGAGTGCCGCTCTTGGTAAGCAGCACCGTGTTCTCAATGTCGCTGACGTTTTTCACCAGCCCCACTTCCCGCACGTTGATCTGTTGCAGACCCGCTTCCACGAAGCTGCCGCCGGCATTGCTGTTGTTGGCGCTCAGTTGCTGCTCCACCTGCGACAGGCTCAGGCCATAGGCGATCAGCTTGTTGGGATCCACCCGCACCTGATATTCGCGCGTCGGGCCGCCGAAGGTGGCCACATCCACGATGTCCGGGACAGACTTCAGGTCCTTCTCCACCACCCAGTCTTCAATCGCCTTCAGATCCATCACGTCGTACTGCGGATTGGTGCTGTGCAGCGTGAAGAAGTAGATCTGGCCCACCGGGCTCCAGTCGGTACCCATTTGCGGCGCAACTCCCGGCGGCAGCGTGACCTGCGACAACCGCTCCAGCGCGCGCTCGCGATTCCAGGCGTTGTCGCTGCCGTCGGCGAACATCAGCTTCAGGTCGGACAACCCGAAAATGGAAAACGATCGCAGGTGCTCGATGCCGGGAATACCGTTCATGGCGATTTCGAGCGGAATGGTGACCTGCTGCTCCACCTGCTCCGCCGAGATGCCCGGCCATTGTGTGATGATCTCGACGTAGTTATTGGCCACATCGGGATACGCCTCCACCGGCAGTTGATGGAAAGCCACGCCGCCGGCCAGGAACAACATCACCGCGCCGGCCAGCACCAGAAACCGATTTTTCAGAGCGAAATCGACTAACGCTGCAATCATGTCGTACTCCGTCGAATAAACTTGCGCCCGGGCACACTCCGGGCGTGAGCCCCCGAAGAACGTGGAGATGGCGAATTTGCTTACTGCTCTACTGTGTTTGGTAAGACCACCGCATTCCCCACCTGCTGGTGGGGTGGACTGGTTTCCCGCTCCCTACTGCTCCACGGTATTTTGCAAGACCAGCGCGTTGGCCACCACCTGCTGGCCCGGTTTGATGCCCGTAAGAATCTCCTGCAGATTGCCGGGCAGCATCGCGCCCCCGGTCACCGCCACCCGATGGAAGCCGTTGCCCCCGGTCGGCACATACACCCAGTCGCGGTCGTGCAGATGCAGCACGGCGGTTGACGGGACACTGGCGTGAGGCTCCCGCAGCGCGCCGTGGAAGGTCGCCGTCACGAACATGCCGAAGCGCATGATGCCGGGATTCTCCATCTCCAGCCGAACCTTGGCGGTCCGCAGGTTGGGATCGAGAATCTGGCCGATATTGCCGATGCGCCCGCGGAAGATCTGGTCGGGATAGGCGTTCAAACGCACGTCGGCATATTCGCCCATACGCACCTGCGACAGATCGTTCTCATACACGTCGCACAGGATCCACACGTGCGAGACGTCGGATATTGTGAATGGATTCGGCGGGGTCAGCGCTTGTACGCCTGACGCGATGTTGATCTGCTGATCGGTGATCACGCCGCCCACGGGCGCCGGCACATTCACGATTCCGGTAGGATGGTCCGGATCGGACCCCAGGAGGCGCAAGTGCTCCTGCGTGGTTTCGAGATCGACCTGGGCATTTTCCTCGGCGTTCTGCGCCACTTCCAGCATGCTCTTGGCGACGGCGCCGTTATCGAACAGCAATTGCGCGCGCTGGAGCTGTACCTTGGCGAGTTCCTCGTTCTTTACCGCCTTGCGATACTCGGAGAACGCTCCCGCGATATCGTTGCTCCGCACCTGGAACAGAATCTGTCCCTTCTTCACCTCGTCGCCCAGGCGCGCATTGATGGCGACGATCTTGCCGGAAGCGAGCGAAGGCACCGGCACCTGCCGCGAAATGTCCGGGCTCACCACGCCGGTGGCTTTCAGCTCCGGCGCGGCGGCGTACGTCGCCGCCTCCACCGTGGGGAATTTGCTGGCGTCGTCCACCCGGACGTTATTGGGGTCCATGTCCTGCTCTACTTCGGCAGTGTGGGGACCGGTGTCGCCGTCCTGCGTCGCCGCCGAGGCAGTCCCCTTTCCGCAACCTGTCGCCAACATCGTCAGTGCCACGCACAAACCGGCTTCGAGCACATACATACGCTTCATGGAATCACCTCCCGGCCCACCGCCAGATTCATTTGGGCCGCCGCGGTCAAATAAGAGCCAATCAGGTTCAGGTACGCCAGCCGAGTGTCGCGGAACGATTTCTCGGCGTCCAGATATTCCAGCAGCGACGCCCCGCCGTTCTGGTAGGAGAACGTCACTTTGTTGCGCGTGTCTTCGGCCAGCTTCAGGTACCGGTCGCGATAGGGCTTGAGCAGGTTTAACGCGCTCACCAGGGTGTAATAGGCGGAGTCGACGTCGGAGAAAACCTGCGCCTTGGTGGCGTCCTGCGCCTGCCGGCTGCGCCGGACCTCCACCGCCGCCTTGGCCTTCTCGCCCTGGTTGCGGTCGAAGATCCGCAGCGGAATCGACACGCTGAAGCCGAAATAAAACGGCACCGGCGGGTTGCGGCCCAGGTCCAGGCTGAAGGTCGGATCGGTGGACCCATTGGCCACCGCCAGTTGGTGGTTCGCCTTGGCGAGTTCCACGGTTTGCAAGGCTTCCTTCAGGTCGGGCCGCGATTGCGCGGCCTCGCTCTGGAAATCCTGCAGCGGCGGGAGCTGGGCGTCAAACTCGTAGGGACCCGTGATGTCGAAGCGGTCTATGGGAGTGCGGTCGTTGAGCAGCGCCAGGATCTGAATCTTGGCGGTCCGGAGGCTCACCAGCGCCGTCTCCAGGTCGCTTTCGAACTGGACGCGTTGGAGCTCCAGACGGTCCAGGTCTACCTGTGCCATGTCGCCGGCGGCCAGACGCTTGCGATTGACATCAAGCTCCTTATCCCAATACTGCAAATTTTCGCGCGCATTCTGTTGCACAGCCTTGGCTTGCAGCACCTGGTCGAAGGCGTTGTGGAGGTTAAAGAGGAGCGTGCGCTCCTGGTCTGCATAGCCCGCCGCGGCGATATCGGTCTGTTTGCGGGCGCTCTCCAGGCGCAGCTCCCTTTTATGGTCGCGCTCATGCAAATAGTTGATTGAAAAGGACGGGAAGTTGTTGGTTAGCGGGCGGTAGACCTGCAGTCCCGAAACCGCCGAGGGCTGGGTGGAAAATGGCACTACCTGATCGAGTCCCACTCCCACTTCGGGATTGGGCCGCAGATACGCCGTGATCTCCTCGGCCCGCGATTCGTCGATATTGAGTTGCGCGGCCCTCAAGGTGGGATTGGAAGCTTCGAACTTCTGCCGAACTTCCTGCCAGGTGAGGGATGTCTGGCCGGAAGCGAGCGGGAGTATAACTGCGGCGATGAAAATTAGCTTCTTCACGTCTACTCTTTCGTAATAACGCGTCACCGACCGGCGCGCCATACCTCTCGCCTGCCCAACGGCTGATATTTCGATAATCATTCAGGCAGAATGAATGGCGGCTTGCACCTGAGGTTGTGTTATCGAGGTATAAATCCTCCAGCCTACGGCTTGGGAGCGGCGCTCCCAAGGAATCCGCATAATCCAACGATTAATCTTTTGATTACCAAGCTAAAGCATTGAGCGGTATCGCTCTAGCGCCACCCGAACCAACTGTCCGCGGGTACGAACTCCGGTCTTGGCAAAGAGTTGCTGGATGGTATTTTTGACGGTGCTTTCGGAGATTTCCATGCGTGCGGCGATTTCCTTATTGGCCAAACCCTGTACCAGGAGCCGGAGCACGTCCGCCTCCCGGCCATTCAGAACCGAAAGCTCCCGGCCGTCGGACGGCGCGCCCGGCGCAGGAACGCCGGTTCCGATTTCGGTCTCTTCGCTTACGTCGGCAATAATTGCCGCCAGCTTGGGATTGGGCCCTTCCTTATATGTAGAGAACCAGACGTCGGCCGTGAATGCCTCGCCGTTGCCGCGATGCCCCCGGCACTGCATGGACGCCCGGAATTGCGCTGCCTCTTCCCATCGAAGGGCGTGATGGAGTTCCGGCAGAAACGCGGCGATGGGGTCGCCGATTAAATCGCCCGTGCGGGGTCCCAACAGTTCCACCGCCGCGGCATTGGCAAGCTGGATAAAACCCCGCTCATCCACCGTCACGATCGCCGCCGGGCTGGTTTCCACCAACACTTTCAATCTCGCCTGGGACGCGATGCTCAGACGGCGGTTACGCACCAACTCGGCGACAAAGAGCCCGCACCCCACCAGCGCCAGAGCGACGAAGATCACGCGCACCGGGGAAGGCGGCAGGCCGCTAAACTGCTCGGCCAGCAAAGCGCATATAAATCCGATCGCGGCCACCAGCCAACGGGGCAGGAAGGCCGCCGCGAACATGATCGGAAACAAATACAGGAAACCCAGCGAGAAGTATCGCTCCGTGCGCCAGTCAATGATGGCGATCACGACCACGAAGATACCGCTGATAACCAGGACCCTAGTTCGGTTGCGTTCGTGCCAGAGCCGCTCGATGGAGACCATGAATGATTGGGCTGCCCCTTATTGTCGCGCAGTTTTCCGGCAACCTGACTAGCCCTATCGCATCAGGTTCAAACTGTGGATGGCCAATTCCGGGGTGTCGTCATAGAGGAGTCGGGATTCCCGCCAAAACAGCCGCCACGGCGGCGAATATCGCCGGGTGAAACTCACGTTGCGGAGGGCGGCGGTGTGCTCGTAATATTTGGTGAGGGAGCGGACTTCGAGCATCAGGATTTCGCCTCCGCGGGCTTGACGCCGCGCTTGGAGCGGATGACGGCGACGAGATCTTCGAGGCGCCCGCACTCGGCGTTGAGCACGCGGCGTCCAAATTTGGTGAGGCGGTAATAGCGGCGGCGCGCGTCGTCCTCATCGGGCGCGGGGCGGCGGGGGGATTCTTCGATGAGGTCCTCGTCCATGAGGCGCTTGAGGGTGCCGTACAAGGTGGCGGGCCAGAGGCGGACCTTGCCATCGGTGCGGTCGAGGACTTCCTGCATGATGCCGTACCCATGCTGCTCATCGTCGGCAAGCGAGAGGAGGACATGGAACCAGTGGGGCTTGAGGGGGAGGAAATCGCCAGGCTCGGGAGAGGGTTTCATGACTCAGTAGCGATCAGTATATATACGGGTCGGTACGAAGTCAATGAGAGCAGGGAGGGGACACTGACGGTGGTCTCAGCTACTTGGTCCGGCCGCCGAGAAATGTCACAACATGTCCCCGCAGAGCAGCCACGAATCGGTTGAAGCTCAGGTCTTCGGCAGGCTGAGTAATTTTGGTTCTTGGCGAATTAGTGGCCATCAGCAGACAGGCGGCACTATAGACCCGCTCGCGCAGAAGCCTGCGACAGAGCAACTCATACCGTTTGCTGTACGAGGCCTGTTCAAAGTCGGGGTCGACCTTGAAATACGGCTCCTTGTTCCGAACGGCATTCCTCACGCGAAGACAGTCTTCCAGGAGGAAGAAATAACCAAGAAACGGCGGGGGCGCCTTTCCGAATCGCCCCTCACGGTACGCTACCCATATATCCGTAGCACTTCCAATTGCTTCCTCTGAGCGGTTGTTGAAATTATTTCCGAAGGACGGACCGACCTGCGACTTGAATTCCATCGCTGTGACAAGCTGGCCTTCTGAGATCACAATCAGGTCCCATTTCTTTTCGGCCCGATAATATCCGGGCAATTCAAGCGCGGTCCTCGTCTTTACATCGACCGTCTTCAGACCGGCATCGCAGAGGATATCCGCAACGAGCACCTCCATCGATCCCATCTGGGCTCCTCCGGTTACCTCACCACGGGTTCCGGAATCGATCCTCCCGCCCTCGATTTGCTTCTGTTTGTTCTGAGAGCGCGCATCCCAATAGCTCTGCACGGCCCTCCGGAGTCGCCTGTCAAGATCCAAGAACGGTCTCCATGAGCTGCGGGTCTACACCATATACCTGTAGAGAGATGCGCGTGGCAAGCTCGCGATCTCTGCGGCGGAATGCGTCCACCAGTCCTCGGGCGGTGGCGCCGTCAATCGTTCGTGGATCGGGCACACGAATCCGTCGCAAATACTGGGCCTGAAAACGCAAGTACCCACCGCGCATCCGTACCCCATATGCTTCCACAAAGAACTGGCTGATTGCCGACATCAGTAAGCCCCCGAGAACTTCCAGGTCCCAATCATCCGATTGGATGTGGTACAGGTTGTGGTGAGGATAAGTCTCGCCACGATCCAACACGGGCGCTAGCACGTTCTTGATATCGGCAATAAAAAGCTTCCTGGTTAACGTCAAGTCGTGATTTACACGATCGATTGTCCGGTACCAGCCGTCGGTGTTCTTAGCAGCCGTGTGACGCCTCTTCAGCGCTTTCGCATGGGAGACCAGATAGCTTTGTAAGAGTGGATAATCTTTCAGAGGTACGAGGCCATCACCGTTCCAAGGATCCACCAGAAAGTGGCCCGACCATTTCACAGCTCCATCGGCGATATCCTTCGCGAGCGCCAGTTTGAGCAATCTGGTGGGCTCGACGAGCGTGGCATCCTTCGTGACAAATACATCATCGTTCCCGGTGGCTACACCTATGCCGACCTTGGCCTGCGCCTCCAGGGCCGGGAATCGCTCCTCGATCCGGCGAAGAAGAGCCAACTGGGAGGGAGATCGGCAGGGCCACGGGTCGCCGGCATTGAACCACGTGTCGATTGCCGCTGTCTGCAGCCCGCATATCGGGGGTACGGGATCACCTAACGAAGCCGCGCGAATCGCCGCATATAGTTCGGTGGAACCAGTATGCTCCGCTTGAGAGTCCAGACTTGCGATCACGGCCCTGCCTTGCCCGCTGCGCCGGATCACCGTGACCGCCGGATAGGCATCGACCTCTTCCTGGAACGGATCGGCGTTGTGCATTTCGATGACAACGTCTACGGCGAACGCCGATGTGATTAGCTCTCTAAGCTCGGCGCCGTATTGGTTTCGCATCCAACGGTCGGCACAAATGAATGCGCAAACACCATTCGGCCGCAGACTCCGCAAAGCCGCTTCAAAAAATGCCACGTAGAGATCGGCGCGCCCCCGCATTGTCGGGTAGGCGTCGCGGTATAAATCGGCCGTCTCGTCGGGGATGTCCTCCAGGCGGACATACGGGGGATTGCCGATAACGATGTCGGCTTCCAGTTCGACCGCATCCGTAAGATAGTCGCCAGTTTGAATCCAGGCGCTGGCGAGGTCTTCCGCCACAGATAGTTCGACACCATGCTTTTCAAGGGCGAGTGCAGCAATTCTACGAGTGCGCTCCGCACTCTTGTCATCCAATTCGAAGGCTTTAAGAGATTTCTTACAATCCGAAAGAGGGCGGCTCAATTGCCGGCAGGACGCAACCAAACGACCTATCATAGGAACGATAAACGCCCCATCGCCTGCGCACGGCTCGATTGCCAGCAAGTCGACCAAATTGGTTTCCGCGCGGTAGCCACACAGATCGAGGAGAAATTCAACGACCCAACGCTTGGTGTAGACCACACCTTTCTGTTCGAGTGTGGTGTTCAGCCGAGCAACAGGCGGCGAGAAGAGGGTCTGCTGGATACCCCGCGTCCCGCGCAATGTCATTTGGTTTTCGGGCACTAGCTCCTTCATCTTAAGGCCTGTCACTTCCGCCTCACAATGGGCTCGCTTTTCCATACGACCGGCGAGCCTGAGTTCTGGTGCACGGCCCCGTGCCGTTTCATTCGGGCAGTTCGAGATCCCGCCGCCGCGCAGCGTTCAGGCAGTCTTGCCGGCGGCGTCTTCGGACCCTCCGCCGACTACCCAGCCATCGGCGAGATTGATGAGGCGATGGCCGAAGGCGGCGTTGGCTTCCGAGTGGGTCACCTGCACGATGGTGGTGCCTTCTTCGTTGAGCTTCTTGAAGAGCTCCATGATCTCTTTGCCCTGGCTGGAGTGGAGGTTGCCGGTGGGCTCGTCGGCGAGGATCAGCTTGGGGTTGGCGATAACGGCGCGCGCCACCGCTACCAACTGCTGCTGGCCGCCGGAGAGCTGGCTGGGGTAGAGATCGCGCTTGCCGACAATGTGGAAGCGGTCGAGGGCGTCGCAGACCATGGCGGCGCGTTCGGAGCTTTTCACGTTGCGATAGGACAGCGGGATATCGAGGTTCTCGTAAACGGTGAGGTTGTCGATGAGGTGGTAGCTCTGGAAAACGAAACCGATATACTTCTTGTTGAGTTCCACGCGGTCTTTGGGCTTCATGCGGTGGACCAGGTGGTTGACGAACTCGAACTCACCGGTCCAGGCGCCATCGAGCATACCGAGGATGCTGAGCAGGGTGGACTTCCCCGCCCCGGACGGCCCCATGATGGTGACGAATTCGCCCTCCTTGATCTCGATATTGACGCGGCGCAGCACATAGGTGCGGCCGTAACCGCCTTCATAAAACTTTTCGACATTGCGAAGTGTGATCATGATTCCATCCTTATTCATGCCGCAACGCCATGGCCGGGTCAAGCGCCATGGCGCGCCGCGCCGGAAGATATCCGGCAAATATTACGACTGTTCCCAATAGCACGGGGATAGCCAAAAAAGTGACAGGGTCGGTGGGACCGACGCCGAAGAGCATGGTGGCCATCAGGCGGGTCAATCCCCAGGCGGCGGCGAGGCCGACGGCGATGCCCAGCGCGGCCAGCGAGACGGCCTGGCGGAGCACCATCCGCAGTACGTTCGCGGGCAGCGCACCGAGCGCGAGGCGCAGGCCGATTTCGCCGGTGCGGCGGCTCACGTCGTAGGAGACAACGCCGTACACGCCGACGGCGGCGAGCACGAACGCAATCTGCGCGAAGATGGCCAGCAGCACGGTGTTGAAGCGTGCGCCGGCGACCGCGCGGTCGATCATACGTTCCATCGGCTGCGGATCGGCAACCGGCTGTTCGGGATCGAGCTGGCGGATGGCGCCGGCGGCGGAGGCCAGGGCGGCATCGCCGGGCAGCGCGCTGCGCAGCACCAGGGTCATGCTGTGAAAGGCGTTCTGGGAGTACGGGCAATAGAGCGTGAGCCAGTCTTCGCCCTCGATGGTCTCCGGCTTGACGTCGCCGGCGACGCCCACGATGGCGGCGCGGCGGTTGTTGGGATCGAGCAGGAGATGGCTCCCGAGGGCTCCGCCGGTGGGCCAGAAGCGGCGCGCCAGATTGCGGCTGGCGATCATGACCAAGGGCACGTCGCGGGTATCGGCGGAGTTGAAGTCGCGGCCTTCGAGGAGCGGCAGCCCGGCGGTTCGAAAATAGCCCGGAGTGACGCCGCGAACCAGTGCGATGGGCTTATCGGCGGGAACGGGGCGGCCTTCGATGGCGAATGTGGCGGCGAAGCCGAAGCCGCCGAGCGGGAGGGTATCGACGGCGGCCACGGCGCGCATGCCCGGAAGGGCGGAGACGCGATCTTCCACCTGTTGGACGAAGGCCACGCGGCGCTCGGCCTTGGCATTGCGGTCGCCGGCGAGAGGGAGACGGAGGGTGAGGAGCCCGGCGGGTTGGAACCCCAGATCGACGCCGCGCAGGCGGGCGAAGCTGCGGATGAGCAGAGTGGCGCCGATGAGTACGAGCACGGCGAGCGCTACTTCGATTGTGACCAGGGCGCTGCGCAGCAACCGGCCGGAGCGCGACGCGGTGCGTCCGCGGCCGGCTTCGACGAGGGCACTATTCAGCTCGGCGCCGGAACTTTGCAGGGCGGGCGCGACGCCGCACAGCAGGCCGGTGACGATGGAGGCCGCGAAGGCGAAGAGGAAGAGCCGCCAATCGAGGCGGGCATCGGCTAGGCGCGGCATGGTGGCCGGTCCGAGATTGCGCACCAGGGCGATGGCGCCCCAGCCGAGCAGGAGTCCGAGGGCGCCGCCGGCGAAGGCGAGCAGGAGACTTTCGGAGAGCAATTGCGCGGCGATGCGGGCGCGGCCGGCGCCCATGGCCATGCGGATGGCGATTTCGCGCCGGCGCGTGCTGCCGCGCGCCAGCAGCAGGTTGGCGACATTGACGCAGGCCATGAGGAGCAGAAATCCGACCGCGCCCATGAGCACTTCGAGCGGCTTTTCGGCCGGTCCGGCGACCTCTTCGCGGAGCGAAAAGACGGACGGGCGCCAGCCGCGATTGAGTTCGGGATCGGCCTGCGCGAGGCGGTCGCCGAGGGTGTCGAGTTCGGCGCGCACTTGGGAGATGGCGACGCCGGGGCGCATGGCGGCGAGGACGATGAGGAAGCGGCTGTGATTGGTGCGGGAATCGGCTGGGTCGAGGCCGAGGGGAATCCAGACGTCGGCGGGACTGGCCATCACACGGAAGTCCGGCGGCATCACGCCGACGATGGTGTAGCTTTTGCCGTCGAGCAGGATGCTCTTGCCGGCGATGGCGGGGTCGGCGCCGAAACGGCGCCAGAGGGGATAGCTGAGGAGCGCGGAGTTGGTGCGGCCGGGTTGGTCCTCATCGGGCCGGAAGAAGCGTCCCACCAAGGGCTGGACGCCGAGGAGCGGCAAAAGTCCCGCGGAAATCCGCAGGGCGGGAAGCTCTTCGGCATCGCGGCGGCCTTGGGGTCCGCGGGTGAGGTTCACGTGGACCTCTTGATAAGCGGCGAGGGATTGGAGGGTGTGGCTCTGCTCGCGCCAGGCGAGGAAATTGCCACCGGCGGCGAGCATCTTAAATTGATTTTGGCCGGGATTCTTTTCCCAGACGACCAGGAGGCGGCCGGTATGGGGATAGGGAGGTTGGAGGAGTACGGCATCGACCACGCTAAAGATGGCAGTAGTGGCGCCGAGCCCCAGGGCCAAGGCGGCAAGGGCCAGCAGCGTGAACCCAGGCGCATTGCGAAGCAGACGAACGCCGTAACGGAGATCGCGGCGAACTGAGTGCATGGCTTGTCAGGTTAACAGATTTCATCTTAGTAAGGTCAGGCGCAGGATTACCGCAGAGGCGCAGAGACGCAGAGACGCAGAGAATACACAAAGCAAAACGGAGAACGCCGAGGAGGCAGAGGTAACCTGCTTCGCTTGGGGCTGGGCCGACGCGCCTGGGGTTAGGTGCAGGGGCGTTCGTTGGCGTGGATGGAGATGCCTCCGTTGATGTTGTGGAGGCGGATTCGGGGGCCTATTCCTTTTACGGTCAGGTGGTGGCCGGCGGCGGTGCGGCAGGCGCGGCCGAAATCGGAGGCGATGCCGCCGCTGCGATTCAGGGCGTCTACATTGGGGCCGGAACCGGCGGGGATGGTCAGTGCGATGGCTCCATTGATGGAGCTGAGGGAAATGGAGTTGGCGGCGCTGGTGCGATTGAAATTCGCGTCCACGCGGCCGTTGATGGTGGACAGATCGGCTTGCCCGCCGAGTTTCAGGGCGTGGATATCGCCGTTCACTGCCGAGGCCTTCACCGGGCCGGCGAGACCGTCGAGGGAAAGCTGCCCGTTGGTGAGGGCCACGCTCTCCAGATGAATGCGGCGGGGGACGGTGATGCGGTACTCGACGCTGGTGGGGTGCTCGGCGTCGGAGCCGGCGTATTGGGTACGGATGGAGAGGGCGCCGGCCGAGGGTTCCACCACGATGCGCGCGTCATCGAGATGGCGCGGATCGGCGGAATGCTTGACCGCCTCCACCAGCACGGCGTCGCGATCCCACCCGGTGATGGTGACGTTGCCGTAAAGGTTCTCGATGGTCACGCGCGCATCGCGGTGGAGCGTGTAGAGATGCCGGAACGCGCCCGCGGGCGCGCCGATTACACTAGCGGACAGACTATTTGCGGCCGCTACGGCGGCCAGCACCGTCCAGATCCATTGCCGTCTACCCATAGGGCCCCTCCGTCTTGGAATACACTACCCCGGTTCGATCCCTGCCGGCACCCAGACCGGCCTAGCTCTTGGCTGCTTCGGTGCTTTCCTCGACCACGCGGCCGTCGAAGAGGCGGATGGTGCGGTCGGCAAACTCGGCATAGCGCGGATCGTGAGTCACCATGCAGATGGTGGATCCGGCGGCGTGCAATTCGCGCAGCAGGCTCATGACGGCCTCGCCATTGGCGGAATCGAGGTTTCCGGTGGGCTCGTCAGCGAGCAGGATGAGCGGATCGCCGCTCAAGGCGCGGGCCACAGCGACGCGCTGCTGCTGACCGCCGGAGAGCTGCGAGGGATAGTGCTTCATGCGGTGCGACATGCCGACGCGCTCGAGCGCTTCCTGCACGCGCCGCTTGCGTTCGGCGGAGGGCATGCCGCGATAGGTGAGCGGCAGCTCGACGTTCTCATAAACGGTCAGGTCGCCGATCAGGTTGAACGCCTGAAAGATGAACCCGATCTCGCGGTTGCGGATGCGCGCCCGTTCGGACAGCTTGAGCCCGGTGACGGGCTTGCCGTTGAGGTAATAGGTGCCATCGCTAGGGGTGTCGAGGAGGCCAAGAATGGCGAGCAGAGTCGACTTGCCGCAGCCCGACGGGCCGGCGATCGACAGATACTCTCCTTTCTTGACATCGAAATGGATGGAAGAGAGAGCGTGGGTCTCCACTTCGTCGGTGACGAAGACTTTACTCACGCTGTCAAGTCGAATTAAAGATTGTGCGCCGGTGTCCATGGTGTTAATACCTCTTTACGCGTTTCGGGTGTCTTAAGTTCGCAAAAATATTTTTCAATTCAATTTGATTCGGTCGTACTGGTCGTATTGCGACATGTCCGAGAGAATTACGCGGTCGCCCACCTGGAGACCGTCTTTGATCTCAATGGTATTGACCGAACTGCGCCCGAAGGTGACCTTCACTTTGTTGGCATACTTGCCGTCGGGGTCGATCTTAAAGAGTGTCACGGTGCTGTTTTCCTGGCCGAATACGGGGCGGCCGACGAAGATGACGTTGTCGAGCTTCTCCAACTGGATGGTGCCGTCGACGCTGAGATCGGCGCGCGATCCGGGGGGCAGCGGGGCGATGAGGGCGACATCGACGGTCACGGTGCCGTTCACGATGGACTGCTCAATGCGCGAGACGTGGCCGTTGACCAAGCCGGTGGAACCGCCGCCGGCCAGACGGGTATCGATGACCGAGGGCTGCCCGATGGCGACGTCGCGGATCTGGGTTTCGGCGATTTTCAACTCTGCCTTCAGGTGGCCGGGCTGGGCGATTTTGCCGAGCACGGTGCCGGAGGGAACCTTCTGGCCCTCTTCGACGGGCACCAGCGGCGGCGGGACAGACTGCAGCATGCCATCGACGCCGGCGCGAATATTGAGCTTGTCGACCTGGCTCTTCTTGAGGTCGAACTGGGCTTTGAAATTATCGAGCTTGACCTGCTGGGCTTCCAACTGCGCCTTCTGGGCGGCGTCATCGCTATCGAAGCGCTGCTGATCGATCTTGAGCTTCTCGGCGAGCTGTTCGGCCTTCACCTGCGAAATCTTGGCGTCGGTCACGGCCAGCAAGTTGTCCTTGGCGAGAGCGGTATCGCGGTCGGACTCGAGCTTGGCGGTGCTGTAATCGGCCTTGGTCTGCGCGAGGGCAGATTGGAGGTCGAGACGCGCCTTTTCGAGAGTTATCTTCAAGTTGTCGTAATCGGCCTGCGCGCCCAGCATGGCGAACTTGGCGGCCGAAAAATCGGTTTCCAGCTCGGGACTGGTCATCACCATGATGACGGTGTCCGCCTTAACGGGGACGCCCGGCTTCACCATGATCTTCTTCACGGTAGAGTCGGTGGTAGCCGTGAGGAGAACGGTGTCCTCGGGAACGAGCGTCCCGAGTCCACGCACCTCACGCACCATCGGCCCGCGCTTGACGGTGTCTGGCCAGAGAGTCGAAAGATCGACTCCCGGCGCTGCCGGTTTGAGGTTACGAGCCCATCGCCATGCGCCCACCAAGCCAACCAGGAGGAGCACGCCGACAATGCTGTAAACGATAGTTTTGCGCTTTTTGACGCCCTTACGTTGTACGTCCATAGTGATTTCCGAATCGATAGGGGCACGGCTCCTGCCAATCCGAACCTACGGTAACATTATGACGCTTCAGGGCTAAGGAAAGTTAGGAAGGAAATTCGACTGTTCGGAACTGGGACGAGACGTTGCGGGTTCGAACGCCCGGCATATTCGAGTTTCAGCGCGGCACCTCGCGGGGGACGACGAGGGGGATGGAGGGTGCCTGCGGAGGGGCGGAAGGCGTTGTACAGGAAGGCTGCGGAAGGAACCCAGTTTCGGGTTTAGAGGTTTGGCTGGTAGGAGTTACGGGCTCGGCGGCGGCGTCCGCGGCATCTGCGGCGGCGGACTGGAGGCGCTCCAGTTGGTGGAGGGCGTTGCGGTAATTGCGATGGGTAGCGTCGATGCGGCGCTGGAGGCGGGCGAAGGTTTCGTCCATACGGTTGAAAGACTCGCCGAGGATGGTTGGGTGGACACGATCGCGCATGCCGTCCACCCAGATTTCGGCCTCAACGCGGCGGAAACGGCGGAGGAGCCACTCGCAATCGATCAGGGTGTCGACGAGCATGCGCTGTTCGGGCGTAGCGGGGAGGAAGCGGTCTTGGTACTCGAACTTGAGGCGTTCGAGGTCGGCTGGAGATTCGTTATGGATGACTTGGGCGCCGGCATCGATGCCGGATTTGAGGGCGTTTTGGGAGGAGCGGGCCTTGCCCTCAGGCGTGCGAGGTCCGGTGGACTTTTGCGCGTTGCGGCGATTGGCGGCGATCTGTTTTTGGGTAGGCATACGGGGGGAGGATAGCTGGGGGGAGAGGGGGTAGGGTGGGGCGGCGGAGGGTAAGTGGTGGGAAACAGGGGAAAAAGAGGTGCGAGATTGTGGTGAGGCTTGGGATTCGCCAATCCGCGTTGACTCCGTATTCTTGTGAGGCGGAAAACCAGTCGCTCGCAAAACCGGGGCGGCGGAGGATGGGCGTTCGTACAGGAAGAAATTTGGGGATTGTGTGGGAACCGGACAAGCTGAAGCATGTCCTACCGGGTTCCGGAGAGACGCCAAGCTCGCTCAGGAGCATGCCGGGGGCGCATAAGTGACGCTACTTCAGGTCGGCGAGGAATTCCGACGCAGGGTCTACCCCGGTCACCAGCAGGTTGTCGCGGGCGCGGGTGCAGGCAACGTAGAGCAGGTGCCGCTCGGTATTGTAGACATCTTCCAGGTCCGAGTCGTCGGTGACGGATTCGATCCGTTCCTGAAGCGGGATTACTTCATCATCGCAAGCCATCGCCACTACCGCCCGAAACTCCAGGCCTTTCGCCAGGTGCATAGCGCCGACCACGACATGCCTGCTCGCCGTCTCCATCTTGTCATCCACCACGCGGAAGGGGACCCCTGCGGCATCGATGGCAGCCCGGGCGCGGTTCCACTGCGCCGCTGAGCGAACGAATACGCCGATCTCATGCGGCAGAAATCCGTCCTTCAGGAGTGCCGTCAGATGGCGGCCCACCGCCTGGATTTCCTCTGCCTCGGTGGGGAATACCGAAATCCGCGGTGGGGGACCGTTGAACAACGACACCGTGGCATTTCGCTGCTCGGTATTCCCGTCGACATCCGCGATTTCCGGTCCGAGCAGCCGGTCCGCCTGTCTGCGGATCTGATGAGATGTCCGGTAATTGACCCGCAAGTTGGTGGAGCGGCCGCGGACGTCCACGCCGAGAGCCTTCCAGGAGAATGGCTGCTGAAAAATCCTCTGGCCGAGGTCGCCGGAGAAAAAGAGCGCATTTCGCCTATCCCCGCCGATCGCGGATAGAAACCGGAGTTGCGCCACATTGACGTCCTGGGCTTCATCAATTACTGAATAATCGAACGGCGGGTGCGGATTACCGGCATATTTCTGCGCCAGACGGTTGAACATGGCTGCGGCGGTCGTAAGTCCCCTGTCCCGCAGGCCGGCGCGAACCTTCTCAAAGATCGACCAGAGCTCGATACGGCGGGCCTCCGGCAAGCGCGTCTTCCGCCCCAGGCGAACGGCGTCGCGGTACGCTTCCCAGGAATCCAGTTGCCAGGCATCGACGATCTGCGACCATTCGACGAACAGGAAGCGCCGCGGGAATTTCGCGGGTCCGGCAGCCGCATCGAGAATCTCTTTCAGAGTGCCCGTTTCCACCAGTCGAACCGGCCCGAAATTCAGTTCGTAGAGGCGACGCCCGATGACATCGATGGCATAGACGTCGATTCTCTCGCCTAATTGCGGCCGATTGGCGATGAGGGCCCGCAGTTTCGGGCGGAGTGCGTTCGCCAGGGAGTCCGAGAACGTGGTGAGCAGCACGCGGCTCTCCGGATTCATGCGCGCCAAGTAAACCGCACGATGTAGCGCCACGATGGTTTTGCCGGTTCCGGCCGAACCAGACACCCGCGCGGGGCCGTTGTAGCTGCGTTCCACCAGTTGCCGCTGTGCGGGATGGAGGAAGATGGTCCACTTCTCCCAGGGATAGTCGAGCGCCCGTTCCAACTCTTCGAGGTTGGTCATGAGGCGGAAGCGGCGCTGCGCATCGGGATGGGCGAAGGGGTCCGCGCCGGCGGGCGCCGGCACTGGAGTTATCGGTGGCACACCCACCGCGATATTCAATAATGCTTCGGCGGCTTCGCCGGGCAGGTGGTCGGCTACGTCGAGAATGGTGTCTTCGGTGGCATTGCGGACATCCGCCAGCCATTCGGAGGGAACGCCATAGCCCAGCAACTTGTCGTCGCTGAGCTGGTGAAACAGCCGCGGTTTCGGTGGCGCGGGCCGTTCCTGTTCGACGTACCGGGGAATTACGATCTTCTGCACGGTCTCGCGAACCTCGACCAGTTGCGCGGCGCCGGTCTTCGGATGGGTCTCCAGTTTGCGCCGTTGGGCCCATTGGTAGGCGTCGTCGTGGTGGCCGACATAGCAAAGCAGGAGGCTGGAGCCGGTACGGTGGACGATGACGCGCACATCCAGGTTGACGCGAATGGAACTGAAGTTAGGATCGCGGGGCTTGTCGAGTCTGTGAAACTGCAGGCTGGGATGAGCAGGGTTCAACTGGAGATCGAAGGCGGTGGTTTTGACAGCCTTCTGTTCGTCACCGGTGAGGCGGGCGAGACTGGCGGTGAACGTGTCGGCTATGCGGAATTCCGTTAGCCCTTCGTCAACTCGACGAGCCGCGCAAAGAACCCATGCACATCATCGTGGATCTCGTCGGGCGACATTGCCCCGGCAATCTGCTCGCGCAGGAGTTCCACGGATGGCGTTCCGGCTCGGAGTTGCTGAAATAAAGAGTTGTCGTCCTCAAAGAGGATGCGCTTGCCGTCCACCACGCTGAATACGTTTGCCGTGACATTCCGCCATGTCCTGCCGGGCGGCAGTGTCAGATTCTGGCCTGCAAAGTACTCCTCGATGGCTCGCAGGACGGGCTGCACGAACAGAGGTCCCGTACCGAGCTTGTTTTCGGCAGCCCGATCCCAGGCATCGGGCACTAACAGATAATTCTCGATGTTCTTGCGCTTCCATTCCGCGAGCGCGGGGTTTCCCGCCTCCGGGTGGTAGGTGGCCCGGTCGTCATAGTCGAAGAGCATCATGCGGGAGACCTCCGGGACAATCTGTTTCAGGGCGGAAAAGTGAGCGTCGGCCCGTTCCTTCATGCCCTTCTTGTCGCCGCCGCCCATAGTCTTGAAGTAGATCTTGTCCATGACATCTCGAGCGCTGCAAGCGCCTGCCCACGCGCGGAGGATGCGCTCATCACTTTCCCCCTCGACGTATAAGATGTACGGCGACACCATCAAAAGAGCGATCTCTTCATTGGAAACATCCGCCATTGCCCGCAACACTTCGGGCGCCGACTGGACGCGTTTCGGAGACTGATTCAGCAACGAGACCAGTTCGCCCACATTGACGCCGCGCACGAACTCTTCCGCGTGAGTGGCGATGAGAAACTGGATGCCGGTTTTTTGACCCTGGCGCTTAAAGTAGTCGAGGATTTCACGCTGCAGATTGACGTGCAAATGAGCGTCCGGCTCATCCAGCAGGATGGTAGTGGGCTTGTAGCCGTAGAGAAAAGCCAGCAGGGTTAGCGTTTGATGGAAACCGCTACCGCCTGCAATGATATCGAAGTCCTTTTCCTTCTGGCGATACTCCACGGTGATGTATACATCTTTGGCCGATTCGTATCCTGGCTCATGAATCTCCACTGAGAACCAGCGTTTGACGGTGTCGGCCAGTTCTTTCCAATCCGGCGGCGTAGTTTTGCCGGCGCGGCCATTGACGTGCGGCTCCGGCTTCCAGACGCGCAGCAGCAAATTCCGCAACACGCTGCCTGGCTGCCCCTTGCCCACCTGCTGGCGCATGGGAGCTTCATCGAGCCACTTCTCAGTCGGCTCCAGGCCGGAAAACGGCGGTACGTAGGCGATCTTTGGAAGGTGCTGCTCGCAGTCCCGAAACTTCTTCCATCCCCCAGCGGGAATTGCGTAGATGGTCTGCGAGGAGTGATAGCGCAACTCCACGCCGAACGAATCCGTCTCTCCGCTCGCCTGGCGCCATTCGACGTCGATGCCAATGAGAATGTATTGCTGCTTCTTCTGTCCGTTCACCTCCGGCCAAACGCGGTCGGTTCGATCCTTCCATAGCAAATTGAACTCCGGCACCGGGAGAGCGGTGAAGTTCGGCAGCACGATCTGGATTCCCTTGGATCCGCCGCGGTTCGAGCGGTGGAATTCGTCCACGCAGAACTGCCAGATGGCCAGCGCTTGCAGCACGGTGCTCTTTCCGCTATTATTCCGCCCTACCAGCAGATCGAATGGAGTGAATTCGTAGACCTGCTCCTGCACGCTCTTGAAATTGCGCAACGTCAGCTTGGTGATCATGGGTCTTCTTCATTCTGGCAGGATTTTATCCGGCCATCTTACACCCGGAAGACCTTCATCACCTCGTCGCCCAAATGATTGATCACCTTGACGGCAATCCGGCCCGACTTCGGCTTGTCGAACGGCCGCGAGGTATCGCTGTGCAGGGAGGCCCACGCTTCTTCGTCAATTTCGGCTTTGAGGGTGGTTTTCAGCGCCTTGTAGGGATCGTCCGCACCCAGGAAATAGGCATGGCGCACGAAGAAACTCTCTTCGTTGTAATTGCTATCGACGAACCAGCAGGCGATGCCGTCGGGGCCGTCGCTGCGGACCTCGCCGGTATTCGGGTAAAAAACGTCGACCCCATTCACTTTGACCTGGATCTTGCCGTCGCTGGCGGGCAGGATGGCGATATCGGGTTCGCCGAAGATGACGATAGAGATTGCCCTTGCCGGTGTTCTTGAGGTAGTCCGCCATGTGCAGCCTTGGGATGCGCCCGACTTTGTGGAATTTCGACGAGTCCGCGTCATAGTTGAGGGCGAAGGCGATCAGGTCTTCTTGCAGACGGAGCCAGCGAAAGCGTCGTAGGCCGTAGCGATGCTGTCAAAAGCTCCCGCAATCAACATTGCATTCCGCGCACTAAAGTTGGGGAGTTGCTATGGACTGCCATCATAGAATTGTCCCACTGCGAGCGCTCGGGTTGTCAATCAGAAACGACTGATTTTATAATCAGAAATGCCGGGTGCGCCGCAACGCATCCGGCGCATGGTTAACCCCATCTTCTAAAGGGTTTTTGTGGTTGACTGGTGGTCCTCGAATTGGGCAAAAGTGGTGCGGTGGCTTCATCCTGACGCCTCTTTTCTTTTGAACTCAGGGCGGACCGTTTCCTAGACCAGCCGCCCCATTCACTTTTTCAGCAGATATCGACCTTCAGCATCCTTGCTGAAGATGTTCCGCTTCTTGAAGAGTATTGACCTCACTGACTCTTTCCCTATTCGGCCCTGAAGTGCGACGCCGAAACTCCGCAGGTTCTCCATAATTTCATCCAGGCTGAATGCTCTTCCGGGTTGATTTGTCATCACGTCCTGGACATATTTCCAAATCGGGCGCTTCAACCCTAACCCGTTCTCAAGCGGAGAAATGCTTAGTGCTTTCATTTCGGTGACGACAAAAGGCTCGGGTGATCGTGGCGTTACCGCACCTCCGGTTGTTGGCTGTGGTTCCGGTTCTGGATCGTCAGGAGGCTGCTGGTAAGGTTCCAGGCCGAGCGTCATGCGCAATTGAAGAATTAGGTGGTAGAGCTGGATTTGGCGCGCGCGGACAGCGTCAAGCCTTTTGACTTCTTTCCACAAGCGCTGGTGTTCGGCTTCAGCTTCCTTAAGTGAGTCGAGCAGGATGGATTCGTTCATTTCTTTGATCTCATTTTTCCCGGATTGGACTTCAAAAGAGAGCCTTGAGCCGCAATCTCCCAACCCGAAAATAGATCATATCCCAAACGCATTCCGCATGTCAATCTAAAGTTCAGTCTACATTACTGCACTAAAGCATTTTGCATTTTTCGCCGGCCGTCGACGCGAGTCTTGCGCTCTGCGGCCTTATGGCGGAAATACTCAGGTGAATGTCACTACTGTGGGGAGACCAGCGTGGATAAAGTAGTTTCGGCCGCGGACGCCAATCGCCGGTTCTCGGAACTGCTGCGGACCGTTAAGAAGGGGCAAAGCGTCATCATCACGAGCCACGGGAATCCGGTGGCGAAACTTACGCCGGCCGGTGAGGATGAGCGGACTGCGTCAGGGGCGCGCTCGGCCCTTTTCGCGCGACTCCGAAAAGAACGGACCGTGAGGGCCGGCAAATGGACGCGTGACGAACTGTACGACGAGACGCTATGAAGGTCGCGTTGGATACGAATGTTCTGGCGTGCGCCGAGGGCACCAATGGAACGGCCATGCGCGACAAGGCGCTGGTGTTGATTCAGCGACTGCCATCCTGGGCTGTCGTTCTGCCGGTGCAGACGCTGGGCGAGTTGTTCCACGTGCTTGTCCGAAAAGCCAAACGGCGGCCGGTGCGGGCGCGGGCAGCGGTGCTGAGCTGGCGCGACGCGTACCAGACAGTTGAGACGTCCGCCACGGTGATGATTCACGCCACGGACCTGGCTTCCGAACACGGCCTGACGATCTGGGATTCGGTGGTACTGGCCGCGGCGGCGGAAGCGGAATGCCGCTTGCTGCTCTCGGAGGATCTGCAGAACGGGTTCACCTGGCGTGGAGTCACGGTGACCAATCCCTTTGCGGCGTCGCTGCACCCGCTTTTGGCAGCGTTGCTGACGAACGTCGATCCATGATTTCCGATCGAGGAGATCAATTAGGCGATGCGGCTCATCTCTGGTTGAGACGGTCGGAGTCGGGTTTCGCAGGCCACTTAGTACTCTTTTAGAGTGCCGTGACCCGCGAACTCCCACTAACTCTTGCATTCCGATTTTGGCTCTGGCACACTACGCGCAGAAGGCTAGCAGCGCCGCGGTCGATAGCGCGCCGACGGGGCCAACGGGGCGAGTTCCGCCATCGCGATGGCGGAGGGATGCGCCCGGCGGCAGGGCGGGCTGGATCGGTTCTCTATTCGGCGGGGGTGACGACAGGAAGGACTCGCAGCAACTTAGCAGGTTGCCGCGCCGCCCTCTTTCGACCCCGCTTCGGGGTCGCGCGATCCCCGAGTGCATAGCGCGGGCTGCGCGCACGGAAGGAGCAGAATCATGGCCGTTTTGACCCCAGAAATGAACGAGTGGCTGGCTGAGGCGTTGGGAGTGGACCCTGCGGTGCTGGGCGCAGCGGTACCGTCGAAGGGCGCGGGCTCGCCGATGACCAATCCGCTGGGGACGGTGGCGCCTTACAACCAACAGGGACGCGCCATCCGTGACCCCGCGACCAATGCCCGGCTGTCCGAGGCCGAGCACATCCAGCCGCGCGCCATCATCGCAGACCAGATGCGCAATCCGGCGACCGGGAAGAGTCCATACGACAGCCGCGCCTACCGGCAATCGCCCACCGATAAGATTTCGCGGGCCGCAGCGCTCGACAAGACGCGGGGCGATATGGACGCGATGCGTGCCCAGCGCGCCGACCCGACCGATCCGCAGGCGCAAGCCGACGCGTCCCTGGAGGCCGCCATCGATCGCACGTTGGACGCGGGCGAACGGACCGGCGACGCGAGCATTACGGAAGAAGGGGTGAACCTGGCGGCGCACGGCCAGATGGGCGTGATGCACGAAGTGGGAAAACCCGACGTGCGGAACATCTTCAAGGATCTGAGCGACGAAGAGATCGACGCGGCTGTCGCACGTCTCGATGAGCCCGTGCTGGCCCCGGAATACGCCGCACCGAAGGGGATGGGAATTCCACTACGCAACAGCCAGGGCAGCGAAGAGGCTGGGCTGAGCCAGGCCGGGGAGGAAACGCCCGCGGAGACGGAGGAGACCGCATCGAACGAGGGGACGGCCCAATCGGCGACAGAATCGGAGACTCCGGAACTGGTGACGGACCCGGGCGCCGATCCGACGGAGGGGATCGCGGACTCGCCCGCCGCTGCCGCGAGTGAGGAGCCACCCGTGAAGTATCGCGTCGCGGAGGAGCCGCCGGCGCGCGTTCGTGTAGCGAGCGAGGATTCGGCTCCCTCCTCTGAAGATGCTCCGCCGGAGTCGAGTTCGGAGCTTCCGCAGCCACCGCTTCGCCGGATGACGATGCCGGAACCGGATGGCGCCGGCGCAGGCCGGGGGGCGCAGGCCGCGTCCGATCCGGTTAGCGTGGAACCGGCAGCTCCGGAGCCGATGAACGAACCGCCCGCGGGTGGCGGCGCCGCTGAGGGCGGGCTGGGCGCTACGGCGGGTGCCGGCCTGGTAGGCGCAGCAATGGGTGGCGCGACGGCTGCCTACGGCGACTACAAGAAGGTTCGGGCTGGCCAGATGAGCGTGGGCGATGCGGCGGTCGATGTCGGCACTAAGGCCGCGGAGACCGGGGGGCTGACGATGGCGGGCAGTGCGATCGCGCGTGCGGTGGGGACCGGCGGAGCGGAAGCGGTCGCAGGGGCTGCGGGCGCCGAGGGCGGGGCGGCTTCGGGCGCGCTGAGCGGTGTTGCGTCGGCCGGCGGCATCATCGGCGGCGTGGTGGGCGGGGGCATGGCGCTGATCGACGACGTCGGCAAGGTGAAACGCGGCGAGATGACAGGCGGCCACGCCACAGTGGATGTCGGCGTGAAGGCAGGCGTCGGGATTGCCGCCGGCATTGCCGGCGCCGAGGCAGGAGCAGCGATTGGCGCCGCTGTTGGGTCGATTATTCCGGGCGCGGGAACGGCGGTGGGATTCGTTGCGGGCGCGGTGGTGGGTGCGGGCGTAGGCTATGTGGCGAGCGCGCTGACCGAGACGGAGACCGGCAAGGAGATCATTAGCGCCGCCGGGGATGTGGTGGATGCCGAAATCGACGTGGCCAAGAAGGTCGGCTCGGCGGTGGCCGATGAGGCGGGCAAGGCCGCCGATGCGGTCAGCGATGCCGCCAGTGCCGCCGAAGACGCGCTAGGCAACGCCGGCAGCGCAATCGAATCCCTGTTCGAGTAGGACCGGCATGCCGGTTTGCGCGGAGATCCGGAATGGCGCCGGGGCGGCTTACTTCACCTTCTTCATGATGGCGTCGACGTAGTTGCGGGTTTCGGGGATGTCGGGGACTCCGTTGGCGGCGTCGACGGCGGCGGGTCCGGCGTTGTAGGCGGCGAGGGCGAGTTTGCTATCCCCTTTATACCGGTCGAGGAGTTGCTTGAGGTATTTGGCGCCGGCGGCGATGTTCTGTTTGGGATCGAAGACGTCACTCACGTTCAGTGCGGCAGCGGTATCGGGCATGATCTGCATGAGGCCTTCGGCGCCTTTATTGGAAACGGCGCAGGGGCGGTAGGCCGATTCGGCCTCGATGACGGCGCGGACGAGCGGCGCCGGGAGGCTGTTGGCCTGGGCGGCACTATCGATCAGCGGAGTGACGATGGTGTCGGCGACGGGGTCGCAGGCCGGTGCGGGGCCGTCGAAAAAGGGAGACGGCGTCCAGGGTATGAGCTCGGCTCCGGTGGCTTGCGCCTGCCGGCGGATGGAGGCGCGCTGTTTGTCGAGGGAGGCGCGCATGAGTTCGGCGGCGGTGCCGGCGGGTTTGGCAGGCAGCGCGGGGGCGGTTGGTGCGGCTGTGGCCGATCGGTCGGGCGCCGGGGTGGCGGGCGTCGCGGCGGCGGGCGTGGACTTGCTGGGCGCCGGGATGGCGGGTGTCGGCTTAGCGGGCACCGTGCCGGTTTGCGCCATGGCGACCGAAGCCACCAGGATACAGATCCATCTCATCCCTACTCTTATCGACCGGCGGGCGGAAAACTTTAGGATTCCTTCACGGCTCGGCGCGGGTTACCGGCTGAGTGACGGTTTTGGGGAGTTCGGGCTTTCGGCTTCCGAAATCGCTCCCTTTACGGTCACGGCTCTGCTTGGGATTCGGCTTACAGAAGTGCGAGCGTCAGTGAGCGCGAGCCTCGGTAAGTGCGAGCGTCGGTAAGTGCGAGCGTCGGTAAATGCCAGCGTCAGTAAGTGCGAGCGTCGGTAAGTGCGAGCGTCGGTAAGTGCGAGCGTCAGTAAGCGCGAGCGTTGTGCAGCACGGCTACCATCCGACCGGCTTGCCTTGATTCTGCTCGTCGAGCCACTTTTGCAGGGGCGCGAAGTAGTCGCGGATGGCGGTGGCGTCCATCTGGCGGGTGCCGGCGATTTTATCGAGGGCATCCTGCCACGGCTGGCTGACGCCCATTTCGAGCATCGAATTGAGCTTGTCGCCCGCCGCCTTGTTGCCATAAATAGAGCAGCGATTGAGCGGGCCGGTGCATCCGGCGGTTTGCGAGAGCGCGCGGTGAAACTGGAACTGGAGTATGTCGGCGAGGAAGTAGCGCATGTAAGGGACGTTGGCGGCAACGTGGTACTTGGCGCCGGGGTCGAAATCGGCCTCGCTGCGGTCGAGGGGCGGGGCGACGCCTTGATACTTGCGGCGCAGGTCCCACCACGATTGATTGTATTTGTCAGGCGTAATCTCGCCGGAGAAGACTTTCCAACGCCACTGGTCGATCATCAGTCCGAAGGGCAGGAACGCGATTTTTTCGAGGGCCTTGTGGAGGAGGAGGCCGATGTCTTTGGACGGGTCGGGGGCATGGTCGAGGAGGCCGAGCTTCACCAGGTACTCGGGGGTGACGGAGAGCGCGATGGTGTCGCCGATGGCCTCATGAAAGCCGTCGTTGGCGCTGTCGCGGAAGAGGAAGGGCTGGTGGCTGTAGGCGCGCTGATAGAAATTGTGGCCGAGTTCGTGGTGGAGGGTGAGGAAATCCTCGCCGGTGATCTGGATGCAGACCTTAATGCGCAGGTCGTCGGCGAAATCGACATCCCAGGCGCTGGGGTGGCAGACGACGTCGCGGTCGGGCGGCTTCAGGAAGAGCGAACGCTCCCAGAAGGTTTGGGGGAGCGGGGCGAAGCCGAGGGAGGTGAAAAAGCCCTCACCGTATTTGACCATCTGTTTCCAATCGGTGTTCTTTTTGCGGAGGAGGGCGGTGAGGTCGTAGCCGGGGTCGGCGTTGGGCGGGGCGACGAGCGGGTAGATGTTGCTCCAATCCTGCGCCCAGAGATTGCCCAGCAGTTGGGCGGGAATGGGGCCGCTGGGAGGAACGAGGTCGCCGTATTTTTCGTGGAGGCGGGAGCGCACGTAGGCGTGTAAAGAGAGATAGAGCGGGCGGACCTGGTCCCAGAGGCGATCGAGCTCTTTGGCGAAATCGTCGGGCGGCATGTCGTACTTGGAGCGCCAGAGGACTCCGTTGTCCTGGAAGCCGAGCTCTTTGGCGCCCTGGTTGGCGAGTTGGACGTAGCGCGCGAAATCGGGGCGCATGGGGCGGGAGATGGCGTGCCAGCCGGTCCAGGCATCGAGCAACTGCTTGGGGTCGCGACTTTCGGCCATCACTTTGGTGAGGGCGTCGATGTCCTGACAGGTATCGGGCCCGTTGGGGCAATACTTGCCTTTGCCGTAGGTGCCTTCGAGGCTGGCGGTAATGCGGGTGAGCTCGGCGCTTTCGGCGGGGTCTTTGGGGGTGGCGAGGGTGAGGGAAGTTTTCAGGAGCTTGAGTTTGCGGGCGGTGGCGGGATCGAGTGCGAGACCGTCGAAGCGGGTGGCCTGTTTGGCGTAGTCGACCTGAGCGTCGATGGCGCGCTCGTCGAGCTTGGCGTCGATGGCTTCGGTGTCGTCGGTGATGTAGGTGTCTTTGATCCAGTCGGCGCGGCCGGAGTCGATATTGAGGGAGAGGAGATTGCGTTCGGCGCCGGCGGTAAATTTGCGGGCGTCATCGGGGGAGGCGTGGGGGCTGCAGGCGGAGAGCGCGGCGAGCAGGATGGCGAGGCAGAAGGCTGCCTGAATCTTCATGGCTATCACGGTATCGCACTTTGCGTGGAGAGGGGAGGGCGTGTTACGATTTTAAAGTCAGACGGACATAAGCGGGGACGTAGCTCAGTTGGTTAGAGCGCCGGCCTGTCACGTCGGAGGTCGCGGGTTCGAGCCCCGTCGTCCCCGCCATTCCTTTCAATCACTTACGACTGCTTTTTCGGCTTGGGATTTGCCTTTTTCGAGGCACCGTGAAGTAGGCGTGAACTAGATGTCCCTTTTCCGTTCTTCTCGGCTTCCTTAAGCACTCCGGCGATCAGATCGACTGTCTTGCGCTTCAGCTCCTCTCGGAGGTGCTGGTATCGCCTTAACTCGCGGCTCTTGTGGCCGGTTAGCAGACCGATGATGTTGTCCTCAATGCCGGCACCAGTTAAGGTCGAGGCGGCGAAATGGCGGAGATCATGGATGCGGAGAGCATCTACACCTGCCAGCTTCGCCACCCGCCGGAACCGCTTCCCAAAATCCCATGCATGCGGTCTCTTGAAATTGCCTTTGAACCGTGGGTTGGGCTTGGCCGGAAAGACGTATTCGTGATGGCCGAAGCTTGGTAGCGCGCGGAGAGCGGTGACGGCCATGTCGGGCAGTTGAATTCGCTTGGGTTCGTCATTCTTCGTCTGCCGGACGTATATGCAAGGATTACCGGAATCGAGGTCGATGTCGCTCCATTTGCGGCTCAGGATTTCGCCCTTCCGCATCCCGGTGGTGGGAGCGAGAATCAGAAACGCCTTTAGCTCCGGGTCGTCATTCTCTTCGCACACGCGGATCATTGCAACGATCTCCTCGGGTTCCGGAAATCGATCCCGGCCTGGGGGTTCCTTCTCCTGCGGGACGACGCTCACCGGGTTCTTGTCGTATTTCTCGAAGCGGATGGCATAGTTGAAGACGCTGCAGAGGATGGTCCGGCACTGGTTGATGCTCGATGCGGCCAAGCCTTCCTCTCGTAGATCAACCAGGAAGCTACGGACTCCGTCCGGAGTGATCTCGCGGGCTTTCATCGCCTTGAATCGGGCGAGGACCCGCGGGGTCCGGTATTCAAACTTGCTGCGGGTCCGGCTCCCATGATTCTTCCACCAGTCATTGAAGAGGTCGATGAATTTAACGCTTTCGAATGTGAGCGACGTGAAGCGCCTCTTCATCGCCACATCCGTGCGAGCTTGGGCGAGCATCAGCTTTGCCGCGTTTATGTCGGTCTGGTGGGTATTCTCGCGGATGATCTTGCCATGCTCGTTCTTGTAGCAGATGTAGACCGAGCCCGACTCATGGACGTGGATCCCTTTGGGCAGCTTCCTACGCATTTTGGGCATTTACCATCCCGTGAGGTACGCGGATCGGCTTGACGGTGCGCTTCCGCATCCACTCGACGATTTCCGAACGGAGGAACCGGGCTTCCGACCAGGCGCCGCGTTTCGGAAGCGGGGTATAAGGAATCGATCCCTCGGCCATCCATCGCTCCACCGTCCGTTCACTGACCTGCAGGAGTTCTGCGACGTCGCATTTCGTAAGAATGTCACCGCTGCTCATTGGCACTCCCTACCCGCGTCAGGGTTGGCCTGCCGAGAATTTCCGTTGATTCGCGGCGTGGCGATTCCTGATCGAGCCTGAAATCGACGGTCAAGGGATTCAAGTCGTTGGAGGGCGTCAAGCAATTGCATTCCGGCCTCCCTCATGGCGTCGCACGGTTTACCAAATTGATCGGCGTGCTTGATGGCGAATTTGATCCGGTCAATCGCGATGCGAGCTTGGTAGGCCATTTCAAATTCGATCGCTGATGGCCTCGACTGTACGTCGGCTTCGATGGTCGCAACGATCTGGCGCATGATTTCTGACCTCATAGGCATTTACCCACCGGCGGGAGTGTTTCCCTCCGTAGAGCAATAGTAGGGCAGGCTCGGCAACGCTCCAAAAGCGCCGACGTGATTTGGCGTCCGACTGCTTCTGCGGTAAAAACGCGAATGAAAGTCTGAAAAACGTGAGATCCAGACGCGGCAGCGGCTGCGACCAAGGACACCCATGAACAGTGCACTTGCGGCTCTTGAGAGACAGCGGCTGGCGCGATGCCGCCTTCTGGCGGAACTCCGCTATCGCCGGCTGCCGCAAGCGGGCGGGTGGAGCCATAGCGGCGAGCAGTTCGGGACCGAGCCGACCTCGTTGGCACTACTGGCTTTGCACTCGTCTTCGTACGCCTCGACGGTTACGAGAAAGGAACTGGACCCATTGCTGGCGTGTCAACGGCCGAATGGGGTGTGGCCGGCTGTCGGGAACGGGACGGCGGGCGTCAGTTCTGGGCAAGCGCCGTGGCAGTCAACACGCTGATGACTTTGGGTGTTGCTCCGGAGACGTTCGCTGGGGCGCTCGACAGTTTGATTAATTGCCGGCCGCTGGAGGCTTCATGGCTCGTTCGTTTGAAGTTCCGGCTCTCAGACCGGCAAGTTCGGTTTGATCCGGCGAAGTACGGTTGGGCGTGGGTTCCCGGCACCGTGAGTTGGGTGGTGCCGACCTCGATGGCACTCATCACTCTGGAACGGGCAAGGAAGCAGGGGCTGATCGGCGGCAAAGAAGTCCTGAACAGACTTCGCCTCGGAACGGAGATGCTCCTTGATCGAGCGTGTCCGAAAGGTGGGTGGAACGCGGGAAACGCCATCGTTTATGGTGTTCCATTGCGTCCACATATCGATGCCACAGCGATCGCACTTGCCGCGTTACGATGCCACCACAACCTGCCGATAGTCCGAGATTCTCTGACCTGGATCTTGAATCGGATCGACTGCCCTTCAGCGTACAGCCTGTCTTGGTTGATCCTTTCAGCTGCCTCATATAAGGACGTGAGGTCAGGCGTCGCGCCCGCTCTCGACAAGGCACGCGACCGTCTTGCTGCGCTAGTCGACGATACGGGAGCGATTGCCGATACATCGACAATTGCTTTGGCCGCTCTCGCGTTGGAACCGGGAGCTACGAACAACCCCTTCGAGATAAAGGTTTGAACTCAATGATCAATCGACGGACTTTTGGTGGCAGCCTCCTCGCCGGTACAGGGGCCTTGGCAGTGCGGCGACTGTGTTCGACTGGTAGCCTTCGGGATCGGCGCAAAGGCCGATCTCGTGCCGCGATTCTCCATGCGGGCGCCTACGACGGACCGTTGGACCGAACGCTCATCGAAGGACTCCGCTTATTCGACTTGAATCTTCGCGGCAGGAACGTCCTCCTGAAGCCCAATCTGGTGGAATACATCCCAGGCACTGAAGTGAATACGGATCCTCGGCTGGTAGGAGCCGCAGCGGAGGCTTTCCTCGCCTTAGGGGCGAAATCGGTGCTCGTTGGTGAAGGGCCAGGACACCAGCGGGACACCTTCCTGGTTCTCGCCGAGAGTGGACTGGAAACGGAGCTACAGTCGAGGCGAATCCGGTTCGTGGACCTGAACCGCGATGAAATCCAGAAGGTACAGCTGCCAACGCCTTTCACCGGACTCGATAACCTCTGGCTTCCGCGGACCGTATTGACGGCCGACGTCCTCGTTTCGATGCCGAAGGTGAAAACGCATCATTGGGCGGGTGTAACGCTGAGCATGAAGAACCTGTTCGGTGTTGTGCCGGGCGTTGCCTACGGCTGGCCGAAAAACCTGCTGCACTGGAAGGGCATCGATCGAAGTATCCTCGATATCAACGCCGTGGTTCCAGCGCACTTCGTGATTGCCGACGGGATCATTGGCATGGAGGGGAATGGGCCATTGCACGGCTCCCCACGTAACCTCGGGCGAATCGTGTTGGCCGACGATCCCGTCGCCGCCGATTTCGTATGTACGCGTCTGATGGGTCTCAACCCGCTGCGCGTGAACCATCTGGCTCAGGCCGCGGAGTTCCTCGGCAACGGATCGCCCGAGCGCGTCGTGCAGTTGGGAGAGCCGCTGTTAGTCCCTCAGCAGCCATTTGCGCTTCTGCCAGAGTTTGCTCACCTGCGCATTTAGATTAAGCACCGGAAATTCCGAGAATCCTTGCCTTATCCCCGTTCGATGGTCTCTGAAATTCCGAGAATCTCGGCCCACTTCACTGCACCGGCCATCCGGACCCAGCTTTTCGGCGGAAATCACATCTTCCCGTAGAATCCGGGCTGAGGATAAAAACCGTCGTGTTTCCGTCCATTGATGACCTTCGTCAGAAATTCCAGGAGGCCAAGTACATCGTTGACGAGGTCACCCTTACCCAGGTGTTCGTAGCGGGAGAGCTAAAGAAGCCGGTTCTGATCGAAGGCCCGCCCGGTTGCGGCAAGACAGAACTGGCGAAGGCCCTGGCATTTGCCCTTGACACAGTTGTGGAGCGGCTTCAGTGCTACCCAGGGATCAACGAAGAAAAAGCCATCGGCAAGTTCGATACCGCCCTGCAGAAGCTCTTCCTCGAAACGCAAGCGGACCAACTCGGCACAGACTGGGCCTTCATTCGGGATCGCCTCCATACCATGGACTTCTTCGTTCAAGGCCCGATCATGCGCGGGCTGCAGCATTCGCCGAAACCCTGCGTTCTGCTCATCGATGAGGTGGACAAAGTCGACGAGGAATTCGAATCGATGCTCCTCGAAGTCCTCTCGGAATGGCAACTCTCGATCCCGCGTCTTGGAACCGTCCCGCACAAAACAATCCCGTTTGTCATCCTCACTTCAAATGAAGTGCGACGGATTGGCGACCCATTGCGGCGCCGGTGCGCCTACTTCAGAGCGGAATTCCCAACGGTCGAGAGGGAGGCGGCGATTTTGAAAACGCGCAGCAGAACGGGGAGCGCCGCGTTACAGCGGCAAATCGCCGGACTGTCCTACGCACTCCGGGCTTACAGAATGGAAAAGCCCCCGTCGATTGCGGAGATTCTGGAGCTTGAGCAGGTGCTCCACATCATGGGCATCAACGAAGTCGATGCTGGCATGCGGGATTTGCTTTTGCCATTCCTCGCAAAGACCAAAGAAGATCGGAAGCGCCTGACGCTTCAGGATGGGTTTGCCTCTCTGGTATTGAACGCGAAATCCCACGCTTCCAAACTCAATGCGGCGGATCTTGTCGAGGCCGGAACGTGAAGACGGCCCTACTATTCTCACTGCTATGCTGTGGGGCCAACGCCGCACAGCCGCTCTGCGAAGCAAGCTCTGTGGCCGCGTTGCTCGATGTCGAGATGTGTTTCGCCAATTACTACGCACATGCATACGGCGTCCCCTTGGAATTCGTACAAGCCATAATCGATGTCGAATCTGCCTGGCATCCCTACGTAGTTTCCGAGAAGGGTGCGGCGGGGCTGATGCAACTCACGGCGCCAACGGCGTTCACCTTCGGCGTAACCAATCGTTTTCGAATCGAAGAAAACATTCGCGGAGGGGTTGCATATCTTGCATATTTGAGCCGGCAGTTCAGAGGTGAGCTGCGGCTTGTGGCAGCCGCATACTACGCCGGCGAACAGCCGATCAAGAAGCGAGGGCTTACATGCGCCGACGCGGACATCTATCGCTATGTCCGCTTGGTCCAACGATTCTATTCGAGACGACAGGTGGTCGCAAAGACGGCCGTCCGGTACTCAAGCAAAGGAGCAGAACACAAATGAACGGTTTGAAGGTAGTGATCGCCGGGGTCTGTGCGTGTTTGATGGCCAGCGCCCAGGTTCCCATGGTTCGCCCGCAGGTGGCGGGTCGAACGGTTCAGGAGGGTCAAGTCACCGTGATTTACCTGGCGCCGCGTTTTGCGACCGCCATTCGAATGCCGGACGCGATCAATTCCGTGGTGCTCGGTGACCCCGATTCGTTCACGGCCGAGCATTCTGAACGAGAGCCGCAGATCGTTTTCGTCAAACCCATCACGGCGAAGGCGTCTCAAACGAATCTTCTCATTTCCACTGTCCACGGATATCAGGCCAATCTGTTGCTGATCAGCCGAGGCGAAGCGGCAGGCACACCACCCGACGTTGATTTCATGATGCGTTACCGCCCGGCCGGAAAATTCGTCATCGAGCCAAGCGCGCCTTCCGCATCGATCGCGCAAACCATTGCTTTGCAGGCATCGGAGAGGATGGCGCAACCGGCGGGAGTTCCCTCGCTGGCAGTTCAGCCAACGAACGGCGGCCCAGCAGAGGTGAAGGGATCGACGGTCGAGCGCGCCTCCTTCAAGCCCGGCAAGCTTGACTCTCCGGTCGACACCGGCACGCCGGCAGATCTTCGGCCGGCCAAGCAGGATGCCGACGCAGATTTGGGTCTGGATGCCTTGCTGGAACGGCAACGGCGAGCTCCGCTACCAGATCTCTATGGTGAGAAGCCAGGAGTCGCGCCTCCTGGGAAGCAGCTTTTGAAGGCCGGAGTCAGCGAGGTCATCGACCAGGGGAAGGAAGTCGTAGTGCTGTTTTCCGTGGTGAACGTGCAAAGCCATGCAGTCGAGTTGATGCCGCCGCAGGTGCAGTTAGGGGGCAAGGTGAAGAAAGGCGCGATTGTTCACCACCTGGTCTGGTCGAATTCCGAGCAGTTGCCGGTGGAAGATTTCCGGATGAGCCGGCGGAGGGTCGGACCCGGCGAACGTGCCGACGGCGTCTTGATCTTCCAGCGACCCAGCTTCAAGCAGTCCAACGAGACCTTGTTACTTCAGATGGCGGATTCCGGCGCTGTCGACCGACCTGCCCTAGCGCCGATCGGATTCGGAATCAGCAGTCTTCGAGAGAAAGGAGGCGAATAGAATGACACCCGAATTGAACAAGAACGAGGGACTACACGACGGCGCCGAACCGGACGCGACGCGGCGCATCAGTGCTGGCGCAGCAGAGCGAGCCGAGGTGACCGAACCGCAGGAAACGAGATCGGCTTTCGGCTCGCTTCGAGAGGCATATCTCCGTGCCCGCGATGGACGCAGAAGGGTCGAGCCCGAAAAGCAGAGCAGAACTGCAAAGAGCGTGGATCGCAGCAAAGGCCTGTTGGTCCTTGCCGTCGCTGTCATCGTCATGATCTTCGTGTTCCTGGCCCTGTTCTCAAGTTCTAGCGGTACCAAGGACCGCGCTGCGAATAGAACGAGGCCGAGTCTCGGCAGGCCGGACATCACTACCGGAACGGCTGAGAACCGCGGCTCTGTGACCCCGCTGCTTAATGCGGACACGAGCGGCCAAGATGCGAACAGCGATCAGCTCAGCGCTGACGACGTAAAGGCCACCGGGCGTTTGCGCGTACGTCCGCAGCCGAAATCAGGCGATACACTCGCCAGTATTCCTCCCATGGATCCGGCTTTGGAGGCGTATCGGCAAGCGAAAGCCGGCAACCCGGCTCCGCAGCCTCTGCCCGTGGTCGCGAGCGTCCCGCTCCCAGCGCAACCGCCAGTGTCAGTCCATAACGAAGGAGACGCTCTCAAGAAATCCTCACTGGTGTTCGTCAGCAACAATTCCGGCGCTTCCGCGAACGTGATTCGGCCGGCATCCATGGCGACGGAGCCGGCCCTTCTGGAGCGAAGATCGACCGCACTCCTCCCGAATGGCAGCCGCCTTGTGGCGCGCCTGCAATCCGCCGTCAGCACGGCCGTAAAGGCGCCAGTCGTTGCGGCTATTGAATACAACTATGAGCGGGACGGTGAGATTATCATCCCGGCAGGGGCGAAAGTTCTCGGTGATCTCCAGCAGGCAAACAGGAACGGCAACATCGGGATTCACTTCCACACGCTGCAGATGCCGGATGGCACCACCGAGAAAATCGACGCAACGTCGATGAGCCTCAGCTACGGTCCGCTCAAGGGATCCGTCTCCGGCGGCAACGCGTTGAAGCGGGTTCTGGTGCGCTCCATGACGGGGATCGGAACGATGGCGGCTTACTTGGTGGGCGGGCCAGGTGGTTTTGGAGGGGTCAGCGGCCAGATCGACAACAGCATCCTGTTGCGGGAGCGAATCGCATCGAATGCCGGGCTCGCCGGGGAGCAGGAGGTACAGAGCCTTGCGTCCAACGAAAACATCGTAGTTTCAGTACCCGGGAACACCAGATTCTTCGTCGTTTTGCTCGCCGGGAGCGGCGAGACCTCGCCGACCAGAACATCGCCAGCGGGCGCCCGCGGCGCGGCGCAGGTCGCAGCTAATGGAACCACGCAGCTACCATCCGCGGAAGAACTGCGCGAACTGATTGAGTTGAAGACGGAGCTCAATCGGATGTATCAAGAGGTGGCCGCCACCCGGGCCGCCGGCACCACAGGACCACCTCAACAACAGTAACCCTCATTCAAGACTGTGCTTCATAACACTGGCCATCCTCCCAATTCGCGCCCGCGCTGCGGTAAATTGGGTGCGAGGGAGGGGCCCGTGCAGCCGAGATCCTATTCTCGGATTGCGGATTCGTTGGCACCACGCCTGGAGCAATTGCTTCGGCGCCTTTCGCGCGAACACCTCACCGTCGGAATCATCCTGCTCGTTCTCGGAGTCTTCGCATTTCAGATCAGCCCATGGCTGGCTTGGTTTACGATCGGTAGCGGACTCCTCCTGCTGACTTGGCACGCCCGAATCCGGAATACCTACCGCGGGTTGCTCTACTTCATCGCCTTGCTCCCAGTCCTCCATTGGTTCAACTCGATTAACGAGTTCCTGTTCCACCAGGACGCTGTAACTGGGATGATCCTTTCCCGTGACAGCTCGTCTCCGCTCGAGCTGGTGTATGGACTTGTTTTTGCGCTGGTTACCGTTGGTGGCCTGATCTTCGTACTGCGCCATAGGCCATTCGTGCGCGCCATACAGGCCGCCACAGGCGGAAGTGGAAACCGGCAGAACAAACAGGCCCAATGGACCAACGTCCCGACGCGGACATTTGCTGACGTCGGCGGGATGGATAACCAAAAGAGGAGGATCAGCGCCATCGTGCAGAACCGGCTCTACCCCGAAAGATTCAAACGGCACGGGGCGATTCAAAACGGCATCCTTCTGTACGGACCGCGAGGTACGGGCAAGACCTTCCTGGCCGAAGCGACGGCGGGCGAGTTTAAGATCAACTACTGGTACGCGAGGCCAACCAATCTCGTCGAGCGTTGGATCGGCAGCAGCGAGGCGAACATCCGCGATATGTTTGCTCGGGCCTATGCACACCGGCCGGTGCTCTTTTTCCTGGACGAGATCGATTCGATAGGAACCCAGCGCCAACAGTTGGGCCGAAATGATGATGTCGGGGGAGCTGCCAGACTGTACAACTCGGTCGTCACAGAACTGATGCAATGCATCGATCAATATCGCGGAGCGACCGGCTTCATTCTCATGGCCGCGACGAATGTTTACGACGGGCTGGACGAGGCGCTGGTAAGGGACATGCGGTTCGATGAGAAGATTCGCGTGGACCTCCCTGACGAGGCCACGCGGACTCAGATTCTTTCCACCCAGTTGTCCAAGAGGTTGTGGATGCCTTTTCCGGTCCAATCTTTTGCGAAGCGTACGCCAGGCTGGAGCGCTGCAAAACTCAGCGGCTTGGTCAATAAAGCAGCTTCGATGGCCGCCATCGAGAATCGCCGAATTGAAATGCGGGACCTGCAGCAGGCGTTCGACGAGAGCGGCGGTCAGGATCGGCCGTTGGTGAAGGCAGTCGAATGGGGCGACCTAGTTCTCCCTGCCCCAGTCGAACGGGACTTGCGAAATCTGATTCGACTGATGGATGCTCGGGAGGCCGAAAAGCTCAAAGTTCCGGTCCCGACAGGGTTGCTTCTGGTTGGCCCTGCCGGTACGGGCAAGACCTCCATTGCCCACCTCATTGCGACGCAAACGCGGCGCAGTTTCTACGCGATCGCTCCTGCGGACGTTCCTACTCCGGACAAGCTTGCGCAGGTGTTCGCCAGGGCTCGTGAACAGAGCCCGTCCATCTTGTTTTTCGATGAGATCGACGGTCTTCTGCCGCGCGGCGACATCGGGTATTACATGGGGCAGCACCAGATCCAACTCGTCGAGCAGGCGCTGATGCTGATGAGCCAACTTGACCCCGGCAACCAGGTGTTCCTTGTCGGGACAACAAACCACATCGAGCATATCGACCCGCGCGTGTTGAGAGGCGGGCGATTCACTGAGAAAATCGAGGTTGGCGTCCCGGACGATCAAGGCTACTTGCGACTGATTGAGAAGTATCTGGGGCCAATACCGCTAGCCGCAGGTTTGACGTGCGTCGACCTTTTGACTCGATTACGGGGCATCTCTCCGGCAGACCTTCAGGGCGTCGTCAATACGGCCAAGCGCATGGCGATGAATCGTATGACGGCGAGCGACGAAGCGTTGCCACCGCTCATTTGGGAGGATTTCGAACAGGCCATCAAACGTAACCAAGCGCTTGTGGGAGGGGCCAACGGGAACCGGTCGCATGGGGTCTGCTGAAAACTCCTATCTCCAGCCCGGGGTGATTCAGCGCCAGAGCGTCCTCTGCTCGGTGTCAAGCGGGATGCCCGGGTGGTATAATCCTGAGCTGAATTGGTGCAGTAGACAGCGTAACGGCTTGGAATTAACTCGACTTGGGTTCCAGTCCGGTGATTCTCATGGAACCCGTCCATTGCATGAAGAGCACCTCACGCCTCCCAGCCATCGGCCCTATACTATAGGAAATCTATGAACTCTCTTCCTCTCGTTCGACAGACCGCCTGTTGTCCACCAAATGCAGCAGCCGAGAACCAGTTGCGGGTGATCAAAGCACTCCTGCGCCCTCGATTGCGGAAAGGAGGAGTCGTATTGTTGGCTCTCCACGGCATTTTCCTTCTTGGCTGCGGTGGTGCGGCTAGCAATTCGACAATTTCGACTCCTGCGCCGCCATCCCTTGCGACAAGTTCTTTTTCACCGTCATGTTCTCCCTGCACAGTTATAACTGCGCCACTAACAACCCTTAAGAACGGCGGAAACCTTCCCACGCTCGGATATAATGCGGTCTGCACACTTAAGGCTGGTAACACCCTGATGAATTGGACCGCGACCCCTTCCGGTTCGTGGTTCACGGTAACACCTAGCTTCGGAGCTCTTCAGCCAAATGCATCGACGCCGATCCAACTTGCGAATTTTACGGGCAGCGCAATTCCGTACGGGACAAAGGGTCTAGTTACTATTAGCGCATCAGGATACACGGACAACACCGGGATGGGGCTTGTCTACCAACAGGCCGGGATAGCCAACGGGGTCGCAGTTGACTCGATCTCCGTTTCGTGTCAATAGAATCTCCTCTACCTAACACTCTGACTGGGAGCATGAGTTTGAGGCGCCGGCACATTTTATTGGATAACGTGCAGCAAGTTCTTTGGCGGCTCGTTTTCTCGACAATTCGCTGCAATTCGATTCTTGTAATGGCTGTCAAGATCCTGACGTGTTCACTGTGTTTGGCGTATGTCGCCCTCGCCCAGTCTGGTCTAGTAATCGCAAACAATTCACCCGTTCCAGGGGCCACGGTCCGAGCCATTCGGGGCGACCGCATCGTCTCGACCATTACGGATGAGTCTGGAGCATACGCGTTTAAGACACTAACGCCCGGCGTGTGGCTAATCGAAGCGAACATGTTTGGTTTCAACCCCATTCATCGCGAACTCCTGGTCAGCGACAAGACAGAGCGGCTTGACTTGGTACTGCATTTGCGTGCGGAGGGTCAACCGAATGAGATGTCGACCTCGGACCAATCGGTGAATGCCGTCCCTAGCCACCCGGCTTTTGATCCTACCCTGGCGTCTCATGAACAGAGCAGCGATCAGAACGCCGTAATCTCCACTCGAGTTGATCCAGATTACCCTCTGGCAACCGCATCGTCATCTGAACCGAACCACTCGGTCGCGGCTCCGGTAGACGGTATCCCACCAGTTCGAGCTTCAACGGTCCCGTCTCTTCCGGTGCCATCTCCGATGCGTTGGACTTATTTTTATGATCCCGTAACGTCAATACTCAATGCTCAGCCGTTTGCCTTGAACGGTCAGTCACACAAACAACCGGCCTACGTCCAACACCGGTTCGGCGGAAGCGTTGATGGGACGGTAAGGCTCCCCGGGCGATTTCATTCCGACCGGACCACCTTTTCGGTCAGTTACGGAGGCAACATTAGTCTAAATGGAGTAACTTTACTCAGCACTGTGCCATCGATTCGGCAACGTCGAGGGGATTTCTCCGGTACCGGAGTCGCGCTTTTTGACCCTTCCAATGGCTCGCCCTTACCAAATGACATTATCCCGCAGTCTCGAATCGACCCCTCAGCGAAGGCGCTGGGCGAATTCATTCCTCTTCCAAACCAAAGCGGAATTATCCAAAACTATTTGACCCTGCTGACGACGCCCAACACCGGGCACGCTCTTGCCACTCAAGTAGCGCATATCTTTCCGAGAGGTGATCGCGTAAGCATCATTATGAACGGCCAGCTAAACCAAGGCAGTAGCGCCACTCCCTATGGATTCATCGACAAGAGTTCCAGCGAAGGAGGAAACGTCGGAATCCGCTGGCAGCACGACATCGGACACGACATCAAGTCGATCTTCGCATTCGACAGCAATCGTACGTCTGTTTCGGTTGTTCCTTACTTCTCGAACGGTCAAAATGTAGCAGCTCAATCGGGCATTCAGGGAACTTCGCGCCAACCTGCAGAATACGGCCCGCCAAACCTTCAATTTACCAACTTTACCGCCCTAACGGACGCCAATCCCTTAGAAAAGACGACAAATACGTCAACTTTTAGTTCAAGGATCTCTCTCAACTTAACAAGCCACACCTGGACAGTGGGCGGCAGCCTTTCGAGCGGATACGATAACACCACAACTAGTCTCGACCCAAGAGGCACTTTTGTGTTTACTGGAATTGCGACAGCCGCGATTGCGCCTGACGGAGTGCCGATCACCGGAACGGGTTATGACTTCGCCGATTTCTTGCTAGGTCGTCCTCAATCCGCATCAGTGAGCTACCGGAACTCAAATGTTGATCTTCGCAGCGATGCACTGAGCTGGTTCTTGCAGGACGACTACCGCGTCTCACGGGGTCTGACACTTAATCTCGGCGTGAGGTACGAATACTCTCCTCCAGGAGAGGAAGAGAAAGGGCGTATCGCGAATCTAGCAATCGACGGATACTTCGAGTCGACACGGCTTGTGACCCCGGAGACACCCGGGATTCCGAAGGGATTAATTTTTCCCGATCGAAACAACTGGGCTCCAAGACTGGGCCTCGCTTGGGCTCCGTCTGCGGATCATATGACGGTTCGTCTCGGATACGGGTGGGACTACAACTCCGGGGCCTATAGCCAATTCTTGTCGCGAATGGCGCAACAACCGCCTTTTGCCTCATCTAGTTTCGTCCGAGCTGCCATTGGCGATTCACTCACCTTGGAAAACGCCCTCTTAACCGCGCCTCAACCACAGAATGCCCTTGATACGCTTGCTGTTAACATGTGGTTTCGAGCTCCATATGCTCAAACTTGGAACGCCGGCATTCAGACCACCATTCCCGGCGGCTTGCTAGCTGAGTTGATGTACAGCGGCACTAAAGGAACGCGCCTACCCATTCAACTCCTACCCAATCAGGGTTCGATACAAGCAGCGTCGACCTTGCAAACTAGTAACCAAACGTCCGGCTTCGTTTATGAAACATCGGACGGTAATTCAATATCACACTCAGGACAACTCCGTGTGTCGCGTCCTTTTCGTGCAGGCATATCTGCTACCGTCATTTACAGGTATGGGAAAACCATCGATGATTCTTCTGGGCTTCCGAATGTAGGGGGCGGCGTTGTACAGGACTTCCGTAACTTTCGCGCCGAGCGCGCCGTTTCGGATTTCGACCGGAAACAAACGATGCACCTCGAACTGCTTTGGGCGCCAACTCTCGAGGTCTTCCGGAATACAAGGAACTGGGTCACCACAGTGATTAACGGTTGGACTATTGCATCCAACATTCTATCCCAAGACGGTACTCCCCGAACCGCGCTCGTAATGGGTAAAGAACCTGCTCAGGCGGTGGGCACTGGTATAGTTGGCAGCGGCAGAGCCTCCGCTACCGGCCTTCCTGTCGGCTCAGCCTCCGGCTACTTCAGTTCGGCGGCTTTTGTGCTTCCAGCGTCGGGCGGCTACGGAAATGCAGGTCGAAATACAATTCCTGGACCTAGTTGGTTGGTAATCAATCTCTCCGTCCAGCGCGTCCTGTTTGCCGTTGGTAATAAACGATTGCAGCTTCGGATTGATGTTCATAACGTCACCAACCACGTAAACATCACTGGGTTCGACACAATAATAGACTCGCTTACATACGGGACGGCTACAGCGGCCAGCGACATGCGCACGATAAATCCCAACCTGCGATTGACATTTTAAAATGATGAACCGCCTCATCCTGTTATATTTTGTGAGCGTCCTCCTGGCACAAGAGAGACTGAACGTAGAAAGCAATCTAGTAATTATAAATGTCTCAGCGAGATCCAGAACCGGCCGACCAATAGCGAACCTTAAAAAGAATGACTTTGTTGTTTCTGAGGACGGAGTTCCCCAGGCGCTTTCTGTCTTTGAATCGCATACGAGTGGCGTTAGCGATTCGGCCGTTAAGCATCGCAAACAGCTGCACCAACCCGATTCATGGAAGTCCACTACCGTACCGCGTGGGAGCACGGGGAGAGCCCAGCAGTTTCTTACTCTGTTGTTTGATCTAGCCTCAATGGGGGACGCCGACGTTCGACGATCAAGGGCGGCTGCAATTCGATTCGTAGATACGAACATGGCAACGGAGGACAATCTTTCACTCGTAACGTTGGGGGGCACCCAGAGCACAGTGATGGGCTTTACGGCCAACCGGAATGCGCTGCTCGGAGCTCTCCGACAAGTCGGCACGATCGGTGTCAACTCGCGCCCCCAATCACCGACTTTCGCCGCCACCAACGGCGGCTTGGCGCCAGTAGGCGAGAGCGAACTTGATGGCGCGCGGAGGCTTAGCGCATTACAGGATGCGGTAAGGGCGCTAGGCATTTATCCGGGGAAGAAGGCGCTGGTTTACTTTTCTGGCGGGGTCGAGAGAGTTGGCCTGGATCACATCGCGCTATACAGGAGATTGTTTGATTCCGCTGTCCAGTCCGATGTATCGGTTTACGCGATCGATGCAAGGGGCTTAATGGCCTTGCCGCCCGGCGGCGATGCATCTACGGGCTCCTCAGGGGGTAGTGGCATTCTGTATGGCACGATTCAGCAGAGTATGCGCAATGCCTTTTATGACTCTCAGGAAGGGCTTTACACGTTAGCCTCTGAAACCGGTGGGAGCACTTTCGTGAACTCGAATGACCTAATAACAGGTATTCGCCAAGCGCAGGAGGACGTCAGCTCGTACTATGAGCTTGGGTTCTATAGCGCAACCGCAAGTGATGGGAAATATCACAAATTGCACGTTCAACTGGTTGAGGCCGATAAAGGCAATCTGAATTATCGCAGGGGTTATTATCCCATTCCTCGTGTTAATCCAGTCCACACAGTGAATGACACTGCCACCTTTAAATCCGAAAGGTCACAGGCAGCCGAGGCCACTAAAGTGTCAGGAGCTATTGAAGTAGAGTACTTAAGGGTTGCGCCAGGATGGTACTCAGCTTGCTTATCGATTGTCTGGCCTTGGTTTAACGCTGAGATGTCGGGTGAGATAGATAACGCAGAGGGTCAGCCAATAGCTGTCTTTCGCCGCCCCCCGGGACTATCTATGGAAAACGTTGGACCAAGCACTAAGCTTCCGGGTGGATGGCATTGCGACGCATGGCTAGCTTTGCCGCCGGGCATGTATTCGCTAATTGGCGAGGCTCGAAGCATTGGGAAGACAAGCGCGCTGGAAGGTGCCTTCTCGATTCCTAAGTCAGGGCCGAAGGGAGAATTGAACATCAGTTCGTTGTTCATGGAGAAGCGAGGTGGGGCACAGTCGCTGGTGGACCAGCTGAAGACACTGGATGCGCGACCATTGAACCTACGCTGGGCAGAGAGTCGAGATGGCCTCGCCACAAATGCTGATGGCGAAAGAGTCTTTCATGAGGATCAGGGACTTCAGCTGCACTTTGAAGTATATGATCGCGGGATGGGCAGCGGGCTAGTGGCGCAAGTGACTCTGTTGACTGAGACGCAAATTGCTTTCGAGTCTTCGACGTTGCAGCCTCTCGTAGAAGAGTCGAGTGATGGTGTCGCAGCGTTTGAATTCGCTGTGCCGCTGCAAAAGGTTGTTCCCGGCCACTACACTGTACAGGTGACAATCGTTGATGAGAGGGATCGAAAGGTCGCATTTCTTCGGCGAGGTTTGGCCCTGGTAGAGTAATGGCCCGGAACCTTGGAACGTAAGTCTGCAAATGCGTTGCGCGTTACCGTTTGTTTCGCAACCGTTTCGGAAGACGCTGGTGTTATCGGCAGTACGGCATAGCTGTAAGTAAGTAGGCTTCTGATGCCTCTCTACCTGCTCAGCTTTGCTGCCCCCAACAGATGTCACCACTCTCTCGACGCCGACACCGGAACCGGCGGCACATAGCTCTTGCGTCCGAGGCTTGCTCGCAGCATTTGTTACGCGACGTGCTGTCGATCTCGACGCTGCTATCCTCCGAGAACAACACAAGCGTAGGCCAGCGCTTCAACGCTAGTGGATCGCCCCAAACCGAACTGGGCAGCGGGAGACCGTGATGTCAAACAAAGCGTTCCGACGACGTGCCCGGCTTGGCTTCTTCAAAGGGATAGGACGCGCGTTAGGTGTGTCCGCCCACGGTCAGTTTTACCCGTCGACCAGCCGCGCATTCCAAATCCGATGGTTCCACCGGCCTTCGTCGTTACGCGGATCTCTCAAATAACAGGCGACACCTGGTTTTTGGAGCTTTGCGGATGTTCCCGTAGCATTCTTTCAAGCCTGAATTGTGATCGCTGCCGTTCGTCAAGGCCAACGGGAGGGGCTACAAACGGGTGGAATCCCGAGGGAGGTCTACAAGTAATGAAGCACGTACGAATAGCAGCCGTGGTGCTCGCAGTCTGCTTTTTGGTGGTCTGCCAGTCCGTGGCTCTCGCACAAAACCTTGGCGCCGCGCCGCAGGTGAACGTAGCGGTCCAGGGTCAAACCGGAGCGCAGCCGGAAGGCGCGTTCCTGAACTTCGTTAACTGGATCGGCAACGTCATCGCGCCAGTGGGCGCCGGCGTCGCCGTGGTAGGTGGAATCGTCTCCTATGCCAGTGGCCGAGGCTACATCCGTTGGATTGGAACGGCACTTGGACTCCTCGCCGTATCCGGTCTGACCCGACTGTTGGAGTTCTGGATCCAGCAGGGCACGGGCGGCGTTTCCTAACGATGCAATCGCGATCGCGGGGCGAGTGGGGTCGCGGATCCTCATTCGCCCGGCATCTTGGGTCTTCGATTATGCAAATGATCAACGACGGAATCGGATTATTGCTGGGCTTGGCGCCGGTCGCGGCGCTCGTGGCTCTGGTTCTCGCGGGACTAGCGCTTCGAAGCCATGGGCCTGCATTGCAGAACGGAAGATTCGGCCTATGGATGTCTTGGGCGGCCGTGATGCTCACCTTGCCACAACTTCTAAGTTGGTTTTCCGGGTTTGGCGTGCCCGTCCCCGTCTCCGCGGGCGGAGGTACAGCGCTCTTCAACATTTTCAATGTGGACATAACCAATTTCGTAAACCAGTTTGTCGTGGGATACCTCGCACCGGTTCTCGCAGCGTGGATGGTCCTCCGCGGAGTCGTCGAGATTTCCGAAGGGCGGTCGCCGCTGTACTCGATTCTCGCCGCTATGTTCCTCCTGTCCATTGCCGCCACTCAAGCTCTGATGCAGGGGTGGAATTCGGGAACGAAGTTCGCGACGGCCGATGTTCTGGCGGGACTCTGGACATACACGGCGAGCCGGATACTTCCGGTCGCGGCCGGCCTGGCCATAATCGGCGCCATCCTGAATTTCGCGTTTGGCAAGCCTGCGATGCGGCTGGTCTGCTGCGCGGCCGGCTTCTTGACGGTTTCGGCCCTTTGGCGCTTAGTTGTTTCAATGATGTGACCCATAGAGCTTATGAACTTTCTGAACGGAATCACGAACTTGACGAATTGGATGGGCAACGTCATCATGCCCACCATAGCGGGGCTGTTCTTCGCGCTCGCCGTTGTTCAGTACGCACGCGGATATGCCCGCCAGTACATTGCCTGGTCGGGTTTGATGTGCCTGATGGTATCCGGCCTGCTACGCGGCCTCGAGACGTTCGCCTCGCAATCGGCCTGGAACAACCCGGACGCCATCTGGATCACGCTTCGCGGCCTCGTGAACTGGACCTGTAACGTGTTCATGCCCGTTTATGCCGTCTTGCAGATTGTGCAGGGCGTGCTCGCATATGGGGGAGTCGGGCACCGTATCTATCACGGCAGTCCCTGGATCAGGAGTTTTGCGGCGGCGGCAATGGCTCTGGCCCTTTCCGGACTGTTGCGGCTCGCGGAGTTCTTTGTCCAGAGAGGCGCCGGGGGAATCAGTTGAAAGGAAATCGGGCAATCGGAGACACCATGAGCAATCTGAATATCACCCACGTTCACCGAAACTTGCATACGCGCGTCACGTTCCTCTATCTGGAGTTCGAGGATGCATTCGTGATCCTGGGATTGGCAGCATTCACCAACGTATTCGGGAGATTTCTGCACCGGGAGGTTGCCGGCATCCCACTGAACGTGTTCCTGCAATACATCGTTCCCATCTTGGCGATACCGCTGCTTATCGCCTTCAAATACGGGAAGCCCCGACGCTACCTCTTCGATTTTCTGGAGTGGCACACGAAGCCGCGGATTTATTGCGGCATGGAACGAGATTCCCAACAGAAGGTGATGTACATGACGGAGGACGAACCAGAATGCCTCTAACGATGCGCCAGCACGAGGCGAATCTGCGCCAGCCAGCTTTTTGCGAACTGCTACCGATCCGCGATTACCTCGATAACGTGATCGTCCGGTCAAACGGCGCCCTGGTGGCCGGGTACGACCTCGGCGGGATCAACTCCTATTACCACTCGGACGAAACGCGAAACCAAACGAAGTGCTCTCTGGAGGCGCTCGTGCGCTCGCTGACGGAGCGATCGATGAGATTGCAGGTGCGTTTCGAAGTAGTCGAGGGCCTCGGTGACCTTCCGGCCCGCTATCGGGACCAGCTCCACTCGGACAATCCTGTCGTGCAAAGCCTGGATCGCGTCCGGCTTGCGGCCTGGAAGCAAAAGGAACAGTCAGGATTCTATCTCACGCCGATGCTGCACGCGTACCTTTATTGGGATCCGCGCATTCATCACGAGGCTCCGGAGGCGGGTGTCGGAAAGAAATTGGGAAACATGACCGGCGGCTGGAGTCCCTCTGCCGCGAAGTGCATCCAGCGGTCGCGCCGCGAACACGAAGATCTCGTTTCGGAGTTCGAGTCCATTTTGAAAGGCATTGAACAGACCCTAAATAGCACCGGCATGACCGTTCGGCGGCTGACCGATGAAGAGATGTTTCTGGAGCTGAAGCGGGCAATGAATCCGCTCTTCCGCGATGACATCGCATATCGCCGGCCGGAACTGACAATTGATTACCGCAGCGCGCGGGAGCAGGCAGCCAATACTCATATTGAGGACGATCAGGAAACCTACATCAAGATCGGTGGGATGTTGTACTCATTCTTGTCGTTGAAGGATCTCCCCGACGCCACCTTTCCTGGCATTTTTCGCGAGCTGCTCGGGCTCGACTTTCCGCTGGTAGTCAACACCGAGGTCAGCGTCCCGGATCAGGCGGATCGGCTCAAGCATTTCAAGGGGCGGCTACGGCGCATGACTGCGGCGCAGCGCGATTCGAAAGGCGGATTCAAGGTCAATGTAGATGCGAGGGTTGCGGAGGGCCAACTGATGCAAACCCTTCAGGACCTTATCTCAAGCTCGCTGAAGAGTGCGCGGGTGAGCGTCGTTCTTGCGATCCGAACATCCGCCCCGATCCAAAGCCGCCGAGACCTCGAGGAACAGGAGCGAGTCCTCGCGGACCGCCGGCAGCGGGCGCTGCACGCCCTCATGCGGATGAATGGCGCCCGCGGCTTACCGGAAGATCTCGCGAAGCGGCGTCTTTATATCAATGGGCTGCCGGGGATGACCGAGGAAAATAAGCGGGAGCACGACTGCTTCACGCTGCACGCGGCGGATCTGCTGATGGTGGAGTCTCCCTGGAAAGGGACGCCGAACTCACCTCTAATCTTGCTGGAAACGCCGTACCGGCAACTCGTTCCGTTCTCGCCGTTTGACCCCGGCCTGAGCGATGCCAATGTTTTGATCACTGCCAAGTCCGGCGGTGGCAAAACGTTCATGGTGCAGATGTTTCTGACGATGATGGCCCGCCTCAAGCCGCTCATCTCGATTCTGGAACGCGGTAATTCCTATCGGCCTCTGGTGGAACTGATGGGAGGCCGGTGCATTGACGTGGATCTTGAGGGAGCGGAAACGCTAAATGCGTGGGACTTGCCGCGCGGAACGACCGTTCCGTCCAACGACAAATTGGCGTTCCTTAAGAATCTGACGCGGCACATGATCGGCATGAATAGCCCGGCTGCCGACACCGCGATTCTGGACAACCTGCTGACCGATGCCATCGTAGCCACGTACCAGCGCTGCCGGACCAGAGAGGACCGGCCGATCCCGACCTTCAACGATCTCCGGCAGGAGTTGGAAACCTGGCGGGATGAGTCCGAGGTGGAACGAATTCGCGACGAAGCTCAGCTCGCAGCGGTGAAACTGCGGGAATGGACCGGGGAGAAAGTGTATGCCCGGCTTTTCGACAAGCCGACCACCGTGCAAACGGACGAAAACTGGCTGTTCTTCAATGTGGAGGGCTTAACCTCCGACCCGAAGCTCGAAAGTGCGATGAGCATGATTATCGCGAACGCCATGTCGGAGCGGGCTTCGGGCCGGAGCGGGCAGGCGAATATCACGGTTCTTGATGAATGCTGGTCGCTGCTGGACTCCGCCCTCTTGGCTCCGCAGTTGGAACAGTTGTTCCGAACCGGCAGAAAGCGGGGCGCAAGTATTTGGGGCATCAGCCAGGCCCTGGAAGACTTCGTGGGAACCGAGGCCCAGCCACGGCCGCACGGCCCGGGTATCGTCAAGAACGTCTCGACCAAGATCATCGGACAGCAGCAGGGTGACCTGAAACCGCTCGCCACATATTTGCACTTGAACCAGACTGCACTCAGCGAAGTCCGCGGCTTCAGCGCACCACGAAAGGGGCGAAAGGCGCAAGCGCTGCTGGTGCTGGGTGAGAAGGCGGAAACGACGCAGACGATCAACATTGTGCCGACACCGATTGAGTATTGGATCTGCACAACGTTCAAGCGGGAGCGAATGTATCGTTCCTGGTTCCTTGAGGCCAACCGCGGCCTGCCCCTGCTTCAAACCTATGAGAAGCTCGCGACGAAATTCCCGCTCGGTTTGGCAGATGTTCCGGAACTGCCGGAGGAATTGTCCGGTGCCGTCAAGGCAACGGCCGCGACTGCGGTAACGAGGTGAATTCGCCATGGAATCATGCAAGAAAGTCATCGGATCGTGCTTCATCGGACGGGGAAGGTCCACCATCGCGGTCGTCCTGGTGATGCTGATCGCCCTTGGGCTTGTCGCGCCCCCGCAGGCGAAAGCGCAAATCGGAGCATTGGGAGTGGCAGCAGCCGCGGCGGCCGTCGTCAGCCTGATTACCAATACGATCGGGTCTTTGCTCGGTACCGCCAATGGGCTGCTGGGCTCGATCAACAATTTCTTCCAGGCTCTGGTCAATCTTTGGGAGAACACGGTTTATCCAATCGCTCTCATCAACCAGTCCCGAATGCTGGTCACGCAACTTATCGCGCAGTTCCGCGGGCTGGTTACGGCTATCGCAAACGTAAACGTCCGTAGCGCGACTCTTCCCAATCCTTCCGCGCTTGAGGCGATCATGCGCAACGGCTCTATTGGGGATTTTGCGCAGTTCAACCAGACGTACAGGACGACCTACCAGCAGCTTCCGCCAGTTACAGATATCGATCCCGGCGACCGCCAGCGAGTCGACATGAGCGATGCGCTCGCGATGGACACGTTGAAAACTCTGAAGGCGTCCGATGAGATCGTGAATCAGACGCTCCAGGCTTCGCAGATTATTGAGGACGAAGCTGCGCAGGCGGCGCCGGGGTCGGCAGCATATCTTACCGGCGCTGGAATGGTGGCGGCGGTCGAGAACCAAGCGATGATGCAACGGATGCTGGCGGCCGAACTGCGGGAGGAAGCCGCCATTTTGGCGCATACCAATGCGATTCGGAAGCGGCAGGCTGATATGGCCAACCAGTTCAGCCAGAACACCACGAATTTATTCAAGTAAAGGGGAAACGAATGGATCCGAAGAATTTCTTAGCTGCGTTGTGGGAACACCGCAAGATGCTCCTGGTTTTGGTGCTGATCGTATCGCTGATCGCGCCACAACCTGTAAGGGCGCAATTCGGGATCGACTGGGCTGCCATTGTCGCGGCGATCAACAGTATAGGAACCGCAATTTCCAACACGATCGGCCCAGCGTTGCGCGCGATCAATGGGGCACTGGGAACGCTGAATCAATTGATGAGCAGTTTGCAGGCGTTCTTCATAAACATCGTGTATCCCCAGTCTGCAATAAGCCGGGCGCAAGGCTTGGTCGGCGCGGTTGGAGGCCTATACGCGCAAAGTCAGGCGATTTCCGGGGTAAACGTTGCGAGTGCTACCTTGGCCAACCCGCAACAACTTGAACAGCTTCTCTTGTCTCGAAACCCGATGAATGTTCCAGGCGTTACGGCCAACTACCAAACCGTCTACCAGACGGTGCCCGTTCCACAGAACGCATCGCCGCAGACCCGTGACCTGATCGACATGAGCGATGCGGCGGCGCAGGCTGCGATGAAGCGAGCAATTGCCATCGATGCCATTGCCGATACCGAGATGCAGGCTGCAAATCAGATTAATAACCAGCTTGCACAGGCCGCGCCTGGCACCGCTCCCATGGTAGAGGCCGAAGCTGCAGCATGGCTTGTGCGAGCCAATGCCTACACGCAGTCCGCTCTAGGCGATGTGATGCGGGTTCGGGCGATCTCGCTGGCTAACAGCGGGGCGCAATTGAAGTTCAACGCCGCCAACAGCGCCCAGATTCGACAGAACACCCTGGATTCCCTGAAGTGAGGTGCGGGCCATGTTCTATTTCCAAACGATGTTTCAGCAGGTCTACAACGGAATCACGGGATCGGCAGTAATACCTGCCGTGCAGCAAATTGCGGAGGCGATTCTTCTCCTGGCGGCTCTTTTCGCTGTATACGAGGCATACGCCAAAGGAGGAGACGCCCGAACTCTAGCGCTGGCCGGAGTCCGCTACCTCTTTATGGGGTTGCTTATCACGCAATATCCCAACGTCTTCCGAAACGTAAACAACGCCTTCGCCAGTGTTGCGCAGTCCATCGCACCGACGGATGTTTGGACAAACTTTCGCGACCAGGTTCAAACCTACATGTCAGCGAACAATGGCCAAGGAGCTTGGTGGAATTGGGTGGTCGGCGGTGTGGCTGGGGCGTTCAGCCTCATATTCCAGGCGATCGCCGTTCTGGTCTTTCCGATTTCATACGCCATTTTCTCGTTCTTCTACAGCATGTACGGTGCGGTTCTATATGTCGTAGGGCCGTTGGTGCTGGCGTTGTACCCCGCCCTCGGTGTCGGCCAACTGGCAAGGACGTTCATGGTGAATCTGATGGTGTGGAATGCGTGGGGTCTCATCTACGCGATCATCAGCCAGTTGTTGACGATCATGAGCGCGAACAGCTTGAACAGTATCTTCACCTCCCAGAGTTTTGGCGGGGCTTTTCAAGGCGCCAGCCAGATGCTGCTTATCTCCCTGTCGAGCATCCTGCTGTCGATTATGATTCTGCTGATTCCGTTTATCGCAAAGCGGGTAGTGTCTGGGGACATCGGCAGCACGATGTTGACAGTAGCGGGCGTTGCAGCGACCGCTTTGCGGGCAGCGACTTCGGGGTGGTCCGCAATCCAGGGAGGCGGAGGTGGTGGTAAGGACCACGACGACGGAGGCGGCGGAGGTGGAGGCGGAGGCGCTGTGAGTGGCGGATCGAATCGAGCGCCTTCGCCGCCCCCCGAAGGGAACACCGCATCGCTGGGAGGCGAAGCGGCAGCATCGGGGCACGCGCCAGTGCCGCCGGCTGGTGCGGCTGCGGAAGCCAGCGACGTCATAGTGGTGCTCTAGCGTCGAGCGGAGGCGTGAGCCTGAGCGCAAGAAAGGGATCAAAATCATGAAGACAAAACAGGCGAGTGCATTGCCGGCGAAGATTGGATACACGAAGTATTTTGAGCATGACGGGGCGCTGCGGGCCTATGCGAACCGGATGATGTGGTTTGGGATCTCGGCCGTGTTGATCTCATTTGTCCTGGCGTTGTTGCTTTTCTATGTGCGGGTCCAGCCGCCGACCGTGATTCGGATTGCCGCCGATGGTCAGGCAACCGTAATTAGCGGCACCGCCACAACGCCGCGGACGCCCTTGGGTTTCATGGCAGCGCTGGCCGCATCGTCGGCCCCCGGCGAGCAACCCGCGGATATCGAAGGTCGCGCGGTGGTCCGGAGGTTCCTGGAAAACTACCTCACGTACACGCCGACCACTATGGAGAAGAACTGGGCCGACGCGTTAAATATGATGACGCACAACCTGCGCACGCTCACGCTGGACCAATTGCGGGACCAGGACATCGTTTCAAAAGTCCACGACGATGAGATCACATCCACGTTCAAACTCCGGTCGCTTGAGCCCGTTAAGGGCCAGCCCTGGACGTACGTCGCGTTTGGAGTCAAGGAAGTCCATCGCGTCCATAACAAAGCGGAATTCACCGACCGACTCGTGGCCCGGTACAACGTGCGGCTCCTGCAATCAGAACGATCCGAAAGAGTCCCGAGCGGTTTGCTGGTCGCCGAGTACGGAGAGCAGCAGATGGTCGGCGAAAAGGATAACGGGTTGGAGCAATCCAGTGCGTTCACGGACGATGTAAAGAAATAATCGATTCTGTCGCCGGCTCTCGGGAAGATGCGTATCTCGCCCGATTCACTGGTGACCGGAACGCCGGCCAGGAGCGATGCCTGGTGAGTAAGTAAACCAAGGAGGGTCGCGGGAGAGCGGCTCGTGAGCCGAAAAGCAAGCGAGCCGCAACGCTATTCGATGGAGAGGAGAACACCAATGGGAGCCACTGTGGCAACGCCGGAAGCGGCGGCGGATCGCCGGGAACCGGAGCCGAGGCCGACGGTAGAGTCCAGGCCGATCAAGGAACGCACCATCTCCACCGGCAAACCGGCTGAGGAGACGGGTAGCCGCCGCGGCGGAAAGCGCCGGCGGGCATCAAAAGACAACGAGGCTACGGGCACGATTCGATATTTCTTGACCAAACCGACGAGCAACGGCACCCCTGAGCTCGGTGAGGAAATGGCGGATGAGCACCAGGCGCTCCTGGCCGCTCACAAGGCCGATCAGAGTTTCGTAACGATTGAGGAATGGACGGCCAAAGCGGATAGACGGAAGGGAGTAACCGTACTTGGAAGGGATCCAGTCGTCCGGCACTAATTTTTTCATACGATGATCATCTGGCTTCATTGCACAGAGTGAATCTGTTGAGGCGACCCGGAGCATAACCGGGAAAGTGCTGGTTCGGCGACTCAATCGAGTTCCGGCCAAGGTTACCACCTTCGCACGGGACTCAAGAGTTCGCTGACACCAGCGCCTCCTTGCTGTCCAGTGCTCATCCACAGAACAGCAAAGGAGAAGAAATGTTCCTTCACCGAGTGAAGATGAACTGGAAGAAGCACCAGACACTGACCTTGACGATCCTGCTAGTTGCTCTGGCACGAATCGTCCTTGGAAACGTCTTTGGTGACGGCCTGTTCAGCGATTACTCCACGCTGAAGTTTGGCGTGGTAGCGGTTGCTGCAATAGTGGCCTGGGCGTTCCTCAAGACCGGCTGGGAATTGGGAACGTTCCAATACAAGAGGCTCTGTACCTTTGTGGGTGCATTGCGCAAATTCTGCCGCGACTACTGGAGTAAGACGGCGGCAGTGTAAACGGCGCCGGTTGAATAAATCGGCTGCCAGGTTATTTCACAATCCGGACCCGGCTCTCTTGAGCCTGGGCAGGGGAAGTCCTAGAAAAACGTTCCACCCGCTACAGGCAGAGAGGGACCGCGAGGTCTCCCGTTCTGGCTGTAGCCCAACAGACAGAACAAAGGAGATACGCAAATGTCCATTGTGAACAGAACCAGTGTCCTTCGCGTGATCGCGTTGGAGATTAACGAAGACGGCGCAGTATCGAAGAAGCAAATGAAAATCGATCGCGACAGCCAACTGGAGAACACGCTGCTGCAGGCGGACTATCCGGATATTCGTGTCGCCACGATCGACATCCCGCAACAGCAGCTTGACCAGTACCAGCAATCCATGGTCGAGCATTCACTCAGCAAGCGGATCTCTTACAACGGCGTGGAGTACATTCTGGTGGGCGCTTCCGCATCCGCGAAGAATGGCAAATACTACGCTGTTGACGCCGCGCACGCCAAGACGATCGCGCAGCGCTTTCGATTCTGGCCAGAAGCTGCGATGACGTATTTCGGAATTCTCGTATCGCCGTGCAAGGTGTGTATCGAGATCCCGGATGCGCGCGTCGTCGTTGTTAGGGACCACGAGCTGGGCACGAATGACTGTCGCGGCTGGATCCGGCGCTCCTACTTTGAGCGTCTGCACCTGGCCGACCGTCACTTCTACCAGTTCCGGATGTCCTTCGAGAACACGCAGGCCAAGGGTAGCTTCAAGATCATGGAGGATGATGTCGCCGATGCTCTGTCGGTCGATTTCATCATCCCACGATCGAGTTGCAAGCCCGAGTTCAAAAAGGCCGAATGCGTTCGCCAGTGCCCCAACGCTGCCGGCCGCATTAATGGGCAATATTCCACGGGCCGGGTGGTAATCGGTATTCGTGAAATCTCACGGGAGCTCCAGTTCTCGTCCAGCTATACCCTCGTAGAGCACGCTCCCCTGAACTCCATTGAGACCGAAATCAAACCGATTGCAATGGCTGCGGTGGAGAAAGTGAAGACCGCGATCGCCAACAACGATTTCGCGGAACTGTTTCGCATCCTGGGGATCTCCGAGGAGGTGGAACTGTTGCGTTCCGATGAGACGGTGACCGATCCCGAGCACACGTCATCCGAACATACCGTCGTAGAGGCTGTTCTGAAAGCAGATAGCACGGGATACTGGGTCAAACATCCGTTCGTCAATTCTCACCTTCAGCGCACTCTGGCCAGGTGGGCGTTCAGGTTGTGCACCGCAGGCGGTTTCACGCTACCGGCGTTTGCTCTGGCCGATGACGGATACTTGGTTCTGCACGACGGCAGAATCTACAGCGGCTCCGACTGGATCCCTGAATGGTACGCGATCACCAGCCTCGCCTCTGAACGAATGCTGGTGGTTCGCTATCCGATCCGGACCAAGGGAGATCTGCTGCCGGTGAAAGCGCTGAACGCTTCCACCACGCTGGACTTTCTGATGCGGCACCTCGACAGGCAGAAGTGCTCGATGGACTCGGCGACGGCTGTCACCGAGATCGTCGACCGGCAACTGCGCCTGGAGGGGACTTTGACGCTGCATTCTGACACAGCAAAGAAGAACGGCGGCGACTACGACTTCGACTGGATTTGCGTCGTCGAAGGAACGCGGCTCCCGTTGTTCGTAGAGGATCGGTTCAGGCACACGCCAGCCGGGGAAAACACGAAGAACAAACAAAGCAAGAAAGAGTCCCCGTGGTGGAACCTGCCGCAGGTTGCGTACTCAGCAAAGGGTAATGCGATCGGCGCGATCACCGACCTCAAGACGTCGTGCTTAGCTGCTGGCCGGCCTGATCTCGCGAACCGTTGCGCGATCGAACTGCAGAAGGCGCTCGACCAACTCAAATGGGGAGTCGAGCCGAATCAGGAGGCGATTGGCAAAATCCGCCAGGAAGTTGGCACCGCTCCGTGGCTCAAGCTCAAGCGCATCAGGCGGGTTTCCGATCTCCCCTTACAGATTTCCGCTGCCCCAACGGACAGGATCGGCGCGCTTTACAACCACGTTCGGAAGGAACTGTATGAGTTCTTTGCCGACGTGCGACCGCTGGAGGACTTCCGTGGCGCGATCTGCGGAGGCGCCTACGACCGCGACATGCTGAAGGAGGCGGGCGTGATTTCGACGATGTACGCCGTGAACATCGGCCTGCTCGCAGAGAAACGCAACGCCTACGAAGATGCCGTAAGGGAAGCTCAGACGAAGCTGGACGCCTTCCCGATCTCGAAGGCAAGCGCTTCGAAGGAGGCAGCCAACGAACGAAGAGCGTTGGCTCGCAAACGCAATCAGGCTCAAGCCGCGCTTCGCTTCTATGAGGAGCGTTCCCGGCAAGACCTGCGCAACCTGATCAACATCGTCCGCAAGTGGGCGGAGAGAAAGGAGGGTCACGCGCTGGATTGGCTGACGGCATTGTGGGACATTGCCTGCAAGAGCCGCCGATGGGATCAGCGCGAAAATCGACGGTTGAATACGGGAAGCATTGCATTCTATGCGTTCCCGCAATACCTCGTTGACATGATCGTGGAGCGCACCGGTGGCAGACCGATTACCGTCGCGCTTCCCAGTTTGGTCGACGGTGAAGTGAACATCGACGAGGCTGGCAGTGTGTACCTCATCGATGAAGTGTCCGATGGCGCCGGATCGCTGGTGCGCCGCCAAACCCTACTCCTGCAAGTTATGGGAGACGGGCGGATGATCACAGACAATGGACGGACGTACAATGTTCGGCCGTTTGCTGTTCAGCCGAGCCAAGCGCAAATTCGTAACGGAAGGCTGGAACTTCCGAACACGCAACAGCGCCCCGGCATTCCAATACTCAAGGGCAATTGACAACTACTCCAGGGCGGCCAGTTCCGTGGCGGCCCTGGATCCCTTCGTGGCCAGGTTGCCATGGAAGCGAGTCGACGACTCGTCGCCGGTGTTTTAAAAGCCTCTATAGAGGCTGCGGAAACCGCTACGCTACACCTCTAGCGCGTTAGCCAGTACCTCTCGTACCGGTACTTCTGCCAGTCAAGCGAACTTACTCTACTCGCAGTCAATAGTCATTCGTTGGCAGCATATGCTACAATCGCGTGCCATAGAAGATCCGAAGGAGGACCAAGTCCATGTCGACCTTCTGCCGCTATTCGCTTTTCAGATTTGTTCTCGCTCTCTTCGTCTTAGGCCTTGCCTCTGCTTACGCTGACGTCATCACAATCACATTTGAAAATTTACCGGACGCGTTCTTCTTCAATGGCGACGGTCAGAATATTGGCACATTTTACCCTGGGTTGACCTTCGGTCCCAACGTCACCGGGCTCAGTGTATCGCGCTTCGGGGGGTACGACGACTCGGGATTTCCGCCACATTCCGGTGATGTCGTGATCTGGGATGCAAGCGATTCGACAATCACTATTGACTTCGCCTCCTCGATTGAGTCCTTCGGCATTTGGTACACATCCTTTGATCCGCTGACGCTGCAGGCTTTCGACGGCAGCAATAACCTGCTCGGGACGGTCGAGGGAGATCCGAATACTGACGGTACGACAGGCACAGATACCCTCCTTTCGTTCGCCGGCTCGGGGATCAGTTCGGTGACTCTGACTAGTTCGCCGGGTCTGTTCACACTGGACGACTTATCCTATGAGCCCGGAGTGAGCGCGGTTCCGGAACCAAGCGCGTTCGTCCTTCTGGCCTCTGCTCTGATTGGTTTCTTCCTTTGCCGTTCTGTCAATCGGTCGTCGGTCACTGCCCCATTTAAAAGCCTCCCGCCTAGGTCGAAGCGCGGCACATCGGCTTTCCTCTGCGTGCTTGCCGCGGGGGTTGTTTCGTCCGGTTTCGGCGCGAAGGCTGCCTCGGGTTCGGTCTACCAGCTTTCTGGGACGCTGCAATGGAACTCAACCAGCGGTGCTGATCTCATCAACGCAAACGGTAAGTCATTTAAAATCACCGTAACGATCACGAACCTTACGCCAACACCCGTTTCTGACCCGAACGGGACCAGAGACGATTACGCGGGAACAGGCACCCTGCAGATCGGATCCCAGACTATACCCCTCAATTCAACGGACACCGCGTTCTTTCATTCATCATCGCACGCTGGAGACGTTACAAATTTTTTCCTTTTTCCGACAAGCGGATCGCCCGCGTTCTATTTGCCAGCAGTGAACTTCGCAGGGGACGCCAACGCGATCCTCTCTCCGCCGCCGGTGTACTCGCCGCCAGTTTCCTTTAACCTTGCCAGCTTGGTAGTGCCTGCGCCCTCGGGGGTACCGAGCGCGAACGCAATTTACACCATAGTGAATGCCAACTTCTCATCGCCAGTAACCATCTTCAGCGATCTCACGGGTACCTTCACGCCCGGTGGATATATTGTCGGTCAATACTCTCCTGGAAATACCTTCACAATTGGCGCGGCCTTCAGTGTTGTTGGACAGAACTACACTCTGAACCTGATCCAGACTCTAATGTCCTTCTCCTCCGGTGTAAACAACATGAACGTGGGGCTCTACACGGACTCAGGCGGAATTCCGGGCACGTTGTTGGAATCCTGGAGTCTAGTGAACGTTTTGCCACCAGCTCCCTCGATCATAACACTCACGTCGGTGGTAAACCCGATCCTTATGGCGGGCCAACGGTATTGGATCACGGCCGCGATGGCTGACCCAACCTCCGTCGGTGTATGGTGGATCAATGCTATAGGAGATGGCCTCCAGGGTTTTGCCTCCTCCAGCTTGAACGGGGCCACCTTTACTCCGGGCGCTAATACCGTCTTCGGATTTCACGCCTTCGCCGTCGCCGGAATCGGGAGCTCGAGCAACGTACCGCCGGCCGCTACCTTCTTTGGTGGCTCAACCAGCGCAATTAATCCGACGCTCTTTGTAGCCGAGCCCGTGAATTCCGCAATTGGCAACTATTATTCCTCTCAGATCGATCTCGCCGTCAGAGGACGCGGTCTCAACTTTCAATTTACCCGCTATTATAATAGTCTCGACTCGTACGCCGGTCCGATGGGGAACGGGTGGACACACACTTTCAATGCATTCCTTACGAACAACACGCAGACCGGTCAGGTGAACGTAAAGCAGTCAAACGGCTCAGTCATGAGCTTTTCTGCCATAGGTGGTGGAGTATACGTCCCGCAAACCGTTGGCGTAGCAGACATCCTTTCAGAAGTCGCGGACGGCACGTTTACCCTTACCCGAAAAAACCAGACCGTTCTCACCTTCTCTTCGGCCGGTCGCCTCACGAGTATCCAGGATAGAAACGGCAATACTCTGACGCTTACTTATTCCTCGGGTAATCTTTCTTCTCTGAGCGACACTGGAGGAAGGATGTACACGTTCTCATATGATGGCAACAACCATCTGATTTCCCTTCTCGACCCACTAGGCAGAATCATCAGATATGCTTATGACGCGGCTGGCAATCTAGTGTCTAGCCAGAATGCGTTGGGGGGAACGACTCAATTTGCGTACGACACCAACAATCGCATGACTTCGGCGACGGACCCTCGCGGCGTGGTTTACGTTCAGAATACGTACGACTCACAAGGTCGCGTCACGGTCCAGAAAAACGGCAAGAGCGCCGCCACAACGTTCGCGTACAACACGCCAGCTACGAATATCACTAGCATCACAGATCCGCTTGGCAGCGTGACGCAGCATGTATACGACAACAGCCTCCGGATTGTGCAAGTCGTCAACCCCCAAGGAGGTACGGTTGGCTACGCATACGGTTCCAATAATAATAAGACAGCGATTACTACCGCGAACGGCCAAACCACACACTTCGCCTATGATGCCAACGGTAACGTCACGAGCGTGACCAACCCGCTCGGCAATACGGCGAGCTTTACGTATGACGGCAAGAACAACATTCTGACCGCAACCAACCCGGCGGGGGCGATGACTACGTTCGGGTACGACGCGAGCGGAAACCTCCTCCGCATCCAGGACGCGGCTGGCAACAAATCCGGATTCAACTATGATGCCTCGGGCGAACTGATCAGCCGCACGGATGCTCTGGGCAACACAAGCACGTTGGCTTACGATGCCGTGGGTGACCTGACGACCGTCAACAATGCCCTGGGAAACCAAATGAAGTTCGCTTATGATGCCATCAGCCGGATGACCTCCGTTACGGACGGCAATGGCCACACCTTTGGTCTGACCTACGACGCCCTCGGCCGCCGCACAAAGACCACTGATGCGCTCGGACACCAGACCCAATCTGCTTACGATGCCGTGGGCAACCTGCTTACGGTTATCGATGCCAACGGAAATCCTACGGCCTATCAGTACGATAACGTGAACAACTTGGTCCTGGTAACGGATGCCCTCGGAAACAAGACCAGCTACGGATACGACGCGGACAACAACCGAACCTCGTTCACCAATGCCAACGGGAACACCACGACATATGTCTACAACTCCCTAAACCGGCGGACGAAGATCACGGACCCATTGGGCCTATTCAGTTCCTACTCTTACGACGCGGCGGGCAACGTGGTGTCGATGAGGGATGCCAATGGCAAGACATCTTCTTTCACGTACGATGTCCTGAATCGCCCCGCCGCGCAGACCTACGCCGACGGTAACGTGATCAGCTACGCCTATGACGTTAACGGCAACCGGACTTCTATGCAGGACTCGCACGGAACAACGGTCTACACCTACGATGTTCTAAACCGTCTGGCCCAGGTCGCAAGCGGGGGCGGCAGTTTGGTAAAGTACAGCTATGATGGGGTCGGTCATCGAACTGCGCTAACCTATCCCGATGGACGGGTTGTCGGTTACACGTACGACGCTGCCAGTCGACTCTCGCAGGTAACGGACTGGGTAGGCCGAAAGACGACATACTCATATGATGCTGCGGGGAACCGAGTCGCAGTCGCCATAGGAAACGGCGCGAGTTCGAGTTACAGTTACGACAACTCGAATCGCCTTCTGGCGATCGTCAATCGCGGAGCCGGCAAAGTGTTGACATCGTTTTCTTATGGATTGGACTCTGCAGGCAATCGAACGCAATTAGTCGATGTGTCTGGCGGGCTAACGCAATATCGATATGACGGTTTGAACCGGCTTATTTCCTGGACAACTCCTTCTAGCCAAGTGACATCCTATGTCTACGACGCTATCGGAAATCGGGTTTCAATGACGAGTTCCGCCGGGGTCACTGCTTACACCTACGATGTCGGCGACCGGATTTTGGCGGCGGGTACAAGCTCCTTTACTTATGACGGAAATGGAAACCGCCTAACAAAGACGACTGGGGCGACGACCATTAACTACAGCTTTGATACGCTTAACCGCCTAATAGCTGTTTCGGGCGGAGGTGTTGCCACACAATATGGGTGGGACGGGGACGGAAACCGCGTTTCGCAGCAGGTCGGCTCGGCGGCCTATCAGTACTCTTTGGATGTCGCGCGAAGGAATGTCGCCGTCCTTAATGAGAACGGACCCGATGGAAACATAGACTTTCAGTACGGGCACGCGCTACTTTCAGGTAGTAGCTCAAGTCTTGAGCAGTTCTACCAGTTCGATGGTGTCGGTAGCACATCTGACGTGACGGATGGGACCGACAGTCTAAAAGCGAGCTATGCGTACGACCCGTGGGGAAAGTTGCTCAATCCTATCGATGCTCTCGGGACCAAGGATAAGTTTAAGTTCACGGGTGAAGCACTTGACCCGCAGACGGGCTTGTATTATCTTCGAGCCCGGTTTTACGACCCGACTGTCGGAAGGTTCATCTCAAGAGATCGACTCTCTGGGGTAGCGAGGATTCCGGCGACAGCTAATCGATATTCATATGCCCTAAATAATCCTCTAGCTCTCACTGACCGGAGCGGCCGTTCGGCCGAGCTAGTGGGGACTGGGGACGTGAGTATTCATTCGGGTGCCATTCTTAGCAACCTTGGTTTGGGTGGTCTGGTATCGGGGGATCTTGGCTTTACACCGCCGGTCGGGAGTGGACCAGGTTTACTTCCGCCGCCCGGGCTCCGTCAACTGCCACCGCAGCCGTCGGGCCCAATTGCTATCGCGGACAATCCTAAGCCTGATAATCCTTCTGGCCCATACAGCGACTGTGATTTTGAACCGTGCTCCCCACCTCCGTGTAACAGCTACATCGGCTGTGGTGGGCTTACGGATGTTGGCTTCGGACCTGGAGCTAGCTCCGGGGACGACTGGGGCTTCCTCGGAGGTACATCGGACATAAGCAACGATCCCTTCCAGAACTACCTTAATAATGTTCCGGACCCGTTTGACGACGATCTCGGGCCGTACGATGCTGGTAGCACATCGGCGCCGCTAGACCCCTTTGGGGGGGGCGATGATTGGGATGATTCCGCAATGGTCGCCCCGCAGACTCCCGTGCCTGGCGGTTCGAAGGCTGTATCACCATCGCGCCTGGGGAACCTCGCCGCAAAAGCGGGGCTCCCTATGCCCGTGGAACCGGCGTTGGGCTTCGCGCGTCGTGCCGCTGTGATTTCAGCGAATTCAATTGGCACGTCTTCTCGGGAGCCGGACGCGATACGTACTGCTTCGTCGCTGTTCCAGGATTCAAGCCGAGTATCGAACGCGTCGAGCCCGGCGAAGTCGAAACAATGATACGGCGGGGTGTTCACCTGCGCAGTTATTCGCCTGGCGATAGGAAAGCCACAATAATGACGTGAGCTTTGCACTGACCTTTTTTGGCATCCTGCAAGATTCCGCCGAAACTGGGATATGCATAAACGCATCCTCCTAACCATTGCCATCGTTTTGGCGGCCAATGCCCAGAAGATCGAAACGGAGAAGTCGGATCGCCACAAAGTGATCCGGGTAGAAACGGCCCCAAACCACTTGAGCGTAATCGAGTTGGCGGAGCCGGTCACGGAGGTCGCGGCAGGCAGTTCTTCCTACAAAATCGAATGGCGCGGCAACAAGGTGTTCGTTCAGCCCCTCGACCCCGAAGCCACCACGAACCTATTTATTTGGACGGCCTCCGGGCGTTTGAGCTATGAACTGGTCCCGGCGCCGTCCGTGGAAGAGATGCACTTCGCGATTGACCAGGAACCCAGCCCCTCCGTCGCCAAAGTTGTGATCCCGGAAAAGCGTGCGGACGATCCGCGGGCCGTCCAGGAGGCGAAGCTCGCGTCGGAGATGCTGTTCGCCAGCACTCCGGTACGCCTAGCCGGGGCTGTGAAGAATCACGACCGTGTAGAAATCATCCTCAAGGACATTTATCGGGACGGTAATCGTCTTTATGTCCGCTACGCGATTCAAAACAGAGGCCGATCGACATACGTCCCGGGGACACCAGGCGTGTTCACGCTACGGTCGCCCCGCAGTTCCAGTTCGCTTTACGCCCTTTCCCAAAGCCAACTCGTCGGCGACGGGATTCGCCTGACCAGTCAAGGGCAGGCTCCGGTCAAGGTACTCGACGCGGAGTTGCACGCAAAGACGGTCGCGCCGGGTGACACTACCTGGGGATTGGTGGCGTTTGAATGGCCGGCCCGGACGAACAGCCCCGCCGTTCTGAAGTTTGCCTTTCCGTCCGATGGCGCCGGAGAAGTAAGCGCGGTACTCGTGCTGTAAACAGCAATGGAACAAGACATGGAGATGACGGCCGAGTCCGTTCTGCACATGATCCGAACCCAAACGAGTTCTCCGATTCCCCAGGAAGCGGCCGGAATCCAGACCAACTCGGCAGCACGGATCGTGGAATTATTCCGAGGGCGTTTCGGGAAAGCGTACGACGCCTGCATTTCGAAGCGTCTGTCGAATGTCTTCCTGGAACCAGCCAACCCCTTCGATGTCAAAGCGCGCCGTCAGTTCAGGCAGGAGGCGATCGTCCTCGGGATCTTTATTCTCACCGCGCTGGCATTGGCCCTCTATTTCAATCTCAAAGCAATTGCGAGGTGACAGCCCATGGCCATCGGCAAAGAACTGTTTCTGAATCGAATGCTGCGACGAGGAGAGGATGCAGGCCTGCTGGTGAGTGCGGCTGCGCTGATGCTCGTGGAGATGGGATACGTAGCATGGCTGGAACGCCTGCCCGCTCTCCCCAGCCGGACGCATCCGGCCGGATTCCTCGATCTGCCACCTTGGTATGAACGTCCCAGAGTCGAAGTGACCTTGCTGCTCACAGTCCTTGGCGGAATGATCGTTTGGGCAGCTTGGGGTGTGTTTGGTTTCATGCACAGCCGACCGGAGGGGACCGTCGCGTCGTCACACCGAGAGATGGTCTACAGGCGGCTGAGGACGGCCGCATTCTACGCAGCCGTAGCTGGCGCCGACCTCCTCGTCATTCAGTTCCTTGGCACGTAATACCTTCTCGATCTTCAGGGAAAACAATATGGACAATCTGGCATCTGGTGACCGGCGGCCGGCGCACGCGCCGCTTTCTGAAACCCCGGCTTTTCTCATCGCAATTGGCCTGTGCATCGTGTGCCTCGGCTATTGGCTCTTGCTAACGAAGGTCTACCACTTCACCAACGACCAGGCGGCCGAACTGGCGGCCTACATCCTCAGCGCACTGACAATCCCCAGTTGCGCCATCTTTCTCTACGCGACGCGCCGAGCCCGGCGGGAAAAACGGAAAGTCCATCCGCCGCTTGTCATGAGTCCCGCTCGTGACGAAAGGATGGTCGCAACGGCGTGGGACCAGAGCGGGGTCGTCCTCGGGTACGACATTCATGGAGAACCGTGGCTGTGGGCCGACCAGGTCCGCGTGATGCAGGGCATCGTGCTGGGAATGACCGGCAGCGGTAAGACGACGCTGCTCAAAAACATCATCACCCAAGATTTGATGCGGCGAATGGGACCGACGGAGGACCGTCACAAGATCCCCATGGTGATCTTCGACGGCAAAGGCGATCTGGAGTTCTTTCAGGAATTGCTGCCGTACATTCACCGCGCCGGCCGCCTCGACGATCTCCGGCTCATCAACCCGGCTCGGCCGGAACTGTCCAGCCTCTACAACCCGTTCTATGCGGAAGACGACGACTACATGGCGCAGGTGAACATGGTGTTTGGCTCCTTCAACCTGCACGACGAATTCTTCAGCAAGCACCAATTGAATTACCTGGCTGACATCGTCCGGATCCTGCATTACACCGGAGTGCGATTCAACTTCTATGACGTGATTGTGGCGGTTCTCGACCAGGGCGTCCTGCAGGAGCAAATCGACAAAGCCCGCCGGCACATCCGCACGGACACATCCATTAGCATGCAGCGGCGACTGAATTTTGAGATGTCCGTTCGCAACTTGATGCAGTCCTTCGAAGATCGCGACCGCGTACCGAAGATCCAGGGGTTGCTCAACGAGTGCATGACGTTCCTCGACGACGCGCTCTCGATCATCACGGGGCCGTACGACGATCTCCTGTCCATCGACGATGTCATTGAACAGGAGCTGATCCTGTTCGTCACGCTGAACGTCAACAAAAACACCGAGCCCGTGCGCGCCCTCGGCAAGATGCTCCTTCAGAACATTCAGCTCGTGGTGGGGAAGCGCTACGAGAGCGAGGAGGAACGTAAGCGCGCGAACCGGCCGCTGTTTTCAGTCGTGATGGACGAGTTCGCGCCATTCGGTTACCAGAACTTCAGCCAGATCCTCAACACCGCCCGCGGAACGAACACAGCATTTCTGTTCTCGATGCAAAGCTTGCCCCAACTGCTCAAAGTCGGCAAAGGATTCAAGGAGGATGTGACCTCGGCGCCGAATACGAAGATCGCGTTGCGCACACAGGATGAGGAAACAGCGCGATATTTCATCCGGGCATCGGCGGAACATGCGGTCACGCGCCGGACGCAATCCCTCATTCGCCAGCAACTCTTCGGTTTCGAGCGGTTCCAGAAGGGAATGAGCGCGACGGAACGGGAGGAACGGGAGTACCGGGCCGAGGACGAGAAGATCAAGAACCTGCCCAAAGGTCAGATGCAGATCCTGATGACGGACGACAGCAAGGGCACTCTGCACCAGCACCTCCACGTCCGCACGCCGCCAGATATCTCACTCCCGGGATTTGATTGGGAGGTATTGCCACGGCTGCGCCATTCGCGCACCGAACAGCAAGGAGCCAACCTGCGGTTCAAGACTCCCGAATTGGTCAATTCAGCCTTGGCCCGCAGAATCCACGGTGTTGGGCGAAGGTGAGGAGGAGACGACGATGCGTCGATATCTTTGTTTGTATTTCACGTTGATGGCGGCGGATCCCGCGGTATTCGCCCAGGCAACAACGCAAGATCAGCCGGCGTTGCCGGCATCGCGCCAACAACAGCAGGCGCCGGTCCAGCCGCAACTGCGCCGACGCCAAGAATCTGACCAACGAGTGCCCGCGGCCCAGTATTCCCCGCTCGCAGCTCAGGGCGGCTACTCTCGTGGGCGTACGTCACCGCTTGAAGCGATGGTTCATGGGCTGAACCCCCGCGACGTGAACCTGGGCGCCGCATGGGAAGAACGGCGGCGTGCATGGTTGGAGAACGCCGGAGCAAATCGATACTTCTGGTATAGCTTCGGCGCGACCATCATTGTCATCTTGAGCTGGTTCGCGCTCGCCTGGATGCACAACGATCGCGTCCGGGAGAGATGGCAGCTTGCCGAACACGCGGCAGATGCGTTGCGTTATGGCGAGTACTGTAAACGAAAGGCGAAGGAAGCGATCGACCGGTACAACCTCCACATCGAAACCTGCAACCGCGTCATTGAAGCCGGCGAGTCCGGCATGGCGACACCAGAGACGGCGAATCTCGAAGACTACAAGCGCGAACTCCAACGGCTGAAGAGCGACAACGACGCCAAGGAATTGCAGGTCACCCGCCTCAGCGAACAACTGGAGCAGAAAGCCGCGGAGTTGAACAACCTCACGGAGCGCGTGACCGCAGCAGAGCAGCGGCTGAAGACACGGTCAGTAGCGGGAGCGGAGACTGGAAACGCAGCGCTGGTCGAGCGAATTCAGCGGCTCGAAACGGAGAATCGGCGATTGAAACAGCGGAAGGCGGCGGCGAAAGCGACGGCTACTGCAGACAACGGAAGCGGCGAGGAGGAAAGCTGATGCTGGTCGCGGTGCAGAGTTTCGGAAGCATTTGGACCGCGAGGTGCGCGCGCACTGTCACGGAAGGTGCCAACCTTGCGCGTCGAGGCGCGTATTACAACACGACTGGCGTTTTGGCGGGGGACGTGTTGCGGAACCGCTCCTGCGTTTACGGCCACGTTCGCGTGGACGAGTGCTCAGGGTTTCTTCCGCAGTTGGCCAAGCGGTTCGTCCACCGAGTTTTCGAGTCAGAGGGTGTGACGCCCGGGAACGGACGCAATAAGCTCTTCCTCCAGCAAATCGCCCCGGCGGGCACGCGGCCCGATGTCTATCTATTCCGGATCCGCACGCTCGACGCTGGATGGGTGGACCGAGATGGAGCATGGAAGTGCGACACAGCGCAGGTGGTCTCGTTCAGCGAAGGCAACGGACAACAGGAAGTCCTGATTGTCTTGCCGCCGTTTGGATGGGTGCATGGGACGCAGGGAACGTTCTGCGCGGAGCCGCGGCGAGATCAACCCTGGATGGCGGTGTTAACGCGCGCGGAGAAGTGAGGCATACATGAGGTATTCCAAAGGAACAATCGCGCTAAGCCAAAATCAGGATTTGCCGCTGCTGCGCCAGGTGATGTACAGCAAGTACGTCACGCAAACCCAGTTGTGGCAGTTCATGCGGCACAGCGGGTACGAGTTGAGCAGGGGATCGTTCTGGTGGCGAGTGAAGCGCCTGGAGGAACACGGCTTCATCACAAGACACTCGCTTCCGATGGCACACCGGGATCCCATATTTGCGATCGCTTCGTCCGGCCTGGTCTACCTTGTCGAGAATGTCGGCACGCCTTACAACGGTCCGGAGGCAGGACCGGACATCCGCGTGGACGGCGTGGGGGTTGCGCACGCGCTGGGTGTCAACGAGGTTCACCTTGATCTGCTGCGGAGTCGCGCGCTGGTTTCGTGGGAGAACGAAATGGAGATCCGGTGCCGCAACGAATTGGCCGACATCAAGTACGCGAAGGATTACGACGCAATCGTTACACTTGTGCTGGGTGGCCGCCAACTTCTGTTTGCACTCGAATACGAGCGCACGCCCAAGGCGCAAACGGAATACGACCGCATTGTGTCCCTGCTTGAACGTGAGCGCAATCTCGATCGTGTGTTGTATCTGGCCGGCACGCGCCACATTCGCTCGCTGCTGAAACAGCGCCTATGGCGGATACGCCAGCGGGTGTTGATCGGACTGGCTAGCGATCTTCCCAAAACGGAGCCAGCGGACCTGGAGGTGGTCGACGCGCAGACCATGCAGGTGTACCGCTTGGCGGACATTCCGTAGATCGCGTTTCCCTTGTGATTGCCCTGGTATTGACCTGGGTTTGACCTGAGCCGCCACCACGTAAGCCAGAGTATCCAAGCCACTTAAAATTTACTACCCCTGATTTTGATGTGCTTCGTCAGGGCAAAGGAATGAGAGACGAAATGCCGGGCCCTGGGGGCAGAGTGTCGTCGGTTGTGGCTTGCGTTGGTATCGCGGACGTTCGATGACCCGGGTGCGGCGAATGGTCGCGATCGCGGTCCCATGCTTGGTTGATGTAGACTTGCGATCGAAGTTGGGATGGAAGTAGAACTTGCAGTGTGCCGTCGGTTCGGAATGGCAGCGGGCCCGCGGCGCGACGTAGCGCCTCCTTCTGAATCGTGGTTCAGTCATCGAGCAGGAACTTGCAAGTTAATCGGCGTGCCACCTTGGTTCGGTGTATAGCAGCAGCTGCGGACCGTCCGAGGAGTCGAGCGCTCGGCGATCTCGGATAATAGAGACGTGGCAGCAACCAGCGCGGCAAATCGGGGAGAGAACGTGCGCCGCGGTCAGCGCCTCGAATACTTCACGATCGCCTACAATAGCCTCGAAGGCGCGGCTTCGATCGTTGCCGGGTTGCTCGCCGGTTCCGTCTCGCTTGTAGGATTCGGTTTAGATAGCATGATCGAGGTCGCGTCTGCTGCGGCACTGCTCTGGCGATTCCACTACGACACGGACAGTTCGCGGCGTGAGCAAGTGGAGCACACTGCGTTGCGCACGGTCGGAGCGTGCTTCATTGCGCTCACGTCGTACATCGCTTTCGAATCCAGCTCGATATTGATACGCCAGGTTCCACCGGAGCGAAGCATCGCTGGCATCGTGATCGCGAGCGCTTCGGTGATTGTCATGCCGCTGCTGGCGCGAGCGAAACGGCGAGTTGCTCGTCAGATTGGCAGCGGAGCCATGCACGCTGATTCGAAACAGGCGGATTTCTGTGCGTACCTTTCCGGGATTCTTTTGGGTGGCCTGTTGCTGAATGCATTCCTTGGTTGGTGGTGGATGGACCCCGTTGCTGGGCTGGTGATGGTTCCAATCATCGCCAAGGAAGGCGTTGCCGGACTCCGAGCTAAGGCATGCTGCGATAATTGCGGACTTCATTAGACTGTAGCGCTGTCGGATGGGTGGAATGGCTGCTACTTTATGTGGTGACGACCATGCCTGAGTTCAGTCGGCCTGTGACCGGAAAAGACAGTGTCTGGTACTGCCTGGTTGTCCGCAACGGCGATATTCTTTCCCTCGCGGCGCATGAGAACCCGTCAACCCGCCACCGGGCGATGGCCGAGATCGCGGACATTCTTCGTGGGCTTGCGCGCCAAGAAAAGACGGTGCTGGCCGGCTTCGATTTTCCGTACGGCTACCCAGCGGGTCTTGCCGCTGCGCTGGGAGTGACGGATACTCCCGCGTGGCTCGGCGTCTGGCATGAGATCACGGGTCGCATCGTGGATCGGGGCGACAACGGCAACAATCGGTTCGAGGTTGCGGGAGATCTGAATCGCCGTGTCTCGGGTGTGTGTCACCCATTCTGGGGCTGCCCCCAGTCCTGCCAAACCAACACGATGTCTTGCACCAAGAGCGGCTCGGGACCTTTGGCGGAGAAACGCCTCACGGATGTGGGGAACATGCAGCCGATCTGGAAACTGTACGGAAACGGTTCTGTCGGTAGCCAGGCTCTGCTCGGCATCCCGCATTTAAGCGCGCTGCGGAACGACGCGGAGCTTGCGCCAGTTTCTCGTGTGTGGCCATTCGAGACTGGGCTGAGCGCGTTACCAAAGCGGCAAGAGCGTGATTATCTGATCGTCCATGCCGAGATATACCCGTCGCTGCTGCTGAACGAGTCGACGCCAGAGGAGGTGAAGGATGCAGCGCAGGTCAGGACGATGGCGTTTCACTTTGCGGCTCTGGACGATGAGGAAGAACTCTCCAGCCTGTTCGCTGGTCCCACTTGCCTAACGCGAGAACAACGACTGAGTGTTGAGCGGGAAGAAGGATGGACACTCGGGGTGCTCTCCGGTCGACAAATGCAGCCGCGTCTGGCATTGCCATCTCTTACGGTAACGCGCCCGACTACCGGCGGGGTCACCGAATTGATAGGCCGTGATAATAATCTCCAGGCGAGTAATCTTGTCTCCAGTGAGGCTGAACTTCCTGAATGCGACTTCGTATATTTTGCAACCCCGTCGTGCGGTTCATGGACGATTACAGCAGAATTCGTGGATTCCGCAAGAGCGATAATCGCACACGCCTACAATAACGCCGGACTACGTATGCCGCTCATCCAGCGTCTGCGGTTGGGGCATCACATTCTGCTAGTGTATGGTGCCGATGGGAAGTACGCGCCCGTTTTTCGTTGCCAGGTCTGCTTGTCTCCCGAACCGGTACGAACTCCCGAGCACACGTTTGATGTATTCTGCTATATCGCTGAGGAGTTCCACGATCGCCTGAAAGCGGAAGGCTATGCGCCCGACCCTGTGGTCCGACGATTCACAGGAATATCGATAGGCTCGTTGCAGGATCTTCAAAATATCGAATGCACAATCACCAAACCAAAAGGCAACAATACGCTGCGACGATGGGACGAAGTGTTCGGTTCCAGCGCCGAGCACAAATCCAAGTAAGCCGGATCGGCAATGGCGGAGGTGGCGAGGCGGTTATCGGGCGGCGGCTGTCACGGTCGCTTCGATAGTCTTCTTGGGCTTCTTGCTGGCCGACTTCTTCGACGCCGACTTCTTGGCGACGGTCGGTTTTGACTGAGCGTCAGCCCGTTTGGCCGCCCAACGCCTTTTGGTCGCTTCGCTGATCGCCTTTCTTCCGGCCGCACTCATTTTTCTCTTTGTCGGTTTGGGTAGTGCCGCTGATGACGTTGGCTCAACTTCCCCTCTGACTTTGGCCCACCTTGCTTTCTGAGCTGCTGCCATTCTCCGACGTCCCGCAGCGCTGATTTTCCGTTTGCGCGCGGGAGTTCCGGACTCTGCGGCAGGTTCCGCGCCGCCACCATTCAGCAGTTGCCGCAGTTCGTCAATCTGGGAGTCAATCCGCCGTTTCTGAGACTCGAAGCCTTCGATGGCGGCGTGGATGATTTCGGCAGTCAGCTTTTGGGTTGGCATGTGAATGGGGACGCTCCAAGTGCTTAGGCGTCGAAACCATTCTACATCTTGCCCCGGTGAATCGGGATAAATGGGAGGGCGAGTGCGGTTACGATGTATGACTTCGGGAGGAGTTGTATGCGCGCAAATGGAACGTTGTCGTTGAGATCAGGGGATGCACCGCTGGTGTGTCTGGATGGTTTGGAAAATCTGGAGAGACACGGAAAGGAGATGAGATGCAAGGGAACACAGCTTTCGCGGGGACCGCCGATGCGGCATCGCCCGCAACGGTACAACAATGCGCAACGCCGGGCGAGAAGTACACCGACGAGCGGGTCCGGCAGTTTGTGATCGCGCTCGAAGATCCGTTTGATCCGCGCGAGATCAAGTGGCGTGTGACGAACACTACTTCGGACAGACGCCGGGGGCAGGTGATCGCATACGCAGATCCTCGCGCATATACAGATCGTCTGAACGCGCTGTTTACGGTTCGTGGCTGGACGCGCGAGTACACGGTACAAGTGATCCAGAACTTCGAGCGGAAGGAACGCGGGAATGGCGATGGCATCATCTCGGGAAAGATCGTGGTGACCTGCAGGGTGACGATTGATGGAATGGGATCGCATAGCGGTCTCGGCGAGGAGTGGGCCGACAACGAAAATGCGGGAACGTCGGCGGACGCCCAGGCGTTCAAGCGCGCCTGCTCCTGCTTTGGATTGGGACGATATCTCTACGATCTGGACGGTAATTGGATTGATTTGGACGAGCGGAAGCAGCCGCTCTCCAGGCCACGGCTACCCGATTGGGCCCTCCCAAAGCGGAAGCCGGTCGCAACTGGACATCAAAATGGTCACCACAGTACGAACGGCAACGGGCACCTGAAGTCGCAGGCTCTTTCAGTTCCGGTGGGAGAACTCCAGACAAAGGTGAAGTCCCTTTGTCAGCAGGTCGGATTTGGCCTGGCAAGATCCGTGACGAGGTCGATCGCGTCCATGGACAACCCCGACGAGATTCACGATGCTGGAATGCTCAGTGCGGTTTCGATGAAATTGGAGGATACTCTCCGCGGAGTCGAACGTTTGCGCACGGCAACGGGCGTGGTTGGGCAAACGACCTTCTCCCAAGTGTGCCGGGAGATGAACCTGGCTGGCGATTGCCTCGACGACATTCCGGACCGCCGTACGCTGCGGCAACTGATCGAGGTTCTTGAAAGAGAGGCCGGCGCAACCACACTCCGCCAGAATTGCAACGGACACGCGGGCGCATCTGCCAATCGGACCAGCGTGGGGCGTGGCAACGAACTTGGTGCCGCGCGCGCCGACCTGGTCCGGGAGGCGCAACGTGTTGGAAAGCTGCGGAACATGAAGGTCTCAGACGTGATTGATCGCGCAGCGAAAGGGGCGTTTCGGTTTGGCGAGCTCCGACGGATCACCGCGGATTCTCTGCCGGCAGTGACGGCGGCGACAGACGTACTTCGACAAGTGACGCAATGACCGGATGGACGAGCATCGCATCCTTTATATAAGGATGCTGCCCATCCTCCCCTCAAAGTTCTGCAACGGTAGTGCCGCGCGAGGAGTATCTGCACGCGGTTAACAATCAACCACACAACATGGAGGTCCGTATGGATACAGTAAAAATCGACGACGTCCTGCGTTTGCAGGATTTTGGACTGGAGCGACTGGACGAGGACCAAGCGATCCTGCGATTCGCCCAGCGGGCCGAGGCGCGAATCGCCCGTTGGCTGGACTTCGCCAAAGGAGCGCTCTTGATGCTGATGGTCCCGGACGATCCGGAGTCCGGTTGTTTCTACATCTATGACCGCGCCAGAGAGGCATTCTACTCCCTGGGGTTGCCGGTCGAGGGTCGATTTGGTGGATTCCGGGAAGACGAATTCGATGGTTTGTGCCAAGCATTTGGACTGAAGGCACTTGCACAGAATCCCCAGCCGCTGAGGGTATAAGGCAGCGCGCTTTTTGGAGGAATGCAGCCAATGCCTTATACAAACGAAAGAGGCACAACGGTGGACCACCAGCGACATGCGACGGCCGAGATGGCCGCTCAATTTCATCGACTGTTCGTGAACCGCCGCGCTTACACGCTGCAATCCTTCAAGCCGCATCCGGACACGGGGCGCCACTACTATTTCAGGCCGAAGGCGCGGGACGGCCAGTCACTTCCGTTGAGCGTGGAAACCCTGCGCCAGCACCTGGCCGGAGAATTGACCGTTGGCCTGTACTCGATCAATCCGAAGACCCAGCGCTCGAAGTGGGTCGCGATCGATGCAGACTACAAGAACGCGGTCGAACACTTGCTCAAGCTCCAGTATGAACTGACGCGGGACGGGGTAGAACCCGCACTGGAAAAATCAAACCGCGGCGGCCATCTCTGGATCTTCTTCGAACAGCCGGCCCTCGCTCGCGATTGCCGCGTCTACATCTATCACACCGCCCTCAGGCTCGGGCTCCCGATTAAGGGGGCCGGCCTCCCTGAAGGGATCGAGATCTTTCCTCGCCAGGACGAGATCGGGCCAAACGAATTCGGGAATGCGATCCGCGCACCGCTCGGCGTACATCGTGGCGCTAAGGAAAGCCGGGGCTGGCGATTCTGGTTCTATAACGCCGATTATTCCCTCGCCGACCAACTGGCGTACCTTGCTCGTCTCCGGAAAGTGACAGACGCGCAATTGCGCGGGTTCATCGCCGGCAAAGAGATCCCCGCCGAGTTCGTCCAGCACGCAAGACGGCCTGAAGCGCCGAGGCGCTACTACACGTCGGCCCCAGGCGAGTTCCGAATTCTCGATTACGTTCAGGTACGGCGGCAGGTTGGTAGGAACTGGATCGCCCGCTGCCCATCTTGCGCAAATGCGAATCGCGACAGGAGCGGCGACAACCTGGCCATTGCCGTCGAGGAACCAAGGAAGTACATCTGCTGGGCCGGGTGTTCGAAGGAAATGATCCGCGAAGCACTTGGCCGGCCGATCACTGAAAAGAGGTACGCATGACGCAGAACAAGAAAAGCCCGGCGTTACAGCGGCTAACGCTTCCGGCGGCTGCCGTCCAACGGCTTCGTAAAGCCGGGATCTTCTGTACTCCGGGCATCACGATCGAATTCCAGCAGGCAAGCAAACGGCACGTCCTGCGTGGCCGTGAATCGGGCGGCGCGGTTAAGGAATTCGGCCATTACGTGACCTTCTGTGGAGACGGCGGGGAACGACTGCCGTGGTTTGTCCGCCCGGACTCCCTTACTGCTAACGGCGATCACGCCATCGTGATCGCGCCGGCGTTGGTGAGCATCGAGGCACTCCGGGTCGAACATACGTACGAATTGCTAATTGCCCGGCATGAATTGCGTGCGGAGAAGGAAGGCGCGCGCCCCCGCATTTGGTCGAGGGTGGTGTTCCGGGGATGGCAGGGGCAGCTCCCGCTCGATCTAGTCGAGAAAGATCGCTCGGTCGCAGGGCAGATTGCACCCGAATTCTTTACTCGGGCCGGTGAACCGCGGCAATTGCCCGCTCAATTTGTCGAAGCGGTCCGCGCGGTGACGGCTGCAGTCTCCTGTCGTCAGTGTTCCCACGCGCATTTTCTGGTCGATCCCGCCCGTCGTCGGCAACAACCGCGCCAAGAGAGCCAGAGCGGCGACCAGATTGAGGCGAGCATCGATAAGGACCAGGAAACCACGGTCGCTGCGATTGGCTAATACCAGGTCCCGGCAAGCGGTCAATCGACAGCTGAAAGGAGGTAAGAAACCAGGTGGGCTTCATATCACGTGTGGCGACAACGGGACTACTTGCTCTCGCCGTCGGCGGCAGCTATCGTCTTCTGCACAATCGAAACCTTACCGAGCGCGTAACCGCTGGCGGAGACACGCCTCGATCCCCCGCGTCAGTCGAAACCGAATACTTCGCCCCGGCTGAAAACCTGGAACGTATCGAGGTAGGGGAGCTCCGAGCGGTGGCTAGTCGGCTTCGCAGCTCGCGAGCACCGCTCAACATCGCTATGTACGCTTTCACCGACCGAGCTATTGGACAGCTTCTGACTGAAGAAGCGGATGCCGGCACGGTGATCCGTGTTTACCGTGACGGAGAACAGTACGAAGCCGAGGAGCGCGAAGCCAAGTTGTACGGAAGGGGGTCCGTGACGTCGATGTTTCGAGGTCACCAAAACCTTCAGGTTCGGGTGAAGCCTGCCTCGCGGTCTGACCTGATGCACCTGAAATGCTGGAGCGACGGACGGGTATTGCGGGACGGCAGCGCGAATTGGTCGCAGGCCGGTCTCAAGCGCCAAGACAACGAGATCCGATTCACACCCGATCTGCGGGAGGTGCAGTCGTTCAACGGGAATTTCGAGCAGCTATGGAATCGGCCGACGAATATCCGAGTGCAGTGACGGCGCAAGCCGGAAGGAGCGGATTCATGAAACGCGCAAAACACGCAGCTTTGGTGTTGTGCCTCTTTGTTTTGTATTGCGTCTTGCTGTCACAGGGGCTGAAAGCCAGTGCCGCAAGTGCGTTTTTCGGGGCCCTCGCGGCCGTGCCGCTCACGGTCCACCTTTACCATCGGGTATGGCCGCCGGCCCTCGCGGAAGGCGGACGTCGACGCATATACCAGAGAGTCGCGCCGCCGGAAGGTGATGCCGCGGAATCTGAATACGCCTCCACTAGAGTCAGCACTCGATCCAGCGATGGAGAGTAACGCCGAGCAAAATCAAGGGGCCATGGAAGAGATTCATGCAGGAATACGACGTAGCCCTGAAGCTGCTGTTGCGAGGGTCCGCCAAGCTCACGATGCGCGAGTTGACCGGTACCGCGGTGGAAACGTGGCTAGATGTGGAGTTGTCCAAGGTGGTCCAAAACACGCGGGTGGATCTTCTCGGCGAAACCGCCGAAGACAAGGGCCTCGTCCACCTGGAACTACAGAGCGGCAACGATGCCACCATGCCGTTACGAATGGCCGAGTATTGCCTGGGAGTGTTTCGGTTGTTCGGAAGATTCCCGCGCCAGGTGCTTCTCTACGTGGGAGAATCGCCCCTTCGAATGGAAAGCGAACTCCGGGGCGACGATCTATGGTTCAGATACCGTGCAGTCGATATTCGCGATCTGGATGGTGACCGGCTGCTGGAAAGCCAGGATGTCGGGGATAATGTCATTGCGATCCTTGCGCGATTGCGGGACCATAAAGATGCGGTCCGAAGAGTCGTGGAGAGGATCGCCGGTCTAGTGGCGGCCGAGCGGGAGACGGCGTTGGGCCAGCTATTAATCCTGGCCGGTCTTCGGCACTTTGAGGAAATGGTGGAACAAGAGGCGCGAAAGATGCCAATTCTCAACGATATTTTGGACAACAAAGTTTTGAGTCGCGAGTTTAAGAGGGGCGAGCTGACGGTCCTTCGCCGGCAAATCGAGAAGCGCTTCGGAGCGATACCGAGATGGGCGGAGGAGCGACTAGCCGGCAGATCGCCGGCGGACCTCGAAGACTTGAGCGTACGCGTGCTCGACGCCCAGAGCCTTGAAGACCTGCTGAAGTAGTACAGCCCGGTTTTCAGGCTTCTAATCCTCCGCATCAGACTGCCAAGCATATCCCACAGGGCGACCATTCCGTTTCCCGCCCCTGAATCACGCTGTTTCCAACCTTTGTCCGAAAGTGCTCAAGGAGGAGTTCGGCCTTCGGCACTCGCGAGAAATGACCCTACTTTGCTCGCCAAAAGTGACCCAGCACCACCAGCCAGAGGGTGCCGAATTTGCCGCCCGACAAGAGGATCATGGCATGTGGTGTTGGCAATCATCTGAAAACGCAGTTTTCTGAACTTTTGCCGTAAGGCAAGCAACATCATCGCGCCGAAGGCGCAATCATCGCTCCGATCATCCCAACGAAACTTTGGCTGAACGAAGTATCTTGTCTCAAGGCGGGAAG
>DATAUB010000037.1:0-1530 GCA_036268475.1 Bryobacteraceae bacterium | reverse complement strand
ATAATGGGGACGTCAGGTTCTGCTTTCGTTGCTGCACGAAGCTCTCTCGCCCTCCACGGATCGATTCCACTATCGCCGGTTTTTATATCGTAAATCGCGACGATGTCGCCGCGGTCATCCCGCAGGACGATGTCTGGCCTGACGCTTTTCTTCCAATTGGAGAGGCCCGAGGGGAAGTTAAACGAACGCTCAATGTCCATGGATTCGTCAATACCGGCCGCAATTACAGCCGCCGCAAAGGCAATGTGTACAATAGTCCCATACTTCTGGGGTTGCCCCGGGAGACGTGCCAGTTTTTCAAGCGTGTCAGCATAGATCTGCGCCAACTTCTTGGTCACATTATCGATCCGCGAATTGCCAGTGAGAACACGGCTGACGTCGGGAGGAGTGGCACTGGCATATTGAACTCTGCCTGGCGCGCGGCTTGCGCCGTCGCTACGTTCGCTCCCATTTTCAATCGTCCACTGCCCACCTCCAGTATGGTACTTTGGCACCCGTGGCCGGTCGGGGTTGTAGCCGTACTTACCGAGCAGTACGCGAGATTTGTTGATCATTTTGGTTAGACTGGGTTTGCCCTCCTTCCGCACCGGCCTCAATCGGCACATACCCGGTGGCAGTCAGCACCATCGGACGGTCGGCCGCGGGATTGGCGTAAGGATCGAGGCCGAGCGCGTCGCGCATTTCGTTGATGGTGACGGCGCCGAGCTTGAGGCGGCCTTCGAGCACGGCTTCCAGGCCTTTGGGATCGCCCTCGTCCTCATCAAGCCAGACTAGCTCCAGGTCGGGCGAGCCGAATTCCTCGGCGATGATCTCGTCGATCAGGTCCTTCACCCACTCCTTGGTCGGCTCCAGGCCCTCGTCCTCTGCCTGTTCGGATTGATTGTCCGCGGTGGCGCGGTTCATCACCTTGGTGGCCCATTGCGGCGGGACCGAAAAGGCGTAGCAGATGATGCGGGCGAGCCACTCGTCGAAGTCGTTCTTCTGCTCCGGCTCCTTGGTCTGCTGCACCTTGACCGCGCTGTCGCCGGGCACGAACTTGGCGCGGCGGCGGCGGGCGAGGTCGCCGGCGAACTCGGTGTCCCAATAATCCTGGAACTGCTTGATCTGGTCCGGGGTCCAGCCGGCCGGCACGCCGATCAGCGCGTCGGGGATCGAGCCTTCGGAGTAGTAGTCGAGTTGCCACATCTGACGGCGCAGCGCGATGTTGATAGTCATCAGCACCTGCTGCACCGGCGAATAGCCGTAGACCCGGTGGGCGCGCACGTTGCGCGGCCGGTAGATGATGTCGCGCGCGGAATAATTGACAGCCGGCAGGCCTTTGAACACCTGCTGATAGGCCGGCGGGTAAAGCACGGTGCCGTCGCCCGCCGCAAACGGCTGCGGGGTGCGGCCCCAGTCATCGATGACGCGCTTGATGGTGGCGCCGTCGAGTTGCTGCAGCGCGCAGAGTTGGCCGTTTCGCGTGCGCTGGCAATACAGCGTCGCCGCGTCGATGACGAACATGTCCTCAAGCAGCGAGCGCAGCCAGGT
>DATAUB010000036.1:0-24390 GCA_036268475.1 Bryobacteraceae bacterium | reverse complement strand
GTGGAGGCAGAGGAAGCAGTTGAGCGAACCGGCGCGGAGAATCGCAACGGGCTAACGGCGAAGAAGCTGCCCTCAACTGGGGCAAACCAGTGGAGGCAGGGGAGCCGAAGGCGGACCGGGCGAGGGAACGAGCCGGGAGGTCTTGAAGTAGCAGGCCGGGACCATTGACCCCGGAATGGAGGCTTCTGAGAGGGAGCAGCCGTTGCGGGCGAGGGAAAGGCCGATACGAGAGACCGGCTCCATTGAGGAGAGAGACTGCGGTGAGCTGGAAGGCATTGATCCTGAGGCAGCGAAATCGGCCTGAGGGGAGCGGACTGGCGAAGCACCCGGCACTACTCAACGCATTGCTCTGTACCGTGCATGCCGGTGGAGAGCAAGGCTGGGAATTGGATCACTTGGAACCACTTCTTTTTTGTCCCGCAGCATTTTCCTCGCGGCACCCCTGGCGCTGATTTGCCTAATATACTAGGCAAATGCGTTGAAAATAGCTTGAATGCCTAATATAATAGGCGTGTGCTGGATCTTGTCTCTCTGGGACACCAAGTCGGCGAGCGCCGTAAGACGCTCAAGCTCACCCAGGCCGAACTCGCCCGTAAAGCCGGCATCAGCCGCGCCACCGTCGACGCGCTGGAAAACGGACGCGCCGGTGAAGTGGGCTTCTCCAAGATCGCCAAGTTACTTGCTGCGCTTGGGTTAGAGCTGGCGATCCAGACCGCTCCCTCACCCCGTCCCACCCTCGACGAACTGATACAAGAGGACCGCGATGATCAAAGTCTGGACCGACGGCGCTGAGGCCGGCCTGCTCGACCGCTACGGCGAGCGAGGCAGTGCTTTCGCCTACCTCCCCGATCGGCCGGCGTCTCGCGGGGTATCCGTGACGATGCCGGTGCGGCTCCCGTCATGGAATACCGCCTTCGGCCTGCTGCCTATTTTCGAAATGAACCTGCCCGAAGGCTTCCTGCGGGAACGGCTGCGACTGGTTTTCGCCAAGGCCACCGGCGCCTTCGACGACCTCGACCTGCTGTCGGTGGTCGGCCGCTCGCAGGTCGGCCGCATCCGCTACACCGGGGAAAAGGAGCAACTTCATGAAGAGGTGCCGTTCCAGTCGGTGGACGAGATTCTGGAACGGAGACGGGGCGGCGATCTGCTGCGCTACCTGTTGGAGAAGTTTGCTTCCTCCTCCGGCATCAGCGGGGTGCAGCCCAAGATCCTGGTGCGCGACGAGAGCGCCTTTGCCGCCGAGGCGTCGAAGGAACATCGTCTCTCGCAGAGCTATCAGGGAGCGACCCACATCGTGAAACTGTGGGAGCCGGCGGAGTTTCCGCAACTCGCCGCCAATGAGTATTTCTGCCTCCGGGCGGCGCGCCAATGCGGGCTGGACGTGCCCCCATTCCGCCTGTCGGAGGACGGTATGGCACTGGTCATCGACCGGTTCGATCTCCGCCTGGACGGCACCTACCGGGGATTCGAAGATTTCTGCGTCCTCAACGCCCGCCGGACCGAGGAGAAATATCGCGGCAGCTATGAGACTTCGGTGATGAAGCGATTCGCTCAGTTCGCGGTCTCCCCGCACCTGGCCGAGGACCTGGAGAAGCTGTTCACCCTGATTGCGCTCAACTGCGCCCTGCGCAATGGGGACGCGCATCTGAAAAATTTCGGGATCGTCTATGACGACGTGGTGGGGGAAGCGCGGCTGGCCCCGGTCTACGATGTGGTGACGACCTCGGTCTATATCGCCAAAGATGGGTTGGCTTTGACGCTGGACGGCGCGACCAAATGGCCGGGTGCGAAGGAGCTGAAAAAGCTCGGGGAGACGCGAGCCAGCCTCGCGCCGGCGAGAATCCGGCAGATTCTGGAGCGGATTCGCGAGGCGATGGAGTCGACGGCGGTCGAGGTTCGCGCGTATATCGATGAGCATCCGGAGTTTGCCGAAATCGGGTCGGGTATGCTGCGGGAATGGGACAGTGGGATCGGCCATTCCCTGCGATAATAATTATGATGAGGTCTGGTCTGGTCTGGTTTGATGTGGTAGGATGGGGGTTATGTTGGTGCGGAATATTTCGGAAGCCAAAGCGGAGCTCTCTGCACTCATTGAAGCTGTGATCAATGGTGGAGAAGTGATTATTGCGAAAGCCGGCAAACCAGTCGCCCGCCTGGTTGCCTATCGTGGCGCTGCCCATCCCCGCACGCCCGGCGCGATGAAGGGCGAGATCTGGATGGCTCCCGATTTCGACGCCCTGCCGGACGATATGGCCGAGGCCTTCGGCATGAAAGCGCCGCAGAGTTGAAAATTCTCCTCGACACTCACATCCTGCTGTGGTGGCTGGACGCGAACCCATTGCTGCCACAGCAGGCTATCGCTCTCATCAGCGAGCCCGAAAACACCATCTTCGTGAGCGCCGTATCGCATTGGGAAATCTGGCTAAAGCACAGCTTGGGCAAACTGCGCCTGCCGTCCAATTTTCCGGATCGCCTGGCCGCCGAGGCATTCGAACAACTTCCACTCACCGCCGCGCAGACCGTCCGCATCGGCACACTTGACTGGGCGCATCGCGATCCGTTCGACCGCATGCTGGTGGCGCAGGCGCAGACCGAAGGCCTGATTCTGCTGACCGCCGATGCGGCTCTCGCCGGGTATGGTGCGGCCGTGTATCTGGCGCGGTAAGCCGGCACAATCGCGCTTTTCTACCACTTACATGGCTGGCACATCCCGAGCCTTGCGGCTCTTCGGAAATTCGCCTGGACAAGCTGAAGCATGTCCTACACTTGTCCGGTTCACACACGGCGCAGGGTGTTCGAATTCGATTGAACGTGCCCGTCAGCCTCTCGCTATTCTTAGTCCAGCGTCTTGCGAAAGCGCGCCGCGCTGAAGAGCAGAATGGCAGTGCCGTAGACGAACAGGCAGAGCATTTGCGGCCACAGCGCCGCCACTCCCACACCCTTCAAAAAGATACCGCGGACGATTTCCATGAAGTAGCGCAGCGGATTCAGGTACGCCAGATATTGCACTGCCAGGGGCATGTTGTGAATGGGGAACATGAAGCCGCTCATCACGAACGCCGGAGTGGTGAAGAAGAACGAGCCCATATTGGCCTGCTGCTGGGTTTGCGACATAGTGGAGAGCAGCAATCCGGCGCCCAGGCTGGTCATGAGGAAGAGAATCGCGCAGAAGAGCAGCAGCAGGAAATTCCCGCGGAACGGCACGTGGAAGATCAACAGCGCGCCGCCGACGATCACCAACAGATTGATCAGCCCGACCAGTGCGAAAGGCAGCGTCTTGCCGAGCATCAATTCGATGGGGCGCATGGGCGTCACCATGAGCTGCTCCATGGTGCCGATTTCCTTTTCGCGGATGATCGCCTGCGACGTCAGCATCAACGTCACCATGAAGAGGATGTTGGCGGCCACACCGGGCACGAAGTAGTTGCGGCTGTAGAGATCGGGGTTGAACCAGACGCGGCTCTCCGCAGTGGCGGGCGTCAGCACATGTCCCACGGCGCCGGGACCGCGGATTTCCACTTTGATGGTCTGGCGGTTCTTGCTCTGGGCGGTCATCACGTCGCCCGAATACGCGCCGATCACCTGCTGGGCATAGGCGGAGACCAGCGACGCAGTGTTGGAGTTGGTGCCATCGAGCAGCACCTGCACTTCAGTGGCGCGGCCGCGCGCCAGATCTCGCGCAAAGCCGGGAAGCACGCGCACCACGCCATGCACCTGCCCGCGATCGAGCAGAGTCTGCGTCTCCTGTTCGCTGCGCGGTGTGGCTATGATGTCGAAACGGCCCGAGCCCAGGAAGCGGGCTTCGAGCGCGCGGCTTTCGGGCGTATTGTCCATGTCCATCCAGGCGATGCGCGCGTGGTCGACATCGAGCGTGACGGCGTAGCCGAAGACCACCAGTTGCAGCAGCGGCGGGAAGAAGAGCAGGAAGCGCATGCGCGGCTCGCGCAGCGCCTGAATGAATTCCTTGCGGAGAATAGTGCGGATTCGTTCGCCCATGTCAGGCCACCTTCTGATTCATTTTCTTTACCGTCCGCCAGAAGATGAGCGCGCCGTAGAGCGCCAGAAAGCCCATCTCACCCCAGAGAATACGGAAGTCGACGCCTTTGAGAAACACGCCCTTCACGATGGTGACGTAGTAGCGGGCGGGGAAAAAGTAGCTCAGCCCCTGGATCACTTTGGGCATGGTGTCGATGGAAAACGTGAAGCCAGAGAGCAGGAATCCCGGCAGGAACGACACCAGGATGCCGAACTGATAGGCCTGCACCTGCGAGCGCGTGCCGGCCGAGACCCAGATACCGGTAAACAGCGCGCACCAGAGAAATGCGCAGGTGGAAATTCCCAGCACCAGGAAGCTGCCGCGGAACGGGACAGTGAAAACGGTAATGGACACCACGATGGCGATCACCGAATCGACCAGCCCTACCAGGAAGTACGCCAGCATCTTGCCGAGCACGATCTCGGTGGGCCGCAGCGGCGTGGAGAGCACCTGTTCCATGGTGCCCATCTCCCACTCGCGGGCGATGGTGAGCGAACTCAGTTGTCCGGCGAGGATCACCATGATGACGCCGATCAAGCCCGGCACGATGAAGTTTTTGGATTCGAGCGAGCTGTTGTACCACACGCGCATGCGCGCATCGATCTGCCCGGGCGGATGCATGCCCTTGCGGTTGATGACATCGCGCTGCACAACGGCGGAATAGCTTTGCACTACGCTTTCGGCGTATCCCATGGCGATGGATGCGGTGTTGGAATCGCTGCCATCCACCAGCAGTTGCACCTTGCCCTTGCCCACCTCGAGATCCCTGCCGAAACCGCGCGGAATGGACACGCCGATGAGCACGCGGCTGGTATCGATGGCATGCTCGATGGCATGGTAATCGGTGACGAAACCGGCGACATCGAAATATTGCGAGCCCTGAAACTGGCGTGTCAGATCGCGGCTGGCGGCGGTGCCATCCTGGTCGTACACCAGGGTGGGGATGTGGTCCACGTCGAGCGAGAGGGCATAGCCGTAGAGCAGCAGCATCATTACGGGCATCGCCAGCGCCATCGACAGACTGCGCGAATCGCGCGTGACGTGATGAAGTTCCTTGATGAACATGGCGCGGATCCGGCGATAGCTCATGCGGCCGCCTTCCTTTCTTCCGCTTCGATGAGCGCCACGAACACATCTTCCATGGAGGGCGTGATGCGGTCCAGGCTCTCGACGACGATGCTTTGGGCGGCGAGTGTCTGGCGAATGCGCGCGCTGGTGGCGTCGAGATCGTCGACCATGACGTGCAGGCCGCGTCCGAAAATGGCGACGTCGAGCACACCCGGCAGAGTCTCGAGAGCGCGCAGTGTGGCCAGCGGGTCGGAGGCATTCAAATTGAGCAGGAAGTGGGAGTCCAGGCCGTGCTTCAATTCCGACGGCGTGCCGAGCGCGATCACTTTGCCGCGATACATGAGCGCGATGCGGTGACAATATTCGGCTTCATCCATGTAGTGCGTGCTCACGAAGACGGTGTGGCCGGCGGCGGAGAGATCGTGGATGAGACCCCAGAAAGCGCCGCGCGCGATGGGATCGACACCCGATGTGGGTTCATCCAGAAACAGAATGGGCGGATCGTGCAGGATGGCGCAGCCGAGCGCGAGGCGCTGCTTCCAGCCGCCGGAGAGGGTGCCCGTCAATGCGTCGTGGCGGCCCTTGAGATTGGCCATTTCGATAACGTACTGCTTGCGCGCGGCGCGCACCTCGCGCGGCACGCCATACATGCCGGCGAAGAAATCGATATTCTCCTCTACCGTGAGGTCGTCGTAGAGCGAGAATTTCTGCGACATGTAGCCGATGTTTTTGCGAATCTCTTCGGGCTGGGTGGCGACGTCGAGACCGTTGACCGAAGCCTTCCCGGAGGTCGGCGTGAGCAGCCCGCAGAGCATGCGGATGGTGGTCGATTTGCCGGCGCCGTTGGGACCGAGGAAGCCGAAGATTTCGCCCTTGGGCACCTGGAGCGAGACGTGGTCGACCGCTACGAAGGAGCCGAACGTTTTTACCAGGTCGTGGATTTCCACTCCCCAACCGTTGCCGTTCATGACCGCGCCGCCTCTTCTTCCACCATGTGGATGGTCTTGATGAAGGCGCCTTCCAGGTTGGATGCGCCGGTCTCCTGCTTCATCACGTCGGGGGGCGAACAGCGAATGAGTTTCCCTTTGTGCATCAGGCCGACGCGATTGCAGCGTTCGGCTTCGTCGAGATAGGCGGTGGTCATGAAGATCGTAATGCCGTCTTTGAGCAACTGGTAAAGGATGGCCCAGAAGTCGCGGCGCGACACCGGGTCGACACCGTTAGTGGGCTCGTCGAGGAAGAGAATCTGCGGGCGATGGAGCAGGGTGCACATGAGCGCCAGTTTCTGCTTCATGCCGCCCGAGAGGCGGCCGGCCTGCCGCGCGCGGAACGGGTCCATGCGGGTCATGCGCAGCAGTTCGACGGTGAGGCGCTGGCGTTCGGCGCCCATGATGCCGAACAGGTCGGCATAGAAATCCATGTTTTCCTGCACGGTCAAGTCGCTATAGAGGCCGAAACGCTGCGCCATGTAGCCGATCTGGTCTTTGACGGATTGCGACTGGCGCGCTACATCGAATCCGGCGACGCGCGCGCTGCCTTCGCTGGGATCGACCAGGCCGCAGAGCATGCGCAGGGTGGTCGTCTTGCCGGCGCCATCGGGACCGACCAGGCCGAAGATCTCGCCCGCGGGCACGGTGAGATTCAGATGGTCGACGGCGACGATGGTGCCGAAGCGCCGGGTGAGATCGCGGGTTTCGATGATGGGTTCCATGTCTGCGCTTATCCGGGCAGCCTAGTTCAGTACGATTTCACCGTCCGCCGGCATGTTGGATTTCAGCTCGTGGCTGGAATTATCGAGGTCGATTTTGATGCGATAGACGAGCTTCACGCGCTCCTGCTGGGTTTGGATCTGCTTGGGTGTGAACTCGGCTTCGGAAGAGATGAAACTCACGTGGCCGTCGTATACCTTGCCCTTGTAGGAATCGGTGGTCACGCGAACCTTCGATCCAAGTTTCACGCGTCCGAGGTCGCTCTCGTCGACGTAGCCGCGCAGCCAGGGATGTTCGATGTCGCCGATGGTGACGACGGTGGTGCCCGCGGAAAGCACTTCGCCCGGGTCGGCCGATTTCACGAGCACCACGCCATCCACCGGCGAAGCGGCGATGGTGTCGGCAAGCTGCGAATCGATGAGCGCAATGGAGGCGCGCGAACGGGCGATCTCGGCTTGGCGGGTGGTGAGTTCCTGTTCGCGGCGTTTCATCTCGAGAGTATTGGCCTGTGCCATTTTGAGCGCGCCGCGCACTCGTTCCACTTGCGCCTGCTGGGCGTCGATCTGTTCGATGCGCGGGCCGGCGAGCACCAGATTCTGACGCTCTTTGGCGGAGTTGAGCGCCGCCGTGGAGGTTTCCCAGCGACTGCGGTACTGGTCGAACTGCGCGGTGGAGATATCGTCATCTTTGTGCAGCACCTGGGCGCGCTCCCAATCTTTCTGCGAGCGCTCCACTTCGGATTGGGCGGCTTCCACGGCCGCCTGCGCGTCGAGCTTTTCCTGCGGGCGCGCGCCGTTCTTGAGCTCGGCGAGGCGCGCTTCGTTGGAAGCGAGATCGGCATTGCGCTGCTCGATATCGCCGGCCAGCGTGTCCTTCTGCCATTCAAGGGAAGTTCTCGCCTGCGCGAGCTGCGATTCGGCCGATTCGAGGCCGGCGACTTCGCGCTCACGCTGGGCCGTCAACTGGTCGCGATCGAGGCGCGCGATGACTTGTCCTTTCTTCACCGAGTCGCCCTCGTCGACGGTGCGCTCAATCAGCTTGCCGGCAGTCTTGAAGGCGATGTTCACCTCGGTCAGCTCGATATTTCCGGAGACCACGATACGGTTTTCGGGGGACCGGTTGGCGCCGCGATAAGTGTAAACCCCGGCCACGGCGACGGCGACCAGGGCAAGAATAATGAAGATTCGCTTTTTCATGTTCGACTCCGGTTACTGCAAGGTCGCGCGCACGCGGCCCATGGCCTGCGCCAGATCGAGGCGCGCCAGATTGTAGTTGTAGAGAGCTTCGGTGGTGTTGTCGCGCGCCCGTTCCAGGCGAGTCTGCGCGTCGGTGACTTCCACACTGACGGCCACGCCGGCGTCGTAGCGGCGGCGCGCCTGGGTGAGCTCGTTGTTGGCCAGTTCGAGACCTTCCTGCGCGACCTTCACCTCCTGGTCCGCGGTTTGCAGGCTATCGAGCGACAGCCTGACGTCGAGCTCGATCTGCTGTTTCAGATCGCTGGTGCGCACGGTTTCGGCGCGATACTGGGAGGCCGATTCCTGACGCCGCGCATCGCGCCGGCCGCCATCGAAGAGCGGCACTCGCACCTGGATTCCTACCGTGCGGGTGGGCACCGCGCTGGTCAGCGAGGTGCCGATATCGCCATAGTCGCCGAAGGCGGAAAGCGAGGGCAGGCGCTCCAGTTTGCTGGCGCTGGCGGAAAGGCGCGCGTTGGTTTCGCGATCCTCCTGCGCTTTCAGGTCGGGCCGTTCTTTGAGGGCCTGCGCTTTAGCGGCGTCCATGGTGAGGGCGTCCACGGGGACGTATTGCAGCTTGTCGGTCAACTGCAAATCGGTGTCGAGGCGCATGTTGATGGCGCGCAGAAGCTGCAGGTGCGCGCTGCGGCGGGCGTTCTGCGCCACCAGCAGCCGCTGGCGATCGTTGGCCAGTTGCACCTTGGCGCGCGTGATCTCGATGCCCGTGCCGGTGCCGGCTTCCTTTTCATGCTCCGACTGTTGCAGCAGCGCTTGCGAGAGCGTGACGTTGGACTGCGCGGTGTCCACGTCGGTATCGCCTTTGACGGCAGCCAGGTAGGCGCGGGCCACCTGGGCGGCCACCTGTTCCTGGGTGGCGCTGGCATCGGAGCGCGCCGCGGTGACGCCCACTTTGGACGCCTGATACTTGCGGATGAGGCTGAAGTCGAAGACATTTTGGGTGCCCGTCACGCGCGCGTCCACAGTGGTGAACGGGCCCACGAAGGTGTCGAAGCCGAACCCGGGAATGGGGATGGCGCTGAAGATCGCCGGATTGAACCCGAGGGCGGCGAGATTTTCAGTGCGGCTCTGGTCGCTGAAAGCCGCGTCGACATTGGGTAGCAGCGAGGCGCGCTGTTCGAGGGCGCGGGCCTGCGCCTGCTTGAGGGCTTCATCGGCAAGCTGGATGCGGGCGCTGCCTTCCGGAGAAATGGCGACATCCACGGCGCGTTTCAGGCTCAACGGCACGGGGTCCACGGCCATGGCGAGCGCCGGCGCAAGCAACAACAGGTAGATCGGTCTCATAGGATTTTCGCGGTCTCAGTAATTTCCGAGGGGGCGTTCATTCCGCCGGCGACGAAGGCCATCAGTTCGCGCAGCAAGGCGGCGCCTTTGAGCGGGCACTGTTGAAAGGCGAACATCATGGTGTGGGCCATCGCGCCCACCATGAATTGAAGGCGGACGGCCAACTGCTGTTCACTCAGATGGGGCAGAGTGCGGCTAAAAGCGGCAGTGAAACGGTTTTTCACCGATTGAAAATGGCGCTCGGCCATCACCGGCATCAGCCCTTCGCCATAAAGGCGGCTCATCAGCAGCGCAAATTCAGGATGCTCCTGGATGCGAAGCATCGGCGGTTCGAGGAAGGCGCGCAAGATGCCCTCCAGCGGCACGGGTGCGCCGGCGGCTTCCGCCTCGAGGCGATCGAGCAGGGCGATTCGTTCCTGGTTGACCGGCCCTGCCTTCCGTTGCACGAGTTGATCGAGGAGCTCTTCCTTGCTGCCGAAATGGTAATGGATTGCCGCCAGGTTGACGTGCGCTTCGGCGATGATCTGTCGAAGGGACGTGCCGGCGTAGCCGCGTTCGGCGAACAAACGCTCGGCCGACTCCATGATTTTCTCCCGCGTTTCACTCATTCGATTGATTCAATCATACGTTTGAAATGTGCTTTTGTCAACGATCCTTCGGTGAATTCTCACGGCCTCAGAATTGCCTGAGGAAAGGCGGGGTTGGGAGTGTTTTGATATGTGGAACCGAATTGCCGATTTGTGGTGCCGGAAGATGCACACCGATGCGATGTGGCCTATCCATGGGAAATACGTGTGCAAACGATGCCTGCGGGAACATCCGGTGGTATGGGAAGGCCAATCGCTGAGCGACGGCGAAGGCAGTGCGCCGGGTGACTCACCCCTGTGGCTGCCGAACCACCGCTAAAGCCGGCGCTGGTAGTATGTAAATCTGCGGCTGGGTATTCATCTTTACACCTTCGGGTCGTTGAGGCGGGCAGGGTTGCGGGCGGCCGAGATCGGCGCCGACACCCTGCAGATTTTCACGGCAAGCCCGCGGATGTGGCGTGCGGGCACGCCCGACCCGCTGCAAATTGAGGCGCTGGCGGAGATCCGCCGCCGGCATTCCATTTTCCCCCTCGTAGTTCACGTCAATTACCTGGTCAACCTGGCGTCACGCGATGACGAAATCCGGCGTAAATCGATCGCCACGTTTCGGGGCGAACTGGAGCGTGCCGCGGTGGTGGAGGCCGATTACCTGGTGGTGCATCCCGGCAGTTACCGCGGGCAGACGGTGTCTGACGGTATTTCGGCATCTGCCGAAGGGCTGTGCGCGGCTGCCGACGGCTTCACCGGGAAGGTGACGATCCTGCTCGAGAATACCGCCGGCTGCGGCTGTAATTTAGGCAGCACGTTCGAGGAATTACGGGCGATTCGGGACCTGGCGGCGCGCTTCGCACAGACGCCGATCGGATTCTGTCTCGACACCTGCCATCTGTTCGCGGCGGGCTTCGATATTACTACAGTAAAGGGTCTGCGCGACACCATCCGGCAGGCGGGCGATGTTCTGGGGCTGGAAAACTTCCCGGTGTTCCATGCCAACGATTCCAAGGCGCCGCTCGGTTCGCGGGTGGACCGGCATGCGCGCATCGGTAAGGGACACATCGGGAGCGAGCCTTTTCGCAGATTGCTTGCGCACCCTAAATTGCGCGGAAAGACTTTCATTTCCGAGACGCCGGTGGAAATGGAAGACGACGACCGGCGGAATATGGAGACGCTGCGCTCGCTGGCGCCGCAAAGGCGCTAGCCGTCAATCGGCGCGCAGCGCGCGGACGGGGTCGATTCGCACCGCACGCATCACGGCCGGGAGCGCGGCGAACATCGCGGCCAGCAGAATCGCAGCCGCAGGGAGTGCCAGCCCGACCCAGTCGGCGGCGCGCACTTCGAACAGGAGCGTTGCGAGGTAACGGGCAGATGCGAGACCGCAGAGCAGCCCGGCGCCGCCGCCTGCCGCCACCATGACGAAGACGTCGACCGTGACGCTGCGCGCGATGCTGGCGGCGGGTGCGCCGATGGCCATGCGGATGCCGATTTCGCGGCGCCGGAGCTGCACCGAGTAATCCAATACGCCATACAGGCCTACGCCGGCAAGCGCCAGCGCCAGGGTGGCGAAGAACAGACCGAGCATGGCCAGCATGCGTTCGCGGACAGTGTGCGACTCCTCGATTTCCACCTGGGTGCGGATATTGCTGACGTGAATTTCGGGACGGGCACGCTGCACTTCCTGGCGGAGCATGGAAGCCAGCGCCAGCGGATGGGCGCCGGCGGTGCGGACCACGAAGGTGCCGCGCCGCATAGGAAGGAGCGCGCCCTGAGGGCCGGCAGCCTGAAACGGAAAGTACGCCGTCGGCCGGACGGGAACGCGGAGATTGTCGCGCGAGCGCGCGTCGGGGACGATGCCGGCGACGGTGACCGCAATCCGTCCGTCGGCCGTCAGCATCTCAAAAGATTTGCCGGTGGGGTCCTGGCCGTCGAAATACTGGCGGGCAAACGCACGATTGACGACCGCCACTCGCGGGCTGACCTCTCCGGGGCGGAAATCGCGGCCGTCGAGCAGCGGAATGCGCATCAGGTCGAACCATCCGGGCGTCACGTTGAGGACGTCGCAGAACATGGGGAAGGGCGGTCCGCCATGCACGGCCACGGGGCTGACCCGGCTTTCGCCGCTCGTGAGTGGCCAGATTGTCATCGCCACGCCTTCCACTCCGGCAACGGATCGCAGGCGGTCGGCGACGTCGTTCCAGGCCGACCCGGGCAGCGCGTGGAGGGATGTGGCTTCCAGGTTGAGGATGCGCTCGGCGGAGAAGCCGGTGGGCTGGTGCGAGAGGCGGTCGAAGGAAGTTACGAACAGGCCGGCGACGAAATTCACCAGCAGGCAGAAAGCGCATTGCAAGGCGATGAGGGCATGCATCCCGCGGCGGCGCGCATGCGGGTCGCCGCCGCCTTTGAGCGCGAGCGCCGGCTTGACGGAGGACGCGCGCAGCGCCGGCGCGGCCCCGAAGAGGAGCGCCACCAGCAGCGCCAGCAGCAGACCGAAGGCCAGCACACGCCAATCGGCCGGCAATGCCAGGCGGGCCGGATTCTGCGGCGAATCGATGCGACCGAGGAGGTACGGCGCGGACCACCAGGCGAAGGCGGCGCCGGCAACTGTCGCCAGCAACGCCAGACAGGCACTCTCGATGAGCACCATCTGCACCAGGCGCGCACGACCGGCCCCGATGGAGATGCGTAGCGCCATCTCGCGCGAACGAGCGGCGGTCTGCGCCATCTTCAGGTTGGCGACATTGGCGCAGGCGATCAGCAGCACCAGGCTCACCAGGACGCCGAGCACGGTCAGTGCCAACCGGTAATCGCGCTGCAGGTTCGAGCGGCCAGCGGCGGCCGGTTCGAACAGCATCTCTTCATTGGGAGGGATTTTGCCGGGCGCTTGCGGCATGGGGTTGGCCTGAGCCTGCTCTTGCTGAATCTGGTGAAACACGGCGCGCAGTTTTTCCCCGACCGGCTGCGGCGACGTGCCCGGCTTCAATTCGACGAGTATCCGCAACCAAAAATTGTGGGAACTCGCGAGCGTATTGGGATTCTTCATCATCATAGGGATGAAGACTTCGGTCATGGTTCCGGTTTCCGTGCCGGTGAACGTTGCGGGCGCCACGCCGACGATTTCAAAGATCCGGCCGCCCAGATGGAAGGTGCGGCCGATGGTATGGGGATCGCGGCCGAAACGGCGCGTCCAGTAGTCGTAAGAAATTACGGCGACGGGATCGGCGCCGGGGACCAGGTCGTCATCCGGGGCGAGTAGTCGTCCGGCCGCGGGACGCAGACCGAAAGTGGGGAACATCGAGCCGGAGACGTACTGCAGGTAGGCGCGCTCCATGGCGAGATCGGACCCGAAGGTGAGATCGACGCGGTCGGCATAGGAGACGGCGACGGTGTCGGCGTCGTGCCGTACGGCGTCGGACATGCGGCGGAACGTGGGATAGGACGAACTGTCGTAAGTCGAGCGCAGGCCGTCGACACCCGTGCCGGAGGATACGACGGCATAGAGGCGTTCGGGCGCGGCGATGGGGAGCGGCCGAAGGAGCAGGGCGTCTATCAGACGGAAGGCCGAGGTGCAGGCGCCGATGGCGAGACCTAGCGACAGCACGGCAGCGGCGGACGCTACCTTCTTATTCGCGATCTGGCGCCAGGCGAATACGGTGTCGAGCCGCAGGGAGTGCAGCCAGGGAGCAATGCGGATGTCGCGGCTGGCCTCGCGCGCCTGGAGCGCGCCGCCGAGATCGCGGCGAACCTCAACCGGGTCGCGGCCCTGGGAGAGCGCTTCGTCGATGTGGGACTGGAACTCTTCGTCGATTTCGTCGCCTGTGCGTGCGGGCCGAATGGCGTTGACAATGCGGGTCCAGAAAGACATTTTCCTGCCTCGTACTCAGATATCTAAATAGACTACTGCGAGTGGGCGAGAAGGTTACGGCAATCTGCACCAGGGGTATTTCCCCGATTCCTAGGAATATTATATTTGGTATTCGGTGTCGATTAACTTTGGGATCTCTGTCAATTTCCTCCGCATCCTGGTACACTGATTCCCTAATCATGAATCTTCCGACCTTCGCCATCGCTATGGCTATGGGCACTCTTGCCTGGGCGGGTGGGCCAAGCACCACGCCGAATCGGAATGTGACACCTGCCAAAAAGCCGGCGGCGGCCACCGCGGTCCACCGGACCACGGCGAGGTCGACGGCAGCCAGAGGGCCGGTCCACACCGTGGCCTCAACGGCGGCCAGGCATACCGCAAAGAAGGCGCCGGTGGTCCACACCTCATGGCGGACGCGGCAGAGCAGTCCCACGGCGGACCGGTATCGCGAGATTCAGGAAGCTCTGGTGGCGCGCGGCTATCTCTCGCAAGACGATGCTACGGGCGCGTGGGGCTCGGCTTCCAGTGACGCGCTGAAGAGATTTCAAGTGGAGCAAACGCTTAATTCCACCGGCAGGATCGATTCCCTCTCGCTGATCGCCTTGGGTCTGGGACCGCGGCACGATTCGTCAGAGTCGGTGCAGCGCGCAGTAGAAGCGGCCACCGCTCAGGCGGAACTGGGCCGCAATAACTAGCTCCGCCACGTCGATTATCCGACCGATTCACGCACCAACACGACGATCGGGTTCCCTTTATATAACGAAAGCTGCAACTCACGGTAACCGCATTTCCCAGCGACGCGGAGGGATGCCAGGTTGTCGGGGCTGACGATGCAGGTGGTGCGCGAGAAGCGAGCGTCTCCCCAGGCAAGCGAGGCGCGCGCCGCTTCGGTGGCGTAGCCGTTCCCGTGGGCCCAGGGGGCCAGCACCCAGCCGATTTCCGGCAGTTCTTTCACTGTCGACTCCATATCGCGCTTGTAATCGGCGAACCCCACCTCGCCGGCAAACCTGCCGGAAGCTTTCTCCTCCACCACCCAATAGCCGAACCCCAGCAGCGACCAGTGGCCCACGTAGCGCAGCAGGCGTGTCCACGATTCTTCTTCGGTAAAGGGCTTGCGCCCGAGTTGGCGGCTGACGGCGGGATCGGCCCACATGGCGGCGCAGGCGGGAAAATCGCTCAGGCAATGGCCGCGGAGCAGCAATCGCGCGGTCTCGAGAACAGGAACCGGCATGAGGACATTTTGCTATACTCCCGAGCTAGGAGGGCACCCGATGTTTCTTGCGCGTCTTTCGATGGCTGGTTTGATCTTTGCCGGGATGGCATTCGCCAGTGAACCGGTGGCCGTCAAACAGACGGCGGAAAAGGCCGCGCAGAAGATCTCGGAGGCGCCTGCGGCGATGCGGCCGGAGTTCCAATCGATGGCCGGCGAGACGCTGCGTCCGGAGTTTCCGGCGCTGGCCGAGAAACTGTTCGGGCCGGCGCCGAAGCCCGCTCCCGCCGCGGCCACGCCTGCCGGCACCCCGCGGCCCACACCGCCGCCCGAGATCGTCGAAATCCAGAACGGCATGCGGCAGATGCGCGGCCTGCCGACGGACGAAGATCGCGCCATGCTGGTGTTGAAAATCGTGGCGGAGATTCGCGCGCTGCCGCCCTCGATACCCAAGCTCGGGCCCATTAGCGGCCTCTCGCATCTGGTAACAGAGGGCGACCTGGGCAAGGAAGCGCTGAATGCGGTGGCTTCGACCTTGGCGTTGGCACTGAACGAATCGCCGGGGAGAGCGGGGGACTACGTGGATCTGGCACGCCTGGTCCGCTACGAACACGTCACCCCTCCGCCGCCCGAACCGGCGCTGGAGGCCGCAGCATCGATCCTGAAACTGCACGATGACGTGGTGCAAGCGAGCGGCTTCACGCTGACCGCGCTCAACGGCAAGACCTACACCCTCGCATCCCTGAAAGGCAAAGTGGTACTGCTCAACTTCTGGGCCACCTGGTGCCCGCCGTGCCGCCGCGAGATGCCGGACATGGAGAAACTCTACCAGCAGTATGCCTCGCAGGGACTGGTGGTGCTGGCGGTGTCCGACGAGAAGCGCGAGACGGTAGAGGGTTTTCTGAAGAAGCAGGATTATACCTTCCCGGTGGCGCTCGATCCGGATCGTAAAGTGAATACGGCGTTCGGGATTGAAGGCATTCCCAACAGCTTCCTGTTCGATCGCGAGGGAAAGCTGGTGGGGCAATCGATCGATATGCGGACGGAGCGGCAATTCCGGGAAATGTTTAAAGCGGCGGGACTGCGATAATACGGCGCGGGATGGAGTCGCCGCGCCGCATTGGCCGAGCTAGAATTTCACGATCACCTTAAAGCCGCCGGACTTGATCTTCATCTTCTTCAAGTCGACGCTGATATTGTCCGGCGCGATGACCACGTTATCGCCGAGCGGAATTCCCTTGTTCTTGACGATGGTGGAGAGCCACGCTGGAACCTTATTAAAGTTATCCACCGTCTGCTTGGGTAGAGGGGTCTTGAGGTCGAACGCGGGAGGCGGCACCTTCAACAAATCGAGGTTCAGGTTCTGCGTGAGCAGCAGGATCTTGGCACCCTGCGCCTTCAGGTCCGCTTTCAGATCTTTGAGTTTCTTTTCCTGGTCGGGAGTCCGACTCTTGTTCTTTTCGAGTTCGTCGATCTGCTTGGTGAGATCATCGATCTGCTTACCGAGCGAGGCATGATTCTTTGCCCATTTATCGACGTGGGGAAGAAGCGACTTCTTATAATCTTCGACTACATCGCCCATATGTACCGGTTCCTCCGCCGGTTCCCCGATTCTACTCCAAGCAGCTAAGGGCGGCGAAATATAGAGTACTAGCTTCTTACTTCTCGCCCGTGCCGAGGAGCGTTTCGAAGTATGGCGCCTCCGGCTCTTTATAGACGACGGCTGTTTCCACGTTCTTGAACCCGCCGGTTTTCAGGTAGCGTTCGAGTTCCAGTTCGGTGAAGCCGAGCCAGATATCGGCATACATCTCGCGAGCTTCTTCCACGTGGTGGCGATTCAAATCAAGGACGGCGATGCGTCCGCCGGGCTTGAGAATGCGGCGCGCCTCTTCCACTGCGCGATGCGGATGGCGCGCATGGTGGAGCGCCTGGCTGAGGAACGCCAGGTCCACCGTGCCGGTGCGAATCGGCACATCTTCCAGATCGCCGAGGCGATATTCCATGTTGCCGATGCCGTGCTTGCGGGCCAGTTCGCCGCCGAATTCCACCATCTTCTCGGAGTTATCGATGGCGATGACTTTCTTGGCGCGCTGCGCCATCAGTTGCGAGATGGTGCCTTCGCCGGCGCCGAGATCGGCGATGACCATGGGCGGCATGAGTTTGAGCAGCGCTTCGGCCACGCCTTTCCAGGAACGGCCGGGGACGTATTGGCGTCCGAATTTGCCCGCCATTTCATCGAAATAGCGTCGCATCTGGTCTTGGCGCTTGCGCAAGGTGAGGCGAAGCGCCTGCTGGTCTTCAGCGGCTTCAGGGACTTCGGCGGTGGCTTTGCGAAGCAGGTCCATCAGTTCCGCGGGGGCCGTCAGGCGGTAGAAACTGTTTTTTCCGGTGCGCCGGTCCTCCACCAGGCCGGCCTGTTTCAACTGGGCGAGGTGGGTGGAAATGCGGCTTTGTCCCTGTGCCAGAATTTCCTGGATCTCCGCCACGGAGAGTTCTTCCTGCTGGAGGAGGAGGAGCAGGCGGAGGCGGCTGGGGTCGGCCGCGAGTCGTAGAGATTTGAGGATTGACGCCATGGCCGGAGTCTTATAATATCAATGTATCAAGATTTCTTGATATAAGGAATACAACGCACATGGGCACAGCCACATTGAACCAGACCGACTTCAAAGTCGCCGACCTCGCGCTCGCCGAGTGGGGCCGCAAGGAAATTTCCATCGCCGAGTACGAAATGCCCGGCCTGATGGCTATCCGCCGCAAATACGCCGTCGAGAAACCGCTGGCAGGCGTGCGCGTTACGGGCTCTCTGCACATGACCATTCAGACCGCGGTGCTGATTGAGACGCTCGCCGATCTGGGCGCGTCGGTGCGTTGGGCGAGCTGCAATATCTTCTCCACGCAAGACCATGCCGCCGCCGCCATTGCCGCTGCGGGCGTTCCGGTATTCGCGTGGAAGGGAGAATCGCTGGAAGATTATTGGTGGTGCACGTACCAGGCGCTGGCGCACCCCGGCGGCAAGGGACCGGAGCTGATCGTGGACGATGGCGGCGACGCCACGCTTCTCATCCACAAAGGCTACGAGCTCGAAAACGGGAGCGACTGGGTCAACACTCCTTCTTCGGCGCATGAAGAAGACGTGATCAAAGCGCTGCTGAAGAAAGTCCACGCCGAGAATCCGCGGCACTGGCACGAAGTGGTGAAAGAGTGGCGCGGTGTTTCCGAAGAGACCACCACCGGCGTGCATCGCTTATATAAGATGCACGATGCCGGTGCGCTGCTGGTGCCTGCCATCAACGTGAACGACTCAGTGACCAAATCGAAGTTCGACAACCTTTATGGCTGCCGCGAATCGCTGGCCGACGGCATCAAGCGGGCCACCGACGTGATGGTGGCCGGCAAGATCGCGGTGGTTTGCGGGTACGGCGACGTGGGCAAGGGCTCGGCGCATTCGCTGCGCGGAATGGGCGCGCGCGTGATCGTCACCGAGATCGATCCCATCAACGCACTGCAGGCCGCTATGGAAGGCTTCGAGGTGACCACTCTCGAAGATACCCTGGGGCGCGGCGATATCTACGTCACCTGCACCGGCAACTGCGACATCATTACGCTCGAGCACATGGAGCGCATGAAGGACCAGGCAATCGTATGCAACATCGGCCACTTCGATAATGAAATCCAGATGGACCGGCTGAATGGATCGCCGGCCTCACGGACCAACATCAAGCCGCAGGTGGATATGTACACGTTCCCAGCCGGCCAGAGCATTTTCGTACTGGCGGAAGGCCGCTTGGTGAACCTGGGCTGCGCCACCGGCCACCCGAGTTTCGTGATGAGCAACAGCTTCGCCAACCAGACGCTGGCGCAGCTCGATCTGTGGAAGAACAAGGACAGCTATAAGGCCGGTGTTTACACGCTGCCCAAGAAACTGGACGAGGAAGTGGCCCGCCTGCACCTGGAAAAAATCGGCGTGAAGCTCACTACCCTCAGCCACAAGCAGGCCGATTATCTGGGAGTGCCGGTGGAAGGCCCGTACAAGGCCGACCATTATCGATACTAAACAAAGCTCTGTAATGATCGTGTTACAGTGAGGGCAACGCCCCTCAGGAGAACAAACTTGGCAGATACACAAAGACACCTTTTCACGTCGGAATCCGTCACCGAAGGCCACCCCGATAAGATCGCCGACCAGATTTCGGACGCCGTCCTGGATGCCGTTCTCACGGACGACCCCACGGGCCGCGTGGCGTGTGAAGTCCTGGTGACCACCGGGACCTGCATTGTAGCCGGCGAGATTACCACCACCACGTACGTCGACGTTCCACGGATTGCGCGCGGCACCATCGAACACGTGGGGTACAACGACGCCCGGTACGGATTCGACTCACACACCTGCGGCGTTCACAATCTGATCCAGTCGCAGTCGCCCGACATCTCGATGGGCGTGGATACCGGCGGCGCCGGCGACCAGGGCCTGATGTTCGGCTACGCCTGCGACGAGACGCCCGAACTGATGCCACTGCCGATCATGATGGCGCACAAGCTGGTGCGGCGCCTCTCGGAGGCGCGGCGCCAGGGCGTGCTCGACTTTCTGCGCCCCGACGGCAAGAGCCAGGTGAGCGTGGAATACGTGGGCAATACTCCCAAGCGCATCGAAGCGGTGGTGATCTCCACGCAGCACAGCCCCGACGTATCGACGGAAGACCTGCGGCGCGAAGTGAAAAAGCACATCATCGACGAGATCGTGCCCTCCAATATGGTGGATTCGCAGACCAAGTTCCACATTAATCCCACCGGCCGCTTCGTGGTGGGCGGACCGCACGGCGATACCGGGCTCACCGGGCGCAAAATCATCGTCGATACTTACGGCGGCATGGGGCGGCACGGCGGCGGCGCGTTCTCGGGAAAGGATCCGACGAAGGTGGACCGCTCGGCCTGCTACATGGCGCGCTATATCGCCAAGAATATTGTTGCCTCCCAGTTGGCCAACCGTTGCGAAGTGCAACTGGCGTACGCCATCGGCGTGGCGGAGCCGGTATCGGTTCGCGTCGACACGTTCGGTACGGGAGTGATTCCCGACGACCGGTTCACCGAACTGGTGCGCGAGAACTTCCAGCTGACTCCGCGCGGCATCATCGAGGCGCTGCGGTTGCGGCGGCCGATCTATCGGAGCACGGCGGCGTTCGGCCACTTCGGCCGGAGCGAAGACACGTTCAGTTGGGAAGCGACCGACAAAGCGGACGCGCTCAAAGAGCGTGCCGCGGTTGCTGCGAAGGCGTAAGGGACTGGATTGGGGCCGGCGCGATACCGAGGGAGCGGTCTTTGGATGTGCACCCTATGAGTATCCGTCGGCCTGTAGCCGGCGTCAGCGCGGCATTTTTCCTGTTTTGAATATTTCGAATGTTTCGAATGTTAATGGCTATGGATATGCCATGGCTGCCTCCGTTACCGACTCCGTCTCGATCCCTGACGCGCAGATCGGCGACCTCCGAAAGCTGATTCAGTCTGGAAACGCCAGGCTGGTCGGCCCCGACGGCCGCCAATTGGCGATCCCGCAACCCCTCCATGATCTTCTTGCTGTGATTCTGAGGAACCTGCAATCGGGAAACGCGGTTTCCATCGTTCCCGAACACCAGCAACTCACCACCCAGCGGGCCGCCAATATTCTCGGCGTCTCGCGGCCTTTCCTGGTTGGGCTGGTGGAAGCCGGCGAGATCCCGTTCCATCTGGTCGGCCGCCACCGGCGAGTTTATCTTCGAGATTTGCTCGCCTACCAGCGCCGCCGGGATGCCGCCCGCCATGAGGCAATCAAAAATATGGCGCGAACAGAGATGGAAGCGGGCACCTACGATAAAGTGATTTTGCCCGAAGGGGCCGAAGACGAGTGACGGCGGATCGCGTCGTCGTACTCGATGCTTGCGTTCTGCTCCCCGCCTCCCTTCGGGACACACTTCCTCGCCTGGCGGAGCAAGGATCTCCATGTGCTGTCGGCCGCAGTTGTGTGTGGCGCCCAAGCCATCGTCACCTACAGCAAGCGAGACTTTCCGACGGCGGCAACAAAACCATGGGGCAGAACGTTGCCGGAGCAACTCGCGACCCTCCGCAATGCAGCGCCCGCCTTTGTCGACGCCATATATCAGGACCTCGGAATCGGTTGGCGCCGATAACCTCGGCCGGCCTGGCGCCCTATCTATCATCTCCAGAGGTCCGAACTCGCGTAGGCGTACATGGTGATCGCCCACATGCCGGGGAGATTGACGGCGAACGACCCCAGGCTGGCGGCGACTGCCACGCGGAAACCTTTTTCGCGCGCCAGTTTGCGATGGGTAGGAGAGAACTGGCCGTAGACGAACGCCATCCACGCTAACGGGACCGTGATCTCCCAAAACAGGTGCGGGAGGATCGCCCTCCGGTAGGCGAATCCGAACAGGGCGGGAAGCAGCACGAAGTTGAGTGCCGCCTCGCAGAGATCCCATGTGCCCGTCGATGCGGGGCGATAGAAATGCGCCACCATCCGGCCCGCCAGCGTCACCACGGCAAGCACGAGTATTGCCCACGCGTAAAATTTCCAGGCCAAGCGCGCTACTGTAGCCCGGCCGCGGCCTTCTCGTCAAGGAACCAGGTGACGGAGTCGCGGTCGTTGCCGATCTGCGACGGGAACTTCATGGGATCGTAGGGCTGGTGGAACACGCCGCGCATTGCCTCGATCTTGTCTTCGCCGGCTACCAGGAATACGGTATTGCGCGCAGCCAACAGCACGCCGGGCAGCAGCGTCACACGCCATTGATTGAACTTCCTGGCGAAGGTAGCGGCGGCGATACCGGTGTGGTCGTCGATCAGCGGGTCGCCCGGAAACAGGCTTGCAGTGTGGGCATCCGGACCCATTCCGCGATGCAGGATATCGAACTGCGGGAGCGCGCCGTCTTTGAGTCCGAAGAACTCCTCGATCTCCGCGGCGTAGCGCTTTGCCGCTTCTTCAGGGGGTATCTCGCCGAGGATACGATGTACGTTAGCGGCGGGAATCTTCGCCGGCGCGATCAGATTCTCGTCGGCGAGCTTGTAATTGCTGGCCGCGTCGGCAGGCGGCACACAGCGCTCGTCCACGAAGAAGAGGTGCACACGATCCCACTGGAACGGATGTGCCGCCATGGTGCGGAAAAGCAGCCTGGGCGTGCTGCCGCCCGAAATGGCGAGCGAAGCGCGGCCGCCCACCGTAATCGCCGCCTGCAGCAGGGTGAATATGTGATGCGCGCAAGCGTCGGCGGCGCTTTGCGCGTTGGTTGCGGTGACAATTTGGACGCTCATTGCCGTATGGGATGCACCAGCCCGGCGGCCGACGTCAGAGTTTTTTCGAAGACCGGATCGTGGCGCACAATGCCCAGTTCCTCGCGCATCAGCAGATAATCCGTAGCCTGCGGCAGATTGGTGCACTGCGAAGACCCGTTTAACGTGACCACCATTCGGTCGTCGGCGCGCTCCACTTCGGCCGTCACCCCGTCGCCTGAGAGACGTACCCGCAGAGCATCGCCGTCCGACGTGCGGGCGAACTGCAGCCGCGGAGCGCCGCCCGCCGCGGCCAGCGAATCGCGAACCCAGGCGCCCAGGTAGAGCGCCGGGAGGTAGCGCGAGCCACCCCACTCCACGTCGATGCCGTCGACACGGCGGAGCAGCGCGGCGTTGGCTTGATTCTCGAACACCTGCGCCAGCATTTCGCGCCAGCGCGTGAGCATGGTCCACGAGAGATCGCCCAGCATGATGCCGTGTTCGATGGCGCCGCTCATGCGGGGGAGCAGCGCCGCCGGATCTGCCGCGGTGGAGCTGTTGAGGATTACCTTATGGGCCAGGTTTGCGATCTCGCGGAACGCCGGCATTCCCAGCAGCCGCGAACTGCGGCACCAGACGATGAGCGGAAGGTCGGCCACGGTCAGCGGCAGCACCACCGACTGCAGATCGGCCAGCGCGCCGTCCGACACCGTGATCTCCACCTGTTCGCAGCAGATCTGCCGGCGCTGCCCGAACGGCATCCAGCACTGCGAGTAGACGCGCTCCGCCAGCGAGCGGTCGCCGGCGCCGCTCAGCCGCACCAGAATCGTGCGGGCGGGATGTTCCGGCATAAGCGCGGCGATGGTCTCGCCCAGGTCCTGCGTGTCCTCCTGCGCTTCCGCCAGCACCAGCAGAGTCATGGAGCAGGCGCGCAGTACACCCGAGCCGCCTTCGGCCTGCCCCTGTTTGCCGCTATCCACCCACAAGTCGGCCAGCTCTTTGAGAATCCTTTCGGGAGAGATGGTGGCGCTCATTACGGTTTCCTCCACACGTGCCCGCGGCGTGCCAGCATGGCGTCGGACGCCGCCGGTCCCCAGGTGCCCGCGGGATAATTCGGAAACTCCGCCGGGGTCTCGCGCCAGAGATTCTGAATCGGCTCGACCACCGCCCAGCTCGCTTCCACCATGTCCTGGCGGGTGTACAGCGTGGCGTCGCCAATGATCGCGTCGAGCAGCAGCGTCTCGTACGCCGAGGGCGAGCGCTCTCCGAAGCTCGATCCATAGTTGAAGTCCATCGATACGGGACGCAACATCATGCCCGATCCGGGCCGCTTGGAGCGGAACTTCAGTGAAATCCCCTCCTCGGGCTGGATGCGCACAATCAGCAGATTGGGCGCGCTCTCCGTGCCGTCGTGGTCGAAGATATGCAGCGGCGCTTCGTTGAACTGAATGGAGATTTCGGTGACGCGCTTCGGCAGGCGTTTGCCGGTGCGAATATAAAAGGGCACCCCGGCCCATCGCCAGTTCTCCACGAACAGCGTGACCGCGGCGAACGTATTGGTCTGCGAGTCCGGCTTCACGCCGGGCTCCTGGCGGAAGCCGGGGACGTCCTTGCCGCCGATGCTGGCCGGCCCGTACTGCCCCGCCACGGTATTCTGGCGAACCTCGTCGGGCGACATGGGGCGGATGGAGCGGAGCAGCTTGGAGCGCTCATCGCGGACCGAGGGCGCGCGGAAGGTGGCGCTCGGCTCCATGGCGATGGTGGCCATCACCTGCAACAGGTGATTCTGGATCATGTCATCGAGCGCGCCGGCCTCCTGGTAATAGGCGCCGCGGCCCTCCACGCCGATCGATTCCGCGCCGGTGATCTGCACGTGGTTCACGTAGCGCCGGTTCCACAACGGCTCGAAGATGCCATTGCCGAAGCGAAACGCCAAAATGTTCTGGACGGTTTCCTTGCCGAGGTAATGGTCAATCCGGAAAATCTGTTTTTCGTCCAGGACTTGTTTGATTTCCTTATTCAGGGCCTTGGCGGAATCCAAATCCCGCCCGAAGGGTTTTTCAATGACCACTCGTTTCCAATTTCCGTTTTTTTCCTCAGCCAGCCCGGCGGCGCCCAGTTGTCGCA
>DATAUB010000035.1:0-359222 GCA_036268475.1 Bryobacteraceae bacterium | reverse complement strand
GTGGAGGCAGAGGAAGCAGTTGAGCGAACCGGCGCGGAGAATCGCAACGGGCTAACGGCGAAGAAGCTGCCCTCAACTGGGGCAAACCAGTGGAGGCAGGGGAGCCGAAGGCGGACCGGGCGAGGGAACGAGCCGGGAGGTTTTGAAGTAGCAGGCCGGGACCATTGACCCCGGAATGGAGGCTTCTGAGAGGGAGCAGCCGTTGCGGGCGAGGGAAAGGCCGTTACGAGAGACCGGCTCCATTGAGGAGAGAGACTGCGGTGAGCTGGAAGGCATTGATCCTGAGGCAGCGAAATCGGCCTGAGGGGAGCGGACTGGCGAAGCACCCGGCACTGCTCAACGCATTGCTCTGTACCGTGCATGCCGGTGGAGAGCAAGGCTGGGAATTGGATCACTTGGAACCACTTCTTTTTTGTCCCGCAGCATTTTCCTCGCAAACCCCTATACAGCGGCGGCCTTCTTGTGCGCGGCGACATAGGCATCCACATACTCCCCGAAAGCATGCGAGAGCGCGCGACACACGCTGTCGCTCCGTCCAATCTTCTTACCTTCAATTTCCCTGACGGGCAGTAAGTTGCGCGTGGTAGAGGTAATGAACACTTCGTCGGCACACTCCAGATCGGCAGGCGTGAGTTTGTTTTCCACGATCTGAATCCCCGGCACGTGGATTTCGCCCAAAAGAACTTCGCGAGTGATGCCCGGCAGGCAGCCCGAATTGATCGGCGGCGTCGACACCTGTTTCCCGGTGGCCGCGAAGATATTGGCAGACGTACATTCCGCCACGTCGCCGTGCTCGTTGAGCAGGATCACTTCATCGAGGCCGTTCTGCTGCGCCCGCTCCACCCAGGTGAGGTTCATCGCCCAGGAAAGAATCTTGGTGGTGGCGAACTCACAAGCGGCGTGGCGCGCGTGCGGCACGAGGCCGAGCTTGACCCCATCGCCCCAATCCTTGGAATCGGCCGTGAGCGCGATGACGTCGCTGTCCCGTCCATTCGAAGGCCCGGCCCACATGCCGCCCCCGTTGCGTACAATCACCAGCCGCAGGGTGGAATTGAAGGCGCGATTGGCGTCGATCAGTTCGAGCAGCTTCTGGCGCAACGCTTCAGAATCGGCGGGCAGCGGCACGTGCATGGTGGCGGCATCGCGCGAAATACGCGCCCAGTGGCGATCGAACGCGAAGGGCACGCCGTCGGCTACCCTCAGCGTGGTGAAGACTCCCCACCCGGAGAGCAGGCCGACCTGTCCGGGCGCCAAAAGCTTATCGGAAGCCTGGTGGATCCCATCGTTGTGGAGAATGAAACGGTGCAGCACCAGACCATTCTATCTCGCGGCCCGAAGGAGTTACAGGTACTTGACGAACAGCACGCCATTGCCGCGCTCGTTGTAAACCAGTTCATCCACCAGATTGCGGCTCATCAGGATGCCGAATCCGCCGGGCCGCTGGCCCGCCTCCACGCGCACTTCCACGTGGCGGATGGGAGAATCTTCGGGATTCGAAATGGCCGCATGCGGCACCGAATTCAGCGAAAAACCCTTTCCGGGGTCCTGAATCTGTACGATGAGCACCTTGTGGGTGCGGATCAGCCAGACTCGTACGCGCTTCTTGGGATTGTACTTTCCACCGTGCTCGATCGCGTTAAAGAGGAGTTCGCGGAACGCCGAGGCTACGTCTTCGCAGACATGCGATGGCAGGTTCGACTGCAATTCGCGTACAAAATGCGTGGCGCGGTCGCCGGCCTCCATCTTGCAGCGCACATCGAGCGTAATCCACTGCGGAGTGGCGGAGACCACCAGGATATCGTTCTGCCAGGAAACGGCGTCCAGCGCCTGCGCCACCAGTTCGCTCAAAGGACCCGCAGGAGGAGGATGGTGGCAGTAGCCGAAGACCCGCGAGCGAATAGCGCCGATGACGTGGTCGGGGGAGGAATCGCCGGTGAGGATCACGCGCGCATCCGGTTGCAGCGCGCGCACCCGGCGGGCGATCCGCAAGCCGTCCGATCCATTAGTTCCCTGCCCGGCCAGCACCACATCGAACGGAAACGCTCGCAGGCACTCCTCAGCTTGCGATCTTCCGAACGCTTCGTGAATGGATCGATCCTCCCGGTCGATGATGTCGCGAACGAGTTGGTGCGCGGAGGTATCGGGATCGACAATCAGCAGGCGACGGGAACTCAAAGCATCTCCGTTTACCAATTTAGACGAAGGCCAGCATACCACGTGGGTACACGAGGTCACCACTTTACCGATGGAACGGCAGTACCGCGAGGATTTCCCGCAAAAGACGTAACCTGGGGGCAGATGTACGCATCTGAAGTCCTGTCATGCTGTCTGTGGACCCGTCTCGTGGTGTCGGCCGCGCTGGAAAAATGCCTGTCCGGCTTGCCGGTTGGCTGGTGCTGGCCTGTTCGGTAGCATTCGGGCAATATCCCGGCGGCTACCCACCGGGAGGCTACCCTCCGGGCGGGGGCTATCCACCCGGATCCTATCCGCCGGGCCAATACCCCGGGCAATATCCGGGTGGCGGCGGCGCGGGAATCCCGATCCCGTCGAAGCGGCAGACCAAGCCGGCGGAGAACGCCCCCATGCCCAATTTTCGGGGCGACCTCAAGCACATGGACGACAAGTCCATCACGCTGGAGCTGGAGGATCACCGCGAATTACAATTCCGCCGCAGCGCCAAGACGAAATTCTTCAAGGGTGGCGACGAGATCAAGTCGCCCAAATTCGCTGAGGGGGACCAGCTTTCGGTGGAAGGGCCTGAGGACCCCGACGGTTTTTTCTCGGCGGTGAACGTTTACTGGGAAAAAGGCGGGAAGGCCGCTGCCCCGGAGACCGCCAGCGACAAGCGCGGCAAAGATGTGCCTGACGCCTGGAAGGATGGCTCCGGCAAAGATGCGCCACCTTCGGGTAACGGCGCGCCGCCCAGTACCCAGCCTGCTCCTCCTGCTGCGAGTTCGGCGACCGAAGTGGCGCCGCCACCTCCACCTCCCGACCCGGATGATCCGGGCCGTCCGCATATGGTCCGCGGCCGGCCGGCCGACCCCGAACGGGAGCACTCCACCGACAATGCGGCCGCGCCGACTCCGCCCCCCAATTACACTCCGGCGGCATCGCCTACCGCCGACGCTGCGGTCAACGGTGGAACTCCGAGCATCCTGCATGGCGATGAGGACCGGGTGGTGCGCCGCCCCTCCGGCGATCCGTTGATTGCGAAAGCTACCGAAGCGGCCCTCGACTTTACCGAAACTTTGCCGAACTATGTCTGCCAGGAAATGATGGCGCGATTCGAGAGCACTACCCATCCAGCCAATTGGCAAGCGGTGGACGTGGTGAGCGCGGCCCTGGTCTACGACAAGGGAGTGGAAGATTATCGCGACGTTGCGGTGAACGGAAAAGCGACCAAGAAGAAGATCAATGAGGTAGGCGGCTCCTGGTCGACCGGCGAGTTCGGCACCATTCTGATCGATTTGCTGTCCCCTGCCACTGCCGCCGAGTTTCACTATCGCCGCGACGAACGGCAAAGCGGCGTTATGGCGAAGGTCTACGATTACTCCGTGAAGCGCGAGAATTCCCACTGGCAGATCAGCACCGGCGGGCAGACTTTCCGGCCGGGCTACAAGGGCGCCGTCTGGATCGATCCCGCAACCGGCCGCATCCTGCGCATCGAAATGCAGGCTAGCAGTTTTCCCGACGAATTCCCCACCGACGACGTGGAATCGGCGGTGGACTATCAATATACGCGGCTGGGCGACACCAAGGACTATCTCCTGCCGGTGCACGCCGAGAACTTGAGCTGCCAGCGCGGGTCGGATTTCTGCAGCCACAACGTGATCGACTTCCGGAATTATCACAAATACTCCGGCGAATCCACCATCACCTTCGAAGGCTTGAAGAAGTAGCTCAACATAGCTATCGGCTATGTACGGTTACGCACCCGTTAGCCGGAACTTTGTCGCAATCAGCAGGAAGCCTGTATGAGGAGTTCATCTTCATGCCTGAACCTGGAGGACCGGCCGGGTCCGCTATGTGGCACGCGCCGGCTGACGCGATCGTGGCCACCATCGGGGGCATCTTGGTCTTATTGGTGTTCTATCCCCTTACGCTCTGCTCCGCCGGCGTCAAGAAGTTAGTCAACCGTTTCGGAAGTGCGCCCGCTTCTTCCTGCCCGACCGCGCGCTGAGATCGCCAACCCGGCGATGCGATAATACTCCTTCGTGGGTCGCATCCAGTCAACCCGGCGGGGGTTCTTACAGCTTGCCGGCGCCTCCTGTGTCGCGCATGCCGCCGATGGCGCGATCGACCGGCGCAGCTTAGTGCGCCGCCACAATCCTACTCTTCGTTCGCTCGATCCGCGTAGCCCGCTCTCGGTAGGCAACGGCGAGGTCGCATTTACCGCTGACATCACGGGCCTGCAATCGCTCCCGCAACTTTACGAAAAAGGCATTCCGCTGTGCACACAATCGCAATGGGGCTGGCATTCCTTTCCCCTGCCGGACGATCTGGCGAGGGCTCACCTGCGTCTCGAAGAATTCGACACCTACGGCCGTCAGGTGGGTTATGCCACCAGCAGCGCGGGTCAGGAGCGGCTGTTTAACTGGCTGCGCGAGAATCCGCACCGTCTCAACATGGCGCGCATCTCTCTTCGGTTGGAAGGCGGCATGCTCCAGCCCGACGACGTTGCCGGGATTCGCCAGACACTCGACTTATTTACGGGCGTACTCGACTCGCAGTTTACCCTTCGCGGACAGCCCGTGCGGGTGCTCACCTGCTGCCATCCGGAGCGCGACGCTATCGCCGTCACCGTGGAATCGTCGCAGGCGCTGGCCGTCGCCTTCGAGTTCCCTTACAGGTCCACCGGCATCGACGCGTCCGACTGGAACAGCCCTGAGAAACACCGCACCGAACTGTCGGCCACCGATCCCAATGCGGCCGCGGTCCGCCGCCAGTTGGATGCCGCCAGCTACTTCGTCCACTTGCATTGGAGCGGAGAAGCGCGGGCGGAACGGGCCGGCGATCATGTCGTCACATTGCGCGGGCGGCAACTCGACTTTCTCTGCGAGTTCGCTCCCCAGGAACTCTTCGGCACGGCGCCCACCGCGGCCGAAACGCGCGCGGCCTCTGAAAAGCACTGGCAAGCCTTCTGGTCCACCGGCGGCGCGCTCGATTTTAGCGGCAGCAGCGACGTGCGGGCGTCGGAACTGGAGCGGCGCGTGGTGCTCTCGCAATACCTCACCGCCATACAGTGCTCCGGCTCCACTCCGCCGCAGGAGACGGGGCTCACGTGCAATAGCTGGTACGGCAAATTCCATCTGGAAATGCACTGGTGGCACGCCGCCCATTTCGCGCTGTGGGGCCGCACCCCGCTGCTGGAGCGCAGCCTTCGCTGGTACGGTGCGATTCTGCCGGCTGCGCGCGTCAAAGCCCGGCGGCAGGGGTATGAAGGCGCGCGCTGGCCGAAAATGACTGCCCCCGCCGGGGCGGACAGCCCTTCCGCGGTGGGCGAACTGCTCATCTGGCAGCAGCCGCATATCATCGCGATGGCCGAGCTCTGTTACCGCACCCATCCCGATAGCGAGACGCTCGGACGTTATCGTGCAATCGTCCTGGCGACTGCCGATTTCATGGCGAGCTTCGCGGTGCTGCGCGACGGGCGCTATATCCTGGGCCCGCCGGTGATTCCCGCGCAGGAGAATCACGATCCGCGGACCACCTGGAATCCGACGTTCGAGCTGTCCTATTGGCGCGAAGCGCTGGGGGTGGCGCAGCAGTGGCGCGAGCGTCTCGGACTGGCGCGCGACGCGCATTGGGACGACGTGCGGCAGCGGCTCTCGACCCTACCGGTGAAGGATGGCGTTTACCTGGCGCACGAAAACTGCCCGCGGACTTTCCCAGAAGAGACGCGCGACCACCCCTCCATGCTGGCCGCACTGGGCGTTCTCAAAGGGGAGGGCGTGGACCGTGAAACCATGCGGCGCACCCTGCATAAAGTGATGCGCGAATGGCACTGGGACGATACGTGGGGCTGGGATTTCCCCATGACGGCAATGACCGCGGCGCGCCTGGGCGAACCGGAGACGGCTATCGACGCGCTGTTTATCGAATCGCCGCGCAATGTCTGGCTGCCCAACGGCCACAATCCGCAGCGCGCCAACCTGCCGCTCTATCTGCCCGGCAACGGCGGCATTCTCGCCGCCACCGCCCTGATGGCACAGGAGGGATTTCCGAAGAAGAACTGGAAGGTACGCCGGGAAGGGCTCCGGCCGCTGACGTCGGGTTAACAGTGGACCTATCCACCATGTGCTCCGCGTGACTGGGGGGCCTGGCGCGTCGGTGAAGGCGTTCCCTCTGACAAACCTGCGACAGAAAACGGCGTTTTTCTACGCTCTTCGGCAACTGCGACGTCGTGCAGCAGATCGCAAGCAAAAGCTTGTCTGGGCAACGCATCATGCCCCTGCTGCCGACATCTTCACCCGAAACGCGCCCGGCGTGGCCTGGAAGTCAAAACCAAGTTCGTACATCGTGGCGAATCACGACCGTACGGTTCACCCGGGACTGCAGCGCTTCGCCAAGCGCATGAAGGCGAGCACCCATGCCGTCGACAGCAGCCATGTCCCGATGCTCTCCAATCCCGGCGTGGTCATCGATGTGATCCGGACCGCTGCCAGAACGGCTATTGAGGTGTCGGTGCCTACCTGATGTGTGGCGCACTCTTGGGCCCGGCGCGGTGACGATTCTCGCGATCGCCGGGCCCGTGGCGATGGGGGGATGGAGCGATCGCATATGGAAGCAGAGGCAGAAGAACTTCATTGGCATATGGGCCGCGATCCAAACGATATCCAACTCCCGCAGCGCTCGTCCGACCTGGGTGGGCGGCAATGGATCGCGTTCCTCCACCGGCAGAGCCTTGCTGTCCCATGGGACCTTCGGCGCCGTTTGAAACAGGCTCGCCTTGTCGGTATAGAAACTGACCGGCCGTCCATGCCGCTCTACGTATTTCCAGAGCAAACGCATATTCTCCTCGGTCGAATCGCTCAACACGAACTGCGCGTGAATACGGCTGGAGGCGTCGTCGATCATGCTGATCAGATATAGCCTCGGCCCGCGTTCCTCCAGCCAGGCATGATCGCTGGTGTCCCACTGCACCATTTCCCCTATTCGCGAGCGGCGTGGCCGCCATTCGTGGATCTTTTCGACGCGCTGCCGGCTGGCCCGCCATAGCTTGCCTTCCATCATCCACGTGCGCACGGTTTCGCGTCCGGCATGAATGCCGTGTTTGCTGGCCAGGTATTCCGCTGCCAGCGTGGGGCCGAAGCCGCGGTAGACATCCCGGCCGAGTATTTCCAGCGCCTTCTGCTTGACCTTCTCGTCCAGCTTGCGGTTGGACGGCCGGCCGCGCAAGCCGTGCACGGCGGCCCGGTCCCCTTTGCTCTTCAGCCGGTTTAACAGCCGGCGAACATGCCGTTCGGTTTGGCCGATCTCCTCGGCGGCCTGCCGCTGTGTAATCAGCCCCTTCCTTGCTTTCTTCAACGCGACCAGACGATCGCGGTCCTGTTTGCGTCATGAGAAATGTTCCTGAATCCACCTCCCCAGCGTGACCTCGTCAACGGACATTTCTACTTGGCACGATTAGGACAGTATCATTTGGCGCTGACAGACTCTCGATAGCCCTTGCTTATTTCATTCGGAAGGTAATAGACTATCGCGGTTTCAGTGCCCGGAGGAAGCGAGTCCGGTGCCTGTGCCAGTCGGTCCAGCAGTTCCTGATATGATGCTCCACGAATCCGTGCATCGCCTTCAATCGAAACAGAGTGCGTCTTCGCAACTGCGCTCGGGCTTGGCCCGGCCAGACAAGACGAAAGGTTTTCCAGCATTGGGCAAGCTTGGCAGTGTTTCCGAGCACGAAGCCCGCACAATGAACTTCAATGCGGTCGCCATAAACAGTCACGCGTGCGTCAAGTTGGTCGACCTCACACGCAGCCCCGCGCTCTCCAGGCTCGCCTTCCTCATCGACCAACTCGGCGCTTGTACAACCGAATGCCGCCAGCCCCTCAAGCAGGAGGTCATAGAGCTTTCCTGGGGAATCGACGAGCGAGAACACCGGCCGCACGAATGCACCTCTGTAAGCTCGCACTGCTCCGCATGGAGTTGGATCATGGCCTTTAACCAGCTTACTTCAGAGTACTCTTTTCCATGATAGAGCTGCTAAACGGCCTGGATCGGGCAGGCGCAACATAAGGTCCAAAAACAAAACCGCTAGCTGGATAAGGTCCAGCTAGCGGTCATTGACTTCCTTTAGAATCTATGGTGCGGAGAGGGGGACTTGAACCCCCACGAGATTGCTCCCGCTAGCACCTCAACCCAAAAGCGCCGGCTTCGCCATGTTTCGCCCGGATGCAAATCACTGATTTCAGGCGCGCCGCGGTATCCGCGGGTTTCGTGGATTATCCACTGATGGTTACAGCGGTGGTTACGGTTTAGGATAGATGCCTCCGCTTTCCAGGACGGAAGGGTTGCTGGACAGGAGGCGTGTGCCTGAATGACGTGTTGGTATTCCGCTGGCACGCAAAGCATTGGTCGGTCATCCCACTTCGCAAACGGGCGACTGATCGATTGTGCCGCGAGAATCAGGCCGTACACAGGGGACGGTGGTAAACGCTATAATTTCAGTCTGTCCGAACTATTCACGCATGCACGACGCACTTTATATCGGATTGGCTGGCGATGAGCGTTGCAGTTCCGCCGTCGCGTTGAGGGGCAACCAAATCCTAGCCCGAGTTCGCGCGCCTAATCGCAATGTCAATACGAGCGCTTGGGACGCGGCCGCTCTCGCCATTGACGGTTTGCTTCGTCAATTGGGGAATTCGCTTGGTATTGGATATCCTACCGAATTGGCGGCTCAAACGGCGATGTTGGCGTTTGCATCATCACGCCTGCGCTCAAGCGTGGCGAAATCCTGCGTAATTTCCCTATCGTCGACCGGCTGGCCCAGTAGCAAGGTTATTATCGTTGACGACCTGAACGCTACGTTGGCCGGAACAGACGTGAACGAAGGCGTATGTCTTTCGGTGGGCGATGACGTTGCTGTTGGCGTGCGCCACGCGCATTTCTTCAGACGCTTTGGTGGCTGGGGAATCCCGTTCGGTCAAGGAGGAGGGATTCAGGTCGCGACTCGGTTTGTCCGTCATGTCTTGACGCTGGCAGATCGAGGCGAATCAAATCCCCTTTGGGATTTGGTCGCATCCCAGTTGAACACCGCAGGTTCGGATTCGAGCATTTGGGATTGGGTGTACCGCCTCGACGCTAGCGCTCGCGGGAATTCGCAGTTTGAACTGAGATGCCTGCTGTCAGCCATTGTCGCTACTACGGAGGGAGGGCATTCCGATCCAATTTTTACAGAGATTTTCGATGAGGTCGCCCGCCACGTTGGCCGACTGTACACTTTGGCAGTTGGTGACGAGTTTCGCAACCTACCTGTATTACTGGACGGCTGGTTCCTTCGATCTTCGCGTTTGTTTGAAGAGGCGGTGAGATCGCATCTCAGTTGCGAAGCGTCGATTTCTCGAGAGGTCGATGTTGCCGAAGGCGCAGCCCTCCTGGCCTCCGGTTGGCCTTCGACAGGGCCACGAATCCATTCCGAATCCAAGCCGCTGGTGTTAGGCCTCGTGACAGAGGACCCGAGTGCCTGAACCAGATAAGAGTTCCACGAGGATGCCACTGGCACCAGGTACGTCGTTCGTACGTTCGGCAAGTCGGCAACTGCGGCACTTGCTCGATAGCGCAGATACGCGCGAATGGCTGTCCTCGGTGGCAAGGCAATACACCTCGCATTTGGACGCAATGGCTAGGGTCCTCAGGACCGTCGGACCCTACGATGAGATCGTCTACCTGTTAGACTTCGATGTCATCCGCGCCTATTTGGACGAGCGCACACCTGAGAGTGCGGGTACAGTTGCGGCTGATTTTCTTCTGCAGAAGTCCACAACACCGTATCTGGTGCCGCTGGGTGCATTCCTAGAAATGACAGAGTGGCTCCGCGGCTCTGTCACCACTGCCGATCTCAGCTATGCGGCTTTGACGAGCGATAAAAGGGCACCGGCGATTCGTCAACTCGGTCTGAACCTTCTGGGATCTGCAGCCCAATCGATGGAAGAGTCGGAACTCTTGGCAGAACTCATCGCGCGCCTCGACCAACGCACGATTAGGCTCGCGCGATTGGTTGAACTGTTGACTAGTCCTCGATTTCAGGGCGTAGACGGCGATTACGAGCCGAGCGATGCGACCGTTTTTGCGAGTCTTCTTTCTTATCAGCCAAGAGCCTCTCGGTCATCACGCGACTTGTCAGGACGAGCCCTTAGAGATCATCGTGACGCGATCAATCTCGCGATCGCTGTCAAACCCGCACGAGACCGTCGCGCTCATGGCTCCCCTGATATTGGTCCGCGTGGCAAGCTGCTGGTAACAAACACAAGAGCTGTGGCCCATTTGTCCGATGATCTTTCCGACCAAACGGGTGAGATTGGGCGCGCGTCTGAAGAGTCATTAGCGCTCCTATCCGACCTGCCAGTAGCACTGCTCTCCGACGTTGTGCGTGTCGAGTTGCTTGGAGGGGTCGGTGAGCGCAGAATAAACTTCTTGAAGGCTACTCGCCTCCGACGGTTGTTTCAGCAACTCTCTGACCACCTCGATCTGGAGTCAATTACATATTCTCACTGGTCAAGAACTGGATCCGACACTAGCTCTTACGACATGGCGCTGCAGGAGCACCGAGACGCTGTGATTGCGGCTCTCGAGTCGCTTGCTGAACCGCTACTGGACGTAAAAGGACCGTTCCAGCGACTGGAAATCCATCGGGCAACCGACCTATCGCTTCAGGCGCTCCGCTCAGCGCAACGTGAGGACGACGCTGACCCTTGGGTACGGCTAAACTCGAAGTCTCTCAGTTTTCTGAAACTGCTAGACACGGTGCGAGCCAGCCTCGCCCGAGGGATCGGTTCTGATTTGCATGTCGAGCGACTGGCACCTTCTGCTGACGGATTTCAGATCCTGTTCAAGTCCGGCTGGTTAGCGGGCACTTCTCTTCTCGAAGGATCGCGGTCCCCTTCTTTAGGATCGCAGTACGGTTGGAAGATGGTGTGGCCAATCGTTTGCGACGATCAAGCCCTGTGGAATTCCTTGGCAGGGCTCGTAGACCTGCGACAACACCGAGCGGGCGGAATTGCTCTCACGCTGGAGGTATGCCAACGCGCCGACCATACCGAGGAAGAAGGATTGCGGGTCCACACATCCCGCAAGCACTTCTTTGCTCCTCTATCGGAAGTCGGCCCTCTCTTGGGCGCTCATCGCCTTGATTTGGCGATGTTATCTAAGGCGGCTTCAAGGGCAGAGACACATCCGGGCGAGTTGACCGCGCTCGAATTTAGGATTAAGGACCTGACGATGCTATTTGACCTTGTTCCAAGTGAGGTACGGGGTCATCGCGAGCTTTCGATTACGTGTAACGCCAATCTTGAACGCGTTGCGCGAGTGTACGCCGAGACCGGCTTATACTGGGTCGAGGAAGAGGCTCTTGCCAGTGCTCTGGCTACGGTTGAAGATCGAGAAAGTGCTCCGGTGCGCGCCCACAAGGAGTCAGCGGAATCCGTAGCGTCGGCCGCGTCGGACACAGTGTCACCGCCTATCGCCAACACGGAAGGCGATGTAGTCGAAACCAATATCCATGTGACCCATTTGGTCAAGACAGGTTCAAGCGAGATTGTTATTGATTTGCGGGCTCGCCTGTTTCCAGGAGGACAGAAGTTTCACACCCTGATTGATAAGTTTTTGTCTTTGATTAAGGAGCCAAGTGACCCTTCTTCGATTGGCGCTGTGGACAGCGCGACGCCCGACGGGGAAGGTGGTGCTCCACTTCGATTGCCCGAGGGCCCAGGCAACCCGGGCGAACAGGCTCGGAACCGCAACTCGCTGCGAGGAACCAATTGTATGTGGGATGTCGGAATCCTAACGATCGTTCCGGATGAGATGCGTGCGGTCAAAGATGGTCTCGGGCGTCGGCCTGGGTTTCAGGAGCGCAGAGGGCAACTGCACAACCGGTTCTTTTATGAAGGCACGATACCGGCTGCGGTGGGCCAGGATCATAAGGTCGTGGCCCTCAGAGCGCTGGAACAAGGTAATCGATCGATTATGGCCGCATACCAGGCTCTAACACAGGAGTATCGACCCGCACTTGTGGTCCTCTTGGGGATTGGAGGAGCGATCCATAAAGATATTGCAATTTGTGACGTAGCAATTGCGGAGGCGATCTATTACTATGAGCGCCGCGCGGTCGCCTCGGAGGGCCCGAGGCGACGAATCTTGAGCTATGGTATGCCGGCCTGGCTCAGAGTTTGGATCAACCGACTGTACGACTCGCACGGCGATGTTCCCAGATTTGAAGCTGAGCCGGGGTCACCAAACGCCCATTTCAGAATGCTCCTTGGTCCCATCGGTGCGGGTGAGGCGGTCATCAAGCACAGAGAAGCAAGCGAGCGACAGTGGCTTGAGACAGTCAACGACAAGACCCTGGCACTAGAAACCGAGGCCGCTGGGGTTGCTCAACAGTTTAGTGAGGACGAACTGTCAAATACATATCGCGCAAAGGGGTACCTGATTATCCGGGGAATCTCTGACCATGCTGATACAGCAAAAGACGATCGGTGGCGATATTTGGCGTCGGCTAACGCGTTCAGGGCGCTAGAGCAGATTCTAATCACCATTCCCCGACCGATGGGAAGCTAATGCGTTTGGCTTCATCGTCATTTGGGTTCCCGCTTTTACTTTGCGGTGCAGTTTGTATCCGCAGGCTCTTGCGGTGCCTCACTTCTGTATTGCCCTTGCTCTGACTAGCTCTTTAGGCTAATGTGTGGCCGGGGGAAGCAGCGAAGCAGCGCTAACTGCTTCGTTTGCTTTGTGGGCAAGCGATCAGAGTGCCGCCTTGTGCTCGACCTCGTCCTGATGATGGTTACAATGGAGTCGTTCGAGCACTTGGGAGCCAGCCCTCCGAGTAAGCTAACTCCTTTAAAATATGGTGCGGAGAGGGGGACTTGAACCCCCACGAGATTGCTCCCGCTAGCACCTCAAGCTAGTGCGTCTGCCAATTCCGCCACCTCCGCAAAGCCTCGATCGCTTCCGATCAGGCCCCAGTTTAGCACGGGGGCTTACTTCTTCTTGGCCGGCGGCGCTCCAGGGGGAGGAGGCAACTTCACGTCCTTCATGTCGATCTGCATTTCGCCGGGATTCTTGCCGGGTGTCGGCTTTACATTGATCTGTATCGGCTGTCCGGGCGGAGTCGCGGCGGGCGCTGTCGGCTGCTGCAAGTTCATCTGTACCGGCTGTTGCCCGGCGGGCGCCGATTGTGCCGGCTGCCCCGGAACCGCCGGCGCGGACGTCTTCACCGGGGTCGCTCCCTGCGGAGATGTGTCGAGCACCGAAGTCCCCAGCCCCGAGCCGCGCGTCGCCATAATCGAGAGTGCCAGCGACGTGATCATAAAGACCACCGCCGACGCTGTCGTCGCCTTGGAAAGCAGCGTGGCCGAACCACGCGGGCCGAAGGCGGTCTGCGAACCCATTCCGCCAAATGCGCCGGCAAGATCCGCCGCTTTGCCGCTTTGCAGCAGCACCACGATGATCAAGAAGACGCAGACGACAATATGAACCAACAATACCAGGGCATACATAGGGATGTTCTTAGTATAGGCATCCGCAAGCCCTCCGGTCAAACCGCCTGGCCGGCCGGATGCTTCGCCCGCGCGTACTGCAGGAAGAGGTCCATGCCCTCGTACTCCCGCGGACCGAGTTCGTGCACGATATGCCGCGTCAGGTAATCGCGCACCAGTTCGGGAGCGAATCCCAGGCGCGCCGATTCCGCTGCTACGATCTCTTCCATGTGGTCCACGCCATACCGGCACGACGCGCGAAACGCCTCCACCACATCCGGCGTTACCGCGCCCTTGCGCGCCGCCCACACCGCGAAGACCATAGGCCGTCCGGTCATCTCCACCCATTCCGCGCCCAGATCGTGGACCTCGTAGGGCAAATGTTCCGGATCCAGGCGCAGTGCCGGGTCGCCGATGATCATCGCCGCGTCGGCCACGCGCAACATGGCATCCAGGTCCGGCGCGTGCGGAATGGCAGTGTACTCGGCGCCGTAGCGACGCTCCAGAATCACGCGCGCCAGTTGTACCGAAGTGCGCGAACTGCTGTCCACGGCCAGTGTCCGGATTTCCCCCGCCGGCTTCTGCGATACCAGCAAAATACTGCGCACCGGACCGCGGCACGCGATGCCCGCGCCGGGAATCACTTCCAGATCCTGCCGGGTCAGTTCGAAGCAGGGTACGATCCCGATATCGGCGGCGCCGCTCGCCATATGGTCGGCGCAGACCGAAGGAAGGCGGAACTCCAGATCGAAGAGCCCCTGTTGCGGTCCGTGCAGCATGCCCCACACCAGGGGAGTGGTGTTGAGGAAATTCACGGCGCACACGCGTAGCTTGCTGGGTGTCGAGGGGTTCAAGCTTCAGTGTAACAGACCCGCCCCAGCCGTCCCCTTGTTCCGTGAGCTAAAGGCCCGATTGTGTAGGGAAGACGCCACACGATACAATCATTTTCAGATTCGAAACTATTATATGCCGCGGCGGCTCGCGCGGAAGCTGATCCTTTCGATCACGGTGATCGTTCTCATCGTGGCCGGAGTCTCAGGCCTCGTCAACATCAAGACAGAAGAAACGCAGCTCCTGAATACCGTACTTCGGGGCGCGGGACAGCTTTCCAAAGGCATCACCAGCGCCACCTGGCACGCCATGCTCGACGATCATCGCGAGGCGGCCTATCAGGTGATGCAGACCATCGCCCTCAAGGAGGGCATCGACCGCATCCGCATGTTCAACAGCGCGGGGCGTCCCACCTTTTCCACCAATCAGGCGGACCGGCAGGAGTCCATCGACATGGGGAGGCTCAGCGGTAAGACGCTGGTCAACGTCTACCGCGGCGCGGACGGCTGGCGCCGCCTCGACATGCGCACTCCCATCTCTAACGAAAGCTCCTGTAGCCAGGCGGAATGCCACGCCCATCCCGCGGGCGTTAAAACACTCGGCGTCCTCGATCTCTCGCTCAGCCTGCAGAGCGTGGATCACGAGGTGGCCGAAGTCGAGTGGCGCGTGCTGCTGGTCACCGGCGTGGAAGTCACGCTCATCGCGCTGTTCATCATTTTCTTTACGCGGCGATTCGTGGGGCAGCCGATCGCCAAGCTCATCGCCGGCACGCAGGCGATCAGCCACATGGAACTCGACCAGCCTCTCGATCTCGTAGGCAACAGCGAGGAGCTCGACGAACTGGCGCGCTCCTTCGACACCATGCGCGACCGCCTGCGCACCGCGCTCGCTGAGATCAACACCTTTACGCAGAGCCTGGAAACCAAGGTGGAAGACCGCACTCAGCAGCTCAAAGCCGCCCACCGGAAACTGCTGCAGAGCGACCGTCTGGCTTCCCTCGGCGAACTGGCCGCCAGTGTCGCCCACGAGATCAACAATCCCGTCGCCGGCGTGCTCAATCTCTCCATGCTGCTGCAACGTATGTTGAAGGACGACGGCGTCGCGCAGGAACGCATTCCGGAATTCCGCCGCTACCTCACGCAGGTGACCAATGAGACTGCGCGGGTGGGGCGGATCGTGTCGGATCTGCTGGCCTTCTCGCGCCGTTCGAAGCCGCAGCGCGCGCCTGCAGACCTGAATAAGATCGTGCGCATGACGCTATCGCTGGTGCAACACAAGATGAAGCTCAGCGGGGTCGAGGTGACGAATCAACTGGCGGAAGATCTGCCTGCCGTGCCGTGCGATCAGTCGCAGGTGCAGCAGGTGGTGCTGAATCTGGTGCTCAACGCCGCCGAAGCGACGCATGCGAAAACCGAACGGCGGGTGATGGTATCGACGGCAAGCGGCGGAGGTTTCGTGCGCCTCACGGTGGCCGACAACGGGGAAGGCATCGCGCCGGAAAACCTCACCAAAATCTTTCACCCGTTTTTCACCACCAAGCCGGAGGGTAAAGGCGTTGGACTGGGGCTCGCCGTCTCTTACGGCATTATCGAGGCGCACGGCGGCGATATCGAAGTGACCACCCGGGTGGGCGAAGGCGCCACGTTCACGGTGTCGCTGCCGCTGCAGGCGCGGGCCGCCCCGCCGCCGTCGGCAGAACTGGCACGGAAGGAATGAGCTACCTGTATGTGGCGTCATCGCCCGAAGTGAGCCCACAGGATCGCCGCATGGTGAGGCAATGCCTGACCCGCGAGTTCGCACTTCCCATGAAGGAGTTGGAAATTCCGGCGATCGATTTCGCTTACGACGCAGGGCGCCGGCAATACAGCTCGATCGCCGTCCTGGAAATGCTGCTGCGGCTGTGCCCCGGCGATGCCGGCAAGCTGCTGGCGGTGACCGGCCGCGACCTGTTCGTCCCGGTGCTGACATTCGTCTACGGACAGGCCCAGTTGAGCGGGCTTGTGGCGGTGTTTTCGCTGGCCCGCCTAAGGCAGGAATTCTACGGCCTCACGCCCAATCGCGAGGCGTTGGAGGAGCGCGCCGCCAAGGAAGCGCTCCATGAGACCGGCCACCTGTTGGGGCTGGTGCATTGCGCCGACCGGAGTTGCGCCATGTCGTTGGCGACCAACATCGGGCAGATCGATAGCAAGCAGGCCGCGTTCTGCGCCCCGTGCCGGGCGCGCCTGTCGAGACAAAAAGGAGTAGTGGTATGAAAAACCGCTGGCAGATCCTGGTAGTGGATGACGAAGAGGTGATGTGCGAGTCGCTGGCCGCCTGGCTGCGGGAAGACGGCTACGTGGTGGACACCGCCGCGTCGGGCCGCGAAGCCGTCGACAAAACCGGCCAGCGCGATTACGCCATCTACTTCGTCGACCTGAAAATGCCCGGCGGCATGGATGGCATCGAGACCATGATGCAGATCCGGCACATCCGTCCGGAGGCCTCCATCATCATCATCACGGCTTATGCCACCGTGGACACGGCCATCACGGCTATGAAGGAAGGAGCGCAGGAATACATCGTCAAGCCCTGCAATCCGGAAGAGATTTCGCTCCTGGTCAACCGCATCGTGAAGGTGAAAAACCTGCAGCGCGAGAACAGCATTCTCCGCAAGAAGCTGAACCGCCAGTACGTGGTGCAGGACATCGTCACCAAGAACGCCCGTATGCATGACCTGCTGGCGTTGTGCCAGGAAGTGGCCAGCCTGCGCAGCACCGTGCTGATTCAGGGAGAGAGCGGCACCGGCAAGGAGATGATCGCGCGCGCTATCCACAATGGCGGCGACCGTGCGCAGAAGCCCATGATCTCGGTTTCGTGCGCCGCACTGGCCGAAACCCTGCTGGAGTCTGAACTCTTCGGCTACGAAAAGGGTGCGTTCACGGGCGCCGGCGAACAGAAGCGCGGCAAGTTCGAACTGGCCGACGGCGGCAGCATTTTTCTGGACGAGATCGGCGACATCCCCGCCAAACTCCAGGTGGACCTGCTGCGCGTACTCCAGGAGCGCTGCTTCTATCGTGTAGGCGGATCGCAGGAAGTGCGCGTGGACGTGCGCGTGATCGCCGCCAGCCACGTGAACTTACAGCAGGCCGTCGCCGATGGAAAGTTCCGCGAGGACCTGTATTACCGGCTCAACGTGATCGAGATCCGCATTCCGCCGCTGCGCGAGCGCCGCGAAGATGTGCCGCTGCTGGCGCGCCATTTCCTGGAGCGCCTGGCGCACGAGTTGGGCAAGGACATCCACGACATTTCCGAGGGCGCCCTCAAGCTGCTGATGGATTACAACTGGCCGGGCAACGTGCGCGAACTGGAGAACACCATTGAGAGGGCCATGGTGACGTGCCGGAATCACACGCTGACCGAAGAGTCCTTCGCCTTCCTGGCGACCAATGGCAGCATGGGGCGTGTATGGGCGCCGCCGGCCGGCATGAACTTGCAGGAAATGGAGCGCGTGCTGATCGTGAGCACGCTCCAAAGGACCAACGGGAATATCAAAGAGTCGGCCGGCATTTTGGGAATCGACCGCTCCACTCTCTACGAAAAGATCAAGAAGTACGAGATCCCGCGGTAAGCGGATAAATCCAGAGTCATAGGAACAGGCCCGGGCTGACGGAAAAGAGCTGGCCAAGTTTCCTTGCCTGCAGCGCACTGATGCTCCGCTTTCCTGACAGAGCCTCGTGCACATGGCTGCGCTGGCCGAACACGGATTGTAGATCCGCCGCCGTTTTTCCGGAATGCGCCAGCAGAAATTTCAGCTTTTCGGCGGGCGTACTCTGGTCGACTGGCAGCGCGTGGCGCCTATCGTAATCCTCCACCAGGACAGCCAGAAGACGCAAGAGTTTGGTTTCTTCCGCGGAGCGGGTTCGGCCTTTGCCAACAAGATCCGCAAAGTGGCGCGAGACCTGCCGATACTGCGTTTCCGTTTCAATTACCTGTGGCACGGCGGCGGCGAGTAATTCTTCGTAGGTGGCGGTCGGCATGTTAGAACTTCTCCCTGTCGTATTCCCGATGGGTCAGCGCGGATTGGATGACGATCATCTGTTCTTCGAAATCGACGCGCGCGATGAGACGGTATTTATTCCCGCCGATATCGAAGATGAGGGTGCCCGTAGCCGGCAGGTAGTCCGTACTTGCGAGCGTCTCCTTAAGTGCTGGAAAATGAGGCCAAACGGCTGAACGGGCGATGGTCAGGAATCGCTGTAGCGGTTTTCGGGCCGCGGGATGCTTTTTCGCAAATCTGGCAACGACAGCTTCGCCAAAGACCCTCACATGTCAAATGTTCCCAGTTTCGGGAACATCTTGTCAAGGCCTATCCCTCCGCCCCTCCGTCCGATTATCGGAATTTAATGTCTTAAATTACCGCATCCTAATCAAGCCGCTGCCGATAACTCCTTTCGCCTGTGCATGGCATTCGCCTTGCACTAACCCCGGCGAAAGGAGTCCCATGAACGACTCATCGACGCTCTGGCTCACCGTCACCAACATCGCTCTCGGAGCGGTCACCCTCATCTGCATGGTGGCTGTCGGCATCGGCATCATACAGGAACTGGCCGCGAGAGCTAAAAAGAGGACGACGATCTCCCAGTTGGATCAGGAGGTCAACGACCTGGTCGCGTCCTTCCAGGACGGCCACGCGTTCCATATCCCCACTCTCGGCGTCACCATGGCCGATGGCGGCGAGGAACTGGGGAAGAAAGAAGAGCGGTAACCTTTATGACCTGCCCGTTCCTCAAAGAAGCACAGGTCAAGTATTGCCGCACTTCGTCCATCCGCAAACTGATTCCTTTGGCGCAGTCGGCCCGGGCGGAGGAGCGCTGCTCTTCGGAGCACTACTCCGAATGCCCGGTTTACCGCCAGCAGCCCGATGCCGGGAATCTGGCGGCCTTCGGAACGTGCCCGCTGCTGCACGAATCGCTGATGCAGTATTGCGGCGCCGCCCCGGTGGCCAAGTTCGTCCCCTATAGCGAGTCGCTGCTTTCGCGCTGCGGAAGCGAAAGCCATCGCTACTGCGAACTGTATTTGCAGATGTCGCATCCATTGCCGCCGCCCAAAACCATCGACGGCATCCCGATGCCCGGGGAGTTCGGCTATTCCGCCAATCACTGGTGGATCGATACCACCAGCGACGGCGCCTGCTACGTGGGGATCGATGCGTTCCTCAGCCGTGTGCTGGGCAAGGTGGAACGGATTGGCTTCGTTTGGCAAACCGGCCACCACCGGCCGGCGGCGGTGGTGACATCGGCCGGGGTAGACCTGGAGATCACGCTGCCCTTCGCCATGGAACTGACCGCCTGCAATGTGTACCTGCGGGCGAATCCTGAACGGCTGACGGCCGAGCCATACACCCGCGGCTGGCTTTTCGCCGGAATTCCCGACGCCGGAGCGGCGGACGGAGTCCTGCGCGGCGAGCAGGCGCAGCATTGGATGGACGGAGAGGTTCGCGGCATCCACGAATTTCTCCAGCAGTTGCCTTCGCCGGCCGGCCCCACCGCTGCCGATGGCGGCATGTTCACTGCCGGACTGGCACAGTTCATCGAGCGCGAACCGATGTTCGCGCTGTTTCAGCAGCTTTTCTCGCCCTGGCGCGAGCAGGAAGTGAGACCGTGAATTTACGCCGAACAATTCCGTTCATGGCTGGAATGGCCGTGGCACTCGGCGCGGGCTGGCTGGCTTCTCCGCGCGCGATCTACCGCAGCCGGCCCGAGCCGGTCAATTTCAGTCACAAAATCCACACCGATAAGGCCGGCACCAAGTGCGAAGACTGCCACTCCTTCCGCGATGACGGCACCTTCGCCGGCGTGCCCACCGTCGACAAGTGCGCCGGCTGCCACGCCGCGCCCATGGGGACCACGGCAGCCGAGAAGAGCTTCATCGATAACCACGTGACGCCCAATCGCGAGCCGCAGTGGGCCTCCTACGCGCGCCAGCCCGAGAACGTTTCTTTCTCCCACGCGGCGCATGTGAAACGCGCCGGCCTGGCGTGCGCCGTGTGTCACGGCAACACCGGCACCAGCGACGGGCTGCGGCCCTATCGCATCGACCGCATCAGCGGCTACTCGGCCGATATCTGGAGAATTCCCAACACGCCGCACGGGATGAAGATGACGGATTGCGTGAACTGCCATCGCCAGCATGGGCAGGAAAACAGTTGTCTGGATTGTCATAAATAGAGGCGCTCATGGATACCACTCGCAGACAGGTCTTGATGTTCGCAGGCGGCTCAGCCGTGGGCGTGCTGTTCACACCGGCTCCGTGGCACCTGATCACGGACACGGCATTATGGTCGGAAAACTGGCCGGGGATTCCGGCGCCGGCGCGCGGCGAGATTCGCACGCGGTTCACCAACTGCGCGCTCTGTACGGCGGGATGCGCGGTGCGCGCACGATGCGTGGGCGAGCAGCCGGTGCAACTCTCGGGAGTTGCCGGCCATCCCCTCTCACACGGCGCGATGTGTCCGTTCGGCATCGTAGGACATCATCTGCCCTACATGCCGGAACGCCTGACGACCGGAGCGGCGAAGGACGCCGCCGCCGCAGTGGCCGCCGCCATCGCGAAATGCGGGCCGGCGGAACACGTCGTCATGCTCGACATGCGGCCCGGAAGGACGGCTTCCTGGACTTACCGCCGCGCCATGGCGTCGTTGCCGAACGGCCGGTATGTGGCGCCCGCCATGGACACCGCCGCCGCGGTGGATCTCACCAAGGTCCGCACCGTGCTGAGTTTCGGCGTGCCGGTGCTCGATGGCTGGGGCACGCCCGGCAACGTGAATGCTGCGCGCGCCGGATTCCGGCTGATCCAGATCGACGCGATCGAATCGCACACCGCATCGATGGCCGACCGCTGGCTGCGCATCCGGCCCGGCTCTGAGGACTTGCTGGCGCAGGCGCTTGCGGGAGAGATCTCGCAGGCTGCCGCGTCGGATGCCACCGGCGTCACCGTGCCGGAGATCGCTTCACTGGCCAAAGAACTCGAACTGGGCGGACCGGTGCTGGTGCTGGGCTCGGCGCGCATCGCCAGCGGCCCAGGTACGGTAGTGGAGCGGCTCGAGACGCCGCTGCCGGCAGAATGGAAGAAGGCCGCGCCGGCAGCCGATCTGGCATCGCTGCCCGATGGCTCGGTGCGCGTGCTGTTCCTCGACGAATCTGCGCCGGGCGAATACCTGCCGTGGAACGCCATCGCCAAAAAGCTGGTGGCCGATAATCCGCTGGTAGTTGCCTTTTCCTGCACGCGCACAGGGTATGCGCGGCACGCCACCTACGCACTTCCGGCGGCGGTTTACCTCGAAGTGGCTGACGATATTCCACCCGCCATCGATTCTACTGTCGCCACGTTTCGCATCGCAGCACCTCTGGTATCGCCGCCAGTGGGGATGGTAAATCCCGAGGAATTCGTCGCTGCTGCCGCCGGTCTGGCGATAGGCGACACCCTGCACGAACGGGCCGGCGCCATCCATCAATCGGGCCGCGGCACACTGTTCACTTACGCCGATGGCAAGTCGCAGACGCTCAAAGAAGTGAGCGCCGACAATTTCTGGAAAGGGCTCAACGCCGGGGGCTGCTGGATCGACGACCCGAATCCCAAGCCGGCAGCATCCCGGCTGTTGACGGCCGCCAACGCGCCGACGCCCGCCGAAGAATCCGATCTGCCTCTGGCGGTGGTGGTCACGCAGGAACTCGCTCCGGGATCGCCTCTGCTTTCCAAGCTCTATCAGGAATCGAACCTGCGCCTGGCGCCCGGCAGCGTCGCGCTGAATCCGGCCTGCGGGCTGGACGACGGCGCGCCGGCAACTTTCGAGACGCTGCTGGGCAAGTGCCGCGTGGCAGTGACGCTCGACGCGGCTGTGCCACCCGGTGTGGTGCTGGTCTCGGGCTCGCCCGAAGTACTCGATTTATACGCCGCCGGCGCGCGCGCAAAGGTGGTACGAGCATGACATCCGATCACAAACAGATTCGAGCGGCGCGTTACGGCATGACTATCGATGTCGATCGCTGCAACGGCTGCGGGGCCTGCATGGTGGCCTGCTCCGTGGAAAATAATGTGCCCCCCGCCCATGAGGGCGCGACCGACCGCAAGGGCCTGACGTGGATCCGCGTCTACAAAGTGGATAACAGCGAGGAGTATCCCGATCGCCGCACCGCCTTCGTGCCGGTGATGTGCCAGCACTGCGGCAACGAAACCCCCTGCGTCCATGTATGCCCGCAACAGGCCGTGGATGTCGACCCGGCGACCGGCGTGGTCGGCGAGATGCCGCAGCGCTGCCTGGGCTGCCGCTACTGCATGGCCGCCTGCCCGTATCATGCGCGCTATTTCAACTGGTGGGACCCGGCATGGCCCACGGGCATGGAGAAGACCCTGAACCCCGGGGTGACGCCGCGCATGCGCGGGGTGGTGGAGAAGTGCAATCTCTGCCACGGACGCTGGCACGCCGCCAAGGAAGCCGCGGCCGCCGCCGGCAAACCCGATACCGAGCCCGTCGATTACGTTCCGGCCTGCGCGGAGGCCTGCCCCACCGGGGCGATTCATTTCGGCGATCTGAACGATCCGCAGAGCACCGTGGCCCGCGAGGCCGCCGAACGGGAGAGTTTCCGCCTGCTCGAAAAGCTCAATACCCAGCCCAAGATTTATTACCGGTCGAAGAGGGAATGGGTGCGGGAAACCGCCGACGCGCCGCGGCCGGGCGCCCGAAAGGAAAACGGCCATGCCTAACCAATCCATAGATCGGCCATTCATTACTCGCGGTGTGGCGCGCTGCTCCGGGTCCAAATTTCTGCTGTGGATGGCGCCGTGGACCGCGCTGCTGCTCTTCGGGCTGTACGCCGCCGCGCTCTGCCTCATCAAGGGCCTGAACCAGACGAACATGGATAACCGCTTCGCCTTCGGCCTGTGGATCTTCCTCGACCTGACAGTGATCGCGCTGGGCGCGGGCGCATTCTTCACCGGCTTCCTGCTCTACATCCTCAAGGTGGACGAACTCCGCGCGGTGATCAACAGCGCGGTGGTAATCGGGCTGGTCTGTTATAGCGGCGCGGTCTGCGTGCTCGCCGTCGATGTCGGCCAGCCGTTGCGCGCCTGGTTCACCTTCTGGTACCCCAACGTGCACTCCATGCTGACGGAGGTGACGTTCTGCATCAGTTGTTACCTCACCGTGCTGGCCATCGAGTACGTGCCCATCGTGCTGCGCAATCGCAAGCTGCGGCAGATTCCTGGGTTCCTGGTATTCGAGTTCGAATTGCACAAGCTGATCTACGTGCTGGCCGGCGTGGGCACGTTCCTTTCGTTCTTCCATCAGGGCTCGCTCGGTGGATTGTATGGCGTATTGCGCGGCCGCCCGTTCGCGTTCCGCGAAGGGCTGGCGGTCTGGCCGTCGACCTTCTTCCTGTTCATCCTCTCCGCCGCCGCGGTGGGGCCGAGCTTCATTCTGCTCACCACCTGGCTGGTGCAGAAGATCTCGCATAAGCGGCTGGTGCGGCCCGAAGTACTCCAGCTTCTGGGGCGGATTTCGGGATCGCTGCTGGCGTTGTACGTGCTCGCCAAGAGCATCGACACGCTGGTGTGGATCAATCGCACCTCGCCGGAGACGGGCTTCCAGGCGTGGCAATACTACAGTTGGAAACCGTTCGGGTCGTGGCTTCTGGTGATGGAAATCGGCATCTTCGGCTTGCTTCCCACGCTGATGCTGCTCACTCCGCAATTGCGGCGGCGGACCGGCTGGCTGGTCACCGGCGCTTCCCTCGCCTGCCTGGGCGCGGCGCTGAATCGTTTCGTGCTCACGGTGCAAACCCTGGCGCTGCCCACGCTCTCCTTCGACCGCTTCTTGAGCTACACCCCGAGTTGGCAGGAGACCGGGACGTTCCTCGCGGTAGTGGCATACGGTGTGCTCGTCTATTCGTTCTCATTCCGTTACTTCCAGCTCTTCCCGCAGGAGCGCGAGCTCAAAGTGGAAGCGCCCGCTGTGGAAGAACAAGAACTGGTAGGGAGGTATTAATCATGTTGCCCTGGAATTATGGATTTCATTGGAACACCGGACACATCGTCTTCTTGGGCGCGTTTTACCTGGTGTTGATGACGGTGGCGGCCACCCTCATCGCCGCCGCGCGCCGTTCGCGGAAGGCGTTGGTGGAACATCGCGTGGAACAGATCGCCTGGCATGCCGACTTTCACGATTTGCCGGCGCGCGATCGCGCCTGCCGCCACGTGCTGACGGGCGAATTCAAGAGTCGCGAGTGCCCCAATGCCTTCGATTGCCGGGAGTGCGAGACGCACGCCAAATTGATCGAGCGCCATTCTCTTCCCGCGGCCGAACGGCCCGAAGAGGACATCTTCGGGATGGCATTCCCGCTCGACCGCTACTACCATCGCGGCCATACCTGGGTGCATCCTGAAAGCGACGGCACGGTCACGGTAGGGCTCGATGAGCTGGGCGCGCGTCTGCTCGGCAAGCCGGACGGCCTCGATCTCCCTCCGGCCGGCGCGCATGTGGAAGCCAACGGGACGGCGTTCCGGATTCGCAAGGGCAGCGCCGATGTGCGGATTCTGGCACCGGTGGATGGCGAAGTGGTGGAAACCGGCGGCCCCGATCGCGGCTGGTATCTGAAGATCCGTCCCGCTCAGGCGGGCGAAGCGGCGTTCCGCCATCTGCTGCGGGGCGCCGAAATCAAGCCTTGGGTCGCACGTGAAACGGAACGGCTGCAACTCGCGCTCACCGGTCCGGCGAGTACTGTCACTATGGCCGATGGCGGCGTCCTGGTTCCGGATATCGCGGCCACCTGTCCGCAGGCCGATTGGGACGCCGTCTGCGGTGAGATGTTCCTGGAGCCGTAACCGAATGGTGCCGCAGATCGACGACGCCGAACGCGGGTGGGGGCAAGTCCAGTCCTCATCGTTTATCGGCTACCCAAACTGTGTGTGCGACGTAGAAGTGGAAGCCACGCCACTGGTGCGGTCCCTCTCATCATGCCCTACTGCCGCGAGATGTTCCGAGAACCGTGACAGACTCGGGCCGCAGATCGACGCCGATGAACGCGGGTGGGGCGAGTCCAGTCCTCATCGGCGTTCATGTCCGTTTCGGCGACCCAAACTGAGTGCGCAGCGTAGAAGTGGAAGCCACGCAACTGGTGCGGGCACTCCCATGCGAGATGTTCCGAGAACCGTGAGGAGAATCGGCCGCGGCCTGAAACTTCGCGCGCGACGCTCAGCCTGCTAAACTCTATAGAGTCCCCTCGTCATGGATTTCCTCAAAGGGCTGAACCCGCCGCAGCGGGAAGCGGTTATTTCCACGGAAGGGCCGCTTCTGATTCTAGCGGGCGCCGGCAGCGGCAAAACCCGGGTAATCACGCATCGCATCGCCTATATCATTACGGCGCGGCATGTGCCCCCGTCTGCCATTCTGGCGGTAACATTCACTAACAAAGCCGCCGGGGAAATGCGCGACCGCGTCATGAACCTATTGGCCGACGTGCCGCTGGAGTCCTCGCCGAATATCTTCACGTTTCATTCCTTCTGCGTGCGGATGTTGCGGCGCGATGGCGATCCGCTGGCGCGCGTTCGTCCGGGCTTCACCCGGCGCTTCACGATTTATGACGACGAAGATCAGTTAGGCGTAATCAAGTCGTGCTATCGGGCGCTCGGCCTGGATGAGAAGGACTTCCTGCAATATCGCGCGGTGCTTTCCAAAATCAGCCACGCCAAGAACACCAAGCAGGAGCCGGCCGACCTCTATAAGGCCGCCGTCAACAAAGAGAGCGAGGCCGTGGCCGCGGTTTTCGAGGAATACGAAAAGGCGCTGCGCACGGCCAATGCACTCGATTTCGACGACCTGCTGCTCGAAGCCGTCCGCCTGCTGCGCCACGATGACGCGACGCGCGACGCCTGGAATCGCCGACTGAGCTACGTGATGGTGGACGAGTATCAGGACACCAATCGCAGCCAGTACGAACTCATGCGGCTGCTGAGCGAAAAGCAGAATAACGTGTGCGTGGTCGGGGACGAAGATCAGTCTATCTATAGCTGGCGCGGGGCGGATATCCGCAACATCCTCGACTTCGAACGCGACTTCGCCAACGCCAAGACTATTCGGCTGGAACAGAATTACCGCTCCACTAAGAACATCCTGGGCGCCGCTGGCGCGGTGGTGGAAAACAACAAGGAACGCAAGGGCAAGAAGCTGTGGACCGAGGCCATGGCCGGCGACAAGCTCGGCCTGTACGCCGGGTTCGACGCCGAAAACGAAGCGCTCTTCATCGCCGACACCATCGAAAAGCACTTGGTCAGTAATCCCGCCGACCATGTGGCTGTACTGTATCGTACTAATTTCCAGTCGCGGCAAATTGAAGAAGCGCTGCGGCGCTATGGTCGCACTTACAGTGTGGTCGGCGGATTCAGTTTCTATCAGCGGGCCGAAATCAAGGACACGGTGGCGTACCTGAAACTCGCCGCCTCGAATTACGACTCGGTGAGCCTGCTGCGCATCATCAATACGCCGGCGCGCGGCATCGGCCGGACCACGGTCGAGCAGATCGAACGGTACGCGCGCGAGCACAATCTAAGCTTGTGGAACGCCATCGAGCGCATCATCGACGACGAGAAACTCTCCACCCGCTCGCAGTCGTCGCTGGTGATGTTCCGCAATCTGGTGCAGGAACTTTCGCTGGTGGCAAGTTCGCGGCCGCTGCCGGAACTGCTGCGCTTCATTCTCGACCGCACCGGCTATCGCAAGATGCTGGAATCGGAGAAATCGCCGGACTCCGAAACGCGCATGGAGAACCTGGACGAATTGATCAACGCGGCCACCGAAGCGGCGGAGCGCGGCGAAGCGATTGCCGATTTCCTGGATCACGCCGCGCTGGTAGCCGATGCCGATGCGGTGGATGAGCGCGCGCCGGTCACGCTGATGACGCTGCACAACGCCAAGGGCCTGGAATTCCCCATGGTGATTCTGTCCGGTATGGAATTGGGTTTGTTCCCCCACAGCCGGTCGATGAATTCCGAAGCGGCGCTCGAAGAGGAGCGGCGCTTATGTTACGTGGGGATGACGCGCGCCCGCAAGCGGCTGATTCTGACCTGGGCGCGATATCGCCGGCGCTTCGGCGGCGGGGAGCAGGAGCGGTCGACCGCGTCGTGGTTCCTGGGCGAGGTGCCGCCGGAGCTGATAGTCGACCTTTCGCAGCGCGACGAGCCGGGCGAAGTGAACCTTACCGGCGAACGGTACGACGTTCGCCAGGCGGCCAAGCGCAACACCTTCACCGGCAAGACGTATAACTCGGTGGACAATATTTCGCAGTTTTTCGGCGAGCGCGGGATTCCGTTCAACGCGGCCAATAAGCCCGTGACCGCCCCGCAGCAGCCGCCGGCGCCGATGGCGCCGCAGTTGCCGCGTCCGCCGCTGCCGGCCAAACCGGTGCCTCCGGCAGCGCCGCCGGTCCGCCGCGGCGCCCGCACCGGGATGACGGTGGAGCATCCAAAGTATGGGACCGGTACGGTGGTAAGGCGCGAAGGCGAAGGCGATGATGCTAAGATCACTGTTAACTTCCCCCGCTACGGGCTCAAGAAGCTAGTGGAAAAATACGCAGGACTGAAAAGAAACTGATGAACACGACGAAAGTTACCGACAAGATTGAACGCAAGAAGCTGAAGCGCGCCGCGCGCAAGAAAGTGGCGCCAAAAGCGAAGCGCGCGTCCGGCGTGGCCCGTGGCTCCGTGAAGAAGAAGGTCCGTCACCAGACGCAAGGCCAGCGTAAGCGGTAAGACAACGATTGTGGCCGCGGCGGCTTTTCGGCTCGCCGCGGCACCTGCCTGCCTTTCCCTCACTTCAGCTTTCGGTATTCCATGAGCGACGCCCGAGCACCGCGTGCCGGGCGCCACGGGCGGCGTGTATCCCGCGCTCCGCAAGCTTATCGCTTGCGGATGTCGGCGGTCGGGGTGCTGACCAGGATTTGGAACGGTGACGGCCGTTTGTCGCCGCCATCGGCGGTAAAGTAGCGCTGCTCCGCGAGACTTTTGTAGATTGCGCCCGCCACCGCGGACGCCGCCCCGCCGCTCACCGTCTTATTCACGGCAGTCAGCATCACCACCACCACCAGTTGATGGTTTCCCACGTCGTTGAATGACCCGAACCATCCCATGTGGGTGGCGGAGTTGAAGTCCGTGCACGTGCCAGTCTTGCCGAGGACCGCCTCGTCGCTGGCGTAAGCCGCACGCGTGGCCGTTCCGTACTCCACCGCGCCGCGCATCCCCACCTTGAGGTCGGCGAAACTCTGCGGATCGAGTTCCAGTGCGCGCTTCACGCGCGGCGTGAAATGGAAAACGTCGTCGTCGCTACGCGGATATTGCAGGTAGTAAAGCGTGCCGCCGTTGGCGATGGAAGAGACCAGCGCGGTCAGCTCGAGCGGCGTCACCTGGAAGCCCTCGCCATACGCTGTCATCAGCCCCATGCCGCCCGCTTTGGGAGGCGCTGCCGCCACCGTGCCAGGTTGTTCGCCGGGAATTTCCCAGCCGGCCTTCTCGCCCAGGCCCAGCAGTTCGGCGTAGTGGGTGACGCGCGCGAACCCCAGCCGGGTGCCCAACACGCCGAAGTATTCGTTATTGGAATGCGCGATGGCGTTGGTCAGATTGAAGCTGGTATAGCGCCCGATATGGATCTGCGCATCGGGCGCGACTACATGTTCGTTGAGCGCCGCCAGGCTGGTGACCAGCTTGATGGTGGAGCAGGGGATGAAGCCGGCCTGCAAGCCCAACTTCTGGTTCACCATGGTCAGAATGCGGCCGGTATTCGGGTCGGCAACCACTACGCTGCCGCGGATGTCCCCCAGCGCTGCCACGGCGGCGCGCCGCACTTCGAGATCCTCGCCATCCACGTTATCGCCCTCGGTGGGATCCACCGGCGGCGGCGCGCGCCTCACCGCCGGCCTTCCCGGCGAAGCTTTATGCGCGAGCGAAGTCCGCCGCGCCTGCGCCCCGGCAAAAGGAGCGGCGATCATCAGGAAACCAGCCACCGATGGCAGCAGCAGACGCTTCATTGTGACGACTCATTATCCAGGATCGGCAAATCGCGCGTCAAGCTTTACCATCGATACTGCATTGATTTCATTACACCTTAGTCGCTACAGACTTAGCCTGCAGGAATAGCAGCAGGTAATCCGGGCCGCCCGCCTTAGAGTCCGTCCCCGACATATTGAAGCCGCCGAAGGGATGCGCACCCACCATCGCGCCCGTGCATTTGCGATTCAAGTAGAGGTTGCCGACGTGGAAGCGATGTTTGGCCTCGCGCAGGTGTTCGGGGTTGTTGGAGAAGACCGCGCCCGTCAGCCCGTATTGCGAATCGTTGGCCAGTTCCAGGGCGTGCTCGAAGTTCTTGGCCTTGGCGACCGCCAGCACCGGCCCGAAAATCTCCTCCTGGAAAATCCGATCCTTGGCCTCGATATCGGCGATGACGGTGGGCGGAATGTAGTAGCCATCGGCGGGAACCGGCGTGTCGCCGGCCACCATGCGCCCTTCCTGTTTCCCCACTTCGATGTATTCCAGGATCGATTTCTTCGCGCTCGCGCTGATCACCGGCCCCATATAATTGCCGGGATCGTCGGAGTGGCCGATTTTAATGGCTTTGACCTTGGGCGCCAGCTTTTCCAGGAACTGGTCATAGACCGACGCGTCGACAATGGCGCGCGAGCAGGCGGAGCACTTCTGCCCCTGATAGCCGAAGGCCGAGAAAAGCACGCCGTCCACTGCCTTATCGAGGTCGGAATCGCCGTCCACCACGATGGCGTCCTTGCCGCCCATTTCGGCGATCACGCGCTTGATCCAGATCTGCCCGGGCTGCGCTTTGGCGGCCAGTTCGTTGATGCGCAGGCCGACATCGCGCGATCCGGTGAAGGAGATGTAGCGCGTCTTGGGATGCTGCACCAGCACATCGCCCACGGCGGCGCCGCTGCCCGTGAGCAGGGTGAAACTGTAGGGCGGGAAGCCGGCTTCGCGCAGCACTTCGGCGAATTTCGCGGCGATGGTCGGGGTCTCGCTCGAAGGTTTGACGATGGCGATGTTGCCGGTCACCAGTGAGGCCACGGTCATCCCCACCATAATGGCCAGGGGGAAATTCCACGGCGGAATCACCACCCCCACCCCTAGCGGAATGTAGAGCATCTCATCGTGTTCGCCGGAGAGTTGCACCACCGGTTGCGGACCGGCCATGCGCTCCATTTCACGCGCGTAATATTCACAGAAATCGATGGCCTCGGAGACATCGGCATCGGCCTCGGGCCAGGTTTTGCCGGCTTCGTACACCAGCCACGCGTCGAATTCGAACTTGCGCTCGCGGATGAGGCGCGCCACTTCCACAGTCATGCGGATGCGCTCTTTTTCCGGCGTGGCGGCCCATTTGGGAAACGCCGCGGAGGACTCCTCCACCACGCGCCGGGCGAGCTCCGCAGTGGCCTTGTGATGGATGCCAACCGTCTCGCTGGTGTTCGACGGATTGACCGAAATCAGCTTGTCACCGGTGAAAATCTCTTCACCCGCGATATGCAGCGGGTATTCGCGCCCGAATTCGGCGCGCACTTTCTTCAGAGCTTCCTCCATGGCGTGCCGGTTGGCGGGCTGGGAGAAATCGGTTACAGTTTCATTGCGGAATTGGGAAAGGGTAGCGGTAGCCATTCATTTCTATAGTGGCACAACCACCACCGCCGGCCGCAATTGGAGTAGCTTATATAGTCCGTGCTTTTATACGCCCTTACTATTTCGCTCTCGGCCTTCCTGCTGTTCGAAGTCCAGCCCGTCATTGCCAAGATGATTCTGCCGTGGTTCGGGGGCACCTCGGCGGTATGGACTACCTGCCTGCTGTTCTTCCAGGCGGTGCTGCTGGGCGGCTATCTCTACGCACACTGGCTGCACGAAAAGCTGCCCTCGCGGCGGCAGGCCTGGGTGCACATCGCCGTGCTGGCGGTGAGCATTGCCGCCCTGCCCATCATTCCGGGAGCGGCCTGGAAGACCGCCACTGCCGGCAATCCCTCGCTGCGCATTCTCCTGCTGCTGGCAGCGACCGTGGGCGCCCCGTACTTTGTGCTGTCTTCCACCAGCCCGCTGCTGCAGGCCTGGTACGCGCGCCGTCATCGCGGCGGCATGCCGTATCGCCTGTTCGCCCTTTCCAACGGCGCGTCGATGCTGGCCCTGCTCAGCTATCCGCTGATGGTGGAACCCACCCTGCCGACGCGTATGCAGGGAATGGTCTGGTCAGCCGCCTACGTGCTGTTCGCCGCGCTCTGCGGGCTAACGGCATGGCGCTCCTCGCACGAAACCGTGGCCCCAACGGAGACGGCCGCCGACGCGCCCGGCGATCCGCCGCCTTCCACCGACCGCTTCCTGTGGCTGATGCTCTCCGCCTGCGCGTCCGTGCTGCTGTTGGCGGTGACTACTCACCTCACGCAGGACATCGCCGCCATTCCGTTCCTCTGGATCCTGCCGCTGAGCGTCTATCTATTGAGTTTCATGGTCTGCTTCGAAGCGCCGCGACTCTACCACCGCGGCGTCTTCCTGCCGCTGGTGGCGCTGTCATTGGCCTACATGGCGTACGAACTGTGGCCCTATCGCCAGAGCCTGACGCCGCCCGATTTCCTGCTGCCCGCGCTGCTCTATTTTCAAAACATACCGATGCGGGCATCCATCGTGCTATTCGCCTTGGCGCTGTTTGTCTGCTGCATGGTTTGCCACGGTGAACTGGTGCGCACCCGTCCGCACCCGCGGTATCTGACGGGCTTCTATGTGGCGGTGTCACTGGGCGGTGTATGCGGCGGCCTCTTCGTGGGTCTGCTGGCGCCCGCCATCTTCCATTCGTATGACGAGTTTCCCATCGGGCTCGCGCTGTGCGCGCTGCTGGTCTTCCGGGTACTCTATCCCGACACGTCGCATTATCGCGGAGTGTGGAAATGGATCGCCACCGGAGCGCTGGCGGCCGCGGCTTGCAGTTATGTGGCGTGCCTGCTGGCGGTGATGCAGGAGACCACCGCGGGATATCGCCTGGCCGAGCGCAATTTTTACGGGCAGCTCAAAGTGCGCGAAGACGGCGACCAGCAGCTCGATGAATTCGCCAGCCTGCAACTGATTCACGGCACCATCAATCACGGCGAACAGTTCGTGCGCGAGCCTTACCGGCACCAGCCGGTGACGTACTTCTGTCCCGATTCCGGCGTGGGGCGCGCCATGCATGCGCAGGAAGGCCATCCGCGCCGCATCGGCATGCTGGGGTTGGGATGCGGCACGCTGGCCGCCTACGGATTGCCCGGCGACACGCTGCACGTCTACGAAATCAATCCGCTGGTGGTGGACATCGCGAACCGCCAGTTCACCTACCTGCGCGACACGCCCGCCAAGGTCGAGATCACCATGGGCGACGGCCGCCTGAGCCTGGAATCCGAGCCCAGCCAGCAGTTCGACGTCCTGGTAATGGATGCATTTTCGGGCGATTCCGTGCCCGTCCACCTGATCACCCGCGAGGCGTTCCAGACGTACTTCCGCCACCTGAAGCGCGACGGAATCCTGGCGGTGAACATCACCAATAACTATCTCGACCTGGAACCGGTAATGGAGAGCGCTGCCGCGTCGGTGAACAAAGTGGCGTACTCCTACTCTTTCCAGGCGGACCCCGACGACGAAGTCTGCTTCACCTCTTCCTGGGCGCTGATCATGGATCGCAGCACGTGGGATGCACGCCCCGGGCTGCACGAAGGCGCGAAGTTGCTGCGTCCCTCGCGCAGATTCCGTACCTGGACAGACGATTTTTCGAATCTGTTGGGGATTCTGCGCTGACGAAGGGGACAGGGTTTTAGCGGTCGAAAACTTCCCGCACAATGCGCTCCATCATGGCGACCTCGCCATCGCTCAATTTCTGAAACTGGCGCTTGCGGCGAAGCTTCGCCAAGGCGCCTTTATTGGCGCGGATGTAGTACACCAGGTCTTCAGCGATCCGGTCGGGCATTTCTACTACGTCCATGATGCGATGGATGGCTTCGTCGTGGCGGCGCAGGTACTCGATCTCGCGGGGCAGGTCTTCCTCCACCGTGCGCCTCACACAGGAGTACAGGAACTCGGCCTCGGCGGTGCAATCGTAGTAGCGATACAGGTCGGCGGTGTCGTTCAGAACTTCGATGTTCCGTTCGGGTGTAGGCCGCCACTCGATATAGGGCATCAGCGGACCGGAATGGCCCTGTAGGGTGCTGCGGTAATCGTCTATGCGGTCGAGCATGACGGAAGATACCGGAAACACCATTCCGGGTGGAGTGAACTTGCGTTCCGCCAGCACGTGATGAATCAGGCAGCGGTGCATGCGCCCATTGCCGTCTTCGAAGGGGTGAATGTAGACGAACCCGAATGCGGTGGCGGCGGCTTTGAGCACCGGGTCCAGATCGTCTTCGCGCATGCGATGATTCGCCTCCAGCAGTCCCGCCATGAGATCCGCAAGATCTTCAGGCCGGGCGCCGATGAATTCCGGAAGCGGATCGGCATTGTGGTCGCGCTCGCCGAGGAACACGCCATCAGATCGAAGCCCGACGTGAGTAAACCGCGTGTCGCCGATCAGAACGCGCTGCAAACGGACGATTTCTTCGAGCGAAAGCGGGTGCTTGCCGGCTTGCAACACGGCACGTCCCCAGCGCTCCAGACGGCCGCGAGGGGGCCGCTCCCCTTCAATCTGGAAACTGGCGCGGCTGTCCGCCAGGAGCAGAAAACTGGCGGCCCGCGCCACCAGATGCGCGCCCGTGCGTCCGACCGTTTCTTTGGCCTTGGCGGAAAGGTCGAGCGCGACAAACTCGTTCAACAGCTTCGTCCGGCGAATGATGGGGCTGAAGCGGTCGCTGCCCAGGAGATTGTCGCGAACGCGGTGCCGCTTGGAAGCCCGAGGCCTGCCGGTAAAATACGCCGCGGGGTCGAGGAGGTCCACCGCCGCCACGCCCGCCGTATCTTTCAAATCGAGAGTACGGCCAGTCAAGGTCTCGTAAAAGTACCAGAGACGTCTATTGAGAATGCCCGTGGGAGCGGCGCGGACGAACGCGGTCAACCGGGCTTTCGGCATCGCCTGCAAGATGCGCTTCAGGATCAGCAGATCGAGCGGCTCGTGCCGCAGCGCGAAGTTCAGATGGTCCAGCAGGCTCTCGCCGGGCCAATACCTGCGGTCGAATACCGTCCAGTCTTCGTCCTGGCGTGAACTGCCGCGGATATGTTGATCGGACACGCAACTCGGCCTGCGCAGCGGTGCGGCAATCTCCAGCTTATGAACCAAATGGGACCATCCGGCGAGGCGGCTTCCGGCTGGAATGGTTCGTTCCTGGAATACCGCGCCGGGGGGAGATTTTAGCCGCATATGTCGAAAACCCTTCACGGCGGTCGAAAACCGCCTCAAATTCGGCTCCTATGTCGAAAACCATTCTACCCCGCTTTCGGTCGAAAACCCTTCACGGCGGTCGAAAACCGCCCCAAATTTGCCTCCCATGTCGAAAACCGCCCCAGATTAGCGTCCCGAAGAGCCGAAACCGCCCGTTCCGCGCGCCGAGCCGGCCAGTTCGCCCTCCACCCATTCCACCGCTTCGTAGCGTGCCACCACCATCTGCGCGATGCGATCGCCGGCGTGCACGGTGTAGGGCTCGCGCCCCAGATTCAGCAGAATCACGCGCAGTTCGCCGCGATACCCCGGGTCGATGGTGCCCGGCGCGTTAGGCATACAGATCGCGTGCTTGAGAGCCAGCCCGCTGCGCGGGCGCACCTGCGCTTCGTACCCCGGCGGGATCTCGATCGTCAGCCCGGTGGGCACCAGGCGCGGCACACCGGGATCGAGCGTGGCGTCCTCGACCGCGCAGAGATCCATGCCGGCATCTTCGTGGGCGCCGTGAGCGTATTTCGGCAGAGTCGCTTCGGGCCGCAGCTTTTGTATTCGCAATTGCACCCCGCTATCATAACCTCTTGACCCCCGCCAAACGCGTCATCACCGTCGCGCCCATGCCGCCCGAAAAGAGCGCCTACGCGCTGGCCCGCTACAGCCGCTCGCCCGATTCCATCCGCGACTCCATCGCCTGGGTGCGCACGCACGACTCGCAAAAATTCCTGGAGAGTTTCTACTTCCAGTACGGCCACGCCTCCATCGCCGATCTCGGCCACACCGTAGTCTGCTTCGAGGGGATTTCCGAACTGGCCGCCACCGAAATCGAGGAAGAGCCGCTGTGGGACGGGCAGGCGAAATCGTCGCGCTACCAGGATTTCTCCCGCTCGGGATTCATCGTGCCCCCCGAACTCTCGGGCGACCATGCCGCCGTATTCCAGCGCTCGGGAGAAGCGCTTCTGGCAGCCTATGGCGAGGTGCAGCAGCGCGCCTTCGATTGTCTGGCCGGCCGCCTGCCCTGCCCCGCCGATATGAAGCCCGAAGCTTACCGTCGAAACCTGGCGGCGCGCGCTTTCGATGTGGCGAGGTATCTCTTATTCTGGGCCGTGCCCACCAATGTCGGACAGGTGGGCAGCATCCGCACGCTCGAAAAGCAGATTCGGCGCTTCAAGAGTTCGGAGTACGCCGAACTGCAGTCGCTCGGCGACGAACTGGCGCAGGCCTGCGCGGATGCCCCCGATTGCGCCTGGGATCCGAACGCGCCCGGCGAGCCGCTGGCGCCCACCCTGGCACGCCATGCGGATCCCGACACCCACACGGCGGAATCGCGCCGGCAACTCCGCCTCTGGGCGGCGCAGAATCTGCCGCCGGCAGCCCCTGCCACCCCGCAGCGCGTCGACCTGATGCGGCCGGCGCACGTGGCGGCCGATATCGTGGCGACGCTGCTCTATCCGGTGACCGACCGGCCGTTCCGTGAGTTGTATGCCTTGGCCGAAGAGTGGAGCGACCGGCGGCGCGCGGAGGTGATCGACCTGGCGCTGGCATCGCGCACGCGCCGCGACGAGATCCTGGCGGGCTTCCGCGGCGGCCTGTACGTCTACGATATGACCATCGATATCGGGGCTTACCGCGACCTGCATCGCCACCGCCGCTGCCAGAAATTCCGCCAGGCGTATTCCGGCGATCTCGGGTTCGACACGCCTGCGCTGGTGGGCGAATCGGGCGCGGCGGAAATCTACCAATCGGCCATGCGGCAGGCATTCGACGCGCTCAAGGGGCTGCCCGCTCCGGGCGCCGATTATCTCCTGCCGTTCGGCGCGCGCTCGCGCTTTCTCTTCAAGATGGATTTCGCCGAAGCGGAGTACATTTCGCGCCTGCGCAGCGGGGTGAAGGGCCATTTCAGCTATCGCGAAATCGCCTGGGAGATGAAGTGCCGCATGGAACAACTGGAGCCCGAACTAGGCCGCCTGATCGACGCCACGCCGCCCTGGGTGGAAGATCCGCTGAAGCGCTAAGATAACGGGCGGCAACTTCAGCGCAGCGCTTCCCCTACTTTCTCGCGCAACGTCGCTGCGGTGAATGGCTTGTGAATGAAAACCGTGTCTGGCCCAATCAGCCCCTGGGCCGACACGCTGGTCTCGGTATAACCCGACATCAGAAGCAGCCGCATGCCGGGGCGAAGAGTCTGCGCCTCGCGCGCCAGATCGAGACCGTTCATCTGGGGCATCACGATATCGCTGATCAGCAGGTCGATGGGCTCCGATTTCGCGCGTAGAAATTCCAGCGCTTCCGCGCCCATGGCGAAATCGAAAACACGATAGCCCTGACGCTTCAGCATGGCGCGCGTCAGGTTGCGTACCTGATCCTCGTCCTCTACCAGCAGAACGGTGCCGGTGGCCTGCTCCGGCAAGGGATCCTTGGCGGTTACCGGCACGGGCTGCACCGAACCCTTCGCCGCCGGGATATACACTTTGAAGGCCGTGCCCTTGCCCGGTTCGCTATAGACCAGAATCTCGCCGCCATTTTGCTTGACGATGCCGTAGACGATCGAAAGCCCCAGCCCCGTGCCTTTGCCTTGCGCCTTGGTGGTAAAAAACGGTTCGAAGATGCGTGCGCGCGTGGCGGCGTCCATCCCCATTCCGGTATCGCTCACTGTCAGCAAGGCGTAGCTTCCGGGGACTGGCGCCACGTGGCTGGCAGCGTACTCCTCGTTCAGGTCGACGCGCGCCGTTTCAATGGTCAACCGTCCGCCGGCCGGCATGGCGTCGCGCGAATTCACCGCTAGATTCATCACCACCTGGTCGATCTGTCCGGGGTCGACCTCGATTTTGGGAATCCCCCCCGTCAGCCGGATGTCCAGGCGGATGTCTTCGCCGATGATACGCCGCAGCATCTTGTCGATATTGCGAACCAGGTCGTTGAGATCCACCTCTCGCGGCACGGAAACCTGCCGGCGGCTGAAGGCGAGAAGCTGATTGGTGAGCGCGGAGGCGCGTTCCGAAGCCTGCAGCACTTCCTTGACGTAATCGCTGCCCACGATGTCGCTCTTCAGATGCTCGCGCAGCATCTCGTTATAGCCCAGAATCACGGTCAGCAGATTGTTGAAATCGTGCGCCACACCGCCCGCCAACCGTCCGATGGCCTCCATCTTCTGCGATTGGATCAATTGCTGTTCCAGTTCCTCGCGTCGCCGCATTTCACTGCGCAGATTTTCCAGCGCTTTCTTATAATCGGCGGTGCGATCCGCTACGCGATGTTCCAGTTCTTCGTTGATGTGCCGGACCTCGGCTTCAGCGGTCCGGCGGACGTCGATTTCGGCTGCCAGTGTGGCGTTGACCCGCTCTAATTGCGCGGGGCTGGGAAAGCTGATGAGGGTCGGCATGAGCGGAATCAACATAGCGAACGTGGTTACCGACGCCAGTGCGGTGACGGCCTTGATCATGCCGTCGAGGCGGTAGACCGGATGCCAAACCGTCACTGCGCCCATCAGGTGAGTGGTGCCGCAGGCCAGGATAAAGACACCGAAGGCCACGAAGATCGCGTTGAATCTGAAGTCCCGCCGCCGGCGGACGAAATAAAACAGCAGGAAGGGAATGGCATAGTAGGCGACAGCGATGAGCGAATCTGCAATTACATTCAGCCATAACACTCCGGGCTCCCACAGGTAACACATGCCGTGAGGCATAAAGGGGTCTCCGGATAAGATTTTGGATAAGAATTCGATCATTTCAGGCCTGTCATGGATGATATCCAATTGCGCGGTTCAAATGTCCCGGCTTTTTCCGGGCGGTCCGGAGTGCCTTCCGGCGCGAAGGGCGCGGTAAACTGGGCAAAGAGATCCGTTTGCATTCTCACGCTCATCATCACGGTGAATCGACCGGGAACGTGCTGCGCTGGTCGCTGCTGGTTACGTCCCTGTTCGTGGTGCTCGAAGTCGTGGCCGGAATTCGCGCCCATTCCCTGGCATTGATTTCGGACGCCGGCCACAACTTTACCGACGCCCTGGCACTGGGACTGGCGTGGCTGGGCTTCTATCTGCAATCCAAACCGGCCGATGAGACCAAGACGTTCGGGTACCATCGCGCGGGCGTGCTGGCGGCATTCGTCAACGCCCTCACGCTGGTGGCGCTTTCAGCATGGATCTTCTATGAGAGCGTCGTCAGGCTGAGCTACCCGCAGCCCGTAAACGATATCGTGATGATCGCGGTGGCCTCGGTGGGTCTGGCCATGAATGGCGGTATCATGCTGGCGCTCAAGAGCGCCAGCCACGGCGACGTGAACATTCGCGGAGCGTTCCTCCACATGCTGGGGGATGCCCTCGGGTCGATTGCCATCATGGCCGGGGCTCTCGCCATCCGCTACACCGGTTGGTGGCAGTTGGACCCCATCCTGTCGATTCTGATCGCGGTCCTGGTGGTGTGGACCGCCTGGGACATCATCCGCGAATCGCTCAATATCCTGCTGGAGGGATTGCCGCGCGGCCTTCGGTTGAACGATGTTACCGGGGCGATGAAAGCCACGGCCGGCGTGCTTGACGTGCACGACCTACACATCTGGAGTCTCGGTTCGAGCGCCCACGCGCTCAGTTGCCACGTGCTCATCGCCGACGTCCCGCCATCGGCCAGCGACATCATTTTACGCAAGCTCAACGGCGTGCTGGAGGAGAAGTTTCGCATCGCCCACACCACCGTGCAGTTCGAGCACGTCAGTTGCGCGATCTCCGAGACGGGCTGCGCCATCCCGGTGAAGCTGGAAGATCATCAGGGTCACCACCATCATCAACATCACTCGTGACAGCGGCATATGCGCAGGCATGAGGCGCAGGCGAGTAGAATTAAAGCTTCGATCATGCTGGAGAATATCAATCTCGGCCGCAAACTGTCACGCGAAGAATACAAGAGCCTTGTGCCGGCGCTGCAAGTGCGGCTCTACGAACTCGAAAAGGCCTGCTGGGACCAGAACGTTCCGACTGTGGTGGTATTCGAAGGGTGGGACGCCTCTGGAAAGGGCACTGCGATTGGGGCGCTCACACAGCGGCTCGATCCGCGCGGTTTCAAGCTTTATCCCATTACCGGGCCGCGCACCTATGAGCAGCAGCGGCCCTGGCTGTGGCGCTTCTGGCTGAAGGTCCCTAATCGCGGCGAGATGATCCTGTTCGACCACAGTTGGTACGGACGCCTGCTGGAGGAACGGGTGGAGCGCGTCGTTCCGGAAAAAACGTGGCGCCAGTCGTACCGCGACATCGTGGAGTTCGAACGCACGCTGGCCGACGACGGCGCGACCATCCTGAAATTCTTTTTTCACATCAGCCGCAAGGAACAGCGGAAGCGGTTTGAAGCCATCGATGCCGATCCGCTGGAAGCCTGGCGGGTGACCGATGCCGATTGGGCTCGCCACAAGAAATACGATCAGTACCTCGCCGCCGCGGAGGAGATGCTGGAACTCACCGACACTGAATATGCGCCGTGGACCATCATCGAGGCAACCTCCAAGTGGTACGCGCGTAAGAAGCTGTTCGATACGATTATTGCGGCAATAGAAAAGCGCCTGGGTGCGAATGCGCCGCGGCGGTCGGTATCCACTGCCACCGAAGATGCCGAACTGCGCGAAGAGATGGAGTCCATGGGAGGGTCGAAATAACCATGCTCGAGGCCATCGACCTTACACGAAAAATGGACCGCAAGCGTTACGTGCAGGAGGTGACGCGCCGCCAGATTCAGCTTCGCGAACTGGGCTACCAGGTGTACCAGCAGAAACGGCCGGTAATCATCGCGTTCGAAGGCTGGGACGCGGCGGGCAAAGGCGGCGCCATCAAGCGCATCACCGAAAAGCTCGATCCGCGCGGCTACGTAGTCTACCCCATCAGCGCGCCGCAGGGCGAGGACAAGACGCGGCATTATCTCTACCGCTTCTGGCGGCGCCTGCCGGAGCCGGGACAGATCGCGATTTTCGACCGCTCCTGGTACGGCCGCGTCCTGGTGGAGCGGGTGGAAGGTTTCGCGAAAGAGAGCGAATGGCAGCGTGCGTTTAAAGAGATCAACGCCTTCGAGCGGCAGTTGCGCGATTTTGGCGCGGTGGTGCTGAAGTTTTGGATCCACATCTCGCGCGAGGAGCAGTTGCGCCGCTTTGAGGAACGAAAGGCCATCGGGTACAAGGCCTGGAAACTGACCGACGAGGACTGGCGTAATCGCGCCAAGTGGGGCGATTACGAGGACGCGGTGGAAGAAATGCTGGTGAAGACCAGCACCACGCCCGCTCCCTGGTCGCTGGTGGAGGGCAACGACAAATACTGGGCACGGGCGAAGATCCTTTCGACCGTGGTGGACGTCTTATCGGCCGAATTGAAGTGGAAGCCGGCCGATCCGCTGAGGAAGCGCAAAAAGGGCGACTGAACCGCCGCTGCAAAAAAACCGAGAGCACCTGGCCGGACGCGACACTCACCCGATACACGTGGTTCGCGAACGTATCTTATGAAGTCCTCGGGTATCGCGCTCTCTCTGGCCGCAGCGATCGGCGCTGCCTTCGCCCAGTCCCCTTCAGCCAATCTTCCGCCACACCGGATTCATTCCGGCGATCTGGTAAATATTTCGATCTACGGTGAGCCCGATCTGGCGCGCACCACGCGGGTGGACGCGGCGGGCGCCATTCGCCTTCCCCTCCTCGATGGCAAGATTCAGGCAGCGGGACTGATGCCTGAGGCGCTCGAACAGTCGATTGCCGGCGCATTCGAGACGGCGCAGGTCCTGGTGCATCCGTTCGTTACCGTCACCGTGTCGGAGTATCATATGCTCCCGCCGGTAAGCGTCGCGGGCGCGGTACGCAATCCCATCACCTTCGAACCGGCCGACCGGATGACGCTGCTCGAAGCCATTACGAGGGCCGGCGGGCTCACCCCGGATGCCGGCCCGGAGATTCTCGTTTCGCGCCCCGCCGGATCGGCGTCATTGGTGCAGCGAGTGGCGGTGCGCGCGCTCATCGACGCGGCCGACCCCGCGGTAAACCTCGAGTTGCAGGGCGGTGAAGAGATCCGCGTTCCGGAAGCGGGCAAGGTGTACGTGGTGGGCAACGTCAAGATGCCGGGCGCATTCGCGGTGCACGAATCCGCCGGCACTACGGTGCTGAAGGCGGTGGCGCTCACCCAGGGGCTCGCGCCCTTCGCGTCGAATGTGGCGTACATCTATCGCCGCGATGGCGGCGCAGGCACGCAGCACGAGATCCCGGTCGACCTGAGTATGATCATGAGGCGCAAGTCGCCGGACGTTCCCTTGCAGGCCAACGATATCCTCTATATCCCCGACCGCTCCGGCAAGCGTGCCACCATGTCGGTGCTGGAAAGAGTCTTCAATATCGGGGCAGGGGTCTCCAGCGCGCTGTTATACATGGCGCATTAGATCTGTCCGCTAGTTGAGCGCCACGTGGGGTTGCCAACCTGCGCCACCTCTACGCCGCGCCACCGCGAAATAGCGATGCGGCCGATGGCGGCGCGGCGCCGCGCAATCGCACCTTTTCTTCTTCTTCCGGGATCTTGTCGCCTTCCCCGGGAGCCAGGAACAAGTTCGCATCCACGCCGTGCTGGCGCGTGTACAGGTCCCAATACCGGCCGCGTAGATCGTAGAGCGACTGGTGCGTCCCGCGCTCCACAATGCGCCCTTGCTCCACCACCAGGATCTGGTCGGCGCGCCGGATGGTCGACAAGCGGTGCGCGATCACGAAGGTGGTGCGTCCCTTCATCAGGTACTGCAGGCCTTCCTGAATGGCCGCCTCCGATTCCGAATCGAGACTCGACGTAGCTTCGTCCAGGATCAGAATGCGCGGGTTCGCCAGGATGGCGCGCGCGATCGATACGCGCTGCCGCTGACCGCCGGAAAGCTTCACGCCGCGTTCGCCCACGATGGTGTCGTACTTCTTGTCGAACTTCTCCGCGAACTCGTCCACGCGCGCGATGCGGCAGGCTTCCAGAATCTCCGCATCGGTGGCGCCGGGACGGGCGAAGCCGACATTTTCGCGGATGGTGCCGTCGAACAGGAAGGTATCCTGCAAGACCACGCCGAGTTGCGTGCGATAGGAGTAGAGCTGTGCCTGCGAAAGGTCCGTGTTGTCCACGCGAATGGTTCCGCTGGTGGGATCGTGGAAGGCCGAAATCAGGCTGATAATGGTCGATTTCCCCGAGCCCGAAGGCCCTACCAGTGCGGTCACGGTGCCGGGCTGCGAGTCAAAACTGATTTCGTGCAGCACCGGCTTGCCGGGCTCGTAGGAAAAGTTCACGTTCTCGAAACTGACGTTGCCGGTCAGCGCGCCCACGGGCAAAGTACGCCGCGGGTCTTCGTTTTCGGGCCGCTCGTGCAGTACTTCCTGGGTGCGATCCAGGCCGGCGAGCGCTTCCGTCAACTGCGTCCCGATTCCCACCACCTGGAACATGGGCGCCACCAGCATCGCCAGGAACATGGTGAACGTCATGAAGCCGCCGGGAGTCAAAGTGTGCGCGATCATCTGGCGCGTGCCGATGTACATCACCGCGCCGCCCACTACGCCCAGCAGGGTGGTGGCCGACAGACTCATCAGCGAAATCGCGGTGAGCGATTTCAGCACGTTATCCAGCAGCCGCTGCACACCGCCGGCAAACACGCTCGCCTCTTCGGCCTCGGCGTGGTATCCCTTCACCACGCGCACGCCGGCCAACGATTCCGTCAGCCGCCCTTGCACTTCGGCATTGATCTTGCCGCGCTCGCGGAAGATCGGCCGGATCTTCTGGAATGCCTTGCTGAGAACTCCCGCGAAAAGCGCGATGAACATCAACGCGAAGCCGGTCATCAGCGCGCTGATCTTCAGCAGGATCACGAACGCCACCAGCGCCTTCAGAATGCCGCCGGCGAACTCCGTGAGGCCGGTGCCGATGAGATTGCGCACGCCTTCCACATCGCTCATGATGCGCGAGACCAGCGCGCCGCTCTTGTTGGCGTCGTAGTATGCCACCGGCAGGCGGCCCACATGTTCCTGCACCTGCCGGCGCAATTGCGCAATCAGCCGCTGGCCTTCCATGGAGAGCACCTGGGTGAGCGAAAACGAGGTCAGCGCCTGTACGATGGTCGCGCCGAACACTACCGCCACCAGCGGCGTCAGCAGGTTGTACTGATGACGCCCGATGATGTTGTCGAGCACGATCTTGGGAGCATACGGCAGGATCATGCTCATACAGATATTGATCAACATCAGCAGGAAGCCGAGCATCAGCTTGCCGCGCCGCGGCCGCACCAGCTCCATGAGCATGGGCCGAACGCTACGGAAAGTTTCCGATGCTTTTTTCTTAGATGGGGCCAAGGGCCGCTGTCCGTGAGGATGCACTGAATTCAGCTTACCGCGAGCCGTCCGCCCACGAGACCTAGCATTTCGGCCGGGTGAGGCACGGCCAGAACCTCGAATCCCGCGGCGCGGCCGGCCGCCAGCCCCGCTTCGGAATCTTCCACCACCAGCGGGCGCCGCACACCCAGCCGTTCAGCCGCCAGCAGGTAAGGATCGGGCGCCGGCTTGTGGCGTTTCACATTCTCCCCGCCCACCACCGTGCGGAAGTATTGGCGCAGGCCGCCGGCCTCCAGCATGGGTTCGATTTCCGAGCAGGAACTGGAACTGACCACGGCCAGCGCGTACTGTCCGTCGAGGCCGCGGAGGAAGTTCTTGAGCGCGGCGTCGAAGGGCGGCGACGAGGTCACACGGGCGCGGAAGCGATCTTTTTTAGCGGGGTAGAGCTGCCACAACACGTCCCAGGCGAGCGGTGGCGCGGCCTTGGCCGCCAGTATGCGCAGCATCTCGCGGTCGTCGATTCCCATATAGCGTTCGCGGTACTCCGGCCACTCCAGCGCAATCCCTTGCGGCGCCAGTACTTCCGCCCAGCAGGCGCAGTGGACCGGTTCGGTATCGGCAAGTACACCGTCGAAGTCGAAAAGGATGGAATCGAACCGGGACATAGGTGGGAAAGATTCAGCGTAACATGCCCGATTGTGGTATTAAAGAAACTGTACTATGCCATCAGAAGCCGAAATGCAAGCGGAACTCGAACGGCTGCGAGCCGAGAATGAAGCACTGAAAAAGCCCGCCCGGGGCCAGATGTCTTTGAAGGTGAGTGAGAAGGGAGCCCTGTCGGTATACGGTCTGGGCCGGTTCCCCGTCACACTCTACCGGGAGCAGTGGGAAAAGCTCCTTGGAATGGCGGACTCCATCCGCCAGTTCATCACGGACAACGACTCCGCCCTCAAGAAGAAGGAATAGCGGATGGCGCGGGGTACGGCGCTGATCACCGGTGCATCCGCCGGTCTCGGGGCCGAATTCGCGAAGCTCTGCGCGGCCGCGGGATATGACGTTGTCCTGGTGGCGCGCAGCGCATCGCGACTGGCAGAACTGGGGGCGGCACTGGCCGGCGCGCACGGTGTGAACGCTCGCCCGCTGGCCGCCGATCTGGCCGACCCCGCAACTCCATCCCGGATCTTCGACTGCCTGAACGGCACCGCCATCGACATCCTGATCAATAACGCCGGCTTCGGCGTGCGCGGTCCCTACGTCGAGACCGATTGGGCGCGTGAGCGCGATCTGATGCAGGTGAACATGGTCGCGCTGGCCCATCTCACCAAGCTTTTTCTGCCCGAAATGGTGCGCCGGCGCGCGGGCCGCATTCTCAATGTCGCCTCCACCGCGGCGTTTCTGCCCGGGCCATTCATGGCGCTCTATTATGCCAGCAAGGCTTTCGTGCTCTCGTTCTCGGAAGCGCTCTCTAGCGAAGTGGAAGGTACGGGCGTGAGCGTCACCGCGCTCTCTCCGGGCCCCACGCGGACGGAATTCGCCCGGTCAGCCGGAGTCGCCGATACCGCCCTCTTTCGCGGCGATGTCATGAGCGCCGCGGAAGTGGCCCACGCCGGTTTCGATGCGATGATGGCCGGCAAATCGTCGGTGATCCCGGGAGCGCGCAATCGCTGGACCATGCGCGGCGTACGCCTGGTTCCGCGCGACATGCTGGCGGCCAAAGCGCGCCAGTTGAATTGGGGGAAATGAGCATGGAGCAGGCTTACGATTTCGGCGGTGTCCGCGGTGCGATGCATGAGCCGGAAAATCCTACAGGTGACGCCATGGTGCTGACCCACGGGGCGAGCGCGAACTGCCAGTCGCCCCTGCTGGTCCGCCTGGCGCGCGCTTTCGCCGACGCCGGCGTCCTGGTGCTGCGCTACGATCTGCCATTTCGCCAAAACCGTCCCAACGGTCCGCCGTCCCCCGCCGCGGCGGCGCGCGACCGCGAAGGCGTCGCGCAGGCGGTAGAGACCGTGCGGCGTCTGGCAAGTGGCCGAGTCTTCGCCGGCGGCCATTCCTACGGCGGGCGGCAAACCGCCATGGCGGCATCGGAACGGCCGGGGATGGCGGACGCGTTGCTGCTCCTCTCCTATCCGCTCCATCCACCGGGCAAGCCCGAAAAGATGCGTACGGCGTATTTCCCCGAACTGCGGACACCCGCGCTGTTCGTCCACGGCGAATCGGACGGTTTCGGCTCGCTCGAAGAAATGGCTGTCGCGCTTCGGCTGATTCCCGCACGCACCGAACTGCTGCCCATCGAACGCGCGGGGCACGATCTGAAAAAGGCGGGCGAACTGGGCGCCGAACTTCTGGCGAAGCTGCGAACGCTGCTTGGCTGACACGGAAAGACTTCCGAATAAATTGCGAACCGGTGCCGTATCGCGGTCGTATAACTTCACATGGGATTGAGCCATTTGCTGCGCCGTCTTCGGCGTTCGCCCCTGTTCGCCGTGGTGACGCTTCTCACACTCGCCATCGGCATCGGCGCCAATACCGCCATTTTTAGCGTGCTCGACGGAGTGTTATTAAAACCGCTGCCCTATCCGCACGCCGAACGCCTGATCAATATCGATTACCGGGCGCCGGGAGTGAACCTCGAGCATTCCGGCGAGGCTCCCTTTCTCTATTTCATCTCGCGCGAACAAGGCAAGACGCTCGAAGACATCGGCATGTGGAGCGGCGATTCGGTTGCCGTCACCGGGAGTGCCGAACCGCAGCGGGTGGATGCCGAGGACGTGACCCACGGCGTTCTGACGACGCTGGGCGCGCAGGCCTACCTGGGGCGCATCTTTTCGGAGGCCGACGATTCTCCCGGTGCGACTCAGACCGTGGTCCTGAGCTATGGGTACTGGCGCTCGCATTTTGGAGGCGACCGGACGGCGATCGGCCGCACCATTATGGCCGACGGCCAGCCGCGTCAGATCATCGGCGTGATGCCGGAGAACTTCCGCTTCCTCGATCAGAATCCGTCGCTCTTCATCCCCATGCAGCGCGATCGCAGCAAAACCAATCTGGGCAATTTCAGCTTCCAGGCGTTGGCGCGTCTGCGGCCGGGAGTCACCCTGGCGCAGGCCGATGCCGACGCCGCTCGCCTGATCCCCATCTCGATCGACACCTTTCCGCCGTTCCCCGGCTATAGCGCCGACATGTTCCGGCACGTCGGCCTCGCCCCCAATTACGTGCCGCTCAAAGAGAGCATCGTGGGCGATGTCGGCAACGTGCTCTGGATCCTGATGGCGACCATCGGGATCGTGCTCCTGATCGCCTGCGCCAACGTGGCGAATCTGCTGCTGGTGCGCACGGAAGGCCGCCAGCAGGAATTGGCGATCCGCGCCGCGCTCGGCGCCGGATGGGACCGCATCGCACGCGACCTGTTCGCCGAAAGCGTGCTGCTCGCGCTCGCCGGCGGCGCGCTTGGAATCGCGTTGGCATATGGCGCCATCCGCTGGCTGGTCTTTCTGGCGCCCGCTCATCTGCCGCGGCTGGCCGAAATCACCATCGACCTGCCGGTGCTGCTGTTTGCGCTGGCGGCTTCGCTGCTGGCCGGGTTGCTCTTCGGAGCGATCCCGGTGATGAAGTACGCCGGGCCGCGAGTGTCGGCCACTCTGCGCGCCGGCGGGCGCAGTCTGAGCGCCAGTAAAGAACGGCATCGCGCCCGCAGCACGCTGGTGGTGGTGCAGGTGGGGCTCGCCATGCTGTTGATGGTGGGCTCGGGATTGATGATCCGCACCTTCCGCACACTGCGCGCTATCCAGCCCGGCTTCACCGACCCCGGCCAGGTACTGACCATGGGGATGTATATCCCCGACGGCCAGCCGAAGGATCCGGTACAGACCGTGCGCATGGAGCAGGAAATTCTGGATAAGGTTTCCGCTCTTCCGGGCGTACAATCGGCCGCCCTCAGCAGCTATCTGCCGATGAACGGCAACGGTTGGCACGACCCCATCTATATCGAGGGCCAGCCGGTCACCAACCAGAAGATTCCGCCGTTGCGGCGCTTCCGCATGGTCTCTCCGGGCCTGCTGAAGACCATGGGGCAGACTCTGGTGGCGGGTCGCGATTTCACCTGGACCGACGTCTACGACAAGCGCGCAGTAGCACTGGTTTCCGAAAACCTGGCGCTTGAAGTCTGGCACGATCCCGCGGCTGCCCTCGGCAAGCGCATCCGCGAAAATCCGGGCGGTGACTGGCGCGAAATCGTGGGAGTGGTGAGCGATGAGCGCGACGATGGAGTCACCCAGGACGCGCCCAAGGTGGCATTCTGGCCGATCCTGATGGACAACTTCTCGGGCAACAAGATATTCGTCCAGCGCGGCGGCACGCTTTTGATTCGCAGCGCGCGCACCGGGTCGAGCGGCTTCGTGCAGGACATCAGCCGCGCCGTCTGGTCCGTCGATCCCGAACTTCCTCTGGCCTACGTGCGCACCATGGGCGATGTCTACGACAAGTCGATGTCGCGCACTTCATTCGCTCTGGTCATGCTGGCGCTGGCCGGTGGGATGGCGCTGCTGCTCGGTTTGGTAGGCATCTACGGCGTGATTTCTTACTCGGTCTCGCAGCGCAGGCGCGAAATCGGCATCCGCATGGCGCTCGGCTCGCCGCGCAAAGAGGTGACGCGACTGTTCCTGCGGGACGGACTGCGCCTCTCGGCGATCGGAGCGGCGTGCGGGTTGGCCGCCGCGGCTGCCTGCACGCGCCTGATGGTGTCGCTGTTGTTCCACGTGAGCCCGCTCGATCCGCTGACTTATCTGGGCGTGGCGGCGGTCCTCATCGCGGCTGCCGCGCTGGCCAGTTTCCTGCCGGCGCTGCGCGCTTCGTCGGTCGACCCCACAGAAGCGCTACGAGCGGAGTGAAGGCTAAAAGCAGACTGAGGTCCGTCTGGCGGGCGGCAGCGCGTACCTTCTAACACCGGGTGCGGGTGCGCTCGCCACCCAAAGCTATAATAAGATCGTGCCGAAAGCCAAGGATCTCGAACTGCGCCTGCAAAGGACCGAGCAGCAGTTGCGCCTGTTTCAGAAGATCAGCCGCTTCATGGTTCGCGAATTGAGCCTGCAGGAAGTGCTGCAAGGGGTGGTTTCCCTGGTAGTGGAATTCACGCAATGCGACTCCTGCCTGGTCTACCTTCTGGATGGCGAAGACCTGGTGCTGTGCGCTTCCAACACGCCCCATCCATCCACCATCGGCAAAGTGCGCATGCGTTCCAATGAAGGCCTCACCGGGTGGGTAGCGCGCGAACGGCGCCTGCTGGCCATTTCGCGCGACGCTTACAAGGACCCGCGCTTCAAGAAGTTCGGCGAACTGGAAGAAGACACGTTTGAGGCGTTCCTTTCGGCGCCTTTGATCGCCCGCAATCGCGTGGTCGGCGTGATGAACGTGCAGCATCGAATACCGCATCAGCATAACGGCGGCGAAATGGAAGTGCTCACCACGGTGGGCGAACAGATCGGCTGCGTGCTGGTACTGGCGCGCATGGCGCCCACTGCCGTGGAGACCGCCAATCACGTGGAGCTGGTGCTATCCTCGGGCCCGATTTCAATGAAACAATAGGACTACAGTGACTTTCGGCCGGCCGATCTTCGGGCTCTGGCTTCTGGCGGCGGCCGCACTTCCCGCGCTCGCCCAGAAGTGGGACGTGCAGTATTTTTACGACCACAATAAGTCCACCTTCGCGATTTGCGACATGCAGTTCCCATCCGCCGTGCGCGGCGTTGCGGTAGGGGTGATTCGCGACGCCAGGCATGAGGAGCCGAGCTCGGTGGTGACGGCCGATGGCGGCCTCCATTGGCAGACAGTCGCGTTAAAGGAACGCCCCGTTTCGCTCTTTTTTCTGAATGAAAATCTCGGTTGGCTAGTGACGACCAAGGGCCTGTGGCGGACTGTGGAAGCCGGCAGGAGCTGGACCAAACTCGCCAAAGTCCCTGAAGAGATCTTCCGCGTTTACTTCCTGGACGAGACGCACGGCTATGCGGTCGGGCCGAAGAAGACCGCGCTGGAAACTCTCGACGGTGGCCAGACCTGGAGCCCGCTGGCGGCCGCTGCCGCCGGGGAAAACGAAGATCTCGAGTACAGCGCCTATACCTGGATTGCTTTCGCGACGCCGCACAACGGACTCATCACCGGCTGGAACATTCCGCCCGATCCGTTCGAAGCCGCATTGCCCGACTGGATGGATCCCGAGACCGCCCTGCGCCAGCGGGCGCGGCCGCATCTGTCTTATACCCTGACCACGTCGGACGCCGGCGCCAACTGGACGGCCGCCTCGGCGTCCTTGTTCGGGGCCATCGCCCGCGTCCGCTTCGCGCCCGAAGGGAAAGGACTGGAGCTGATGCGCTTCGACGAGTCCTTCCGCTATCCCAGCGAGGTGTACTCCATCGAGTGGCCGGGAGGAAAGCCGACCAGCTCCTTCCGCGGCCCCAACGTCGACGTTAGCGATATCTGGCTGGCGCCCGATGGAACGGGGTACCTTTCCGGCACCGCGGTGCGCGGAAAGTTACGCGGCGTGATTCCCGGCCGGGTGGAAGTAATGAGCAGCCACGACCTCGAAACCTGGGCGCCGATTCCGGTGGACTATCGCGCGGAGGCGACCGGTACGATTCTCGCGGGTTCCGGCGACCAGCTCTGGCTGGCCACTGACACCGGCATGATTCTCAAGCTGGTGCATTAGCCGGAGCGTTCCATGCAGATACCCGCCGATGTAAAATAGCTGGTGCAGATTTATTTGCTTCGCCACGGCATCGCCGAGAACAGCACGCCCGATTCCGAGCGCGCCCTCACCCCCGAAGGCCGCGATAAGCTCCGCCGCGTGCTGGTGCGCGCCCGCGATGCCTCCGTCTCGCCCAGCCTCATCTTGTCGAGCCCTTACCGCCGCGCCCTGGAGACCGCTGGGATCGCCGCCGAAGTGCTGCACTACCACGGTGCGGTGGTGAAGGTGCGCGAACTGCTGCCCGATGCGTCACCCTACGACACCTGGGAGGAGCTTCGCAAGCGCCCGGAGAAGGAGGCCATTCTGTTGGCGAGCCACCAGCCGCTGATGAGTTCGCTGGCGTCCTTTCTGCTGGCCAGCCCGTCGCTCGCCGTCGACATGAAAAAGGCGGCGCTCCTGCGTATCGATTGCGAGCGGCTGGGGCCAGAGCCGCAAGGTATGCTCAAATGGATGCTAACGCCCGCGACGGCGTGACCGTATGAACATCCGGAAAGCCACCGAAAGATACGAAGCCTGGCTCGCCAGGCATCTGCGCATCATCGAACCGGACCTGGAGTTCAAGCACGAACAAATGCGCACCGCGCCCTTCCCGTTCTTGCGCGCCACGTTTTACCGCTGGGCGCAGGTGTGGACGGCGGAGTGCGGCGACGCCGCCCGCGCCCCGCGCGTGCTCGCGGTCGGCGATCTGCATGTGGAGAATTTCGGTACCTGGCGCGATATCGAGGGCCGCCTGGTGTGGGGCATCAACGATTTCGACGAGGCCTGGCGGCTGCCGTACACCAACGACTTGATCCGCCTGGCCACCAGCGCGCTCATGGCCGAGATGACGTGCGACCAGAAGGCCGGCATCGGCGCCATTCTCGCCGGTTATAGCGAGGCGCTGGAAGTCGGCGGACGGCCGATCGTGCTGGCAGAGCACCACACCTCGCTGCGGCAGATGGCTACCGCACGCCTGCACGATCCGGAGGATTATTGGGCTAAGCTGCACGCCCTGCAGGAATCCACCGAACCCGGCCCGGCAGCCGCCAATAAAGCGTTCGACCATATGATGCCCGAGCGCGGCATGCGCTGGCGCGCGGCCCATCGCGTGGCGGGCTTGGGCAGCTTGGGCCGGCAGCGCTTCGTGGCGCTGGCCGAATGGCGCGGCGGATCGGTGGCGCGCGAGGCCAAAGCGTTGGCGCCCTCGGCCTGCTTGTGGGCGGAGAAGGGAAAAGGCACGGCGCCTATCCTCTACCAGGAAATGCTGGATGAGGCGATCCGGTCCCGCGATCCCTTCGTGCGCCTGCAGAAGCGCTGGATTGTCCGGCGCCTGGCGCCCGATTGTTCGCGCATTGAGCTTTCGGCGCTCCCCAAGGAGCGCGACGAAATGCGCCTGCTGCATGCCATGGGCTGGGAAACGGCCAACATCCATTTAGGGACCGGCAAGCCGAAAGTCCTGCTGGCGGATTTGAAGAAGCGTCCCGGCGGTTGGCTGCTGCGCGCCGCACGCGCCATGGAGAAATGCGTGCTCGACGACTTCAAAGATTACAAGATGGAGCAGTGATTCCTGCGCAGGACATGCTCCAGCTTGTCCGAAGATCACAGCAAAATCAGCCCCTTTCGCACCCCGATGGTGACCGCTTCGGTACGGCTGCCGGCGTTCAGTTTCGCCAGGATGGAGGCCACGTGGAACTTCACGGTGTGGTCGGAGATCCCCAGCTTCCACGCGATCGCTTTATTGGCTGCGCCTTCCGCCATCATGCGGAGCACCTCCAGTTCGCGCGCCGTCAGCGTATGTACCTCCGCCGCCGCGGGCGCGGCTGAGACGTTCGCCCCCAGCAGAGTCTCCAGATCGCGCGGATCCACCACCGCCATTCCACTGGCGGCCGCTTCCACCGCTGCCAGAATCTCCGCCGCGGAGGCGTCGCGCGAAAGCAGCGCGCGCACCCCCATTCGCATGGCCTCCTGCGACCACGCCGGATGCCGCTCACTGGTCAGCAGCACGATGGCCGGCGCGAAGCCGTCGGCCGGCGGAGCGAGATCGTCGAGTGAAAGAGCGGCGAGCACCACATCCGGACGCAGTGTTTCCACCGCAGCGAGGTCCGGATAGGCGCCCGCCAGATCGATGCCGGAATGCGAGGCCACCAGCGCCTCCAGTCCGGCCCGTACGACCGCGGATTCGGCCGCGATCGCGAGTTTGATCACGCCGCCTCCGCCCGCCGCGCCGCCACCCGCACCAACACTTCGCGCAGGCGCGCGGTATCGCCGCGGAAGAAGGGCAGCCGCAGCGTATCCTGGCCGGAATCGAGCATGTCCAGCAGGCGGTCATGCGTGCCCACCAGAATGTCGCCTGGGCGCAGCGATGCCGCGGCGGCCGCGCCGTCCGGGTCAAGCGACACGATCTGCATGCCATGTGAAACCGGCTGCAGCGTCACCCCCAGCGACGGCCGCGCTCCGCGCCGTACAAAATCGGCCGCCGCGTTCGAGGGCACCGCCACTCCCAGTCCGTTGACGATAGCCGTATTGATGCCGATCACGCGCCCGCGCGCATCGGCCAGCGGGCCGCCGGAATTACCCGGCGCCAGGCGCACGCTGGCGCCCACCCAGCGTTCGCGTCCCATGCCGGCGATCCGCCCCACAGAGTGAACCACCCCTGTGGACAGCGCGCCGGCGAACCCCAGCGGGCTGCCGATGGCGATCGCCAGTTCGCCTGGCCGCAGCGCGTCGGAATCGCCCGCCGCCGCTGCCGGCAGCCCCGACTCCGCCACCTTCAGCTCCGCCAGATCGCGCCGCGCGTCGCGCGCAACCAGCCGCGCGGCCAGGCGCCGGCCGTCCCACAACACCACGTCAGCTTTTTCGGACCGCGCCACATGTGCATTGGTTAGAATGCGGCCCTCGGAGTTCCAGATCACTCCCGAGCCGCCGCCTTCGTGACCGTGCGCGAATACCTGCACGGTGGAACGGCGCAACCGTTCGGCAATCTCTCCGAATTCAGGCATGTCAGTTCCTCCGGGACCGCTCCCCCACCACCACCGCGATCGTCACTGCCGCGCCGCCGCGTACCACGCCGGCATCGATCGTCTGCCCCACCGCGTGGCCTTCGAGCACGCTCTGGATATCGTCCGTATCGCTCACCGCAGTCCCGCCGAGCGAGACCAGCACGTCGCCGATCAGCACTCCCGCTTTCGCCGCCGGCCCTTCGGGCTCGAGCGATAACACGATCAGACCTTTCTGATGATCGGGCAACTCCACCGGTTGCAGCCCCACCCCCAGGTAGCCGCGCGCCACGTGCCCGCGGGAAAGAATTTCGTCCACCACACGATTCACCGTCGATGCCGGGATCGCCAGCCCAGCGATGCGCGAGAGCGCCGACGTGGCAATGCCGATCGCCTCACCGTTGGTGTTAACCACCAGCCCGCCCGAGGATGCCGGGTACATGGTCAGGTCGAGCCGGATGTAGTGGTCGAGCCGGCCACCGCGCCAGGTGCGCCATGACGGGCCGACCGCGCTCACGATCCCCAGGGTCGCGTTCACCCCCGAATCGGGCGAGCGCCCGATGGCCAGCGCCAGGTTGCCGGGCGCCGGGTCGCCGGATGCCAGCTTGGGCGCTTCGCCGTCGTGGCCTTCCACCTTCAGCACCGCGATATCCGTACCGGGATCGCTGCCGGCGACGGTCGCGGTAGCGGTTTTGCCGTCGGGCAGCGCGATTTCGATCTCCTCCTCGCGCCGGATGGTGTGCTCCGCCGTGACCACGATCCCAGGACGCCAGAATACGCCGCTCGATCCGAACCGCGGCCGCGCATCCACAGCCACTACCGATTTCCCCACTCTCCCCACTACGTCAGCCAACTCCGTCGAAAACACCGTTAGTTCGTTTGCCATGAAAACTCCTGTGATTTCAGGATGCCGCGCCGGGGCCATGCGGCACATCGGCCGTTCGGCTAGGGCCGACCGGTAAAAAGGACGGGATACCGGGAGTGCCTGCCGCTATAATCTGCGTATGAAGAAGTCCTCCGGTGGCGCCGGCCGGCGCTCGTTCCTGAAATTCGGCGGTACCGCGGCCGCAGGTCTGCTGGGCCACACGGCCAACGCGCAAACACCCACTAAGGCCGCTGCCAAACCGGCCATGCCGACCCGCAATCTGGGGCAGACCGGATATCGCGTCGGGATTTTCAGCCTGGGCGGCCAGGCCGCGCTCGAACATGCCGACAGCGACGCGGTGGCCGTGCCGATCGTCGAACGGGCGCTCGATCTGGGCGTCAATTACCTCGACACGTCGTCGATTTATGGCGGTCCGAAGCGCTGGAGCGAGCGATATATCGGGCAGGTGATGCGGCGCCGCCGTTCGGAAGCGTTTCTGGCTAGTAAGACCAAAGAACGCACGCGGGAGGGCTCCTGGCGCATGTTGGAGGAGTCGCTCAAGCTGCTGCAGACCGATCATCTCGACCTCTGGCAACTGCACGATATCGGCCTGATGGAGGATGTCGATGCGGTTTTCGCCAAAGGCGGGGCAATGGAAGCACTGCGCCAGGCGCACGAGCAGAAGATCGTGCGCCATCTGGGGCTGACCGGCCATTACCGGCCGGACGCGCTCGCCGAGGGCATTCGCCGCTACCCCTTCGATACCATTCTGATGGCGCTGAACGCCGCCGATTCACACCACTTCAGTTTCGAGGAAGCACTGCTGCCGCTGGCCGTCGAGAAGAAGATGGGGATCATCGGGATGAAGGTGCCGGGGCGTAGCCGGCTGCTGAAGACCTGGAATCCGCCGCCGCTCGAAGCCCAACAGCATTCCTGGGAAGGCGCCGTGATCGCCACCCAGCCGGGCACGCTGGACATGCGCGAGGCCATGTATTTCACGCTGTCACTGCCGGTGAGCACGGTGATTATCGGCTGCGATTCCATTCAGCAGCTGGAGCAGAACGTGCAACTGGCGCGCGAATTTACTCCGCTCAGCAAGCACCAGATGACGGCGCTTACCGCCAAGGCGGAACCAGTGGCCAAACCGGCGCTCTTCTTCCGCTTTGTGACGCGCGGCTGATGCGGCGCAACGCTTTTACGCCAGTCTGCGGTCCCGTGAGCCTAAATCCGGCAGTGGCGGGACACAATCCATCGCCTCGGGCGTTTGCCGTCGCCAGTTTCCAAGTGCGGCGCAGATCACCGTCCGGGTGACAACGGCAGCTTCTCCAATTGCTTGCCGCAATACGCGAGTAGCGGACGCTGGCTGCCCCAACCGCCGGATCTAGGGTGAGAAGTAGATCGTAAATGTGGCGGGAATTGGCCGGAGCTCTCGGCGTACGCAAGCGGGCGTAGTGTTCGCATGTGGCGGCGCACTGCTGGTAGAGCGGGCCGATTGGGTCGGCGGAGCGGACCGGATCGTGCCCCGCGGTTCCGCGCGAACCGGGAGGAGCAGCGTTACGCCGCTTTTTCCGGCCGCCGCGCGCTCACTCGCATGGCATCATCCACCACGCGCTTTCCCGCTTTGCGATCGCCGAACTGGCGCGCAATCCACTCGTAGGTCCGCGCCATGCCGGTTTGCAGCAGGGTCGCTGGCTCCCAGCCCAGCACTTCACGGATGAAGGTGTTATCGCTGTTGCGGCCGGCCACGCCCTTGGGCGCTGCCAGATCGTATCGGCGCGCGAGTTTCACGCCGGCGATTTCCTCCACCATACTAACCAGGTCGTCGACAGAGATCAGTTCGGTGGACCCGAGATTGACGGGCGTCGCGATCAGCCTTTCGCTGTGCATGATGCGGTCGATTCCAGCCACGCAATCGTCGATGTAGCAGAAGCTGCGCGTCTGCGTGCCGTCTCCCCAGATCTCGATGGAGAGGTCGCCGGAGTCGATGGCTTCGAGGGCTTTGCGGCAGATCGCCGCCGGGGCCTTCTCGCGCCCGCCGAACCACGTCCCCAGCGGGCCGTAGATATTGTGGAAGCGCGCGATATGCGTTTCCAGTCCGCGTTCCGCCCAATATTCCTGGCAAAACATTTCCGAGATCAGCTTCTCCCAGCCGTAGCCGCGCTCCGCCATCGCCGGGTATGCGTCCGACTCCTTGAGGCCGCGGACATGCGGATCCTTCTGCAGGTCGGTATTGTACGCGCAGGCGGAGGAAGAGAAGAAGTAGCGCCGCGCGCCGGCCATGCACGCCGCGTCGATGAGGTGCGTGTTGATGAGGACGCTGCGCAGGCACTCGACGCGGAAGCGTTCGATGAATCCCATGCCGCCCATGTCGGCAGCGAAGTTGTAGACTTCCACCGCTCCTTCGGCGGCGCGGATGGCGTTCGCTTTTTCGCTGAGGTCGAGCGACAGGCATTCCACGCCGTCCACAAGCTGATACCAATCGTGCAGGGGTTTGCGGTCGACGGCGCGAATGCGGGTGAATCCGCGCTGGTGGAAGTGACGGGTGAGAGCGCCGCCGATGAATCCGCCGGCGCCGGCAATGACAATCAGCTCGTCGGGACGCGTCTGGTAGCTGGGCATTTGCCTCTTTGGTGCGGGCCTCGCGAAGAGTCTCTCTTTTTTCTTGACAAAGTGTCTGTGCGACACCATAATTGTGTCACATAGACACCATAGGAGATTCAAAGAAATGTCCGCCATCGGGTACTGCAAATCCAATCCCACAGACTACATCCTCCATTTCTCCGGAGGCAAACTGGTCCGCGAAGGCGCGGCTTGTCGTTCTTCTACTTCGGACCGGCATCGAGTATCGTGTCCATTCCCCTGGGTAGCGTGAACATCCCGTTTGCCTTTCAGGAGCCGACGGCCGATTTCCAGGCGCTCACCGTCCAGGGGCAGATGACGTACCGGATTGCCGATCCCAAGAAGGCCGCTTCCATGCTCGACTTCACTGTCGATTCCAACGGCCATTACCGGAGCGATCAGTATCAGAAGCTGCCGGAGCGCCTCGTCTACCATTTGCAAACGCTTGTCCGTGCCGGTATTCAAGGGCTGGCGCTCCGCGAGGCACTGGTCCACGGCGATGCGCTGACCGGCCTTGTGCTCGGGCAACTCAAGGCGAGCCCGGAAGTCACGCAGATCGGCGTGGAGATCCTCAATCTGGCCATCCTGGCATTGCGGCCCACTCCCGAGATGGCGAAAGCACTCGAAGCGGAAGCGCGCGAAGCGCTCAATCGCAATGCCGATGAGGCGGTGTATACGCGACGCAACGCAGCCATCGAGCAGGAACGGCGGCTCAAGGAAAACGAACTGCAGACGGAGTTGGCGGTGCAGAACAAGCAGCGCGAACTGCATGAGCGCGAGATGGAAGCGCAAATCGCGCTGGAAACGCAGCGCGCCGCCCTTACCGATCAGAAATCCGAAAACGAACGGAAGGAGGCCGACAGCCGCGCCTATGCGCTGCAGGCCATAATCGCCCCCGTGCAAGGGCTCGACTGGCGCGTCCTGATGATGCTGAATCCGCAAGGCGGCGACGCCCGCAACACCATCGCGATGGCATTCCAGGATCTGGCGGCCAATGCCCAAAAGATCGGCGAACTGAACGTGTCGCCGGATCTGCTCCGCACCCTCATTGCCGCGCCGCGGGGGTGATGCCGTGACGGAAAAGATTGTATTGGTTACGCGCAAAACGCGCCTGGAAGAATTGATCGAGCGCTTCAACACCAGGGCGCAGGCGCAATTCTACATTGAGCATGCGGGCGGCGATTTCTCTGCATACGCGCTCGAACACGACGTTTACTACCGGTCGCTCGAGACGGTTCGGCGCGCGGTCGAAGTCGGAGTGAAGGTTCAGGTTTTGGATCGCGCGCTGGTTCCGACGTATCTATTTTCAAACAGCGATCTGATTGTTGCTATCGGTCAGGACGGACTGGTAGCCAATGCCGCCAAATATGCCGGCGGGCAGCCGATCCTGGCCGTGAATCCCGATCCCGACCGCTTTGACGGATTGCTCCTGCCGTTCCTGCCGTCGACCCTGCGCGCAGCGCTGGAGCGCACGCTCAACGGGAAAGCGCGAGTCCGCAGCGTCACGCTGGCCGAGGCCCGGTTGAAAGACGGCCAGCGCCTCCTCGCGTTCAACGACCTGTTCATCGGCGCCGCCAGCCACGTCTCGGCGCGCTACCGAATTCGCGCCGGCGGAAAACAGGAGAGCCAGTCGTCGAGCGGAGTCATTGTATCCACCGGCGCCGGCAGCACCGGATGGCTCTCGTCTATCTTCAACCAGACGTCTGGTATGCTGACATTTCTCGGCGGCGCGCCACCGGAGCCCATCAGAATGGAATGGGAAGAGGAGCGGCTTTTCTTCGTGGTTCGCGAGCCTTTTGTCAGCCGGCACTCGCAGGCATCGATCGTAGCCGGGGTGGTGCTGCCCAGCGCTCCGTTGGCGCTGGAGTCGCAAATGCCCACAGGCGGAGTGATCTTCTCCGACGGCGTGGAGGCCGACCACCTGGACTTCAATTCCGGCGCGATCTCCGAAATCGGCGTAGCCCGCGAGAAGGCCAACCTGGTGGTAGGGTAGCGGCCTATGTCCAAACTGCTGGTAACCGTCGACGTCGTGCTGCTGACGATTATCGATCGCCGCCTCCACGTGCTTCTGATTCAGCGACTGGCCAAGCCATTTGAGAATCGCCATGCGCTGCCGGGAGGCTTCGTCCAGAACGAAGAGGCGCTGGACGCCGCCGCCATCCGTGAACTGAGGGAGGAGACCGGCGTCGACCAAGTCTACCTGGAGCAACTGTACACCTTCGGCGACCTCAATCGCGACCCGCGCGGACGAGTGGTGACGGTGGCCTATTACGCGCTGGTGCCGCATGAGCAGACCCTTCAGGCCGGCACCGATGCTTCCGATGCCGCCTGGTTTCCGGTTGACCAGCTTCCGGTGTTGGCATTCGACCACCGCAAAATTGTGGAGTACGCGCACCAGCGCATTCGCAACAAGTTGGACTACACCAACGTCGGGTTCGAACTGCTACCCGGCAAATTCACGTTGAGCGAACTGCAGGTGGTGCACGAGGCGGTGCTCGGCGAGAGCCTCGATAAGCGCAATTTCCGACGGAAGATTATTCTGAAGGGAATCGTGAAGCCGACGAAGGAGTGGCGCCCCACCGGCCGCAAGCCGGCGCAACTCTATCGTTTCAGCGAATAGAAGCAGTTGCAGGTAGTCATTTGCACGGCCTCCCCGGCAGCCAATCTTCTAACCCGCGGTGCAGCAGGAGTCCGCGTTCCTTGCGAATTACGAGGTGAACACGGTTGGCTCCCACATGCATCGGGAATACTGGACTCCGGCGGAGCATCAGTCTTTGGTAGTGCCGCGGCGAATGTCCTTCAGGAGGCGGAAGAGGTGATAGGGATCGCTGGGGAGGGGAGCGAATCCGAAGTGCCCGTAAAAGGCGCGCGCCTGATCGTCCTTGGCGTGCACCGCGAAGGCGCGGATGCCCGCGATGTCGGCGGCCTGGCAGGTTCGCTGCATGGCATCCTTTAGCAACCCGCTACCCAGGACACGTCCCTGGCAGGAAGTGGCAATGGCAAGCCGAGCCAGCAGCATGATCGGGACCGGGTGGCGGGCGAGGCCCTTCGTTAGCCGCTCGGAAGCCTGGTCGTAATCCACTTGGCCGACCACCAGCGTGTAATAGCCGGCGACGGTTTCGTCAGCGAGCGCGATATAGGTCTGGGACGCCCCAGCCTGCTGGTTTTGGAACGCGTAGCGGATCAGAAAGCGGTTCAGCGCCTTGTGCCCGCAATCGAAGTCCTCGATGTTGCGCACGCTGCAATTTCTCGATGCGCAGCGTTGCCACTAACTAACGCGCGCCACGCTCAAAGACGCTCGGCCCCCTGAGAAGCCTTGCCAGCCGGCGCGAAGGTTGCGGCGGCGCATCGAGCGCCTTCTGAAACGCCTCCCACTGCTCGTCGTTGAGTCCGAAATGCTGCCGGTCGGGCAGGGTCTCCTCAGCACGGGCGAGAGCGCTGTCCAGCACGAACTCACTCAGCGAGCAGTGCATCGCGGATGCCGCAGTCTGCAACCTGCGTTTCGCCGATGGCGTCAGCCGAACTTCAAGTTTTTCATTGCGGGTTTCGGCACGAGGCATGGCATTCCCCTTCGATTCGGTGAGTTTTTCTCTCGATCCGATGAGGTGCCTGCGCCGACCGGCAGGAGCTTTAGTTTTCAGTCTCTTCTTCGTCTCTCTGCGGGTTCGCGGGGCTTGAGATCCGGTACTTCTCGGCCGACCAGTTACCTAGGTCGATCAGCCGGCACCGTTCGCAACAGAAGGGAAAATCGGGCTCGCCCAGTTTCACTTCCTTTGTGCAGATGGGGCACTTAAAAGTCATACTCCAATCTGAATGAGCGGCGATGGCGCCAGTTGAGGCGGCGCTTCCACCGGTGCGAGCAGCGTACCCACCACGTCGTAATCGTGCGCTTCGGTAATCCGCAGCGTGCGCATCTCGCCGGCCTGCGGCTCACGGCCCTCGAAGTCGTTAACCAGCGTGACGCCGTCGATTTCGGGCGCCTGCGTCGACATGCGCGCGCTCCACAACAGGTCGGTTTCCTGCGACCTGCCTTCCACCAACACCGGCACTTCCCTGCCCACCAGAGCGCGATTGCGCCGGCGCGCGATCTTCCGCTGGATGGCCATCAAATGCCGCTTACGATTCTGAATGGTGCGGCCGTCCACCTTGCGGTCGAGCGCATAGCTGCCGCTGGTATCCTCGTCGGAGTATGTGAACACGCCGAGATTGTCGAACTTCGCGGCCTCCACGAACTGGCACAACTCCTCGAAATCTTCCGCCGTCTCGCCCGGAAATCCTACGATGAAACTGGTGCGGATGGCCACTCCCGGAATGGTGCGGCGGATGCGCTCCAGCAGCTTCAGGAAAATGGCGCCCGACGCGCCGCGTTTCATGCGCTTGAGCACCGCCGCGCTGGCATGCTGCAGCGGCATATCAATGTACTTCACCAGGTCGCGGTGCTGCGCGATGGTGTCGAGCAGTTTCTGGGTGATTTTGTTCGGGTAGGCGTAGAGGAAGCGGACCCACTTGCGTTGCGCCGTCTCGATTTCCGCGAGGCGGGCGAGCAGTTGCGCCAGGCCGTCCGTCAAGCCCAGATCTTCGCCGTAGCAGGTGGTGTCCTGCCCGATCAGGTTGATCTCGCGCACGCCCTGCGCGAACAGGCGCGTGGCCTCCGAGATCACCGATTCGAAGCGGCGGCTGCGGAAGTTACCGCGGTATTGCGGAATCACGCAGAAGCTGCAGGGATGGTCGCAGCCTTCGGCAATCTTGATGTAGGCAAAATGGCGGGGAGTGGCGAGGACTCGCGGCGTGAGGTCGTGATACAGGTAGGGCTGCGCAATCGACTCGCCCGGCTCCATGCCTTCGCACAGCGCCACGATGCGGTCGAGCTCATTGGTGCCGATGAGGGCGTCCACCTCAGGCATTTCCTGCCGGATATCGCCGCGGTACCGTTCCACCAGGCATCCCGCGACAATCAGTTTGCGGGCGCGGCCCACCTTTTTGTACTCCGCCATTTCCAGGATGGTGTCGACCGACTCTTTCTTGGCGGGATCGATAAAGCTGCAGGTATTGACTACGAGGACTTCGGCCTGGTCGGGATGGGGCGTGAGCTCGTGGCCTTTGGCCACAAGCTGGCCCATCATTACTTCACTGTCTACCAGATTTTTGGGGCAACCCAGACTTACAAAACCAATTTTCAAGCGTATATCCAGATCAACGGAGTGCTACCTTCAAGATACCATTGCCCCGATGCGCGTGCGCTTAGACGCCGGCCTGCTCATTGACTTCATTGACGTCGGCGCCTTCGTTAACTTCGTCGTCGGACGGCAAGGACAGGTCGCCTACCGGTTCACCCATATCGTCCACCGGCGGCCCAGTCGCCTTCTCCACCTTCCGCTGTATTCTCCTGGCTTGCTTGTCGCGTTGTTTTTCCATACGCGCCAGCTCTTTTTGCCTTTTCTTGAATGTGGTACCAGAACGCATACCCATGAGGAAAACTCCAATCCGCGGCCCGGACATTGCGCGGGCCCGCAAAAAAAATGCATGGTTACCAGCGGGGAGCGCGGTAACGCCACGAACCGCTCCAGCGGATCGCGCTAGCACCGTGCACTGGTTTGACGGTTCATTCCGCTCCCCCGTTTCATCTATTCGGGCGCTGCGAAGCTCGCATTCAGGGCCAGTTCGCGGGGCTAAAGCATTCACCATTCTAGCAGATGAGGCGTGCTTGACGTGCGTGCCCGCAACGCGATATCTTCGGGCCAAGCACTATCTCGCTTGTAAAGCCGGCTCATGAAACGTTTAGCCTTGTTCTTTTTGTTTTTTCCGGTGGCCGTCGCTCTCGCGCAGAGCCACCAGTGGAGTCCCGGCACGATGGCCGATTGGTACGCCCACCAGCCCTGGATCATCGGTGCCAATTACATCCAAAGTAACACCGTGAACCAGACTGAGATGTGGCAGGCGGAGACCTTCGACGGCGACCGCATCGACATGGAATTGGGCTGGGCGGAAGGTCTCGGAATCAACACCATACGCGTCACGCTCAGCGACCTGGTGTGGGAACGCGATTCCGGCGGCATGCAGAAGCGCATCGACCGGCTGCTGAAGATTGCCGACAAACATAAGATGCGCGTGATTTTCGTGCTCTTCGATTCTTCGGGCGACCCCTACCCCGAGCCGGGCCATCAGCGCCAGCCCAAACCCGGAGTGCGCAACTCCCTGTGGGCGCAGGTTCCCGGAGCCAAGGGGCTCACCGATCCCAAACAGCTCAACGACGCCCTCAATTACGCCGAAGAAGTGGTGGCGATCTTCTCCATCGATAAGCGCGTGCTGGCTTGGGACGTGTGGAACGAACCCGACAACACCAATAAGGCGACCTACCCGAATTCCGAATTGCCCAATAAGATCGCGATAGTCGAGAGCGTGCTACCCAAGCTATTTCAGTACGTGCGCGCCGGCCAGCCGACGCAGCCGGTGACCAGCGGATTGTGGCATGGAGACTGGTCGAGCGAGGCCACGCTCACTCCCATCGAAAAGCTCCAGATCCAGCTCTCCGACTTCGTCTCCTTTCAGAATTACGACGGCCCGGAGGAGTTCGAGAAGCGCGTGAAGTGGTTGCAGGCATATAAGCGCCCGGTGATCTGCACGGGGTTCCTTGCCCGCAACCAAGGCAGCAGCGTGGAAGCCATCCTGCCCATCGCGCTGAAGTACGATGTGGGCGCATTGGTCGGCGACCTGGTGCAGGGCAAGACGCAACGCTGGCTGCCCTGGGACTCCTGGCAGAAGCCGTATGTCGACCGCGAGCCTTCGATATGGACGCAGGACCTGTTCCACACCACCGGCCCGCTCTACCGCCAAAAAGACGCCGATGTGATCAAACAAATGATCGCCAGCGCGCCCCGGCTTTCGACCAAACCGACTAAGAAATCCGGGAAATAGACTGCGTGGCAATGGCGGAGTGGAGCACCCTGCTGGCCGTAGAGGCGGGCGCTGCTGCTACCCTCACTGGCCTGGTATTCGTCGCGCTCTCGGTCAATCTGGCGAAGATCGTTTCCTTTCCCGGCCTGCCGGGCCGCGCCGCCGAATCCATGATCCAGTTCCTGGAGGTGTTCCTCATTGCCACCATGGGCCTGGTGCCGGGGCAGCGGCAATCGACGCTAGCCATTGAGATTATCGTCATTGCGTTCGGCCTCTGGCTGGCGCAGGTGGCGGGGCACATCCAATACCTGCGGCAGAGGAAAGGCCATCCCTGGGCCTGGTTCCTCAACCGCGCCATCCTCAGCCAGATCGCCGCGATACCGTTTTGTGTGGCCGGCATCGAACTGCTGGCCGGCGCCCCGGGCGCGTTATATTGGCTGGTGCCGGGATTTGTCTTTTCGTTTATCGCCGGAGGCGTTAGCGCCTGGGTGCTGCTGGTCGAGATCCTGCGCTGAGTCGCGCCGCCGTTCTAAAATAGAAGCTGATGAGCGACGAAGTCCAGAACCCACCCGCGCCGGAGGATTTCCAAATCCCCATGCCGCCTCCGTCCTTCACTTTCATCGTGCTCTCGCTGCGCGCCCAGGCCGAAATGCAACTTGGCCTGATGCACTTCGGCGAGGAGGAAAAGGACACACCGGATCTCCAACTGGCGCGCCACACCATCGATCTGATGGCCATCCTGCTCGAGAAAACCAAGGGCAATCTCGGCATGGAAGAGCACCGTCTGCTGGAGAATTCCCTCACCGAACTGCGTTTCCGCTTCGTGCAGGTGTCCGAAGACATCGCCAAGGGCGCGGCGCAGAAAGCCTGAATGGCGGCCCCTGCCGTTACCATCACGGTGCTCGGATCGGGCACCAGCGTGGGCGTGCCCACCATTGGGTGCCACTGTGCGGTGTGCACGTCCACCGATCCGCGCGATAACCGTCTGCGCCCTTCGGTGCTGGTCAGCTATGGCGGCCGCAATGTTCTGATCGACACTACACCCGATTTCCGCACCCAGGCCCTGCGCGCCCGCATCGAGCGCGTGGACGCCGTCCTCTTCACCCACGCGCATGCCGACCATATGATGGGCTTCGACGATATCCGCCCGTTCAATTTCCGGCAGAGCGGCGATATCCCCATCTACGCCGCCGCGCACACCATGGACGCCATCCGCCGCGCCTTCCCATACGTCTTCGACGGCGTGGAGAAGAAGACCAACGTGCCGCATGTGGATCCGCGAATTCTCGACGGCTCGCCGGTGGATCTTTTCGGCCTGGAGTTTCTGCCCATCCCGATTATGCACGGCCCGTGGCCCATCTACGGTTTCCGCTTCGGCAACGCCGCTTATCTCACCGATCACAGCGAGATCCCCGAAAGCTCCATGGAACTCCTGCGCGGTCTCGACGTCCTCTTTCTCGACGCCCTTCGCTATAAGCCGCACCCCACGCATTCCACGGTGGACCGTTCCACCCGGACGATCGAACAATTGGGCGTGCGGCGCGGATTCTTCACGCACATCTGCCACGACCTGGGGCATGAGCGCGCGGAGAGCATGCTGCCGCCCCACATCCGCCTGGCCTACGACGGGCTTGCAGTCGTGGTGGAGTAATCTCCATGCGGATCTTTCGCAGCCTCGCCGAAGTGCCCGCCGATTTCGGCCCGTGCGCCCTCACCATCGGCAATTTCGATGGAGTGCATTTCGGTCACCGCCGGATCCTGAAGCAAGTGGTGGCGCTGGCCGCGGAGCGCGGATGGAAGCCCGCCGTCCTGACCTTCGATCCTCACCCCACGCAGATTGTCGCGCCGGATCGTACACCGGTGCTGCTCACCTCGCCCGCGCATCGTGCCGAGCTGATGGAAGAGGAAGGCATCGCCGAGGTGCTGATTCTGCCCTTCACGTCGGAAGTGGCGCACCTGTCGCCTGAGGATTTCGTGCGGCAACTGCTGGTGGATCGCTTACGCGTGCGCGCTGTGCTGGTGGGCGATAACTTCTGCTTCGGCTATCGCCAGCAGGGTAACACGGCACTGCTGGCGGAACTGGGCGCGCGGCTGGGGTTCGAAACGCAGATCGTACCGGCGGTGAAATGGCGCGGCCGCATAGTGAGCAGCAGCGGCATTCGCGCCCTGCTGAAATCGGGCCGGGTGTCGTTGGCGGGACGCATGCTGGAGCACCCTTATGCGCTCGATGGAACGGTGGTGGAGGGCCGCGGCGTCGGTTCCAGGCAGACAGTCCCCACCCTCAATCTGGCGCCCGATAGCGGCCTGATTCCCGCCGTGGGAGTTTACGTGACGCGCGCTTACGATCTGGCCGGCGGCCACCGGTGGAACGCCATCACCAACGTGGGCTACCGGCCCACTTTCGGGGCCAGCGAGGAGTTAACCATCGAAACCTTCCTGCTCGATCCATTCGACGGCAACACGCCCCAGCGCATTCGCGTGGAGTTTCTATGGCGCGTTCGCGAGGAGCGCAAGTTCGATTCCCCCGCCGCGCTGAAGCAGCAGATCCTACGCGACGTCAGCGTGGCGCAGCGCTATTTCCGCCGCACGCGCGCCTGGATCGCGGCGTAATATGCCCTTATCTCACCTCATCACAGGCGTCTTCTCGATTGTCTTCATCGATCTGCTGCTGGCCGGCGATAACGCCCTGGTGATCGCCATGGCGGTGCGCGCGCTCCAACCGCGCGAGCGGCGCATCGGCACGATTTGCGGCGCCGGCGCGGCAGTGGCACTGCGCGTGGGGCTCACCTTCGTGGCGTCCAAGCTGCTCGATATCCAGTTTCTCAAGCTGGCCGGCGGCCTCCTGGTCCTGTGGATCGCCGTCAAAGTGCTGGTGGACGCGAGCGAGCCGCCGGATAGCGTCGCCGTTCCCAAGAAGTTGATGCAGGCCATCTGGTTCATCGTGGTCGCCGACCTGACCATGTCCACCGACAATATTCTGGCGATCGCCGGCGCTTCCAACGGGCACATCGAACTCATCGTGTTTGGGCTCGCCCTCAGTATTCCGTTCGTAGTGCTCTCCGCCAACCTGCTGGCCGGCCTGATGGATCGCTACCCGTTCACGATTTATCTGGGGGCCGGCATTCTGGGGCGGGTAGGCGGGGACATGATCCTCACCGACAGTTTTATGGAGCGTACGCTGCACCCTTCCACCCTGGTGCGCTACCTGGTAGAAGGCGCCCTTGCGGCGGCCCTGATCGTGGGAGGGAAAATCTACTGCGACCGGCGTCGCTGCCGGCCTTCGTAGCGCGCGATCATTTCAGACCCCGCCGCCGCATTCCGCCAGGAACTGATCCAGAACCTCCTGCCTGTAACGGAAAGTCGTATGCTTAAGCCGGGCGAGGGCGTCAGCAAGGACGGGCAGATCTCGCCGTGCGGCCATTCCGAGAATTGCCAGCGTCCCAGCCGCCTAGAACCCCTTGCTCCGTGCCGCCCTCGTACCGCGTCGCTCATCGATGAGAAGCAGATCGGCTTTGCGCTCGATGGCAAGAGCAATCGCTGCCCTGTCTCCGTCGCCGAGATCGGCCAGAGTCGGGTCGAAGACGGACGGATCTGGACGGACATCGAGCCACGCGGACATGCCGGCAATCCAATCCCGTACCACTTGCGGAGCCTTTGGCCGCGACAGTTCGCTCCGAACGGCCGAAGGAAGAACGATCGTTTTGAAGAGCGAGGGAAGAACGTCTATATGCCCAATCAGGACTAGGTAATTGATGGGACTGCTGTCCGCGATGACAATCGGAACGGACGTCAAAGGTTGAGGCTCTCAATCGCGAAGATCCTGACGGAGGTCTTCTATAGTAAGGTTTTCAAGGACATTGTGCGCCTTGAGAAAGCCATCCAGCTCGTACCGGGTGTCAAGCCCTAGCAAGCGGCGCAAGTCCGACTTTCTAATGTTGCCGCTCTTATATTCCTCGAGTGCAAAGCCTTCGAGCGCACGCCGGGACAACTCGTCCATGCTCGCACCGAGCCGGCTTGCCAGATCGTCCGGAATTTGGAGGGTAAGGTCCACCGCTGTCTCTTTCAATCGTAACTGCGTTGGCCCGGGCATACCCAAGGGGCCTGAACATGGCAATCAACCGGGAACAGACTCATGAGGACTTCGTGGGCTTGGCAGAACATCGCGGAGAAGCAGTCCTGCCTCTGCCGTCACCGCACTCCGTGCCGCAGCATTTCGCGCGCGCAATTGAATCCAGGCGCTCCCATCACGCCACCGCCGGGATGCGCTCCCGACCCGCACAGATATAGCCCGGCGATCGGCGTCCGATAGCGCGCCCATCCCGCCACCGGCCGCATCACGAACATCTGGTCGAGGCTCATCTCGCCGTGGAAAATATTGCCGCCGGTGATGCCGAAGCGGCGCTCCAGGTCGAGCGGCGACAACACCTGGCGATGCTCCACGAGGGAATGGATATTGGGCGCGTATTCCGCGATCAGCGACATCACACGGTCGCCGAACGGCTCGCGCAGTTCGTCCCAGGTGCCTTCGCGCAATGTGTAGGGCGCGTATTGCAGGAAAATCCCCATGATGTGCTTGCCTGGCGGCGCCAGCGACGGATCGTACATCGTCGGCACCGTCAGTTCGAGCAGCGGGCGCTCGGACGCACGGCCGTACTTGGCGTCGTCCCAGGCGCGTTCCACATACTCTACGCTGGGGCAGATGTGCATGGTGGCTTTGTGGTGCGGGCCGGGCGCGCCCGGGAACGCCGTGAATTCCGGCAGTCCGTTGAGCGCCAGATTGATTTTGCAGCTCGTGCCTTCGATGCGGAAGCGCCGGATGGCCGCCACGAAGTCGCCGTCGAGATGCTTCTCCTCCACCAGACGCAGAAATGTAATCTTGGGGTCGAGATTGGAAGCCACGGTGGCGGCTTCGATTTCGTCGCCGCTTGCGAGTACCACTCCGGTGGCGCGCCCGCCGCGCACCAGCACCTGCGAAACGGCAGCGTTGGTGCGGATTTCCGCCCCGCTGGCGCGCGCTGACGCTGCGATGGCGTCCGATACCGCGCCCATGCCTCCGCGTACGAACCCCCACAGCCCGCGATGGCCCGCCACCCCGCCCATGCAATGGTGCAGCAGAATGTAAGCCGTGCCGGGCGATCGCGGACCGCCGTTGGCGCCGATCACGCCGTCGGTGGCCAGCGTGACTTTCACCTGCTCGGATTCGAACCACTCGTCCAGCAGGTCGGCCGCGCTCTGCGTAAAGATCTTCACCAGCGCGACGGTGTCTTTGGCGCTCAAGCCGCGCATGCGGCCCGCCAGCTTCAGGTATTCGATGAAATCGCCCAGACCGGCCGGCGGAAATTGCGGCGGCGTGGTGAGCAGCAGGCCTTCCACCACCTGCGAGATGCGTTCGAGCTGATCTTCGTACGCGGGATAGACTTCGGCATCGCGGCGCGAGAATTTGGCGATCTCTGCCAGCGTCTTGTTGCGGTCCTGCCACATGAAGAAGTGGCGGCCGTCGGGGAAGGCGGAGAAGAACGCCGGGTCCTTGGCGTCCACCCGGTATCCGAAGCGCGGCAGGTCGAGTTCGCGCACGATGCGCTCCTGCAGCAGGCTCGTCAGGTACGCGCCGGTGGAGACGCGATATCCCGGCCAGATTTCTTCGGTGACGGCGCACCCGCCCAGAATTTCGCGGCGCTCCAGCACCAGCACTTTTCGCCCGGCGCGCGCCAGGTAGGCGGCGGTAACCAGGCCGTTATGCCCGCCTCCAATGATAATCGTGTCGTAGCGCATTTAGAAAAGGTCGGTCAGCGGCAAGGCGATATCGGGATTCGTGGTGCGCAAAACACCATCATTCACCGGCAGAGCTTCGTTCGCGGTGTAGACAACCGCCGTGCGCTTGCGCGGATCGATCAGCCAGACATAAGGTACGCCAAAATTCAGGTAGTCGGCGACCTTCGTCAGGACGCGGCCCATCTGGTCTTCGGGAGAGAGAATCTCAATACACAGGAAAGGGGGTGTGGTGAAGACCTGCTCATCGGGCAGGCCAATCGTCACGCACACGTCCGGCAACCGATAGCGCGAGCCCGTCACCTGAATGCGCTGCTCGGGTACGACAGCGATCCCCAACTCTTTGCGGTGAGCAGCGAACCAGACTATCAAAGCCGCCTGAACCAATCCATGATCCCTCTCTCCCACGTGGCGATCCTCCAATACTCCGTCGACAAAATCGCAGTCCGGACTGTAGTCAGTCGCCAGATACTCCGTCACCGAAATCAGTTCCGCCGTCGGCATCGAATCACCTTATTCTACCCACAGGCTTGCCGTCTTCCAGCACCGCCAACGGTATTTGCGAAAGGTCGCCGTTCAGCGCTTCCACCGTGTGCCGCGGATCGTTGCCCGCCAGCACCAGCACCATATGCGACGCGTCCAGCGGGTTCCCGGCCGCCATCACCAGCGAATCGCGCTCGGAGGCGAACGTCTCGCCGTTCGATTGAATCGCCGCGCCGTCGTAATGAAGCCCGATCTTTGCCGCCCAGGCGGCCAGCGCCGAGTTAGTCTCCGGCCGTCCGATGAAGATCACATCGCGATGCTGCAATTCGTCGTCCGATGCCTGAAAGTCTTTCAGCACGGCGACGTTCGCCTGGTTGTAATCGCGATAGCGGCTCTGCAACTGCTCGGCGGCGTAACGATTGACGCCCGCCTCAGCCGCCGTGCCGTACACGATCACCGCCGAAGCGAGACGCCGCCCGATATCGCCCGGCAGGTAAGCCGGACCTTCGCCGGGGCTGGGAACTTCGAAGGTCACCCCGGCCTTTTTCAGAAACGACTGTGCGGTTACCGCCTTGGTAGTGTTGGCGGAGAAGTAATCGTCCATCAGTTTGAAGAACGCCTCGTCGCCCATCTTGTGGCGCACCTGGTCGAGGAACAGGATTCCCTCCGTCTGTTGGATCTGGAAATTGGTCTGCGGCGTGGCGGCCGCCAGTTTCAATCCTCGATAGCGAATGCGCTGCGCTTCCATCGCCTCCTCCACGTCCTTCGACTCCAGCAAGCGATAGTAGGCCGCGGACCCCGCCACAAACCAGGTATCGGCATCCGACGCCGGCAGCACCCATCCCTTCCACAGACGGTCGGCATAATCCGTCGTCTTTTCGTGCGCCTTCTCGGGCGTGACTTTCTCCGCCAGCCGCGCCTGTTCGTTCTCACGCACGCTTTCGATCAGGCTCTCCGGCGCGGACGCCGTGAACAGATGATAGCCGCCGGGGTACAACCCATGATTCGGGCCGGGGTTGGTGCGCGGCGCAGCCCAGACGCTCTCATTCGGGCGGCCGATCGCGGCCCACACCATCAGGTCTTTCGCCATATCGGCGGTAACCACTTTGGCGTCCATGGTGCTCATCGAAATGAGCGGCGCCGCATCGTACGCCCGGAAGGCGAACTGCTCGTCGATCTGTCCTTTGTACTGATGGTAGAGATGCTGCCATGCCAGGTCGCGTACGCCCGGAGTGTAAGGAATGTAGCCCGCGGCGCCGTGCGGATCGGAGGCAAGTTCCAGACTGACGGTCAGGTCCTTGGCATTGTTGTCGCCCCAATAGAAACCCGGCGTATCGCCGAACCATTCCCCTTTGGAACTGCGCCACAGGCGCGTATGGTGGGTGCCCAACTCATACATGGCGATCTCGTTGTTCTTGGCATCGCCGATCAGCCACTCGTTGGTGTATAACCCGTTATTGGCCGTCCCCAGTTCGCGAACGATCTCATCGATGTTGCCGCCATATTGAATGGCGCGGCGCGCGCGGAACGCCACCGGAGTGCCGTCGATATTGAACGGCGTCTGGTCGATAGTAGTCTCGGTAAGCACCATCCCGGCGTCGTTCTGATACCAGTCGGTGCCGCTTTCGATTCCGCCCGGGTAGCTCTGAATGAGCATGCGATGGCCGGTATCGGGCTTGATATCGAGCATCACGTTGGTCTGTTCAGCCAGCGTCAGAGGCCACCAAGTGACGTGGCCGATGACCATTTTGCCGTCGCGCGTCGCCGGGCCGGTGGCCGCGAAGGCACTGCAGTGGTCCACCGGCGAATCTTTCTTCGTCTGCCGGGCATATGCCGGCGCTACCAGATCGAGCCCTTCGAGCCCGGTGGGAGTGGCGCCCACGGCGCCGCGCAATTCGCCCATCTCTACGGTGGTGTTGGCCACGACAATGTCCACCAGGTCGAGCTTGCGCCCCAGCCACTTGGCGCCGTGGGCGTTGGCGCCATCGGCGATGCCGCGCATTTCCTCCAGAATCTCGCGGTCGAAGCCGCGCAGGAAGAGGGCGTTGGCGGAAGTGCGGTATTCGCTCCAGGTGCGGTCGTCGGCCTTGCCGCCCAGGTCGAACGCGCAGCGCTCCAGGTACTCGGGAATCTCGCGCGACATCAAATAGCCGTGCTGATAGCCGCGATCGTACGGTTTGCCTTCGATATGGAGATAGATCCATCCGGCCGCGGGATACCGGTAGGCCGGTCCGAAAGTCTGCACTGCGTCGCGCGCCGGCCATTGATCGCGGGAGGAGACTTCGTCCAGGCTGACTCCTTCGAACCAGGCTTTCCCGCCGAGTTTACCGCCGCTTCCCGCGGTCAGCAGGATGGCGTCCTGCGCCCGGCTGGCCACGAATTTCAGCGAGAGGCGGGTCCACTCGTGCGTGCCGCCCACCGACGCCGAATGCACATCGAACGGCATGGAGGCCATGGTCAGCACAGCGCCCGAGGCGATCGGCGAACGCTCCAGATCGGCCACCGTGAGATTCTCGGTGCGCACCCACCCGCTCAATTCGTAGCGTTTCCCGATGGTCAGCGGCACCGGTGCGGAGCGTACGCACGCGTCGGGCGAAGAACTCCCCGCCTCCACGCGCAGCGACTTGCTGTTGGCGTGCATGACCGCGGAATCGGGCGCGGCCGATCCGCGAACCACCGTCCAGCCGCTGCTGGAGCCCTCGAATGAGCTGGTGTAAACCGCCGACGCACCCTGCGCCGCGAGCGTTACGAATAGAAAGCAAACCAGGCGATACATGGGCAGCCCTCCTGTGGAGTCAGGATATCATGCGCTCCCCGTGGGTCAGCGCTTGCGGAAAATCACCACCGAGAGCGGCGGCAGCGTGACTGCAATGCTGAACGGGCGATTGTGCCGTGGCGCCGGACGCGACGACACCATCCCGCCGTTGCCCAGATTGCCGCCGCCGAACAGCTCCGAATCGGTATTCAGAATCTCTTCGTAGAATCCTTCTTCAGGCACGCCGAATTCATACAGCTTGCGCGGCACGGGAGTAAAGTTGCAGCACACCACCACGAAATCCTTGGGATCTTCGCCGCGCCGCAGGAAGGCGATGATGGAGTTCTCTGAATCGTGGAAGTCCACCCACTCAAAGCCGGAGTGGTGGAAGTCCACCTGGTAGAGCGCGGGATTCTCCCTGTATACACGATTCAGCTCGCGCGCCAGCGCCTGCAGCTTGCGGTGCGGTTCGAATTCCAGCAACTCCCAGCGCAGTCCGGTATTGTGATTCCACTCCTCGCGCTGCCCGATCTCCTGCCCCATGAACAGGATCTTCTTTCCGGGATGCGTCCACATGAACGCCAGGAAGCTGCGCACGTTGGCGAATTGCCGCCATTCGTCCCCCGGCATCTTATTGAGCAGCGACCGCTTGCCATACACCACTTCGTCATGCGAAATCGGCAGCACGAAGTTTTCCGTGAAGGCGTACAACAGGCTGAAGGTGATGTGGTTGTGATAAAACTTGCGGTAAATCGGGTCGCTCTCGAAATAGGAGAGCATGTCGTGCATCCAGCCCATGTTCCACTTCATGGTGAAACCCAGGCCGTTGAGATACACCGGCCGCGACACACCCGGGAACGCTGTTGACTCCTCCGCCACCGTGAAGGCGCCGGGCACGGTGTGCGCCAGTTCGTTAAAGCGCCGCAGGAATTCGATGGCCTCCAGGTTCTCGTTGCCGCCGTACTGATTGGGAATCCACTCGCCCGGCTTCCGCGAATAATCGAGATAGAGCATGGATGCCACCGCATCCACCCGCAGGCCGTCGATGTGATACTGCTTCAGCCAGAACAGCGCGTTGGAAATCAGGAACGAGCGCACTTCGTTGCGCCCATAGTTGAACACCAGCGTGCCCCAATCGAGCTGCTCGCCCTTGCGCACGTCGGCATGCTCGTAGAGCGCCGTGCCATCGAAAAATCCCAGCCCGTGGGCATCTTTGGGGAAATGCGCCGGCACCCAATCCACCATCACGCCGATCCCGGCCTGGTGGCAGGCGTCCACGAAGTATTGAAAATCGTCGGGCGTGCCGAAGCGCGAGGTGGGCGCAAAATAGCCGATCACCTGGTAGCCCCACGACCCCGAAAAGGGGTGTTCCATCACCGGCAGCAGTTCGATGTGCGTGTAGCCCATCTGTTTCACGTAGGCGACCAGCTTCACCGCCAGGTCGCGATAGGTGAGAAACTGCCCGTGCGGCGCGCGTAGCCACGATTCCAGATGCACTTCATAGATCGCGACCGGAGATTTCAGGATGTCCTGCGTGGCGCGCGCTTCCATCCAGGCCGCGTCCTTCCACTCGTATTTCGCCGGGTTCCACACCACCGACGCCGATTTCGGCGGCGTCTCGCTGTAGAAGGCGTACGGGTCCGCCTTAAGCTGCTGGTATCCGGCGAAGCGCGAGCGCACGTGATATTTGTACGCCGCGCCCTCGCCTAACCCGGGAATGAACAGTTCCCACACGCCACCGTTGCGCCATCGCATGGGGTGGCGGCGGATGTCCCAGTCGTTGAACTCGCCCGCTACCGTTACCGCAATCGCGTTCGGCGCCCACACCGCGAATCGTACGCCGCTCACACCGTCGGCTTCGACGATGTGCGAGCCGAGCGTGTGCCAGGATTCGTGCAGCGTGCCCTCGGTGTGCAGGTACAGGTCGGAATCGGAAAGCTGCGGCCCGAAGCGGTAGGGATCGTCAATCTCGATCTCATCCCCGTCATGCAGGCGTGCCTGGATCAGGTAAGGCTGCGGATCGCCCGCCAGCACGGCACAAAAGAAGCCCTGCGGATGCTTCCGCACCATCTCCACGCGTTCGCCGGCGAACGCCACCACCGCCGATTCGGCCTGCGGCAGGAACGCCCGCACCTCCCAGCGGGCTTGCCCGCCCTTCTTGCGGACGCTGTGCGGCCCCAGGATGCGAAAAGCGTCGCCATGATATCCTCCGGCGATTGCTTCGATTTCTTCAACGGTCATGAGAGTCTAATAAACAAGTATGGACGATTTCATCGCGCAAATGCCCAAGGCGGAGCTTCATTTGCACCTGGAGGGGTCGGTGGAGCCGGAGACGCTGCATGAACTGGACCCCACGACATCCGTGGAACAGTTCCGCGCCGGCTACCGGTATGCCGATTTCGACGCCTTTTTGAAGGCCTTCGCGATGATCGGCCAGCGCTTGCGCAAACCGCAAGACTACGGCCTGATCGCGCGTCGCTTGCTTGAACGGTTGGCCACCCAGAATGTGCAGTACGCCGAAATCATCGTGTCGGCCGGGGTGGTGCTCTGGAAAGGGCAGGAATTCGCACCCATCTTCGACGCCATTGAGGAGGCCGCCGCCGCTTCTCCGGTGAAAGTGCGATGGATTCTCGACGCCATTCGCCAGTTTGGCGTCGACCCCGCGAGGGAGGTGGTAAAACTGGCCGCGGAGCGCGTGGATCGCGGGGTAGTGGCGTTCGGCATCGGCGGCAGCGAAACGCGCGGTCCCGCGGAATGGTTCGGCGATGTCTTTGCACGAGCGCGCGATGCCGGTTTGCATCTCACCGCGCACGCCGGGGAGGGCACCACGCCGGACTCGATCTGGTCGGCGCTGCAGATTGGGGCGGAGCGCATCGGCCACGGCATTTCGGCCGTAAATGATGAGGCTCTCATGAGCCATCTGCGCGAGCGCGACATCCCGCTCGAAGTCTGCATCACGAGCAATCTGGTGACGGGCGTGGTGAAGCGGATCGAGGACCATCCGGTGCGCCGCCTGTTCGACGCCGGCGTGCCGATCGTCCTCAATACCGACGACCCGGCGATGTTTCACTGCACGCTGGTGGGCGAATACCGGCTGGCGGCGGAACGCTTCGGCTTCAGCGAAGCGGAATTGCGCGGCATCGCGGAGAACGGGTTTCGCTACGGATGGGGTGGAAGAGGCGTTTAAGCGAAGATTTCGGCGACCGGGAGCTCGCTCCCGCCGAAAGCGGCAAGGGAGAGCACGTCGCCAGCGATGAAGACTGCGGGGATTCCGTCCTGTCGAAAGACTGTCACGGACTTCTTGTCAGTGTCGACGATCCACACTTCGCTCGCACCGTTTCCCAGGCAGATTGAAACAAGTTCGCGCAATTGGCGTGCAGTGTTCGATGGCGACTTGACTTCGATAACCAGGTCGGGCGCTCCACGCAGGTTGTCGTCCGGATCGATGGCATCCCAGCGAGCCTGAGAGACGGCAGCCACGTCCGCGACGCGCAGGTCGAATTCAGGAAACGGTCGATAGGGCACTTCGGTCGCGACCCTCCCAAACGACCTCAGCCTCGGGGTAAGCAGATCGGAGAGCCGTAATTGCAGATTCACGTGCCGATGTTTGGGCCTGGTCATTGCCACCACCTCGCCAAAGTGCAGTTCGTACGCGAGTTCGCTCTCCGGCAATTGCCGGAACTCCTCCACCGTGATGAGTTGCGGAAGGGCGGCCATATCAGTCTTCTATCGTAATCTTACTACTCCTCCCGCAGCGCGTTGGTGGGATCGAGCCCCGCCGCGCGCCGCGCCGGGATCCATGACGCGATCGCCGCTACCAACAGGAACGCGCCCGCCATCGCCGCGAAAGTCAACGGGTCGGTGGGCTTCACGCCCACCAGCATGGAGGACATTGCGCGCGTCAGCGCGAACGCCGCCACCATCCCGATGGCGATACCCGCCGCGCTCAACGCCATCCCCTGCCCCACCACCAGTCCGAAGATCCGCAAAGGCGCCGCCCCCAACGCCACCCGCACGCCGATCTCGGCCGTTCGCTGCCGCACCGCGCTCGCCAGTACGCCGTATAGTCCCACCGCCGCCAGCAGCGCTGCGATCGCCGCGAAAACTCCGATCAGCACCAGGGCGAAACGGGTCTGCGCCTGCGCGCGGTCCACGAACGCGCTCATGGGGTGCATCTCCGCTACTGCCAGCCGCCGGTCGAATTTGGCAATCTCTTCGCGCACCATCGGCACCAGCTTCATAGGGTCGCCCGAGGTCCGCACAGCCCACCGGGTGGCCGCGCCGAACCCGCCGTAGCCGTCCATCACGTACGCCTCGTCGTGCCCGTCGGCGAGCAGCGAATCGTGCCGTTCATGCTGCACCACCCCGATTACCTCGAACCATTCGGGCTCGGGCGTGGTGATGCGGCACAGCAGCCGCTTTCCCACGGCGCTGTCGTGGGGAAACGCTTTGGACGCGAGTTGCTGGTCGATCACCAACTGGTGCAGTCCCTGCTTATTGTCGGCATCCGTAAAAACGCGGCCGGCCACCAGTTTCGTGCCGATAGCCTCGAAGTAGCCCGGCAGCATGAAAATGAAATTCGCCTGATGGAATCGCGCCGGGTCCGCCATGGCTTCCTGCGTTCCCCAGCGCGCCAGAGGATTCCCGCCATCCAGCGGTAAGCTGTTGGCCGCCGATGCCGCCGTCACACCCGGCAATGCCCGCATGCGATTCTGGAAGTCGTTCTCCGCCGCGTTCCGTTGCTCCGGCGACTGGCGTAAGATCGGCATCAGGAACGTCAGTACGCCATCGGCACGAAAGCCCGGATCGGTATGGACAATCGCCAGGAACGTGCGCACCATCAGCCCTGAGCCCACCAGCAACACGAACGACAGCGCCACTTCCGCCATCACCACGCCGTCGCGCAACATGCGACCGCGTCCCAGTCCCGAAGTCCGGCCGCTAGCCCGCAGCACGTCCATGATGTCTGGCCGCGAGGCGCGCAACGCCGGCATTACCCCGAAGAGCACCGCCGAAAAAGCTGCCACCACTACCGTGAATACCAGCACCGCGGGATCGATGGCCACCGAATCCAGCCGCGGCAGGTTGGCCGGCGCCAGATAGATGAGCAGATCGACGCCCTTCGACGCCAGCAGCAGCCCGAGCAACGCGCCCGATCCAGCCAGCAGCAGCGACTCGGCCATCATCTGCCGCACCAGGTCCCAGCGGCCGCCGCCCAGCGCCGCGCGCACCGCCAATTCACGCCCGCGCGACGCCGCCCGAATCAGCAGCAGGTTCGCCACATTGGCGCACGCGATCAGCAGCAGGAACAGCACCGCCCCCATAATCGCCAGGATGGCGGGCCGCACCGCATCCACCAGATGCTGGCGCATGGGCTCTACCCGGATGTACAGGCCGGCCGTTTCCTTGATCACGAAATGTTTGCGCAGATCGGCGGCGAAGCGGTTCGCCTCCGCCTGCGCCGTCTCTACCGACGCACCCGGTTTGAGCCGGCCGATGAGGTGCAGGAAAACGTCGTTGCGGCCGCCGGTGGCGAAGTTGGCGCGTAGCGCGGTCCACAACTCCGGCTTCCGTTCCACTCCCGACGCCGGGGGAAAGAGAAGCTCGAATTCCGGTTCGAGCACGCCCACGATTTGCGCCTGCGCGCCTCCGCCGAGTTCGATGCTGCGCCCGATGACGCCCGGGTCGCCGCCATAACGCCGCTTCCAGAGGTCGTAGCTCAGGATGGCGATGGCGGGCAGCCGTGGCGGTGCGGCGGCGCCGGCCGCGGGAGGGGCTTGCGGGGTGGCGTCGCCGGCGATAAAGTCGCGCCCCAGGATCACGCGGGCGCCCAGGATGTGGAAGAAGTTCGGCGTGACGGCGCCGTTGGTGAGCAGCGCCGGTTCGCCGTTGTCGTCGCGCACCGCGGCCCGTCCGGAGAATATCGCGCCGATCTCTTCGAACTGTGTGGTCTGGTGCACCATATCGTCGAAGTCCGGTCCGGAGAACGGGAAGTCGACCACATTGCGGTGCCGCATATCGCTTTCGATAAGCGCCAGCCGTCCCGCATCGCGGTAAGGTAGCGGCTGCAGCAAGACCGCGTTCACCACGCTGAAGATCGCCGTGCTGGCGCCGATTCCCAGCGCGATGGTGCCGATTGAGATCAATGCGAAGGACGGGCTCTTGCGGAGTCCCCGGGTGGCGTGCAGCAGATCCTTTGCGAACATTAGAGGGTTTCATGCACGGCGTGGGCCGCCGCCGTGAATTGAAATCAAAGCGACACCACCCGATTAGCTGCCCGATTTTGGGACTGCCGGTCCTATAATGGAACACGATGGAAAACCAAGTCGTGTTAATCACAGGCGCGAACGGCGGGTTGGGAACGTTCGTCACGGCGGCCTTTTTGCAAGCCGGAGCGCGCGTGGTGGGGACCAGCCGGCAGATCAGTCCTTCGGCCTTCCTCCATCCCAATTTCGAAGCGATCCCGGCCGATCTCACCCGCCCGCACAATGCCGTCCGCCTGGTGGCCGACGCGTTGGACAAATTCGGCCGCATCGACGCGTTGGTCCACACGACCGGCGGATTCGCGGGAGGCGCGCCGATTCATGAGACCGACGACGCCACCTGGGACTCCATGCTCGAACTGAATCTACGGGCGGCCCTGAATATTTTGCGGGCCGTGATCCCGGTGATGCGGCAACAGGAGACCGGCCGCATTGTGGCGATCGCCAGCCGTGCCGCCGCCGAACCGGCGGCCAACATCTCGGCGTACAGCGCCACCAAAGCGGCGCTGGTATCGCTGGTCAAGACCGCGGCGCTGGAAAATCGCAAGCTGGGAATTACGGCCAACGCGATTTTGCCCAGCACCATCGATACCGACGCCAATCGCCGTTCCGACCCGAAGGCCGATCGCTCCAAGTGGGTCTCCCCGCAAAAACTAGCGGCGCTGGCAGTATTCCTGGCCTCCGACGACGCCTCGGATATCACCGGCACAGCAATCGCCGTTTAGGCTCCGTGGCGCAGGTCTCTCGGCGCGAAGACTGCAGGACCAAGCTCGCCAGCGATCGGCACAGGACCTTTGGCGGGATGTCCTCACCCGCCCGCCCCGCGCGCCGTCACTTCGCGCAAACGACGCTCCAGGTAGCGCCGCTCGCTTTCGTTGGTAGCCAGCGCCAACGCCTGCCGATAGCTCTCCGCCGCCGCGTTCGGCCGGCCCGCGCGTCGCAGCAGATCGGCGCGCGCGGCGTGCATCAGGTGATAGCCGGCGAGTTCGTCCGCCAGAGAGTCGACAATCTCCAGCCCCGCCTCAGGACCTTGCACCATCGCCACCGCCACCGCGCGATTCAATTGCACCACCGCCGAGGGGAACGACTGTACCAGCAGATCGTAGAGGCTCAGAATCTGCGGCCAATCGGTATCCGCCGCGTGGGCTGCCTGGCAATGCAGCGCTGCGATGGCCGCCTGCAGCGCGTAAGGGCGGCGGCCGCCGCGCAGCGCCTCTTCCACCAGCGGCAGCGCTTCGGCGATCTGCCGGCGGTCCCACAGACTGCGGTCCTGCTCTTCCAGCACCATCAGTCCGCCAGCATCGTCCAGGCGGGCGGCACGGCGGCCATCCTGCAGCAGCAGGAGCGCCAGCAATCCGGTGACTTCGGGCGAGGGATTCGGCCCGGTGAGCGAGCGCACCAACCGCGCCAGGCGGATGGCTTCCCGGCAGAGATCGGCGCGCAATAGGGTGCCGCCGGTGGCGGCATACCCTTCGTTGAAGACCAGATAAATCACCGCCAGCACGGCGTCCAGACGTTCTGCCATCTGGCTGGTTTCGGGGACTTCGTAGGGTATCCCAGCGGCGCTGATTTTCCGTTTGGCGCGTACCAGTCTCTGCGCCATGGTGGCTGGCGGCACCAGAAAGGCGCGCGCGATTTCCTCCGTCTCCAGGCCGCACAGTGTGCGCAGCGTCAGCCCCACCTGTGCCTCCAGCGCGAGCGCCGGATGGCAGCAGGTGAAGATCAGCCGCAAGCGGTCGTCGGGAATCTCGCGATTGTCGAAGTCCGGCTCCTGCACCGTTTCGAGAAAGCCTTCGGCGGCGCGTTGTTCCAGCTTTTCATGCGCCAGCGCCCGGTGCCGGATACGATCGATGGCTTTGTGGCGGGCGGTCTGGATTACCCAGGCGCGCGGATATTCCGGCACACCCTGCTCGCCCCATTGCTCTACCGCTGCGGCAAACGCCTCCTGGGCGGTTTCTTCGGCCAGGTCGAAATCGCCCACCAGGCGGATGAGGGTGGCGACAATCCGGCCCCATTCCGACCGGTAAAGCTGCTCCACCGCGACGCTTGCGTTCCCAGCCATACAAAAATTGTAAAATTCTCCTGGGCCCGGTGTCGATTTCCCGGGCCGCCGTTCGATTTACCAATGAAGGGGACACAGAATGAAATACATGCTTTTGATCTACATGGCCGAGAATGCCCTGACCGACGAGGAGCGCGAGCACTGCTACGGGGAATCCACGCAGCTAGCCCACGACCTCAACGCCAAGGGACAGTTTCTGGCCACCGCCCCGCTGCAGCCCGTCTCCACCGCTACCAGCGTACAGGTGCGCAACGGCAAGCGCCTGGTCACCGACGGTCCGTTCGCCGAAACACGCGAATGCCTGGGCGGCTATTACCTGGTGAACGCCAGGAATCTCGATGAGGCCATCGATATCGCCGGCCGCATTCCCGGCGCGCGCAAGGGTACGGTAGAGATCCGGCCGGTGCTCGAAATCCCCAATCTTCCAATCGCGGGAGGATCGCAATGACCCGCAATCGCAACCGCGCACTGTGGGCCGTGCAGTGCCTTTTGGCGCTCTTGTACCTGTTCAGCGGCGCTATGAAGCTGATCCTGCCGATCGCCGATCTCACCCGCCAGGTCGCCCTGCCGGGCGCCTTTCTGCGCTTCCTCGGGGCGGCGGAAGTGCTGGGCGCCGTGGGGCTGATATTGCCGGGCCTGCTCCGCATCCGGCCGGAACTGACGCCGTTGGCGGCGAGCGCTCTGACCGTCATAATGGTTGGCGCGACGGCGCTCACGTTCGCGTATGTGGGCGCGGCGCCCGCGGCCATGCCGCTGGTGGTGGGATTACTGGATGTGTGGGTCGCCTGGGGCCGTCGGGATGCGCTGCGAAGAACGCGGGGGGAGCAATGCTGGTCACAATCGTAATTGCCGGAGTCTTACTGGTAGCGCTGCTGGGGTTCGCCGCTACCCGGCCCGACACCTTCGAAGTGAAGCGCACGCAGATTGTGCAGGCGTCCCCCGAACGGATCTTTGCGCAGATCGAGGACTTTCGGAATTGGGCCGCCTGGTCACCGTTTGAAAAGTTCGACCCCGCCATGACCAAGACCTACTCCGGCGCGGCGCGCGGGAAAGGCGCGGAATATCGATGGGCGGGTAATCAGAAAGCCGGCCAAGGCGCCATGGAAATCGTGGAGGCCGCGCCCCCGGCGCTGGTCCGTATCCGGGTGGATTTTAGCAGGCCGTTCCAGGCCCACAACATCGCTGAGTTCACCCTGGAGACTAAAGGTTCGTCGACCGCGGTAACCTGGGCGATGCGTGGACCGCAGCCCTTTCCGTTCAAGCTGATGTCGATCTTCCTCAGCATGGACAAAATGGTGGGCAAAGATTTTGAGGAGGGCCTCGCCAAACTCAAGGCCCTTACCGAAAGCAGCAAATCGTTTTCCGCAAAAGGAGCTTAGTCATGCAAATCAGCGCGTACTTGAATTTCACCGGCGAATGCGAAGAAGCTTTTACGTTCTACCAGCAGATCTTCGGGGGCAAGATCGAAGGCCTCTTCCGTTACGGCGGCAGCCCCATGGCCGGCCAGATGCCTCCGGGCTTCGAAAATAAGATTATGCACATTCGCCTGGTGACGGACCACAGCGAAATTATGGGAGCGGATTCGCCGCCCGGACAGGGTGGCGGCGCGGCCAAGCGCTTCTGCATGTCCATCGGTCTGAAGGATACGGCCGAGGCGGAACGCATCTTTAACGGGCTGGCAGAAGGCGGCAATGTGCAGATGCCCTTGCAGCAAACATTTTGGGCAGCCCGGTTCGGCATGCTGTTAGATCGCTTCGGCATCCCGTGGATGATCAATTGCGAGGCGCCCAAATGAGCCAGGTGCGGGTACTGGTAGGAACGAAAAAGGGCGCGTTTGTGTTGAGCGCCGATGGCAAGCGCGAAAAATGGGAGGTTTCCGGCCCTCATTTCGGCGGCTGGGAAATCTACCATATGAAAGGGTCGCCGGCCGATCCGAATCGCCTGTACGCCTCCCAATCGAGCGGCTGGTTCGGGCAGGTGATCCAGCGCTCCAACGATGGCGGCAAGACGTGGGAGACGATGGACAACAAGTTCGTCTACGACGGCGTCCCCGGCACTCACCAGTGGTACGACGGCACGGCCCACCCGTGGGAGTTCAAACGGGTCTGGCACCTGGAACCGTCGCTGACCGACCCGGATACCGTCTATGCCGGGGTGGAGGACGCGGCCATCTTTCGCACCGCCGATGGGGGCAAGTCCTGGCAGGAACTTCCCGGTCTACGGGCGCACGGCTCGGGACCTCACTGGCAGCCGGGCGCCGGCGGCATGTGTCTCCACACCATCATCCTCGATCCGGGCAACCCGCAGCGTATGTATATTGCGATCTCGGCGGCGGGGGCGTTCCGCACGGACGATGGCGGGGCGACGTGGCAGCCCATCAATAAGGGCCTGGTGTCGAACATGATGCCCGACCCCAAGGCGGAGGTGGGCCACTGCGTGCATCACGTGGCGATGCACCGGTCCCGTCCCGATGTGCTGTTTATGCAGAAGCATTGGGACGTGATGCGCAGCGATAACGCCGGCGATTCCTGGCGCGAAGTCAGCGGCAACCTGCCGACCGACTTCGGGTTCGCCATCGACGTACATGCCCACGAGCCCGAGACGGTTTTCGTGGTCCCCATCAAGAGCGACTCCGAGCACTATCCGCCGGAAGGCAAGCTGCGCGTTTTTCGCAGCCGGACCGGTGGGGAAGAGTGGGAGCCGCTGACCAATGGACTGCCGCAGCACGATTGCTACGTGAACGTCTTACGCGACGCCATGGCGGTGGATTCGCTCGATTCCTGCGGCGTATATTTCGGCACTACCGGCGGACAGGTGTACGCGTCGCCCAACGGCGGCGATACCTGGGCGCCGATCGTGCGCGATCTGCCCTCCGTGCTGTCGGTGGAAGTGCAGACGCTGCCATGATCCGCGTAGTGCTGCCGGCGCACCTGCGTGCGCTGGCTAAGTCCGACAGTGAAGTGCAGGTGGAGGTCGAGGGCCGGGCGACCATCGCTTCGGTCCTCGACGCGCTGGAGGCGAAATACCCCACGCTGCAGGGCACGATTCGCGATCACGTGACGCGCCAGCGGCGGCCGTTCGTGCGCTTCTTCGCGTGCGAAGAAGACTGGTCGCACGAGCCTACGGATAAGGCGTTGCCGGAGGCGGTGACGAATGGGTCGGAGCCTCTACTGCTGGTGGGCGCGATCGCGGGTGGGTAGGGGAGGGCTCAATGGGCACCCATCAGCCCTGCCTGCTCATAAAAGGCAGTGTAGTAACCCATTTCGGCGAGGGGATCGTAGCAAAGACCAAGGCAGACGTCGCGAGCAAGAAACGACTGCTTTCCCGAAATTGGTAATTGCTCGACATCCCGAAGCAGACTGGTTATCTCCGCAGGTGGAGGCGCTTGGCTCTCGCTTTCAAACTCGAGGAGCCGGTGGCCTTTGAGCACGATGTACCAACGGTCGGTATTCCAGGATCGTAGCGGCGGTCGCAGAAGTGGCGTGTGCTGGTTCAGCAGTTCTGGCGATTGCGCAACTGCGATTATGCGCTCGTAAGGCATGGCAGCCTGGAAGTCCTGTCTTGCAAATCGAAGGCGAAAAACCCTTCTCTCGTCCACCGAAGAATAGACGCGCCCGTCCTTATAGGCGCTAACAGCAACCTGGTGAATTCGCAGTCCTCTCTTTTCCATATGGAGGATCTGAAATTCCGGGCTCGTTGCTTTTCGGCATTCAGGGACGACGTAAGGCGTGACGGAATGGACGAGCCACTCTGCCACAACGAGCATCCCCAGTGAAACGGCAGGCCATGAACGCCGGCACACGGGCGTCTGGCGTAACAACAGGCGGGCAGGAACCAGCCGAATTACGGCGCAGCCAGTCGACATCGCGATTAGCGCTGCTGCGAGAATTCTGAGGTTCCAAAAGGCTGTGACGTCGTGTTGGTCGTGGGCCAGGACCAGTAGAACCCAAGTGTTCCATGGGGCGAGTGACAACTCGCTCCAAACGAGCCAAGGGAGTGCCGCCAATCCAGCCAACAAACCCAGGAGGTATCCGAAACTGGGCCGCAGGAAAACGAGCACGCACGCGCAGAGGAAAACCAGCGGGCTCACGCCAGCCATCGTGCGGGCCATGCCGGGATCGAACCAGGGACTATTCTTCGGGATCTCCGAGAGGCACGCGAAAGTCGCTATCATGCTGCACGCGAACAGGAGGGCGGCAACGATCTTGGGTACAACTTCCTGGCGTGCATCCCACAACCGGACCATACTAATTGGAAACCGGGGACGTCCGGTCTGGTACTACCTTTCGACAACCAGGACGTCCCAAGGGTGCTGCGCCTGTGGCAAGGAGCCGCTATTCTTGCGCGGCGATGTGATTCGCCATTAAGCCGAAGAGAACAATTCTGCCCTCGTGTTCGCGGCCATGGTCGTCTTTGAGGTAAATGTGGCCGCCAGGTGCTTGGGAGATCCGAACTGTGGCCCCTCTCCCCATTGAAAGAGGGCGGAAGGGATTTCTGAATTCAACTGCTCTCAGGATACAGTCAGGATCGTAACTGTCAATAAGGTCGAATTGTCGGACGAGGCCCTTCGTTTCCACTGCCACCACCCTTGCATTGTGCCAATGCCGCACGGAGGTTGAGGGGAACAGAAAGATGGCCAAAATGACCACGGCAATCGCGGTACCAGTGGATAGCCGCCACTTCACAGACAACATGTTACCAATCGGTGTGTGACGGCGCTGGCCTTCGGCACCAGGGGGGTAAATTTCAGGGTTGCGATTTGGATCCGGGCTCGGAGGTCAAGAGGACGATGGGGAGGCCGTACCAGGCTCCTCGAACGACATCGATTACCCGGACTATTTCTCCGATAGCGACGCACCCTTCGCCGCGGAGATAAAGGACAGGCTTCGATCTTCGGCTGAGTGCCGCCCGAAGTGCGTAGGGTAACTGATCTTTCGGAATCGGCGTGGAGTTCAGTTGGAACTCCGGTTCGGTGCCGCGCGACCCGACACGTGTCGGGCAGTCGATGGTGAGGATCAGTCGCGCTTCTGTTTCGGTTGTGACGTGCGCCCCACGTCGTTCCATAATCTAGTTCGCACGGGCTCACGGTAAATCGGGAAGCCCTAATGTACGTGTGAATCCCGGGCAGCGTCGCCTGTTCTGTCCCCGAAACTATCAAGTTCCAACGAGATTCGGCCGATAAGAGATCGTGCGGAGAAGTCTGGCGGTGGTTGCCCTGTTTTGCTGTCTGTCTCCGGCATGGTCTGCCGCCGGCGAGATCCCGCGCCGTCATTCGTCCTGGATTAAATTGTCTACCGCGGACTTCGAAGCGTACACCACTGGGGACGAAGAGGCAGGGCGCAATCTGGTGGTGCGCCTGGAACAGCTTCGGGCGATTCTACAGCCGATTTTGGGGTGGCGGGGCGAGCCGCGCGACCAACGCGAAAAGCCGATCTGCGTCATTGCGTTCGGATCGCGCGATGAATTTCAGCCTTATGCGCCCATCAGCCGCTCGATCGGCTTCTTTCTGCCGGGTACGCGGCGCGATTTCGTGGTGCTCGACGGTTCACGTGCCGATGGCCGCGTGGCCGCCCATGAGTACGTCCATTTCCTGATGGCGGGGAGCGGCATGCACCTGCCGGTGTGGCTGAACGAGGGGTTGGCCGAACTGTACTCTAATCTCTGGGAGAGCCGGGACGGTGAGCGTACCGAACTGGGGCAGTTCATTCCTGAACGGGTGCTGGCTTTGCGGCGCGACCGATGGATTCCGTTGGCCGATTTGATCGCGGCGAAGGCCGATTCCGGAATTTTCACGGATTCCGCGTTGGTGGACGCCGCCTATGCGGAAAGCTGGCTGCTAGCGCACATGCTGGTGCTCGATCCGCGCTACCAAGACCGATTTCCGGACTTTTTGGCCGCCGTCCAGGCCACCGGGACGGCCGCAGCGATGGGGCAGGTGTACGGAAAACCTCTCCCCGAGATCGAAACCGATCTCAGGGCACACCTGGAGGCCGGTCAGACGAATATCCGCATTCTGGGAGACCCGCCGGGAACGGTCGATCTGCGGATCACCGCGGAATACGGCGCCGATTTCGACGGGTTATCTGCCGTGGCGGAGATGCTGGGCAATTATCGCGGACGGGTGGAGCAATCGCGCCAGATGTATCGCCAACTGGAGCGGGACTACCCGCAGCGTATGCCGTAAAACTAGGCCGCTTCGCGGTCGGCCAGGCGGGTGTTGACGCTGGCGACCTGTACCGATTTCGCCAGTCCGAACCGCTTCAGCAGCTTAATCTGCAGCCAGGAAGGGTCGAACTCATACCAGGCGAGGCCGTGGCGCGCCGATGTCGGATGCGCATGGTGATTGTTGTGCCAGCCTTCGCCGAAGGAGATGAGCGCTACCCACCAGTTATTGCGCGAATCGTCGCGCGTGGCGAAACGGCGGCCGCCCCACAGATGAGTGGCCGAGTTCACCAGCCAGGTGGCGTGCAATCCGAAGACGATCCGGAAGAAGCCGGCCCAGAGCAGCATTGGGAGACCACCGACCAGATAGAGAACGACTGCCAGGACCACATTGGGCAGCCAGTGATAATCGTTCAGCCAGACGTAGAAGGGGTCCTTAGCGAGATCGGGCGAGTACTTGGCGAGAAGGCGGGAATTGTTGTGCTTCGTCTCCCCTACCAGGATCCAACCGATGTGCGCCCACCAGGCGCCTTCGCGCGGCGAGTGCGGATCGCCATGCTGATCTGACCGCTGATGGTGGATGCGGTGGATCGCCGTCCAGAAGATGGGACCGCCTTCCAGCGTGAGTGTGCCGCAAAAGGCGAAAAAGTACTCCAGCCAACGCGGCACCTTGTAGGAGCGGTGGGTGTGCAGGCGGTGGTAGCCCATACTGATTCCCAGCCCGGTTGCCACCCAGTAGAGGAAAACGGTTACCGCTAACGCCTTCCAGCTAAAGAAAAAGAACGCCGCCACGGCTCCAATGTGGATCAGAATGAGCGTGAGGGTTGTGGGCCAGTTCAGGCCGGTCCGGTCGAGAAGGACGATGGGTTCTTTATTCACGAGGTTCCTCTGGGGTGGTGTCGACTTTTACGATACCAGGGGAAAAGGGCAAGTCATTGTAAGAGTTATGTAATTCCAGGTTGCTATCCTTCGAGAACTCGACGTGGCCCCTACCTGCCGGAGTCTGAAGCGCTGTGGCGCCGCGTCCTCGGATCGCCCTCTTCTGCCTCACCGGACTGGCGCTAAATGTGAAGCTGTGGCAGCCCTTCTTTCCCTATTTCTTCGCCCGGGCCAACAACGATTTCGCCGGCACCCGGGCTGTACCAAGTGGCAACCGTGAAACGAAGCCACAGGCGCCCGGCTACAGCCCGCAATTCATGATGCATCAATAGTTTCCCGCTCGTCTCGCCGCGTCATGGGGCAGGACGTCACCCTGGTGGTGGCACTTCGCGGCGCCTTCCTGCTGGCCGTTTCCTTCGTGGTGCAAGGTTGGCGCTGGCCGTCCGACTATATCCGTATGCTGCCGCTCCCCCGTTACTCCCGCAACTCGACTATGGTCGTTCCGACGCCCGGTAGAGGTTCGTTGGCAGCGAGGTGGGGAGGGTGGGTACGTGGATGCCATGGCAATCCGCGATGCGGACGCCCGTGGCTGGCCCCATCGGGGCGCCCTGGGGCGAATCGTCCAGCAGTTGGCGGCCGCTATTCCCGCAGCTCGACTATGGTCGCTCCGGCGCCGCCTTCCTGCTGCGGCGCCTGGTAGAACTTGGCCACATGCGGGTGGTGCGCCAGCATGTCGGCGATAGTCCGCTTGAGCACTCCCATGCCGTGGCCGTGCACGATTCGGACGCGGCTGGCAGTGGCCATCACGGCGCGATCGAGGAATTCGTCGACGGCGTCGCGTGCCTCCTCCACGTGCTGCCCGATGACGTTGATCTCCTGGTGTACGGGCGCGAGCTCCGGAGCCGGCCGATAGCTCACATTGCGCGGCAGCTTGCCGGCGCCCGGACCTGCCGGAGGGAGCACTTCGATCACGTCGTCCTCGGAAACCTGCATCTTCATGAAGCCGGCTTCCACTTCGATGCGGCCGTTCGACAGCTTGCGCCGGACGGTGGCCGGTTCGCGCACATCGCGCAGGCGGACGCGCGCGCCTTCTTCGATCTTCAAGGGCTGAATGCGATCCTGGCGCGAATCGTCTTGAGTGGAAAGCACGGTGGTGGAAAAATCTTCGCGCAGTTCGCGCTTCGCCTTGGCGACGCGGCGCTGCGCCTCCTGCTCGGCCTTGCGCTTATCGGCGCCCTGCCCGATTTTGCCCAGGGTATCCTGCGCCTGCTCCTCGAACTTCGCCAACGCCTGGTCGGTCCGGCGCTCCAGTTCCTTTAATTTGGCCGTCTCGCGCTTCTCCCATTCCCGCGCCAGTTCCTTGTCGTGGCGCTCGGCGGCGGCCAATTGCTCGCGCAGTTTCTGTTCCAGCGTCTGCGTCTCTTCGATCCGGCGATGCAGTTCCGATAGAAAGCGCGTGACGTCGCGCTCACGATCGCTCATGGAGCGGCGCGCGCGCAGCATGATATCTTCCGGCATGCCCAGGCGGGTGGCGATCTCCAGGCCGGCCGACTTCCCCGGCAGCCCGATCTGCAACTGGTAGGTCGGCTCGAAGGTCGCCTCATCGAACCCCATCGATCCGTTGACCACTCCCTCCGTGGACGCGCCGTAAATCTTGAGCGCCATCAGGTGGGTCGAGATCAGCGTGAAGGCCCCCGCCGAGCGGAAGTGGTCGACGATCGCGACCCCCAGGGCGCCACCCTCTTCAGGGTCGGTGGCGGAGCCGAGTTCGTCGAGCAGCACCAGCGAATCGGGTGTCACGTCGAGCGCCATCTCGCGAATCTTGGTGACGTGCGCGGAGAAGGTACTGAGGTTTTCCTGAATGGACTGATAGTCGCCGATATCCGCCAGCACCTGCGAGAAGACGGGGAATTCCGCCTCCGCGGCAGGCACCGGGATGGCCGCCTGCGCCATCAGAGTCAGTAGGCCGATGGTTTTCAGGCTGACGGTTTTGCCACCGGTATTGGGCCCGCTGATGAGCAGCGTACGCCGCTCGCCGTTGAGCTCCAGACCGATCGGCACCACCTCTTTGCGCCGCCGTCGCATCACGTCTTCCAGCAGGGGATGGCGCGCATCGCGCAGCAGCAGGCGCTCGCCGAAGCGGGGGATGGTGCAACCGAACTCGCCGGCGAAGCGCGCCTTCCCGAAAATCAATTCGAGCTGCGCCATGGTGACCAGCGTCTGCCGGATGGAATCGCCGTGGCCGCGCAGACGGCCGGTGATTTCCACCAGAATGCGATGCACTTCGCGCATCTCCTCCTCGGTGAGGCGCACCAGCTCGTTATTGAGGTCGATGGTCTCGATGGGCTCGACGAAGAGGGTGGCGCCGCTGGCGCTGGTGCCGTGGATCACGCCGTCGAGTTTGCGGCGCTGCCCGGCAATGATCGGCACCACGAAGCGCTCATTGCGGATGGTCACGAACTCCTCTTGCAGTACGCCCTCGTCGCGATGGGAACGCAGGAAGCGTTCGAGCGACTCCTGGATGGAGCGCTTCTGCCGCTCGATATCGCGCCGCAGGCGGGCGAGCGCCACGCTGGCATGGTCGGCAATGCTGCCGTCGGGCAGAATCTTGCCTTCCAGGTCTTTGAGAAGCGCGCGGAAATCGCCGATGGTCTGCGCGCGGCGGCCCAGGCGCGGAAAACGTTCGCTCGATGCGGTGAGCACCGATTTGGCATCGGCGGCGCGGTCGAGCAGCGCAAATACCGCGAATATTTCGGTGGGCTCCAGACCCGCGCCTTCGATGCGCAGTTTGTGAATGATGGTTTCGGTGTCGGGGATGCCGTTGAAATCCACGCGGATGGCGCCACCGCGCCCGCCGGCCTGCGGGCGGGACGCGACTCGTAGATATTCGATGGCCTCGGCGGTCTCGGCGAGGTCCTCTTCAAGCACTGCACGGTCCGCGTGCGGCTGTAGCTTATCGAGCTCGCGCTTACCGGGAGCGGTCGACAGGTAGCGGCCCACGACCTGCCGCAAAGCTTCGAATTCGAGTACATCCGCGCTGGTGTTCAAAAGGGTGACGCCTCATTTATATCTTCGCCGTTCGCGAAAGCCTTTTTCAATGACGGCCAGCGTGCCCTCGGTGATGTGCAGTTCCGGCAGATCGCGGCGGCGCACCCATTCCACCTCGCAAGCGTCGTCGCCGGCGCACAATTCGCCGCCCACGATGCGGCAGACGTAGTCGATGAGGACGTAGTGATACTCGGGCGCGCCACTCGCGTCGCGCATGATGCGCTCGAAGATTTCCAGCACTCCGACGGGGTGGACGTCGAGCCCGGTCTCTTCGCGAACCTCGCGGCGAATACCGTCGGCGAGCGATTCGCCCACTTCGAGCGCACCGCCGGGGAGCGACCACCAACCCTGCAAAGGCTGCTTGCCGCGCTGCGCCATGAGGATGCGGTCGCGCTGGAAGATGAGGGCGCCAATCCCCACGATGGGGCGCTTGGGATAACGGCGATCGTCAGTCTCGGACATTCAGGTCACCCGCCCGCCATTTGTTGCTAATTCCCGTCCAGGCGAACGCGATAGAGAAAGTTGCCGGCGGTGATATAGAGCCACGTGCCTTGGGGGTCGAATGCGCAATCCGAAGGGCGATCGTGCAGGGGGATCAGATGGAGCGGCTTGCCGCCGGCGCTGTAGATTGCGATGCCTTTGGCGATCGTTACAAACAACTGGCCCTTCTCGTCCACCTTGAGCCCGCCGGGAATGCCGTCGGTCCGCGCCACCAGCACACGCTCGCCGGAAGGGTCGCCGTTGCGGTCGATATCGTAGGCGCGCACAGTGCGCTCATCGGCGTTGGTGACATAGAGCACTCGGCCATTGGGCGAAAGCGCGATGCCGTGCGGCCGCCCGGCCGGCTTCGCCACCAGTTTCAGAGGACCCTTGGGCGGAAGATGGTACACGCCGTAGAAATCGAGCTCGCGATGGTCCTGCTGGCCGCCGAAAGCGGGGTCGGTGAAGTAGACGTGATCGCTCTTGCTCACCGCCAGATCGCAGGGAGCGTTCAGTTTCTTGCCGTCCCACTGGTCTGCCAGGACGTCTACGCGGCCGTCCTTCATGTTGGTGCGAGTGACGCGGCGGGTGTGAGTTTCGCAAGTATAAAGACGGCCCTGGGTATCGAAGGCATTGCCGCTGGCGCCGTTGGACGGCTCGCGAAAGGTCACCGCCTCGCTGCCTGGCGCCCACTTCCAGATCTTGCCGGCGACCGTGTCGCTGAAGATCATGAAGCCATCTTTCGACCACACCGGGCCTTCGGTGAACTGCAGATTCTTGCCGATGGTTTCGATGGTGATTTTGGAAAAGTCCTGCGCCGGCGCGCTGAGCGCGAAGATGGCCGCGGCGACGCCGATGCGAAGGACAGCCGCCATCTACCGCATCTTTACTTCGATGTTGTTGGTGACTTTCTTGACGCCCTTCACCCTCTTGGCGATGTGGCCGGCCTTATCCTTCTGCCCCTGGCTCTCCACGTCACCGGCGAGCGTGACTACGCCGTTCTTCACGTCCACTTTCAGATTGCCGCCCTTTACATCGATATCGCTTGCCAGCGCGATGCGTACCTTGTCGTAGATGGTGTCGTCGGAGACCGGTTTATCGGCAGCCAGACAAGCGCTGACCAGCAGAATCAGCGCCATCAAGGAAGCACAGATTTTAGGAATCATCTTCAACGGCCATTGTACGCCAGTCGAGTGTATTGAGGAAGGCTGCTTTCTCGCGCCACCCGGGCTGCACGCGCACATGCAGGTCGAGGTAGATCTTCACGCCGAAGAGCTTTTCCATCTCGACCCGCGCCAGCGTGCCGATCTTTACCAGCACCGCGCCCTTCTTGCCGATGACGATGCCCTTCTGCCCCGGCCGCTCCACGCGAACGGTAGCATAGATGCGCGTAATGTTGGGCGTCTCCTCCCACCGGTCCACCATCACGTTGACCGAATGCGGCACTTCCTGGCGTGTGACCTGGAGCACCTTTTCGCGCACCAGTTCGGCGGCCAGGAATCGCTCCGGCTGGTCGGTCACGTGGTTCTCGGGAAAATATTGCGGGCCTTCGGGCAGCCGATTGAGGATCACCTGCCGCAACTCATCGAGGCCGATCTTGCGGGTGGCCGATACAGGCGTGTATTCCACAAAACCGTGGAGCCCCTTGTATTGCTCGATGAGCGGCAGCAGCTTGCCTTTATCGGGGAGCAGATCCACCTTGGTCAGTACCAGCACCACGGGCGTACCGGTGTGGGTGGCGAGATCGAGCGCGCGCCGGTCTTCCACCGTGAAAGCACGCGTGGAGTCCACCAGGAACAGCAGCAGGTCGCGCTCTTCGAGCGAAGCCCGCACGGTGTCCATGAGGCGCTTGTTAAGTTGCGAATCCGCCTTGTGAATGCCGGGCGTGTCGATGAAAATTACTTGTGCCTCGGGCAGGGTGAGCACGCCTTGAATGGACGTGCGGGTGGTCTGCGGCTTGTCGGCCACAATGGCCACCTTCTGCCCTACCAGAGCATTGAGCAGTGTGGATTTTCCGGCGTTCGGACGCCCCACCAGCGATACGAACCCCGATTTAAATTTATTCATTGAGCTACCGTTTGCGATTTGCTAAGCCGTACCCGTTCCACGCGGAATTCATCGCTGGCCAGGACGTCGATGCGCAGGCCGTCGCGGTCGGCCGCTTCGCCGGGCTTGGGAACGTGCCCCAGCCATTCGCTGACCAATCCGCCGACTGTACTCGACTCGATGTCTTCCTCGCGATGAAATGTCTCGAACAGGCCGGGAAGGCGATCCAGTTCAAAACTGCCGGAGACGATGTATCCGCCCTGGCCATCCTCGGTGATATCGCTGTCCGGCTCGTGCTCGTCGCGAATCTCTCCGATAATCACTTCCAGCAGATCTTCCATGGTAGCGATACCGGCGGTGTTGCCGTACTCGTCCACCACGATCACCAGGTGCGCGTTCTCCTGCTGCATTTGCCGCATGAGATCGTTCACCGGTTTGGTTTCGGGAACGAACTTCACCGGGCGCAGCAGGTCGCGCACTTTGCGCGAAGCGCGTTCTTCCTCTTCCAGTTCGAACATGTCGCGCACGTGGACGAAGCCGACCATCTGATCGATGTTCTGTTCGAACACCGGAATACGCGAGAACTGTTCGTTGATGACAAGCTGCCGCAGTTCGTCGAGCGTGGCTTCGGCAGCGATGGCAATCATGTTAGGCCGCGGGGTCATGACCTCGCGCACAATCTTGTCGCCGAATTCCACCACTCCCTGAATGAGCTTGCGGTCGTCCTCCTCGATGAGGCCCTCTTCCGTACCGGCGGAAATCAACGCCTCGATGTTCTCGGCGGGCGTGGGCTCCTCTTCGGGCTTGGCGGTGTCGTCTGTGAGGGCGATCAGCGACTGGAAGAAATCGAGCAGCGCCACGCACGGCCGCGCCACCAGCGCGAGAGCGCGGAACATGGGGACGCAGCGCAGCATCCAGTGCGCGGTGGTGCGGCGATAGAGCAACTGCGGCACCGCATACGACGCGCCGAGCATGATGAGCCAGGCGGAGAGCGCGCCTTCGGCGAGCGACAGTCCGGTCCAAGGTAGTCCATCGGCCGACCAGGCGAGGCACAGAGCGCCGATGATGGCGAGCAGCGTGTGCTTGATGACGGAGAACGTCTCCATCCCCTCCTCGGTCTTCATGGCGAGGCGGTCTTCGAGCGTTTCCTTGAAGAATCGGACGCTGGGCAGATCGCGCGGGCGCAGGCGCATGCTCTCCAGATAGAGGAGCTGCACAAAAGTCACCAGTACCAGTAGAGGGATGGCGAGGAGCGTCACTAGAATTACAGCAGCCGTCATGGCCGCACCCGCTCGATCAATCCGGCGGCGAGGCCGAGGCGCGTCCGCCACCGTTTTTCGGCGCGCGCCATCTGGCCGCTGTCGGTCTCGTGATCGAAACCGAGCAGGTGGAGCACGCCGTGCAGCATGAGGATCTCGACTTCCCGCTCGATGGCGTGGCCGAACTGGCGGCCCTGCGCCCGTGCGCGTCCTAATGAAATAGCAAGATCGCCCAGGTGGTCCGCCGGCGGGGCGGCGGGGAACGAGAGCACGTCGGTGGGATAATCCAGGCCGCGAAACTGTCGATTCAGGCGGCGCAGGTCCGCGTCGCCGGTAATCAGGCAGACGAACGGGCGGCCTTTAGCGACCTCCTGCTGGAGGCGGCGCGCGAAACGTTCCACGGGGCGGCGGCGGAAATCGGGTGGCGTGCGGCGGAAAGTGACCGTACTACCGTCGGGTGAGGACATGCGACGGCTCAGGCCTGCGGAGCGCTATCCGCAGGCAGTTCGGCGGCGGGCGCTTCCGGTTCGACCAGTTTGAGGCTCAGTTGCCGTGCCGCGCCGATGGTTTCGTTGTACCGCTCGTACGCTTTGACGATGCGCTGCACCAGCGAATGACGCACCACATCGCGCTCATCGAACTGCACGAAGCTGATGCCTTCCACGCCCTTCAGCACCTCCACCGCATCCAGCAGGCCGCTGCGGCGTCCGGTGGGCAGGTCCATCTGCGTGATATCGCCGTTGACCACCATCTTGGAGTTGAAGCCCTGCCGCGTAATCACCATTTTCATCTGTTCGCAGGTTGTGTTCTGGGCTTCGTCCAGGATAATAAAGCTGTCATTGAGGGTGCGGCCTCGCATAAAGGCAAGCGGCGCTACTTCGATGACGTTGCGCTCCAGCAGTTTCTCCACGCGATCGTTGTCCAACATTTCGTAAAGGGCATCGTAGAGAGGCCGCAGGTACGGATCGATTTTTTCCTGCAACGTGCCGGGCAGGAAGCCGAGCCGTTCGCCCGCTTCCACCGCCGGGCGGGTCAGAACGATGCGCGACACCTGCTTGCTGAGCAGCGCGGAGACGGCCATGGCGACGGCGAGGTAAGTCTTGCCGGTGCCTGCGGGGCCGATGCCGAAAACCAGGTCGTTACGTTCCATGGCTTCCAGATACCGGCGCTGGTTGACGGTCTTCGGCGCCAGGATTTTCTTGCCGAAGTTGCGTTGTTTACCGCTGTTGACCAAGGCGCGCAGCGACACTTCGGGGTCGGAGGCCACGACGCGCAGGTAGCTGTTGAGATCGCCGTTATTGAAGACAAAGCCCTCGCGCATCAGAGTGTTATAGTCCTCCAGGATGCTTTCGGCGCGCGAGACATTGGGCGCTTCACCTTCGATTTCGAGGCTGTTATCGACCAGGTGGGTGTTAACCGACAAGCCCGATTCGATCAGCCGGATGTTTTCGTCGCGCGTGCCAAAGAGGCTTTCAACGCCTTTGTTAATACGCACACTGGCTTTCATTGAGTGGGTGTTGGAAACCTCCATTTGGGGAAATTTACGGGACAGGAAGGGACTTGCCGGCGGAAGGGACTCGGACCTTCGACAACCCGCTTGCGCGAGCGGCTCAAAACCATCCGTTTACGATTATACCAGTGTTGTAAAGGGCGTCCATGGGGATTTCGGGCGGCCGCGTCGAAACTAAAAATCGACAGCGATCACTTCATGGTCCAAGATCGCGGGAACGGTCAATCGCACCTGGTTGGCGGTCTGTCGAAATTGCGGTATCCGGCCGCTCGCCAGAAACTTTACCGCTCGGGCGCTGCGACCCGCTGGCAGGCGAATACTGACCTCTTGCGGCGGCGACGGGAGAAATTCGCGCAACGGGCCTTTCATCATCATAGGGTTGGTGAGGTTTACCAAATGTACGGTCATGGACGCATTCTGGCGCCACACGGTCACGTCCAGAACTCCCCGGCCTTCCACCGTCACCGGCCGGGGCTCGCCGGTAGCCCAGTCCACGGCATTTCGCAGGAGTTTGAAATGATCCAGCGCCAAGACCTCCCAAAACGTGCGATCGATATCCCAAGGGAAATAAACCACGCGTCCGGTGCCCGCCTGCCGCAGGTAGACTTCCGCGATGCCGGTGGTGGGCTGGCGCGGGAAGACCTCTTCCATGGGCAGATCGGGATAGGACGGAATCAGCGTGAGCGGCGGACTCTTATAATCGGCCGCGGCACGGGTGTGCACCCGCGAAACGCCGTTGATAATGCGCTCGGTGCCTTCCAGCCCGGCCAGTAGAGGGTGCCGCTTGCCGGTCTGGGGATCGGTCTCCAGCCGAAGATAGGAGTTCATCATGCGCGCGTCAAGACCGCCGTCATAAGATGCGCCGAACAGCGAAGAAAGGCCGAAATCCGCGCGCCGCACGCCCCACTCGTTGTAGAGCGACGTCTCGTAAGTCGCGATCAGGCTGCCGCCGCGCTCGACGAATTGCTGAATCTGGCGGCATTGCGCGTCGGACATGGCCGCTATGTTCGGCAGAATGAGAAGCTTGAATGCCGCCAGATGGTCGGCGTCCAGAAGACGGTCATGCACCATCTCGAAGGGGACGCGCGCCTCGATCAGCGCCTGATAAAAGCCCAGCGTATGATCTTCCACCTTCCGGTGCGCCTGCTCGCCGCCATAGAAGTGCGCGGTCTGCTGGGAATAAACCATTGCGACGCGGGCCATCGGCGCTACGTTCCGAAGATAGCGCTCGTTCCGAAAATGCCAGTCGTAGAGCTTTTCCACTACCGGCAGCCAACGCCGGTCGTAGAGCGTGCCGCAGAATTTCGAAAACCAGGGGCGCTGGCCGTTGGCGATGGCGTCGAGAACCCACAGCCGGATTTCAGGCGCGGTCTGCACTGAGTCTTTCCAGCGGTACGCTTCTTCCACGCCCACACTGAACAGCGCGCCCGCTGGCTTGGAACCCATAGTGGCCCGATATTCCTTGGCGTTTTTCCCATTCGACCAGATCGCCGAGAGGCCGCTGCGCGCCTGCCGGTCGGCGAAGATCACCGGCGCAAGTTCGCCGATGGTTTTCATGTCGAGTTCGCTGAGAGCGCCGCCGCCGGAGTTGGGAATGAAAGAGCCCTCAGGATTTACCTCGCGAATGGCTTTGTTCCACACCGCGCAGAGTTCGAACAAGCGTTGTTGCTTCCACTCGATATAGGCGCGGCGGGAGGGATTCTGCGGGTCGAGCGTACGGGGAAGATCGAAGCCGGACGCGGCTTTGAAATTCTCCTGGCAGTGCTGGCAATAGCACATGCCCGAGCCCGCCCAGCGATTGCTGAAGATGCCGTCCGGCCGATAAAGGGTGACGATTTCGCGCGTGACGGCGGTCATGAACTCGAAATTGTACGGCCCCAGGGCGCACGTGACCCACCAGCCCGGCATGGACCAATGCGGCCGCTTCTTGCCGCTTTCATCCACGGCGATCCAATCGGGATGGGCATCGTAGACATCGCGATGGCAGGCGTGGGGATCGGTGCGCGCCAGCACCACCATATTGAGTTTGCGGCATCCGGCCACCAAGTCGCCAAACGGGTCGGTGTCCTTCATCCACTGGCTGCGATAGTGCAGCGGAATCTTGGTCGGGTAAAAGGCCACGCAGCCGCCGGCGCTCAAACACGCGGCGTCGCAGTGGGTGCGCTGGAAGTAGTCGAGCCAGAAGTGGAGATCGTACTGTCCGGGGTCGTTCTCGGCGAGGGTCAACTGGGCCCAACGCATAGGCCTCTCATACCAGGGCGCGCTATCCGCCGCCGCGGCGGATTCAGCGGTGAGAGCGATCGCGGACCCGGCGAGAGCGGCACCCAGGAAATCCCGGCGGTCGAAAGTTCGATCGGCCATATGGCGGGATGTTATCACGCTCCGGCATCGATGGCTGGGCGCCTAGAGCGCGTCGCGCTGGCCCAACGGACTCTTGGTGGTCTCCTGCACCACCGGCAGGTTGGTACGTTGCGGGATAAACGCCCGCAGCGTGAGCCAGTCCTGGAGCGGCTCCATCGGAGTATCTTCGTCGAGCTTCAGGAGCACCTGGCCGGATTTGCCGAGCAGGATAAAGGCGTGCCCCACTTCGGAAACCGAATACCAATAGTCGCTGCTGGTGTTGTGCGTGATCGCAGACTTGTGGCGGACCTGCTGTGTCATGGTTTCGCGCTTGAGAACCGCGACCTCTTCCCAGACGAACTTACGCGAGCCATCGCTGTCGGTCACTACCACTCCATCGCGATCCGCGCGGATGCGAATCGACCGCTCGAAAAAAGCACCCCAAACCATGAAGATTCCAATTACGGCGACGACCGCCGCCGCCGGATAACTGAGCCACGGCGTCCAAAGAAAATATGGATTGCGATAGAGCAGGAACGCCGCAGTGAAGACGCCTAGCGCCACCGCGAGGGAACTCACGAAATTCCGGCGCGTGTTGCGGAGCTCGATGGCACGATTAAGTGAAACTGCGGCGGCCGGCGGAGGGTATCGCGTCGTCGTAGCGGGCTTGGGCGTGGTCCCCAGCGTCACGAACGCTCCCATCGCCAGGGCGAGCGCCACCAGCCCGAATGCGCCGCAGACGGCGGAGTCCTGATAGATCACCGACCAATGGCGCACCCTCGCCGCATCGGGGCGATCGGCGCTGAAAAGCAGCGGGACCGGACTGCCGGCGCGAATCCGCGGGAAGAAATTCACCGGAACGGAGCGCACGATTTCGTAGTCGGCCGCATCGACGGTGTATTTCAGGGTCAGGTCGCCATTGGCGAGGATCGAGCTGAGCGATGCCTGCACGGTACGGTCCCCGGCCAGTTTGAGGTTCACCGCCTCATACCGGTTGCGGGCCAGGAAGAGCAGGAAGATGCCGAAAGAGCTCAACAGCAGGAGCACGATGTACCGCATCGCAACAGTCTAGCGAATCCCCCACGGAGCCACCGCGAAAACTGTAGACTGGAATTCCAAATCGATGCCGCTCACCCAAAAACCGGTTCATTGCGATTGCCCGGCTGAATTCGTCATGAGCATCCTCGACACGCTGCCGGGCGATGTACAGATGGCGGCCTGCATGAAATGCGGATGTTCGGATCTTGCCGACCCGGTGGTGTCGGAAGACCGGCCCCACGACGTGCAGCTGCATGGCTACAGCTTGTTCGATCTCTCCGCGGAAGCTCGCGAATGGGCTTCGGCGTGGCCGCGTTTCGCGGTGGTGAACGACCGGTGGGTCTACTTGCCGGCGCATGCCCGGTTCGAGACGGGCGCGGAATGCCAGGCGGCGGTGCTGGCTGCTGCCGCGCAGCAGACCGGCGTCATGTTGCGCGAGAAACTGCTGTCTCTCGGCATTCCGGCCGGTCCGCCGCCGCCCTCGCTGCCCGGAGAGCTGGCAGGCTTCGTGGAGATGTGGGAAGGGCTGAAGCTCAACCAGCAGACGCCGGTCGAACAACTTCTCGATGCCGCGACGCGGTTCAACGGCCCCAACCGGTTGGCGGGGGACGTACTCTCTCAGAGGAGCGATCTGGGAGAGCTTGCCGTGTTTTTATTTCGGGCCCCTGAGCTGGAACGACGAGGGTACGGGCGTTATCTGGTGAAAAATTTCGACGTGGCCGGACCCGAGCTGCTTATGGCAATCGGCGAATGCCTGCATCAGCTCAATGACAATCGAACCGGTGAGTTGTACGAGCTCTGCAACATGCTCGCGCATATGACTCCCGCGCCGTTGACGCTGTTGCCGGCTGTCGAAGCGGTGGCTGAGCGGGCAAAAGATAGAGACTATTACGCGCATCAGGATCTGGTCGCCCTGATCGAACGGTGGAAGGCGGTCCAGTAGAAGGACCTGGCGGCGGGGCGATGTGGGCACGCCGTATTGACTGGAGTCCGCATTTTCCTTACACTGTTAGCCAAATGACCCGGTCCGATTCTCTCGGTCAGTTCGAACAGTTGGTGCTGACCGCCATCCTCAGCCTGCGCGAGAACGCTTACGGCGTCACCATCCACTCTAAAGTAGAGGAATTGGCGCGGCCCAAGAGCGTCGCTCTGGGCGCCGTCTACGTCACGCTCGACCGTCTGGAAGACAAAGGCCTGGTGGCGTCATGGCTATCCGACCCTACGCCCGAACGCGGCGGCCGTTCCAAGCGGTGCTATCGCCTGGAAGCTCTCGGCGAGCGTGCGCTGCAGGAATCGGCGGTGACGGCGAAGCGCATCTGGGACGTGATCAAAGATACGTGGGGCGATGAGACGGCCAAAGAGTGGGGCAAGCGCTGGGGGAAAGAGACTGGATGATGCCTTCGGGGCCCGCGAGATTTGCCGAAGCCATCGTGGGATTCTTTGTGCCGCCGGCCTGCCGCGAAGAGGTGGTGGGAGACCTGCACGAGCGGTACCGGTCGCCGCTGCAATACGTCATCGAGGCGTTGTTCACCGTGCCGCTGGTGATCGTCAGCCGCATTCGCCGTACGGCTGACGTGCAAATTGTGGCCATGCAAGGGTGCGCGCTTTACATGTCATTTCTGGGAGCGGCGTGGCTCGGGGGAGGCGCAGTTTTCCGCGAGCCGTGGAGCATCTTGCGCCTGGCTCTTCCCGGCGCGATGGTGCTGGCCGGGGTGATTCTGGACGACGCGTATGCGCGGCCGGGCGTCCGGCTGGCGCTGCAACTCGCTCGCGGGCCGTTCATCGGCAACGCCATCGCGCTGGCATGCCAGGCGATGTTGTGGGGCGGCCACTCCGCGGTTGCGATCCCGCCCCCGATTGCATTTTCCGGATGCGCCATGAGCTTGCTCTTTTCGTCTGGCATCCGGCTGTTGTTCCCGCCCCTGAGGGAACAGCCTCTTGGCGCCACTGCGCCGGCGTTTTGGCTGAAGCGGGGAGCGGTGGCGGACGAAAATTCGCGGGGCCTCCTGACGTTTGTGAAGGTGTTTGCCGTGGTCTTGGCGCTGGCCGCGTTGGCGGCCTGGATACTGGATGGTTCGCTGCGGCAGAAGGCGGGCTTCACCATCCTGCTGGTTGCGGTGGTGGCTTTATACACGGCCGTAAATCGCGCCTGACGGAATGGCGGGCGACGGAACAGGGACCTGCACTGCTCGCAGTCGGACAAGAAAGCCGGCTGATTAACGCTTACGCTAGAATCGAATCGATGCTCAGCGGGATCCGGAAGCGCTTAGCGGGCCGTGCAGACCTGGGTGGTTCGCCACCGCCCGATTCCCAGTCACCTTATGGACAGAAGGAGGCGGATTTCATTTACAACCTCCTGTTCTGCGACGATCCCTCCCTGTTTCGCGCTGCGGCAGATCAACAAGCCGACGATCCCTTGCACACAGTACTTCAGAAAGACGCGGACGCGGGAGCCATACGGGCGATCGCCGACGATGAGAGCCTGGAGAGTCGCGTCCGCTGCCTGGCTTTCAATTGGCTGAGGCGGAACCATCAGCCCGTGCCTAAAGGAAAGCTGCTGGGCACCATCGTGGAACTCGGTCTCCCCGCGGGACTGGACGTGATCGCCGCATTCGTGGATGGCCGTGTCCGCTACATCAACCAAACCGGGAAACTCGCCGTGTTTGAAGCGACGCCACCCCAGGTGGCAGCCGAGGCTGCGAACCTGTTAGCCGTCTCAAAACCGATCGTGGGGCGGATCGGTCCGTGGGACAAGCCCAGGCGTCCGCGGCCTCCGCAAGGAAGCCTGCGGATGACATTTCTGGTTTCCGACGGGCTTTATTTCGGCGAGGGGCCGGTATCTGCGATGCAGAACGATCCGCTGGCCGGCCCGGTGTACGCGCAGGCGGGCCGCCTGGTGCAGGCTATTACCAGGGCTGTGGTGTAATGAGGTGCGCGGCAGTTACACCCCTTGGCTGACTTAGTTCTCAGTCGGTCTCTCGACATGGTCGATCACCAGCACATCCGCCATTCCTTTGGTGGCTTCCAGCCGCAGTCCCAGTTGTTGCTCCAAGGCGGTGAAGATGGAGACTCCTGGAAGACTGGCGGAATTCTCAGACTCGCCGTGGGCCGTTGGCGTGAGTCCGCCACTACGGGAGGCGGGAGTGAATTCAAGGCGAAAATCGAACTTTCGAGTGAAGCCTGTCTTATCGACGATGACGCGGTCACTGGCTTCCTGCATGAGAAGTACCATCAGGCTCGGCATCGTTACCGCAAAGCCTTCGACACGGTCCTTGCGATCCGGCGTACCGCTCACCGCAGTCCTCCACATCGAGCCACAGGTTTGGGGGTGCCCGGCCGGAGATTGTTTCGGATCAACGGCCGGACGTGCATTCTCCGGACGGTCGCAGCTCCCCTCCTTCGCCGCTTCTATCTTGAAGCCGCTCTTCGCCGCTCTCAGTTCGTAAATGGGCACTAACCGGGTGTCATGCCGAAGAGTGAGTTTGAAGCGCTCGGCCAGTAACGATTGCAACGCGAGCCGGATCTGATCGAACGCAGCTTTTCCGTCAGTCTTGGCGCTGATGACGTAACGATCGGAGCTTGCCCAGGCAGGTCCTCCCGAGACCTGAGAATCCCTGACATCGTATGCCAGCATGATCAGCCATTTGAGCGGAACACGGATATCGAATCTACCGCGGGCCGGCATTGCGCTGTGCGCAAGCAGGTACACCATCTGGTTATTAAGACTGTCGGGGAACTCCGGCTCGTTATGGGCAGCCTGTTTGATGGAAGCCACCTCGAACTTCGGCGCAGGAAGATCTGCCGGTGGGACCGCGGCCTGAAGCGCTTGAGCGTGAATCGCCGGGGTATCCGTTATTCCGACCGCAATAGTTACGGCTGGAGCAACCAACGCAGTTAGCGTCATCGCGCAGATCGGGAAACTCAGCTTGATAACACCCTCAATTCTTTTCTTCGAGATTCTATCAACTTCAGGGAGAGGACATCTCGAACGAACCGCCGAACGAACCGCCGTTGTCCGGTCTCCCGAGCGGATTTCGCCGCGAGAACTTTCGAGTGCTTATGACCTGCGATTCAGGCAAACGTCAGGTAGGCCTGCTCTCCCGGTAACCGAACGTATCGCATGGCGTCACGAAGCGCTAGAATCTCAAGTGGCATGAGATCAAGGCTCGCCGCGGCGAGGGCCTTCGGCGCAACCTGCGTTGTGCTTTTTCTGTGCCAGTGTTATCCGGCCGGCGCGCAAGAAACCTCACCTGCTTCCTTCGGCACGTCGGTCGTCATCCCTTCCGGGCTTCGCGGGCTCATCTATTACATCCGGCCCGGTTCGTGGTCGCTCCCCGACTTCAGCCACTTACAGCCGGTTGGCGTAATCTACACCACGAAACTCAATGTTCCCCCACAAAACTGGTCGTTCGGTTTCCCTGGCGTGACCGATCGGTTCGAGTGGTTCTCCATCGACTATCGCGGCCGCTTTTGGGTCAGCCTGCCGGGCAACTATGACTTCGCCCTGACTTCCGATGACGGCTCGAAGCTCTATATCGACGAGACGATGGTCATCAACAATGACCTGCAGCACCCGGCACAGACCGAATTCCGCCGTATCCGCCTCAACTGCGGGATCCACAATATCCGCGTGTCTTACTTCCAGGGTCCGCGAAATATGCTGGCGTTAGTGCTCTCCGTTTCGGGCGGGGGCAAGCAGCGGCGAATTTTCAGCACGGAGGAGTTCAAGCCGCCGGAGAATCCGGACGACTGGGTCTGCCACGGAGTGCCGGTGCCCTTCGATCCCGGACGCCGCGTAATGCCGAACGTCCCCACGCAGCGGAGTTCGCAGGCTCTTGAGGACGAGGCCATGGGCTATCTGAATGCAAATCCCCGCCCGCAGGAAATCGCGGTCCGGTCGTCCGCATTCCACTTCTGGCACAGCGCGACGGCCTCGCAAACGTCGGTTACGATCGGTGTGCCGGGAACGGCGTTGGCCGTCACCCATGTGGCCGGCCCGAAACCTGTCGATAAAGTTCACGCGCTGGTGTTCGGGATCATCAAGGCCGGCGATGGCAGCGTGTTGGAGAAGTTCGCCATCGACGCGCCCTACCAATTCACCGGCAACGATTACGCCTCGGCTCGCATGCACAATCTGGCTTTCAGCCACCCGGTTCACCTGCCTGTGGGCAGGTTCACGGTCGACGTGGTGGTGATAGATCGCGAAGGCAAGCGCGCCGGGGCGGTGCAGCTCGCGGCGGAGTCTCCGGCGCCGCGGCACGGCATCGATCTGAGCAGCCTGGTGCCGGTGGATCGCGTGGAAGCCATCGAGGGACCGGCCGACATTGCGGACCCCCTGATTTTCCACGGCAAACGCGTGGTGCCGCGAATGATCCCTGAGGTGAGCGGGGACGGGACGGCGTCGGTGTATTTCGTAGTCTACCCGGACTCCGCGAATTCCGCGAAGCCGACAGTGCGGGTGCAATTTCTGCGTGGCGGAAGGCTAGTCACCGAAAAGAGCGCCGAACTTCCACCTCCCGATGCCACCGGAGCGATCCAGATGTTCCTGACACTGGGGGCAGTAGTTGGCGAAGAGGAAGTGAAGGTTGTGGCGCTACAGGGCGATTCGACGGCGACGGATTCGCTGCACTACAACGTGCGGGGGAGATAGCTCGCACCGCTCCCGCCGGGCGTTGGCGGGCTATCCACCATCTCACAGAGTGCCGGGATCTGAATCGCATGTACCATGAGAACTGCGCGTGCCTCCCATCCTTGAAATCCGCGACGTCTCCTGCGAACTGGGCGGAAGGCCCATCTTGCGGCGCGTCGATCTGACGGTGGAAGAGGGCGAGACGGTTGTGCTCCTCGGCCGCAGCGGATCGGGCAAGACAACGCTGCTGAAGACGATCAACGGCCTGGTGCCGGCAACGTCTGGGGAGATCCGCTTCGAGGGGCGCGCGGCGGCGCAGTGGGATTCGGTCGCCATGCGGCGGCGGATGGGGTACGTGATTCAGGACGCGGGACTGTTTCCGCATTGGACTGTCGAGGCGAATATCGGGCTGGTGCCGCGCCTCGAAAAATGGGAGCCGGCGCGCGTGGCGGCGCGGGTGGAGACGCTGCTGGACGCGGTGGGGCTGCCCGCGGCGGAGTTTCGTCATCGCTATCCGCGTGAGCTTTCGGGCGGACAGCGGCAGCGCGTGGGGATCGCGAGGGCGCTGGGCGCGGACCCGCCGCTGCTGTTGTTCGACGAGCCCTTCGCGTCGCTCGATCCCATCACGCGCTACGAATTGCAGCGCCAGTTTCTCGATCTGCGCCGCTCTGTGCGGAAGACCGCACTGTTTGTCACGCACGACGTGCGCGAAGCGCTGCTGCTGGCATCGCGCATCGTGCTGCTGCATGACGGCGCGCTCGAACTGGTGGCCACCCCGGAGGAGTTTCTGGCGGCGAAAACGCCGGAAGCGCGCGCTTTCCTCGCCAGCCTGGAGCAGAGCGGGAGGCCGAATTGAATCCCAGCCTGTGGACGGAGATTCTCTCGCTCTCGCTACAGCATTTGCAACTCGTCGGGATCACCATCGCGATCGCTTCCGCGCTGGCGCTGCCCGCGAGTGTGCTGCTGGCGCGCCGGCCGACGGGGCGGCGGTGGGTGCTGGGCTTTACGAATATCGCGCAGACCGTGCCGAGCCTGGCGCTCTTCGGATTCCTGCTGCCCTTCATCGGCATCGGCCAGCCGACGGCGATCGTGGCGCTGACACTGTACGCGCTGCTGCCTATCGTGCGCAATACGCTCACCGGCATCCTCGGCGTGGACCCCGCGGTGCGCGAATCGGCCCTCGCGATGGGAATGACGCCGCGGCAGATTCTCTGGCAGGTGGAATTGCCTCTGGCAATACCTTCGATCGTCGCCGGCCTGCGCATCGCCACCGTCACCACCATCGGGACGGCGACCATTGCGGCGTTCATTGGCGCCGGCGGACTGGGCGTGTTCCTGGTGCGCGGTATCGCCATGATGGATAAGCAGGCGCTGCTGGCGGGTGCGCTGCCCGCCGCAGCGATGGCGCTGGCGGCCGACGAAGGATTGGAATGGATCGAGCGAAAATTATCGCCTGCCTGAGCGCGCTTGCGTTGGCGTCGTGCGGGGCGCGGCAGACCATCGTGGTGGGGTCGAAGAATTTCACCGAGCAGGTGATCCTGGGCGAGATTCTGGCGCAGCAGATCGAGCGGCAGTTGCGTGTGCCGGTGGAGCGCTACCTCGATCTCGGCGGCACTCTGCTGGTGCATGAGGCGCTGGTGCGCGGCTCCATCGATCTCTACCCGGAGTACACCGGCACGGCACTGACGGCGGTGCTGAAGCGGCCGCCTCAAAAAGGTGGGGACGCAGTGCTGGCGGAAGTTCGGTCGGCGTATGAGGCGCGATGGAAACTGGCCTGGCTGCCTCCGCTCGGGTTCAATAACACCTTCGCCATGATCGTGCGCGGCGATACCGCGCGGGGGGAGAAAGTGGCGACACTGTCGGACGCGGCGCGCGCGCATCCCTGGCGTCTGGGTGTGGGGGCCGAATTCGAACAGCGTGCCGACGGACTGCCGGGGCTGGTGAGCACGTACGGCTTGCGTCTGGATGGGACCCCGGTCAACATGGATCTGGGCCTGCTGTATGCCGCGCTGGACGGCCGCAAGGTGGATATGATCGCGGCTAACTCCACCGATGGGCAGGCGGCGGTGCGCGATGTCACGATTCTCGAAGACGATCGGCATTATTTCCCACCGTACGATTGCGCTGTAGTGGCGCGGGACGCAGTGCTGGCCCGCTACCCGGCGCTGCGCGGCGCGCTGGAGCAACTCTCCGGCAAGCTGACGGCGGCCACAATGCGGGAGTTGAACCAGCGGGTGGATGGGCAGCATCGGCGGCCCGCGGAAGTGGCCCGGCAGTTTCTCGATTCGCTCGCGGTGCGATAATGATCGTGCGCAGTTTCACAAAGTTTTCGAACCTTTCGGGGCGGCTGAAAACTCCATACAATGAGAGGACAGGAGGGTTGGATTTAGATGAAAGCGACAAAAGCGTTACATGAGCTGGGGCAGAGTATCTGGCTCGATAACATCACGCGCCAGATGCTGGACAGCGGCACCCTCGCGCACTATATCGACGAACTGTCGGTCACCGGGCTCACTTCGAATCCGACCATCTTCGACCACGCCATTAAGAACAGTCCGGACTACGACTCGGCGATTCTCGAAAAGGTGAAGGCAGGCAAGTCGGGTGAGGGCCTTTTCTTCGAACTGGCGATAGAAGACCTTTCGCGCGCCGCCGGACTTTTCCGCAAGGTTCACGAGAGCACCGCCGGAGTGGATGGGTTCGTTTCGCTGGAAGTGTCGCCGCTGCTGGCGTACGACACGACGAGCACGCTGGCGGCGGCGAAAGACTTGCACGCGCGCGCCGGCCAGCCGAATGTGTTCATTAAGATTCCGGGCACGAAGGAAGGGCTGCCTGCTATCGAAGAAGCGATCTTCGCGGGCGTGCCGATCAACGTCACGCTGCTGTTCTCGGCCAACCAATATATCGCGGCGGCGGAAGCCTATATGCGCGGCATTGAACGGCGCATCGAAGCCGGCTTGAATCCGGTGGTCGCCTCGGTGGCATCGGTATTCGTCAGCCGCTGGGATGGCGCGGTAGCGTCGAAGGTGCCGGACGAACTGAAGAACAAGCTGGGCATCGCAATAGCGGGGCGGATCTACAAAGCGTACCGGTCTCTGTTGGGCTCGGCGCAGTGGCAGCGTGCATTCAATTTCGGCGCGCGCCCCCAGAGGCTATTGTGGGCCAGCACGGGGACTAAAGACCCGAAGGCTTCCGACATCCTATATATCGAAGCGCTCGCGTCGCCGTTCACAGTCAACACCATGCCGGAGAACACGCTGAAGGGGCTGTACGAGCACGGCACCATCAGCACAGCGATGCCGACCGATGGCGGCGATTGCGAGCCCGTACTGGCGAGATTTGCGCACGCGGGGATCGATATCGACGCGCTGGCATCCCAGCTTCAAAGCGATGGCGCGAAGTCGTTCGTACAGTCATGGAACGAACTGATGCAGGTGATCGTCAATAAGAGCGCCGATCTCAAGACGGCCGTCGCGCACTAGCGAAATTCGAAAGGAACGAATATGGCAACCAGCGCAGGCGCGCCGGGCGAAGCTGCCGGGCCGTTGACGAACAGGGCGGCGTGGAAATCGCTCCAAAGCCATTACGACCAGATCCGCGGGCAGCATCTGCGCGATCTGTTCGCCGCCGATCCGCGGCGGGGCGAGCGATTGACGGCCGAAGCGGTCGGGCTGTTTCTGGATTATTCCAAGAATCGCGTGACGGATGAGACGCTGGCGCTGCTGATCGCGCTGGCGGAACAGTCGGGACTGCGGCAGCGCATCGACGCCATGTTCGGCGGCGAGAAGATTAACATCACGGAAAATCGCGCGGTGCTGCACGTGGCGCTGCGCGCTCCGAAGGACGCCACCATCCTGGTCGATGGCGAAAACGTGGTGCCGCAGGTGCACGCCGTACTGGATAAGATGGCGGCATTTTCCGAACGGGTGCGCAGCGGGGAGTGGAAGGGCGCCACCGGAAAGCGCATTCGCAATGTAATAAACATCGGGATCGGCGGGTCCGATCTCGGTCCGGTGATGGCCTACGAGGCGCTACGGCATTACAGCAAGCGCGATATGACGTTCCGCTTCGTCTCCAATGTCGACGGGACGGATTTCGCGGAGGCGGTACACGATCTCGATGCGGCGGAAACGCTGTTCGTGATTTCGTCCAAGACTTTCACCACGCTGGAGACGATGACCAACGCGCACACGGCGCGCGACTGGTCGCTGGGCGCGCTGGGCGGCGATCAGAAGTCGGTGGCGAAGCATTTCGTGGCGGTATCGACGAATGCCAAGGGCGTGGCGGAGTTCGGCATCGACACGGCGAATATGTTCGGCTTCTGGGATTGGGTGGGCGGACGGTATTCGATGGAATCGGCCATCGGGCTGTCGACCATGCTGGCGGTCGGGGCGGAGAATTATCGCGCCATGCTCGACGGTTTCCACCAGATGGACGAGCATTTCCGGACGACGCCCTTCGAGCGCAATCTACCGGTGCTGATGGGCATGCTGGGAGTCTGGTACACCGACTTTTTTGGCGCGGAGACGGTGGCGGTGCTGCCCTACGAACAGTATCTCAAGCGCTTCCCCGCCTACCTGCAGCAGTTGACCATGGAGAGCAACGGCAAGCACGTGACGCTCGACGGCACGACAGTCAATTATGAGACGGGGCCCATTTACTGGGGCGAGCCGGGGACCAACGGGCAGCACTCGTTCTACCAACTGATTCACCAGGGCACGCGCCTGATCCCATGCGATTTTCTGGCGTTCGCGGAAACACTGAATCCGCTCGGAAGGCACCACGATCTGCTGATGGCCAATGTCTTCGCGCAGACGGAGGCGCTGGCCTTCGGCAAAACGGTGGAGCAAGTGAAGGCCGAGAAGACGCCGGATTGGCTGGCGCCGCATCGCGTGTTCGAAGGCAATCGGCCCACCAATACGATACTCGCGCAGCGGCTCACGCCGGAGACGCTGGGTAAACTGGTAGCGCTCTACGAACACCTGGTATTCGTGCAGGGCACAGTCTGGCAGATTAATTCGTTCGATCAGTGGGGCGTGGAGTTGGGCAAGGTGCTGGCGCAAAGGATCGTGCCGGAACTGGAGAGCGCACAGGAGACGCCGCTGGCGCACGACAGTTCGACCAACGCTTTGATCCGGCGGTACCGCGCAATGAAGCGCGGGTAAGTTACGGGGCGGGCGGGTTTCCACTTACAATTAGTGCCAGCCATGCGCTACCTCGCGATCACCGCTTTGTTCGCCTGGACAGCGTCCGCGCAGGTAGTTGCTAAACCGGCGGATATGCTCGCGGCGGAAAAACTGCTGACGCCGCGCGACAACGAAAAAGTCCTGCGGTGCGAAGTGGAGACATCGAAAGCCGAGCTTAATTTCGGCTTGCGGTTTCAAGCGGGCTACGTGCTGCAGGTTCCACTGGTGCAATATTCCGGAGCGGGACACTTTTGGAATATTGCCCTACGAGTGACGCCCGATGGCGCGCAACCGATTTATCTCGTCGACCGGCAGGATTTGCCGAATTTTCTCAGGCCCGAGTACTCCGGAGAAGCGACCGGCGCCTTTCTGGTAGGCGAAGGCCAGTACGATGTGGAGTTCGCGGCGGTAGACGACAAGGAGCGCGTGTGCCGCAAGGAGTGGCGCATCGATGCCGCAATCGGACGCGGCCAGCGTGAGACGAAGTTCGGGATTCCCGCGCGGAAGGTCGAGGATCTCACGTGGACCGGCCCCAAGACTCTTCCCGCGGGGCCTCCGCGTCCGCGCCGCCTTACGGTGCTGCTGAACGGGTCCGACCCCTACACTAGTTTTGCATGGTCCCCTTATCGCCGCGAAATCGTGCCGCACACCGGCGGCCCAAAAATCGAGACGCCGATGGATTATCGGTCGGCGCTGATGGGGATTTTGGCATCGCTGGTAGAGAAACTGCCGGGCACGAAGATCCGCCTGGTGGTTTTCGACCTCGATCAGCAGAAGGAAACGCTGCGGCAAGAGGACTTCACACTCCGCGACCTGGGCAAAGCGGCGCACGCCGCGAATAATACCGACCATTGGGCGGTGACGGTGCGTGAACTGCAGGATCAGCTTACGAAATGGGGAATGCTGGCGAATCTGGTGGAGCGTGAGGCTGGTTCGGAAGAGCGGCCGGACGCAGTTTTGTTTCTAGGCCCGCGCATGGGGCCGCTGGAAAGGATGCCGGCGCATCTATTCGACGGCGCGAAAGGCGTGCCGTTGCGATTTTTCTATCTGCAATATCGCCTGTCGGCAGAGCCGATTCCCTATTCTGTCCCTGAGGACATGGGACCTCGGCCTGCCGACGGTTCAATTCCGCCGCTTTCCCAGCCCGACGACCGGATGGCCCCGGAAGTCTCCGATCCGATCGATCTGGCGGTCGCCCGTTTGAAAGGAAGGACGTTGAAGATACATTCGCCCTCGGAGTTTGCCAAAGCTGTCGAGGCAGTGCGGCAGGCGTCCGCGCATTAACGTTGCACGACTGCTCGGGTGGCGCCGTCAACCAGACATGCGGATTACGCTCCCGTTAGCGGCACTATGCGCCGCCACGGCGGTCTTTGCACAGTCGTTCGAAGTGGCATCCGTGAAACTGTCGGCACAGCCGGCAGGTGCGCCCTCCATGCGTGAGGATGGAGCGCAGTTCGCCTACACCAACGTTCCCCTGATGATGTTGCTCATGCGGGCGTACGGAGTGAAGTATCGCCAGATCGAGGGGCCGGAATGGCTCGCGGGGGCGCGCTACGATGTCATCGCCAAGCTGCCCGAGGGGGCGAGCAGGGATCAGGTTCCGAAGATGTTGCGGGCGCTGCTGGCGGGGCGATTCCGCCTGGCAGTCCATCTCGATTCAAGGACGGTCCGCGGGTACGCGCTGACCAGGGGCAAGGATGCGCTGCGCATGAAGACAGCGGAAGGCGGAGACGGAGCGCACCGCATGAAAACGCCGATGGGCATCGAGATCAAGGGCAACACCACGATGGCGAAGCTCGCAGAACTGCTTGCCGATGCGCTCGATTGCCCGGTAGTCGACGAGACGGCGCTGCCCGGATCCTTCGCCGTGGATTTAAATTGGGCGCCGGAAGAAAATCCCGGCGTGAGCGGGCCGGCGGTCGCCAGCGCCGTCCAGGAGGAACTCGGCCTGAAGCTGGAGGCGCGCAAATACCCCGGCGATTTTCTAGCGATCGACCGTGTGGAGAGGATCCCCACCGGCAATTAGGCCAAGCTACTTCACCGTGAAGTTGACCGACGCGTCGACGTTTTCCCAGGCGAGATCGAGCTTGCCTTTTTTGCCGCCGGTGCTGGAAATGGTGTACTTGAGCTGCTCCACCATGCCCGCGGGCTTGCTCATGGTCATCTTGACGCGGCCGAGATCCTGTTTGGCATCGTACTCAGTGCCGTGCTGGCCGGTCTGCTTGTTGACCACGAGTTCCCAACTGGCCGGATTGGCGATATCGACATAAAGGGTGTAGTCGCCTTTCGGAACGTTGAGGCCGCCGAGAGCGAGATCGGCGTCGGTGTGGAGGGTGGTGGCGTCGTTCGCGCCGGCACGCCATACGGGATAGGTGGGGTCTTGGGAAATGCGGCCGTCTTTGCCGAAAAGCTTTCCGGCGCGCCCGTTCACCGCCGGCGAGGAATACTTGATGGAGATCTGTTTGCCGCCAATGGTGGCGGATTCGGTGAGTCCGGCCTTGGTGGCGGCGAACGCCAGGGCGACGGCGGCAGCGAGCAGTGTTGTACGGAGGAGGGCGGATTTCATTCGTGGTCCTTTCTTCACGAGGATAACGCAGTGCACTACAATCCGTAGGGAGCTCCATGAGAATTGCCGCTGCACTGCTGATTACCGGGGCCGCACTGGCGGCCGATGGGTCGCGTATCGACGCCATCTTCGCGCCGCTGGTAGAGGGCAAGTCGCCGGGTTGCGCGGTACTGGTGCGGCAGAGCGGGAGCACGGTGTTCGAGCGCGGATACGGCGTACGCGATCTGCGGAGCATGGCGCCGATCCGCGGCGATACCGATTTCCGGCTGGCATCGTTCACCAAACAGTTCACTGCCATGGCCGCGATGCTGCTGGTAAACGACGGAAAGCTACGTTATGACGAAACGCTTCCCGAAATCTTCCCCGGGTTTCCCGCATATGGACGCGCGATCACGGTGAGGCACCTGCTGACGCACACATCGGGGCTTCCCGATTATGAAGATCTGATGGATGGCGGCCGTTGGAGCGAGACACGGCAGATTCAGGACGATGAAGTGCTGGCGCTATTGGAGAATCAGAGTGCCGGAAGATTCGCGCCGGGTACGAGTTGGGCGTACAGCAATTCGGGATATGTACTGCTCGGGCTGACCGTCGCGAAGGCGTCCGGCATGCCGTTTGGCGAGTTTCTGAAGCGCCGCATTTTCGCGCCGCTCCACATGGATCGTACATTGGCGTTTCGCCAGGGGAAGAACACCGTGCCGAATCGCGCCTTGGGATACTCCAAAGGTTCGCAGGGTTTTGGCGAGACCGATCAGAGTTCGACCTCGGCCACGTTGGGCGATGGCGGCGTTTATTCGAATCTGGATGACCTGGCAAAGTGGGATGAAGCGCTCGCGCAGCACACGCTGCTGCCGGAATCGAAAATGGCGCCGGCGTTGACGTCCGTGAAACTGGCGAACGGCGGGCCAACCGTATGGCCGGTGGGCGGCGATGGCGAAGGCAAGCCGGGGATGCCGGTAGAGTACGGATTCGGCTGGTTCCTCGACGCCTACCATGGCCGCCAGCGCATGTGGCACTACGGCAGCACGCGTGGATTCAGCACCGCCATCGAGCGGTTTCCAGAAGAAAGGCTGACCATCGTGGTGCTGTGCAATCGCACCGACCTTGACGCGGGAAAGCTGGCGCTGCAGGTAGCGGATTTATTTCGGTAGGGACCTGGTATCGAGTCCCATCACCAGGGCGTCGAACGGTCCGCCACCGAATTCCGGCTGTACGCGCCACGCTTCCGGCTTCAAGTTCCTCGACGCAGTCAGGCCGGAGGCGTACAGCTTGCCGTTCGCGATGGCGACACCTTCCAGAATGTCGTGGCCGGCGCCGCCCACGTAGGTGCCGTAGACCAGCCGCGCTCCATCCGCGGAGAAGGCGGCCAGAAATCCGTCCATATCGCCGCCGCCGTACGACGGCTGAAATGCATTCCGTACCGGCAGATCGAACGCTGCAGTCATGCCGGTGATCCATACTCTACCGGCCTCGTCGACCGCAACGGCTCCCTCATCGTAAGGAAGGGGACTCTTCGCCGATCCCCCGTAATACGTTGACCACAGCACGCGCCCGCCGTCGCCGTCGAGCTTGGTCACGAACGCATCGTAAGCTCCGCGGAGTTGCCGTTGAAAGGCCCGCGAGGTCGCCGGAAAGTCATCCGAACCAGTCATGCCGGAGACAATGGGATTGCCGGCGGCGTCTAGCGCGAGTGCGTACGCTCCATCCAACTTCGAGCCGCCCAGGTAAGTGGAGAACAACAGGCTCCAGTCGGAGACATGCAGTTTGACGAGGTAAGCGTCTAACTCGCCTCCCAATTTGCTCTGGAGCGCGTTCCGAAGCGGAAAATCAGGCGAAGATGTGGCGCCTGTAACGAAGAGATTGCCCGACTGATCAAGCGCCAGCGCGCCGATGGGATCGCGCCCCTTGCCTCCGATCCTTGCCGTCTGCAAACTGTGCGGGTCGCCCGGGCGCAATCGTGCGACGAAGCCATCGGGCGCGCCGCCGGGGCCGAACTGCGTGACCTTTTGGCCGGGAAAATCGTCCGACCAGGTCGTGCCACCTATCAAGACCGATCCATCGTCCTCTAGGGTGAGCGCCGCCGCTTCGTCGTTCTTCGATCCGCCGAGCAGGGTGGAATAGACAATCTTCCCCATGGCGTCAAGCTTGAGCAGGAAGACATCGCGCCGCGGTCCACCGAAGGTGCGCTGCACGGCGTCGGGGGTAGTCGGGAAATCGGCCGATTGCGTCTGACCCAGCACATACACCGAGCCATCGTTTCCCACTTCGAGATCGCCGGCGGCATCCCAGTCGCTGCCGCCGGTGCGCGTTGCCCACACGATGCGGCCGGTGCGCGCGTCGACCTTCACGATCGCAGCATCCATATCGGCGTTTGAGCGAAGCGAAGGCTTGGCGGGAAGGTGCGGGAAATCGGGCGAGTCGGAATGGCAGCCAAGATAAATATCGCCCGCACGATCTGTCGCGATGCCGTCGCAATCGTCCGTGCCGAAGCCGCCCAGGTAGCCCATCAGGAGCGGCTCCGTCGCACTCGATTGGGCCGCCAGCAACGCCACGCCGGCGATCAGCCATCGCCTCATGCCGGCCCCGCCTTCACCCCGGCAAGCGACGCTGTGGCGAGCGTTCCGCCGAGTCCCATAGTCTCCACCGCTGACGACGGCACAATCACCATCGCGCCTTTCTCCTTGATAGCCTCATAGAGCATGTTCATGGCGCGGAGATGCAGCGCCACTGGATTGCTCTGATAGGTGAGCGCCGCCTGGCCGAACTTCTCGGCGATTTCGGTTTCCGCCTGGCCCAGAATGGTGCGCGCGCGCCGTTCGCGTTCCGCCTGCGCCTCGCGCGACATGGCGTCCTGCAGAGCGAGGGGAATCTGCACATCGCGAATCTCCACCGATTGCACGGTAATGCCCCAGGAGGTGGTCTTCTCGTCGAGAATGCGCTGCAGTTCCTTGCCCAGCATCTCGCGCTCGGCCACCATCTGGTGCAATTCATGGCGCCCAATCGATTCGCGTAGCGCCGTCTGCGCGCTCAGCGTGATGGCCTGCGTGAAATCCTGCACTTCGAGAATCGCTTTTTCCGGATTCCACACCATCCAGAAGACGATGGCGTCCACGTTGACCGGCACGGTATCGCGCGTCAGTGTGGATTCAGCCGATACGTTGGCCACGCGCACGCGCTGGTCGACATACCGGCTCAGGCTGTCCACGATGGGGATCATGTGGAACAGTCCGGGGCCGCGCAGCCCGACGAAACGTCCGAACCGCAGCACCGCGACCTTCTCCCACTGGTCGGCAACGCGGATGGCGAACAGGAAATATAGGCCCACCAGCGCGCCGGCTGCCAGCGCCACCCGGCCACCCATAGCCGCCCACGCTACCGCGCCTGCCCCCAGGGACAACACAAACAATGTGATCCCTACACTGCTCAACCGCATCTGATTCTGATTTGGGAACATACGTTTATCTCCTCGTTTTTTCGGAACCGTTTTGCCGTTCGCGCAATTGCTCCAGCAAGTCTTGGATGGTGAACCCGGCGGCGCCCGCGCGGGCCACGAAATCAGCCACCAGTTGGCCCAGTTGACGATCGCGTTCCAGGTCGTCACGCTTCACCTTCTGCTGGCTGATGAAGGTACCCGTGCCCTGCTGGGTCTCCAGCACACCGCGAATTTCCAGTTCGCGGTAGGCCCGCACCACCGTATTGGGATTGATGGAAAGATCCACCGCCACTTGCCGTACTGTGGGAAGCTGATGGCCGGCGGCCAGAGCGCCCGCTGCCATTCCTCCCGTGACCTGGTCGATGAGTTGCCGGTAAACCGGTACACCGCTCTCGGGGTCCAACCGGAACTCAAAGGATTTTCGAGATGGGGTTCGGCTGGTATTCATCTAAACTAATAGTGTACTAGTCAACCAATACAAGTCAAGGGTTTTTTGGACAAAGCGAGCCACCTATTCTGGTGGGAATGAGTTGCTATGCTGATGTCCTAAGCTGGGGAGTGATGACCAGTCAACCGGCCTCCATCCGCGTCGCGATTGTCGAAGACCAGCGCGAGGTTCGCGAGGGGCTGGCGCTGCTCATCGGCCGCACCCCGGGATACCAGAGCCGCGGTGCGTTCGGTTCGGTGGAAGAAGCCTTGGGTCAAATGAAGAGCGCATGCCCGGACGTGGTGCTGGTGGATATCGGGCTGCCCGGGATGTCCGGCATCGAGGGCATCGCGGTGATGAAGTCGCTTTGCCCGCAGGCGCAGTTCCTGGTACTCACGGTGTATGACGACGACCGCCGTATTTTCGAAGCGATGTGCGCCGGCGCTTGCGGCTATTTGCTGAAAAAGACGCCGCCTCCCCGCATCCTGGACGCCGTGCGCGAAGTGCATTCCGGCGGCGCCCCGATGTCGCCGGAAGTGGCGCGGCGGGTGATCGCGCTATTCCGCCAGGTACGGCCGCCGGAGATGGCGGAGTATACGCTCACCGCGCAGGAGACGCGGGTTCTTCGTCTGCTGGGCGAGGGCCACCACTATAAAACGGCCGCCGCCGATCTGGGCATCACGGTCAACACGCTATCCTTTCACGTGCGCCGCATTTACGATAAGCTGCAGGTGCATTCCAAATCGGAAGCGGTGGCCAAGGCGTTGCGCGATGGCATTTTGCGGTAAGGGATCGGCGGCAGCCGCCGTACTTCTATTGGTTGCCGCGCTCCACGCCGAGCATCTTCCCGTCAAACTCTATACCACCGCCGAGGGGCTGGCGCGCAACCGCATCGACGCGATCATGGCCGATTCGCGCGGCTTCATCTGGATCGCCACCGCCGAGGGAATTTCGCTATTCGATGGCTACCGGTTCGTCAATTATGGAACGCGCAACGGCCTTCCCAGCCCGGTCGTCAACGCCATTCTGGAAGCTCGCGACGGCACCTTCTGGGTGGGCACCGATGGGGGGCTGAGCGTTCTTCACCCCAAGGGCGGCCCGCACATGTTCACGCTCCATCATCAGCCCGCGCCCGAGTTCCTCCACGCGGTGAATACGCTGGTGCAGGATAACACCGGCGCCATCTGGGCCGGCACCGACGACGGACTCTATCGCGAGACCAACCCCGCAACGCGATCGCAAACCCCTGAGTGGATCCGTCTGGATCAGCCGCACAATGGCCAGCCTCAGGAAGTGCGCTCCCTGCTGGTGGACCGCCAGGGTTCGCTGTGGATCGGCGCGGCGCGCGGGCTCTACCGGCGGTACCCCAACGGCCGCATCGAAGCGTACTCCACCGGGAACGGACTGCCCGCCACATTCGTGGAGAAGGTGCTGCAGGACACCGAGGGGCGCATCTGGGCGGGCACGCGCGAAGGCTTATGCCGGATCGTCGCCGACCCGCACCCCGGAGAGAAGGTGGTGGAGCGCGTCTATACGGAGGCCGACGGGCTAGGCTATCGCGATATTAAAGCGCTCTCGCTCGCGCCTGACGGGACGATTTGGGTGGGCTGCCTGAGCGGCGGTCTCAGCCATCTCCGCATGGGCACCGATGGGCGGGCGCACATCCGCACGTATTCGAAAACCGAGGGACTGAGCGACGCCAGTATCGATGCGCTGGCGCACGACCGACAGGGCAATTTGTGGGTGGGCGGCGAGAGCGCGGGGTTGATGCGCATTGTGCGCAGCGGGTTCCTTACGTATACACAGGCTGACGGTTTGGCAAACGACCGGGTGGCGCAGATTTTCGAAGATCGCGCCGGCAATCTTTGTGTGTCCGCCAATAATCTCGCCGTCCATCGCGCCGAGATTTCCTGCTTCGATGGCGAGAGGTTCCAGCCGCGACGGTACCCCAAGGGCTACGATTGGCCGCTGTCGCCCATCCTGCAGGACCACTCGGGCATGTGGTGGCTGGGCGCCAGCGGCCTGGTGCGTGTGGGCCGCATTCCCATCGAGCAGCTTGCACAGCACCTGCCGGAAAAGGTATTCGGCGCGCGTGGCGTGGTGAACGACTACACCATCTTCGAAGATTCGCAGGGAGGCATCTGGGTGAGCCTCAAGGGCGACTCGAATCGCGTCGGTAAGTGGGACGAAGCCGGCGGCTTCCGAGTGCTGCCATCCACCAACGGCCCGGTGGAGCAACTGGTCTCCGCCTTCGCCGAAGATCATAGCGGCAACGTTTGGATGGGGCTCTACGGCGACGGCGTGGTGCGCTACCGCGACGGCAAGTTTCGGAAGTTCGGGGTGGCCGACGGCGTCCCGAAAGGCTATATTTCGAGCCTCTATGTGGACGATGCCGGGCGATTGTGGATCGGCAGCTACGATGGAGGCCTGGGACGCATCGATTCGCCCGGCGCGGACCGGCCGCAGGTGCTCATCTATGACGCGTCGCACGGGCTGACCAGCGACCACATCACCAGCCTTACCTCAGACCGGTGGAGCCGGATTTACGCCGGCACCGGCCGTGGAGTGGACCGGCTCGATCCCGCTTCCGGCCAGGCGATCCACTACACCATTGCCGACGGACTGGCCAACGACACCCCGCTAACAAGCTGGCGCGATCGCCGCGGATGGCTCTGGTTCTGCACCACTAAGGGCATCTCGCGCCTGGTTCCCGAGCCCGATACGCCCACCGCGCCCCCTCCCATCCGGATCACCGCGCTCACCGCCGGCGCCGCGCCGTACACCGTCTCCGAGCTCGGCGCAAGCGCGCTCTCCGGCCTGGAATTCGCGAGCGGCGATCTGCAGATCGCGTTCTCGAGCATCAACTTCGAAGCCGGCGAATCGATGCGTTACCAATATCGGCTGGAAGGCGGCGGAGGACAGTGGACTGCGCCGTCCGATCAGCGCAGTGTGAATCTGGCGGGGCTCAGTCCCGGCGGATACCGCTTCGAAGTACGCGCCGTAAATAGCCGCGGGCAGGTATCGGAGCAGCCCGCGGCGGTGAGTTTCTCCATTCCGCCGCCGCTCTATGCGCGCCAATGGTTCCGCCTGCTGTGCGTGGTGGCCGTCAGCCTGCTGCTGTACGGCCTCTACCGCTTCCGGCTGGATCGCATCCTGGAACTGGAGCATATCCGCATGCGCATCGCCACCGATCTGCACGACGATATCGGGTCCAGCCTCTCGCAGATCGCGATTCTGAGCGAAGTGGCGCGGCGGCCGGGGGAAGCCGGCGCGGCCGAACTCGACCCGTTGGGCAGCATCGCGCGCATTTCGCGGGAACTGGTGGACTCCATGTCGGACATCGTGTGGGCGGTGAATCCCAAGCGCGATAACCTGCTCGATCTCGCCCGCAGGATGCGGCAGTTCGCGGGCGAGATGCTGGTGCCGGGCGGTATCGACTTCACTTTCGACGCGGCGGCCGCTTCGAGCCACGTCGCCCTCGGGGCCGACCTGCGCCGCCAGGTCTTCCTCATCTTTAAGGAATGCATCAACAACGTGGCGCGTCATTCCGGCGCGACGCAGGTTGACATCGTCTTTACGGTGAGCGGTGGCATGCTGCGGATTACGGTACGCGATAACGGCCGTGGGTTCGACCCGCGGGATCTTCTCACCAGCGGCCACGGACTGGCCAGCATGACGAATCGCGCCGCGGCGTTGCGCGGCAAACTGCGGATTCAGCCGGAGTGCGGCGTGGGAACCACCGCGAGCCTGGAGATCCCTCTCGCTCGCCATCGTGTGTGGTAGCACGCCGCGCGCATGCCCGTTCCCTTTCGTCCCCCCGCCGTGCTTATAATTTAAGGCATGTTAAGAGGGTGCGCGCGGGTGCTGCTCTGTCTGCTGCCCTGCTTCCCGTTGATTGCCGCGGCCGCGGATGACGGTCTGCCTCCCGCCGCCACTTCCAAAGTAGAATACGCCCGCGACATCGCTCCGCTGCTCGCCGGCCACTGCTATATGTGCCACGGGCCGCAGCAGCAGATGAGCGGACTGCGGCTCGATCTCAAAGCAGATGCGCTGAAAGGCGGCAAATCGGGTGCCGTTCTTGTACCGCGCAATAGTGCCGTCAGCCGGCTCATCCGCCTGGTGGCCGGTGTCTCGCCCGATAAGAAAGTAATGCCGCCGGCCGGCGCACGCCTCACCGCGGCAGAGATCGGTCTGCTGCGCGGGTGGATCGACCAGGGGCTCGAATGGCCCGATACGCCTGTAGTTACCGCGGTGGCGAAGCCTTCGCACTGGTCGTTCCAGAAGATCGTGCGGCCCGATCCGCCGGCCGTGCAAAATCGCGCCTGGCCGCGCAATGCGATTGACGATTTCGTGCTGGCGAAACTGGAATCGGAGGGCATCGCGCCGTCGCCCGAAGCGTCGAAAGAGACGTTGTTGCGGCGCGTGAGTCTCGACCTGACCGGCCTCCCGCCCTCGCCCGAAGAAGTGGGCGAGTTCCTCAGCGACAACCGGCCTGACGCGTATGAGCGCGTGGTGGACCGCTTGCTCGCGTCTCCGCATTATGGCGAAAAGTGGGGCCGCTACTGGCTCGACCTGGCGCGGTACGCCGATAGCGACGGCTATGAGAAAGATCGCACGCGCCCATGGGCGTGGCGCTATCGCCAGTGGGTGATCCAGGCATTCAATCGCGACCTGCCGTTCGACGAGTTCACCATCGAGCAGCTCGCCGGCGATCTGTTGCCGCATCGCACCGAGGACATGCTGGTGGCCACGGGGTTCAATCGCAACACCCTGACGAATCGCGAAGGCGGCACCGATCCCGAGCAGTTCCGCGACGAGCAGGTGCTTGACCGCGCCGCCACGCTGGGCACGGTCTGGCTTGGGCTCACGGTGGGCTGCGCGCAGTGCCACGATCACAAGTACGACCCCATCGCGCAGAAAGAGTTTTATCAGCTCGCGGCGTTTTTCAATACCGAAGATGAGGTCAACGTACCGGCGCCGCTGCCCGGCGAGATCGGCCCCTGGATGACGGCGCGTCCGGAGTATGAGCGCAAGCGCCAGGAGTTGCTGACCGAGTACAAGATCCCCGCGGTAGAGGCCGATTGGGAAAACAAACTGCGCTACGCGGTGGAACATAAGGGCGAACACGAAGACTGGGATTTTGCCTATGGCGAGTTCACCCACACCGTCGACAATGCCCACATGGTGCTGTATCTCGACCCGGCGAAACGCAGCGAAGTGCAGCGCCAGGCGATGACCGATACGCTCATCTCCTCGTGCGGCAATCTGTTTCCCAAGGATTATTGCAACGGTCTTAATCTGGGCGAGCTTCGCACCAAGCTCAACGAATTGCGCGATGCCACGCCGCAGATCAGCTACGCGCCGGTGCTGATGGAGAGCGCGGCGGAGCGCCACACGTATGTCCATATCAAAGGCGACTGGCGGGAGCACGGCGCTGAGGTGCATCCCGGCATGCTGGCCGTGTTGCCGCCCCTGCCTGCGGGGCCCGACCCGGCGCGGCTGCGGCTGGCGCGCTGGCTGGTGTCGAACGAAAATCCGCTCACTGCGCGCGTGGCCGTGAATCGCTTCTGGCAGGAAGTCTTCGGGCGCGGAATCGTCCACACGTCGGAAGATTTCGGCACGCAGGGCGACCGGCCCACAAATCCGCAACTGCTCGACTGGCTGGCATCGGAATTCATGGCGCGCGGCTGGAGCATGAAACAGATGGTCCGCCTGATGGTGACGTCGGCGGCATACCGGCAGTCGTCGAACGCGCGGCCGGAACTCGAATCGCGCGATCCCGATAATACCTTGCTGGCCCGGCAAGCGAGACTGCGTCTGCCGGCGGAGCTGATTCGCGATGAAGCGCTTTCCGCGGGGGAACTGCTCGATCTGCGTATCGGCGGGCGGAGTGTCAAGCCGCCGCAGCCGAAAGGCGTGGCCGAGCTTTCGTACGCCGGGTCGGTGAAGTGGGTGGAAAGCACCGGACCGGACCGCTATCGCCGCGGCATGTACATCCATTTTCAGCGCACGTCGCCCTATCCGCAGCTCATGAATTTCGACGCGCCCAGCGCCGAACTGTCGTGCACGCGGCGCGAACGCACCGACACGCCTCTGCAGGCGCTCAACCTGATGAACGATTCGGTATTCTTCGAGGCGGCGCAGGGGCTGGCGCTGCGGGTGATGCGCGAGGGCGGCGATTCGTTCGGCGACCGCCTGGATTATGCTTTCCTGGCGGCGTTGGGGCGCGAGCCTTCTACACGGGAACGCGCGCGCATGGAGCAGTACTTTTCGCAGTCCAAAGAGAATCTGGCGCAGGACGATAAAGCGGTGACCGCGTTGTTTCCGAATCGCCTGCAAAATGTGCCGCAGGTGGAAGCCGCGGCATGGGTGGAGTTGAGCCGCGTGTTGCTCAACCTGGACGAGTTCATCACGAGGGACTAAGTATGGATGGCGAGCAGTTCCGCAGAATTCAGACGCGTCGCAGCTTCTTCGAGCAGTGTGCCGGCGGTATCGGCATTGTGGCGCTGGCACAGCTTTTGGAGGGCGAGGGCCGCGCGGCCGCGGCGGTAAATCCGCTGGCGCCGCGCAAGCCGCACTTCCCCGCGAAAGCGAAGAACGTGATCTTCATGTTCATGGAAGGCGGGCCGAGCCAGCTCGATCTGTTCGACCCCAAGCCCGGCCTCGCAAAGTGGAACGGCAAGCCGCTGCCGCCGGAGATGACCAAGGACCTGCGCCTGGCATTCACCAAGCCAAACGCTGCCGTGCTGGCCAGCCCCCGCACCTTCAAACCGTACGGGCAGAGCGGCATCGAGTTCTCCGACTACATTCCGCACATCGGCTCCTGCGCCGATGACGTGTGCCTGGTGCGCTCCATGTACACCGACGCATTCAATCACCATCCCGGACAACTGCTGCTCTTCGGCGGCAGCATCCAGGTTGGCCGGCCGACTATGGGCGCCTGGGTTCTGTACGGGTTGGGCAGCGAATCGCAGAATCTGCCGGGATTCGTGGTTCTCGGCTCGGGCGTGGGCACCAGCGCGGGCACGGCCAACTGGTCGAGCGGGTTTCTACCATCGACGTACCAGGGTGTGGTGTTCCGCAGTTCGGGCGATCCCGTGCTCTATCTCTCGAACCCCGCCGGCATTACCACCGGCATGCAGCGCGCGGCGCTCGACACGCTCAAAGACCTGAATGAAGAGCATCAGGCGCAGACCGGCGACGTGGAAATCGCTTCACGCATCGCTTCTTATGAGCTGGGATTCCGCATGCAGGCCGCGGCTCCGGAACTGCTCGATTTCTCTAAGGAATCGCCGGAGACGCTCGGAATGTATGGCATTGAGGATCCGAAAGCGGCCTCGCAGTTCGCCATCAATTGCCTGCTGGCGCGCCGTATGGTGGAGCGCGGCGTGCGTTTCGTGATGCTTACGCACGCGAGTTGGGACGACCATACCGACCTCAATCGCAAGCTGAAGAAGAACTGCGATATGGCCGACCAGCCGACCGCCGCGCTCATCAAAGACCTGAAGCAGCGCGGCCTGCTCGACGACACACTGGTGGTCTGGGGCGGAGAGTTCGGGCGAACTCCCATGGTGGAGATCCGCGATCCGCGCGACGTCAATAACGCCGGCCGCGATCATCATCCATTGGCATACAGTTTATTCCTCGCCGGCGGTGGGATTAAGGGCGGCCAGGTGATCGGGAAAACGGACGATCTCTGCATGAACATCACCGAGGACCGGGTCCACGTGCACGATCTTCAGGCGACTATCCTGCACTGCCTGGGGCTGGAACATACGCGGCTGACTTATCACCACATGGGACGCGATTTCCGCCTGACGGACGTCAGCGGGCAGGTAGTGCAGAAGATGCTGGCGTAGGACGTCGCGTTAGACTTTCTTCAACTTCGTAACTCGCCCCACTTCCACCCATTCCACCACGAAGATATTGCCTTCGTGGTCGAAGCAGGCGCTGTGCGGGCAGACGAACTTACCGGCCGTGAACTTGTCGCGCGACATCTTACGCGTATCCTGCCACTTAGTGGCCGAGTCGTCGCCTAACTGTTCGATCACTTGATTGTTGCGATCCATCAGGGTGACGCGCGCACCCAGGTCGGGGACCACCACGTCGCCATTGCGGAAATAGCTGAAGTGGCACGGCAGATTGGTGCCGGCGATGAAATCCATGTGCTCGCCCCCCAGCGTGAAGCGCTGGATGCGATTGTTGGCGCGGTCGGCAATGGTGAGAATCGGCGACCCGGTGCGGGTGTCGATAGCGATACCGTGCGGGCAATCCAGTTTGCCGGGCTCTTTGCCCTTGCCCCCGAAGGTCTTCGAATACTCGCCCTTGGAATTGTACAGATTGACGTAGCTCGAGCCGTATCCATCGGCCACGTACAGATCGCCGTTGGCCGCTACTGCAAGATTGGTCGGGCTGTACTTCGGCAATTTGCCGTCGGCGTCCGGCTTGTAAGCCTCCGCTTGGGTGGGATAACCGAGGCTGAAAACCTCCTCGCCCTCGAGCGTGGCCTTCACCACCACGCCGCGCTTGGTGTCGCACAGGTAGAGAAACTCCGTGCTGCCTTCACGGCGGATGTAGAGACCGTGCGCGCCGCCCTTAAACTCCTTGCCCCACGATTTAACGAACTTGCCTTTGGCGTCGAACACCACCATGGAGTCGGAGCTCTCGCTGGCGGCGCCCACAGTGTGGTGCACATAGATGTGGCCGCGCGAGTCTTCCACCACGCCGTGCGTGTTGCCGTATTGAATGGAGGGCGGCAGTTCGCCCCAATCGTGATAGGCCTCGTAGACGTGGTCGCCCGCGCCAAGTACGGGACGCTTGGTTCCCGCCTTATCGCTGGCGTGCAGAATCAGCGGGGCCATAGCACCGGTCCCCAGGAAGCGGCGGCGGCTGAGATCGGACATCCCGTACTCCTTCGGGGACAGTATATATCAGCCGCGGCCACCTGGGGCGCTATTCGTTCGCCGTGCCGGCGGACGGGCGGGCGAAGAATTTCTTCACCGGAATGCGCACTGCGGGCCCGGACTGGCGCGAGTGGAACAACCTGGGAGGCGCCGTGACGATACGCGCGTTGGTGGCGCTGGATGCAGTGCTCGGCGGTGTCGCCTGGACCGGCATCAGCAGGTACGACATGTAGGAATCGGGGTAGCCATCGGGACCGAACCCTTCCACGTCCAGATAATTCGGACCGGCCGCGATTCCGGTCGCCGGGATGGTGACGTTGAGCTGATATTCGCCCGCCAGCCCGGGAAGCAGACCCGCGAAGTTGCTGGTGGCGGCGGTGCCGGAAATGTCGACGCCAATGGTGTTGGTAGTGGTGTACTGGCCCTGCGGCACTGCGCCATCGGTGATGGACGGAGAAACCGTTCCCAGCCCTGTCAGGCCGACCGCCAGCGTCTCCCCTTCCACTGCCGGATTGTTGTCGCTCACCGGCGCCCCGGGCGTCGCACTCGAATTCCCGATTCCCAGGTGGTCGATCCAGCCGTAGCCGATGCCGCAGGCGCATTGCGTGAAGACGCCGGGCGCGGTGTTGCTCACTATTTGCGTGACGGTATTCGACGTCGCCGTGCCATTAGTCAACTGGATTCCAACCACCGATCCCGGAGTGACTTCGTAGGGAACAATTACCGAGACCTGTGTCGGAGAAACGGAGAACACCGGCGCTGGATAACCTCCGATGTTGACGGTTACGTTGCCGAGCGAGGAAGTGGCGGGATTTCCGCCCGTAATCGCCAGTGGCGCGCTCGCCAGATTGGAGCCGAAGAGCGTAATCAGTTCTCCAGGTGCGATGCGCGCCGTGAACGGCGCGAAGCTGGCGGCGTTCACCACGCCCTGAGGATTCAAGTAGACTCCGGTGCCGGTGGGAGTAGGCGCCTGCACCGCGACGCTAAACCCCAGCGCGCCACCCAGTCCGGTGGAAATTACTACGTTTCCGCCTCCACCGGCCACAAATGCGGTAGTGGAAGTGGAGTAGCTGTTGCCGGAAAGCGAGAAGGGATTGGTATAAGTGTAGTCGTAAAGAGCGGCGCCGTATTGCTCATTGACGGCGCCGCCGAAATCGTTGATGCGCTGGTGGCCCAGCAAAGTTTGCGGTGCGGCGCCGGCAATGAAATCCACCGAACCGAAGTAAGTGTCGATATCCCCCTGGTTCGCGTCGAGCCCCACCTGGTAATAGAGGCCGGAGAGGGCGGGCGCGGTGGTGGTCTTCACCGCCACAATCATGTCGAACCCGTTGGGTGCGCCACCGAAGGCGAAATTACCGTCCGGAGAGAAGTAAAAATACTTCTGGCCATATATCAGCGTCCCGTTAGAGGGAAAGGTGACCACTGCCGCGCCGTTGCTGAAGATGTAGGGCAACCCGGTGGAAGTCTGTGTATAGGGAGAAGCGCTACCGTTCACATAACCTTTGATGGGTCCCACGTTGAAATGGCCGTTGCTATCCGGGCTGGCGGTGAAAATCATGTTAAACATGCTCTGCGCCTGCAGCCCGTTGAGAATGTCGGGATCGAAATCGGAGAACGTCCAGGCGCCGGCGAAGGTGGAGGCAGTAGGTACGGGGCTGGCGATCTTGGCCGCGATGAAGACATCGTTGTACCCATTGACATTGTCGGTGCTGCTTCCTACAAAGATATTGTTGGCAGAGAGGAGTCCGAAGACCGTGTCGCCGTTTCCCCCTGGGCTCGAGATGTAGCCATAGCCGGCGGCGTTCAGAGCATAAGTTCCCGGGGTGGCCGGCAACGCTTGTGAGGTCTCTTGAGCGGCATCGATAAGCACGGCGCCGCCGTTGGCGCCGGCCGATGAAATGGTGTATCCACCGTTACCGTCAAAAGTAATCACGCCGTAGATCGTGTCCGCATCGCCCAGATCGCCGGAGCTGTCGCCCACGGAATAGACTACCTGGCGGAAATAATACGTGCCGGTCAGTTTGCCGTTTCCACTTGTGTCCCAGGGTGCGCCCGCCGGTTGGGCGTAAACGGCCCCGGCGGCCAAAAGGATCGGCAACGCAAATCGAATAGTTCGCAAAAGAGAGCTCCTGCATATGATTATGGCTGCCGCGCGCGGAAGGTTTCGCTAATTTTCGAGGGTGGCGCCGTGGCGCACGATCTGGTGGAAGATTTCATCCACCGCGCGGACCGGGTCGCCGGCAAGGTTGGCGGACAGGAACGACAATTCCAGGCCGGGCGCGGCGCCAGCCGGTCCGACATGCAGCACCTGGTTGGAAAGCACGGCGACGCGATGCCCGGCCTCCACCAAACGGCGCGCCAGCAGCCACAGGATTTCCGGGTGGCCCTCGATCGAGATCGCCACCGCGCGCGCCGCGCCATCCACCGCGTCCGCCAGTGCCGCTTCGATCATGCCCGCGCCCACGGTCTCATTGCTGAGCGGGTCCAGCAGGATGAAACTGCCTGTAAAGCGATTGCACCGGTACGGATCGACGAAGAGCGGCCCCTGCGCTTCCACGACCACCGCGCCGATTTCGTTGAGGCGCAATTCCCCCGCCGTCTCGGCATCCAGGGTTTGGATATCCACGCGATGGCGGATTTCCACAATGGCGGCCGGCAGCGTCTGGGTGGTGTGCTTCAGCAGATAGCGCCGGCCGGTGGTCGCGGGCTTTTCGTTCATCCAGACCACGGTCGCCTGAAAACGCTGCGTGCTCATGGGTTGGTCGCCGGGCGCCACCAGCATGTCGCCGCGGCTCACGTCGAGTTCGTCCTCCAGGCACACTGTCACCGACATGGGTGCGAACGCCTCCGGCAGATCGCCCTCGCGTGTGACCAGGGAGTGCACGCGCGTGCTTCGTCCGGAAGGCAGCACCACCACTTCATCGCCCGGATGGATGGCGCCGGAAGCGAGTTGCCCGGCGAGGCCGCGGAAGTCCTGATCGGGACGGATCACGTACTGCACCGGCAGGCGCAAGCCCACCGCGTGGCGCTCCGCGGCCACCGGCACGGTCTCCAGATACTCCAGCAGCGGCGGCCCGTTATACCACGGCATGCGTGCGCTGCGTCGTACCACGTTATCGCCGCAGAGGGCGCTCACCGGAATGAACTGCAGCCCCGGCGGATCGCCGATCTGCGCGATGAACGTCTTGAAATCCGCGCAGATCGCATGGAAAACGTCTTCGGCGTAGTCCACCAGGTCCATCTTATTCACCGCGATCGCCAGGTGACGGATGCCCAACAGGCTGGCGATGAAGGCGTGCCTGCGCGACTGGGGGAGCACGCCGTGGCGCGCATCGATCAGCACGATGGCGAGGTGTGCGGTGGAAGCGCCGGTCGCCATGTTGCGCGTATACTGCTCATGCCCGGGCGTATCGGCGATGATGAACTTGCGCCGCGGAGTGGCGAAGTAGCGGTACGCCACATCGATGGTGATGCCTTGTTCCCGTTCCGCGCGGAGCCCGTCGGTGAGCAGCGAAAGATCGAGCCCGCCGTGCGCCTTGGTAGCCTTGCGGATGCCGGCGAGCTGGTCTTCGTAGACGGTTTGCGAATCGTACAGCAGGCGGCCGATGAGGGTGGACTTGCCATCGTCTACGCTGCCGGCGGTGGTGAAGCGCAGGAGCTCGCTCAAAAATACCCCTCGCGTTTCTTGAGCTCCATGGAACCTTCCTGGTCGTGATCGATGACGCGATTTTCGCGCTCCGAGCGGCGGAATTCGCGCATCTCGGCGATGATCTTGGGTAGCGTGTCGGCCTGCGAGCGGATGGCGCCGGTGCACGGCGTGCAGCCCAGCGACCGCATCCGGCACATCACCATCTGGGTCTTCTCGCCGGGCAGCAAAGGGATATCGTGCTCTACCGGAATCAGCATCTCTCCGCGCACCACCATCGGCCGGGGCTGCGCGAAGTAGAGCGGCACCACCGGAATGTTTTCCAGTTGGATGTATTCCCAGATGTCGAGCTCGGTCCAGTTGGAGAGCGGAAAGACGCGGATGGACTCCCCTTTGTCCACCCGGCTATTAAAGAGGTTCCAGAGTTCGGGGCGCTGATTCTTCGGGTCCCACTGTCCGAAGGAATCGCGGAAGGAGTAGACGCGCTCCTTGGCGCGCGACTTCTCTTCGTCGCGCCGGGCCCCGCCGAATGCTGCGTCGAACCCGCCGGCTGCGAGGGCGTCGAGCAGGGCGCGCGTCTTCAGCAGCCCACAGCACTTTTGGGTGCCCAGGCGAAATGGGTTGGCACCGTCGTCGAGGGCCTGCCGGTTGGTGTGCACAATCAGGCGCGCGCCGATCTCGGCGCAGAAGCGGTCGCGGAACTCCACCATTTCGCGGAATTTATAGGAGGTGTCGATATGGAGCAGAGGGAATGGAATCGGCGCCGGGTAGAAGGCCTTCTGCGCCAGCCGCACCATTACCGAAGAATCTTTGCCGATGGAGTAAAGCATCACCGGCCGCTGGAATTCCGCCGCCACCTCGCGGAGGACGTGGATGCTTTCGGCCTCAAGTGCCTGTAAATGAGTGAGCGTGCGCGCCGTCATACTCTGAAAGTGCCTGTAGAAGTTTGATCCGTGGCTGCTATTCTAGAGGATAACACTAATCATGGCTAAATCCATCGACATTATGATGATTAAGACTCGATCATCCCGAGCCGCCTTCACACTGTGCTCCCGATTCACGGGATTGACCCCCTACCCCGTCCGATCTAAAATAGGTGAAGCCCTGTCCGAAGGAAGCGGTGTGCCGTATGAAAGCTACTCGCCTTTCCCTGTTCATTGTGGCTGTGTCGCTTCTGGCGGGAGTTTTTGCAGTCGCCCAGCTCACAGCCCAACAGGACGATAGCCCTAGTAAAACCAGCATCAGCAAGAAAAAAGATACCAAGCAAGCCGAGACCACGTCCCGGCCCATGACCGATAAAGAGCGCAAGGCTAAGGAAAAGCAGCTCCGCAAAGAGCTTGCCACGCCCTATCGCAAATGGCTCAACGAGGATGTTGGTTACATCATCACCGATGAGGAACGTTCCGCCTTCATGCGGTTGCAGACCGACGAAGAGCGGGAGCAGTTCATCGAGAATTTCTGGCTACGCCGCGATCCCACACCGGACACCGTCGAGAACGAATTCCGCGAAGAGCACTATCGCCGCATCGCTTACGCCAACGAACACTTCGCTTCCGGTATCCCTGGCTGGAAGACCGATCGCGGCCGCATCTATATTACGTACGGGCCGCCGGACGAGATCGACGACCACTCCTCGGGCGGAACCTATGAGCGTCCCCCGGAAGAGGGCGGCGGCGAGACTTCCACCTATCCCTTCCAACAGTGGCGCTATCGCTACATCGAAGGCATCGGCACCAATATCATCATTGAATTCGTGGATCCCACCATGTCGGGTGAGTTCCATATGACCATGGATCCCTCGGAGAAGGACGCCCTGCTGTACGTTCCCAATTCCGGGCTCACCATCATGGAACAGATGGGCATGAGCGACAAGACGGCGCGTTTCAATAATACCGACGGAACGCACCTGGGTGCGCCCATCGGCGGCCTGCCGGAGAGCATGAACGAATTCACCCGCCTGGAGCAGTTCGCGAAATTGCAGCGGCCGCCCGCCATCAAGTTTGCCGACCTGGAGTCCAAGGTCGATTCCCGCATTTTGTACGACATCCTGCCCATGAAGGTGCGGGTGGATTTCTTCCCGATCACCGACGCCTCGGTGATGACGTACGTCAGCGTGCAGTTTGAGAACAAGGACCTGCAATTGAAAACCAAGGACGGCGTGGCCGCAGCCAACGTCCACCTCTTCGGGGAGTTCCGGACCATCAGCGGGAAGATCGTGCAGTCGTTCGAGCAGGACATGGACATCGCCGGCGGGCCGGAGCAATACCGTACCGATTGGGCCCAGAAGAAGTCCATCGGGCAGAAAGAAGTGCCGCTAACTCCGGGCGTTTACCGCCTGGATGTGGTCTGTAAGGACGTTACCAGCGGGTTCGCCAACAATTACAGTAAGACCGTCACCGTTCCGCGTATCGACCCCGACAGCCTCTCCACCAGCACCTTGATCCTGGCGGACGATCTGGAGCCGGTGCCGTTGCGCAGTATCGGCACGGGCCAGTTCGTGATTGGCGATACCAAGGTCCGGCCGCGCATCGGAAGCAGCTTCCGGCGCGATGAGACCCTCGGTATCTACATGAAATTGTATAACTTCGGAATCGACGAGCAGAACCGTCGGCCGCAGGGCGAAGTGCAGTACGAAGTGTTTAAGACGGGGACGGCAGAGCCGATCGTAACCACCACGGAAGACGTGGGGAAGATACCGGACGCTTCCAGCGCACAGGTAACCATACAGAAGCGCCTGCCGCTGGGGCAATTCGCGCCCGGTTCCTACACTTTACGAATTAAAATTACCGACAAAAATCGTAATCAGACCCTCACACAGAGCGCTCCGTTTACGGTAACCTAGGTATCGACGGGTCCCTACCCGGCAATCGCGGCCATCTGATGGCAAAGGCGAAGAGTCAAAAGACGCTGACTTCTCTGGCGCTGGGGGTATTCTGCCTCGCGGGCCTGGGGGAGAGCTTCGCCGCTTCTCCTCTGAAACTGGGGGGCATCATCGATGGCACAGTGGATAGTGCGACCGGCGTGCCGCAATTGGGTGCCGCCGTCCAGTTGTACAACCGTCAGGAACGCCCCGTCCAAAGGGTACTCACCGACACTACCGGCAAGTTCGAGTTCGTAGGTCTGCCGCCCGACCATTACTCCGTCAAGGTCACGATGGCGGCATTCTTCCCGGCGGTGCAAAAGGACATCCTGGTGCAGCCGGGGACTCAGAGTCTGTTGGCGGTACACCTCAGCAGCTTCTTCAGCACGATCCAGCTTTCGTACCCGCCCCTCACCAATGGCAGCCTGATCGTGGACGATTGGAAGTGGGTGCTGCGCACCGCCACCTCTACCCGCCCGATTATGCGCTTTGCCGGCGACCCCAGCGACAGCGAAGCCTCCACCCGCCCGGCATTTTTCTCGGAGACGCGCGGCCTGCTGACCTTATCGGCGGGCGAGGGCGGCACCACTACGGGAGTAGCCAATCAGGCCGACATGGGGACCGCGTTTGCGCTGGCGACGTCGATTCTGGGGAGCAATAACCTGGCGGTTAGCGGCAATCTGGGATACGGATCGCAGACCGGCGTACCGGCCGCGGCCTTCCGCACCACCTACAGCCGAGACACCATGGGTGGAAACCCGCAAGTCTCGCTCACCATGCGCGAGCTCTACCTGCCGGGACGGCTGGGGGCCGCGATGTCGGGCGCGGAAGGCGGCTTGCCGATGTTGCGCACCTATTCGGGCAGCTTCGACGACCATATGCGGCTGGGCGACAACATCACGCTCAAGTATGGCGTCACCATGGACAACGTGGTATTTCTCGACCGTCTCAATTACCTGAGCCCTTATGCCCGCCTGACTTACGATTTGGGTAACGGATCGGAGCTCGACGTCACCTTTACTTCCGGGAATGCGCGCCCGGAACTGGCCGGTACTGCCGGCGACGATATCGACCTGCAGGAGGATCTCAACGCGCTCGGCCTGTTCCCGCGCATTTCGGTAGTGAACTCACGCACCCAGGTGCAGCGCGGCGAGGATTATGAAGCCACGTATTTAAAAAAGGCCGGATCGCGCACCTATAGCGCCACGGTGGACCATGAATCGGTCACCAACGCCGCGCTCAGTGTAGTGGGACCGGTAGGCGGCACTGCCGGGATGGATATCCTGCCCGACCTGTTTTCGAATGCTTCCATCCTGAATGCCGGCAATTTCCAGAGCTGGGGCTACAGCGGCGCCATCACGCAAAATCTGGGCCAGAATGTGTCGGTCACGATGATGCTGGGCAGCGAAGGCGCGCTCACCGTCGACAACGGCTCGGCCGCCAGTCCGGAGGAGTTGCGCAGCATGTTGCATGGAGCCCAACGTCATGTTGCGACCTCGCGGGTCGACGTTACGGTGCCGTGGGTCAAGACCCATCTGGTGGCCAGCTATCAGTGGTCGGATAACGACCGCTGGGCTACCCCGGGGAACATTTACAGCACGCAACCGAATCGCGTCATGCCCGGTCTCAATCTCTGTGTGCACCAGTCGCTGCCGGGCTTCGCCCGCCGCGTGGAAGCCACGGCCGATATCCGCAATATGCTGGCGCAGGGTTACCTGCCGGTCGGCATGTTCGGCGGCCAGCAGGTGATGCTGATCGAATCGCCCCGCACATTGCGAGGCGGCTTGGCGTTCACGTTCTAATCGCCACTTGCGCCTCGATTCCCATGTCTGCTTCACGCCCGGCCATCCGCCGGAGCATCTGCAAGCCATCCTCGCGCGCAACCGCTTCGACGGCGCTATCCTCCTAGTGGACGGTCCTACCCTGCCGCCTACCGGTCCGCACATCGCCGGCATTCTGGTGCGCCCCGAACATCTCGGCGATCACGGGAGCGATCCGCGATTTCGCGGCGTTTGCGCTCCCATCGCGAGCGTCACGCCGGCGCTGGCAGAAAAGCTGGCGCGCGACGGCGTCGCACTCGATCTCGAAATGCGCACCGGCGATTTTCCCGCGCTCCTCCGACTGGCCGAGAATACGCCCGGCTTGCGCGTCGCCATCGATCACATGGCGCGCCCGGCATTCAACGGCGGCGTCACGGACGAATGGCGGCGCGGGATGGAATCGGCCGCTCGCTTGCCGAACGTCTTCTGCAAGATCAGCGGACTGCTCACTGAAGTTGCGCAGTTGCCATGGAGCGCCGCGCCCATCCGGCCGTTCGTGCAGCACAGCCTGGCCGTTTTCGGTCCGCGGCGGCTCATGTTCGGCAGCGAATGGCCGGTGCGTCTGCCCGACATTACCTGGAAAGAGAGCCTGGCGGTCTTCACGCAGTCGATCGGTGCGCAGCCTATGGAAGTGCGCGAGCGATTGCTGGGCGGGACCGCGGCGGCGTTCTATGGCATCTAGCTTCGTGGCATCGAGCGGAGTACAATCAGGAAACAAGCGATGGCAATAGGGCTATTCCCGATAGCCCGAGGATCGAAATGAACTCCTGGCTTTACCGCCACTGGGTAGCGGCGGCGTTGATTACGGGAATCTTTCTGCTGGTCTTGCTGCCGGCCCTGGCGCAATCGTGGAGTGTGGCGCTTTTGCTGGTCTACCTGCAGCTCCCCATCTACCTGTTTCATCAGGTGGAAGAACATACCGGCGACCGCTTCCGCGTTCATGTGAATCTCATGTTCGGAGGAGTGGAGGCGCTCACTCCGGAAGCCGTCCTGGTGATCAATATTCCCGGAGTGTGGGGAGTCGGGATGCTTGCGCTCTACGCAGCGCTGTTCTTCGGTGTTGGATGGGGGCTGACCCCGATTTACCTCGTCCTCGTGAATGCCTTGATTCATCTGGCCGCGGGTGTGGCCAAACGGGAATACAACCCGGGATTGTGGACCGCGCTCGTGCTCTTCCTGCCGATCGGCGCGTTCGCGTTGTGGAGCGTGAACTCGACGCCCGGCGTTTCAACGCTGCAGAACATGGTGGGGCTGGCGATCGCAATCCTGATTCACGTGGCGATCGTTGTCCATACCGCCTCGCGCGCGAGAAAGCTGGCCGCCGGAGTTCGGTAGCGCTGCAAATCCTGCTGTCCCGCAAATTTCTTTGCCAAATCTGTCTGCCGCCGGCTGTTTTTTTCACCTCTACAGTTGAAGGGCAATAACCGGTCCGCCGGTTCGACCCGAAACGAATTGGAGGAGAGAACGAAAATGTCAGTAATGGTTGAGCGCGCAAAAGCAGGCGACCAAAAAATCATGATGGTGAAGGCGATGCTGGCCTGCAAGTCGGGCATCGAAAAGCCCGTGTGGAAGAAATTCAAAGCACCCGCCACGTGGCTGCGGAACATCCCGCCAACTACCAATGCGCTGGAAGTGAAGGCGGCTCTCAAGCATAATGGAAAAGTCGCTCAGGTCCTGGTTTCACTGCACGCCAAAGATCTCCACGGGCAAGAGACTTCTACGGAAGTCGGACAGATCGAGCCGTAACGAGGCCGCGGCAGACGTCGAAAAGGACAGTCTTGCGGGAATGCGCGGCTCTGTAGATTCGACCCTCTCAGAGCCGCGACCCGTATGGACTGCTGAACCGCCAAGACTCGTGGTGTCGTTGCCCGTGCCGCAACGGCCCCTGTTTCGTGTTGCCCTGCCCGCCCGCAATCTCGCCGCTCAAGCCATAGCGTTGGGTTCGTTCCTCCGCCCCGGCTCGTTCCCAAAAGCCCCTTCACTCCCACGCTATAATCGTTTTTAGCCACTCCCGGGGAACCCAAGACTAAGGAGCATCATGCAGTCTCGCCGTAATTTTATCGGCAACATGGCCACCGGACTTGCTGGCACGCTCGCCGTGCCGAACGTCCTCGGCGCCCACAATCGGGTACGCTTCGGCGTGATCGGCGCCGGCGCACGCGGTACGGAACTTCTGCGCGACGCTCTGGCATGCGCGAACACGGAATGCACCGGTGTGGCCGACATCTACTCCCGCCGTCTGGAAGAATCGCGTGTCATCGCTCCTGCCGCGCGCCAGCACAGCGATTATCGCGGCCTGCTGGAAGATCCCGCGGTTGACGCCGTCCTGATCGCCACTCCCCAGCACCTTCACGCCGAACATTTCATCGCCGCGCTCAACGCCGGCAAGCACGTCTATATCGAAAAAACCATGGCGTTCACGGTAGATCACGCCAAGCAGATGCGCGCCGCGTTCGAGCGCGCCGGCGATCGCCGCATGGTACAGATCGGCCACCAGTTCAACTCCAGTGGACATGCAGCCGACGCCTCCCACTTCCTTCAACCGGACCTGATGGGGAAGATCACCTTTATTCAGGCGCGCATGTATCGCAACACACCGCACGGTAAACCGCAGTGGGCCCGCCCCGTCTATCCCGATATGACCGCTGCGAACATTCAGTGGGATTCCTTCCTGGGCGAAGCGCCCGGGCTCGCCTTCGACGCCCACCGCTTCGTGAACTGGCGCTATTTCTGGGATTACTCCGGCGGTAGCGTATTCGAGAATATGAGCCACCAGCTCGCCTTCTGGTATCGGACGATGGGCCTGCGCATTCCGCGCGCCGTGACCATGACCGGCGGCATTTACTTGTGGAAGGACGGCCGCGAAGTGCCCGATACGATGACGGTTGCCATGGAGCATGAAGAGGAACTGCTCTTTACCTGGGACAGCGGGTTCGGCAACGAGCGCCTGGGTGTCACCGAAGACGTGATGGGCGCCGCCGGAACTATTTCGCGTACCCCGCAGACCATCCGCTACGCTCCCGAAAAGAAGAATCGGCCCGACGGCAACGAAATGGCCGGCGTCACGCGTACCGATCCGCGCGCGCACATGCAGAACTTTCTCGACGCCATCCGCTCCGGCCGCGACCTGAACTGCCCGTTCGAGACCGGCTACCGCGTCTCCATTGCCTGCCGCATGGCCGTGGAGAGCTATCGTCAGCAGCGCACCGTCCGCTGGGATCCCGTTCGCGAAGAGATCGTCTAGGCCCTAACCGTGGATTTCGAGTACACTCCGGAACAGATCGCACTTCGCAAAGCGGTACGCGAGTTTGCCGAAGGCGAAATTGCGCCGCATGTGATGGAGTGGGACGAGGCGCAGACTTTTCCGCTCGAGACCATCCAGAAACTCGGCCAGCTCGGATACATGGGCGCGATCTTTCCGGAAGAACTCGGCGGCGCGGGCCTGGGCTACATCGAGTACTCCATCATCATTGAAGAACTCTCGCGCGTGGATGGGTCGGTAGGCATCATCGTGGCCGCCCACACTTCGCTGTGTTCGAACCACATTTACAAGTCGGGCACGCAGGAACAGCGCGGGCGCTACCTGCCCAAGCTGGCTTCTGGCGAATGGATCGGCTGCTGGTCGCTCACCGAGCCGGAGGCCGGCTCCGATGCCGCCGGCACGCGGACCACCGCCGTGCAGGATGGCGACGGCTGGGTGCTCAACGGGTCGAAGACGTTCACCACCAACGCGCATTACGCCGATGTTTGTGTCGCCATGGCGGTGACCGATCGCGCCGCTGCGCAGCACGGCATCTCCGCCTTCCTGATCGAGCGCGGAACGCCGGGCTTCCGGGCGGGTAAAAAGGAAAACAAGCTCGGACTGCGCGCCAGCGCCACCGGCGAGGTGATCTTCGAGAATTGCCGTCTGGGCGCGGACCGTCTGCTCGGCCGCAAGAATGACGGCTTCGTGGACAGTCTCAAGATCCTTGACGGCGGTCGCATTTCCATCGCCGCGCTCTCCATCGGAATGGCGCAGGGCGCCTACGACGCGTCTCTACGCTATTCGAAAATGCGCAAGCAGTTCGGCCGTCCCATCTCCGAATTCCAGGCCATCCAGCACAAACTCGTCGACATGGCAGTCGATATCGACGCCTCCCGTCTGCTGAATTACCGTGCGGCGTGGATGCTCGACCATGGCCAGCGCGTCACACGCGAATCGTCGATGGCGAAACTGTTCGCGTCGGAAGCAGCAGTGCGCATTGCCGGCGAGGCGGTGCAGATCCACGGCGGCTATGGATTCATCAAGGACTATCCGGTCGAGAAGTTTTACCGCGACGTGAAGTTGTGCACCATCGGAGAAGGCACCAGCGAAATCCAGCGCATGGTGATCGCGCGCCAGCTTCTGAAGACCAAATGACCCAAGCCGCCCGCCAGATCCGCGAGGGCAACCTGCGCGCGCTCGCGCGAACCGCCACGGGCATCGAGAATCGCGAGCCGGAAGCGCTGGCGGTGCTTGGCGAACTCGCACCCTTTGCAGGCCACGCGCGCATCGTCGGCATCACCGGCGCGCCGGGAGCAGGCAAGAGCACACTGGTGGACGCCATGGCCGCCGCTCTGCGGCGCGAGGGCAAGACGATCGCGATTCTTGCGGTGGACCCCACCAGCGGCATCACCGGCGGCGCTATTCTGGGCGACCGCATTCGCATGCAGCAGCATCATGCCGACCCCGCCATCTTCATTCGCTCCATGGCCACGCGCGGCAGTCTCGGAGGGCTCGCGCGCGCCACTGCCGACTTGGCAGAATTGATGGACGGCGCCGGCAAGGACTACGTGCTGATCGAGACGGTGGGCGTGGGACAGGCAGAGATCGCGGTTGCCGGACTGGCGCAGGTGACCGTGGTGGTGCTGGTGCCGGGCATGGGAGACGATGTGCAGGCGATCAAGGCCGGCATCCTCGAAATCGCCGCCGTTTTCGCCATCAATAAGGCTGACCAGCCCGGTGCGGACAAAGTGCAGCGCGAGTTGGAAGCAATGTTGAGCCTGGCGGATGGCAACAGGCCGCCGATCGTGAAGACGGTGGCGACCACCGGCGAAGGCGTCGGCGAACTGCTCCACGCGATTCAATCCGCGCCCTCCCGAACGCGAACGTCCGCGATGCCTCGCATTGCTCTTCGGGTTGCCAATTTGCGAGATGCCATGGCGAGCTTTGAATCCGCCGGCGCGCGCGTGCAGCTGAGCCTGGACGGCCACGTTCTCGTTGAGCCTCCACCTGGCGTATTCTTGGAACTGATCGAGGAAAAACTCTAAGGAGCTTCCATTGAAAGCAGACATCGGAATCATCGGCGGTAGCGGGCTCTACTCCATGCCCGGCTTCGAACAGGCGGAGGAGATGGTCATCAAGACTCCTTTCGGCGACCCTTCGGATAATTTCGTATTGGGCACGCTGGCAGGCAAGCGCGTCGCCTTCCTCACGCGCCACGGGCGCGGCCATCGCATCTCACCTTCGGAGCTCAATTTCCGCGCTAATATTTATGGCATGAAAGCGCTCGGCGTGGAGCGCATCATCTCGCTCAGCGCAGTGGGGTCGCTGAAGGAAGAACATCGTCCGCTCGATTTCGTCATCCCCGACCAGTTCTTCGACCGCACACGCGGGCGCATCTCGACCTTCTTTGGCGACGGACTCGTCGCGCACATCAGCTTCGCCGAACCCATCTGCCCGCAGCTTGCCGAGGTGGTCGCGGGGGCCTGTTCTTTCGCCGGTGTCGTCGCCAAGAATGGCGGCACGTATCTCTGCATGGAAGGGCCGGCGTTTTCCACCAAGGCCGAGTCCAACATCTATCGCAGCTGGGGCATGGACGTGATCGGCATGACCAACCTGCAGGAGGCCAAGCTCGCGCGTGAGGCCGAGATCTGTTACGTCACCGTCGCCATGGTCACCGATTACGATTGCTGGCATGCGGAGCATGACGCCGTCCAGGTGGCCGACATCATCGGCAACCTGACGAAGAACGCGCAAAACGCCTGCGCGGTGGTAGCTGCGGCGGTTGCCGGTATGCCGGAGGGGCGCACCTGCAAATGCGGATCGGCTCTTAAGCACGCCATCCTCACCGATATGAGCGCCGTGCCGGCCTTGACTCGCCAGAAGCTGGGAATCCTCGTTGACAAGTACTTCGTGTAGCGACGTCGCGCGCGATGTGCTGGCGCGAGCGATCGCCGGCCACGCGCCCGCCGAACTGCCGCGTGAGCTTTTGGAAGATGCGTGCGGGCCGGCGCTTTTCGGCATTCTCGCCGAAGGGTTGGCCGACCGCTTCGAACCGGCGCTTTGCGATGTTTACGCCGATCTCTTCGCGCAAGCCGTCCCCGGCGCCGATCCGGCGCGTTATCGACGCGTACGCATTCCACGCGCCGTATTGGGGGAGCCGCGCACCGTGCTGGTACTCTCGCGCGTTACGCTGGGCGCCGATGTCGCGGTCACCAGCGTGCTGCTGGAAGCCGTCAAACAGCGATTCCCATGCGCGCAGATTGTCTTTGCCGGTCCGCCGAAAAACTACGCACTGTTCGCGGCCGACCGGCGGATCGCACATGCGCCCATCTTCTACCGCCGCGGCACCCTGGCCGACCGCCTGGCGGTCCGCCACGATCTGGAAGCGCTCGCCGCCGCGCCCGATGTGCTGGTGGTCGATTCCGACTCGCGCCTCACGCAACTCGGTCTCCTGCCCATCTGTCCGGAAGATCGTTATCGTCTGTTCGAGAGCCGCGGGTATGGGGGCGCGAGCGAGGCCTCTCTTCCCGAACTGACGGCCGCCTGGGCCAGGGAGACGTTCGGCGTGACGGGAGCCAAGCCTTACCTCGCGCTTGCCGGCGAGCCTGTACACCGCGGCGCCATCGCGGTCAGCCTGGGGGTAGGCGAGAATCCCTCCAAGCGCGTCGCCGATCCGTTCGAAGAGAATCTGCTCGCGCTGCTGGCTGAAGCGGGCGCGGAAATCTGTATCGATAAGGGTGCCGGCGGCGAAGAGGCGGAGCGTGTGGAGCGGGCAGTGTCGCGGTCTGGAATTCGCGCGACTTTTTGGGAAGGCAGCTTCGCGGGATTCGCCTCCATCATTGCCGCCGCACGCCTCTACGTGGGGTACGATTCCGCCGGCCAGCACGTCGCCGCCGCCGCCGGCGTGCCGCTCATCAGCATCTTCGCCGGCTTCCCCACGCCGCGTATGTTCCACCGCTGGCGTCCGAACGGCAACGCCATCCGAGTCGACGATGCGGATCCGGCAGAGGTTATCGCGACGGTGCGAATGTACCTGCACTCGTGAGGGTGGCCACTCTACAGGGCTGAAGTTGTCGTCGGCCTTCTCCTCGTGCTGGTGATGGCTTGCCGCCAGGAATCCCTGCGAGACGGACGGCCGCCCGCCGTTTCGCTGCAACTTGCGCGGCGAAATGAGGAGAACAAGGCCGGCGCAGCTACTCTGCGATCTCTTCCGCCGTCTGAATGGTGCGCTCGTCTTCGCCCGCGAACCACACATAAAGCGTGGGCAGCAGGAAGATACTCATCACCAGCACAGCCATCAAGCCGCCCACAATCACGATAGCGAACGGCCGCTGCGAGTCCGACCCGATCCCGTGAGAAGTCGCCGCCGGCACCAGACCCAGCGACGCGACCAGCATGGTCATCAGGATGGGACGGAATCGTCGCACCGCGCCCTCGCGGGCCGCTTCCAAAACGGGATAGCCGCGCGATCGCAACTGGTTCATGTACTCCACCATGATGACGCCCGTCTGTACCGAAACGCCGAACAGCGCCAGGAATCCCACGCCCGACGACACGCTGAAATTGGTGTGCGTCCACAGCAGCGCGAGCAACCCGCCCACCGGCGCCATCGCCACATTGAGCAGCACCAGTCCTGCCCATTTGCCTGAGGCGAACATGGTGTACAGGATGAAAAAAATCAGCAGCAGCGTCATTGGAATAATGAGCATCAGGCGCCGTTGCGCGCGCTGCTGGCTGGCGTATTCGCCCGCCCAATCCAGGTGATAGCCGGTGGGCAGTTTCACTTGCGAGGTGACCTTGCGCATGGCCTCTTCCACCGTGCTGCCCAGGTCGCGCCCGCGCACGCCGTACTTGATGGCGACATAGCGCTGGCTGCCCTCGCGATAAATTTCGGCGGCTCCGTCTTCCACCTTGATATCGGTCAACTGCGCGAGGGAGACGCGCTCGCCGCTGGGCGCAAGGAGGCGGATGTTTTCGATGGCCTCCTTGGTATCGCGGTATTGCGGGAGGTAGCGCAGCACCAGGTCGTAGCGCTGTTCGCCCTGCAGTACTTGCGTGAGCGCATTGCCGCCCACCGCGGTCTGGATGGCGTCCTGCACATCGGTGGCGTTGATCTGATAGCGTGCCGCCTTATCGCGATCCAGCATCACGTTCAGATTCGGCTGCCCGATCACGCGGAACAGGCCAAGATCCTGCACGCCGCGCACCGTGCGCATGACGTTGATGATCTCCTGCGCGGTGGCCTCGAGTTTCCGTAAGTCGGTGCCGTACAACTTCACCGCCAGTTCGCCCTTCACGCCGCTGACCGCTTCTTCCATGTTGTCGGCAATGGGCTGCGAGAAATTCCAAATCACGCCGGGGATTTTCTCCAGCTCCTTATCCATGGCGGCGATGAGCGCTTCCTTATTCTGATGGAAGGCGGGGCGCCACTGCTCCTTGGGCTTCAGGTCGACGAAGAATTCGGTATTGAAGAAGCCGGTGGTGTCGGTGCCGTCATCGGGTCTTCCCGTCTGGCTGGTGCACTGCGGCACTTCGGGGAACGAGCAGAGCAGCACGCGCGCGCGATTGGCCAACCCCACGCCCTCGGTCTGGCCGGTAGATGGCGCTAGCGTACCGCGCACCCAGATCGCGCCCTCGTCGAGATGCGGAAGGAATTCGGACCCGATGCCGCGGCTCACCACGACTGTTGCGGCGAGAATCGCCAGCGCCGCGCCCACCGTTACCCAACGCATGCGGATGGCGCCGCGCAGCGCGCGGTCGTACATTTTGGTCAGTAGCACCACGCCGGGATTGCGCCATTCTTTCGTGCCATTCGGAAAGACTACCGACGCCAGTACCGGCCCGATCAGCATGGAGAAAATCAGCGCGCCGAGCAGCGCGAACGCCACAGTCCACGCCATCGGTTTGAACAGCCGGCCCTCTACGGCCTGCAGCGTGAAGATCGGCAGGTAGGCCGTGATGATGATTGCAATGGAATAAAACACCGGGCGCTGTACTTCGTGCGCGGCCCTCCGGATGGTGTCGGCCACCGCGTCGCCGGAATGATCCTCCGAATGCGACAAGAGACGCACGATGTTTTCGATCATTACCACCGCGCCTTCCACGATCATGCCGAAATCGAGCGCGCCCAGCGAAAGAAGATTCGCCGGGATGCCGCTGATCTGCAGGCAGATGGAGGCGAACAGCAGGGAAAACGGAATAGTGAGGGTGACGATCAAAGCGCCGCGGACATTGCCGAGGAATACCAGCAGGATCACCGACACCAGAACGATTCCCTCGGTGAGGTTGTGGAGCACCGTGTGGGTGGTGACGTGAACCAGATCGCTGCGGTCGAGGAACGGGACAATCTCCACGCCCGGCGGCAGAATGCCGTGGTTCAGTTCCTGGACCTTCTGGTGGATCAGGGTGAGGGTGGCATCCGATTCCGCACCTTTGCGCAGCAGCACGATGCCTGAGACGACATCGTCGTTATCGATGATCTTGCCGTTGGCCAGGTGGCGCGCCCTGCCGAACTGGCCCAGGCGCACCTTCGCGCCCTGCTCCACCACGGCGATGTCGCGCACCCGCAGGGAGGCCCCATTCTTGGTGGTGATCACGGTGTCGGCGATATCGTGGACGTCGCCCACCAGGCCCACTTCGCGCACGTTGATCTGCTGCGCGCCCGCCTGGATGAAGTTGCCGCCGCCGTTCACATTGTTGTTGGTAAGTTGCTGCTCCACCTGGGCGATGTTCAGGCCGTAGGAAATCAGCTTGGCCGGATCGAGCTCAACTTGGTATTCACGTGTGGGGCCGCCGAAACTAGCCACGTCCACCACGTTCGGCACCGACTTGAAGGCCTTCTCCATCGTCCAGTCCTCAAGGGACTTCAAATCCATCACGTCGTATTGCGGGTTGGAACTGTGGAGGGTGAAGAAGTAGATCTGGCCCACCGGGCTCCAGTCGGTCCCGATCTGCGGCTGTAGTCCGGCCGGCAGGGCGACTTGCGTGAGCCGCTCCAATACTTTTACACGATTCCAGTCGTCGGTGGACTGGTCGTCGAAGATCATGGTGACGCTGGAGAGTCCGGCGAGCGAGACTGAGCGGAGATTCTGCAAATGCGGAATCCCGTTCATCACGATTTCGATGGGGATGGAGACCTGCTGCTCCACTTCTTCGGCCGCGCGACCCGGCCACTGGGTGATGACCGTGACGTAGTTGTTGGCAACGTCGGGATAGGCTTCCACCGGAAGGTTGTGGAAGGAAATGGCGCCCCAGACGGAGAGCAGGAATGCCGCCGTCAGGACGATAAAACGATTCGCCAGTGCGAAGTCGACAAACGCCCGGATCATTTACGGCCGCCCTGAACAGGCGGACCGCTCTTGCTATTACAGCGCCTCAGAAGCATGAACGATCTAAACCTTGGCTTTCACTTCACGTCGAGCAAAACTTCAACGCTGCCCCGATCAGCTTCAGACGTGTATCTTGCTTGCATGTTAATGCGGCGGTGAACGCCGTGTCAAATTGGGGGCGCTACAGCGAGGTTGATACCAACGGTGAGTGCTGGCCTTTCCTCTCGGTCTCAGATGAGGTTTCCCGGACGGTGCGCCCATTCCCGGATCACTTCCAGGTCGGTCATGATGCGGATGCGGTGCTCGTCGCAGAAGCTTTGAACGGCGGGCGTCGAAAAGTGACGCGTATTGCAGGTGCACAAGACCTCTGCTCTTCCATCCGCAGCCGTGTAAAGGACGGGATCGTCGTCAGGGTCTGCGACTATCACTTGCCGGACGATTTCCGGCTCGACCAAATGGGCCGAACTTGCCAGACTCTCCGTGAAGCGCCCCGCCTCCTCGGCAGTGATCCGATACCGCGCCTGAATTCGGGGATACAGCAAAACCCTTTCCACTTCGTCCAGAATGAATCGCGACAAGACCAGAACGTGGGACTCGAGGACCAGATCGAGAACCCGCAATGCTGGACCGCGTGGACTCGTTACTGCCCGAACGAGAATGTTGGAATCGAGAGTGAATCTCACCGGCGGCCGCGGATGTTGTCGAAGGCCTCGTCGAGCAACTGCTCCACTTCGCCGTCGGAGATATCCTCGGCGCGCGATCCGATCTCGCGAGCCTGGGCCACAATACTGCGCCGCAGCGTTTGACGCAGGTCGGCATCGGGAGGCACGTGCGGTCGATATGCACTAACGCTGATCGTCTCGTCACTGGCCAGTGTGCGGCCCAGCCAACGCTCTACCATCACCCGCTCGTCGCCATTCAATTCGCTGGCTTTGTGTATCGTGTGGTCCGGCATCAACCGTGGTTCCTGATACCAGCATAGCCAATTTGGTCTGTCGTGGCAGACGGCAGCAGAGTTTCGCCCTGCCTCGCGAAAGGCCGATTCCTATGCTGTAAACTGAGCACAATGGGAGATATCGAACAGGCTCGCGAATGGCTCGCGCAGGCCACTTCGCTGGCGGTCCTCACGGGAGCGGGGATTTCAGCCGAGAGCGGAGTGCCCACATTTCGCGGCGCCGGCGGATTGTGGAAAGATTACAAACCCGAAGAACTCGCCACTGCCGAAGCCTTCGCCAGGAATCCGAAACTGGTGTGGGAATGGTATAACTGGCGCCGCGAAATCATCTCCAAAGCTCTGCCCAATCCGGGACATCGCGCGCTCGTCGAGTTCGAAAAGCGCATCGCCCGCTTCACCCTCATCACGCAAAACGTCGACGGCCTGCACGACCGCGCCGGCAGCGGCAAGATCCTCAAGCTCCACGGCGATATCTGGCGCTTGCGCTGCACCGTCTGCGGCGCCAACTGGCCCGATCGCCGCGCACCCCTGCCGAAGATTCCGCCGCACTGCCAGTGCGGTGGCTTGACACGGCCCAACGTGGTCTGGTTCGGCGAACCGCTGGCTGACGGCATGATGAAGGAAGCCGAGCACGCCGCCGCCTCGGCGAGCGTCTTCCTGGTAGTGGGGACCTCGGCGGTGGTGCTGCCGGCTGCCAATCTCATCCCCTACGCCAGGCAAGCCGGCGCCAAAGTGATCGAGATCAACACCGATGAGACGACCGCCACCAACCAGGTGGATTGCGTGCTGCGCGGCCCCTCGGGCGAAATCCTACCGCAGTTGCTGTAGCTGTTCCAGCGCCAGATCCACCACTTCTTCCATGCGCTTCACGTAGTGGATCTTCATATCTCCGATCTGCTCGCTCTTCAGGTCTTCGCGCACGTTGACCTCGTTTTCGAACGGCATAATCACTTCACGCACGCCGCTTCGTTTGGCGGCCAGCACCTTCTCCTTGATGCCGCCCACCGGCAGCACCTGCCCGGTGAGGGTGATTTCGCCGGTCATCGCCAGGTTGGGGCGGACGCGCCGGTCAGTGAGCATGGAAAGCAGCGCTGCGCCCATGGTGATGCCCGCCGACGGGCCGTCTTTCGGAATTGCCCCGGCCGGTACGTGAACGTGGATATCGCTGCTCTTGAACAATTCGGGATCGATGCCATACTTGGTGGCATTGGCGCGCACCCAGGTGAGTGCGGCCTGCACCGATTCCTGCATCACCGGGCCCAACTGGCCCGTCATAATCAGCCCCTTGCTCCCGCCCGGCATACGGCCGGCTTCGATGAAGAGCACGTCGCCTCCCACCGGCGTCCAGGCCAGCCCCACGACGATGCCAGGCCGGCTGGTGCGTTCGGCCACTTCATCGTCGGTGCGGAAGTGCGGTGAGCCAAGGTCCTTCTCCACCAACTCCGGCGTCACCGTAATTTTCTCCCGCGTGCCCTCGGCGATGCGGCGCGCCTGCTTGCGGCAGATGGTCCCGATCTCGCGCTCCAGGTTGCGTACGCCGGCCTCGCGCGTATAGCGGCGAATCAGGAAGCGGACTGCTTCGTCTTCGAAGTGCAGATCGCTCTCCGCGTCGAGCCCGTTTTCCCGGGTCTGACGCGGAATCAAATAGCGGAACGCGATGATCACTTTCTCGTGCTCGGTATAGCCTTCGAGCGGGATAATTTCCATGCGATCGCGCAGCGCGTCCGGCACCGGGTCGAGCACATTAGCGGTGGTAATGAAGAGCACCTTCGAAAGATCGAAGGGAACGTCCAGATAATTATCGCGGAAGGTGGAGTTCTGCTCCGGATCGAGCACTTCGAGCAGCGCCGATGCGGGATCGCCGCGAAAATCGCGCCCCAGCTTGTCCACTTCGTCCAGCATGAAGACCGGATCGTTCGCTCCGGAGCGCCGCAGCGCCTGAATAATCTGTCCCGGCAGCGCGCCGATATACGTGCGCCGATGGCCGCGAATCTCGGCCTCATCGTGCATGCCGCCCATGGAAACCCGCGCGAACTTGCGCCCCAGCGCCCGCGCAATCGACCTGCCGAGCGATGTCTTGCCCACTCCGGGCGGCCCCACGAAGCACAGGATCGGTCCCTTCAGAACGGGTCGCAACTGCAGCACCGCGAGGTAATCGAGAATGCGCTCTTTGACCTTTTCGAGATCGTAATGGTCTTCGTCGAGAATTTCGGCGGCGCGCTTTACGTCCACCTGCGAGCCGGAGGAATGGCTCCACGGCAGCGATGCCATCCATTCGAGGTAGGTGCGCGCCACACCGTATTCGGGCGACGCGGAAGAGATGCGTGAGAGCCGGGTCAACTCGCGCATGGCCTCTGTCTTCACTTCTTCCGGCAGGTTCGCGGCTTCCAGTTTCTGGCGGAGGTCTTCCACGTCGCGGCTGGCATCGTCGGTGTCGCCCAGCTCCTTCTGGATTGCCTTCAACTGTTCGCGGAGGTAGAACTCGCGCTGATTCTGGGAGAGCTGCCCTTGCACCGCCGATTGAATGCGGCCGCGCAGTTCCACCAGTTCGAGTTCCCGCGTGAGCTGGCGATTGATCTCATTAAGGCGTACCTTGCCGTCCGGCTGTTCGAGCAGCTTCTGACGGTCTACGGCGCTCAGGGAAGGTAGATTGCCAGCCACGAAATCGGCCAGCACGCCCGGTGTGGTAATGCCTTCGGCAGTAGACGACAGATCGTCGGAGAGATTGGGAGACGCGGTCACGATCTGCTGGAAAAGACTCACCACGTTCTGCCGCAGCGCCTCGATCTCGGGTGTTATTTCCGGCTCCAGGTCAGGAATACGCTCGATCCGCGCTCTCAGAAAGGGCTCGGTGGCGGTGAATTCACCGGTGCGCAGCCGTCCCAGCCCTTCGCAGAAGAGCAGCAGGTTATCCTTTGGCACGCGGATCGCCTTATGCATCACGCAGACCGTGCCCACCTGGTAAAGATCTTCGGGTTTGGGCGCATCCACGCGCGGGTCGAGCTGCGAAACTACCGCGAGCAGCCGATTCTCGCCCAGCGAATTGACCAGCGCGATCGAGCTGGGCCGGCCCACCGTAATCGGTAGCATGGCGCCCGGAAAAATCACCGTGTCGCGCACCGTGAGGACAGGCATTTCCTCGATCGTATCGGCAGGTGCGGTTTCTTCAGGAGGGGAAGTCAGGATCTCTTCATCGGCCATAGCGCATTCTCAGTGTACCCCTACCTTTAGGCGATTCTGGTAAGCTCACAACTTATGAAGTGCGCCTTCTTCCTATTCGCTGCCACCGTATGTGCGCAGCCCGTCGTTCCGGTAGATCCCGCACTGGCGGAGATCGCCGCCACCCATCGCTTTCTGCAGACCGTAATCTCTCCCGATGGCGCTCACGTGGCGTACGTGGAGGCGCTCGCGGGACCGGGCGAATCGGCCATTTATCTGGCGCCGCGCACCCGTATCTCGGCGGGCGATGGTAAGGCGGCATGCGATGAGGGCTCTCTTGACTGGTCGCCCGACAGCCAACAACTGGCGTTTCTTTCCGACCGTGAGAAGAAGGAGCAGTTACAGCTTTACGTGGTGCCTGCGAGCGGCGGACCGGCGCGCCAGTTGACTCACTTGAAGGGCCTTTTGGCGAATCCGAAATGGTCGCCCGACGGCAAGCGTATCGCCATCCTCTTTACCGAGAATCTGCCGCACGCTGCCGGTCCGCTCGATCCTGTGCCGCCCGATTCCGGTGTCCTCGGCTCGCAGGTCTATGAGCAACGGCTGGCCATTGTGGATGTTGCCACCGGCACGGCGCGCCAGATCTCGCCGCGGGACATGTACATTTACGAGTACGACTGGTCGCCCGATGGCCGCGCCTTCGCCGTCACGTCATCCCCCGGCGCGGGCGATGACAACTGGTGGATCGCGCAGCTCTACACCATGCCGGCGGAAGGCGGCGCGCTGAAGGTGATGTACAAGCCATCGGTGGACCGGCAGATTGCCGCGCCGCGCTGGTCGCCGGACGGCAAGTCGATCGTCTTCATCGGTGGGCTGATGAGCGACCAGGGTTCGACCGGCGGCGATGTGTTCGCCATCGAGGCAGCGGGAGGGACGGCGCACGATCTTACGCCGGGGATGGCGTCTTCGGCGAGCAATATTAATTGGCCGCGAAACAGCGGGCAGCTTTACTTCACCGAACATTACGACGGCGGCAGCGCCGTCTCCGAACTCGATCCCGCCACCGGGAAAAGGGAGCGCCTGTGGCAGGGCGACGAGATCATCAACGCGCCGTTCGACGATCGCGGCATTTCGATGACGGCCGACGGCAAGTCGAGCGTGGTGATCCGCAATTCCTGGCAGAAGCCGCCGGAGATCTGGAGCGGGCCCATCGGCGACTGGCAAGAAGTCACGCACGAAAACGCGGAGCGCAAGCCGCTCTGGGGCGAGGCCAAAAGCCTCCATTGGACCAATGACGGCTTTCGCGTGCAGGGCTGGCTGCTCTACCCCAACAACTACGACGCCTCGAAGAAGTACCCCATGGTGGTGGCCGTGCATGGCGGTCCCGCATCGAGCCTCAAGCCGGCGTGGCCGCGGCCGGGATTCAATCCGACGCTGCTCTCGCAGCAGGGATACTTCGTGCTCATGCCCAACCCGCGGGGCAGCTACGGGCAGGGCGAGAAATTCGCCATGGCCAACGTGCGCGATTTCGGCGGCGGCGATCTGCGCGATATTCTGGCGGGCGTCGACCAGGCGATTCGGGCCGCGCCCATCGACCCCCAGCGCGTGGGCATCACCGGCTGGAGCTACGGCGGATTCATGACGATGTTCGCGGTGACGCAGACCACGCGCTTTCACGCGGCCGTAGCAGGAGCGGGCATCTCCAACTGGCAGAGCTACTACGGCGAGAACTCCATCGATACGTGGATGATTCCTTATTTCGGCGCCACGGTTTATGACGACCCTTCGGTGTACGCCAAGATGTCGGCCATCGATTTCATCAAGAATGTGAAGACGCCCACCCTGGTGGTGGTGGGCGAACGCGACGGCGAATGCCCCGCGCCGCAATCGTACGAGTTCTACCATGCGCTGAAAACTCTGGGGGTGAAGACGGAGATGGTGGTCTACCCCAATGAAGGCCACTCGTTCCATTCGCCCGCGCATCAGAAGGATGTGCTGCTGCGGATGATCGCCTGGTTCAATCAGAATCTGAAGTAGGGCCTCCGCAGTTAATTCGCGGATGGCCGCTCGGCGCGGTCGACGACGAGCACCTCGACTGGAGCTTTCACGGATTCCAGCCGCAATCCGAGTTGTTGACGCAGTGCCACCGGAAGCGGGATGCCTGTCATACCGGAACCGGGCGGCGGAGGCGGCATCGCCGGAGTCGCCTCATCGGGCACGAAATTCACGGCGAGATCGAAGCGGCCCGTGAATCCGGTGCGGTCGATCACGCCTCTTGTGAGGAGGAGCGAAAGTGCACGGACAAGCTCCGGCATGGCAAGATTTCCACCTTGCAGGATGGCGCCATTCGGTCCCAAGATGACACCGGCGGAGCCGCATTCTCCTTTGGCGGGTTTCACTTGTCCGGGCGGCGCCATTCTTCCGCCGGCCCATTGCGGCGCGGCCTCCGCTGCCGATTCCACACAGACCCCGGCCTTGGGCGGCGCCAGTCTCGGACCGCCGCGGTCGGCCACCAGCGCGAAGGCTGGCTGGTCCCGGCTTTCACGGTGCACCTTCAATTGAAAACGGTCTTCGATGAGCGCTTGCAGCATCAGGAAAATTTGTGGGCGGGTGGCGGCGCCATTGGCCTTGGCGTCGATGCGGTAGCGATCGGAGCCCAGCCATCCCGGACCGCCCGCCACCTGGAACGGCTGCACGCCGTACGCATACTGCAGCAGGATCTGCAGCGAAGCATCGGCCGTGAGCCCGCCCGGCAGCGCGCGCACCTGCGCGATGCCCCGGTCGAGTGACGGCTTGATGGACGCGACTTCGAAATGCGGCAGGGCTGCCGGTTGGGCCAGTACCGCCCATGCGCCCATTGCCAATACCAGCCATACCGGGGCAGCGGCCGCGCGCGAGGCGCGAGGAGAAGCGGGTGGACGGCCCAATAGGCGGGCAATCCGTGCCGACAGCGAGCCGCCATTTGCGGCCGCGACGGTGAGAGTCAACCAACGGGCCGCGTCGAGTTCCGCCAGGGCGCGCGCGTACACAATCGCGTCACCGGTCAGCGATACCACGATGTCGTCGCAGCACAGTTCGCGCTCGGCGCGCATGTGGTTCGAGATCCACCAGACGGCGGGATGATAAAAGAAGACGGTTTCGATGGCGCTCTGCAGGACATGGACGAAATAGTCGTGGCGGCGAATATGAGCTAACTCATGGAGCAGAAGCGCTTCCATCTGGGCGGCCGGTAAGCCCGCCAACGCACCCGCCGGAGCGAGCACGATGGGCCGGAGCCATCCCATAGCGGCCGGTGCATCCAGCAATACCGACACCGACAGGCGGACCGGACGCAATACCGAAGCGCGCCTTCGCAGCCGTTCGAACGTGAGTTGCCACTCTGCGGGCGCGGGGCGGACTTTCCGATAGCGGAGACGTTGCGCGAGTATCCAGCCGGCGAGCAGACGCAGCGAAAAGGCAGCCGCGCCGGCCACCCAGATGGCAACCACCCAGGACAGAAACAGGCCCTGCGCCGCGAACGGTGCGACACCCACAAGCTGCAGAAAGCCCGATACCTGACCGGGGGCGTTGGCATGCAGCGCCGGGGGAACGACGATCCCGGATTGCGGCTCCGCTGCCCCGAGAGAAATCCACGTCACGACAGAGACGAGGGTCATCGCCGCCAGCGCTGCGCAGGCGAGAACGTACCGTCCGTGGGGGCCCAGGATGCGTGCGCCGCATTTTCGCGCCGCGGTATAGACGGCGGCAAGCATCGCTCCCTGCCAGAGCGAATGAAGCAGCGTGGACCCCAGGCGCTCCACCCACGGCTGCGCCGCCAGCAATTGCATCGCGCTCATTTGGACCTCTTCTTTCTCTTGTCCAGTTGATCGAGCATGTGGCGAATTTCCGCCCGCTCCTCGATGGTGGTGGGTTGCGCGCCGAGTGCGCTCAGAATGAGCCCCTTGGGCGATCCACCAAAAATGCGCTTCAGAAGATCGCCGGCGATCCGCGTTTGCATCTGCTGTTTGGGCGCGGCCGGCCCGTAGACGTGCGAGCGGAACCGTTCGCTGCGTACCAGCAGGCCCTTCTCGGTCATCAGCCTCATCTGCGTCAGGGTGGTGTTGTAGCCGGAATCTTTGGCCAGGGCGTCGTGTACTTCGCGGACTGTGGCCGGTCCCAGACGCCAGAGGACCGCCAGGATATCGGCCTCCGCGGCAGTGGGCATCGGAGCGTTGGGGCCAGGGAAGTCGGAGTGCGAAGGCATCTTAAAAAAGACTACCACTACAAAAATCTGACGTCAACTATTAAAATCTGATGTGGCGTGGGTGTGGTACCACACTTTGGCCCTCATCGAATTATCGGTTGTGGCTAAACGCTACAATTCCGGAATGAGATTCGGAATTCTCCTCGCGCTCGTATTCCTTGTGCCCTCGTCTTCGCTGGCGCAGTGGAAGACGCCCTGGGCCTACGATGGCGCCACCGGACCCGATCGCTGGAGCGAGCTCGACCCCGCCTATGCGCTCTGCAAGGCCGGCCGCGAACAGTCGCCCATCGATATTCGCAGCGCCCAGCCATCGGGTGCGGCCGCCATTCGCTTCGACTACCGGGCCGAACCGCTGCGCTACCTCATCAACAACGGCAAGACGATTCGGGTCAATTACCACGACGCTGCCGGAACAGGTAGCTTTCTGGTGGCCGGCGGCAAACAATATCAGCTCACGCAGTTCCACTTCCACCGCCCCAGTGAGGAGACGGTCGACGGTAAGCCGTACGATATGGAAGTGCATCTCATGCACCAGTCGAACGACGGCAAGGTGGCTGGCGTGGTTATCTTCTTGAAGGCCGGCGCGTCCAACGCAATAGTGCAAAAGCTCTGGGACCATATGCCGCAGACCGAAGGAGGTGAACAGGCGATAGCGGGCGTGGATATCGACCCCACGGGACTGTTGCCTCACGAGCTCTCTCACTTCGAGTACATGGGATCGCTGAGCGCGCCGCCGTGTACCGAAGGCGTAGTCTGGTTCGTGCTGCGGACGCCGGTGGAGGTTTCGCCCGCGCAAATCGCCGCATTCGCCCGGCTGTATCCGCACGATGTCCGGCCCGTTCAGCCGCTGAATGGCCGCATCGTTAAAGAAGGACGCTAACTCCCGGCGACAGCGAGGGCGACTCGCATTGTTCCCCGATATGCGACCATCAGTCCTATGGCTCCTGCGCAACCGTATGACGCTTTTCTGCTGGTTTCTTTCGGCGGACCGGAACGGCAGGAAGACGTCATTCCATTCCTCGAAAATGTACTGCGCGGGAAGAACGTGCCGCATGAACGCATGCTGGAAGTGGCCGAGCACTATCGCCATTTCGGCGGCAGGAGCCCGATCAACGAGCAGTGCCGCACGCTGATCGCCGCGCTCCAGGCGGAGTTCGCCGCACACGGCATTACGCTTCCCATTTACTGGGGCAATCGCAACTGGCAGCCCATGCTGGCCGATACGGTGCGCCAGATGCAAGCGGATGGCGTGCGCCGGGCACTGGCCTTTGCCACCTCGGCGTTCGGCTCCTACTCAGGCTGCCGGCAGTACCGCGAGGACATTGAGCGGACACGCGCGGAAGCCGGCCCGGGCGCACCCGAAATTCATAAGCTGCCCACCTTTCACAATCGCCCGGGCTTCATTGAGGCGATGGCCGACCGCGTGCGCGACGCGTTCGATACGCTGCCGGCAGGGCAGCGCGCGGCGGCGGTGTTGGCCTACACGGCGCACAGCGTTCCGCTTTCCATGGCGCGCACCAGTCCATACCTGGAGCAGTTACAGGAAGCCTGCAAGCTGGTATCGCAGGCAGTGGGACGCGAGGGCGCGCTGGTCTTTCAGAGCCGCAGTGGGCCGCCCTCGCAGCCGTGGCTCGAACCCGACGTTCTGCAGCATATCCGCCAACTGCATGCCGCCGGCGCCGCTGACATTGTTCTCGCGCCCATCGGCTTCCTGTCCGATCACATGGAAGTAGTCTACGACCTCGACACCGAGGCCGCCGACCTGTGCCGCGAACTGGGCGTCAATCTGGCGCGCGCCTTGACGGTCGGGGTGCATCCGGCTTTCATCGCCATGCTCCGCGAGATGGTGGCCGAGCGACTGGATGGCACCGGCCCGGGCGATGAGTGCCGTGCCGAATGTTGCGCCATGCCGGCGCGGCCGCGGCCGTGAGATTTCATACCCTGCGAAGCGAGCAGCAGATTCCGCGGCCGGTGGGAGAGGTGTTTGCGTTTTTCTCCGACGCGCACAACCTGGAAGAGATCACGCCACCGTGGCTGGGATTCCGCACGCTGACACCCGGCCCCATCCAACTCGCCCGCGGCACGCGCATCCGGTATCGCCTGGGTCTGCACGGCATCCCCGTCGGTTGGACCACGGAGATCCGGCGATGGGAGCCGCCCTGGCGCTTCATAGACGTGCAGTTGCGCGGTCCCTACCGGCTCTGGCACCACACACACCGCTTCGAACCGTGGGGCAATGGCACGCGCATGACGGATATCGTGCGCTATCGTCTGCCCTTCGGCCCGCTGGGACGATTGGTGAATGCGCTGTTCGTGCGGCGCGACGTGGAGCGAATCTTCGCATTCCGCCATCGACGCGTCGCCGAAATTTTCCGGTAGAGCGCACCCCGAAAGGCGGCCGATCGTGCGACCAGCCGGCCGCCCTTCTTCTTTACGCTGCTCTTAACCCATTAGACGAAGGCGCGCGACGGAGCGTGCAGTCAGATCCGGGCGGCGGGGTACCGTTTCCGCATCCACTCCACGAAAGCTTCCGGCGCCACCATGGTAGAAAGACGACCCTGGCGGACCAGCGCCCAGTCGTCGAACAGCTTCGACTGCTTGATTTCGGCGAGCGAAGTGGGCGGGTCCAGGCGGCCGGCAAACTCCAGATCGATCACCGCCGATTTCGAATTCTTGGGATCGTCGCGCGCTTCCGAGCGCGCGGTCGCCAGCCCCACCACACCTGAAACACCGCCGCTGTGATAGATGAAGATGCGGTCGCCGGGCCGCATTTCACGAATCGCGCGGACCGCCTGCGCGTTGGTGACGCCGTCCCATGCGGTGCGCTGTTCGCGCTCCAGGTCGTCGAGGGAATAAGTCTCAGGGTCGGTCTTAGCCAGGAAGTATTTCATCGTGGTTCCATTATCGTATGCCATAATGCGTTTTTGGCACGCTCCCGCAGCAGCCCGAAAGGGTTCACGATCAATTCCAAATGGCGCGCCCGCGCGGTTCTCCTGGTCATCGCGCTGGCCGCTTATGTCAATTCGTTCGGGCTCGGACTGGCGCAGGATTCCACCGTCCTGGTGAAGGACACGCGCCTGGAATTGACGGGCGATAACCTGCGGCTCATTCTGGAAAGGAATTATTGGTGGCCGGCTGCGGGCGACGGCCTGTACCGCCCGGTCACTACGCTGTCGTTCGTCTTCAACTATTGGTTCCTGGGGAACGGACGCAATCCCGCGGCCTATCATCTGACGAACTTCGTGCTGCACGCCGTCAATGTGTGGCTGGTCTACGAACTTGCACTGCTATTGTTCGGACGCGCCGGACCGGCGTTCTTCGCCGCGGCGTTGTGGGCAGTCCACCCCATCTGCACGGAATCGGTGACCAGCATTGCCGGCCGTGCCGACCTTCTGGCTGCACTGGCGATCCTCGGTGGACTGCTGCTCTATTTACGCGCGCCGGGCAAGGGGGGACCGTTGGCTTTGTTTACCATCGCGACGGCGGGCGTGTTCGCGAAAGAGAATGCCGCGGTGTTGATCGGGCTGATGCTGCTGTGGGACCTCAGTTTCCGCTCCGTGAAGAGCGCGCTGGCCCGGAACTGGCAATACTACGCGGCCGCCGCGGCCTCGCTGCTGGTGCTGGTAGCGGTGCGCTACGTGGTATTTAGCCAACTGGCGCCGGTGCAGCCGCCATACGTCGACAATCCTCTGCTGGGCGCGGATTTCTGGACGGCCCACTGGACCGCGATCCGCGTACTCGGGCTGGATCTTTGGCTGCTGGCCTTCCCGCTCACGCTGTCCTCCGACCATCCGCAGCGTCCGCTGGCCACGTTGTCGGACCCCCGGGCATGGCTGGCGCTGGCCGTGGTGGCGGCCATTCTGGCGCTCGTCGCGATGCGGCGTCGAAAGGACCCGCTGCTGTTTTGGGCGGCCGGCTTTCTGGGAATCACGCTGCTCCCCACATCGAACCTGCTGGTAATCATCGGTGCGGCGATGGGCGAACGATTCCTGTATCTGCCGGCCATGGCGTTCGTGGTGGCAATTACCGCGCTGCTCTACCGGCTGAAGACAGAGCGGTACGCCCGCGCCGCTTTGATCGCGCTGATGGTGCTTTATATGGTACGCACGGTATCGCGCAATCCCGACTGGAACGACAACGCATCGCTCTCCTCGGCGGACGTTCCGCATACGCCGAACAGTTTTCGACTGCGCGACATGATGGCGCAAACCCTGTTCGCGCAGGATGCCCTGGGCAACATCGATCGCGCGATCGCGGAACAGGAGGCATCGTGGCATCTCATCGCGGCGTTTCCGCCGGCGCGATCTTCGACTATCCCGCCCACCTTGCTGGGACAGTATTACGCCGATAAAGCCGAACTCGTGCCGCCGGCGGAACAGAGAGGCTGGTATGAGAAGTCGCTCGCCATGCTGTTGCAGGCGCGCGAGATTTCGCAGGCCATCGAAAAGATGTACGACGTTCTGCAGCGCGCGCACGGCGCTCCCATGATTCGCGCTTCCAATCCGCAGTTGTACCTGAGCCTGGGGAATACATACATGCATCTGGGCGATTACCCGCGCGCAATCGAGGCTATGCGGTTCGGCCAGGGGATCAATCCGCGCACGCTCGAAGTTTACGATGGCCTGAACGTGGCATACACCGCGACGGGCAATTTCCAATCGGCGGTGGTGAATACCGAAGAAAAAGCGCTGGTGGACAATTTCCAGCCGGCCACTATGAGCGCCCTTCGCGAGCTTTACCTCAACCTCCCCGACGGCCAGTGCGCTTTCGTGCAGCACGGCGCCGGCTGGGAATTTAATATGGCCGGTTGCCCGCGTGTGAAGGGTGACGTCTGTGCGGCATTTGCCGCTCTGACGGAGGCGTATCGCGAATCGCGGTCGCCCGATAGCGCGCAGCAGCTGCAGTTAGCGGCAGTGCAGCAATACGGCTGCCCGTCGCAATAGGACGCGGGGGCAGACTGGTAGTCTGCCCCGCAGGCGTTGATCTAGTCGCCGGAGACGGACTCGAACTCTCGTGCAGGCGCCGGCGGACGCGATGCCGCTAGCTGGCCGAGACTGACGTGAATCTGCGGCATGGCGCCCGATTCGAAGGCGCCGCCCATGGAGTCGAGCTTCTCTCGCATCATTTCGCGGCGAAGACGAGCCTCGAACTCCTTCAACTGGTCATCGATAGTCTTGGCCTTGTTCTTGTTGCGCACCATGTCTTCGCGGTAGCGCTTCAGGAAGTAGCCGATGGTCTCCACGCGGATTCGGATCGACCCCGTGGGCTTGTTCTCGTCGATGTCCTTGAAGCAGAAGTAGGGCGTGCCGGAATGCTCCACGATCTCTTCCACCACGGTATAGATGGGGGCATCGTGCCCGCATTTAAAGCTCGAGAGCTCGAGTGCCACCAGGTTGGGATGGCGCGCGATATACTTCGCGGTCCACACCTTGCGGCTGGTATTTTCGCTGTACGAGTTCTTCCACACGTCGCCGATCGACATGGGGTGCGGGATCTCGCCGGACTCCACATCGTCGCCGAAGAGGCGCCAGATCATGTCGTCGTCGATGGGCAAAGAGTCTTGCGCGAACACCGGGTACCCGAGCTTCTGGAACTCTTCCAGAATCTCGTGATTGACACCGGGGTCGTTGTGATAGGGGCGGCCGAGCAGCACCACGCCGAGGCGGCCTTCGCGCTCGAGCTGTTCGAGCACTTCGCGGGCGGCGCCGCGCATGGTCACGTTATCGAAGTAGTCCAGGGCGCGATAGCCCTGCTCGACGGCGCGCTTATTTTCTTCGGGCGAAAGGCCCAGGATGTCCTTGAACTCCTCGTACATCTGCCGCTCAAACAGGTCGGGCTTGGACAGATTGACGAAGGTGTCGAGGAAACGGACGCCCTTTTCGGCGAACAGATCGCCTTCCTTGGTGAACGCCGCTTTCACCGCTTCCGGAGTGGTCGCCACCGTCGGGCAGCTACGGCTGGCCTGCGGCTTGTAGAGCGTGGTGGTGAGGCAATCGATCATCGGGAAGAAGATGACATCGAGCGGCTTCTTGGCATGCACCTTGTAGAGCAGGTTATGCACGTGCGGAATGCCGAGCTTGGAAGGGAAGCACGGGTCGATAGCGCCGCGCTTGGCGCCTTCCTTGTAAAGCTCCTCACTGGTGAAATCGGAATAGACGAGGTTCTGTGCCTGGATGCCGAGCGACGCAAAATATCCCGTGAAGATGGGCGTCTGCGAGTACATATTCAGCACGCGCGGCATGCCGATGCGGATTTCGGAGCGCTTCTTCATGAGGGCCGCGCGCTTCTTCTGCGCGGCGGTGATCTGGAATTTGGGCAGCGCGTCGGCCACCAGCGGCACGTCCTGCACGCGGAACACGCCCTTAGCGGCGATTTCCACGAAATTCGGATTGGCCTTCTTGACCTTATCGAGATCGCCCTTGATGGTGCGCATCTCCTCGATATTTTCGACTGTGCCCTTTTCGCAAGTGGCGATAATCAGCCGCTGCGCGCCCGCTTCCAGCGGAACTTTGGTCTTCTTGGGCGGCGTGTAGCCGATGTTGATGATGTTCGTCTTAACGTCTATGAAGGTGCGCAGGCACTTGTTCTTGCAAAAATAGCAGCGGGTGGCTTCTTCGCGTGTGGTCTTGTATTGAATGTGCGCGCAGGCGTCCAGCCCGATAAACGTAGTTTGACGGCCGTTGTCCCACAGGCGGCCGGCTTCCAGGCCCGCGCCGATGGCGCCGGCTTCGCCGCAGTGCTCGTGCACGATGACTTCGGCTTCCACGTCCTTGCCCTTGAAGCGCGATTCGATGAAATCGACCTGGGCTTTCACGGCGGCGAGGTTGTACTGCGTGCCGCCCTGCAGCAGGAAGCGCTTGCCGATCGCCGAGAGGTTGGGGATCTGCGAAACGTAGAGCCAGATATTCTTGGGCAGCACGTTGCAGAGCCCAGCCATGATCTCTTCGGGCTTCCAACCTTGACGCTGGAAGTCGACGATGTCGCTCTGCATGAATACGGCGCAACCGTAGCCGAACGAGGGGAATCCCGTGGCGCCGAACGCAGTGTCGGCGTACTGCTCCACCGGCACGTTAAAGCCCTGAGCGGTGGATTGCAGGAAGTAGCCGTTGCCCGCGGAGCATTGCGTGTTGAGCTTGAAATCCTTCACGCGGCCGTTCTTCAGAATGATGATCTTGATGTCCTGGCCGCCGACGTCGCAGATCACGTCGACATCGTCATAGAAGTGCAGGCCGGCCTCGGTGTGCGCGACGGTCTCGACCAGCGCGGCGTCCGCGCCGAGCACGTCTTTCAGAATGTCCTTGGCATAGCCGGTGGTGCCGACGCCCAGAATTTTCAGCTCCGCGCCCTGATCGCGAATTTGCCGGTCGAGCTTGTTCAACACCTCGATGGTGTCTTCAATCGGATTGCCCTTGGAGAGCTGATAGGTCTTGGCCAAAATGCGGCGCTTGTGATCTTTCGACAGCAGTACGGCCTTGGTGGAGGTGGAGCCGCCATCGATGCCGACGAATCCCTCGACAACATCGCCGGGCTGGAAAGTCACCGGAGTGAACTTCTTGGTGCGGTACTTGTGTTTGAAGGCCGCAAGGTCGGCGTCGTCTTTCGCCAGGCCGCCCGTGCCTCCCTTCTTGGCTTTCTCCTGTTCCCTGCCGACGGTGACGTACCATTCGAGCTTCTCGAAGCCGATATACTGGCCTACTTCGTCGTCTTCCGTCTTGCCGAATTCCACCGAGCCGATGGCGGCGAAATACTGTGCATTATCGGGAGTTTTGATGAGGTCTTCGGGGGCGACGCCTTCGGGCAGCGGCGTGTTGCGCTCTTCCCAAATCTTCGGGATATTGGCCTTCCAGCAATCCCGCATGCCCTTGATGTAGCAGTTCGGGCCGCCGAGCAGCAGGACCACCGGCAACAGCGTGTTGCCGCGCGTCAGCACGGAGAGATTCTGCATCACGATGGCTTCGAACAGCGACGCCATCAGCTCATCGGGCGGCACGCCCATCTTCTGGAGGCCGTTGATATCGGTCTCGGCGAATACACCGCACTTGCCGGCGACCGGATGGAGCTTGATGCCCTTGTAGCCCATCTCGCAAAGCTGTGACGACGGAATTCGCAGTTTGGCGTTGATCTTGTCGATCACCGCGCCCGTTCCGCCGGCGCACTTGTCGTTCATCGACGGGATCTTCTTCTTGCGGCCGGTCTCGGGATCGGTCTTGAAGATGATGATCTTGGCGTCCTGTCCGCCCAGTTCGATCACCGATCCGCATTCCGGGTAAAGCTTCTCCACGGCCAGGGAGACGGCGTTGACTTCCTGCACGAACTTCGCGCCCAGGTGCTTGCCCAGGCCGTTTCCGCCCGAGCCGGTAATGAACATGCGGCTCCGCTTGGCATCGAATCCGGGGATTTCGGTTTCGAAGCGCTTGCAGAACTCCAGCACCTTCTCCGGTTGCTTGGTATCGTGGCGCTGGTAATCGCTCCACAGAATTTCGTCTGTCGCGGCGTCCTGCACCACGGCTTTCACCGTGGTAGAGCCCACGTCCATTCCGATCAGGAAATATTTTTCCATGGTTTGATCCGATTTGGGTTCGTTGCGATTTGCCCGGCTTAGTTCGCTACCGCAGCCAGTTCCTGCTCGGGTTTGGGGGCGCCTTCGGTCTTCATCCGCTCGGCGATATGCAGCACGAAATTGGCCGCAAGTCCGGTGAAGCCCTTGGTGTGAGGCACGTTGTACAGCGGTTTCCTGGTTTCGGGATGTTGTGCCACCCAGGCGCGGCACTGATCGAGCGTCAGGCCGGCCTGCTCCAGCGCCGCGGCGAATTCCTTCTTGGCTTTGTTCTTCGCCTCGCCGAGCGCCATTTGCACGCGCGAATGAGCGTTGATTTCGCCTTCGCCGGAGGTTTCTACCGGCAGGTAGATCATGTCCTTGTAATTGGACACCACGGCCGATTGCGCGCCGTCCGACTGGGTGGACGGCATGCAGCCGAAGGGCTTCACAGAGAGCACCATGTGGGCCAGATCTTTGTTGGAGTAGTAGATGTTCTTGGCCACTTCCAGGTGACCTTCGCCGCCGCCGGCGCGCGAATTGTAGAAGGGATGGCCCAGGCGCTGCAGCTCGTACTGATCGGTCAGATGATGCGCGATCCCGCCGAGCGCGTCGACGATCTTGTGATACTCGCCCTTGAAAATGGCCTCGGCCAACTTCAATTTCGCCACCTTCTGGCGATAATTGATTTCGATCTTGGCGCGCGAGCCGACCTTCCATACCGGCGGCAGCACAGCGCCTTCTTCGAGCCCCTTGAAGTCTTTGTACTTCTGGACCACCTGGTGGATCATGTACATGATCCAGGTGCCGATGGGTTCCACCAGCACCTGCGCGCCTTCCTTCTGCAGGAAGTTGAACATGTTGAAATTGCCGTCGCCCTCGGTAGTCTGCGCCCAGAATTCGCCGGTGATTTTGACGATGGGCTTCACCCGCAGGCGGTCGATTTCGATCTCATTGAACTGGTCGCGGCAGTGCTCGAGGGCCGGCATGAAGTCGTCGCCCTTGAGCTGCTTGACGAACTTACCGATATACTCGGCCTTATCGGAGAAGCCGCCCAAGTACTTCGCGAGAACGCCTTCCAGCTTCCACGGCTGCTTCTTGCGGAAGACTTCGTGCATGTAGTCCATGCCCGCGTCGAGCACTTCGTCGGTCTGCCCGGCGTTGATCTCGTAGGGGCGCAGCGCGTACGCCACTTCGTTCATCACGTCGCCGCAGTTGAGTGCGTTGAGGATGCCGAGGAAGAAATCCAGGTTCATTTCCAGGCCGGCTTCCGCATCGGACTGGTTGAGGCCGCCGGACTGCTGGAACAGCAACACACGGAAGCCGTCGAACCCGGAATTGCGCAGCGCCAGGCGGTATTCCGCCTCATACATGCCGAACCGGCATGGGCCGCAGGCGCCGGCAGTAAAAAATACATACCGGTCGATGATTTCCTGTTTGGTCAGACCCTGTTCTTCCAGGCTCTGCAGATACTGAACCAGGTTTCCGACGGTAAAATAAGTGGGATTGCACTGCCCGTTGTTGCCATACTCTTTGCCGGCCTGGAAGGCCTTAACATTAGGAGTGGGGACGGCTTCGGCGCGGTAGCCCAGTCCTTCGAGCGCCCCGTGCACCAGCTTTTCATGCTTCCAAGTCAGACCGCCGAACAGCAGCGTCGTAGTGCCCCGCTCCTGGCGGGTAAACGGTCGCTCTGTGGGACGCTTGAAGTGATGCGTCTCACGCTTGGCGATGCCGGCTTCGGCTTCCAGGCGCGTACGTTCTTCCGCGAGCCGTTGTTGGATCGCATCTTCCACGGAGGCGCCGATCTGCACAAGGTTGGCAGGGGCGGTAGCTTTGGGTTCGAAAGGCTGAGTGCTCATAGTTGTACTTTTCCCAGAATGAAGCCATCTTGGCGCTTTAACCAATTGAAAGAAATAGGTATGCATCGAAATGGCGAGAGGGGTGGCGGAACGGGGGAATTAGCGGGGTGAGCGGAACGGGATTTCCCTGGGGCTGGACTCCGAAATTAGGGTTCGCGGGCCGATTCGCAACGGTCCGGACGTTTTTGCGCCTGCTTGGGCTCGTCTATTTCGTTGCCTTTGTGTCCTTTGGAATACAGGAACAAGGTCTCGTTGGGGTACATGGAATCCTGCCGTTTGGAGAGTTCCTGAAGGCCGTAAAGGATGCGCTGCATGCGGCAGCGTACTGGAACGTACCGACCCTGCTCTGGCTGCTTCCCAACGAGACCGCCATGAAGGCGCTCTGCCTCACCGGTTGCCTGTGGGCGGCCATTGCGGTGTTCGGCCGCTGGCAGCGGGCGGCGATGGCGATCTGTCTCGTAGTGTGGCTCTCCCTCTGCGGAGTGGGGCAGGATTTCTACTCGTTCCAGTGGGATTATCTGCTCTGCGAGGTGGGCTTTCTGGCGCTATTTGCCAATGCCGTCCGTGTGCGCATCTGGCTGTTTCGCTGGCTGCTGTTCCGGCTGATGTTCTTCAGCGGGATGGTGAAGTTACTAAGTGGAGATATAGCCTGGCGAAATCTGACTGCGCTGACTTACCACTATTATACGCAGCCATTGCCAACGCCTCTCGCCTGGTACCTGTCGCAACTCCCCGCCTGGTGCCAGAAGATATCGACCGGCTTCGTGTTCTTTGCCGAACTGGTGGTTCCGTTCCTGTGCTTCGCGCCCAGGCGCCTCCGGCATATCGCCGCCTGGCTCACGCTTGCGCTGCAGGTACTGATTCTATTGACCGGCAATTATACGTTCTTCAACTACCTCACGATCTTCCTGTGTATGTGGCTGTTTATTGAGCCGGACGAGCATGCCCGGGCGTCCCGTGCGGTCACCCTCGGGCTCGCGATCCTGATTGGAGCGCTCAGCGGCTTGACCTGCCTGCAGTTGTTTTCGCTGCCGCTGCCACCGGGCGGACAAACCGCGCTGCGGATGGCCGATTCCTTCCGAATCGTCAATAGCTACGGGCTTTTCGCAGTGATGACGACTTCGCGCCAGGAAATCATCGTCGAGGGCTCCAACGACGGCGAAAACTGGCAGGCGTATGAGTTTCCGTACAAGCCCGGGGACGTCTACCGCCATCCGCCGATTGTCGCTCCCTATCAACCACGGCTCGATTGGCAGATGTGGTTTGCCGCGCTCGGCAGTTATCGGGACAATCGCTGGTTTGTCGATTTCGTCATGCGGCTTTTAGAAGGCGACCCGGCGGTATTGAACCTCCTGAGTTATAACCCATTCCCCAAGAGTCCGCCAAAATATGTACGGGCGCTCACCTACATCTACACCTTTACTCATTTTGGCAACCGCGCCTGGTGGAGTAGGGAACCGGCTGGCACTTATCTGCCGGCGGTGAGCTTGCGATAACTTCGCGCGGGCGATTTGTATCACGCCACCCAGTGGGCTGCCATATGCACTTGCGGGAATGGGAAATGAAACCACATTGGGGAGAGAAATAAACATGAAACTTGTTAGCTTAGCCGCGTTCTCGATCTTCGTGGGGTGCTTGTGCGCCCAGACCAGCACCCAGAGCGAGCGTCAAACGACTACCACGACCACCAACAGCACGTCGCCGGTGAACATGGAGGGGACGCTCATCGACCAAGGCTGTTATAGCACCCACAGCCACTCGAAAGAGACCACCTCCAACCCGGGCTCCACCACTACCACCGAGACCACTAAGGATCATTCGGATTGCCCCGTAACGACTTCCACTCGCGACTTCGCGCTGCTCACGCCGGAAGGCAAGGTTGTGCACTTCGATCAGGCGAGCAACGGCCGCGTCGTCGAGATGATGAAGTCGGACCAGGATTTTTCGACCGATCTCAACGAACACCGGCCGGTAAAGGTGCGGGTGGTAGCGATGCCGAACGGCGACGTGATGGTGATCAAAGACATCAAGCCGTACAAGCAGTAAATATTTCGGTGTACCGCCGACGACCATGTAGAAATTTTCAGGGAGCCTCCGGGCTCCCTTTTTTGTTATTCAGCGCGGAACCGGCAAATCCATCGCGGGGTTTCGCGAAAAGAATCCCAAGGGCATCAGCTTAAAACCCGCCTCATAGACCGGCATCACCGGCCAATCCTCAGGCCGCGGATTGTGTGTGATGCCCATCACGTACCACACCACCACGTCGCGCCCGTCTACCGAGCGATTCGCCTTGGTCCACTTCGTAAGCCCGTCGCCGCCGTGGCTTTGATTTGGAAAATCGCCGCCGGCGTAGCGTTCGTCGTCGCTATAAGGCGTCACCCAAAGGTGCGCGTTGAGGAAACCGGCGCGCTTGCGTATCCAGGAATCGGGCTGCGCGAACGACACCGAATTCTCGCCGGGCATCAGCAGATAGCCGGTGGGCATCCCAAGCGAGTTGGTGGCCGTGGTGCTCTGCACAACCCATCGCCGGCTGGTGGGCATATTCAATTCGCGTTCGGCCTCTTGCTCCGTGCGCAGCGGCGTCTGTTCCATGGAGAATCCGCCGCCGTAGGGATTTTGCGGCCCCGCCGACAGGGGCTCGGTATTCAATTCCACCACGCGATTCGGCTGGCCATCCACATCCATATCGAGGCGGAATGCGAAGAAGTGCTCGTGATGCGGCGCGGCGATGCCCTGCCCTACGATGTGGCTGTAAGGATCGTGCGTGCCGGGCGCCACGCCTTTGGCCGCCATGATGCCGGTAAGTTGGACGCGCGATTCCAGGGTGCCATCCTGGTGAAACACCCACTCGAACCCATACTCGTAATTACCGGGCTGGGTCCAGTAGGACAGCACCAACTCGCGGGAGCGGCGCGTATTCTCCTCGTGCTTCCATTCCACGCCTCCATCGCGTTCGAACAGCGCCACAGCGCCAGGAATGACGCGCGGCTGGCCGTTTTCGTCGCCCAGTACGGCGTCGAGCACGGTGCAATTGGCGGGGCAATCCACGCCGGCGCGTAGTGGGCTAGCGGTGGATCCCAAACCGAGTTCGCCCACGTCGAAGCTATTGCGGAAGAACCATCCGGCGGTGGGGTCGCCATAGGGCACCACCATTTCCGAGAGCGAACCGCGGTACATCACCGGTCGCACCTTGCCGCCGTCCTCATAGCCGACCGTGTAGAGCACCACGCCCTCGCGCGCATGCAACGCATAACGAAAGCGCCACTTTTGCCAACGCACTTCGCCATCCTCGATCTGAAATCCCGGACCGTTGGGCTGCGAGATGACTAACGGAGCAGGCGCCGCCCGCACGTCGCGCGGGCCCAAGTCGTCATTCTCAGAAGACACAGGGACATTGCGATCGATATCGAGAAAGTCGAGTATTTTATGGGTGGTCAGATTGACGTGCGCCACCACGCCTTCCACGGGGTGCGCGTAAAGATTCTCGCCCGCGCCGGCGAAGTAGGGAACAACGCGAACGATGCGGCCCTGTTCGGTGCCCGGCAGCCCAAAATAGCCGGCGGTCCAGGACATGGTGACCACCCGGTTGGGGTCGTGAATTCCGTGGGCGCGCATGGCCCGCGCCCAACGCGGATCGCTGCGAACAATGCGGTCGGCAAGGTCGGAATCGATGGAGTCGATGGGTGGTTCAACGCCGGGAATCTCTTTCCAGGAATCGAGTGCTCCGGTGGCGAGATTGGCGACGGTCTCAAAGGTGTGGTCGCCCGCGTGATCGTAGATGACTGCGAAGGCACGTCGCGGAATCGGAACTTTGGCCAGCACCTGCGCCTTTGGAGGCTCGTCGAGAGTGAGAATGCTAAATTGCGCGCCGGCGGGAAATTGGGGTGCTGAACGGAAAATGCGCGCAGCGGCGCGGATCTCATCGGCGGTGAGGGGAGAGAGCGGATGGGGAGCAGCGGCGGCCGTTCCGAGCGAGATCCAAATGGGAATAAAAATATACGCGACGAGGCTGCGCATGACCATGGGTGCCCTGCGGTCCATGGTATCGCACCGCTGGAAAAGGGACCCGTCGGGGTCCTATTCTTCGGGCAGTTCGCCGGTATCTTCGGCGCGATTTTCGAACTTGGTCTGGGCATGCAGGTAAACCAGGTTCACGGTTCCGATGGGGCCGTTTCGCTGCTTGGCCACGATCAACTCCGCCAGCCCGCGGAGATCTTCGCGCTCACGGTGGTAGACCTCTTCGCGGAAAATGAAGCCCACTAGGTCGGCGTCCTGCTCAATGGAGCCCGACTCGCGCAGGTCGCTCAGTTGCGGGCGGTGGTCGCCCTGGCGGGTTTCCACCGCGCGGCTGAGCTGCGAGAGCACCATCATGGGCACGTTCAGCTCTTTGCCCAGCAGCTTCATGCCGCGGGAGAGCGCGCTCACTTCCTGATTGCGATTTTCCTGGCGGCCGGGCGAACTCATCAACTGCAAATAATCGACGATCACCAACCCGATCTTCTGCTCCTGCTGGAGGCGACGCAGCTTGGCGTGCATGTCCATCATGTTGAGGCCGGCGGTGTCGTCGATGAAGAGCGGCGCCTCCACCAGTTCGTGCAGGGACTGATTCAGCTTGCGGCGTTCCTCCTGCGAAAGGAAGCCGGCGCGGAAACGCTGGCTGTCCACGCGGGCAGCGGCGCAAAGCATACGGGTGAGCAGCGATTCACGCGACATTTCGAGCGAGAAAATGGCCACGGTCTGCTTGAGACGGAGCGCGACGTGCTGCGCGATATTGAGAGCGAGCGCCGTCTTTCCCATGGATGGCCGCGCGGCGATGATCACGAGATCTCCGCCGTGCATGCCGCCGGTCATTTCGTCGAGCTTGGCGAATCCCGTGCTGATGCCTTTGATGCGCTTGCTGGGGTCGAGAAACGCCGAGATCCCGCCTTCGTATTCCTCGAGGATCTGGCCGGGATTGATGAGGCCCGACTTGACGCGCGAATCGCCCAGCCTGAGCAGGGTCTCTTCGGCGCCCGCCAGAATCTCGCCGGGCTCTTCTTCGCCCAGCAGGCAGCGATTCATCATGTGCTGCGACGCAAAGATGATGCGCCGCAGCACGGCCTTATCCTTCACGATGCGAATATAGCCATCGAGATTGGGGATTTGCGGAAGACCGTCGTCGAGCGAAATGAGATAGGTGAGCCCGTCGGCTTCCAGCTCGTTGAACTTCATCAACTCATTCGCGACGGTGATGCGGTCGATGTGCTCCCCGCGCGTCTGTAGCTCGCCCATGCGCTTGAAGATGCGGCGATGCTTCTCCAGGCTGAAGTCGTCGGGCTCTAGCGTGCCGGCGGCCTGCACGTAAAGACTGTCGTCGAGAAGAATGGAGCCGAGCACGAACTTCTCGGCGTCCACATTCGTGGGGAGACCTTTCTCAGTGGCGTTGCTCACAGACATGGTGGATCACTCACGATAGGCGAACGTGCGCCAAGCGTCAATCGATTGGCCTTTGGATAAAACAAGTTGGGCACAAAATAGTTGTGCAGAAAGGAACTGGCGTGAAATCAGCCGGTTACTGCCCGTTTTCTTCCCAACCCACAAAATATCCACAGGCTTTCCACCCGGCCGCTAAAACAGATACTACTTTTAATGTTTTATCAGATAATGGTCGGCGAGGAGGAATCGCCGATGCCCGGCTGGTTGATGACCCACGATATGTGGACCCAGATTTTCGCCCTTGGCGCCCCGCTGGTGGAGAAGATGCTGCGCCCGATCGCAGTCTACGCATTCCTGGTGGTGGTGCTGCGGATATTCGGAAAGCGCGAACTGGCGCAGCTCAATCCGTTCGACCTGGTGGTTCTGCTCTCGCTCTCCAACACCGTGCAGAACGCGATCATCGGGAACGACAACTCGCTCACCGGCGGACTGGTGGGCGCGTTCACGCTTCTGGGGATGAACTATGTTGTAGTCCGCTTCCTCTTTCGCCACCGGCGTCTCGATCAGGTTTTCGAAGGCAAGCCGACCGTGCTGATCGCCGACGGAAAGATCGTGAAGCACTCGCTGGCGAAGGAATTGCTCACACGCGGCGAGCTGCTGACCGTGCTCCATCGCCAGGGCTACGAGTCGCTCCACGATGTCGAGAAGTGCGTACTGGAGCCCGGCGGGACTTTCTTTATTCAAGGAAAGACGCCGGCGACCGGGGAGCTGCATCATTCGGAACTGCTGAAACGGCTGGAAGAGCTGGCGGCGAAGGTGGATGCACTAGCGAAGAAGTAGTCTCGCGCCGCCAGTCTGCCCGGGTGGAACGGGCAGGGCCGAATTGTTAAGATGAGTCGACCGGGAGACGCGCGACGCGGAGGAATGGGTGAGTGGTTGAAACCGGCGGTCTTGAAAACCGTTTGCGGGGCAACTCGCACGGGGGTTCGAATCCCTCTTCCTCCGCCACTTTCTGTCTCGAATTCGCGCTACAGTTGGCACCGTGCGTGATGAGATCCGCCCCCCTTTAAGGTTCGGCACGTTTTGACTGATATTTATTCGGACATCGAGAATCGCTTGCAGGTTCTGCGCTCCCGAATCGAACAGGACCCGGCGCTCGCCGCTGAGTGGATGCCGCTGGCTGCGTCTCTCGAAACGATGATTGCCAGCCTCAAACGACAGCAACACGAGACGGCGTGGCGTCTGCGGATGCTCGAGTATAGCGAGAAAGTATTCAATTTCCGGGTCGAGGCCATCGAAAGCAGCCTGATTTTTCGGTTCCTGCGCAGTGTCGGGCGGCCGTTGATCGAATGGAAGGCACGGGCTGAGGAGATACTGCGCCGACTTCCCCATCGGCAGGCGCCGGGCGATGCCCAATATGAGCGCTGGCTCCTGCAAGAGACGCCGATCGATATCCACGGTCAAGGCGGAGATGTCCCGCAACTTAATGTTCAGCCGCTTTTCAGCATCTCGCTGCGCATACAGAATCCCGAGCGCGGGTACCTGGAGCAAGCTGTTGACTCGCTCATCCGGCAGACTTATCCGAACTGGGAGCTATGCGTGTTGCCGGCCGGTTCAAACCCCGGTTGGCTCGAACCATATTTGGCCGATACCATCGCTCGCGATCCACGGATCCGAATTTCTCATCCGGACGAAGTGCCCGATGTGTGCGAGCGCGGAGACTATGTCGCCATCTTCCATCAGCACGATGTCCTGTCGCCAGTCGCACTACAGCGTGTCGCCGAGGTGTTACAGGCCGGTCCGGCCGATCTGATTTATAGCGATGAAGATCGTCTGAATGCACAAGGGCGGCACGTGGAGCCGGTCTTCAAGCCCGACTGGTCGCCTGAGTTACTCCTGTCGTGCCCCTATGTCGGCAATCTGATGGTCCTGTCCCGTGAAGCGCTGACTCGCATCGGAGGTTTCCGGGACGGTTTCGAGAACGCCCGGTATTACGACCTGGTCTTACGTCTCACCGACCACCCGGCTAAGATTCGCCATATCCCATCAGTCCTCTATCATGCGCGTACGCAGACGGAACGCGCCTCACCGCAGGAACGCCATGCCGCAGGCCGCCGCGCGCTGGAAGATACCATCCATCGGCGCAATTGGACGGCGTCGGTAGAGGACGCGGCCGCACCGGGGATCTACCATCTCCGCTGGACGGCTCGCCAGGAGCACCTGGTGAGTTTGATCGTTTGTTCGCGGTCGCCGGCGTTGCTCGCCAAGTCCCTGGCAGCCATCCGGAAACGAACCGCCTACTCGCGGCGGGAGCTAATCGTGGTGCACCACGTGAGTGGCGAGAACGATGCGGCAATGGCCACGGTCATTGCGCAGTATGACGCCAAGTGTGTCCGTTACGCTGGCCCGTTTCATTTCTCCCGAATGAATAATCTGGGGGTGAAGGCGGCCAGCGGCGAGATCCTGGTTTTCTTGAACGACGACGTGGAGCCTTTGGTGGACTCATGGCTGTCGGACCTGGTCGCACAGGTCGAAAGACCGGAGATTGGGGCGGCAGGCGCTCGCCTGCTTTACCCGTCCGGTACGATTCAGCACTCTGGGATCGCTATCGGCATCGGGGATGGATGCGGGCACGTCGGCCGCGGCAGGAATCAGGCGGCCTATTGGCAGTGGCTGGACGCTACGCGAAATGTATCGGCCGTCACAGGTGCGTGTCTGGCCGTACGAAAGGGGGTCTTCGTCGAGGTGGGCGGCTTCGACGACCGCTTTCCGATCAATTACAATGATGTGGATCTTTGCTTACGGATTGGGCGTGCCGGATATCGTATTGTCTATGAAGCGTCGGTGATACTGAGGCATTACGAGTGTCAGACCCGTCGGGGTGGAGTCTCATTGCGGGAACGGCAGCAGTGGTATGGCTGTTGGGCGGATGAAGTTGACCGGGGGGATCCTTTTTATAGTCCCAATTTGACTCGGATACGGGAAGACGCTTCGCTGCGATTGGGGGAATAGGGCACTCGCTTGGGACGGCGAGCTGTAACCACGCACTTCCCCGAGAGTCATGAAACATAGAGCGCTGGATGGTTTTGTACTTCCTACCGCTCTGCATTACAATAAGTTCCTGGTCTCAGATGCGAGACCGGGGCCCGGGTTTTTGGGGACACGGGGAAACCATCGTCGGAGGATTAGTCGTGAAGCGCGCACTGATTACGGGAATTACGGGGCAAGATGGATCGTATTTGGCTGAGCTACTGCTTTCCAAAGGGTACGAGGTGCATGGACTGGTGCGCCGCGTGGCGCTGGAGGATCCCGCCCATCGGCTCAGCCGGATCACCCACATTGTAAACCGGCTTCACCTCCATGCCGGATCGCTGGAGAGCCTGCCCAGTGTGCACCGCGTGTTACGCAAAGTCGAACCGGAAGAGTGCTATCATCTGGCCGCCCAGAGTTTCGTCAGTTACTCCTTTGACGACGAGTTTTCGACCCTCCAAACCAACATCAACGGGACTCATCATCTGCTTGCTACATTGCGGGACGTGGTCCCGCAATGCAGGTTTTACTTCGCTGGATCGAGCGAGATGTTCGGCAAGGTCGCAGAAGTCCCGCAGACAGAAAATACCCGGTTTCATCCCCGCTCGGCATACGGAATCAGCAAAGTGGCGGGGTTCGATCTTACCCGTAATTATCGTGAGGCGTATGGCCTGCATGCTTCGAGTGGCATTTTGTTCAACCACGAATCTCCCCGCCGAGGCTTCGAATTTGTAACTCGCAAGATCACGGCCGCGGTCGCTCGAATCAAGGCGGGCAAAGTCCGGGAGTTAGCCATGGGCAATATGGAGGCTAAACGGGATTGGGGTCATGCCGCCGACTATGTGACCGCTATGTGGATGATGCTGCAGCAGGAGCAGCCGGACGATTATGTAGTGGCCATGGGTGAGACGCATTCCGTGCGGGAGTTTGCCGAGTTGGCTTTCGGCTGCGCCGGTCTCGATTACCGCGATCACGTAGTGGTCGATCCGCAATTCTATCGTCCGGCGGAGGTCGAGCTTCTGCTGGGTGACGCGACGAAGGCGCGGAAGGAACTGGGCTGGTCGCCAGGGACTGAGTTTAAGACGCTGGTTCGCGAAATGGTGGAATCGGACTGTGCCACTGAGGGAATAGAACTGCCATTGCGGGAGAAGGCCATAGTCTGACCGTCGAATTACGGCGATCGTCCTTGGCGCTTCGGGTTGTCGAAATCGTATGCCAACTCCGAGAGAAGACGCTCGGCTGTAGATATTCGACTTGGTAAGCTATTGACATCTATAGATAACAGTGCGGCCTATGCCTCCCTCACATGACGAAGTCCCCGCCTTGGATTTGGAACAGATTGTTCACGATATTCGGCGACGCGTAGAATCTCGGTTGTCTGCCAGACCAGCATTGAACGGCGGCTCTCAGGACTGGGATATCGCGCTGTTTAATGAGCAGGAATATCTCGCAATGAACCCGGACGTCGAGCGGGCCGTCCATGCTGGGGTGTTCTCGACCGGCCACGACCACTGGGTCAGTCGCGGAAAGCTGGAGGGGAGGCCAGGAAGGAGAGCCTTGCCTGACTGCGTCAACGTAGTTCGAGCTGAACTAGCATCAGCTCGAGCCCTGGTTCTCCAAATGGGACAGTTGCCTCCCTCCCCGCCTACGCTTCAGGGCAGGGTGGGGCGGGTGGTGATCAAGGTCCTCGCCCGTTTGATGCGCTGGTATACCACCCAATTACAGGACGTGCAAATCGCGTCTCTATCCATCTGGCAGACACAGGCGGATCTAAACGACCTTATGGCCAGGGTCTCTCCAGACTTGGCGGATCAGGTGCAAAAGCTTGAAATGGAGCTCGCTGCATTAAGAGCACAGCATCGAATTGAAATAGATTCCTTGCATGTCAGGCAAGACGAATGGGAGGCCCAAGCGCACGAGCTTCGAGGAGCTTTTCAAAACAGTGCGAGCGAATCGGCACGGTTGGAATCCGGTTTTGCCGCGATAACCAAGCGGATGGATGAGGGGAACGCCAGCCAGGAAGAACTGCGTCGAGGCGTGAATCAGCAGATTATTGCGGAGAGGGAGGTAGCCGGACAGACTCTGCAACGTCTTCAGTCCCGCCTTGACGACGAAGCCATGGCCCGGAAGGGCATGGCTAATGAGATTCAGAGCGCCTTGAGACGGGTGGAAAAGCTCATTGCTAACGACCTGTACGCTGCGCAAAAGGATCTGGCCTCCTTAGAGAAGCGGTTCGGGTTCGAAGCACGAACACGGAAAGACTGGACGGCTCAAATCTCCGCGGCCGTCGAGACCATCGAGCGCCAACTCGTAGCCGACAGGCGCGCAGCGCGGGAAGTGGTCGATCACCTCCAGTTGTGTCTCGATGCGGAAATCAAGGTTAGGGAAAAGCTCGAATTCCGATCGAACTCGGATATTACCCGGCTCGATCAAGCGATTGCCAACCGTAAATCCGCGCACGAGGAGTTCAGCGCAGGCATCATGCGCCTGGAGGGGGCCCTCACGTCCAATCGTCAAAAGTGCGTTGAGGATGTGCGGCGCCTACGAGAGTGTCTTGACGCAGAGATTGCCGCCCGCGAGCAGATCGCCGCCGAGATCGAGCGGAAGGAACTGGCAATTGACCACAATCTAGACGCGTTGTATGTAGCCTTCGAGAACACATTCCGTGGTACCCGCTCCGACATCAAAAATCGGCAGCGGGTCTACCTGCCTTATCTCCAAAACGCAGATGTCGGCTCGCCAGGAATGCCTGTTCTGGATATTGGCTGTGGCCGCGGTGAATGGCTGGAATTGCTCCGCGAGAATAGCTTACATGCTCGGGGAGTGGATCGGAACCGGACCATGGTAGGTCTCTGTCGCGAGTTCGGCCTCGAGGTCGAAGAAAAGGACGCGTTGGAATACCTGCGGAGTCTGCCCAATGCAACCCTCGGCGCCATTACGGCCTCTCACGTGATAGAGCACATACCATTCCTTTCCAAAGCAGTGGGTGTGATCGACGAGGCGCTTCGTGTATTGAAACCAGGAGGTTTACTGATTCTGGAGACACCCAATCCACAGAATGTTCAAGTCGGTGCGCACACATTCTACCTAGACCCCACACACCGCAACCCGGTGCCCGCGACGATGTTAAAATTCTTCGTCGAAGCGAGAGGGTTTACTGCCGTAGAAGTTCTTCCACTTCATCCCTACCCAGAGTGCGATAGAGTGGCGGACGCAGAATCTGAATTAGCCAGTCGTTTCAACGATCACTTTTATGGGGCGCAGGACTACGCCGTGATCGGCCGCAAGTCAGTCTGAACCGCGGAGTTGCCAGATATCGATGAACTTCGTCATCATGCATGAGAGTGTCGTTGAATACGATGCCATCGGTCGGGACATCATCGAGATGTACAACATCCTGGACCGTCGGCACCGCTGTTATCTCTACGCAGAACATCTAATCGGCATTGCTGAAAAGAAACGGATCGTCCGTTCTGAACTTGATCTTCTGATCAGCCAGCCCTCGACTGCCATCGTGTACCATCTGAGTAATTATTGGAAAGAGGGCGAGGACATCCTGGAGCGCGCGGTGGGGCCGATCGTGATTAAATATCACAACATCACGCCGCCGAGTTGCTTTAAGTTTCACGAGCCATACTGGCGCGCCTGTCTGCAGGGCCGCGAACAGACTCTACGGTATTTCTACAAATTCCCTCGGGCTCACTGGCTGGCCGACTCCGCGTTCAATTTTACTGAGCTGGGTCTAGGGGACGCCGCCGGCCGTACTGCCGTTCTCCCGCCATTCCCTACAATGACGCAATCGCGCGGCGCTCAGCCTTACGGAGCGCTGTTGCGGAGTCTCGTCGAGTCAACTGAGCTCAACATTCTCTTCTCCGGTCGGATTGTTCCGAATAAAGGGCACAAATTACTCGTGAGAGTACTTTCCGAGTACGTGAAACGATATGGTAGAAATGTACGGCTCAATATCGTCGGAAAACTCGATTCGACGTGCCAGTCTTACTATGACGCTGTTCAGGCGGCCATAGCCGCCGCCGGCTTGGCCGACCTCATCTCATTCCTCGGAAGTCTCACCGACTCGGACCTCCTGGCCTATTATCTTGGATCGGATGCTTACCTTTGTTGTAGCGATCACGAAGGGTTCTGTGTGCCCATAGTTGAATCGCAATACTGCCGCCTGCCTGTCGTCGCGAAGGCCAAGGCTGCCATTCCGGAGACCGTCGGCCCTGGCGGTCTGCTGTTCGGTGAGGATCCGGTTCCCTATGCGATCGCATTGCACCGCTTGCATACAGACGATGGGTTCCGCCAGAATGTGGTCCGAGCCGGATATGCCAACTATTCTCTCCGGTTCAACCAACCGGGGATCGAGGCAAGTTTCCGGCGGGAAATCCTGAAAGCGACCGGCGCCGAGCTATGAAGATCGCGATCGCGAGCGTTCAGGTTCCGTTCATCCGAGGTGGGGCCGAAAGTCTGACGACATCCCTTCGCACGGCGCTGCAAATCAGAGGACACGCCGCTGATGTGGTGACCATTCCGTTCAAGTGGTATCCCTCAGAGACGCTGGTACAGTGCATGATCGCGGGACGCATGCTGGATTTGTCGGAGATGAACGGAACCAGGATCGACCTCGTCATCGCTATGAAGTTTCCGGCGTATTTTTTGAAGCACGACCGCAAGGTCGTCTGGTTGATGCACCAGCATCGGCAAGCCTATGACCTCTGGCAGACGAGATTCGGCGACATTCATAACTGGCCCGACGGCGAAACTCTGCGCGCATCGATCATTCGCCACGACACTGTCTATCTGTCGGAAGCGCGGCGAATCTATACGATTTCAGAAAATGTCAGGTCTCGGTTATGGCAATATAACAATCTGGATTCCAGCGCCCTTTACCCGCCCCCCGATGGACACGAGCATCTATACTGCGAATCCTATGACGACTTCGTGTTCTACCCGAGCCGAATCGACCCCATGAAGCGCCAGCGACTCCTGATTGAAGCTGCTCGCTATTTGAAGAGCGGCATGCGGGTCGTCATCGCGGGCGGCGGGAATGAAACCGAGACTTCCCATCTTCACGCGTTGATTCGAGAGTACAATCTTTCCAGCCGCGTTACCTTGGTAGGATTCGTTTCCGAAGAAGAAAAGCGCTCTTACTACGCCCGGTGCCGCTGCGTGTTTTTTGGGGGGGTTGACGAGGACTACGGATATGTTACACTTGAGGCATTTTATTGTCGTAAAGCTGTGGTCACTTTGATCGATACTGGCGGCGCACTGGAGTTCGCGATAGACGGTCGAAATAGTTACGTATGCGAGCCTGACGCACGGTCTGTTGCCTTACGGTTGGACGACTTGTCGGAGAATCGAGACCTCGCGGAGCGACTCGGTGCGGAGGGATACACAACCCTGATGACGAAATGTGTCGAATGGGACCATGTCATCCGCTCGCTTGTTCAGACTGGAATCTAAATGAAGACTTCTCTACTCTACGCGAGCCCCTTTCCGCCCCAAAAAAGCGGTATCTCCACCTATTCTGACCTCTTGGTCCGCGGACTCGGGGAATTCTTCAATCTTACACTGCTGGTTCACGAGTGCGAGATCGACCCGAAGCAATATCCGGGCGTGCGGATTCTCCGTTACGCTGATCCCATTCCATGGGATACCTTTGACCACAAGCTTTACAATATCGGGAACAATCCCTGGTACCATGCATATATTTACGAGGCTTGTCTGCGTCATCCCGGCACTGTAATTCTGCATGAGTCCGTATTGTACTTTCTCTATGTCGGCTACTACCAGACCAGGGACTCCTTTTATCAGCAAGTGTTTGAGCAGGAGGGGGCGCTTGGCGTTGCGATGCTCAAGGCGGCGAAGAAGGCGGGCAATGACCTCCTACAGTTCAAGACACCAGAACTATTGCCCTTCAACCGGGAATTGTTCCATTCGGGGAATTCGTTTCTGACGCATTCGCAGATCTGCGTCAACGCTGTCCGTACTCGCGCCGGACGGCCAGTACGCGTCCAGCAGATCAATATGCCCGTCGAGCCACCTCCGAGCCCCGAGATGGGACGGCGGCGCTTATTGCGGCGCCTGGGACTGCCCGAGAACACTCTTCTTGCAGCATCTTTCGGATTCATTGCTCCCACGAAACAGAACCACATTGTTTGTGAAGCTGTGAATCGCGTCAATAGAACAGGCAAGGGCCCTGTCCTTTACTTAATGGTGGGAGAAGGAGGCTATGTCGATAGCTATTTGGGCGATACCATTCGCAAGACAGGATTCGTGTCGGATGCATTGTACGAAGACTATCTGGCAAGTGTCGACCTGGTCGTGAATCTACGATATCCGTCGATGGGGGAGACATCGCTAGCGCTCTTACGGGCGATGTCATTCGGCAAGCCATGCGTTGTCTCCGATGACGGGTGGTTTTCCGAGCTTCGCGAGAATACTGTACTCAAGCTGGAAGCCCGACCGGGAGAAATGTTACGCGAGATGTTGTGCGAGGTGTTCGACCTGTGCCTGACCCGGCCTGAAGCACTCGCCCAGATTGGCCACAATGCCAGGCACTACATCCAGTCCGATTTTTCTTTGGGGCGCGTAAGTGAGCAAATTGCGCAGTTCTTGCTTAAGCCTGCGAAGGCTGTCGAAAGCGGGCTTCACGCAGCACGCGCATCGGCCTAGGGCGGATCAGTCACCCCAAGAGCGCCCCAAATCCACGGTGGTGATCTGCTACAATCTGATGCACTGTGTCTGACATGGCTCGAGTTTACCGAACCCTTCTGAATCGTGAATTGTCCGCGAGCGAAGTAGCTTCGCTAGAAAGGCGCGTTCAGGAGGAGGGTGAACTCGTGGTCCTCCACCAAGCCTTGGGTTCCGCAGAATTCAGCCGGCGCTGCCTCACCCAAGCCGTTTCCCTGCACCTGCAGTTGATTCATGCCGCCCGTGTCAAGCTAATCTGTTCTATATTGCCTGCGGGACGCCGCATTCTGGATCTAGGTGGGGCTAACGGCACGATATATGATCTTGGATACCCCTTTTCGTTCGAGAGGCTTGTGGTGGTAGATCTCCCGCCTCCGGACCGTTGCGAGATGTATCGAGGCTTAAACATGGAAAGCCGCCGGACGCGGAACGGGCCAATTTCTGTTCTTTATACGAATATGACCGACCTCTCTGAAATCCCGGACGGCTCTATGGATTTGGTGTGGATGGGACAAGCCATCGAGCACATTTCCGAGGCAGACAGCTTCTTGGTTTATCGGGAAGTGAAACGGGTTCTGCAACCAGGAGGCCACTTTTGCCTGGATACGCCTAACCGGAATCTCACTGAGCTCCAGACAACTGGCTGGATTCATCCGGAGCATCAGATCGAGTACAAGCCCGAACACTTGCGCAGCAACTTGGTGTCTGCGGGTTTTGGCATTAGTCTGGCATTGGGAATCTGCGAAATGTCTCGCAGTTGGCGCACTGGTTTATTTGACTATACGGACTTTTACGTCGGTGCTGCGGTCAGCGCTAACCTTCCGGCCTGTTATATTCAGTATTATGATTGCAGTGTCTAAGTGGGTATTTGGTTTCTCCTCCTTGCCCTTGAGTGCAGCGTGCAGTCAGTGATCTCGTCCAGAAACCAAGGGCCGTATGCCACGTGCGCCATGAATTCCGGCTGTCGTGCGATATCCACGTCGGGTGCTTAATTCTGAACTGAGGTCGCGCAAACTGGTTTAAACTCTGATATTATAGCGACTTGCATCCGCGCGTGTTTCGGTGGCCTAGCGCTGTGCTCAGTTTGCAATCCGGACTATGTCTTTCGCCGACAATATCACCCCATGACAGCTCTTCCTGCTTTTCATCGGGCGAGAATCGCAATCCTGGGGGCGGGGCCGACTGGCCTGGGAGCTGCGCATCGCCTGAATGAACTAGGCCTTTCTAACTTTACGGTGTATGAGAGGGAGCGCACCGCCGGTGGCCTCGCGTCGTCCTTCGTCGATGCGAACGGGTTCACCTGGGATATTGGGGGACACGTTCAGTTCTCTCATTACAAGTACTTTGACAAGTTGATGGATGCGCTCCTCCGGGATGAATGGCTCTATCATGATCGCGAGGCATGGGTATGGATGAGAAACCGCTTTATCCCCTACCCATTTCAAAACAATATTCGTCACCTTCCAGTTGCTGAAATGAAGGATTGCCTCCGCGGCCTGATCGCTTGCGCTGCCGGGCCCGCACAATTGCCCGGCAACTTTGAGGAATTTATTCGGGCCAGCTTCGGCGATGGAATAGCGCGTCATTTCATGGTGCCATATAATTTCAAGGTTTGGGCCTACCCTCCGTCGGATCTGAGCTATCAGTGGATTGGCGAACGCGTCGCCAAGGTGGACCTGGAGCGCATCGTTTTCAATATTATAGAGAATCGCGATGACGTTAGTTGGGGCCCTAATAATATGTTTCGTTTTCCGTTGCGCGGTGGCACAGGAGAGGTGTGGCGGCGATTGGCCTACCGTCTCCCATCCCAGTGCTTAGCATATGGAAAGGCATTAACGTATCTTGACAGCGGAAAGAAGCGCCTCTTTTTCGACGATGGATCGGTTGAGGGCTACGACATTCTTATCTCGACTCTTCCACTGGATGTATTGGTCCGGAATTCGGATCTCGACGCCCTAAAACATGCTGCGGCTCGGTTACAACGATCCTCAACAAATGTGATTGGTATAGGATTGCGGGGCACGGCGGGCGCGCAATTATCTAAGAAGTGCTGGATGTATTTCCCTGAGTCGGATACACCGTTTTATCGCGCGACCGTGTTTTCCAACTATTCCCCGAATAATGTGCCTGACAGCCGGCAGTATTGGTCCTTAATGCTTGAGGTCAGCGAATCTCCGATGAAACCAGTCTCGCAGGAAAGAGTTATTGAACAAACTGTTTCCGGCTTGCTTTCCGCGCGCCTGATTGACAACGCGAACGATATCGTTTCGACGTGGCATTACCGTGCTGAGCATGGATACCCGACACCGACTGTAGGACGTGATGAGGTTCTCTCAATCGTCCTTCCTCAGCTAGAGGCAGAGTCGATCTTCAGCCGGGGCCGCTTCGGCGCATGGAAGTACGAGGTGTCAAATCAGGACCACAGCCTCATGCAGGGAGTAGAAGTCGTCAACCGACTCGCTGATGGTGCGGACGAGATTACGCTTCGCCAGCCGTCAATTGTCAATGCGGGAGGGAAAAGGTAATGGCTCAGTCTTTTCTGGTCGCCAGATTTCTCGGCGAGAGCAGTTGTCCGGAAACCTCGTCTTCGTTATACTTGTTCCCTAAAGGGGGCTCCTGGAAAAGTAGAGTTCGTTCGCTACCCGGAGTGTCTACGGTCCATTAGGAGTACAAATATGGTCAGTATTGTTATGCCGGCACACAACGAAGAGGAAATCATCGAGCGATCTGTTCGCGAATGGTACGGAGAGGTCGCTTCAAAGCTCCCGAATGCCGAACTGATCGTCGTTAATGACTGCAGCACTGACAAGACGGGGGCCATCTTGACCGGTTTGGAGTTGGAGTTGCCAGGTATGCGGCATGTAGCTCTCACTCGCAACGTGGGACACGGTGGGGCGGTTCGTTCTGGGTTGGATAGAGCTACGCAAGCCTTTGTGTTCCAGACGGATAGCGATCGCCAGCACCTACCGGCGGAGTTCTGGCGGCTCTGGGAGACGCGCCTGGAGTGTGATTTTGTTTTCGGCGTTCGGAAGCATCGTGCAGACGGCGCGGTGCGTATGGTGATCACGAATTTGATGCGGCTCGTCAATCTGGCCTTGTGGGGCGTGTGGATTCGGGATGCGAACTGCCCGTTTAAGTTGATGCGGCGTGAGTCGCTGGTAAAAGTGCTTCCTAGGATTCCCCACGATTGCTTTATACCAATGGTTCTCGTCTCCATATTGGCCCACAAGGGGGGATACCGGACTTCGGAAGTCTCTGTCACTCACTTGCCTCGAAAAGGGGGCACCCAGTCCCTAAAAGGCGTAGTCAAGTGGGCTCGTGTCGGGCTGAAGTGCGCGCGGCAATTGCTTGGGATGCGATTTTCACACTACCACCGTGCTCAGGAATGCGAAGTCGGTGCCGAGTAAAGCGAGTCCGAGGTTGACAGACCTCTGCGGCTGAGTCGAAAAGGTTCCGCGTAAAAGGCTGTTTAGCTTGACGGGTGGACGGTAGTCCCTCACCTAGCCGATGGTGCGTTCAGCGGCTTTCGGAGAATCCCAAACTGAAGCAGGCCCCCTACCCTTCGATAGTCAGTTAACTCAAAAAGGGGAAGATTTTGGAAGTAAACCAGGTTGGAGTGGGGGCTTGTACGCTTTTGGTTAAGCCCTAGCCTTTCGAGAGTCCACATAACCCAATCTAGGTGGGGGACGGGAGAGGTCAGCATCAAGAGCCCACCGGGTTTGAGCAAATCAAAAATGTCTTGAACAAAATCTATATGCTCGATTATTTCAAAGCCAATGACCACATCGAATGAAGCAGTCTTCAGCCCCAGCTCACGCCAGAGCTTTATGTCGCCAACTATATCGGCAGGAGGAACCAAGTCCATACCTGTATAGTTGATCCACCCGCCGCGTTTCAGCTCCGCGGCGACCCATTTCGCCCCGCAACCTACCTCCAAAACTTGGGCATTCCTCGGTATCCGCGGCAGAAAATACTCCAAACGTTTGCGTCTCGCGAGATCCCGAAGAACTGGCATTCTTAAACTCTACCACAGCCCCTTCTGATTGCCACGGTGGGTCATCCCGGCTCCGGAATGGAACCCTAATTCACCGAAGCCTGATCACCGTTACTTTGGTGTGACGGGCATCATTGAACCATGCTACATTCTCCTCGACTATACCCACCGCCAACGAAACTGCGCGGGGCGGAAGGGTGCTTGTATCCACCTGCGAATCAAACCGCTCCTTAGTCCCGGGAGTCCGGGCTAGTAAACTCCTGCCTTCGTACAGCACTGCGCCACTCTTGTCAAGGGCACGATAGCCAAGAGCGACTTCTCCGGGTATTGTTGGGATCGAAGTTGCGAGTGTGAAGCTGTCCATGCTCGGTATGACCACGGTGAAGTGAAGCTCTGCTGGTAGTCGCCCACCCCCCGCAGGCGAACCCGAATTCAAGAGACGGAGTTGGTAATCGTATGCATCCGGAGGGGGAGTTGGATGGGTTGGTTCGACAGGAAGCGCCTCCTCCGGACTGCCGCTTACGAACCAACGCTCTGTCCTTGGGTCGCGGGGAATTCTAAGCAGTCCTATTGCTAAGTAATAATCCATCGCGCGCGTCAACCCGGGCAACTCCGGGTACTTACGGGCCCCGACCAGAGGGTGCCCATAGCTAAGCAATCTCGCCCTGGCTGCCATCAGACGTGTCTGGTCGTAGCCGTAACTTGCAAAAGGGTCTTGGCAGATAAAGAGGAGAGTCAGTGCGACCGCCGTCCCAAAACTCGCATCTGCTTTCCTATACGAGTTGGGCCGTTTAGTCTCTACGAGGATGGGCAGGAAAACGAGGACGGCAGGCACTTCGAAGCACAAGAAATAGAGGTACTTCGCAACGCTATATGTGCTTTGACGCCCGAAAACCGTCAACGCCGCCTGCAGCAGGATTAGTGCAATTACCGCGAGGAGACCCGAGGTTTGCCGTATGAAGCTTCGGAAGCTCATGACGTCACTCCGGCGCGCAAGGCTTAACGCCCAAACTGTACAAACAAGAGCTAAAACCGCCGATAATATGGTGGGCCGGGCGGACCTGACAATGCCTGAGCGAATTACGAAATCGCCATTGTTTTGGGCGATTTTGATCATGGCCCACACCGAGGCGTTCGTCCACCAGCACGCTCCGATTATTCCTAGCGCCAAAGCCGACGTAAGAATACCCTTGACGGGTGTGTCAGATGAGGCCAGCAAACAAAGTATCGAAGCGCCGACAAACCACACGGCAGGAATGAGATGGATGTTGGGAAGCAAAATGCCGCCTATCGCGATTATGCAGCATACTTTCGCGGTTTCACCCAGCTCAACGCGTTGCAAGAGATAGTGCGACCCGATTGCAATCACGGAGCCGAACAATTGAGCAAAAAAGAAATTCCATGCCGTGTGCCCGGCAGCATTGAGCCCCATATAGGTTCCGAATGCTCCCCATAGAACTACCAGTGCATATCTAAGCCAGACTCTATTTCCCTCGTAAGCCCATACATAGCAATTCCACTTTAATGTCAGTAGAAAGCTCGCTGTGAGGCATAGGACGCCCACCAAAATCTGGATGCTTTGAAGGGGGTTGAGGCGAAAGATCTTCGCCAAATAGACGACGGCCCACTCGCTGCCATCCGGATAGGCGCTCACCTCGCCGAGGTTACCCGCCCGGTCGGTTATGTCCCGTCCGCCGTCGGAGTATAGCGTCTCGACAAGCGCCATGTTGTGTGCCCAATCAACTCCTAGCACGGGCGTGGCGAAGCGACCCATTCGAGACTGAGTCAAGACGGAAGCGACTAGGAGTGCGTATAGGGACAATGTCAGGAGTAGAATCGTTCTGCTGGACATCCGAGTTCGCACTGGAGCATTCGTGTCCATTACTGAGCTGGAGACATTTCTGCGGAAACTAAAAAGCAAGCTATCTTTGGGCCTGGAAGATCATCTCTTCCGAATTTAATCTGCATTGTAGCGCATTCGGGCCACGCCAGGTTTCAGGTTGTCAGGTCACCTGCGGATTCACCCGGCAAGAGGCCCCCATCGTCCGCATCCGGACGGGATACGCGTGGCAGCGCCCGATCGAAACGGCAATACCCCTCTTCTAAGCAGCATGTGGGGCCGGCAGTGTTTTCAGCTAGAATCTATTAGATGAGCCAAGGCGAGCCCGCGGATGGGAACGTTTCAGTAAGCCGTAGGAGCCGGTTGATTACCCTAAGAAATGGAGCACCCCCCGACTTCCACGAACTAACTTATCTCGATCTCAATCCCGATGTACTGCAGGCCGTTCTCAAAGGCCAAATCCAGTCGGGACCCGAGCATTGGATCCACTTTGGCGCCTCCGAAAAACGGGCCGTCCAACCCCCGGAAAACATCCCCCCCGATTGGAATGAGGCTCGCTACCTCCGCCTGAATCCCGACATTTCAGCCGTGGTTCGGACCGGCGCGTTTGCTTCAGGTTACGAGCACTGGGTGCGATACGGCCGCTACGAAGGGCGGCTCGGCGGTGGTCACCCTTGGTCGACGACCACCGTTCAGAATGCGCTTGCCACCGCTTCCAAGGGCCTCAACATGTTTGCCTTTCGGGGAACTGGGATTGGTTTGGGCGCGGCGGCCCGCGGCTATGCCACCGCTCTTCGCCCGCTTCTCCCTTTGCACGAGGTCACCGTTCCCTGGGACCCGACGGGCATGGAAGGCACCGAGATCGGTTTGCCCCCGCACGCCGTGAACCTGATCCATATGAATCCCGACGTGCTGCCCATCTTTCTCGGGCGCTACGGACGGGACATGCTCCCGTCTCGCTTCAACGTCGCTATCTGGGTCTGGGAACTGCATGCCGGCTATGCCCACTGGTGTTGCCAGAGCAAGCTATTTAACGAAATCTGGACGCCGAGCACGTTCTCGGCCGACGCCATCCGGCCGGTATCCCAAACGCCCGTGTACGTAATCCCACACGTCGTCGATGGATTGCCGTTGCCCGATTCCGTTCAGTCGAACCGCCGCGACGTCTTCCAGTTCCTTTATATCTTCGACCTCGCCAGCACTTTCGAACGGAAGAATCCCTTAGCACTGGTCCGCGCCTTCCGCAAAGCTTTTGGCGACCGGCAGGACGTCCAACTCATTCTCAAGTATCACCACGCCGAATTCGATGCGCCGGCCGTGGCGCTGCTCGAACGCGTGGTGCAGGCCACTCCGAATATTCGCACCCTCAACCAAACGCTTCCGGAGGAAGAGGTTTACGCCCTCCTGCGTTCCAGTGACTGCTTCGTCTCCCCGCATCGCAGCGAAGGCTTTGGCTTGAACATCGCCGCTGCCATGTACTATGGCAAGCCCGTGATCGCCACCGGCTATTCCGGCAACATGGACTTCACTACCCCGCAGAACTCATTCCTCATCGATTACGACCTGGTGGCGGTACAGCACGAGACCGGCGCTTACAAGGCCGGTTATGTTTGGGCCGAACCTTCCGAGGACCACCTGGCCGCCTTGCTTCGCACGGTTGTGGAGTCGCCCGACCAGTCTCGCGAGCGCGGCGAGTTGGGCCGCCAGACTATTCAAGACCGCTTCAGCGTCAAGGCGATCTCGGAAATCATCTGCCGGCGGTTTGCGGAATGGGGATTGTAAGGGTCCCTGCGCCTGCCAGAATGGTGCGACGATACGATGCCGCATTCTTGTCGCCGGCGGGTGATGGTGTCGTAAGCGCGGGGGAGAGCGACAACCAGGCGTGGAAACAAAATGAAGCATGGTGCACGTTGTTGCGAGAAGCTGGCACCCGCGATTTTCGCAGGTTTGGATATTAGTCCCCAAAAACATTACGAGCCGATTCGGCACCATCCCTGCCGCAAGGGCGCCTTATCCTGAATGGGAACGGGGTCTTTAGCCGCCTGACTACGCCTTCGTCCGGTAGGAGTAATCCTCAGACCAGCGAGTCAGATTGGGACTGTAGAATGGATCGTTCTCGATCCATTCCCTCCATCGATTGGTGAACGCCAACGTCTCATTCGGCCGTGGATCCCGATGCTTCACTCCCTTGGAGAACGCCTCGTAATGATACAACTGGGCATGCGGTGTGTATAGGATGCGGTAGCCGCGTTGACTCAGCTTGAGACAGAGATCGATGTCCTGATAGGCCACCGGAAGACTCTCCGCATCGAACCCCCCGCACTCCCAGAATCGTTTGCCCGGCACCATCATGCAAGCGCCCGTGACGGCACTCACGTTGCGCACCATGTCCGGGAAATCGTAATAGGCGCGCTCGTTCGCAGGCTGGCCTTTGAAGGCGTGCCCGCAGATGTCGAAGAGGCCGATTACCACACCGGCGTGCTGAATCGTATCGTCCGGATAGAGCAGCCGCGGACCCACCGCACCCACTTCGGGTCGGCAGGCCAACTCCACCATAGATGCCAGCCAGTCATGCGAGATCACCGTTGTGTCGTCGTTCAAGAACAGCAGATACTCGGCATCGGCGTCCCGCGAAGCCGCATTATTCATCGCTGAGAAATTGAACGGGAGGTTCCGGAAGTCGAGATACGAGAGTTGCAATCCGCGCCGATTCCAGCCGCGTACGAACTTTTCGACCTTCGTACCCCGGGAGTTGTCCAGCACGGCCACCTCGTAATGCTGGTAATTCGTTTTGCCGGCGACGCTATCGATACAACGCTCCAGCAAATCGACGTTCCCCCCACTGGGAATCATGATGCGGACTTTGGCGCCTGCCGGAATCGGATAACGAACCCGCCAGCGCGAAGACGCGAGCCCCGGCTCCACTGTCGCGGAAACGCCCGTTTCCCGGAGAAAGTCGACCACCGCGCGCCGCGACGAGCCAATCGCCTGCTTTTCCCGTGTGGAGGCGCGAGCGGTAGTATAAACTTCCGTCCTCCAGTGGTACAAAATCCGCGGGATGTGGACGATTTCCCTTGCCTGAGTGCTCATACGGAGCAGCAGGTCGTGGTCCTGGCTAAGATCCACTTCGCTACGGAAGCCTCCAACCCGAAGGCAGAGAGCCCGCCGGAAAACCATCAGGTGGCAAATGTAGTTTTCGCACAGGATCAGGTCCGGCGACCAGTCGGGCTTGAAAAAGGGCTCGGTGCGCAGGCCCGATTCGTCCAGATGATCTTCGTCGGAATAAAACAGCTCCGCCTCGGGGTGACGATTCAGTGCTTCGACGACGTGAAACAGGGCGTCCTCCGCCAGTTCGTCGTCATGGTCCAGCAGCGCCACGAATTCGCCGGCCGCCAAATCCAGCGCGGCATTCGACGCCGCCGAGATACCCCGGTTTTCGGCAAGCCGAACAACCCGGATGCGGCTGTCCTCGCGCGCAAACCGTTCCAGCAGGCCGTCGATTTCCGGCGAATGAGAGCCGTCATCGGCGAGGCAAAGCTCCCACGCCGGATAGCTTTGGGCAAGAACAGATCCGATGGTACGTTCCAGAATTTGCGGCGGCGTTCGGTAGATCGGCACGATGATACTCACCGTCGGCCGGAGTGCGAAGCCGGCGAGCTTCATCTGGATCACCGCCGCGTCCCGCTTCTCAAAATCCGCAATCCACCGGTCGTACTCGCTGGCATAGCCATTCAGGTGGTCCACCACCATCGGCACCTGCAGTTCCGTTTTTGCGCCGCTTGCACTGAACGCCCGGATAGTCAGTTTCTGGCTGCCGTTGGGGACGCCATCGAGATCGATGGTGGCCCGGAAGCCGGAGCGGTCCGCCCCGGGAACACCCTCGTGTTCAGCGGCGATATCCGGACGGTACAGGCCGTAGCGGGCTTCCACGGGCGGGCCGGCCGGCGCCTGCACTTCCACCCGCTTCACGCCGGAAGTGGCCAGGGCCCATCCCTTGACTCGCACTTTACCGGTGAGCGTCGTGCCGCCTTCCCGGGCAGCAGAAGGCTCGTCGCAGGCGATTTGAAAGACAGCCTCGCCTCCCGCCCCGTTGAGCACCGGGAGCGATCCGTTGCTGGAACCAAGTGCCAGACCCTGCAATCGCAAGATGACGCCGCCGGCGCTCACCAGCGACCTCCAGATCCGGCTGCTGAGGATCTGGCGTACCAGGTGATCCAGATGCACGATGCGGGCCTGGCTATGAGCAAGCCTGCCCGACATCTTCTCCAGCGCGCCGCGCTGCTCCTCTTTCGCTTCTGCCAGCGCCATTTGCAGCTCGCGAACCGCACCCTCCAGAGCAGCGATGCGGGCCGCCTGCTCCTCGGTTGAGGGCGCCGCGAATGAGCGCTTTTGAAGAGATGTAGACACTACAGATGAGTCCTAAGCCGTAACTGTGCGGCCCGAATAGGCGTCAAAAACCTCGTCGAGTTTGCCGTCCATCACAAGTTGTCCGTGATCCAGCCAAAGAGCGCGGTCGCAAAACTGCTGAACCATCCCCGAAGCGTGTGAGACGCACAGCAGGGTCTTCCCTGCCTTGCGGAACTCATGAATCTTGTCAAAACACTTCTGCTGGAAGGCTACATCCCCCACAGCTAGAATTTCGTCGACTAACAAAACTTCCGGGTCCAGGTGGATCGCGACGGAAAATGCCAGCCGCATCATCATGCCACTGGAGTATGTGCGGATCGGCTCCTCTACAAACTCTCCAATTCCGGAAAACTCCACGATCTGGTCGAAGAGTTCGCGTAGCCTCGCCCGGCTTAAGCCCAGCAGGGAGGCATTCAAACGTATATTCTCCACGCCCGTCAGATCGGAGTGAAATCCCGAGCCGAGCTCAAACAATGCCGCAATCCTGCCGCTGACGGAAATTTGTCCTTCGTCGCAAGGCGCCAACCCGGCTACCAGGCTTAGTAGCGTGCTTTTACCGGCGCCGTTACTGCCGATTACCGCCAGGCCTTCGCCGTGACCGAGACTGAACGAGACGTTTCGCAACGCCCAGAACGGCTCCTCGCTAGCGGGTTCGAACCATCGGCTGACATGCGTGCGCAGCAGCGCCCTGCCGCTGTGCCGGCGGAATCCTTTCGATACATTGCGAAATTCGATGACAGGCATTTTGTCTAAAGGTAATCGTAGAACCGCTTCTTCAATCTGCCGAAAATCAACCAGCCGAGAACGAAAACAATCGAAGAGCTCAACGACAGTTTCGCCAACAATTCCCAGCGCGGAGATGCGCCATCCAGCACGATAGTGCGAAGCGCTAGAATCAGGGCAGCCAAAGGGTTCAACTTATAGATCTCGGCGTAAGCGGGCGGAATCAAGGCGAAAGAATAGAAGACCGGCACCAGCCAAAACAAGACAGTATTCGTGGACTCCACGATGTAGCGCATGTCGCGGATATACACATTGAGCGCCGCCGTAATCAGCGAGAGGCCGCATACGAACAGGATTTCCATGGCCCAGATGTATGGCATCCAGAGCCAGTGGACATTCGGCGTAAGGCCGAAAAGGAAGACCATCGCCACTAAAAGCCCGAACTGAATCGCCAAATGAAGGCAGTTGGAGAATACGGCCGCTAATGGAATGATCTCGCGCGGTACCGCGACGCGCTTGATTAATCCGGTGTTATCCACCAGGGAATTAGTGCCGGTGCTCCAGGCAATGCTGAAAAAGTTATAAGGCACCAGGCCGCACATCACAAACAATGCGAAATGATGAATCGTATTGTTAGGGAAAATCTCCGTAAACACGAAGGTAAGAACCCCCATCAGCACCAGGGGATTCAAGATTGACCACAGGAGCCCCAGCGACATGTTCCGGTAGCGGACTTTGAAGTCCTTCGCAACCAGATTGACCAGCAAAAAGAGAACGTCGCCATGCCATGCGGGCGGTGGGCCGAGGGCGGCTGGAGCCGTCCGGGGAGGATCGCTGTGAACCGCTCCGCCCGCTGTTGGTACTTCGGGGGATGCCACGTGTTTACTCATAGATAGCAACAGTCCGGTGCCGCGGAGACGGGCAAAAAGGAATTGTCAGTATAGCATGGGACGTAAGGTGGCTAACCCTCACCCGCGCGCCTATGGTCGGAATCATACTGCCCGGAGCAACGATTTGCGGCACCGATTAGCGCCTTCCTGTCCAGCTTACGCGGTGTTCCATTGCCCTGGTACCCGAGCCCGCCGGGGCGACACCACTTATTGCCTGGCAGCCGAGGAGGTCGCCAATCGCAAGCTGAACTTCCACAATGTTGACCACGCCATCCCCGTTTAAGTCGCTGGCCGCGGCGGAAGCGCCTAAGGCTTGGGAAATAAACGACTGTACGTCGGCCACAGTTGCTGCTCCGGCCTGCGAACAGCCGCTCGGCACCATCGACCAGGTTCCCGACGGCGCCCAGGGCAGCACCGCCCCCTGAGAGTCTGTCGCCTGGAGAAAAATGGCCTTCTGCGTACCGGACAATCCGAAACTCGGATTCAAAGTAACCGTGAAGTTCAAAGTGAGATTGTTGCCCGTCCCCAGCGCGCTCGTGCCGGAGACAGTGCACTGACTATTCGCCAGAACCGTACTCGACCATACAGTGCCGCTGTCATCCAGCAACTGGAACGTGCCGGTCGCCGGCAGATAACTTATGTTACAGCCGCCCGCCGAGGAGGCATTAGTATTGATTAGTACCTCCGCGTTGGCGATGGCCGCCCAGCCGGCGGGATCGCTGAAGATCGCCGTAAATGCGGTGCTGGCGCCCGAAGGAGTCGAAGGAGTCAGGGATACGATCGAAGGGGCGCCCGGCGTAGGGGTCGCTGGAACCGTTGCCATTGCCGGCCAAAGCGAGCCGCTGCCCGCATATTGCGCAGTGACCCGATCAGTTCCGGAATCCACGGCGATCCCTGCAGAGAAGGTGCCGTCAAGGGCGGTCGTAGCGGTAGTCAACGTCTGGGCCTGGGGCTCGAACAGGATCGTTTCGCGCGATGGCTCATTCCCGTCTGCGCTAAACCAGATCAACGTAAAATATCCGCTGCCGATCGAGACGGGAGCTACCCTGGCGGTGACTTGCAGCGTAAATGCGACGCCCGGCGTCACCGATATCCTCGTCGAATTCAGTCCTACCGTCTGCCCTGGCTGGGCCGTGACGGTGACACCTAGACCGTAGGGCGCCGGTCCGGAGGTGGTCGTTGCCACGCCGGGTGAAACCCATTGGCTCAACCCCGTGCTGTAACCCCACGTGGCGCCGGTTTGGGTGTCGCCGTATTGAAAGGAGTAGACCGTAAGGTCAGCCGCGCCGTTGCAACTGTAGCACTCCGAGTTCACGCGCAAACCCACCAGCGCAGTGGTAGCCTCCGTGGGAACTGTGCCCGTGATGGTATAAGTGCCCACCGTTCCGGGACCGGAGAGCGGTTGCGAGGTGAGTTGAACATTCGCGCCCGCAATCGCGTTTGTGCCTGAGCTCAATTTCCCGCTCAAGACGGTCCCATCGTTCGCCAAACTCAGAGCCGTGCGACTGCGAAAATATCGATCGATCAAATAGGTGAAAGCCGTCGGGTCGGTTTCCGGAAGAACATGTGTGGGATTGGGATTCCACGATTGAAAGTTCACCTGCTCAGGCGGAGCGTATCCATTCGTCGTTTCGTAGTTGACGAAGTGGCTTTCGGCGGCGGCCATCCAGGCGGCATCCGACTCATTCGTGAGGAACCCGTTGTACACGATGCCGAATGGGATGCCCCGTTGCTCTACCAGCGGCCGAATTGCGGCCACCGCCGCCTCCCAATTCGGCGTCGTCCAATCCACGTCGACGTGAAAGAACGCCATTGGCGTCCCCGTCAGGGTACGCCAGGTATCGAACCACGATCCGTACTCGGCCGCCCAACTCGAGGTGGACGCCTGAAACGGCGGGACGGCCATGATGTCTCCCACTAAAAGGTTCGGAAAGACGGACTTCGCCTGGTTGACTTGCAAGAGGGCGTTGGCGGCCACCTGCTGGACGGTCCACTGACAGGCGCCCGCTCCCTGGTAGAGACTACCCCATTGAAACGGCTGCAGCATCGCCAGATAACGGAGAGTCCCTCCCAATCCCTGAATGCGCTGCACCTCACCGAGCAGGCCTCCCCCAAACCCTTCAATCCCCAGGCCGCAGGTGCTGGAAGTGAGCACCGGCCACTCCAGCGCAAGCGCGATGTTTCGCTGTTTCAAGTTGGTGAGCAGAGTTGTCAGCTCAGTGTCTGAGAAATCGTCCACCCCGTAGATCTTGAACACCTGAACGTGCGCAGCGGCCTGTTGCCATGGCGCCGTGGGACTGAAAAGGGTCAGATAATCGGTCGAGCCGAAGTAGCCGTCGGGATGAAGCGCGGCCGGCAGCGGAGTAAACCACACGGTCTGCTGGGCGGGCAAGAAGACACTGGTGGCAAATAAGAGGGCGGAGACCTTTGTAAAAAAGTGAAGCATGGACCAACCTTGGAGTCCTCCACTTTACCAGCCCGTGCGAACATTAGGCCAGAGCGGACGGCAGCTACCGCCCAAATACTCAGTGGGCCGGGGGATGTGATGCCGCGCCGGTTTGCACCTTGGCCACTGCCGGCCAGAGTTTGTCGCTGCCGGCATACTCCGCCTTTATCTGGTACCCATTAGAGTCCGGCAGATTGCCGATTTTGAACGACCCATCCGCGGCTGTGGTCGCCGTGCCCAGTGCGATCGTGTTCGGTTCGAACGGGAGGACTTCTCTCGACGGCTCATTTCCCGCCGCATTAAACCATATCAGCGTAAAATATCCGCTACCCACCGAAACCGGTGAGACACGGGCGGTGACTCGCAGCGTGAACTGCGCTTTCGGCGTGACGGCGACCGCCGTCGAATTGAAGCCGAGCGCTTGGCCTCGGTCCGCCTTGATATGCAACCCTTCCTTGTAGGGCGACGGCCCTTTGTCGAATACCGCTACGCCCGGTCCATACTGCCAGCCGCTGATGCCTTTGGCAAAATCCCAGGTGGACGGTTTGTGCCCGTTGTTTTCGCTGTATTCAAATCGATAGACCGTAAAATCGCTTTCGCCGTTGCAGTTGTAGCACTCCGAATTCACGCGCGCGCCGACAATCGCGGAATGCGCTTGCGCGGGAACCGGACCGGTGATGGTGTAAGTCGTCACAGTCCCGTTGCCCGATAGCGGCTGGGCCGTTACCTGGACGGCAGCGCCTGCCACTGCCGTCGCGCCGGTACGGAGCGTCCCGCGAGGTTGACCGCCGCTTTCCGTCAACTTCAGGCTCGTGCGCCTGCGGAAATAGAGGTCGATCAGGTGCGTGAATGCGGTGGGGTCCGTCTCGGGAAGCAAGTGAGTAGGATGCGGATTCCAGGATTGAAAGTCGACTTGCTCCGGCGGAGGATTCCCGGTACGTACTTCGTAATCCAGAAAGTGGTTTTCCGCCGCCGACATCCACGCCGTGTCCGACTCGTCGGTGAGAAAACCGTTGTACACAATGCCGAAATGGATTCCGCGCCTCTGGGTTTGAGCGCGTACCGCCGCAACTGCCTCCTGCCAATTCGGCACCGTCCAGTCGACGTCGACGTGAAAGAACGCCAGCGGCGCACCGCTCACACTGCGCCAGGTATCGAACCAAAGCCCGAATTGCTTGGCCCAGTCCGGTCCCGTTTCCCGAAACGCAGGGACTGCCATAATGTCTCCCACCATAAGTCGCGGGAACACCGCTTTAGCGCGTTTCACATCCGCCAGAGCGTTCAGCGCCACCTCACGAGCGCTCCACTGGCAGGAGTTTTTTCCCTTGTAGAGGCTGCCCCATTGAAACGGCTGCAGCATTGCCAGATAGGTCAGTGTGCCCCCTAGCGCTCTGATTCGTTTCAGCACGGGAACCAGGCCGCCCCCGAATCCCTCAATCCCGCCGCCGCAAGTTTGCGATGTCAGAACCGGCCATTCCAGCGCAAGAGCGATCTTACGTCGCCTCAGCCCGGCCAGAATCCTGGTGAGATCCGCGTCGGAAAAATTGTCCACTCCATAGATCTTGAAGACCGCAACGTGCGACGATGCCTGCCGCCAGGGCGCCGCCGGATTGAAGAGCGCCATATAATCGGTCGCGCCAAAAAAACCGTCGGGATGTTTGGCGGAAGGAAGCGGGGTGAACCAGACAGTCTGCTGTGCCGGCAGCAAACTGCAGCTCGCAAGAAAGAGTAGGGCAATCCTCGTTAGCAGTCCCGGCATAAGGCAATCGTTCGCAATTCATTAATGTAACAGCTCGACATTCGGCGGCTCGGCGTCACCCCGGGAAGCCATCGAGAATTGGCTGCCGACATTCTCCCGCCGTCGTATCGTTGGGTACCTTCCGTCTCTTTTCAGGAAACCGGAAAGTTGTTAGACTCTGAGCGGTTGCGTCCATCCCCACACGACCAACCGGGCAGGGGTGAAGCAGTGAAACTCTTCGCGTCGATTGCAGTGTCGCTGGTACTCTGTGCGCAGTTGAGCGCGGCGATAATCAACGTAACCGATGTCAATTCGCTGCGCACGGCGATTCAAAACGAGAACTCGGGCGCCGGCGGCGATACCATCGTACTAGCCGCGGGCACTTACACGGTCACCAGCCCGATCGGCAGTACCGACCCGACCATTGCGATTAATCTCACGGCGCCCATGACCTTGAAATCGCTGGGCGGCGCCTCTACCGTCACCATCAATTGCAATGGCGTGGCGCTCGGGCTTCACATCACGTCGGGCAATGTCGTCATTGACGGTATCACTATCACCAACACGAAATGGGGCCTCGCCATCGGCAACGCCCCCTCTATCATCACCGGCATCGTCCTCCGAAACCTGACGGTCGGCACCTTGGCGACGTCGGACTCCGCCCATGCGATCGCCATCGATCATGTGAACAATTCCGTAATTGAGTTAACCACCGTGACGTACGGTAATTTCCACGGTATCAATCTCACCAACTCGAACCAGAATCTTATCGTCAACAACACAGTCGCCCAAACCGGCAGTGGCGACGCCATTGCCCTGGTTGACAGCGACCGCAATACCGTCACGGGGAACAAACTCGGGGGCGCGGCGACGAATATCGGTTTTGACGGCGTCGCCCTACAGGGCGCTCAATACAACTACGTGGGCTACAACACGATCGTGAATTGCCACAACGCCGTCACTCTTACCCGCGACACCAACAACAATCGGCGGTGCATTCGCAATTGGGTGGGCAACAATCATATGGTCCTGCACAACGCCGGCGGGTCCGATGGGCTGTGGTTCAACGACAACAGCAACTACAACATGTCGTTCGGCAACGATGCCACAGGCGCCTCCGAAAATGGCTTCGCGCTTTATAACTCTATTGGGAATTTCCTCCAGGCGAATGTCTTCTTTGCGAATCCCCAGGGAGGGATTTTCGTGAATGGGGATCCCAGTGGCGATGCCGGCTGCGCGCCCAATTGTGTGGCCGCAAATTACAATTTCGTGCAGCAGAATTACCTCTACAACCACCCCGCGAACGGCGGCGTTACCACCAAGCTCAGCACTAACGATGACGTAGGCTTCAACTTCATTGCCGGCAGCCCGTCGCAGATTTCGCAGCCCATCGCCGGACTCGTGATCCAGGGCAGTTCGGGGGAGAAGCTTTACTCCAACGTAATTCGCAACCTGCTGGAGGGGGAGTACATCGACGCCGCTACCACCAGCGGCTCACTTTATCTGAACCGCCATCTCAACGCGTCCGTGCATTACAGCCTGAGCCCCACAGGGATGCAGTGGGATTCAGGATCGACCGTGCTCGGCGGAAATTTCTACTCCGACTTCACCAGCGCGAACGGCAATCCCAGTAGTGGCTCCACGCCCTACACCAACATCCTGCAGGACACCTCCGGTCACCGCGGACTCTACGAGGATCGCTACCCCTACCAATCGGAAACGTTGGGGAAAACATATGGAATAACGATGAAGCTTCCGGCCGCCGGTACGTCGCTGGCCGCCGGAACGTTCAAGACCATTTCGTGGATCTCGCAAGGATGCGTGTTCGTAGATCTGACGTTGTACAACTCTGCCAATAGCGCAACCGCGATCGTCACCAATTACGCGGATTACGGCTTCTATCGATGGACTGTTCCCGCGGTAACCCCCGGCGCCTACACTGTGAAAGCGACCTGCAAGGATTCCCTTCTCAACGCTACCAGCGCCACTGCTACCAGTCCGGTCTTCAATATCGCGACATCCGACCTGACGTTGCTTTCGCCGCAACGCAGCCTGATGGTCGATTCCGGCGCCGCCATCCAGGTTTCCTGGAGCAAGTCGGCCAACGTAACATCCAGCGTCGACGTGTATCTCCGCTATGGCGATTCCCAGGCCTATACCCTGCAGCAAGGTGGTGTCACCGCCGATTTCGCCACGCTGACGCTGTCGAGTCCCGCCCCTTCGAATCGCGTGAACGTCAAGATCGTTTCCGGCAGCTTCGCCGATTCCACCGATGGCTGGTTCGCCGTTCGTTCTTCCTCCAACGGCCAGTTCACCTCGCCCCCGGCCGCCGGTGGCACGTTTTATGTGGGCACGCCCTACCCATTGGAGTGGATCTCACCCACAGGCACTGACTACGTGAACATCGACCTGCTGGGGGGAGCCACGAAAAACATCGCCACCAACCTGGCGGATTTCGGACGGTTTCTCGCGCTGATCCCCGACGCGCAGGGAGCGAGCATGACGTTCCAACTGACCTTCTTCAACTCCTCCGGCACGAATCTCGGGACAGCCGTCAGCCCGGCATCGGCCATTGTCGCCGGCGGCGGTTTTAGCGCCTGCACCACTTTCGGGAGCACCAGCATCGCCAACGTCCAGTCCGCAATCAGACAAGCATTGGGACTGTCCCAGGCATCCTCGGATCTGAACGCAGACGGTGTCGTCAACGTAGTAGATATCCAGCGCGCCATCAGCGCGCTCGTGGGCTGCTAAGCCGACATGAGCTATCATGAATTCCATATCGCTTGATGATAGGGAAATACTATTCACCCGCAAGGTTTGCGCTCCTATTCGTCTTTCTGATTATTCTCCTCCTGCTTCGCAAACCGGATATCTTGACCGGTCCGCAGCTCTACGCGGAAGACGGTTCGGTTTTCCTTCGCGACCAGTTGGTTTCTCCTTGGACCGCCCTGTTTCTCCCGTATAACGGCCAGTTTCACACCCTTCCCCGGCTCGTCGCATTGTTCGAAAGCTTCTTCCCTTTGATCGCTGTACCGTTGCTTTGCAGCCTGGTGAGCGTCCTCATAAATGCTTTTTGCCTGGCCGTCTTTTTCCTTCCCTGGAATCGCTGGCTCGTTGAGAACGATCTGCTTCGCGCCGCCGTCTGCGTAGTCATGGCGACCACACTGGACGGCTCGGAGATGATCGGCTTCTCCGGCCCCTTGATGTGGTTTCTTTATCTGGTGGCCATCCTGCTGCTCTTCCGGCCGGAGGGCGATGCCCCGCGGAGCACTACCGAGCGCGCGGTGGTGATCGCCGCCATCGCCCTGATCGGTCTGAGTGTGGCGCCCATGGTCATGATGATACCGCTGGCGATCTGGCTCCTCCTGAAACGGCACGGCTTTCAGAAGATCGTTGCCGCCGCGTTCCTTTTCGCGATGGCATTCCAGATGTTCGCTCTGTTATTCACACCGCGCACCGACCACCCGGCCGCCCTCTCCAGTCCGCTATATCTGATCGCGCAGGTGAGTACTGCAACGGTTGTCTCCCTGGAATACGCGGGAGTGCTGACGCCGCTCGTGGGCAAAACCGAATCCGTCGAGATCAGCCGGCTGCCGTCCATTGGCCCGCCGCTTTTCGTGGTGATCGGTCTCACGGTGCTGGTGACATGGCTGTTGACCGTCTCATCGGGGCGCGACAGGATGCGGATTGCGGTAGGCCTCTACGTTGTCGTCGGAACCTTGGCGTCGGTCCTCTACACGCGGAATCTCCTCGGCTACTCGTTGACCTTGAACGGCAACGCTCCATTCCTCCCGGCGCGATATATGGTCCTGGCCGGCGGCGTCCTGGCGTACATCGTGTGCCTGCTGCTGCAGAAATTGCCGCTGCGGGATCCACGGCTCCAGGCGGCATGCTTCATGTTTGTTTTTGCGGTGGGCATTCACTCCAATTTCCACCAGCCGCCCTACGCCGATTTTTCCTGGAAGACAGCCGTGCCAAAGATCGCCGCGTGGGAGGCGGTCCACGCCGCCGGCAAGCCCGACCCAATGGTGATCCCGATCGTCCCGGCGCCGTGGTCGATTAGTTTGCCCTAGCATCCCGGCGGCGGCTCGACGTTACAGCGCGAGCGTCACTTCGTACACCGCCACTCCCAGGAGTCGCTCGTCCAGGTTGCCGGATATGGTCTCCGCCGGCCGCCAAAGGTGCGGGACCTGGAACGATAGCTGGACGCTCCCGGCTAAGCCCACCGGAAGCCCGTACTGATTATCCTGGATGCCCGGCTCAGAGAACTGTGCCACTCCCAGCAGCGTCTCTCCCAGACGGATCTCAACGCCGTAGGGGCCCGGAAGCGCGCTGCCGAGACGAACGCGGAGCCGCGTCTCACCCGGATTGATGTGGATGCTAAGCGTTGCCCGCCGACTGGCGCTCCAACAGTGCGACTCTTCCGCGGCGTGCCATTCCATCGCGCGCCGGCCCGCGCAGCCGCTGAACGAGTTCGGCTCATACAGATTCCCCGGCGCCAGACGATTGTATTCGCCAGCCGTGATCTCCGCCTCGCGCCACACTTCAAGGTTCTCCCAATCGTACGCGTCCTCGCCTGCTTCCAGGATCGCCAGCACCATGCCGACTCGCGGGAGCAGGTAATCGGCCCGAAAGTGCCAGTCCGGCGTATACCATCGCAAAATGCCGCTTTGCACATGGCGTTCGGCTCGACGGCTGTTCACGGAAATCCCCATCAGGTTTCCGCTCGGAGTCAACGCGATCCCCCGCGGAACGTTCCCGGTTCTCACTTCGTCGTCCCGCATGCTCACCATCCGGCCATCGCGGGAACTACAGGTGGCAATGGCGCCCTTAATCCGAAAAACATCGTGCGAGTACGCCCCCAATGCAATCGCCGAGTTGAGTTGCAGGGTATCCCGGTCGTAAAAGAGCAATTCACTCGGTCCGAAACGATGCGCCACGATACAGATTTGGCCCTCCATCCGGCAGACCGTATTGAAATGATGCACGTCGTGGCCGCGGTCGTTCGGATTGGGCGCCGGATACCAGCGCGACCACTCGCCGGTGGTGAGATCGCGAATAGCCACCATGTTGTCGAACGAGCAGGTCACCCACAATCGGCCGTCGAAACAATCCATCCCGTGCACGTCGCGCAATGGAAAGGGCGGTTGGAGTTCGTCAATCGGACGCAGGCCGCGATCCAGCACCAATATGCTTCCCGCCTCCGTCTCCCGTACGCTCTCGTCCTGCGGACCCAGCACAGCGTTGCGGCAACCCACGTATAGCCGCTCCTTGTCGTCCTTGGCGAGGCCATAGTAAAGCCCCGACCCCGAGTGTACCCGCCATAGTTTTCGTTCCTCTGGATCGATCGCCAGCAGGTGGTGCGTAGTGGACACCAGGAATCGCTGCGCCATGAGTATTCTCTACTGTACAATCTGGCGCGCCCATCGGTCCCGATCGCGTGTTGTACAATCGAGAAGATGCTCCGTGCCGGAGTGTCGGAATTGGCAGACGAACCGGACTCAAAATCCGGCGCACTTCACTGGGCGTGTGGGTTCAAGTCCCACCTCCGGCACCATCTCGAATCAATCCGCCTACGCTGCGCTTCAACTGCGGTACTCCCCTGATTTTCCTTGCCCTTTAGCCTGCCCCGGCACGGCGCGTCGGATTGCGAGACCACTCGCGCCGCTTCCCACGGCAGCACCGTTTCCGCCCGCCCGAACGCCACCTTGCAGCGGACGACAGAATGTTCACTTCAGCGGACAGAGGCCATATTGTCGCATAGGTACGCCGCTCTACTAACTCCAGTTAGTAGTCGTCTGATAACGGTTGGTGTTTTGACAACATTCCAGGTACTGGAAAATAGGTCTTGGAGTACGAGCTTTTTCTGCGAAATGCAAAAAGCGATTGAGTTCCAGCGCGAATGCCGCGAAGATTGGTACTGTACTGTACGTACCCGGAGACAAGGAATCAAAAGCGATCCGGGCCTTCTTAGAAGTACATGGTCAAGCGGCTCTTCTCACTAAGGCTGGTTCTGATCGCAGCAGCGAGCCAAAAACCAATTGCGGAAGAAGTCGCGGCGGCACTAAGACCGCAATCAACAGCGTGTTGGGGAGCAATCTATGATCTTCGGCAGTATTACAAAGTCAACTACGTTCTTACTTTTCGCGGCTAGCACGATATTTGCGCAAGAAAAGATCTCGCCCGAACTGGCGAATGTACAGCCTGGGACGTCGCTCGACGTAATTATCCAATACAAAAGTGCACCGACTGGCTTTCATCGGCAGCAGATGGGGCGGCGCGGCGGCAAGCTCCGCCATGAGCTGGGCCTGGTAAGAGCATTGGCCTATACCGTTCCCCAGGAGGCTCTGGCGTCTCTGGAATCGGACCCGGAAGTGGCGTCGGTCACCCCGGACCATATTGTTTCGGCGACTGCCGTCTCGGGCGTCTCGCACGTATATGAGACAGCCGATGTGCTGACCGCCACCCAGGCCGGCTACACCGGATCGGGTGTAACCGTAGCCGTAATCGACAGCGGAATTCAGTGGGACCATCCCGACCTGGCCGGCCGCGTGGTGTACTCGCAAAATTTCGTTCCAACCGCGACCACGGCGTATGACCAATATGGTCACGGCACTCACGTGGCGGGCATTATTGGCGGCCTTCCGGTAAACTACAACACGACTACTTATAAGTTCGCGTTCCCGGGAGTTGGCCCGCTGGTCAGATTGGTCAACCTGCGAGTGCTCGACCAGAACGGTCAGGGCAGCGACAGCGCGGTGATCGCCGCCATCCAGCAAGCGATCGCGCTGAGAAATACTTATGGCATCAGGGTCATTAACCTCTCACTCGGCCGGACGATTCAGCAGAGTTATAAGACCGATCCGCTCTGCCAGGCAGTGGAAGCGGCCTGGAAAGCCGGCATCGTCGTCGTGGTAGCTGCCGGCAACGGCGGCCGGGACGACTCGGCGGGCACCAACGGCTACGGCACAATTACGGCTCCGGGCAACGATCCCTACGTCATCACGGTTGGCGCTATGAAGGACATGGGCACCCCGTCGCGCAACGATGACCAAATGGCCAGTTACAGTTCCAAAGGGCCTACTCTGCTCGATCACGTGGCCAAGCCAGATCTGGTGGCGCCCGGCAATCGCGTCATCTCTACGATTTACAACGCCCCGACTCTGGTCACCACCTATCCGGCCAACGCCGTCCCCGTCAGCCTTTACCTCAACAACCCCGCCGGCGCCAGCATCTCGACCGTATACTTTCAACTCAGCGGCACAAGCATGGCGACTCCCGTGGTGGCAGGGGCTGCCGCGCTGTTATTCGAAAAGAACCCCGGGCTCACGCCCGATCAGGTGAAGGCGATCCTGATGAAGACGGCGACCAAGAGCTTTCCGGCCGTAACCACCGCAACCGACCCCACTACAGGTCAGACTTATACCACTTATTACGATTTGTTCACCGTGGGCGCGGGTTATGTCGACGTTTGGGCTGCCCTCAATGACAACGACGCTTATCCTAGCGGTTACACCTCCATGTCGCCGGTGGTGCAACCGAACAGCTCGAAGACCGGCATATCTCTGGTCACTGCGTCCAATGTTGTTTGGGGCAGCAACGTGGTCTGGGGCAGCAATGTTGTTTGGGGCAGCAACGTGGTCTGGGGCAGCAACGTAGTCTGGGGCAGCAACGTCGTCTGGGGTAGTTCCAGCGTTGCCGGTTTCAATGTGGTTTGGGGCAGCAACGTAGTTTGGGGCAGCACAACTGCCCAAGGTGAGAGTTCCTCCGTTGCAATCAACGGCGAGAACTGATCGCAACCGCAGCCAGGGAAGAAGCCATGAGAAGCAGTAACGAATTGGCACTTCGGAACATCCTAAGGGCAACGGCGGTATGGGGATCGAAAGGAGCACCCGTCATCGATGCTTCATATGAACCCCCAGGATCTTTCAATTGGAACTTAGACGCGGCGAGACCTGAGCGGGGACTGGCGATCCGGTGGAAAATGCCGGGTCAGCGTGTCCGGGTTTCATCGCCGGCCGGGGCCGGGGGTGCGCGCACCATCCTAGCGACCGCACGCCCGCACTTCCCGAGTTAAGCACTAAGGTTCACGCCGACAAAAAGAATGAGCGGTACTCGAAGGCCATCACATTGGGACGCACAACGAAGGCATACATTTATAGCGTGATCGGAGTCGGCTGGCTGGCTCTGGCCCTCTCCCTGGCGGCGTGGTCTTCTTCGGATTCACGGATGTGGGCGATTTACCTTGTCTTGGCGGTGCTCGCCTCCGTGGTCAAGCTACGTTTGCCTGGAATGGACGGGACTTATTCACTAGGTTTTCTGTTGGTCCTGTTCGGCGTGGCGCACTTCAGCCTCTCCGAGACCCTCGTCGCCGGGTGCGCCGGCGCGGTGGCCGGTAGCCTCCTCAATAGCAGAAAGCGCTCCAGTCTGGTCCAGGTGCTCTTCAATGTCGCCAATGTCGCCATCAGCGTGAGCAGTTGCTTCTTGCTGGGGCGGGTCTGGCTGGCATCGGGGATGACGCGGTACCCGTCCGCGGTGATTGCCGCGGCGGCGTGCACCTACTTCATCGTCAACACGCTTCTTGTCTCCGGTGTATTGTCCTTACTGCAAGGCAAAAGACTGGCTGACGTGTGCAGCCAGTGGTACCTGTGGTCGTTTCCGTATTACCTGATCGGAGTGGCGCTTGTGGGTCTACTGTCCGCTGGCGGCCCGTCGGTCTCCGGAGAGGCATGGCTGATCCTGCTGCCTCTGGTCTATCTGGTGCACTTCTTCCTGGGACTGGTGGAATGGCATTCTGCGTTTCCAGCCGTTGGGGATCGAACGAACGCTCCCCTGCCACGGGCAGCCCGGAATTACGTGACTGGCGTCGCGACAGCGGGCGCGGTTTTGTTAGTGGCGGCGTGCCTCAACTGGCACTCGCAGGACCCAGCCAGGCTGATCAGCTATCTGGCCCTGACGGTGGCCGCTTCCACACTCAAGATTCCACTGCCGCGGCTCCAGGGGACGCTCACACCCGGCTTCGTACTAGTGTTGGTGGCCATCGCGGAGTTAACCCTGGCAGAAGCAGTGGTCATGGCTGCGTTGGGCGGAGTGGTGCAGGTCCTCTGGCGGCCGGCGCGACGGCCGATGATGGCCCAGGTGGTTTTCAATCCGGCCAGCCTGGCGCTGAGCACGGCCTTGGCGTATGGTATCGGTAACATCGTGTTGGAGCCTTGGCTGGGACATTCCACCGTGGGCGTTCTGGTGGTGTCAACCGTGGTTCTTTACGGCGCCAACACCCTGATGACGGCCATAGTGCTTGCGCTGGTGAATCGCAACCCGCTGAGCACCGTGTGGCAACTTTCCTACTTCTGGTCGCTTCCCTATTACCTGATTGGGGCAGCCGTAGCCGGGGTCATGACGGCGATCGGCCAGTCAGCAGGTTGGCCGCCATCGTTGCTGTTGTTGCCGCTCATGGGGTTAGTGTACGTATCCTTTCGACTGCACGTCAGTCAAGCTGCCGGCCGAAGCGCGGCGACGGCGGCGTAGCGGAAGGATTGGTGGCGCGCGGTTCGCGCCAGGGGCGGTACCGCCGCCGCGACGTCGCGTTCTCATTCTGCTCGTTGGTCGTGATCTAATCGCCACACTTGGTCAAGTCTGGTCTTTCTTTCGCGGATCCTGTACAGTACACTCGAACCATGGCCGGGGCCGTCTATCCTGCTGTACCCGCTGCCGGCCGGCGCGCTCCCGGACGGTTCCCCGTCGCCGTGGCCCTCGGCTGCTTTTCATTTCTCCTTCTCACCTACGCACTGCCCGCGCCGGCATTGCCGGTGGCCGAGGTCGAACAAGGGTGGCAACAAGTACTGTCGGCCGCGTTTCTGCGACACGCGCAGTTCGGACCGGATATCTTCTTTCCCTACGGCCCCTGGGGTTTTCTCACCGAACCATTAGGCGATCCGCGGATCTATCCGTGGCTGGTATTCGCAAGGGGGTTCATCGCGCTGGCGGTTTCCCTTGCGCTCGGCTGGCAGCTGACCGCTCTCCGCAGCAATCTCCTCAAACTCCTGGTTCTGGCTCTGGTTCTGCCAATGGCGAATCCAGCCGGCATCCTGTTGCTGCTGTTTATTCTGATTCGTTCCCGGACTGAACCGGCGCCGGCCTGGCTGGAATGCCTTGCGGTCACCGCCTGCGCGCTGTGCGCTCATACCAAGCTGTCGCTGGGATTCTTGTTCTTCGCCTTGATCCTCTACCTGCTCTTCGATGAGGTCAGCCGCCTGCGGCGCTGGCCCTGGCTGACCGGGGTGGCGGCCGCGGCTTACCTGGGATGGTATTGCGTGGCGGGACAACACCTGGGTTTTCTCGTTGAGTACTTATCGTCCTCCCTGCCCGTGCTGCTCGGCTACGGAGGAGCGATGGGATTGCCGCCTAGCAAAGCATTCCCTTTGGCTGCTGTGATGGGCTGTCTTGGCGCGCTCGGCCTGTGGCTGGCGAACGCCGTCAAGCGACGCCAGATCGCAAAAGTGAGCGCCACCGTCTGGATCGCAATCTTCTTATTCGTCGGGCTAAAGCAGGCATTCGGCCGAAGCGATATTATCCATCTCTGGTTGGGGCTGTTCAACCTGGTGTTGCCCGGCCTCATACTGCTTGCCGCTGAGCTCGCGTTAGACTATCCCCGGCGAGCCCGTATCGGGGTGGTGTGTGCCGCATCGTTCTCTCTTCTCGCTCTCGGCTATAGCTCGCTTCACGGCAACACTGAACCGCAAGTGCGAGCGCTCGCCGCCGGCAAAAACTTGGCACGTGCCTTCGAAAACATGATCCATCCCGGATTGCTGAATGCGGAATACCGTTCCCGGATGGGCGAGATACGCCGTTCCTGCTCCTTGCCGGAACTGAGCGGAACCGTCGATGTGTTCGAAAGCCTGCTGGCCTGCGGACTCGTCAATGACGACCGCTTTCGCTGGCGGCCGATGTTCCTTCTGTCCAGCGGTTATACCGCCGGCATTTCGCGGCGAAACGCCGAATTCCTGCGGTCGCCCAAAGCGGCTCAAAATATGTTATTCGGCATTCTCCCGACGGATGACCGCTATCCGCCGCTTGAGGATAGCCTTTCCTGGTTGGCGATGTTACAGAATTACCGACCGGATGCTTCCGCCGGCGATGACATACTCTTCACCCGGACAACGCCGCGGGATATTTCCCTGGTGCCTCTGCTAAAACGCACAGCGCGCATGGGAGAACCGGTGAGTATTCCGCCGGTAGTCGAGCCAGTCTGGGCGGAAATCTCGGTGGACATCTCGGCCGCCGGAAAGATCGCCGGTCTGCTCTTGGCCGCTCCTCCCGTGTCCCTCCAACTGACGGCAGGCGGCCAGCGGCGGGACTTTCGTTTTCTTGCGGGAACGGCGCGCGCCGGATTTCTGCTTTCCCCGCTGATCGTCACCCCGCCCTCCTTCGCCTCGCTCTATCCGGAGGGGCCCTTCAGCAGCGTGCACCCGCCACGGGTGGAAAGCCTCGCGCTGGTGAGCAGCCCAAGATATTACCGGCAGGATTTTACCGTTCGTCTGTATCGGCTGGTGCATCGTTGACGCGCCAGCGATGCGCGATCAGTGCTTGATGGTCACCGTCTGGTCGCCGTCGATGTAGCCCATGTACTCCGTGCCGGCATGCCCAATGACATCCTTGGTCTTATTTCCCTGCACTTCAATGGGATGTTCGGGCTTGTCGCTGTGCGCCGGGGTAGCGCGAATGTTCAGCTTACCGCCGCCGGCCGACTCCACAGCGATAAGTTTGAACGTCGCCTTACTCTTGCCGAGAATGCCGAAAACCTTCTTGCTATCTCCCGGCTCCATCACCTGGGCTGCCACCGCCGCGCCTTTCGGAATCACCACGATATCGCCAACTTTCACGTCGTTCGTGATGGTGAACGCGACCTTCTCGCCGGCCGTGAGCTTCACGGGAACGTCCTGCGCCAGCGTGATATTGAAGGGCTTTCCGTCCGGAACGGACACCGTGTTGATGTGGATGGGCGTGGGCGGCGGAGCAACAACCGGCGCTGACTGCACCGCCGGAGGAGGATTCACGGGAGAGGTGACCGGCGCCGGAGTTACGGGTGGGGGAGCCGCCGGCTGCTGCCTGGTAACCGGCGGGGCAGTAGTCGTCGGGTGCGTCATACTGACCGGGGCGGCGGCTGCCGCCTTCGGATTGCGCATTACTTCGATAATCTGCGGCGAAACTCCGCCTTTGGTGAGCTCGATGATGCCATTGGTGGATAGGTCGAAGTTGGTCTTCGCGGCCGCCCGGATCTGGCCGACGATGGTGACCTGCGGAACTTTCGCGCCCACCAGGCCGAGGACGTCCTGATTGCTCATGCCGGCCTCTTCGGGCGCCGGTGCGGTGGCGGCTTCGGGCGCTGGTTGAGCTTCCACCGGGGCGGGAGTGGGCGCCACCTGCACCGCAGCGGGGGGCGGATTCTGCGCCGCGCGATGCTTCATCCACCACCATGCGCCGCCTCCACCCGCGGCCAGCACCAACACCGCCGGGACTGCCAGGATCGCCGCCAACGGGATCGATTTCTTCTTTGGCGCGACCACTGCCGTGGCGTTTAATTGCGTGTGCAGCACGCCCGAATCGGCCTTCTGCTTTAACAGCAGCAAGGCCGCGCGCATCTCCTGCATGGTCTGCCAGCGTTCATCTGGCGATTTGCGCATGGCGCGATAGACAATCTGATCCAGTTCCGGCGGCACACCCTGGACGATTTCCCCGATCGGTTTGGCTTCGTCCCGCAAAATCGCCGACAGCGTCGACAGCGCCGAATCGCCCGAGAACGCCTTCTTCCCGGTGAGCATCTCATACAGCACCAGGCCAAAGGAGAAGATATCCGATCGCGGATCCACCGCTTTGGCCTGCGCCTGCTCCGGCGACATGTAGCACACCGTACCCAGAATCGAGCCCTCCACCGTCATCGGCGAATCGATGGGGAGAGTTTCGTCGGTATTGCCCGCCGCGGCTGGAGTGGGGCCGGTGAGTTTGGCGATGCCGAAATCGAGGATCTTTACCAGGCCCGTACCGGTTACCATCGCGTTGGCCGGCTTGAGGTCGCGATGCACAATGCCCGCGGCGTGTGCCGTCTGCAACGCATCGGCAATCTGAACGGCGATGTCGAGGGTCTTCTGCACGTTCAGTCCGTGCTGGGGAATCATATCGTCCAGCGTGACCCCGCTGACAAATTCCATCACCATGAATTCCAGCCCGTCGGCCGACACTACGTCGTGAATAGTGATGATGTTGGGATGGTTCAGCGCGGACGCCGCCTGCGCCTCCTGCACGAAACGCCGCCGTCGCTCCACATCTCCTGCGTTCGACGTGGACAACACCTTCATCGCCACGAACCGGTTGAGACGGGTATCCTGCGCTTTATAGATCTCGCCCATGCCTCCGGCGCCCAGTTTTTCGAGAACGGTGTAATGAGAGACGGTACGGCCGATCATAAAGTGCTGCCCCTGCGACCTAATTAGTGTCCCATAAACCCGGCGCTCGCGGAGAACGTAAAGCCCCGCAGAACGGCGTTCCGCCTACCCCGCTGGCGGACCGAACAGCAGCTTCTGCGCGCTCGCCACCGGAGTCTTGAGATTGTATGCCGCGATGCGCCGATTGAGCGCTTCCACCCGCCGTGCGCGGCCGTTCTCGTCCAGACGATCGATGCTCCCCCGCAGGCAGCGGATCTCGCTCTCGATCTCGCGTCCCTCCACAATCCACTCGGGCGCAAACCCGTTATTCCGCAGAATCCGATGAGCCATCCGCAGGGACGGGTCCTCGAAAGGGTCTTCGCTCAGATCCAGAGGCTCACCCGCGCCCTCGAGACGGTCGAACGCCCCCTCTTCCATGGCTTCCTGAACCTTGCGATCGGCGATAAAGCGCCATTCGTCCATACTTTCAGTCTAAACTCACAACCGATCCGCTGCGAGGCGCTTCCGCCCTTGTGATGCCGGGCGAACGGAACTATACTGCAAGCAACATCCCCCCATCGGGTCCGATCGGGTGATCGCCCCGTGTGGGATCGAAAGGCGGCATGACCATGAGGCTCATGACCTCGGCATTGTTTCTCTGTGCGGCGCCTCTGCTCCTGGCGCTGGCAGCCCACTCGAGTCAGAAGGACAACGCGGCCGAACCGCAATACGACACCGCTACGAATATCGATGTCATGGTGGTGGTGGTGGACGTGAAGGATGTGCCGGTCGGCAGTCCTTTGAACGGCACCCATCTCATGGTGCGCCCGGAGATGTCGAAGAACAATTCGGAAACCACCGACGTATACCTGGCCCCGGACGACTACCTGAAGGACTTCGGCTGCCACTTCGCCAAGGGGGACCGGATCCAGGTCAAGGGCTCGAAGGTCAGATTCAACGGAGCAGCGGCCGTGCTGGCACGCGAAGTACGTCTGGAAGCTACCACTGTTTATCTCCGCGACGATCACGGCGTGCCGTACTGGAAGACATAGCCGCTGGACCTACCTGAACTGATGGGCCGGAGTTCGGTAAGCGCAGATAAAATGTAGGCTTGACGCCACCGTCGAAACCGCCAGTTCCGGAACCGATCCGCGTCGCGATCGTGGAAGACGAACGCCGCACGCGCGAAGGCCTGCGGGCATTGATCGAAGGCAGCGCGGGATTCCATTGCGTAGGCTGCTGGGGCTCGGTGGAGGAAGCGATTCCCGCCATCCGGCCGGCCGCACCGCATGTCACCTTGCTCGATCTTGGATTGCCCGGAATGTCGGGCATCGAAGGCATCGGGGCGCTCCGTGGGCGCTGGCCGGAAAGCACGTTCGTCGTTCTGACCGTTTACGAAGATAGCGAACGCGTCTTCGACGCGCTCTGCGCCGGCGCCGGCGGATATATGCTGAAGAACACCCCGCCAGTCAAACTTCTCGAGGCGCTGCGCGAGGCCGTCAGCGGCGGTGCGCCCATGTCGTCGGAAATTGCCCGCCGGGTGATCGACATATTCCGCCGCTTCCGGCCGCCGGAGAAGTCGCCGCACAATCTGACTCCCCACGAACTGCGCCTGCTCAAATTACTGGTGGAAGGCTACAGCTACAAGAGTGCGGCGGCAGCTCTCGGCGTCAGCATCAACACCATCGCCTTCCACGTACAGAATGTCTACGGCAAATTGCAGGTGCATTCCAAGTCCGAAGCCGTAGCGCGCGCTTTGCGCGAGCATATGCTGGATTAATCCGTTGCGGCCTCACCGTTTCTGGGATGATGCGGAGTGGCGGCAGAATCGGGTAGCCGCCGGGGACGCATGGCAAACGCGAAACGGAAACAGAATCGGACGGCGGCGATCGCGCGCCTCGCATTCTCCGTTCTCCTGGCCATCGCGGCCGCTCATGCGCGCCGCCTGCCCATTCAGGTGTATTCCACGGCGCAAGGCATGCCGCGCAACAGCACTACCTGCCTGGTGCCCGACCCCAAAGGCTTTCTCTGGATCTGCACTTCGGAGGGGCTGGTGCGTTTCGACGGCTCGGAGTTTCGCGCCTTCGATTCCCGCCACGGCCTGCCCGCCAGCGTGGTATACGACTTCCTGGTTGGCAAAGACGGCGGCTATTGGGTGCTCACCCTCGCAGGCCTATGCCGCCTGCCGCCGGGAGCGAAGGCCGGCGAACCGTGCCGCGTCCTTGTGCCGCCCGTTCCCGGTGAGGATTTTATCACCGACGCCATGGCGGAAACGCGCGACGGCACTTTATGGATGATGACCACGGGCGCTCTCTATCGTCTCCGCAAAGACAGTTGGAAGCCGGAACGGATACTCTCGGTGCCGGCAGCCGACCGCTTCGAAGCCATCGGCAACGGGCCGAGCGATACCGTGCTTATGAGCACCGACCACGGTTTCTTCGTTTGGGACGGGACCGTGCTCCATCAGATCGATCGCACCATACCGGCGGATTGCAATTTTGGCGGGATCCATCCGGACAGCGCGACTCAAACCTGGGTCTCGACCTCTTGCGGGCTGCTCCGCCTCGTCGGATCACCCGTTACCGGCAATCTGCACCTGGAGCGAGCGCCTCTGGTGGCGCCCCCTACTGAGACCCCCGCGTCGGTGGTTCGCCGGCGCGACGGCTCCCTATGGCTCGCCGCCGGACCGAACCTGGTTCATGCCCGCGAACTTCCCAGCGGTGCGCTCGAGTCCGAGGCCCGTTTCGGGGTAGAGGAGGGCGTACCGCATCAGTTGATCGAATACCTGGTGGAGGATTCGCAGGGCAATCTCTGGGGCGCCAGCGAAGGCCTCGGCATCTTCCGCGTCGCTCCCACCGGATTTCAGGCGTACTACGAAAGCGACGGACTGGGCAGCGCTCGTATCAGTTCGTTATTCGAAGATCTCGCGGGCGAGCTTTGCGTCACCACATCCGTGCAGAATTCCTCGGATCCCCCCTCCCATCTTAAGGTGAAACGCGGCGATGTTTTCGAACGCGTGGAGATCCGAACGTCGCCCACATTTCGTGCCTGGGGATGGGGTTGGAATCAGTTCGGGCAGCAGGCCCGCGACGGCCAATGGTGGTTCCCCGGCGAGGATGGTCTTTACCGCTATGCCGCCACAAAGGTGGCGCGCGATCTGGATGGCCGGCCGCCGCTGCAGATATTCCGCCACGACGAGATCGGCGGGCTGGACGGCATCTTCCGCATCTTCGAAGATTCGCACGGCGATATCTGGCTGGCGTCCATTTCGACTTTCCAGCTAATCCGCTGGGAGCGCGCGACCGGCCAGTTCCGCCACTTTAGCGTCGCGGATGGTTGGGCCGCCGATTCCATCGGCACCGCGTTCCGCGAGGCCCGGGACGGCAGCCTCTGGATCGGCACCTTTACCTCCGTTCTGCGATTGCGAAACGGCCACCTGGAGGATATGCATCTCGCGCCGCCGGACGATTTCTCCCCGGTCCGCGATCTCTACATCGACCGCGCCGGCCGCGTCTGGGTAGCCACGGCGCATAGTGGCCTGTTCCGCTGCGATCGCCCCGAGGCCGCAACGCCGGTATTCCGCCACTATACCCCGCGTGAGGGGCTCTCCTCGTCATCGGTCCGCTCCCTGACGGAGGACAACGCCGGTTTCTTATACGCCGGCACGGTCCGCGGCGTCGACCGCATCGACCCCGGGGCTCCCCTGGAAGGCGGCAACGTCCGCCACTACGGTGTGGCCGACGGACTGCCGGACGCCGAACAGAACGTCGCCCTGCGCGACCGTCACGGCCACCTCTGGTTTGGCAGCCTCCATGGTCTGGCCGAGTTCGATCCCGCCATGGACAAGCCTCTGCCGAATTCGCGGGTTTACATCCGGCATGTCCGCGTGCGCGGCGACGAGATTCCGCTTCCGTGGGCCGGAACCAGCAACTTCGCACTCGCGCTGGCGCCCGAGAAGAATCAGGTCGAAATCGAATTCGCCGCCGCCGACCTGCGCGCCGCCTCCTCGCTGCGTTACCAGTACAAGCTGGAAGGTGTCGATCGGGATTGGAGTGCGCCCGCCGCGCGCGAGAGCGTCAACTATGCCAATCTACCGCCGGGCAAGCGTAGTTTCGTGGTGCGGGTAGTCGGTCCGGGCGGTGAAATCGGAGAGAACTTCGCTGCCATCACTCTGGAGTTGGCGGCTCCCCTGTGGAGGCGCTGGTGGTTCCTTTCCGCCGCCGCACTGGCGGCCTGTTTCCTGGTCTACTGGCTCTACGATTACCGCGTGCAACATCTGCTGGCGCTGGAACGCCTGCGCACCCACATCGCCACCGACCTGCATGACGATATCGGCTCCAGCCTGACGCAGATTTCGCTGCTCAGCGAGGTGGGCCAGCGCGACGCAACGCGGAACGTGTTGGCGGAAATCGCACAGATTTCGCGCGATCTCGGGCGGGAAATGGCCGACATCGTATGGGCCGTAAGCCCACGCCACGATCGTTTCGAAGCGCTCGCGCACCGTATGCGAGGCTTCGCCGAAGATGCTCTGCCCGACGGCGAGTTGACGTTCGACATCACCGGCCTGCCCGGCGATCTCTCGCTCCCCATCGAGTACCGCCGCCCCGTCTTCCTGATATTTAAGGAGGCCGTGAATAACGTCGCTCGCCATTCCCGCGCGAGCCATCTGACAGTCCGCCTTTCGGTCGACGCCGGAATCCTGCGTCTGGCCGTCCAGGACGACGGCGACGGCTTCGACCCCACCGCGGAGGCTTCCGGCGAGGGTCTCAACAGCATCCGCCGCCGGGTGAAAAATTTAGGCGGCAACGCCGAGTGGGACACCGCCCCCGGGCAGGGGACTAAGTTTCAGGTAACACTCCCGCTGCGCAAGTAAGCCGCAAGTGCACGCATCTGCCCCACGCCGCGTCATCAACCTGAATGCGGATCGTCTCGATCGCAGCGGCAGTCTTCACCGTGGCCCTGGCCAATGCGCCGGCGCAGTCACCGGCAACTCCCGCTTTCGATGTGGCGTCCGTCAAGGCGCTCCCGCCGGCCGCGCGTGGCGGCGGCTTTCAGGTCACTCCCGATGGTGTTTTCTTTCACGGCTATCCCCTGGGATTCATCATCCGCTGGGCTTACGGACTTCACGCGTACCAGGCGTTTGAAACCGTGGGGCCGGATTGGTTGGAGCCGGGTCTCGGCTGCGTGCGCTTCGACGTGGCCGGTAAGGTCGACCATCCGGTGCCGGTGGAGCAGCTTCGCCTCATGCTGCGGAGCCTGCTGGCGGAACGGCTGCGACTCTCACTTCATCGCGGCACAAAGGAGATGACGGTGGCGGCGATCGCGGCTGGCAAGGGCGGTCCGAAGTTGCATGAATCCGCGGAAATAGATATGACCGTCACGCAGGAAGGCGAAGATTTTCGTTTCAAGGGCGCATCGCTTTCCCGCCTGGACGAGTGGCTCTATCAGGTCATTCCATATCTGATCGTCGACGACACGGGATTGCAGGGCCGGTATGACTTCGACCTGGACGTCGCCCGCTATCGGGACCTCGCCAACCCTCCCGCGCCCGGCAATCGCCTCGATCTGTCACCGGCAGTCAACAAAGCGCTCCAGCCTCTCGGTCTGGAGCTGGAGTTGAAGCGGAGGCCCGTACAAGTGCTGATTATCGATCGCGCGGAGAAGGTCCCAACGGAAAACTGACGGCCGGACGAGATTGCTCTTCGCCGCAGAGAGGATTCCTCCGAATCCAAGCCCCTGCAACGCCGGCATCCGGAAACTTTACCTCTCAGTGCTCTCCGCCATCTCCGTGCCCTGCAGTTCTGAGGTTCTCCGTGTCTCTGTGACTCTGTGGTGAACAGCCGCGAGAGGCCTACTTCCGAGCCGTCCCGATCACCGCAAAAAATGCCGCCTTCGGTTTGCCGTCGCGATCGAACAGCAGGGGATAGTTCGTCCGCCCACGAATCGGAAAATTATTGAGCCACGACTGCGCGTCTGTCACTCCCCAGAACGTCACCCGCGAGACCGTCGCCCGGTACTTCACGAAAACCCCGAACAGTTCCGCGTACCGCCGTGCGAGTTCCTGTTGGACTGCATCAGGCAGACCCGCGGTGTACGGATTGAGTCCCGCCCCCCCGGCAGTCACCGCCGATACGTCCGCCGAGTTGCCCGGCGCTTTGCGCGGCAGCACGTCCACATCGAGTTCCGTGATGCACACTTTCACTCCCAGTGCCGCGAACGCCTCGATGGTGTCGGCTTGCTGCTGCGCCGTCGGCCAGTCGAGATGGTCGTGCCCTTGCAGGCCCACCGCCGTAATCGCGATCCCTTGCGCCTTGAGCTTTTCCACTAGCGCCACCGCGCCTTTGCGTTTGGGTTCGTTCTCCAGGGAGTAGTCGTTGTAGTAGAGCTCCGCCGCGGGGTCGGCCTCATGCGCGAACTGGAACGCCTTGGCGATATAGTCCTCGCCGATAATATTCAGCCACGGCGATTTGCGCAGCGTGCCATCGTCGTTGAGGGCTTCGTTCACCACGTCCCACCCGCCGATCTTGCCCTTGTACCGGCCCACTACGGTACGGATGTGGTCGTGCATACGATCCAGCAGCGCGTCGCGCGTCAGCGGTTCGCCCTTGTCATCCTTGAAGACCCAGGCGGGCGTCTGGCTGTGCCACACCAGGTTGTGCCCCACGATGAACATCTTGTACTTCTGGCCGAATGCCACGTAGCGATCCGCCGGCCCGAAATTATATCCGTCAACGCGCGGATGAATCGACTGCCATTTGAGCGCGTTCTCCGGCGAAATGCTGTCGAACTGCGCGGCGATGAGCGCCACATCGCGCGCGTCCTTTTCGTCGAACTGATTGTCATTCACGGCCGCGCCGATGCGGAACATGCCGTGGAATGCCTCTTTGAGCGAGCGAGTCTGCGCCTGCATCGAGACCGTGCCCAGCACCACCAGCCCTACGGAAACGATCTTCATCATGGTCATTACCCCGCGGGAGCGAATCCCTTGCGCCGTTCCGCCAGTTCGTCTTGAATTTGCAAATTCAGTTGCCGCCCGATCTTGTAACAGACCAGGCAAACGATCACCACCACGAACAGCACCGTTGGGAACAGGCTGATAGTCAGCCTAATGCCGTTCAACGACTCCGGAGTCTGCACCGCATTGGCGCGATACCCGAAGCCCGAAAGCAGCCACCCGGCCATCGCGCCGCCAAGACTCAAGCCGAACTTCAGACCGAAGATGATGGTGGCGTAGATCACGCCCGTGATCCGCCGGCCCGTCTTCCACTCCGAATAGTCCACCACATCGGCGTACATCGACCAGATCAGCGGAATCGTCGGCGCGTACGTCAGCGCGCGCACATACTCCAGCAGAAAGATCGACCCCACCGAATCCGGCGGGATGAAGGCGAACATCGCCATGAAAATCGTGGTCAGCGAGAAGCCCACGATGGCCACTGCCTTCTTGCCGAACTTCATGGAGAGGAAAGTGGAGCACAGTACGCCAATCACGGTCACGAACTGGCTCGACATATTGAAAAAGCTGAAACCCACCGACGCCACGTTGGTGTGCTTGGGGTCCACCACCAGCCCGAAAGTATTCAGAAAATACGACCAGGCGCCGTGCCCCGAAGGGTTCGCCAGCCCGACCGTCGTCAGCAGATCGAACAGGCGGTCGTGATTGACGTAGTACTGAAAGTAATACGAGAGCGTGCCGCCGCGCATTGCCAGCACGGCAAAATGCGCCAGCGTGAGGATGAACATCGCCACCCACGGCCCGGTGGCGAGGAGCGTGGAGAAATCTTTCCTGGCGTCCGATTTCTGTTTCGGATCGGGCTGAATGCGTTCGCGCGTGGTCAGGAACGTGATTACGAAAAGCACCACGCAGATCGACGCCCACAGCCCCATGGTCATCTGCCAGCCCTTGGCGTTATCGCCGTGCCCGAACTTGGCGACCAGCGGCAGCGTGAATCCGCCTACGATCAACTGCGCCACCATGGCCGCCACGAAGCGGTACGACGAGAGGCTGGTGCGCTCGTTGACGTCGCCCGTCATCACGCCCGTCATGGCGGAATAGGGCGTATTGTTGGCCGAGTAAAGCGTCATCAGCATCACGTTGGTGACGCATGCGTAGACAATTTTCCCGGCGGCGGACAGATTCGGCGTGGTATAGGCCACCACCATCACCGCGCCCCAAGGCAGCGCCGTCCACAGCACCCACGGGCGGAACTTGCCCCAACGGGTGTTGGTGCGGTCAGCCATCAGCCCCATCATGGGATCGAAAAACGCGTCCCACAGCCGCCCCACCAGCAGCAGCGATCCCGCCACCGCCGCCACGATGCCCATGGTGTCTGTGTAGAAATTCAACTGGAACAGGATCATCGTCTGAAAGACGAAGTTGGCGGCTCCATCGCCAAGGCTGTATCCCGCCTTTTCGACGAAGGAAAGTTTCTGCACCGATGGCTTGCTCATTGCACCGCCAATATGATTTTCTGCAGATCGCTATCGCGTGACGAATTGCCCACCATGATTTCGAAATCGCCGGGCTCGACAACGTATTTCATGTTGGCGTCGTAGAATGCCAGCAGTTCGGGCGTGATGTCGAACGTCACCGTGCGCTTTTCCCCGGCGTCGAGCGCTACGCGCTGAAATCCCTTGAGCTCCTTCACCGGCCGGGTGGCCGAGCTGTACACGTCGCGAATGTACATCTGTACGGTCTCGCTGCCGGAGCGCTCGCCGGTATTGGTCACGTCGGCCGATACCTGCGCCGCGCCGCCGTTCTTGATTTTTTTCTTGTCCAGGCGCACGTTGTCGATGGTGAAAGTGGTGTAACTCAGGCCGAAGCCGAACGGATAGAGCGGAGTGACATCGTCGAACAGATAACCGCGGCGCGCGGTCGGCTTGTGATTGTAAAACGCCGGGATATGCCCCGCTGATCGCGGAATCGTGATGGGCAGCTTCCCGCCCGGGTTGGAATCACCGAACAGCACTTCCGCTACCGCATGGCCGGTCTCCTGCCCCAGATACCAGCATTCGAAAATCACAGGTACTTCCTTCGACAGCAGGTTGATGGAAAGCGGCCGCCCGTTAAACAGGAAGACGACCACGGGCTTGCCGGTCGCCAACATGGCGCGCACCAGTTCCTCTTGCCTGCCCACCAGATCGAGTGTCGGCCGGTCGCCCAAATGCCAGAAGGCCCACGCCTCGCGCGAGGTCTGTTCGTTGCCGCCGATGGCGAGCACGATCAGGTCGGCCTTCTTCGCCACCTTTACCGCTTCGGCGATCTGCTTCCGGTCCTCCGCCGGGTCGGACGCGACCACTTCGTCCTGCACCCACGACCCGCCCACGGTGATCTTGCAGCCCTCGCTGTACAGCACTTTGGCGCGACCGCCCACCCGCGCCTTGATGCCTTCCAGCACGCTCACATCGTGCTTGGGAATCCCGCTGTATCCGCCCAGCAGGCTGCGATTGGCGTTCGGTCCGATCACCGCGATGGTCTTGATGGCGTCGAGCGAGAAGGGCGCGAGGTTGCCCTCGTTCTTGAGCAGCGTGATGGTCTGGCGCGCCGCCTGCAACGCCAGTTTGCGATGTTCGTCGCAGCCGACCAGCGCATCGGCGGCATCGGGATCGACGTAAGGATCGTCGAACAAACCCAATTGAAACTTGGCGTGCAGCATGGGCGCCACCAGCTCGTCGAGCTGTTTTTCTTTCAGCTTGCCCTTGCGGACCAGTTCCACCAGGTGCAGGTAACACTCGGGCTCCGGCAGTTCGATGTTGACCCCGGCTTCCACCGCCTGCCGGCACGCTTCCTTATAATCTGCCGCCACGCCGTGGCCGCCGACATCTTTGCGCGACTGCAGCTCCATGATGGCGTAGTAGTCGGAGACCACAAAACCCTGGAAGCCCCATTCCCCACGCAGCACATCGCGCAGCAGCCAACGGTTGGCGTGCGACGGGATGCCGTCGATTTCGTTATACGAAGCCATTACGCTCATCGCCCCGCCTTTGCGGATGGCTTCCTGGAAGGTGTAGAGAAAGGTCTCGCGCAGCACCCGCTCGGAGACGTTGACGGGCGCGCAATTGGTGCCCGATTCCGGCTGTCCGTGCGCGGCGAAGTGCTTCAGGGTGGCGATCACGTGACGTTTGTCGCGGAAGGTGGCGTCGCCCTGAAATCCACGGACCGCCGCGATGCCCATGCGCGACACCAGGAACGGATCCTCGCCGTAGGTCTCCTCCACGCGCCCCCAACGCGGATCGCGGGCCACATCTACCACCGGCGTCAGCGCCTGGTGCGCGCCGCGCGCGCGCGCTTCCGCCGCCGTCATGCCGAACAGCGCTTCCACCAGTTCGGGGTCGAAAGTTGCGGCCAGCCCAATAGGCTGCGGAAAGCTGGTACCGCCGATGGCGGCGTGCCCGTGCAGGCATTCCTCATGAAAGATCACCGGAATGCCCAATCGGCTGTGCTCCAGGAAGAACTTCTGGATTGCGTTGGTGAGTTCCGCCATGGTGCGGGGGGTGCGATTGTCTGCCGAATCGCGCGCTCCGCCGGCATCGCTCGGGCGTCCGACCTGCCCCAGCCCTCGTTTATGCCGGAAGGCTTTCTTCGCCTTGGCGGGATCGAAGTTGCCCTTGTCGTCGACGAGCGTCTCGGCCTTCTTCTGCCAGACGCACATCATCTGTGCCGCTTTCTCTTCCAGCGTCATGCGCGACAGAAGGTCTTTCACGCGTTTGGCGGGCGGCTGCGTAGCATTGCGATAGGCGGGTAAGAGCGGTTGTTTCATAACCTGACGGAGTGGCTGCGTATATGGTTTTGGAACAAAACTATAGCTGTATTGCGAAGGCAAACGCAAGGCCACGCCGGGAGTGGCTGGAAATTAAGCCCCACGGGCCTTGTAACAGCCCAGCGGCCCCTGTTAGGGCGCTGCGGCATTTAACCTGAATGTTGTGGTTTTCACCCTTGACACGGTTTTTGTTTCGCGGTAAAACTAATTCCAGTCATTGTGTAGTACTGTACCTGAAAACCCTGTGACCTGCCGGTCGCGAAACCAGGTCCGCGCGGAGCTTTGGCCGCACGTCCGACCACCGGTAATTCCCAGGAAGTTAGTACGAGTGGAACAAGTTTTTCCGGGAGGTTAGTATGCATCGGGGTCTCCGTTTGATCCTCGCCCTCGCTCTGGTTGTATGGGGCGGGCGTCTCGTTTACTCTCAAATTCTCTACGGGTCGTTGACCGGCAACGTGAACGATCCAACCGGCGCAGCCATTCCGGGCGCGCATATAGTGGCCGCCAATCAGGACACCAATGCTCGAAGTGAAACCGATGCGGATTCGCACGGTGTATACCATATCACCGACCTTCTGCCTGGTTTTTATAAAGTAACGGTCTCCGCCAAGTCATTCCGCACCTTCATTGAAACCGGTGTCGCGGTGCAGGTCTCGGGCGTCCGCCGCGTGGATGTCCAACTCACCATTTCAGCCGCTACCGATTCGGTGCAGGTGGCTGCCGATTCGGTTGTCCTGCAAACCGACAAGGCCGACATTCACGCCGAAATCACTCCCCAGGAAATCGAGAGTCTGCCCTACAACGGGACCGAAGGCAAGAACTTCCAGGCCCTTCTGCTGCTGCAACCGGGCGCCAACACAACCGCCGGCACGGGCGAAGCAAACTCCGCCGCCGGCAACCCGCAGCGCGCCATCACGGTGTCGCAGAACGGCGTTTCCTCGCAGGCTAACAATACCAGGATCGACGGTGCCACCGACGCCTATCCCTGGCTCCCGGTCAACGTAGCGTATGTGCCGTCGCCGGAAGCCATCGACAGTGTGAGTGTCAGCGCCAACGCCTTCGACGCCGAGCAAGGTTCGGCGGGCGGCGCCGCCATCAGCGTCACGATCAAATCCGGAACCAATGATCTCCACGGCGTGCTGTTCGAACGGAATACCAATAACGACCTCACCGCCGTCAACAACTACTTCACGCATCCCGGCCGCCTTTCCAAGAATATTCAAAACCAATTCGGCTTCGCCATCGGCGGGCCGGTCTGGATTCCTAAAATCATTCATGGCCGAAACAAGCTTTTCTGGTTCATGGACTACGAGAGCACCCGCCAGAGCCAGTACGCCAGCGATGTGAACCTGACTCTGCCCACGGCCGCGATGCGGACAGGCGATTTCAGTTCCACCGGAACGGTTATTTACGATCCGCAGACCGGCGCCGCCAATGGCACGGGCAGGCAGCCGTTCGGCGGGAACATGATCCCGTCCAGCCGTATCGCTTTCGCGTCCCAGACGCTTGCGTCCCAGCTTCCCGCGCTGACCCGGCCAAACCAGTATTTGACCAACTTCGACGCTTACGGCGACACGCATTATATCGTCAATCGCTGGGACTGGAAGACCAATTACAACCCCAATGAGAAGGCGATGATCTGGGGCCGTTACAGCCTTTCTCCCATGAACATCATCGACCCGTTCGTGCTCGGTAAAGACGCCGGCGATGCCTTCAGCGGAGGCAACCCGATCAATGCCGGCGGACGTGTGCAGATCGCCGCGGCGGGCCTGACATATACCCTCTCTCCCACCATGGTGCTCGATGGAAACGCCGGCTATACCAGGCAGCACATCGGCGCCAATGGCGATCAGATCGACGGCGACTATGGAACGGACGTTCTGAAAATCCCGGGCACCAACGGTATCGGTCCGAACTACTACGGTATTCCCGGCTTCCAGACCGCGGGCATCGCTAATATCGGGAACACCAACACCGGCAGCCCGTTCGAGTTCCGCGACAATCAATATACCGCGGTCATTAACTTGTCGAAGACCAAGGGTTCGCACAACCTCCGCTTCGGAGCGGAATACGACAAATACGCGCTGAACCACTTCCAGCCTCAGGGCGGAACCTTCGGCACCGCTCGCGGCACCTTCGACTTCAACGGTTCGCTGGCCGCGCTTCCGACCTCACTCGGCGGCGCCGCCATCAATGCCGGTACGCCGTCCAATTCGTGGGCGCAGTTCCTTCTCGGATATCCCGATGAAACCGGCAAAGTGACCCAGTTCAACAACCCCAACGCGTTGCGCTTCTCCAACTGGGCTGTCTACGCTCGCGATCAGTGGCAAGTCTCACCGAAGGTCACCGTGGATTACGGTCTCCGTTGGGAATATTACCCCATTTACTCACATGACTATTTCGGTGCGGTGCGCTTCGATCCCGCCACCGAGAATATCTATGTAGGCGGCGAAGGTGGCACTCCATGGAACGCCGGCGGTAACGCCAGCAAGAAGGGTTTCGCCCCGCGCTTCGGACTTGCCTACCGCGTCACCGAAAAGACCGTCATCCGCAGCGGCTATGGCATTAGTATTGACCCCGACAACATGCGCAACCAGCGCAATCAGTACCCCTCGGTGGTGAATAACTTCTACCAGCAGCCGCTCGCCTATCAGTTCGTCAGTTACGCCGGCGTACCGAACTCGGACGGCGCCGCGCAGGTCAACCTTACCGATGGCATTCCGACGGCGACTTTCCCCACCATTACCCAGGGTGTGATCAAGCCGTCGCCTACCGCTTCTCCCACTACCTACCTGCCCAATATCAGTACTGTTACTTTCCCGCAGAACTTCAACCGCGGATATTACCAGACCTGGAATGTGTTCGTGCAGCACGAATTCTCCCCCACGTTGACGGCCCAGGTGGGGTATGTCGGCACGCACGGTGTCCACATCGACAACTACGTCAATATCAACGGCTCCGCGCCGGGCACCGGCACCGCCGGGCGGCAGTTCTATCCGAATCTCGACACCGACCTCAACTCGGTGGAGCCCTTCGGCTCCATGACGTATGAGGGCCTGCAGGCCACTGTCCGGAAACGCATCGGCGCATCCATCTTCGGCGCCAGTTACGCGTTCTCCAAGGCCATCGACAATTACAATGGCGACAACGACGATGGCACCATCTGGCGCGCCTACCCGGTATCCTACTCGCTCAACAAAGCGCTGTCCGGCATCAATCGCCAGCAGACACTCAGCATTTACTGGGTGTACAACCTGCCGTTCGGTGCGGGTCACACCATGCTCACCAAGGGCGTCGGGGCGGCAATTGCCGGCGGCTGGCAGATCAATGGAACCCTCGCCCGCTACAGCGGCCTGCCCTTCACCATCGGGACCGCCGCCAGTATCAACGCCGGAGGCCAGAGCGACAGCGCCACACAAATCAATCCCGTCGTCAAGATCCTCGGTGGGCATGACGCCAGCCATCCTTATTTCGATGGCTCGGCTTTCGTGAATCCGCCCACCGGAGTCCTCGGCACCACTGGAAGAGACCTGCTGATTGGGCCGGGCTACTTCCAGATGAACGCCAGCATCACGCGTACGTTCTCTTTTAAAGAGGGCAAGCTAAAGTTCCAGCTCCAGGGCGAGGCATACAACCTGACCAACACGGTTGTATTCTCCAACCCCAATACCACTTGCTGCTGGGTCACCAACGCCTCCACAGGCGCGATCAATTACAACAACTTCGCGGTGATCACCGGCGCGCAGTCTACCCCTCGCTACCTGGTGGTAGCCGGCTACCTGCGCTTCTAACAGCCACTTTCCTTTGCGGCCGCGTCTCCTGAGGACGCGGCCGCAGAGGCATTATCCGCAGTTTCCTCAAGACTCTCCCCGATGTCTCTAAAGGTTTGAGAAATCCCTCCGTTCCCTTCCCTCCCTTGACAGCCGACTTTGTTTTAAGCTACAACTATTTTTTAAAACCACCGGGCCGGCGCTTGGCGCTCGTTGGATATCTCAACCGGCCGGCCGACTCGCGTCATAGAATGAAGGCACTCGCCATGAACTCTTTCAGACACGCAGCGCTTGCCGTTCTGGCGCTTACACCGGCCGCGATCCTGGCGCAATCCGCCGCCACTCCTGCGCCTAAGAATTGGACAGCCGGGCAGGACCATCAGAATATGATGGACCAGCTCGGCATCAAAGCTCTCCGCCCCGGGCCGTCCGGCAACGAGAACGCTCCCAATCACGCCAACTACGACGAGTCCAAAGCCAATCCTTTCCCCAACCTTCCCGGCGTCCTAACCCTCAAGAACGGCGTGAAAGTCACGTCTCCCGCCATGTGGTGGAACGAGCGGCGCCCCGAAATCGTGGAGGACTTCGACCGCGAAGTCTACGGCCGCGTGCCGAAAATCGTCCCCAAAATCACCTGGACCGTCAGCCAGACCGTCAATGCCACCGTCGCCTCGCATCCCGTAGTCGGTAAGCAACTCGTGGGACATGCCGACAACTCCGCCGACCCCGCCATCGACGTCGATATTCAAATGACGCTGGTGACGCCGGCCGACGCCAAGGGTCCCATCCCGGTCGTGATCATGTTTGGCGGCCGTCCGCTACCGGGGACGCCGGTTCCGCCCGGCCGCGGCTTTCCGAATGCGACGGGCGGCGACCCGCCTGCCACCGACCAGCTCATTGCCGACGGCTGGGGCTACGCCACCGTGAACCCCAATAGCGTGCAGGCCGACAACGGCGCCGGCTTGACCAAGGGCATTATCGGACTGGCCAATCACGGCCAGCCGCGCAAGCCCGACGATTGGGGCGCGCTGCGCGCTTGGGCGTGGGGTGCTTCGCGCGCCCTCGATTACCTCGAGACCGACCCGGCGGTGGATGCCAAGCATGTTGGAATTGAAGGCGTCTCACGATACGGCAAGGCCGCGCTACTCACCATGGCCTACGACACGCGCTTCGCCGTGGTGCTGATCGGCTCATCGGGCGAAGGCGGCGCCAAGCTGAATCGCCGCAATTGGGGCGAAGCCGTGGAGAGCCTCACGGGCACCGGCGAATACCATTGGATGGCCGGCAATTTCCTCAAGTACGGCGCATCGGAAGCCACCTTCGGCAGCAAGAATCCGGGCGACCTTCCCGTCGACTCGCACGAGCTCATCGCGCTGTGCGCGCCGCGCCTCACCTTCGTGAGCTACGGCGTTCCCGAAAAAGGCGACGCGAAATGGCTCGACCACGAGGGGAGCTACATGGCGGCCATTGCCGCGCAGCCGGTGTTTCGCCTTCTCGGCGCCAAAGATCTCGGCCAGCCGGACGATTATCACACCGCCAAAATGCCTCCTGTCAATGTCGGCCTCCTCTCCGGTGAGCTTGCCTGGCGGCAGCATGACGGCGGCCATACCGACGGCCCCAACTGGAAATACTTCATCCCCTGGGCCGACCATTTCTGGGACCGTACGCCGCACGACGGCTATCCGGCCGATTTCCCGCTGGAACGCACCGACCAGAATTCCAAGACAGCCCATCGGCAACTACTTGAGAAGGCGCGTCAGGGTATTGTGGACCTCTATTTCGAAGGCGATTCCATCACGCGCCGCTGGGGCGCCACCGACTATCCCGATCTGCTGGCCAACTGGAAGCAGAATTTCTTCGGCTGGAACGCGGGCGACTTCGGCTGGGGCGCCGACCGCACGCAGAATATTCTCTGGCGTCTCGAAAACGGCGAGCTCGACGGGCTCCATCCGAAGGTCATCGTGCTGCTGGCCGGCACCAACAACATCGGCGGCACAGTGCCGCAGGATGACGCGCTGCGCATCGCCGACATCACGCGCGGGCTGGAATCGATCGTCCATCTCATGCAGTGGAAAGCACCCGCCGCCACCATCGTGGTAACGGCGATCTTTCCGCGCAACGACAACATGGCGGTGATGCCCACCATCGACAAGATCGACGCCAACCTGGCAGCGTTCGCCGACGGCAAAAGCGTCCGCTTTTTGAATGTCAATGACAAGCTCGCGGACCAGGACGGCAAGCTCCACGAGGGCATGATGAACGCGCACGATAAGCTGCATCCGCAGCTCGCCGGATACCAGGTATGGGCCGACGGGCTTAAGCCGGTCCTCACCGGGCTATTAGGGTCTCCGGCGAAGACCGATCACGCGCCTCCGCCCACTGGCGATCCAAGCGCACATAAATAGCTTTCGCGAAAGGACCGCAGAGCGCCGTTATAATAGGATGTGCGCACCGACGCCAGCGCGCGGCTCTCGCTTCCGGTCGAGCGCTTCTTCCAGTTCTCCCTGCTCGGCCTAGTGGCCAGCGGTTATCTGGCAGTAGCGGGTGCGGCGTACCTCGACGTGCCTACCATCGTTCTGGCCGGCGCCGGAATTCTGCTGCGCGGCCTCCTGGTAGCAGGCGTGGTGCGGCTCGAGCTGTCGGCACGCAGCGCTACCATCGCCGCGCTGGCATACGCCGCGTTTTTTCCCATCGACTATTTCCTGCTCTCGCGCGATTTCCTCTCTGCCACCGTGCACCTGGTTTTCTTCCTGGCGGTGGTGAAAATCCTCACCGCCAGCACCAATCGCGACAACCTTTATATAGCGGTGATCGCCTTCCTGGAGCTGCTGGCAGCCGCGATTCTGTCCATCAATTTCAATTTCTTCCTCTGCCTCGCTCTGTTTCTGCTGTTCGCCATTGCGGCACTTTCGAGCGGTGAAATCCGCCGCGCCATGCGCAAGGCGCCCATAACCTCACGCGCCGGCTTGAAGCATTTCCATTCCCGTCTGGCGCTGCTAGGCGTCTGGATCGCGCTCGGCATTCTGACACTCACCGCGGGCATGTTCTTTCTGCTGCCGCGCACCGCCGACGCGGCCCTCTCCACGCTGACCTCGCACCACATCCGCGTCCCCGGATATTCCGATCGCGTGACGCTCGGCGAAACCGGCGAGTTGAAGATCAGCTCGCGCCCGGTGATGCACGTGGCGATTTACGGGAACCAGTCGATGGGTTCGGCCAAGTGGCGCGGCGACGTTCTCAGCGAGTTCGACGGGCGGGTCTGGTCGCCGGCCCGCATCCCACCCTTCAAGCGCGGTGTGCTGGCGGTGGGCGGACATGTTTCCTTAGGCGCTCACGCCGGACAGCAGCGCAGTTACCGCGTGGAGTTCAGCGACCTGGATTCGCGCACGCTCTTCTTCGCCGGGTCGCCGGAGACAGTGGAAGGTTTGCCGGAAGCCACCGTGGTGGAGCCCGACACCGGCTGTTTCCGCATGTTCACGACGCAGCCATCGGGCTTCCGCTACGACGTGTTCGCCGTGCTGGAGGAACCTCCGGAGACCGCCCTGCCGTTATACCCCCCGCCGATTCTCGATCTCGCGCGCCGCCAGCGCTACCTGCAACTTCCCGACCTCGATCCGCGCATCGGCCAACTCGCCCAGCGGATGACCGTCGGCGACTCCACCGATCTGGCCCGCGCGCGCGCCATTGAGCAGGGACTGCGCACGGGCTACGGGTACACTCTGGAGCTTCCGCAGCACGAAGTCAAAGATCCGCTGGCCGATTTCCTGTTTACGCGGCGCAAGGGCCACTGCGAATATTTCGCCTCGGCCATGGCGGTGATGCTCCGTTCCCTCGGGATCCCGTCACGGCTCGCCACCGGGTTCCAGATGGGCGAGTACAATCCCATTTCGGATCTCTGGGTGGTGCGCGCTTCCGATGCGCACAGTTGGGTGGAAGCCTGGATGCCCGGCCATGGCTGGACTACCTTCGACCCGACGCCGCCCGACTTCTCCTCCCACCGGTCGTCGCTCCTTTCTAAGTTCGGGATGTATCTGGATGCCGCCGATACGTTTTGGCAACAGTGGGTGGTGGGTTACGATCCCAACCATCAGGGCACGCTGGCCGATCGCGTGCAGCAGGCGGTGCGGCGCCTGGGGATCGGATGGTCCGATTCGCTCGTCGGCGCAGAGTCGAAGTGGCTGACCGGAGCAAAAACATGGCTGCGGCGGTTCGGCGCAGTGGCGATGGCAACGGTCCTGTCGATCTGGTGGTTGTGGCGGCGGGGACCGGTGCTGTGGCGGGCTCTGGGGATGCGGCGGCGTGTGCAACGCGTACGCCGCGGCGAGGCCAGCGGTGCCGACGCCACCCTGCTCTACGAGCGCATGCTGCAGGTCCTCCGGCGGCGCGGATATCAGAAGCCCGTCTGGTTTACTCCCGTGGAATTCGCCCGGTCGCTGCCGGCCGCGCCACTCGGCCGCACGGTGGAAGAATTTACGCTCGCCTATAACGACGTACGCTATGGTGGACGGACGGACGCCGCGCCGCGCATGTCGGCGCTACTCGACGAACTGGAGCGTCCGCGAGCGAAGCTGTAGGGATCAGTCCAGGGGCGCGGTTCGCCCTCGAATGCCGCTCCGCGGTCCGAAAGCGTGGCGTGAGCCTGGCGAATGACCGAGCCATAGTTTAAGTCTAAGCATCAGGCGGATGCCATCGCAGGAATCCCAGTTTGGGAAACTGAATGAGCAGCTTCATCCTTGGAACGTCGCGATAGAAAGCGACGACGCGAGTCGACGAACTGCAACGTCCGCGAGCGCAGCGGTAGCGATCAGGCCAGGGGAACTTCGCTCATAATCGCCAGCAGATTGCGGTCGGGATCGCGAAAGAAGGCCATCCATAACTCGTGATCGGGCATGCGCGCGATCATGTGCGGTTCGCCCTCGAATGCCGCTCCGCGGTCCGAAAGCGTGGCGTGAGCGTGGCGGACGTCGGGCACCTTGAAGTAAATCACCGAGCCAAAGTGTTCGTCCGGCTTTTCGGCTGCGCTGAGCATCAGCCGGATGCCATTGCAGGCGAAGAACCCGAGTTTGGGAACCTGAAAGAGCAACTTCATCCCCAGAACGTCGCGATAGAAAGCGATGGCGCGGTCGACGTCGGTGACGGTGAGGGCGATCTGCCCGACAGTGGCAAGTCCGAATGGCGCTGCGGCGGTGGCTTCCATCGGACCATGATACCCCCAAAGTAAGAGGTCGGCCCGCGGCCCTAACGCTATGGGCATGACGCGCCGATAAGTAACCAGCACGTCTCATGATCCGGCTTACACGACTAAACCACGCACCGATGGTGTTGAACTCCGACTTGATCGAGCATATCGATGTCACGCCTGACACGGTGATCACGTTAACCAACGGGCAGATCCTGCGGGTGCGTGAAACGGCGGAAGAAGTTATCGAAAAGATGGTGGTGTTCCGTCGAAGGATATTCGCCGGTCCGGAGGAGCCCGCCGGGTTTCCGCAGGTTTCCGGGGAACAGGATTGACATCCCATGGCTGACACTCCTCTTGCAACGGCCAGACCTGTGGGCCAGACCGGTAAAGTGCCAAAGAAAGCGGGCGCGCGCCCGGATTTCGCCACCCTTGCCGGAATCGCGGTAGCGCTAACCGGCATTCTGGGCGGACTGCTGCTGGAAAAGGGCAGCCTGCAGGATGTGGCGCAGATAACCGCCGCCATGATCGTGATGGGCGGCACGCTGGGCGCGGTGCTGGTGACGACGCCGCTTCCCGAGTTCCTGAGGGCGTGTAAAGGCTTGGGCGGAGCTTTCGTGGAGAAGGGCGATTCCACTGCTGAGACCATCGAATCGCTGATCCGCTACGCCACCGTGGCGCGCAAGAACGGCATCGTGAGTCTGGAATCGGAGGCAGCGTCGATTGCCGATCCGTTTCTTCGCAAGGCGTTGAACCTGGCAGTGGACGGCACCGACCTGCAGGAATTGCGGAAGATGATAGAGCTCGATATCAGCGTGAGCGAACTGGCGGGCGAGGCCGAAGCGAAGGTATGGGAGGCCGCCGGCGGATACGCTCCCACCATCGGAATAATTGGAGCGGTGATGGGGCTCATCCAGGTGATGAAGAATCTCGAAGATATCAAGGCTGTCGGACACGGAATCGCGGTGGCATTTGTGGCGACGGTTTACGGGGTGGCATCGGCCAATATTTTCTTCCTCCCGGTGGCAAATAAACTGAAGGGACGGGCGCGCGCCGGCGCACTCGCCAAGGATCTGATCCTCGAGGGCGTGATGGGAATTGTCGAAGGGTTGAATCCCACGCTGCTGCGCACCAAACTAGCCGCCTACAATCAAGATTCCCCGCTGCCGGCAAAGGCGCCGAGGAGCGCCGGCGGTCGCAAGGCGGCGCGCACCGGGCAGACCGCCGCGGAAGGAAGCTAGGCGGGCGGATGCGGCGCAGATCCAGGGATACGCATGAAAATCACGACCGGTGGCTGGTCTCCTACGCCGATTTCATCACACTCCTGTTTGCTTTCTTCGTGGTGATGTTCGCCTCCACGCAGGACGACAAGCTGAAAGCGCGGGCGGTATCGGAATCGGTGAAAGATGCGCTTGAGCACGGGCCGTTCAGTAACACACTGTCCACGGTTTTGGGCCGGGGCAAGCATGAAAACAGTAAGCCGCCGGTCAACCCAGAGCGCGTGAAGGAATCGGACAATCTGCCACCGCAAACGGCGCCGCCGCCGCCGATTCTGCGCCCGCCTCCCGCCGACCTGGCGAAATCGATGGCGACACTAGAGCGCGGACTGGACGGGGAATTGAAGGCCGGCAAGATCGGGCTGAAGCTCGAAGGTCGGGGGTTGGTAGTCAGCCTGCGGGAAGCGACGTTCTTCGCCTCAGGAGACGATGCCGTGGCGCCCGGCAGCGATGGCATATTGGCCAAGATCGCGGCAGAGATCCAGAAATTCAGCAATCCTGTGCGGCTCGAAGGACATACCGATTCGCAGCCCATCCACAATTCACGTTTCCGCAGTAACTGGGAACTGTCGGTGGCGCGCAGCATCGCCATGCTGGAGTTGCTGCAGCGGAAATTCGGCATCGCGAAGGACAGGTTGTCGGTGGCCGGCTACGCCGAGAACGCGCCGGTGGAAACCAACGACAACGACGAAGGCCGTGCGCGCAATCGCCGCGTGGATCTGGTGATACTTTCCGATGAAGCGGTGAAATCAGAGCCCGGGGCCGAGAACGCGGCACCGCGAAAATAGGTTGCAGGAGACGGGCCTGTGAGCCCGGAACCCAGGCTGCCGCGCACTGCCGGAACAACTTCTACGGGGCGGACTCTACGGCAATCCTTCGGCGTGCCGTCCGTCGCACGCCAAGGCTGGAGGCGATCCGGCCGCAAGTAATCTTGGCGCGGAGCAGCGCCACGCAGTTAGAGGACGGGCGGTCGCTGACCGCTCACAGACGTGTTCGCAGCTATGGCCGAGGCTGTCGCACCGCTAAGGGTGGAGGCGGTCCTGCCGCAAGCGAGCTTGGCGCGGAGACAGACTACGCCGAGAGCCACGAGTACTCGCAAGCGAGAGGACGGAACAGTCCGATAGGCTCGTTCGCAGACACGGCCGAGGCCGCGGGGGGCAATCCGCCCCACCCGCTGCCCGGCGCACCGCCAAAGCTGGAGGTGATCCGCCCGCAAGTGCGCTTGCCCCGGAGAAGGACTACGCTGGGAGCCTTGAGTTCTCGCGGCGAGAGGTCTACAGGCTCGTTCGCAGTGAGGGTCGAGGCGGCAAGGGCTGCGCGGCATACTTCTGGGCGGCGTGGATCCGGTCGAGGTAAGCTTGCGCCTGCGCCCGCGAGCACAACACGATGCGTTGCGCCCACTCCAGAAAATCGCGAGCCTCCGCCATTCGGGCCGCCGAACAGGTGCGATGGCCGATTTCCTCCAGCAAGCCCCCCGAGTACGCCTCCCAGAGGCGAAGAACGCTCTGCCAATCTCCCTCCGCCACTGCTTTTCGCATCTCGCCGATATGGTCGGTCGTCATTGCCCGTTAGCCAACATCTGGTCGGCCGTCTGCTGGGCCTGGAACACGCTGGTGATATAGGAGTACTGCTGCTGCATCTGGGCGAGCGTCGCATCGGCTTGCGCCATCTGATTGGTCAGGCTGGTTTGCAACTGACCCACCTGCGCCTGCTTCTGTGCGACGGTGACGCCGATGGAGGTAATCTGCGACTGCAGCGCCGATTCCGTGCTCTTCAGCAGGCCGGTAGTGGGCGTTTCAATATTGGCGATCGCATTGGTGGCCGCCTGCAGGAAGCCGCCACCGGTGGCCGACCCTAAAAAGGAGATCACGCCGGCCGAGTTCCCCAGGTCGGTGGACATCATGGTGAGGGGGCTGTAGGTGAGCGTCCCATCGTTGTTCAGGGTGAATCCAAGATCGGCCAGTCCGATCGACCCGGAAGCTGAATTCGAAAAAGTAGACATCTGCGAGAGCGCGCGCGAAAGACTATAGATAATGCTGTGACCTTGCAGGGCGCCGCCCGCCTGGCCGTACTGTTTGGCCAGTTCCGCCACCGTGGCGTTGTAGGCGTCCGCGAATCCCGAGAGCGCCGTGTTGAGTGTAGCGATCGATTGCGTGACCACGACGTTTGTGCTGCCGGTGCCCGAGAGGGTCAAGGTGGTTCCGGCGGCTATCGACACCTGTCGCGATGCGCTGGTTACCGTCACGCCCGAATTCGCAATTTCGTATTGTGCCAGGGACCCGGCCGGGCCCTGGTCTTGCAGATTGAAGGCTGTACTGCGGGTGAGTTGCGGGCTGTCGCCGCTAGCGGTATTGTCCGTGAGCTGCAGGCGATAGTCCGGACTGCTGGCCGTACCCATGTCAACCACGGTGGCCGTGACCGGACTGCCTGCGAGTGAGTTGATTGCCGCGGCGACCCCGGCGGCGCTGTTATCGTCCGCGACGAAGGTCTGGGTCTCGCTGCCCACCGTGAGCGTATATTGGGTGGAATTGCCCGAGGGGTCGGGCGTCGGATCCCACGTCCACGAGGTCTGGCTCACCCCCGACCCGGCGGCGCCGGGCGTGGCCTGCGCCTGCAGACTATCTCCCGATGAGTCGAGCAGGTCGACGTTTGAAACACCCGCGCTCGTGCTCTGCAATTGGATGCGTTCATCGGGATTGCTGTCCGTGCCTTCGTTCACCACGGTTGCCCGCACGGGGCTTCCGGCGAGGCCGTTAATAGCCGAGGCCACGCTGGCAGCGCTGTTGTCGACCGGGCTGATGGTGAAATTGGCGCCGTCCACCGCGAGTGTGAAAGTGGACGGATTGCCCGACGAGTCCCATGTCGTATCCGTCATGCTGCTGGCATACCCGCTGGCGGCCGACTCGGACGTTTGCAGGTTGGCGCCGGCCTTTGTTTGAATATCGAGATCCATCGGACCCAGATTGGAGCTCTGCAGCGAGATCCGGTAGTCCGGGCTGCTGGCCGACCCGACATTTACCGCCGTGGCCTGCACCAGATTGCCGAACTGTGCGTTGATGGTGGAAGCCACCGTGCCGGCGCTGTTGTCCGCGGGCGTGAAGGAATAGGTATGCGCGCCGACCACCAGATTGTAAGTAGTGGTTTGTCCCCCCGGTTGGACTATGTTGTTCCATGTCGCGTTCGTCAGGCTGGTGGCATAGGCGCCGATGCTCGACACGTTAATAGTGTATGCACCCTGCGCCGCGCCGTCGCCCAAGGTGACGCTGGCAACTGAGGGATTCGAGACTGAGCTGTTCATCCCCGATCCGCCCATTGCGTCCGAGATGGTCTGGATGGAGCTTTGGAGAGTGGTGAAATTGCCATCGAGCGTGTTGAGTTCGGTGGCCTGGCCTGTGAGCGTCGTCTGCTGGTTGGTGAGTAGTTCGATCGGCAGGGAGGCGATGGCAACAGCACGTCCGATCACTTCCTGCAATTGACCGGAGTACGTGCTGACGCCCGAAAAATAGCTGCTGCTGCTCGAGGTGAGAGGCCCGCTTGTCAGGCTGGCGGCGCTCGAAAGTACACTGCTGACGGTTCCCATAATTCCGACCGAATCTAACTATCGACCGATGAGTCCTGAATCTTTAGACCGGCGGCGCGCCCTTTGGGAGGCGCGCCGCCGGGTGTCAAGTTGAAAGTTAGCCCTTCAGGAGAGAAAGCACTGCTTGCGGGGCGGAGTTAGCCTGCGCCATGGCTGCGATGGACGCTTGTTGGAGTGTCTGCGCCTTGGTAAGGTTGGCCGCCTGCTGGGCGATATCGGCATCGCGAATTTGCGATTCCGCGGCCGAGAAGTTGGTGATCTGCGACGTGGCCAGGTTGATGGCGTAGTTCAACTGGTCTTCGCCGTTTCCGATAGCAGCCTGGGCGATGCCTAGTTTTTGGACAGCGGCCGATACAGCCGAGACAGCGGCGGTGGCGCCTGCCTGGGTGGTGATATCGGCGGTACTGCCGGTGCCGACCTGTAGGCCGGTAAACGTCTGTCCTGCTCCGGCGGCCGTGGTGGCGATTCCTTCGGTGTTACCCACGGAATCCGCACCCACGTTTACCGTGAAGTTGGACAAGGTGCTCACGAAGTTCAAGGTGCTGGAGCCGGTGTTGCCCGTCTGCGCGGCCGTGATCTGCTGCAGTGTGGAATCATCGGACTTCTGCAGCGCCTGATTGATGGTAGTCAGGGCCTGGGTCATGGTTGCGGCGTTGGTCGAGCTCAGGTTGACAGTGAGACTGTGCTGTTGTCCGCCGGCATCGACCGCGTTGATGGAGATGGTCTGCGTGCCGGTGACGGCCCCCGCGAAAGTCAACGGAGCAGCGGTATTGGCCGCGCCATTCACGCCCGCAGTCGCCAGTTCGGTGGAGCCGCTGGCCACTTCCGTTATCGCGCCGGCTGCATTCCCCACAGCCCCGGAGCTGAAACTGCCCATCAGGGCACTAGCGGTAGCGTCGCCCGACGTTGCCGAGAAAGCAGCATTGGCCGAACTGAAGGCTAGTTCTTGTTGGCCGGACGAATTAGTCACCACCGAGGCGGTGATATTCGCGGCCTTGAACGCGGCGGCTGCGCCCGTGCTTCCCTGGGAGGCTGTCTGAATCGCGGAGTTGATGTTGTTGACCAGATCGGCACTATCCGCTACGCCGTTCAGATTCACGCTGACGCTGATTCCGCTGGTGTCGCCAAACCCGGGGCCGGTGAAGGTGAACGACGTGGAAGCGGCCGCACCGTTGCCCGCAACGATGGCCTGCACGCTGGTGGCGCTGGACGCACTGAGATCGTAGGCCGTGCTGTTCATCGCCTGCACGCCGTTGAGGCCGAGGCTTTGGGCGTCCACCGTGGAAGTCGCCAGATTCACATTAACGGTGCCGTTGCTGAGCGTCGCACCCGAGGACGCGCCCTGGCCGCCACCGAGATAGACAGCCATGTTCTGGGCGAACGTGCCGCCGGTGTTCAGTCCGATCGCCTGTGCCTGACGATTGATTTCCGAGATATCTGTTTTAAATTCGTTATTCAACACGGTGCGGTCGCCGGTAAACGACGAGGACGCCGATTCCGCCGCCAGAGTCTGCATACCGTCGAGAATCTGGGAGATGTTGCTGATGCCGCCGTCCATAATCTGAAGCTGCGCCACCGCGTCATTGCCGTTCGCCACGCCCTGCGTCACCTGCGAGATGTTATCGCGGATCTGGTTGGCAACTGCCAGACCGGCCGCGTCGTCACCCGATGAATTGATGCGATAACCGGAGGTCAACTGCTGGATGGTCCGGCTCATGAATTGACTGTTAACGTTCAGGTTCTGCTGAGCGTTGAGAGAGTTTACGTTGGTTTGGATGGAAAGCATTGTGAATTCCTTTCAGTTTTTAGCGCCGGCATCTTGCCGGACACTTTCCTCATCGGCGGGGCAGGAAAAAGTATGAGCGCCGGGCAGCAGGTGCGCGAGAATCGATTGCAGTACTGCCGGCGACGGTGCTTCGGCGGCGGCACGATTCTCGTCGCCCACCATCTGCACCTCTTGCGCCACCACCGTCATCTCGCGGGGTGCGCGAATGCCCACCTTCACGCGCGACCGTCCGATGTGCGCGATCACGATCTCGATGTCGTCGCCGATCAGGATGGTCTCACCCTGGCGGCGCGCCATGATCAGCATGCCGCGACCTCTTCCGGAAACAGCGCGTGCTGATGGGAGTAACCCGATTCCGCCGACACCGCCTGTACCGCTTTATAATTCTTCAGGTTGACCACCACCGGCGCGAGCAGATTGGCGGTGGCGCCCGCCGGCCGGATGGACAACACCGCCAGACACAGCACATCGGCACCGATCCCCGGCTGCCGGTCCGGGGGAAAGCCCAGAAGCTCCAGGTCCTGCTCGGTAACGTGCAGCCGGTACTGCGGATCGATCACCCAAATCGGAAGGGTAGTGAAGCACAGCGACGGATCTTCCATGCTTTGCAGGAACACAATGGGCGCGCTGCCCGCGTGCTGAACCGGCAGAAACCGCCGTCGGTCCTCAAAGCCGGGTAGTCCGTGGGGAAATTCAAAAACGGATTCGGGCGCAAAAGAAATGGTTCCGAAGTTCGCAGTTTCGGTTTCGGGCATGAATACTCGCTGGGGGAGTAATCGGCGGACCGGCGTCGTAGCTGTAGACTCCGAATGCGGGGCTCCACGTGACGCGTTAGAATCAATTTCTTATGCATTCGCGGCGAATCGCGTGCCTGCTACTGGGAATCTGGATGGGCGCCGGATTGTGGATGCTGTGGGTGGCGGCCGACAATTCAGCCTCCGCCAACCGGCTGCTGCTGGCTCCCAACGATTATGCCTCGGCCTATCTGAAAACGCTGGGGCGCGCGCAGCTCGGCCCGCTCACTCACTACCTTGCCAGCGAGCAGAACCGCTCGCTGCTGGAGACGTGGGGAGTGGTGCAGATCGTCCTCGGCGGACTGTTTTTCGGACTCGTACTCTTCGGCACGCGCCTGGGCAAGTTCCCTCTTGCGGTCGCGCTGGTCATGCTGCTGCTGGTGATCGGCGAACGGGTGGCCATCGCACCGGGAATGGCCATGGTCAGCCAGCACGTCGATTTCAACCCGTCCCCTTCGCAGCGCGCGCAGTCCGCCAGCGACGCGCTTAATTTCGGATACGAGATGGCCGAATGGGGGAAGTTCGCCTTGGGCGCCGTGATGGCCGTGATCCTGATCTGGCAGGAACGCCGGCGCTCAGTCCACTCCCGGAACCAGGTCGATCTGATCGATGAAGCCGATTACCGCCATATCGATCGGTGACTGCGGCCGCCCCACGGCGGTCATCGCACTGAACCCCTCGGTTACCAGCAGGACGCGGTCGCCTACCCCGGCATCCACCGCGTCGAGCGCCACTACCGCGTCGCCGCGGTCGCTGCCGTCGAGATTGAGCGGCTGTACCAGCAGCAGCTTGCGGCCTTCGTGGCTCGAATGCTTCTGAGTCGCGACCAGGTCCCCGATGACGCGCGCGATCAGCATTACTTGCGCGCCTTCTTCCGCGCCGGCTTGCGCGCGGCATCGCCATTCGGCGGGCGTTTCAAATGGATGGAATCGACGATCCCCACTACCGTGGAATCGGCCGGCGGCTCGGCCGGCAGGAACGGAAAGCTGGCCTCTTTCCCGCGCACATAATATATGATCTCGCCCGCGCCCGCGCCGGTGGCATCGAGACACACCAGGCGTTTGCCGGTGGGCTGCATTTCGGGTGTGAGCGGCTGGATCACCAGCATGCGCTGTCCTACCATAGCGGGATTCTTGACGGTCGCCCAGACGCAACCGACCACGCGTCCCAGGTACATGCGTTAATCCAGGTGTACTTCGTCGACGATGCCCACGATCGCGCTATCGATAGGCGTATCCTTGCAACCCTCCGCCATGCGAGCCGAACTGCCCGCCACGGCGATGACGCGTTCGCGAAAACCGGCGCTCACGGTATCCACGGAGACCACATATCCGGCCTCGTCCTTACCGTCCGGGGAAATGGGCTTGAGGATCAGCAACTTCTTGCCCTCCAGGCGAGGATCTTTCCGAGTAGCGACCACCGTGCCCACCACGCGCGCCAGAATCATGACAATTCCGGCGTTACTTGGCGGCGTTCGCGGCCTGAGACTTGCCGATGGGCAAAATGTCTTCCAGGCTCGAGTGCGGGCGCGGAATCACGTGCACCGCGATCAGTTCGCCTACCCGGCGCGCCGCTGCGGCGCCGGCATCGGTGGCCGCGCGGACCGCTGCCACGTCGCCGCGCACCATGGCGGTCACGTAGCCCGAGCCGATTTTTTCCCAGCCCACCAGATTCACTTTGGCAGCCTTCACCATGGCGTCGGCGGCCTCAATCATGGCCACCAGCCCGCGTGTCTCGATCATTCCTAACGCTTCGCCCATCTTGTAATCTCCCAGCTAAATCTCAACCGCGCGCTTTGAGGGCTTCGTCCACCAGCCCGATCAATTCGCTGCGCGTCACATAAAATCGTTCTTCGCCGCCCAAATCTTCCGCCGCCACCGGACAACCCGGTTGACCGCTGCTTTTGGCCTTCACGCCGTAGCGGGTGCGTGAATCCAGCAACTTATCCACTTCCTCACGAGGCAGTACCTTGGGACCGCCCAGCAGTTCCGCCACCAACTGAATGCGCGCGAAATGCTCCAGCGTCTCCATGCGGAAATAAGCCTTGAAGACGTCCTCACCGTAGCAGACCGCGCCGTGATTCGCCATCATGATGGCGTCGTACTTCGGAATCAGGGGGATCATGGGTTCGGTGAGCGCCGGCGTGCCGGGCAAACCGTACGCCGCCAGCGGGACGCAGCCCAGCCCGATTACCACTTCCGGCAGCAGTGCCAGATTCAGCTCGCGCCCGGCGGTAGCGAAGCCCGTGGCCACCGGCGGATGAGCGTGCACCACAGCCTTGATATCCGGCCGCATTTCGTAAACCGTCTGGTGCATGGCGAATTCGCTGGTGCGCTCGGCCCGCCCGGAAATCTTGTTGCCCTTCATGTCGACGACGATCAGGTCGTCCACATGCATCATTCCCTTGGACACGCCTGTCGGGGTGGCTAACACCCTATCGGCATCCAGCCGGATACTGATATTGCCGTCATTAGCGGCTACCCAACCCTTTTGGAATACCAGACGGCCGACCTGGCAGATATCCTCGCGATATTCGCGCTCCGTTTTCACCATTGCGGGATCTTCGATTGTAGCAAAGATGACTCCGGCTACTCGGGATTGACGGCTTTGAACGCGCGGGCGAAGCTGTCGGCCAGATCGGTGGCCGAATCGCCACACGCGGTTACCAGGATCTTGGAGTCGGCAAGCAGTACACTGTCCACTTCCCAGGTCTGGGTGGAGGTTCGGATTTCGCGATTGCGGGAGAGGAGCACCGGCTGGTAGAGCCCCACCACCATCGATATGGCGAACGGCCCATGGCCGGAGCGCACGGCGGTGATGCGCAGGCCGAGGAACTCAGCGGCGCTCGGGTCCACTCGGACATGGCGGGCGGAAAGACGGGCCAGCATGTGATTCAGAACCAAATCGCGCGTCACGCCCAGTTTTTCCAACTCGGGGTCGATGGAATCGACCACCACGCCGACCGCTTGCAGCCCTTTGAGAGTGGCGCGGTCGAGGGGCGCATCGCCGGCCGCCCGGGTAACCAGCGGAAAAAGCAGCAGCGCGGCGAGCGGAAGCATTCGGCAGTCCATACTTGGATGGTACTGCCGAATGCAGCGAGCGTCTCCGGCCCTCCTACTGCCCGGAGCGCACGATCCCCACGCCGTTGGCGGCGCCGGCGATTGTGTCGGCGGCGTGCAGCAGCGTCAGATTGCCGTCCTCGTCCACCGAAAACGTCGAAAGGTGGGTGACCGACCCGCTGCCGTCGATCACCGCGATCATGCCGCCCGCGAAGGCGATGTCGGTGGGCGTGCCATTCAGGGCGGCCGCCACGGCTGCGTCCTGCACGATCTTCTGGCCGTACACGGCGTAGCGCGAAATGCTCATGCTGGGCGAATTGGAGGAGAAGAGGAACGGCCCTTCGAGCGTCAGCCAGCAGGGCGCCATCTGGGTTCCCGAGCCGGTGGTAGTGAGCACCGCGCCGCCGCGTACCAGGCTGATCTCGTTGGCATGGGCGATGGTGACATAGGCGTCGTTACCGCGCGCGAACATGCCGAAGGGAGCATTCACGTTCGCGGGAATGTTCTGCACCAGTTGGGTGGTGCCGGCGATGGCGCCGGTCGACGCCAGATTTACGGTCTCGATGGTATTGCTCTTTTCGGTGATCACCAGTTGCCCTGCCGCCATCACCACCTGGGCGGCCGAGCCGTCGCCCACCAGAAGGTGAGTCGATCCGTCGGCTGCCAGACTGGCGAACGAACCGAACATCCAATGCGATTCCACCGCCGTGGCGCCGAGTACATACAGATGATCGGCGCCGAACGCCACACTCACCGGCTTCTGCAGGGTGGGCACTACCTGCACCAGGTGAAGACCGTTGCCCAGGCGTTCGAACAGCGTCACGCTGTGCGAGCCGTAGTTGACCACCGCCACCAGACTGCCCTCGACTTCGATGCCTCCGGCGTTTCCGCTGGCTCCTCCCTGCCCTTGCGTGGACAGCGTCTGCAGCAGTTTCCCGGCCGGGTTGTACACCAGAAGCTGGTTGTTGGCCGCATTCGACGCGGTGACGATCAAAGCGCCGCTGTCCATCGCCGCCAAAGCCGCGCCGGCCGCTCCCAACAGCGGCACGAGTATCCTTATAAGCTTTCCAATCTGCATCCTGTTCTCCTCAGCAAATGAATTCGGCTGGCGCCCAAAGCTGCGCTTCGCCGTCGTCCAGTGTCTTCGCCGTGGCGGCGCCGGAAGTTACGGTGCCAAAGCGTGACTTTTTCAGCCGGCCGTCCGAAGTCACCGGTGAGGCGTTACATTTTGGTGAAAAGGAGCAGGGACAGCCGATGATGGTAATAATTGGGTGAGCAGCTTTCCCCTTATGCACCCCGACGGCGAACTGGAAGCGCTGATGGCCCGATATCAAGAAGGTGACTTCGCCGCCGCCACAACTCTCATCCGCCGCCTCAGCCCGCGCATGCACCGTTTCTTCGCGGTGCAGTTCTCGAGCCGCGCTTCGGCTGACGATCTGTTGCAGGAAACCTGGCTCCGAATCCACGAAGTGCGCCACACCTACCGGGCAGGTGAGCCGGTGCTACCCTGGCTGTACGCCATCGCGCGCCATATCCGCGTGGATCACTATCGCAAGTCGGGCCGCACTTCGGCACGGGAGCAGAGTCTCGACGAAACGCCCGAGATGCCCGCTCCGCGCGGCGCGCCCGCCGCGGCACTCACCATGGAGGAACTGCTGGCTCCGCTGCCCGAGAGCCAGCGCGAAGTGGTAGAGATGCTGAAGGTATCGGGGATGTCGCTCGAAGAAGTGGCGCGCGCGACCTCTTCGAGCGTCGGGTCAGTAAAGCAGAAGGCCTTCCGTGCGTATGAGAAATTGCGCGAGCGGCTGGGCCGGTTAGGAGGAGCGTCATGAGAGACGGCGAAATCGACGACGTCCTCCGTAAGGCGGCCGAAGCGCAGCCCGGCCCCGATCCGGCGCTGCTCGATAAGATCGCGGCGTCAATCCAGCCTAAGATGACGCCGGTGCGGCCGCTGCCGCCCGCCTGGGTGCTGAGTTCCATGCTGTTCGGCATGTGCGCGGCGATCGCCGTCGCCGCCGCGCGGCGATCGGGCATGCACGGCATCGAGGCCATGGACAAGACGCAGAAGTTGATTTTCCCCGCGCTAGCAGGCTTCATCGTGGCGGCGGCGGGGGCGTGGGTGGCCGAGATGATCCCCGGCAGCAAGCGCAAGGAAACCCCGTGGAAGGTGCTGTGCGGCGCTACTTTTACGCTGTGGGCGCTGTTCCCCACGATTTTCCCCGATCGCCATACCGAGAATTTCGTGCATTCCGGAATTGTGTGTTTCGGTGCGGGTCTACTGTATGCCGTCCCCATCGCGCTGGCCGGATGGTGGCTCCTGCGCCGCGGATTCGCGGTGGATCGCACCGGAGCCGCACTCGCCGCCGGCACGCTGGCGGGACTGGGCGGCCTTTTAATGCTCGAACTTCACTGCCCCAATTTTGAGGTCACGCACCTGCTGGTGTGGCACACCGCGGTAGTCCCAATCAGCGCGGCGTTAGCGGTTCTGTTGACGAAACTGGTAGAGATCCGGCGTCGCCACGCTCACTCCGGCTAGCTTCAGCCAGTCGAACAACTGGTGCTTGTGATTGATCGCGTGCTCCAGATTCCCCAGCAGCAGGGTGAGCACCGTCTCGCCTTCCGGCACGAACACCGTCGGCAACCGTCGCCCCAGATCTTCATCGCGCAGCGCCGCGAACCCCTCGGCGATCCGCAAACCATACTCCTCGATCCGTATCCGCGCCTCATCGGGAGCGCACGCGAAGTTGACCGGACGCGACTGCAACGCGGCCAAATGCGCCAGTTCCCGCGGGCGCGCGGCGTAGAGCACGGCGCACACGCCTGCCAGGCAATCGAGCATATGCCCGAGCAATTCCGCGAAGGTCCAGGCGCCGGAGATCGGAGGTGCCCAGTCGGCGTGCGGAACGAACCCGATCAGGTGGATCGTGCGCTCGATCTGCTCCGTGAGTTTCGCGGCGAGGGCTCGCCCTAATGGCTCCAATCGTAACCCCCGCGGCCGCGTCCGCCACGTCCGCGGGCCGTCGGCTGGGTACCTCCGTTGAAGCTCAGGGTCACATCGGCGGTGTGGGCCTTCGGGTCGATGGCGACATCGGCCTTGGTCTTGCCCAGGTTGTCGAACATGCCGTCTTCCTTCACGGTCTTGAGAAACAAGTCGGGATAATCGGGGTCGAACGGCTTGCCCGGCTTCATGGTCCAGATGCGAGTGATTTCCGCCTCCCCTTCCAGATCCAGCCCCACGACAGTGAGTTTGCGCATGGTGTACTGCGTCCCGGCGTCGACCCACAATGTAAGATTCACGATCCGCTTATCGTCGTCAATGGCGCGCCGCGTGGTGAGCTGGGCACTCATATAACCGGCGCGCTTGAGCATCTTCTTCATGCGGTCGATGCCTTCGTTGACCTTGTCGAAATTGGCCGCTTCCCCCTTCTTGAAGGCGCCCGCGTCGAGCAGTGCGTTGGGCTTCAGGGGAGTGGACCCGTCGATGGTCACATTGCCCAGTTTATAAACCTCGCCTTCGTCCACGGTCACGGTGACATTCAAACCGGTGACGTCTTTGTTGGGATCGGTCTTGATGGACGGAAAGCCCACACGCACGCGCCCCAGCGCTTCATATAAAGGACGCACAGAAGCGCTCAGCGCCTCGCGAAAGCGATCTTCGGTGAATGGCATCCCCACCGCCACCTGCATGGCCTCCTGGAGTTTGAGCTGGGTCACGGCCTGATTGCCATTAAAGAAGATAAGCGCCACGGCGGGCAGCGGGACATCGGGATGAAAGCTGATGACGTACTCGCCCGCCCGTCCGGGAATCACCCCGCCGATGATCTTTTCTTTGATGCCCCGGGCGGCCAGATACTCCTGCACCCATTTCTGATAGCGCTGGAATACCGGCTGCGATGCCGGCAGTTTGCCCTCGGCAAAGAGCGGATCTTTGGCCTTGAGGGTGGCCGCCAGGTCGCGCTCGGAAACGTGCATATCGTCGAACTGCACCGGGTACACCTGCTCGATCTCGGTCACCTGGAAAGTGGCGACGAAGCCCCGGGTTCCCACCTCTGGCGCGAATTTGTAGCTGACCGTATCGAACGCGCCGGCGGCCAGCAGGCGATCGCGCGCCGCATCGAATTCCCGGCGGCCTACCACCTGGCCCACCTTCAAACCCGCGATCGTCAATATCTGGTCCACGCTATAGTTATGATTCCCTTCCACTTTCAGGCTTTCAATAGGCCACCGCCCGTCCATTGGCGCGAGAGTTTTCCTCTGCGCCGCCGCGGGCGCCTGGGCGAATCCGACTCCCGCCGCCAGCATCAGAAAAGGGAACCACCGTTTCATAGTGTCTTTCATGGTAGACGCACCGGCGCGTGAGCCGGTGACACAGGTAAAATGAAAAAAGTGCCTTACGACCTCATAGTGATCGGGAGTGGTCCCGGCGGCTACTCCGCAGCCATACGCGCCGGCCAGTACGGATTGAAGACAGCGCTCGTCGAAAAACAGGCCAGACTGGGGGGAACCTGCCTTTTGGTAGGATGCATTCCCACCAAGAGCCTGCTACAGACTGCCGAAGTGTGGCAGCGCTTCGTGCATGCCGATGCCGAGGGCATCCAAGTGGAGAATCCACGGCTGGATTACCCCAAAGTCAAAGACCGCAAAGACGGCATCGTCACCAAGCATTCCAAAGGCGTGGAGATGCTGCTCAAACGCGCCAAAGTGGATCGCTTCAACGGATACGCCACCCTCAAGGGCGGCGGAAAGGTGGAAGTGCAGTCGGAATCCGGCGTGCAGACGCTGGAGGCGAAGAATATCATCATCGCCACCGGCTCGGAAGCGCGCATGCTTCCCGGACTCGAGCCCGATGCCGAGTTCATCCTCACCAATATCGAAATTTTGAACCTCACTGCCGTACCCAAGAGCCTGGCGATCATCGGGGCGGGCGCGGTGGGAGTGGAATTCGCGTCGATTTTCAAACGCTTCGGTACCGACGTTACCGTGATCGAGATGTTGCCGCGTATGGTGCCGGTGGAAGACGAGGATGTTTCCAAGGAGCTGGAGCGCAATTTCCGCAAGCAGAAGATTCGCGTGGAAACCGGCGCCAAGGCCGCCAACATCCGCAAGACCGGCAGCAGCGTGAAGCTCACGCTCATCACCAAAGACGGCAAGGAAGAAGAGCTCGAAGTGGAGAAACTGCTGATCGCCGTCGGCCGTAAGCCCAACGTCGACAAGATCGGGCTGGAGAACACCAAAGTCGAGCTCGACCGCGGCTATATAAAGGTCGACAAGAATCAGCAGACTGCCGAGCCGGGTGTTTACGCCATCGGCGACGTGGTGGCGGGCACGCCGCAGCTCGCTCATGTCGCCACCCGCGAAGGCATGATCGCGGTGGCCCACATGGCCGGCAAAGCGGCCGTGCCCATCAACAAGAATCGCATCCCGGGCTGCACCTATACCGAACCAGGCATCGGCAGCGTGGGACTCACCGAAGCGCAGGCGCGCGCCGCCGGCTATCAGGTAAAAATCGGACGATTCCCATTCGCGGGCGACAGCCGCGCCACCATCATCGGCCATCACGAGGGCTTCATCAAGGTGGTCGCCGACGAGAAGTACGGCGAAATTCTGGGCGTACACATCATCGGGCCGGAAGCGTATGAGCTAATCGCCGAAGCGGTGGCGGCGATGGAAGCCGAAGCCACGGTGGACGTGATGATGCAGACCATCCATGCCCATCCCACGCTCTATGAAGCCATGGGCGAGGCCTTCAACGCCGTGTACGGGCTTTCCATCAATGCGTAAGTGCCAGGTCCGCGAACTCGGACGCATCGCCTACGGCCCCGCGCTGGAATTGCAGCAGGAGCTGACGGCCGCCCGCAAAGCGGGTACGGTTTGCGATCAACTGCTGCTGCTGGAACATCCGCACGTGATCACGCTGGGGCGGAACGGCCATCACGAGAACCTGCTGGCCAGCCCGCAAATCATGGAACGCGCCGGCATTTCGTTTTTCCCCACCGACCGCGGCGGCGATGTCACCTATCACGGCCCCGGACAGCTTGTCGCCTATCCCATCCTCGATCTGCGGGAATGGAAGCGCGATGTGGGCGCGTTTGTGCGCGCGGTCGAGCAGACCATCATCGATACGGTGGCCGATTACGGCATCGAGGCCGGCCGCATTCCCAAGCTGACCGGAGTGTGGGTGGGGGATCGCAAGATCGCCGCTATCGGGGTGCACCTCAGCCGCTGGGTAACTTCCCATGGCCTGGCGCTGAACGTATCCACCGACCTGAGCTATTTTCAATACATCGTTCCCTGCGGATTGACCAAACCCGTGACCTCTATGGCGCAGCTTGGCGTTCGCGCTACGCTGGAAGAAGTTTCCAATTCCCTGGCCGCGCACTTCGGCCGCAATTTTGATTGCGAGATGCTGCATGAGGCACCCGTCCTCGCAGCCGAAAGAGAGAACTGATACATGACCGACGTAGTAATGCCGCAGATGGGCGAAAGCATTGTCGAAGGTACGCTTACCAAATGGTTGAAGAAGCCTGGCGAGCGGGTGGAACGCGACGAACCCTTGTTCGAAATCTCCACCGATAAGGTCGACACGGAAATTCCTTCGCCCGCCGCCGGGACATTGTCCGAGGTGCTGGTGGAGGAAGGCAAGACCGTGGGGATCAATACCGTGGTGGCGCGCATCGATGGCGCCGGCAGCGGCGCTGCCGCCAAGCCGGCTGCTCCCGCCGCGGCAGCACCGGCCGCTCCCGCGCCTCCGAAGGCGGAAGCGCCGGCTCCGGTGGCCGCGCCTGTCGCCGCACCGCCGCCGCCCGCTCCCACGCCGGCCGAACCGCCCGCCGAGCCCGCCGGGCCGCTCTCGCCGCTGGTGCGCAAGATGGCGCGCGAGAACAATATCGATCTCAGCAGGGTTCGCGGCACCGGCGCCGGAGGCCGCATCTCCAAGCAGGATGTGGAAGCGTACCTCGCACAGTCGGCCGCACCCGCTCCGCCGCCGGTGGCCGCACAGCCGTCCGCTCCCGCTCCGGTGCAGGCTCCGCCGCCGTCCGCTCCGGCAGCCCCCTACCAGGCGCTGGCCGGCCAACCGAAGACGCGCATTGAGCCCATGAGCACCATGCGCATCAAGATCGCCGAGCACATGGTGCTGTCCAAACGCACTTCCGCGCACGTCACCACCGTCCATCGCGTCGACATGACCAAGGTGGCGAAACTGCGCGATCGGTACAAAGAGCAATTCAAGAGCAATTACGGTTTCTCGCTGACGTACCTGCCGTTTATCGCACGCGCTTCGGTGGCGGCGCTGCGCCAGTTCCCGCTTCTCAACGCCTCGCTCGACGGCAATAACATCGTTTACCACAACGAAATCAATATCGGGATCGCGGTCGCGCTGGAAAACGGCCTGATCGTGCCCGTCATTCGCGGCGCCGACGAGAAGAACGTCCTCGGCCTGCAGCGTTCCGTGGTCGATCTGGCGGCACGCGCCCGCTCGCGCCAGTTGAAGCCGGAGGAAGTGGTGGGCGGCACGTTCTCCATCACCAATTTTGGCAGCTTCGGCAGCCTCATCGGCACTCCCGTGATCAACCAGCCGCAAGTCGCGATCATGGGTGTGGGAACGGTAGATAAGACGCCGGTGGTGATCGACGACGCCATTGCGATCCGCTCGATCTGTCATTTGTCCCTCAGCTTCGACCATCGCCTGATCGACGGCGCGCTGGCCGATCAGTTCATGACGAAGGTGAAGCAGGTACTGGAAAGCTGGTCGGAAGAACTGCTGTAGTGGACGGCCGCAAATCCACTACCGAAGAAATCCGTCGCCGCTTCGATGGCGATGTGGAGCGCTTCTCCAATCTCGAGACGGGCCAATCCGCTACCGTGGATGCGCCCGTCTCGCTGGAACTGATCGCGCGCGCCGCGGCAGGCGTACGTCCCGCCGCCACCACGCTGCTCGATATCGGATGCGGCGCCGGCAATTACTCTCTCAAGCTGCTGCAATATCTCCCGCTCCGCTCCGTCACGCTGATCGACCTCAGCCGTCCGATGCTCGACCGGGCGGTGGAGCGCATCTCCGTTGCTGCGCCGGAGGTCGAAGTGACGGCCATCCAGTCCGATATCCGCGAGGCGGCGCTTCCGGCTGATGCGTTCGATGTCGCCGTGGCCGCCGCTACCCTGCATCACCTGCGCGCCGAAGAGGAATGGCGGCAGGTCTTCGGCGGCATTTACCGCGCACTGCTTCCCGGCGGTTCGTTCTGGATTGCCGATCTCGTCACCCACCAGTCGGCCGCCGTGCAGCAAGTGATGTGGCAGCGGTACGGCGAATACCTCGCGGCGCTTAAAGGTTCCGAGTACCGCGATCACGTCTTCGCCTACATCGACGCCGAAGATACTCCCCGTCCCCTGGGTTGGCAACTCGAACTGCTGGTGCGCGCGGGTTTCCGCGAGGTCGACGTGCTCCATAAGAATAATTGCTTCTCGGCATTCGGCGGCGTGAAGTAGCGCCGCGGCCGCTCAGCGCGGCACCCATAGCTCAATGTGGCCAAACACGTTGGCGCGTACCTGGTCGCGCGTGGTGCTGAAGCGCACCGCCTCGCCGGCGGCGCGAATGCGTTCCGATTCCGCCACCGTCAGATCGCGCCGGAACCAGTCGGCACGGTCCTTATAGGAGTATCCGCAGTAGCCCGCGCTGGCTGCTGCGGCAACTTCCATCAACAGGTCCCAGAAGCTCTTCCGTTGAAACAGTCCCTTGCGCGCGCCTGCTTCGCGCGAGATCTCGATCGTCTGCCGCCCTCCGCGCAGGGTGGCGCGCACGCAGCGCGACGCTTCGAAGGTGCGCGCCGGGTCGGCGTCCGGAAAAGTCGTGAGCAATTGACGGATGGCGTCCGTGTCGGCTTCCCAGCCCGCCCACCGGAACCGCGAGGCGCCGCTCACCAGAGTGCCGCGCTTCAGCAGTTCACGAATACGGGCCTCATCCTTGCCGGTGATTCCGAGCATGTGTTCCACCAGATCGCGGACTGCCAGTTCCTGCACCACCACCGGCGTAAGCGAGATGGCTTCCGCGGCTTCGGAACTCAGCTTTACCCGGACGGTTTGCGGCAACTCCATTGGTAAAATTCTAGCGCGGTGCCGGCTTGCGCCGGTCCGTTTCAAATTTCCCCTTTCAAAGCGTGCATGCGGTTCCCCCCCGTAGAGCAGATCGCCAGTCAATGGCGCCCTCTTCGTTGGCCTCCGCGCGGGTGATGCAGCGTGCCAAACGGAAGGGGCGCACCGCATGACCTCCGGCACCCGCTCCGGGAAGATTGCGTCATCCGCGGCAGTATCGTCGACCCAGCTCCTTGCCGGCAAGCCGTACCGGCGTCTTTTCCACCGAAGCGTGAGCCTCCGCCCGCCGCCGGTCGGCGAAAGTACTGTCCGCGTAAGCGCCGAAGCGCCAATCAGTGAACGCAACCCTCGTCAGCGGAAAGGTGTTCGGGAGGGCCGAGCGCTCTTGTCTCATGCAAAATGGGGCTGAACTTGCCATCGGATTCTCACGCAAGATGAACCTGGCGTTTCCGGCTGGAAGCGGGGAGGTGCGGCATACTTGCTAGCATAATTCCGTGACGCCTCTCGAAAAAGTGCGAACCGAAATTATCCGCTACGATCATGCGCTGCTCGACTTTTCGGCGCGCGAGCAGAACGGCGCCATCGAACTGGTGATCCAGCTCAAGAGCCGCGAACAGCATACCTACTACGCGCCCATCCATCCCCGCGACATCGAGCACCCACAGTTTCCCTGGACCTTTCAGCGCTACCTCTACGACTGCATGCATGACTACCTGGTGGAAATGTTCGTCCACACACCGCAAAGCCGCGACCCGCGCCCATGACCCCCGCCGCCGAACTGCTCGCCAACGAAATTGCCCGCCACGGTCCGCTGCCTTTCGCGGAGTTCATGCGGACCGCGCTGTACCATCCGCTCCACGGATATTACCGGCGCCCGCGCGATCCTTTCGGTAAGGGCGGCGACTTCTATACCGCCGAACAGATCCAGCCGGTCTTCGGCATCCTGATCGCCGCCCGCATTCGCGAACTGTACCGCGCCATGGGAGAACCTCGCGATTTCACGGTGGTGGAACTCGGCGCGGGCCGCGGCGAGATGGCGGAAGCTTTCGCCGAGTGGCGCTACGTTCCGGTGGATGTCGATTCCGGAGCGCTGCCCGACGAAATGATCGGCGTCGTCTTCTCGAACGAGTTCTTCGATGCCCTGCCGGTGGACGCTGCCACGTATCGCGAAGGCAAATTCCGGCGGCAGTGTGTTGCGTTTCACGACGGCAGCTTCGTTTGGCGGGAGAGCGGCGAGGTGGCCGACGACGCGGCGGATTATCTGCGCACGTATTTTCCGGCGCCGCAAGAAGGCAACTGGTATGAAATCAACCTGGCCGCGATGGCATGGATGGACCGCATCGCGCATGCACTGCGCGCTGGTTCCGTGTTGACCATCGATTACGGCTTTAGGCGCGCGGAGGCCGTTCGCTTTCCGCATGGGACTCTGATGGGCTACCGCCGCCATAGCGCGATGGAAGATGTTTTGCGCGAGCCGGGACTGCGCGACATCACCGCCCATGTAAACTTTACCGCCCTGGAAGCACGCGGCGCGCTGCATGGATTGCGCACGGTGAGCTTCAGCGTGCTCTCGCAACTGTTGCTTGCCGCCGGCGAAGCAGATGGGTTCGCAGCGGCTCTCGGCGCGCAGAACGATCTGCGCCGCCGCATGCAGCTCAAGACCCTGTTGTTCGGAATGGGGGAGACGTTTCGCGTGCTGCTGCAGTCGCGTTGAAGGTGGGGGGAGGAGTGGGGTGGGGATCTCGGAGGGAAAAGTCTGAAACAATGAAAAAGGCCCCGAAAATCGGGGCCTTGGAGTGGAACCTTTGTTTGCAGCCCTCAGAGAGGGCGCGCCCTAGCTACTTCTTTTTCTTCGGAGCAGCCTTTTTCTTCGGGGCGGCTTTCTTGGTTGCGCTCTTCATCGATTTATTCTCCCTAAACATCAAATTTTGCGACTCGAAAAAATCGCAATGTGATTCATATATAAGGTTGTTCGAGAAGAAAGTCAAGAGAAAAATGCATTTCGCACTTCGATTCGTCATCCATCGAGTGCCGAGTGTCGCTTCAGCGCCGCAAAATTTTCGCGCGCACACGCAATCTTGCGCAGCGGCGCGACTCGTATATAGAATTAGGACGCGCAATCATCGGCCGTTGTACCCGGCTCGCGCGACAGAAAGTTCCGAATGTTCTTGCTACCGATACTGCTGGCGCTGCGCACCACCGAAGCCGACGCCGCGCTGATCCTTCGACTGCAGCGGCGCGAACCGCAAGCTCTGGCGGAGTTGTACGACCGCTACGGCCGCGTGGCCTATGCGTTGATTTTGCGCGTAGTGCGCGATACCGGCATCGCCGAAGACCTGGTGCAGGAAACTTTTCTGCGGGTGTGGAACCGGGCGCAGGGATTCGATGTGCAGAAAGGCGCGGTGGGACCGTGGCTGCTGGCGGTGGCGCGCAATCGCGCCATCGACTACATTCGTTCAGCCGGCGGGCGGGAGCGCAACACGGTGGAGTTTGAGGAGACCGACCATCCCGCGCTCTACACCGACATGGAGCCCGGCATCCTGGCCTCCGATAAAGTGCGGGTGGTGAAGGCGGCCATCGAAAAGCTCTCGCGGCAGCAGCGGCAGGTGATCGAGTTGGCGTACTTCGAGGGTCTTTCGCAGACCGAGATGGCGGCGCGCATGGGGCAGCCGCTGGGAACGGTGAAGACCTGGGTTCGCGCCGCCCTCAAGGCTTTGCGCGATGAGCTCGGCGCTCAGGCGGTGTCGGCATGAACTGCTCCGCATTGAGGGACCACTACGAGTTGTACGCGCTCGGCCTGGCCGAAGAGCCGGAGCGGGATGAAATCCGTGTACATCTCGACCGCGGTTGCGAGGTTTGTATGTCGGAAATGAGACGCGCTCGCGAACTGCTGACGCTGGTCGGCGGTTCATCCGACGCCCAGGCGCCGCCTTCCTCCAAATTGCGCCGCCGCATTCTGGCGTCGGTGGGGGCGGAGCAGCGCGGTTGGGGATGGACGCCGCTGCTCGCCGGGTCGACGCTGATGTTTCTGGCGGCGGCAGTTTACTTCGGCGGGCGCGAATCGGACTTCTCGCGCGAGGTGGTCCGGCTCACCGCACAGTCGCGCGCGCAGATTATCGATCTGACGCGCCTCAACGAAGCTTTCCAACTGATGAACGGCGCCGACACCACGGTGACGTCATTCGGCCAGGATAAGCCCAAGCCGCGAGGCAAGCTCTTCTATAGTCCATCCATGGGCGCGCTGCTGATCGCCTCCAATCTGCCACCGGCGCCCAGCGGGAAAGCTTACGAGTTGTGGTACATCCCCAAAGCTAAGGGCGCGAGCCCGGTGCGCGGCGGCATGTTCCAATCGCAAAACGACGGCACGGCGATGCGAATTCTGCGCGGGCCGATTGACGCCAACACGACCGCCGCGATTGCGGTGACCCTGGAAATCGACTCCGGCGTGGACGCGCCCACCAGCACTCCGGTAATTGTGGCGCCTCTCGCGGCGGCGCCACAATAGCGGGACAGGTCTGTTCGCCCGAAGGACGTAGCAGATCGCAATGCGACCGAGAACAGGCTGTGGGTGCAGATTGCCGCCGAGCGAAAACGTCACGGCGAGGGGGAACACCGCACCGGTCGGCGCCTAACCGTTCCAGTCCGAATGCTCCACCGGCCACTGTTCGCCAGGCGCCGCGAAAGATGTCGAGCGAAGCCCGGTTCCGGGACGCCCAAATTTGCGCGGCGCCCCAAAGCTCTCGGGCATCCGGCGGGTTTACTGCAACCGGGCGCCCGGCGGTAGCGTCTTGCCGGCCTGCAATTCCTGGCGAATTTCCATCCAGACCTGGTAGTAGCGCCATTCCGGCGGCTCATCCGGTTCGCCGATGTGGTCAGGCCGCAAGGTCAGGTTGCCGGTGGCCAGCAGTATTTTCCGCACTTTGGGATTCTGCGCCAGCTTGGCGCGCATCGCCTCCACGATCAGGCGATAGTGCTCGCCCTTCGCAGCCGACCAGTACGGCATCCTCCGGCCCTCGAACGTCACCCAGCCGATCCCCATCCGGCGCATGTTCTCTTCCGCCAGCGTGCCCGCGTCTTTGGCGTCGAACGAGATCATTCCGGCCACTTGGGAGCGGGTGTGCATCCACACCACGCCGGCCGCCCGGGCGCGCGGATCGTCCCGCCCTTCCGGGTAGAGCATCATCTGCCAGAAGCCCTCCACGCTGGCGTAGCGCCGGCCATGCAAGGTGAAGGGAGTCGCTGCAAAGTTGGAGAGGATGCCCAGCTCATTGCGCTTGGAGAGGATTACTTCGCCCGGCCCGGCAGTCTGCGGCAGAATCTCCCAGGACGCTTTCTGCGACTCCGGCACCGGCGTCCACCAGTGCGCCGGATAGCCCGCCGGCGCCTGCGCCAATACCGCCAGCAGGGGCAGGAGCGTGAGAATCATCCCCTCATTCTACGATTCCGATCTGCTAAGCTCGGGAGCAGGAATTTTCATGCGGGCCTCCGGGGCAGTTATCGCTTTTCTTTTTGCGAGCGCTTTATACGCGCAACCCGCGGGAGTGCCGCAACCCAGCTTCCGCGCCGAATCCAACCTGGTGGTGATTCCGGTCTCCGTAACCGACACCATGAACCGTTTCGTGCTGGGACTGCGCAAGGAAGATTTCAAGCTGTTCGACAACGGCGTGGAGCAGCCCGTCTCGCATTTCTCCGGCGAGGACGTGCCGCTTTCCATCGGGCTGGCGTTCGATATCAGCGGCAGCATGGATTTCAAGATGCGCAGTTCGCGCGACGCGGCGGCCACCATGTTGCGCACCATGGGTCCGGATGACGAGGCCTTTCTGGTGGAGTTCAACGATAAGGTCGACCTCACTGTTCCCTTCACCGGCAAGACCGAGCAGATTCGCGACGCACTGCAGAACGTGAAGCCCGGCGGTCTGACGGCGGTGCTCGACGCGGTCAACTTCACGCTCAGCCAGATGAAGCTCGCCCGGAACGCGCGCAAAGCGATCGTCATCGTCTCCGATGGCGGCGACAACAGCAGCAAGTACACGGCCGCACAGATCGAATCGCTGGTGCGCGAGGCTGACGTGGAGATCTACTGCATGGGAGTGTTCGATCCGCTGGCGTCGCTGGCGCTTAGCCCGGAGGAAGTGTCGGGACCGAGACTACTCTCGGAGATCGCCACCCAGACCGGAGGGCGCGCCTTCGCGGCCACCGTATCGAGCGATCTGCCGAGCGTGGCCGCACGCATCGCCATCGAACTCCGCAATCAATACGTGTTGGGCTACTACCCCCGCGATCAGGTGCGCGACGGCAAGTACCACACCGTCGAAGTGAAAGTGGCCCAGCCACCCGGTGTGCCGGCGCTCAAGATGCACTGGCGGCAGGGATACTACGCACCGTCGGAGAAGTAGCGCGACGGTCCGTCCCGGCGCCCGGTCGCCTATCGCCGGACCAGGCGGATTGCCAATTCGCCGCGGCATTCCATTCTGCCCGGCGGCGCCACACCGCAGGCGAGGCGAGTCACTTGGGCCACTGCGCGATGGCACAACGCTGCGCGTCCACGGCGCGCGCCAGATCGTTGGGCGCGAGCAGCATCTGGCAGCCGCGCACTCCCGCGCTCACCGAGATCAGGTCCCATACGTCGGCCGTCTCGTCGAGAAACAGCGGGTACGGTTTGCGTGTCCCCACCGGCGACACGCCGCCGCGAATATAGCCGGTGAGCGGAAGCACTTCCTTCACCGGCACCAGTTCCACCTTCTTATTTCCGCTGGCGGCGGCGAGCGCCTTGAGATCGAGCTCCGTATTGGCGGGAATGCAGGCCATCAGCACGCCCGTACGGTCGCCGCGCGCCACCAGCGTCTTGAACACCTGATCTGCCGGCATACCGATAGCCGCCGCTACATGGGGCGCGCTCAGATCGTTCTCGTCGGCCTCGTACTCGCGTAATTCGTACTGGATGCCCGCGCTGTCCAGCATTCGGGCGGCATTGGTTTTCGTCATCCCGCGCCTCCGGCCAGGTGGACTGCCGTGGTTTTTACGATGGCGCAAACCGTCTCGCCGGTTTGCAGCGTGAGTTCGTGCGCCGATTGCGCGGTGATTACCGCCACCAAAGGGAAGCCGCAGTCCAACTCCACGCGCGCCAGCGGACCTTCCAACGCCACCGACACCACCCGCCCCGCCACACGATTGCGCATGCTCGATGCCCGCCCGCCATCGCGCGCGATGGCGATATCCTCGGCGCGAATACAGGCCACCACCGCGCCCGTCTCGCCGCCATCCACGGATTGCAACTGCGCCGCGCCCGTCTGCACCGTGAGCAGGCCGCCGTCGCGCCCCACCACCGTCGCCGGGAGCACGTTTTCCACGCCAATGGACTCGGCGACACCGGCATCGGCGGGGTGCTGGAAGACATCCTGCACGGGACCGCATTGCAGTACGCGGCCATTCGACATCACCGCGATCCAATCTCCCAGCGTGAGCGCTTCCATGCGGTCGTGGGTTACCAGGAGACAGGGAACGCCGCTGGCCAGCAGGAGGCTGCGCAACTGGCGGCGGGTGCGCGCACGCGCCGCCGCATCGAGCGCGGAAAGAGGCTCATCGAGCAGCAAGAGCGCCGGTTCGGCAGCCAGGGCGCGCGCTAACGCCACGCGCTGCCGCTGCCCGCCGGAGAGGGCGCGCGGGTAGCGGTCGGCGAGGGCGGAGACTTCGAAGGTAGTCAGGTAGTCCTGTGCTGTTCCGGGTAGCGCGCCATACGCCACATTGGCAGCCACCGTGAGGTGCGGGAACAGGGCATAGTCCTGCGAGACGTAGCCGGCGCGGCGCGCTTGCGGCGCCAGTGCGATGCGGCGCGCAGAATCGAACCAGACCTGCCCGCGAAATGCGATCGCGCCCTTTTGGGGTGTATCGAGACCGGCGAGCATGCGCAGCAGCGTCGTCTTGCCGGCGCCCGAAGCTCCGAAGAGCACCGTGATGGGGGCTCGATCGAGAGGCAGGCACAGCTCGGCGTCGAGTTCGAAACCGGACGCCAGGCGCGTGCGGCAGGCGCACTTCAGCTCATCGGCCATACCGTCCACCCCCGCCGCTGGTAGCCGTAGGTGAGCGCCAGCACCAGGAACGAGAGCCCCACCAGGAAGAGCGACGTTTTGTTGGCGGCGGCGTAATCGAGCGCTTGTACCTGGTCGTAAATTGAGATGGAGACGGTGCGCGTGACACCCGCGATGTTACCGCCCACCATCAGGACTACGCCAAATTCGCCCATGGTGTGGGCGAAGCTGAGGATAGCGCCGGTGGCGATGCCGCGGCGCGCCAGCGGCATCACGATGCGGCGAAACGTGGCCGCGCGCGAAACACCCAGGCACCAGGACGTTTCCACCAACCCGCGGTCCACGGAAGCGAACGCCGCCGCCACCGGCTGTACGGTGAACGGCAAACTATACAGCACGGATGCCAGCAGCAGCCCCTGAAAGGAGAACGGCAGCATTCCGCCGGTCAGTTTTCCATAGAGCGCGCCCAGCGGACTGCGCGGTCCGATGGCCAGCAGGATGTAGAAGCCGAGCACGGTGGGCGGCAGCACCAGCGGCAGCGCCACCACCGCTTCCACCAGGAATTTCCAGCGGCGGCGCGAAAATGCCAGCCACGCCGCCAGCGGAATGCCCAGTGCGAGCAGGATGACGGTGGTGGAGACAGAGAGCCGCACGCTGAGCCAGATCGCCTGCCAGTCCATGTTTATTCGCCGGGTAAAGAGAAACCGAACTGTTGGAGCAGAGCACGGCCGGAAGGCCCTAACAGCCAGTCACGGAATTGGCGGGCGGCGGGAGAATCTTTCAGGATGACGCCGCCCTGCTCGATTTTCGGATACGAGTTCACGGGAAGCTCCCAGTATCGCCCCTGCCCGCGCATGTTGGGAGCGAGAATCAGCGAGAGCGCCACGATGCCGGCATCGGCGGCGCCGCTTTGTGCGAACTCGAGTGTCTGCGAGATATTCTCGCCCATCACGATCTTCTTCGCGACGCCGTCATAGAGTCCCAGTTTGTGCAGCGCGGCGTCGGCGGCGCGGCCGTAGGGCGCGTGTTGCGGATTGGCGATGGCGAGGCGGCGCAGCGCCGGATCCTGCACGGCCGTGGCGGGGTCGAGCTTCGATGCGGAAGGAACCCAAACCGCGATTTTGCCGTCGGCGTATGGGAAGACAGAATCCGCCGCCGCGATGCCATCGCGCACCAGATGCCGCGGATACTCGACGTCGGCCGAAAGGAAGACGTCGAACGGCGCGCCGTTGCGGATCTGCGCATAGAAATTGCCGCTCGATCCGTAGCTGACGGTGAGCGCGGTGTGGGTTTGTTGCTGAAATTGCTGCGCGCCCTCAGCGAGAGCGAATTGCAGATCGGCCGCGGCGGCGACGGTCAGTTTGCGCGCCGGCGCACGATGCCCGCACGCGCTAGACAGAATTGCGAGCAGACCGGCTGCGACAGCGGAGCGAAGGGCTGGCATTCCTGCCAATGATCGTAACGTATTCGCAGGGAAAGATGGGGAAAGACGATGGCGGAGAGGGGGAGATTCGAACTCCCGGTACCCTCACAGGTACTCCCGCTTTCGAGGCGGGCGCGATCGACCACTCTGCCACCTCTCCGCGACAGTACCAAGTTTAGCACGGCGATCGCACAGCAAAGCGGCGCAGTGTCCAGCTTCATCTGCCGGCGGGGGAGAGACAAGAAAACCAATAGAAATCGCGTTGGCAGAGACAGGAATAGTTACAAGTCAGGCTCGACCTGTTCGAGAAGGCACTATCCAAATACCCCTTGACGGGGACTAGCCGGAGCGTATAATCAAGCGATATGCGTCGTCGGCAGGGTGACCGGCGTTGTTGTCTTGAAGCGCCACTTCGGCCAACCAGTGCTTAGTTGACTCACCGAAAGGTGATTCGGCTAACATCCGGCGTTGGTTTTCGATCGCCGTCTCCCTGCCTAGTACCGAACATGAGCGAAGCTCTTTCAGAAGCTACCAGACGGGGGTAATATCTGACCATGCAGTTGAAGCAACCAGACCTAAAGACATTCGAAACTTATAAGAAAGCAATGAGGATGTCGGCCAGCCAGCTTAAGGACGACACCAAATTTTGCATCTACAACGAAGTCCAGCTTCCGGACGCCACCGGAAAGATGCATATTCTGAAGCCGTTCCTGGTGATCGGCAACGGGCAGTCGACGTTCAAACCGCTGCTGACCCTGTTGAAAGGCGCCAAGCGATTCCTCTGCGAAGGCACCTGTTCGATGGAGAACGGCAAAGTCACCTTATACGGGAATAAGGTGCCCTTCGGTCAGTTTAAGAGACAGGCCGCCTTGATGAAGGAAGTGCTGGGCAAGCAGATCGGGGCGCCGTCGGGTGTGAAGGAAGAAGACGACGAGGAGGAGGAGGAGACGGCGGGCAAGCCCACTCCGGCGTTGCATCGGTCTCCGATGGAGAACATCGCGGCCACGGCGGCTAAGCCACCGGTTGCGGCGCCACCGCCCAGGCCCGCGGGTCCGCCACCGCCGCCTAAACCGCCATTGCAGGCGGCGAAACCCGCTCCGCCGCCACCGCCAGCGCCTCCAGGCAAGGAACCCCACCCAGTCCGTCTGGCGAAAGCTTCCACGGCCTGGCATGGCACGCGCGGCATCGTCGATGGTAAGTGCAAGGAGCTGAAGCAAGCGATCCGCGCCCACTACGGGAAGTCGCACCCCGAAGTGCTGAAGGAAATCGAAAAAAACATGCACAAGATCGACGCCATCGTGGGCAAGCTCGACCACAAGCTCGCCGTCTCGCTGCAGAAAGCCAGCGGCGCACCGAACGAGGGAGCACGGGCGGCGGAGTTGCGCAACGCGCGCGCCATTCTAAATGAGTACATCCGCTACGTAAAAGCCGAACCGTTAATCGCCCACATCGATAAAAACCCGTTCGGAGTGCAGTGCAATCTGCGGCAGGTGTTGGCGTCGAGCCTCACCCAGATGTCGCAGACCATCGTCGCGTAGCCGTCTAACCGGCAGCAAACGTCACACAAAAAGAGGACTAAGCCGGCCGCATGACGGAAGCCAACTTTCGTTACGGCAGGTGAAATGAATCACCTCGCCTAAGCGGCGGTGAAGACCGGTAAGGATAAGGAGGAAATTCGGATGGCATCCGACCAGGATTCTTGGATTAGTAGCGCACTCGGCGTCGATGTGGGCAGTATCGTTTCGAGCGTCTCCTCGGCGGCTGACAACGCGGAAAACGCTGCGGCGAGTGCCGTGAAGGACGTCGAAACTGCTGCGGTCACTACTGTGCAATCGGCGGTCGACCAAGGAGAGTCGACGGTCAGCGCCGTGGAGGATACCGTCAAAACGAACGTGTCGGCGGTAGTCACTGAAGCGACCAGCGATGTGAAGCAGGTGGCGGCAGCCGGCACTAAGGCGGTTGCTTCGGTGAAAGCGACTGTAGGGGACGACCTCCAAGCTGCCGAGTCGACGGCCAAAGGCGTCGCCAGCGATACGTGGAAAGGCGCCCAGGTGGTGGGCGGTGCGGTCGAAGACGTCGCCAAGTCGAACATCGAGACCGCCGAGGATGTCGCCGGCTACGCATTGAAGGGCGCCCAAGTGGTGGGCGGCGCGGTCGTAGACGCCGCCAAGTCGAACATCGAGACCGCCGAGGATGTCGCCGGCTACGCATTGAAAGGCGCCCAGGTGGTGGGCGGCGCCGTTGTAGACGTCGCCAAGTCGAACATCGAGACCGCCGAGGATGTCGCGAGCGACGCCTGGAAAGGCGCGCAGGTAGTGGGCGGCGCGGTCGTAGACGTCGCCAAACAGGACATTCAGACCGCCGAGGATCTCACGAGCGACGCCTGGAAGGGCGCCAAAATCGTCGGAGGCGCCGTTGAGGACGCGGCGAAACAAGAATACGCCGGCATGAAGCAGAATGCCGCTTACGTTAAAGAGGGCGAGGGCTACCTCGACAAGGGTATCGACTGGCTGGAGGGCGAGGCCAAGGGCGGCGCGAAAGCGATTGCCGATGAGGCCAAGGGGATCCCCGTTCTGGAGCAGGTCGCGAAGGGCGTGGAAACAACCGTCGATCAGGATGTCGATTTCATCGGCGGCGTCGATAAAGCGGTGGTCGGCATGGCGGGCGGGATTGTGAGCGCGGCTGCCGATCCGGTCGATACCGCGAAGGCGCTCTACACCATGAGCGAGCATATTCCGGTGCTGGGACTGCCCGAGAAGGCGTTGGCCGAAGGCTATGATGTGGCGACCGGCGAGAAGACGCTGGGGCAGGCGGGCAAGGAAATGGTCGACCCATCCGACGATGCCAAGTATTGGGGCAAGGTCGGAAAGGGCGTATGGGCGCCTATCCAAAAATCGATCGATGACGGCAAGCCCATGGAGGGCGTTGGGCAGGCTGCGGTACAAATCGGCGCGCTGTTCACCGGGGCTGGCGAAGTTGCCGATGCGGCTGAGGTTGCGGATGTCGCCGAGGTCGCGGATGCGGCCGAGGTGGGGGATGCCGCGGATTTGGCTGATGTCACGAACGCGCCCAAACCCAGCCTTCCCGAACCGGGGGAGCTTCCCCCTGGTGACGTGGAGCCGGTAGATCCGACTGCGCCCACCGAGCCGGCTCCTCCGCCGGAGCCCGTCGACCCGGAGGCACCGACGGTACCGGCGCCTCCTCCTTCGGCACGTCCGCTCTCGCCGGAGTTCCTGGAAAATCCGACCATACCGAAAGCGCCGAAGGTGCCCGAGTTTACTCCGGAGGAACTAGGGGAACCGGGTTCACCGGACACCATACCCGACGAGCCGGTAGATCCGACTGCGCCGACCGAGCCGGCTCCTCCGCCGGAGCCCGTCGACCCGGAGGCACCGACTGTGCCGGCGCCTCCTCCTTCGGCACGTCCGCTCTCGCCGGAGTTCCTGGAAAATCCGACCATACCGAAAGCGCCGAAGGTGCCCGAGTTTACTCCGGAGGAACTAGGGGAACCGGGTTCACCGGACACCATACCCGATGGCGAACCCGTCACCGAGCCCGACGGTCCCGAGGCTCCCGATACCGAGCCCAACGATCCGGAGGAGGCGCCGGACACCGAGCCCAACGACCCGGAACAGGCGCCGGATACCGAGCCCAACGACCCGGAGCAGGCGCCCGACACCGATCCCGATCCCGATCCCGAGTCCGAGCCCGAGACCAAACGGCTACCGAAAAAGCCCGAGCAGAGAATCGGCTTCGGAGAGCAGTCTCCGGGAAATCCGAACAGCCCATATGCTGAGGAACCCAAGATTGGATTCGGCCGCGAGCCGGTAGGGAATCCGGACAGCCCGTACGCCCAGGAGCCCAAGATCGGGTTCGGCCGTGAGCCGGTTGGGAATCCGGACAGCCCGTACGCCCAGGAGCCCAAGATCGGGTTCGGCCGGGAGCCGGTTGGGAATCCCGATAGTCCCTATGCCGAGGAACCGAAGATCGGATTCGGGCGCGAGCCGGGGCCACGCGGGCCGGCATCCCCGGAAGTTGAGGAGCCCGATCCCGTTACCGAGCGCAATCCGGACAAAATACAAGACGAGGAACCGACTGACGCTGAAGACGGGGACGACAGCGACCAGCCGCCGAGCGATGACTATGACACCAAAGCCTGGGACAAGTACTATGCCAAGCACCCTGAGGTGAAGCGGTCGGGGGGCGCCGCCGGCGACAACGATCCGAAAATGATGGGCGGCGAGGACTCCGCGCCGGAAGAGGAGATGGAGGACAGCGCGGATGAAGATGACGACCTGGACAGCAAAGGGGGCCGCCACAGGATTCCCGAGAAGTTCAAGAAGCTGGAGGACAAGCCGCGAAAAGAGCGAATCAGCGACGGCAATAAAACGGAACTGCAGGAGTCGGGCTGGCTAAAGAAATTGGAGCCCGATGCGGCGCGCCGGCGCGCATTCATGGATTGGCTCAAGAAGCGGCACGCCATCGGCGAGGAACATGTCCATCTCAGGCCCGATAGCCCGGAAGCGATGGAGTCGCTCGAACAATGGCGTGCCGAAGAGGCGGGAAATCCATAGCTCCGGCGCCCCTGGCTATTGCCGATTCATTGAGATGGGATAGGTGCGATCCCACGAGGGCACGGTCCCGATCGCACTGCCGGTAATTACGATATCGACGCGGCGATTCTCCATGCGGCCCTGTTCGGTGGTGTTGGAAACCAGCAGGCGCGAGTTCCCCAATCCCTGGGCCGAGACTCGCGATGCCGAAACGCCGGCGGCGGTCAATGCGGCGGCTACCGATTGCGCACGCTGCCGCGCTAATTCGGAGCCCTCCGGCGTGTCCGAATTTCCTTCCACGGAAACTCGCAGTTCAGGATGCGACATGAGAGTTGCTGCCAGGCGAGCAACCGCACTGGCCGGGGCCGCACGCAGTTGTCCGCGATCGAAATCGGCGTCGTCCAGAGTCGCGTCCAAGCCGCGAGGAGTATCGCGCGTGACCATCGCCATGTTCAGCTTCTGCAAAAGCTGCGTGCGGAATTGTTTTTCGGTCGCCGCGCTCGTGCTCTGTGGCTGGGAGACCGGAGGCTGAGTGACGGTGGCCGCCGGCGCTACCTCAATCACGGTCGCCTGTTCGGCCTGCTCGCGCGCGAGCCTGGCATCCGCTTCGGCACGCTGGCGCGCCGCCCGTTCCATCTGCGCAACGGCCTGTGCATCGTCGGCCCGCGCTTTCTCGCGATTGGCCGAGGCTTCGGCCTGCATTTCCGCGGCCTGCGCCTGCGCGGTCTGCTGGCGGGCCGCCATCAGCGCAGCGTCCTGCTCATGCCGTTCGGCGATGATGCGGGCATCCTCGGCGATCTCGGTAGCGGCACGGGCATGCTGCACCACCAGGTCGTCATTCCCTTTGCCCGATTCCAACTGCTGGGCCTGCGCGAGTTCCTGCTGCGCCTTGGCGAGCACTTCGGGGGCGTACTGCTGGGCGTTGGCCGTGGTGGCGATGCCGATGGCATTTTGAGCTTCATAGGTCTGCAGAATCGCCTGATAGCGGCCCATGGAAACCTTGGGTGCATTGGCTACGCCGGCAGATTCGGCAGCAGGCACGTTCCATGTATAGTGGCCGCGCGGCATCAGCTCCACCCGTGCCACGATGGGATGAATGCTGCCCACCGTGTCGGGGCGGATCTCGTTCTGCATCACCACCACGTTGCCTGGAGTGCGCACCGCGGCGTACGGCTCGGCGGTCACCAGGAGTCCGAACGCCTGCAGGTCGGTACTCACCGGCAGATGCGCCTTGTCGGAACCGTTGGGGACAACCTCGCCCAAATTATGAGCTCTGCCATCGGGCGTCACGGCCCATAATACATAGCTCAAATACTCGGGGCCGAACCGTTGCGGCGGCTGTAAGCCATCGAACCTGGCGTCGATCTCGGTGTGTCCCGATTTGGAATCGACGGTGGCGTCGCCTTTCGCCGCCGGCAGGAGCACGGTGCCGCGAAAATCGATTTTGGTGGGGCCGGAGCGGTACTGATAGTTGACCGCATTCACGGTACGTTCGATCACGGTCACGCGATACAACGGCACGCCTTGCTGGCACAGGGCCGGCAACGCGCCGAGCGCGACTCCCATGACGATTTCGATCCATCTTTTATGCATTCCCTGGTCTCCTGAGCGGGGAAGTGCAAACATATTGCCGATTGTTGATTTCAGAACTATAGCTGGACCTCAGCAGCCGCGAAGCATGTAATTTGTGCGCGACTTGGTGGGATATACTGGCACCGGAGGGCGATATGAAATCGATTTGCGCGGCCGCGGGAATGGTGTTATTTTGCTCGGCGATTCTGCTGGCACAAACGGCGCCGCCGAAATCGTCGCTGCCCTCGGCGAGCATCAAATGTAAGAATGAGGACGGTCACGGCTGTACCCAGAAGCAGGTACAGGCACTCTCCGACGCGGTCTACGCAGGCAAGAGCCAACACGATGTGCTGGTGCCGGTGAAAGATCTGGAGCTGGCCGCTTCGGATGGCACACTGCGCTGCGCGCAGAGCAACGGCACGGTCTGCACCACCGCGGAACTCGACATCATTAAAGAGATCGCGGCCAGCCAACACCTGACGATCAAATACAAGTAGCGGCAGCAGCTAGTCTACTTCTTGCGATGCTTCGCGCGCTTGTGCGTCGCCGGGCGTTCGACTTCCGTAGTGGAGGCCATCGGCGTGCTGGCGTCGGGCGCGAGCTTGCTCATGATGCGATCGTGGATCCAGTGCTCGTCCCACCACTCCCGCGGATTCACCTGCACTCCGTCCACCTGCATGCTGAAGTGGAGATGGGTTCCGCCCGCCAGACCGGTCTGCCCTTCGACCCCCATCTTCTGTCCCTTCTGCACCATGTCCCCCACCTTCACGTCGATCTCGCGCAGATGGCCGTAGATGGACTGCAAACCGTACCCGTGATCCACCACGATGCAGTTACCGTAAATCCCCAGGTCCGCGGCCCAGATCACCTTGCCGTCGTTGGCCGCCTTCACGGGCGTATTCTGCGTGTCGGAAAGGTCGAAGCCCAGATGCACCTGTTCGTCGATCTTCTTGTCGTGGTACATGTACGTGCGCACATCGGCGTAATCGGCCTCTTCTTTGCCCCAGTGCAGGAACGGACCGTTCCAGAGGACCTTCTGTTCGGTCTTGTCGCGCATGGCGGAGAGCTGTTCATTGCCCTTGCGACGCAGTTCGCCGTTGATGTAAAGGAAGCGCCCCACCACGTCTTTGCCGGGCGTGAGGGTGTTGTTGGGGTCCACCGAATTCACCAGCTTCTCGATGAGCGCGTCGCTCACTGGAAATGCGCGCGCGCGGAATTTCTTGGGGAAGAGCTTAAACCAGAACTTCGCCGTGGCTTCCGTGCCGGCCTGATTGCGCGCGTAGACTTCCGGCACGACATCGGGCGGCAGATCCCAGGGGTAGGCGAACATGCTGAAGCGCTGCTCGGGGTGGCCGGGCAGCGGAAAACTGCGGAAGGTATATTTACCCACGCGCACGCCGGCCTCGTTCCACGACCCGCTGGGCGTGAACACCACCAGTTCCATGCCGCCCTGATTGATGTAATGCTGCAGGCCGTCGGCGAACACGCGCGGTGCGGTGAGCACTACGTTGACGTCGGCCGACGCGGAATCGGTGCTGCCGCGAAAATCGTTCGACGTGGCCTCCACCACCAACCGTGCCTTGCCTTCTTTCAAGCCGGGCGCCTTAGTCTTGCCGGCCTCGAACGTCACCCGGCGCACCGCCTGGTGGCGCTGCCAGAACAGGCGATGCGAGGGCCCTTTTTCTTCGAACAGCGGATAGCGCGTGCCATCCTGCTCGATCCACGCATCCACATCGCGCTCACCGTGGGGATTCGCCAGCCGCACAGTCACCGGCGTGGCGACTCCGACGGTGGTTACCGGGCTGACATTCATTTCAGTGTGCGTCGACATCGCGAACATCCCCGCCAACACCACCACTATCACCAAAACCACAACACCGATGAGTATTCTCATTGCTGATTGACCCAGGTTTTCAGCCAGTCGATCACCGTCCGATACCACAGCAGGCTATTCTGCGGTTTCATTACCCAGTGGCCTTCGTCGGGGAAGAGGAGGAGCTTCGAAGGAATCTTCTGCATCTGCAGCGCGGTGAATAACTGCAGCCCCTGCGTATACGGCACGCGAAAATCCTGCTCGCCGTGAACCACCAGCGTGGGTGTATGGAAATCCTTAACGTAATGGCTGGGCGACCACTTGGCGTACTCGTCCGGGTTGTCCCACGGCGTGCCGCCGAATTCCCACAGCGGGAACCAGAGCTCTTCGGTGGCGCCAAACTCGCTCGCCAGGTCGTAAACGCCGTCATGCGTCACCAACGCTTTGTAGCGCTGCGTGTGGCCCAGCATCCAGTCGATCATGTAGCCGCCATAGGATGCGCCCGCGGCCACCATTTTCGACGCGTCCACGTACGGCACTTCGGCCGCAACGTGGTCGGTGACCGCCATGATGTCGTCGAACGCCTTGCCGCCCCAGTCGTTATTGACCTCGTCGATGAACTTCTGGCCATATCCGGTCGATCCGCGCGGATTCGGCATCACTACCACAAAGCCCTGCGCGGCGAAGACCTGGGCATTCCAGCGGTATGACCACGAGTGGCCCCAAAAGCCCTGCGGGCCGCCGTGAATCAGGAACACCACGGGATATTTCTGGCCCTCCTGAAATCCGTACGGCTTGATCAGGAAACTCTGCACACGGGCGCCGTCTGGCGCCGTCACCCAAAACTCTTCCAGCGGCGTCATCTGGTGCGCCGCCAGCGAGGCGTCGTTTAAATGGGTGATCGCCATGGGCGTGCCGCCGGAGGAATCCACGCGATAGATCTCGGTGGGCGCAGCGCCGGTCTGCTCCGTATAAATCATCGTCTTGCCGTCGCGCGTCAACTGCATGTCATCCAGTTCGGCGAAGCCGCCCACCACCTGCCGGGCCGCACCGCCGGTCACCGAAATCAGTTGGATGGACTGGCTGCCGCGGTCGTTGGTGGTGAAGAAGAGCCGCGTGGAATCGGGCGACCAGGTGAAGCTGTTGACCCAGCGATCCAGCGTCTCGGTAAGATTCACCAGCTTGCCGGTGGCGCGCTCCAGCACCAGCAGGCGCCAGCGATCGCTCTCATACGCGGCGCGAAATTGCGCACGCCACGCGATGTACTTCCCGTCGGGCGAATATTGCGGGCTGGAGTCGGCGCCGGGAGTGGAAGAAATCTTCACCGCATCGCCGCCCTTGATGCTGACCACATAGAGATCGGCGTTGGTGCTGGTGGCCGGCACCGCGTCGGCGTTCATGGAGTAGCAGACTTCCTGGCCGTCGGGCGAGACATCGTAATCGTCGGGGCCGCCCAGCGAAAAAGGCGGCACGGTGTTCTTTCCGGGGGTGAGATCGCGTGCCTGCCCGCCGGCCGCGGGCACGACCAGCAGATGGCTGCGGCGCGCGCCGGACCACTGAGTCCAGTGTCGATAGAGCAGTTCGGTATAGATGCGTGCGTGGGAAATGCCGGCTTTCTCAGCATCGAGATTGCGCTGATTGCAGGCATCGTCGCCGCCGCAATCGGGATAAACTTCGCTGGTGAAAATCAGGTTCTTGCCGTCGGGAGCGAACGTTTCCCCGTCCGCCTCAGTGGAGAGGTTGGTGATCTGTTTGGCGTTGCCGCCATCGGGATCCATCATCCAGATCTGCGACGAACCGCCGCGATCCGAAATGTAGGCGATGCGCGTGGAATCGGGCGACCAGCGCGCCCGCTGATTGGAATTGCCATCGTGGGTGATCTGCCGCGGCGCGCCGGAGGAAGCATCGGGGCCGGGCACGATCCAGATCTGGGTGGGCTTACGATTGGCGCTGACGTCGACAGTCTGCACCGTGAAGGTCATCCATTTGCCGTCGGGAGAAAGTTGAGGATCGCTGATTCGCTTCAGCTCCATCATGGCATTCGCGTCGAACGGCGGCTTCTGAGCGAACGCCATCGATCCCGCGACGAGGAGGAAAATGAGCCGTCGCCACATATCAATGACGATTGTAACAACTGTCTTCGCTCGGCCAGCCCGAAAAACCCGTATGATAGCTTCTATGAAACCTGCCGCCATACTCCTTCTCTGCGCTTTCGGGGTGACAGCGCAAACCGGTTCGAAGGGCGTTCTCGTCGCCTCTTCGCAAGGGATTTACTCGGTCGCCAAGACCGACATCCTGAAATCGATGGACAAAATTCCGGACAACCTCTGGTCTTTCAAGCCAACTGCCGACGTGCGTACGATCGGCCAGTTGTTCGCTCACATCGCCGACGGTCAGTACGAATTCTGCAGCGCCGCCGCGGGAGAGCCCGTCAATAAGGACGTCGAAAAGACCGCCGAGACGAAGGCCGCAATCGTCACCGCCGTGAAAGAGGCATTTGCGTATTGCGACTCTCAGTTCGCCAAGATGACCGATGCCAGCGCCGCCGAACCGGTGTCGTTTTTTGGACGCAAGCTGGCGCGCCTCGCCGTTATGGACTTCAACACCGCTCACACCATGGAGCACTACGGCAATCTGGTGACCTATATGCGGCTCAAAGGGATCGTGCCGCCGTCGAGCGAAGGCCAGAAGTAGGAATCGTTCACCACAGAGACACAGTGCACGGAGATCCCGGAGGTCACTGAGGCGTCAGTCCTCGGGCGCAGGCGTGGTGGCAAGCCGGCAGGATTTCGTGCCTAATCGGCTGGAGTTCGGCAGAGGAATCGGGGCAACCCAAAGGCATCGCGAAGAACAATCTGCGGAACCGCCATGTCCTCCGCAATCTCAGCGCGCTCGATTCTTAACTTTGTTTTCTCCGTGTCTCTGTGTCTCTGTGGTGAACAGTTCACGTGTTCTTCGGCGGCGATGCGCGCAGTGCGCGTTCGAATGCCCAGCCGCGGATTCTGCTGATCTGTTCCTTCATGGTGCGCGACAGCGGCACCTGTTTGGCAGCGATGCCGATCAGGTCCGACTCGCGCACGTCGCGATCTTCCAGCCTTGCCCGCGTGATAGCCGAGACCACGCACTGTTCGATCTCCGAGCCCGTCCATCCGGCGGTGAACTGCGTCAACTGCGACAGATTGAAGTTCGAAATATCCACCTTGCGGCGCTGCAAGTGAATGCGGAAGATCTCGATCATTTCGTCGTCAAGCGGCAGGTCGACGAAGAAGACTTCATCGAAGCGGCCTTTGCGGATCATTTCGGCGGGCAGCGACTCGATGCGGTTGGCGGTGGCGGCCACAAATAGCCCGCGCGTTTTTTCCTGCATCCAGGTGAGGAAGAAGCCGAAAATGCGGCCCTGTTCGCCGCCCGTCTCGGTAGTCTTCAGCCCCATCTCGATTTCGTCGAACCACAGCACCGCGGGCGACATCTCTTCCATCATGCGGCAGGCCTGCACGAACACGCCTTCCGGTTTGCCGTGGCGGCCGGAGAAGATTTCGGTCATGTCCACGCGATAAAGCGGGAGTTGAAAACATGTCGCGATAGCCTTCACGCAGAGGCTCTTGCCGCAGCCCGGAATCCCCATCATCAGCAGACCTTTGGGCACGATCTCGGCACTGATACTCTCGCGCATCTCGAACAGCTTGCGCCGTTCGAGGAGCCACCGCTTGAGTCCTTCGAGGCCGCCTACGTCATCCAGGTTGGTGCCCGAATCGACGAATTCGATCACGCCGCTGCGATTCACCAGCAACCGCTTCTCCTCCAGCACCGCGGGGAGCGAATCGTGCCCTAACTGCCGGCCGCCCGCCAGCGCGCGCCGCAGCGCGTAGCGAGCTTCGTCGAGCGTAAGCCCCTGGAGTGCGCGCGCCACCTGATCGAGCACGTCCTGCGGCGCCTCGCCGAGCGCCGTGCGCCGCGTTTCGTCGCGCAGGAACTCCACCAGCTCCACCATATCGGGCGGACGCAATTCGAGAAACAGCACGCTGCGTTCGATCTCTTCGGGCAGAAAACGCACCGGAGAAGTGATGACCACAAACTTTTGGCGGTCGCGACAGCTTTCGTACACGTCGCGCAGGCGGCGGCGCACTTCGGCAGATTCGCGCAGCGGCTCGTGAAAATCCTTGAGGTGGAAAACGCCCGGCCGGTCGCAGGCGATCACAAAATCGAGAGCGCCGCGGGCGGTCTCCGCACCGGCTTCGGGTTGCCGGCCCTCGCGGGACAGGCCTTCGGTGATGCTCCATGTCCACAGCGGCAGGGCATGCGAATCGAGCCCGGCGCGGCTCACCTCTTCCAGCACGCGGACCACGCGCTGCTCCTCGGGCGAATGCACGTAGGTCAACGGCCTGCCCGACTGGAAGGCCTCCCGAATCGATCGCGCCGCGCGGCTCTCAGGCATCTCCTTATTGTGACGGACGGTGCGGCGAAAAAGTCTGCCGCATTGCCGATCGTTCCCAGGGTGCGCGCCGCAGCGAGCAGACGCGCAGGAAAGCTCGCAGGCTGAGCACCAGCGGGTGATAGTCCGGCACGCCATCCAGATCGTCATTGATGCACAGGAATCGCGGCCGCTCCCATAGAATGCGGGCGTAGTGATGAAAGGTGCGCAGGTAGCGTTTCTCGATCATGGAGAAGCGGTACTGCGGGGAGCGGTCGGGCAGCAGGCACAACCGGTGCGGCCCGCGCAGTACCGGCGATTCGAGCAGGGCATACCCGTAGAGGACGTCGATCGCCACATCGGTTGCCGCGCGGAAACGGTGGCCGGCGGTCTCGCGGAATTCGGGCGCAAACTCGCGTTCGAGGAGGCGGAGGATCTCCCGGTCGTACAGGTGGGGGACGTGCGAGGGCAGCAACCGCGGCGATGCCGGCGTTCCCCAACGTTCATTCAACAAGCGCTGCGTGTAAGCGCAGGCTCGGTCGCGCGCCGCCCCGTGGTCCTCGAAGGGGTGAAGCCGGAAATTGTCGACAAAGAAATACTGGCCGCCCTCGGGAGTCAGGAAATCCCGCAGCTGAACGTCACGCCGCAGAAACATATCGTCGTTGAAATAGAGGAAGCGGCGGGTGAGTCCGGGAATGCGATGCAGGCACATTTCGATGGCGTGCGAATTGAAGCAGGGCAGGCAATCGGGATCGGGGAAGACTTCCGCGTGAGTCACCGCATGGATGCGCGGATGCGACCCGTCCAGCCAGCGGGGCATGGTCCCATTAGTAAGGATGTGTACCCGCCGCACCCAGGGCGCGTGGCGCAGGAGCGACCGGAGCGAGCAGCGCAACTCGCCGTTATCGCGGTACCGGTTGGCGCGCATGGCCTCGGCGGGGTCGGCGTAACGGCGATAGGACGCCTGGAAACCGGCGCCGCGGCCGTCCACCCAGGTATAGACGGCGTCCATTTCCTCAGTCATGGCACGAGTCACATGGTAGCGCCATCGCGCGCCATGCGATACCGTGGAACTTCATGACGCCTAACCGAATCGCCATCGCCACCAGCGACGGCATCTCCGTTTGCCACCATTTGGCCCGCAGCACCGCTTTCCTGATTCTGGAAATCGAGAATGGCGCAATCGTCTCCGGCACTTTTCGCAGCCGCCCGACCGATACCTGCGGGGACCATGCCGGCTTCCTCGAAATGCTGGCTGGGGCAAATGCCGTGATGTGCGGCGGAATCGGCGATGGCGCCGCGGAAGCGCTGTCCACGCACGGCATCGAGCCGCTGGTGCTGAGCGGGCCGCAATCCATCAACGACGCAGTCAACGCCTTCCTGAAGGGTACTCTGACTCTGACGGACGATCGCGTCTGCCTTTGCCACTGAGCTTACGCTCTGAGCTGGCGGTCGCGATTCTGCGCGTGCGCACGCTCTAGCTTTACGATTCCAGACCCATCTGCGTGAGACGGTAGCGCAGCGCATTGCGCGTTAGCCCTAGTAAGCGCGCGGCCTGACTCTTGTTGCCGTCGGCGCGCCGCAGCGCCTCGCGGATGATCTCCTGCTCATAGGTGTCGAGCGTCATCCCTTCGGGAATGAAATGCGTTTCGTCGCCGCGCGGCCTCACTCGCGGGGCGCTTTCCAGCTTGATATCCGCGGCATCCAGCTCGGTGCCCTTCGCCATCACCAGGCTGCGCTCGATCACATTCTCCAACTCGCGGACATTGCCCGGCCAATGGTATTGCACCAGCTTGTCCATGGCGGCGTCGGTGATCGATTCCACCCGGCAGCCGGTCTCGGGCGCCAGCTTCTTCACGAAATGAGTGGCCAGAAACGTGATGTCCTGCTTGCGTTCGCGCAGCGCCGGAATGTTGATTGGCACCACGTTCAAGCGGTAATACAAGTCCTCGCGAAACGTGCCCTGCTCCAGCGCGGCGCGCAAATCCTGATTGGTGGCCGCCACCACCCGCACGTCAATATGGCGCGTCTGATTGCTGCCCAGCCGTTCGAACTCGCGCTCCTGCAGAACGCGCAGCAACTTCACCTGTATGGGACCCGGGACATCGCCGATTTCGTCGAGGAACACGGTGCCCGTATCGGCCTGCTCGAACTTGCCCGGCTTGCTGGTATTGGCGCCCGTGAACGCCCCCTTTTCATAGCCGAACAGCTCGCTCTCCATAAGATTTTCGGGGATGGCGGTGCAGTTGATTTTCACCAGCGGCTTGTCGCGCCGCGGCGAATGGAAGTGGATGGCGCGCGCCACCAGGTCCTTGCCCACGCCGCTTTCGCCGGCCAGCAGCACCGTGGCGCGCGTCGGGGCCACACGCTCCACTGTGTCGAAAATTTCCTGCATGGCAGGGCTGCGGCCGATGATGTTGTCGAACTCGTAGCGCCGCCCCAGTTCCGCCTTGAGCTGGCGATTCTCGTCGCGCAGCGCGCGCATCTCCAGGCCCTTGTGCACCACCTGCATCAGGTGATCGAGTGAGAACGGCTTGAGCAGAAAATCGGTGGCGCCGGCCTTCATGGCTTCTACCGCGGTCTCCACCGTCCCGTAGGCCGTCATCATGATAACCGGCACCAGCGAATTCTGGCGGCGGATGAGGCCGAGAAATTCCTGGCCGTCCATGTTGGGCAGCTTGAGATCGGTGAGCACCAGGTCGGCGCGGTCCACGATCTTGAGCGCCTCTTCGGCGCTGGCCGCCTTGTCCACATCGAAGCCGGCGGAGATCAATTGCAGCTCGATCACGCGGCGCAGCTTCTCTTCGTCTTCGACTATCAGAATGCGCTTTTTCATGAGGAACCAGCCGGAGCGGAAAGAGGCGCGGCAGTAGTCGGCAGCACCACGTGGAACACACTGCCCTTACCCGGTTCGCTCTCCACTGTTATCTTACCGCCGTGTTCATCGACGATTTTGGAAACGATCGCCAGCCCCAGCCCGACCCCTTCGGGCTTGGTAGTGAAGAATGGATTGAAGATGGAGTCGCGCTGCTGCGGGTCGATCCCCACACCGCGATCGATCACCGAAACCTCCACACAGTCGTGCCCGGCGCGAGTCTTCACACTGACCGCGCCGCCGGGGGGCGAGGCCTGCACGGCATTGAGAATCAGATTGTAGAACACACGCTCCAGCAATTCGGCGTCGAACGGGAAGGGCGCGACCTCGGGCTGGTAATTGCGGTAGATGGCGGCGCCTTTGGCCTCGCGTTCCACCAGGACGATGGCGCGATCCAGCGTCTGGCTGAGGTCGGCTGTTGCCAACTGCAGTTTGAGCGGCCGCGCGAATTGCAGAAAGCGCGTGACCAGGGAGTTGGTGCGGTCCACTTCGCTGGCGATGAATCCGGCCATCTCGCGCGAGACTTCATTTTCGGCGCTGACATTGCGTTGCAATAGTTCGGCCGACGCCTTGATGGTGCCCAGCGGATTGCGCAGTTCATGGGCCAGTCCCGCCGAGAGCTGGCCGAGTGCCGCCAGCCGGTCAGAACGGCGCGCGGCGATTTCAGCGGCCTGAATGCGTACGTTGGCCGCGGCCAGTTGTTCTGCGGTGCGGCGGTGGCGCTCCGACTGTACGCGCAGTTCGCCCGCCAGTGTGTTGGCCAGATTGCCCGTCACTACCAGGCACACCACACGCAGTTCGAGATCCACCGTTACCGGCTCGGTCTTGGTCACGAACCACAGAAAGACCAGGTAGGCGCCGCAGGTAAGCACGGTGAAGACCATGGTGCCCAGGAAATCGAAGGTGGTGGCGGCGGATACCACGGGCAGGAGCAAGGCGGGCCAGTACCGGCTGTTGATGGCGCCGCCGAACCCGATCAGCAGAAAGGTGAGGATGAGCTTCAGTACGATCCAGAACACGCGGCTGCGCGTCGATTGGATGGCGGGCAGTTTCGGCTCGAGGATTTGCGCCACGCCGAGCGCCGCCAGGGGGACAATCTCAAAGGCATCGCGGTACTCGGTGGTGGCAAGCGCCGCCGAGAATATCGCGACCCACAAGAGGTCCTGCGGCCGGATCAACCTTATCCACGAACGCCACGTGTTCTGGGGCAAGCCTTAATATCCCAGTCGGGATTATGCCACAATAAAGAATACCGTCCCATGGCCAACCCAAGCATTCTGGATCAGGACCCGGCTGCGCGCTCCGGATCTTCGACCACCAACGACTCCGCCGAGTCCTTCGGCGACATTCTTTCACAGTACGAACAGTCCCATTCCCATAAGCCCGATGAGGGCGGCAGGGGACTGGAAGGCACTGTCATCCAGATCTCCGGAGATCAGGTTTTTCTCGATATCGGATACAAAATCGAGGGAATCATCCCGGTTGCCGATTTCGGCGGCGACGCCGTCAAGCCCGGCGACAAGATGCCGGTGTCGATCAAAGGCCGCGACTCCGAGGGCTATTACCAGCTCTCGCGCATTAAAGTCGACCGGCCCAAAGATTGGTCGTCGCTGGAAAAAGCGTTCGCCGATAAGGTCTCGATCGCCGGTGTGGTGAGCGCCATCGTAAAGGGTGGCGTGTCGGTGGACGTCGGGGTTCGGGCATTCATGCCGGCTTCCCGCAGCGGCGCCAAAGACGCGGCTGAGATGGAGAAGTTGGTCGGCCAGGAGATTCGCTGCCGCATCATCAAGCTCGACGTTGCCGATGAAGATGTGGTGGTGGACCGCCGCGCCGTTCTGGAAGAAGAAGAACGCGCCGTCAAGGAACGCCGGTACACCGAAATTAAGGAAGGCGAAATCCTGGAAGGCACGGTCCGCAGTCTTACCGATTTCGGCGCTTTCGTCGACATCGGCGGCGTGGACGCGCTGCTGCACGTGGCCGACATTTCCTGGAGCCGGGTGAACAAGCCGGCCGATGCGCTCACCGCCGGACAGCAGGTGCGTGTGAAGGTCCTCAAGGTGGACCCGGCCAAACGGCGCATTTCAGTGGGCATGAAGCAGTTGCTGCCCCACCCCTGGGAACTGGTGAGCGAAAAGTATCACGTGGGCGACCGTGTCAACGGCACCATCACGCGCGTGGCGGAATTCGGAGCGTTCGTCGAGCTCGACAAGGGCGTGGAAGGCCTCATCCACGTGTCCGAAATGTCCTGGTCGAAGAAGATGAAAAAGGCTTCGGAGATCGTCAAGCCGGGCGAGCAGGTGGACGTGGTCATCCTCGGCATCAATCAGGGCGACCGGCGCATTTCGCTCGGCCTCAAGCAGGTGGGCGGCGATCCGTGGGCGGATGTGAAGCAGAGATTCCCCGTCGGCTCAGTGGTGGAAGGGCCGGTAGTGAGCATGACCGGGTTCGGCGCATTCGTGCAGCTTGCCGAAGGCGTGGAAGGCATGATCCACGTGGGCGATATCAGCGCCGAAAAGCGCCTCAATCATCCGCAGGACGCTCTCAAGCAAGGGCAGGTGGTGAAGGCGCAGGTGCTCGAAATCGATTCCGACAAGCGCCGTCTGCGCCTGGGCATGAAACAGCTGGTGCCCACCAGCCTGGACGAATACATCGCCGAGCATAAAGAAGGCGACGTAGTGACCGGGCGCATGATGGATGTCTCCGGAGGCCGCGCCCGAGTGGAACTGGGCGAGGGCATATCCGGGACCTGCAAACTGGCCAGTGAAGCGCCAGAGAAGGCCGAAAAGGCCACCGAATCGAAACTGGACGTCTCGTCGCTCAGCTCCATGCTGCAATCCAAGTGGAAGGGCGGACAAGGCGGTGGATCGAATCGCCGTGAGGCGCCACGTTCCGGCCAGATTCGCAGCTTCCGCATCTCAAAACTCGACGCCGCCTCCAAGCGCATCGAACTCGACATCGTTTAGCAGACGGCCGGCTTGCGCGCGCGGCTCTGAATCGGGCTCACCTATTCTTCGTGCGCCGGGTCGCAGAGCGGCGTTTCTTCGCGCGCTTCCGGCACCAATACGGGGGCCGCGTCCACCCCCACTAGCTCCACCGGAGATGCGGTGTTCATCAGCCGGTGCACATATAACGGATATCGCCCGAGCAGGGTTCCATAGAGCAGGTGGCCGATCACCGTGGCGTGCTCCACGTGCAGCAGCGCCACCAGCGGCAGCACCAGCTTGAACAGAAAGCGAAAGGAGAAATAATACCAGCCCAGCGCGAACACCACCGCCAGCAACATCACGCCAAGCGGCGGCACGCGATCTCTCACGAACCAACTGAACGCCGCTCCCAGCCCGGCATAAATGAGGACATACAGAGCCAGGCCGGCGCAGGTCGACCAGCTAAAGACGGGCGCCAGCGGGGAGTTGCGATCGAAGGCCGTGGCCATCAGGTTTTCCGGCGCCCAGAAACTGCGCTGCTGCCATACCGAACCCACTCCCAGCCACGCCAGCATCCACAAAACGCCCACCGTGCCGCCTTCCAGACCGGCCAGAAATGTGGCCAGCCGCAATTTGGAGGCGTGTTGCTGCGTAGCGGCGTCCATAGATTCAGCCTATACTGACGTAGGACCAAAGGCAAAAACGAGTGATTCAGAAAACGCGTCGCGTGGTAATTACAGGTATCGGTGCTGTCAGTCCCAACGGGATCGGCCGGGAAGCTTTTTGGAAAGCCTCAGTCAACGGGCAGAGTGGCGTAAGGAAGATTACGCGCTTTGACGTCGAGGGCCTGGTGGTGCGTGTCGCCGGCCAGGTGCCCGATGAGTTCGACGAAAAGCGCTATGTCGAACCGAAAGACCGCCCGCACGTTTCGCGCGCGGTCCCGTTGGCGGCCGCCAGCGTGGCGGAGGCGGTGGCCGATGCGGGTCTCAATCCGGCGGCGATGTCGCGCGATGAATTGCGGCGCATCGGCGTGATTGTGGGCTCGGGCGGCGGATCGCAGGACTTCACGGAAGAGCAGTATCGCTTGTTTTATACCGGCCACCTGAAGCAGTGCAGCGTCTACACCATTCCCACTTCCACCATCGGAACACTGGCCAGCGAAGTCTCCATGCGCTTCGGATTTCGCGGCTTGAGCCACATCGTCTCCACCGGCTGCACGTCCTCCACCGACGCCCTGGGCTACGCGTTCCGCACCATCGGCTCAGGCCACCTGGATCTGATGATTGCGGGCGGCGTGGATGCGCCCATCGCGCCGCTTATCATTCGCGGATTTCAGCTCATGCGTATCATGAGCACGCGCTGGAACGACGAGCCGGAGCGCGCCTCGCGGCCATTTTCCCGCGACCGCGACGGTTTCGTGATCGCCGAGGGCGCCTGGTTTTTCGTGGTGGAGGAACTGGAACATGCGCGCGAAAGGGGCGCGCACGTGTACGGCGAAATCGGCGGGTATGGGTCTACCTGCGAGGCATACCATCGCGTGCGCCTGGAGGAATGCGGCGAGGAACCCGCGCGCGCCATCGGAATGGCGCTGGAGGAAGCGGGCATTCCGGCAAGTGAGGTGCAGTACATCAACTACCACGGCACTTCCACCGAACTGAACGACCGCGTGGAGACTCGCGCCGTAAAGCTGGCCTTCAACGGCCATGCCCAGAAACTGGCGGGGAGTTCGTTGAAGAGCCTGATTGGGCACCCGCAAGGCGCTTGCGGAGCGGCCGGAGTAGCAGCCACACTGCTCGCCATGCGCGACGGCGTGCTGGCGCCCACCATCAATCTGGAAGAGCCCGACCCCAATTGCGATCTCGACTACGTGCCGGCGCCGGGGCGGCGTCTGGCCATCGAAAATGCCGTCGCCAACTGCATTGCGTTCGGCAGCAAGAACTCGGCTCTGGTTTTGAAACGCGTGGATTGAAGCAGGAAAGAAGTTTAAACCGGCGGGTGCTCGGAGGTTTCACCCGCCGGTCCGTTCCGCAGAAATCCAAGAGACGCCCACGGAACAAGGTCGAACAAACTCAATCTACACTTATATGACGTTACATCCAGGACAAAGGTTGCTACCTTAATCCGGGATTCCCCTACAGTACTGCAAACACCTGGCTATTGCAACCGCGTCATGCTCCCATTGCCAGTCGAATGGCATCTGCAATACGAGTGGTGAAGGCTTCCACCTGCTCGGCGTCCTGCCCCTCCACCATTACACGCGCCAGCGGTTCGGTGCCGGAAAAACGCACCAGCACCCGGCCGGTGCCCGCAAAAGCCGTCTCAACGTGCTCAATCTCACGTGCCACCGCCGGGACTTCGGTCAGCAGTTTCTTTTCGCGCACCCGGATGTTGACCAGTTTCTGCGGATAGATGTGAAGATCGGCCGTCAATTCGTCCAGGCCGGCGCCCGCCGCGCGCGCTGTCTCGATGGTGCGCAGCGCGGTGAGGATACCGTCGCCGGTAGTGGCGAACTCGCGCAGAATCACGTGCCCGGATTGCTCGCCGCCGAGCGACGCGCCCAGGCGCACCATCTCCTCCAGCACGTATTTGTCGCCCACCGGCATGCGGACCATGCGGATACCGGCCTTTTCCAGTGCCTTCTCCAATCCCAGATTCGACATCACGGTAGCGACGACGGTGTCTTCCTTCAAGTGGCCCGCGGCTTTCATGGCGCGCCCCAGCACCAGCAAGACAGCGTCGCCATCGATCACCTTTCCGCTGCGCGCCACCAGAATGGCGCGGTCGGCATCGCCGTCGAAGGCGGCGCCGAAATCGGCGCCACTCCCGGCCATAGCCGCCCGCAGGCGCCCGATGTGAAGCGCGCCGCAATCCAGGTTGATATTGCGGCCGTTCGGTTCCGTACTGAGCGCGGTGACCTCGGCGCCCAGCCGGCGGAACAATTCCGGTCCCAGCTTGTACGCCGCCCCATTGCCGCAATCCATGACTACCTTCACACCGTCGAGCCGGCGGCCGGCCAGAGACTCCAGAAAGGCAAGATACCGGTCCGCCCATTCGCTTTCGATGGTCAGCGGCGCCGCCTGCGGAACGATGCCGGATTCCCGGTGCCGCAGAATCTCGTGTTCGATGGCGGCCTCTTCTTCGTCCGGCAGTTTGAATCCGTTGTGCGCGAAGACCTTGAGGCCATTATCCTGGAACGGGTTGTGGGAAGCCGAAATCATCACCCCGGCAAGAAACGGCCCGGTGCGGGTCAGATAGGCCACGCCGGGAGTGGTCACCACTCCGGCGTAGCGCACGCGGGCACCGGCCTGCATCAGGCCGCCAGCCACCATTTCGGCGATCCAGCGGGCGGATTCGCGTGTGTCTGTGCCGATCAGGATCTCTGGCGCGGATTGCGCCCGCGCGGCGTCGTGCCCCAGCGCCACTCCAAAGGCGAACACAGTCGCCGCGTCGAGCGGGTATTCCCCCGCCACACCTCGAATGCCATCGGTACCGAAGAGTTGTTTGCCCACTGTCGAATTGTCCTATTTTTTCCGTACGGTCATGGTCACCGTCACCCGCGAGACATCGGGGAAACGAATGTAGGGATCGTCAATAAATGTGTTCACGGGATACTGGAACGTGCCTGCCGCCGCGGGAACATTCACCTGGTCGGTTAAAGCAGTGTCGACGCGCGCCACGTGTGTGGCCGGGCCGGCGACGGCAACGGATTCGGGCTTCACGCTGAAATCCGTTACCTCATATCCGTCGCGGTCGCGAAAGCGCGGCGATACTTTCACGGTCCGCTCAGCGCGACGCTCGAAACGGAACCGTACTTCCGAGGGGATGGCGCGCACCAGGTGTACACCGCGCACCAGCTTCACGTTTCCGTCGCCGATGGCGAAGGTGCGGTCGCCGGCGCGCACGTCCGACATGTCGAGAATGACTTCCGGGCCGGCGCCGCCGCTATCGGCGCGCAGTTGGCCGGAGGGTCCGCGAAGTTCCAGTTTGACGGTACTGACGGGGTCGGAACTGATCTCCAGGCTGTCGGGGAGATTCTTGTATTCGATGCCCGCCGTGGCGAAGGTGGAGAGCTCGGGTTCGTTTGCCACCACTACCCACACCACGACGGCGATGGCGAGAGAAAGCAACTTCCAGCCGGGATTGCTGATCACCAGCCGGAGGAGCGTCTTGCCCCATTTCATGGTTGATTCACCCGCTCATTCGGCCGGTTCTCCGCCGTGCGAACCGCTGGATCGGTCACTAGCGGAATATCGGCGGGACTCTCATCGATGCGGATCGAGCCCGGGTGCAAGGTTTCAAAGTGGCGATTGATGCGCTCACGCAGTTCCGCCAGCGACAGCCCCTGCACCAGTTCCCCGAAAGCGCACACCGAGATTCGCCCAGTCTCTTCGGAAACCACGATGGAAAGGCAATCGGTCTCCTCCGTGATGCCGATAGCGGCACGGTGGCGCGTTCCCAGATCGCGCGCCAGGGCGGGAGTGGTAGTGAGCGGCAGGAAGCAGGCGGCCGCAGCGATACGATCCTTCTGAATGATCACCGCGCCATCGTGCAGCGGCAGCCCGGGGGCGAAAATCGACAGAAGCAGATCGCGCGTGATGCGCGCATCGAGCGTCACGCCGCTCTCGATAAAGGTGCGCAATCCAATGTCGCGCTCCAGCACGATGAGCGCACCCACACGATCGGACGACATCGCCTCCGCTGACATCAGGATTTCGTTGATCGCCTCGGGAGCACGGAACGCCCCGCCGAATCCCAGCCAGCGCTTTCTTCCCAGGCGCGCGAGCGTGCGGCGGATCTCCGATTGGAAGAGCACCACGATGGCCAGCCCCACCAGCGGCACCATGAAGGAAAGCACGGCACGCAGCGCTTCCAGACCGGCCCACACGGAGATCGCATAGAGCGCGACCATCATGAAGATGCCCACCAGGATGTGGCCAGCGCGCGTGCCACGCACCACCATTAGTGCCTGGTAGACCAGGAACGCCACCATCAGGATATCTACGATCCCGCGGAGCGTCAGGTTAAGAAAGAGAAATTGTGGGAACTGCGCCATCCGCAGTTTTATCTTAACTTAGTGCGCTGTTCGGGACAGCGCAGTCCACTACCCCTTGGCGGGAGCCTGGAAGCGCTTGATGAAATTGGTATCCAGGCGGCCCGCCCGGAAATCTTCATCGGCCATGATCTTGAGATGGAGCGGAATGGAGGTGTGAATCCCTTCCACGATGAACATCTCGAGCGCCCGGCGCATGCGTTCGATGGCCTCGCCGCGGTCGGCGCCGTAGGAGATCAGCTTGGCCACCAGCGAATCGTAATAGGGCGGAATCACGCAATCGGTATAGGCCCATGTATCGACGCGGACGCCGATGCCGCCCGGCACATGAAAGCCGGTGATCCGGCCGGGTGAAGGCACGAAGGTCTCCGGGTTCTCGGCGTTGATGCGGCACTCGATGGCATGGCCGCGCAGCGTCACCGGCCCGGGCAGAATGTCAGTGAGGCGTTCCCCCTGGGCGATACGGATCTGGCTCTTGACGATATCGATGCCGGTTACGAACTCGGTGACCGGATGCTCCACCTGCACGCGCGCGTTGACCTCGATGAAGTAGAGCTTGCCGGTTTCGTCCATCAGGAACTCTACCGTGCCGGCGTTGGTGTATCCCGCCGCCGTCATGGCGCTGCGCAGCGACTGCGAGATTTCTGCGCGCAAAGCGTCGGTCATTGCCGGCGAGGGCGATTCCTCCACCAGTTTCTGGTGGCGCCGCTGGATGCTGCAATCGCGCTCGCCCAGGATCTCGACGTTGCCGTGCTCGTCAGCCAGAAGTTGGAATTCGATGTGGCGCGGCGCGCCGATGTATTTTTCGAGATACACGTCGGCCGAACTGAAGGCGGCGCCGGCCTCGCTCTGGGCCTGCGCGAACAGCGGCGGCAGATCTTCCGCCCTGGTGACCACGCGCATTCCGCGTCCGCCTCCGCCCGCCGAAGCTTTGAGGATCACCGGGTAACCGATCTCCTCCGCCAGTTCGAGCGCCTCTTCGGGGGATTTCAGCACGCCGGGCGATCCGGGCAGCACCGGCACGCCCATCTCGCGCATGTAGGCGCGGGCGCGCTCCTTGATCCCCATCATGCGGATCACATCGGGCTTCGGCCCGATGAACTTGAGGCCTGACGCCTGACACACTTCCGCGAAGGCGGCGTTCTCGCTGAGGAAACCGTAGCCGGGATGAATGGCGTCCACGTCCGTGATTTCCGCCGCGCTGATGATGGAGGGGATATCGAGGTAGCTGCGCGCGCTTTTGGCCGGTCCGATACAGATGGCCTGATCGGCGAAACGCACGTGCGCGCTATAGCGGTCCGGTTCGGAGTAGACCGCGACGGTCTGAATTCCTAATTCCTTGCAAGCGCTGATCACACGAACGGCAATCTCGCCGCGGTTGGCGATGAGGATCTTCTTAAACCGTACGGACGGCAAACAGAGCCTCCCCGTACTCCACCGGCTGCCCGTTCATCACCAGCTTGCTTTCGATGATGCCCGCGGTCTCCGCCTCAATCTCGTTCATGAGTTTCATGGACTCGATAATGCAGAGCACCTTGCCGGGCTGCACTCGTTCGCCCACGCGCACAAAAGGCGCAGCCTCTGGCGACGCGGATTCGTAAAACGTGCCTACGATGGGCGACTTCACCAGCACCAGGTTGGGATCGGCCGGTTTCTCCTTGGGAGCTTCGTGAGTAGGCGCGGTGGAGGCAGCGGGAAGCGGAGCGGGAGCGTGCGATATGGCGGGTGGCGCGGCGTATCCCGGAGCAGCCACCACAATTTCCTGAGGTGCGGCAAACGACGCTCGCCGGATCCGAACGCGATTTTCACCGCGCTGTACTTCCAGCTCGGCGACTCCCGTTTCCGCCGCCAAATTGATCAATTCTCGTATTTCGTCTACAGTCACAATGGAATAGCTTAGCAGACAGCACGGCGAGAATTGAATGCGCCTGTGAGGGAAATACCTGATCTTGGTGTTCCCCGATAGCCTTCTGGGAACCGGGCCCCTACTTCTTGGCGAGCCCCATGTCTTTCCTGAGGCGGCTTACAATATCGGAGGCGATGCGATCCAGCTCCTTCGACGTGGTATCTTTCGGCAAATCGTACGAAGACCAGAGCACCTGGCGCGATTTGGTCCCCACCAGGAAGACCATGCCTTTGCTGTGGCTGAAGCTGGATGTTTGGGCGGGGTTATCGACTTTGTTGGCCGGTTCGAAAATGGATCCCTTGGGCGCGTCCGGCTTATCGCCCTCCTTCGTCTCAGTCGGCGGCGGCAGGAGCATGGTGTCGAGCTTTTCCTGTAACGAGGCGTTCACATGGTCCGTGAGCACGGCGTCTGCCAGCTTGGGATCGGTCACGATGACGAAGACATGTTCGCCGGTCAGGGTGTTGGCCAGGTACTGCTCGAGCCCGTGGGCCATCGGCATCACATATACGGTGTGCACGTTCCCCAGATCCACGGCGCAGAAGGCGGCGGCGCAGACCGCCAGAAGGAGCAACAGAGTTTTAGTCGATTTCATTGCCTGTTCCATTATGACGCCGCGGGCAGTTAAAAAGTCTGCCGGTCAAGCGCATGTATAAAGGCCAGTCAATCACCGTCATTATCCCCTGCCTGAACGAAGAAGCGGGAATCGAGCAGGTGCTCCGTGCCATGCCGGAGTATGTGGACGAGATCATCGTGGTGGACAACGGCTCCACCGATCGTACGGCGGAAGTGGCGGCATCGTTGGGCGGTAAGGTGATCCGCGAAGAACTACGCGGCTACGGCCGGGCTTACCGGCGGGGTTTCTCCTGCGCTACCAGCGACCTGATCATCACGCTGGACGGCGACCACAGCTATCCGGTGGACGGTATCTCATACCTGCTGGAGGCTTTTCTCCATTTGCACGTGGATTTCCTGAATGCCTCGCGGTTCCCGGTGCATGACAGCAGCGCCATGAGTTTCAAACACAAATTCGGCAATCTGGTGCTGTCGCTGGCCATGTCGATTCTGTTTTTCCGCTGGGTGCGCGATTCGCAATCGGGCATGTGGGTGCTGCGCCGTTCGATTCTCCAAAACATGAAGCTGGAAGCCGACGGCATGGCGTTCTCGGAAGAGATCAAGATCGAGGCGCTGCGCCATCCGCGGATTCGCTTCGGCGAAATTTCGATTCTGTATTCCACGCGATTGGGCGAGAAGAAGCTGAATCCCTGGCGCGACGGGTTTCAGAACCTGGCGTTTCTGGCGCGGAAACGGTTCTTCCGGTGAGGCGGCATCGCGGGATCGCGCGCCGGCGTGGATTGTGATTAGCGCCATCGTGCCGGTTTGGAACGGTCGCGAACTGCTGCTGCGCCTGCTGGATTCGCTTGACGCGCAGACCCGGCGAGCAGATGAAGTGCTGATAGTAGACAACGGCTCCTCCGACGGCGGTCCGCAAGCGGCGCGCGAGCGCGGCGCACGCGTCATTGCCATGGGCCGCAATGCCGGCTTCGCGGCGGCCGTCAATCGCGGGATCGAAGAGAGCCGCGGCGATTGGCTGGCGGTGCTGAACTCCGACGTGGTGCTGGCGCCTGATTATTTCGGCCGCCTGCTGGCGGCGGCGGAAGCCGGCGGCGCGTGGTTCGCTTCCGGCAAAATTCTGGTGACGGGGACAAACGACTGCATCGACGGCACCTTCGATGCGATGTGCCGCGGCTGTACGTCTTGGCGCGTGGGCAACGGGCGGACGGACGCGGCGGCGTTCTCTGCCGCGCGGCAGATCTGGTCGCCGCCCTTCACTGCTGTGCTGCTTCGCACCGCAATCTTTGAGCGTGTCGGAATGCTGGAAAACAGCTTCGAATCGTACCTGGAGGATGTCGACTTCGGCCTGCGGTGCGCCGCCCGCGAACTGGCCGGCGTCTACGTTCCGGGTGCGCTGGCCTGGCACCAGGGCAGCGCGTCATTGGGGCGCTGGCATCCGGAGACGGTGCGGCGCATCGGCCGCAATCAGATTTTTCTGGCGGCGCGCCACTATCCCCCGCCGCTGTTGCGGCGCTGGCTGTGGGCCATGACGGTGGCGCAGATTGGGTGGGGTGGGCTGGCACTGCGGCATGGGGCGGCAATCGGCTGGATGCGGGGAGTCTTTCAGGGCCTGCGGCGCTTCCGGGCGATGCGAAAATCATGCACACCGTTCGATGCTGTCAAGCTGGAGGGCCTGCTGCGCTCCAATGAACGGCTGATTCGCGATCTGCAGACCGCCACCGGCTTCGACACTTATTGGAAACTGTATTTCCTTCTCACCGGCGGTGGGGTGAAGTGACACATGCGGGATATCGGAATCGTCATCGTCACTTATAACTCGCGCGCACACATCGGCCCCTGCCTGGATGGGGCGATGCGCAGCGGTGCGGAGATCGTGGTGGTAGATAATGCGTCCACCGACGGCACGGTAGATGAAGTCCGGCGGCGTAATGTGAGGTTAGTGCGGAACGAAGCCAATCGCGGCTTCGCAGCGGCGGTCAATCAAGGATTTGCGGCGCTCGACACCACCTTCGTGCTGCTGCTGAATCCTGACGCCGAACTATTGAGCGGTCTGGACGCGGTTTGCGATGCCTGCCGTCTGGAGGGCGCTGCCGGGGCGGGCGGAAAACTAGTGGATGCCACAGGCCGGCCGCAGGTGGGATTCCTGGCGCGCGCATTACCGACGCCGGCGGCGCTGATTTTGGAAGTCCTGTTGCTTAACCGGCTCTGGCCAAATAATCCGATTAACATTCGTTATCGCGGGTTGCAATTGAATTACAATATGCGAATTCCGGTGGAACAACCGGCGGGGGCGTTTTTGACGGTTTCGAGAGTAGTCTGGCAGGAATTGGGAGGCTTCGACGAGAGCTTTTTTCCGCTCTGGTTCGAGGACGTGGATTTCTGCCGGCGCGCCGCCAACCGCGGTTATCGGTTCTACTACGTACCAGATGCGGTGGCGCGACATACGGGAGCGCACTCTATTTCACAGCTCCCGGTAGAGAAACGTTGCGTTTATTGGTATGGTAGTCTACTGAGATACTCAGCCAAACACTTCCGTCCGTTAACTTTCCGGGCAGTGTGTCTGGCCGTCGTGGCGGGCTCTCTTTTGCGGAGTCTGGGGGAAACGGTATTACACCGAAGTTTCAAACCCCTGGCGGCATATGGGAAAGTCGTGCGGCATGCCGGCCGATGCGTTTTGTTCGGCTGGGGGGACGGAGCGGTAACATCCAGTCCCAGATGATTTCAGGGTGAATACATGAAGTACGGTCCAAAGCTCGGCCTCTCGGATTCTTGTACATGGCGCAAAACGACTTCGTCTCGGTCACGATAGTTACCTACAATAGCGGCCGCTTCATCAAGCGGTGCCTGGAATCGGTGCTCCAGCAGAAGTACCGGCTGAAGGAGGTCATCGTCGTCGATAATGCCTCCACCGACGGCACGATCGACATTCTGGAACAGTTCGAAGACCGCTGCAGCGTTTACTATAACGAGGAGAACATCGGCTTTGCGGCCGCGCAGAACCAGGCCATTAAACTTTCCAACGGCGACTGGGTCCTGACCCTGAACCCCGACGTTCTGCTGCTTCCCAACTTTATCCAGGCGCTGGTGGACGCCGGCAATCTCGATTCGCGCATCGGCACAGTGTGCGGCAAGCTGCTCACCATGACGTCGCATTTCGAGATCCCCGAAAAGCCGGTAGTAGACTCCACCGGTATCTACTTCAACCCCATGCTGCGCCACCTGGACCGCGGCAGCCAGGAAGTGGACAACGGCCACTATCTGCACTACGAATATGTATTCGGGGCTACCGCCGCGGCGGCGCTCTACCGTCGGACGATGATCGAAGACATCTCGCTCGACGGCGAGTTCTTCGATACGGATTTCTTCGTATACCGCGAGGATGCGGATGTCGCGTGGCGCGCTCAGTTGATGGGCTGGAAGTGCTTGTACGCACCGTACGCCCGCGGGTATCACGTGCGCAAAGTGCTTCCCGGCAATCGCCGCGCGCTACCGCCCGAAATCAATATGCACTCAGTGAAGAACCGCTTCCTGATGCGCATCAAGAATATTTCGCCCGACCTTTACTGGCGGAACTGGTTCTCCATCACGACGCGCGATGTGGTGGTGGTGATGTGCTGTCTGCTGTGGGAGCACACCTCGCTGAAGGCGTTCTGGTTCCTGGCACGCAACCTAAAGAGCGCGGTGGCCAAGCGGCGCCGCATTCAGGCCAGCCAGCGGGTGGACGACCAATACATGGCGAGCTGGTTCCAATACGCACCGGTCAGCAAACAGGCGCCCAAAAAAGTGGCCCGCCTGCTGTCGCGCTCCGAAATCGCGAAGACCTAGTCCGTGCGCATCGCCCTGCTCGGCACGCGCGGCATTCCCGCCAATTACGGTGGGTTCGAGACTTTCGCCGAGGAAATTTCCATTCGTTTAGCAGCGCGCGGGCATGAGGTGACGGTCTACTGCCGCGAGCGCCCTTCGTCAACCCCCTACCGCGGCGTGCGCCTGCTGTATCTGCCCACCATCCGGCACAAGTATTTCGACACCATCGCGCACACCTGCGTCTCCACGTTTTACCTGCTGGCGCACCGCGTGGATGTAGCGCTCTATTGCAACGGCGCCAATGCCATCTTCACGCTCCTGCCGCGACTGCTGGGGATGCCGGTGGCCTTGAACGTGGACGGCATCGAGCGCAAGCGTAAGAAGTGGAATCGTGTAGCCAAAGCCTGGTATCTGGTGTCCGAATGGCTGGCGACGTTCTGCCCCACGACGGTGATTACCGACGCCCGCACCATCGAAGCCTACTACCGCGAGCGGTACGGCAAGAGCAGCGTCTTCATCCCTTACGGCGCGGAGACCGGCAAGGCGCCCGGCAGCGAGACGCTGCGCGGGCTGGGGCTGGAACCGGGCCGCTACTTTCTGTATGTGAGCCGACTGGAGCCGGAGAACCATCCGCTGGAAGTGCGGCAGGCCTTCGAGACGGTGGAGACGGCGCTGAAGCTCGCACTGGTCGGGGACGCGCCATACGCACCCGACTACATCCGGCGCATTCGCGACACCAACGATGCGCGCGTCGTCATCCCCGGCGCCATTTACGGTAAAGGGTATGGCGAACTGGGCTCGCATTGTTTCGCCTACATTCACGCTACGGAAGTGGGCGGCACGCACCCCGCGCTGATCGAAGCGATGGGCCGCGGCGCGCTGGTGCTGTATCGCAATACGCCGGAAAACGCCGAAGTGGCCGGCGATGCGGGCATCCCGTTCGAGCCCGCGGAGCTGGCCGCCAGGATTCGCGCCGTGCTGGCGATGCCGGAAGAACAGCGGGACGAATTGCGGCGCCGCGCGCTCGAACGCGTCCGCCAGCGCTATTCGTGGGAAGCGGTGACGGACGCGTACGAGGGGCTGCTGAAGAAACTGTCGGGACGAAGTTGATCAATTGACGGTTTCGACCTTGCCTACGACAGCCTGCGTGCGGCCGGTGATGCTATCGAAGATTTCGAGCGTGGGTATCAGTTTGCACGCCGGGACAGCGGTGGTGGCGGAGGTGGTGACGATGGTGGCGCGAATCTCCAGACGGCTAGCGGGCGCGAGCGAGAGATCGGCGTCGCTGTGCAGATCGACGGGTACACTCTTTCCGGGGTCGACGGTCACGGTCACGCTCTTGCGTACATTGCCGGCACCATCGAGATAAGTTACGGCGGCGGTGCACACCACGCCGGGCGCGGGCGGCAGGATGCCGGGGTTGAGAAGGTTGAGGCGTGCGGTCTGACCGGTTGCGATCCCCACCATGGCGGTGGTTCGCACGGTCTCCGCGGGAACGGTCTGGGCGGCGAGGGCGATTGCGCCCATCGTCAAAGCACACATCAAGCGGCTGGCGTATAACATCGGGACTTTCCTCCATCAAAGTTGGATTGGCGCGAGCTTCCGCGGAGTTACCGATTAGCGGCTTCTGCGCTGCTCGCTGCTTCGTTTAAACTAACCCCCGCTCAAACCATGAGTTTCGCGGATTTTTATGCGACATTCGGAGCGGCCGTGCGCACTAACCCACCTATGGCCCTCTTCCGAACCCGCTCAGCCGCCATCTACGGCATCGAAGCCAACGTCATCGATGTCGAGGTCGATATGTATAACGGGTCGGCCCGCGACTTCGTGACGGTGGGGATGCCCGACACCGCGGTGCGCGAGAGCCGCGAGCGCATCAAGTCCGCGCTGCTCAATTCCGGATTCGGATATCCCAATAAAGCGGTGACAATCAACCTGGCGCCGGCCAATGTGCGCAAGGAGGGGGTGGGGTTCGATCTGCCCATGGCGATCGGCATCCTGGGGGCGATGGGGATGGTGAAAGCGGCGGACGAGCACCTGCTGGTGGGCGAGTTGTCGCTGGATGGAACGCTGAGGCCGGTTCGCGGCATTCTCTCGATTGCGGCGTGCGCGCGCCAGAAGGGCGTGCTGAACGTGATCGTGCCTGCTGAGAACGCGAGCGAGGCGGGCGTCACCGAGGGCGTCCGCGTTTTCGGCATGCGCCATCTGGCCGAAGTGGTGGCCTACCTGCGCGAACCGGAGCGCTTCCAGCCGTTCGTACCGGACACCCGGCCAACGGCGGATTCGGGGGAAGAGCTTCCGGATTTTCGCGACGTCCGCGGGCAGACCACGGCCAAGCGGGCACTCGAAGTGGCGGCGGCAGGCTCGCACAATGTGATGATGATCGGGCCGCCAGGATCGGGAAAGTCGATGCTGGCGAAACGATTCGTGGGAATCCTGCCGCCACTGACGTTTCCGGAGGCGCTGGAGACCACGCAGATCCACAGCGTGGCCGGCGTACTGCCGCCGGGCACAGGACTGCTGTCGAAGCGGCCGCTGCGCTCTCCGCACCATACGGTATCGGACGCCGGGCTGATTGGCGGCGGGTCCGGAATGCCGCGGCCGGGCGAAGTGAGCCTGGCGCATAATGGCGTGCTGTTCCTGGACGAACTGCCGGAGTTCGCGCGCAACGTGCTGGAGATGCTGCGCCAGCCTCTGGAGGATCGCTCGGTTACGCTGGCGCGCAGCAATATGACGCTCTCTTTCCCGGCGAGTTTCACGCTGGTATGCGCGCTTAACCCCTGCCGCTGCGGATTCCGCGGCGACCCCACGCGCGAATGCCGCTGCACGGGCGCCGAGATCCAACGGTATCTGGGCAAGATCAGCGGACCGCTGCTCGACCGCATCGACCTGCACATCGAAGTTCCGGCCGTACCCTACAAGGAGATGCGTTCGCGCGACAACAGCGAGTCGTCAGCCTCCATGCGGGCGCGCGTTCTGGAGGCACGCACGATTCAGCAGCGCCGCGGCTTCTACAACGCGCATCTGCCCTCAAACCTGCTGCGCGACGTCTGCCGCCTGGACGACGCGGGCGAACGTACGCTGGAAATGGCAATGAAGCGCATGGGTCTCTCGGCGCGGGCGCACGATCGCATTCTGAAAGTGGCGCGCACGGTGGCCGACTTAGGACGCGCGGAGTCAGTGGCCGCCAAGCATCTCGCCGAAGCAATCCAGTACCGGAGTTTGGACAGGAATTACTGGAGTTGACATCTACGCCGGCCGGCGTTGATTTCCTGCCACCGGTACCGATTTCGCGAGGGCTCGCTAGAGGGCCGGTTGTGCGCCCAGTCGGAACCGTTCCACGGTCGTCCTGAGCTCACCCGCTACGCTCGACAGTTCTCCTGCCCGCTCACGGACGTGTCTGCTGCCGTTGGCCGTCTCCTCAGAGGAGCGGTCGACGCTGACGATGTCTTCGGCGATCTCGCGCGACATTTGAGATGTCTCCGAGACCCGTACGTTCGCATCCTTGACCCCGGATGCAGCGTCACCAATACTTCTGGCAATGTCCTTCGTGGTGATGGACTGCTCTTCAATCGCGGCCGCGATGGAGGCCACAATGCCGTCAACTTCCACGAAGACCTGCGAGACTTTGCGAATCTCCACGATGCCTCCGGCCGTTGCCGATTGAATGCCGCTAATACGCGCCTTGATGTCTTCGGTGGCTACCGCGGTCTGCTGGGCCAAACCTTTGATTTCCGATGCCACGACGGCGAACCCTTTTCCCGCGGCCCCCGCTCGAGCCGCTTCAATGGTCGCGTTGAGCGCCAGCAGGTTGGTCTGCGAAGAGATCTCGCTGATAGTCTCAGTCACCTTGCCGATTTCGCGGGCAGCGACACCGAGTTGATTCATCTTTTCGGTGATCTGGGCCGCACGGCGGCTTGCCTCATCGGTGATGCCGCGCGCGTTTTCGGAATTCCGCGCGATCTCACCGATGGTCGCGGTCATATCCTGGGTGGCGGACGCCACATGTTCCAGACTCGCGCTCGTCTCCACCATGCCAGCCGCCACGGATGTGATGGTGGCGCTCATTTGCCTGGCCGCAGCGGACACCGAGTGAGCTTTCTCCGAGGCATTCCGCGAACCCGCCGTCATGTCGCCCGAGGTCGCCGTGAGTTCCGTGGAGGATGACGAAAGGACAGCGATTCCGCTGGAGATTTCCTGCACCATGGTTCGCAAGGCCGTCGTCATGGTCTGCATTGCCCGTGCTAATGTCCCGATCTCGTCCGCACGCTCGCGGAGTTCGGCGGGCGTATCGGTGGATAAGTCTCCCTGGGCGATCTGTTGCAGATTGGCAACCACGCAGCCGAGCGGCGTTGCAATCCCCCGGGTGAGGATCAGTCCGCCGGAGATCGCCGCCGCGATTGTGAAAAGACAGCCGCTGATGAGCGCCATCCAGATCAGGGTCGAGGTTCTCTTACGGGCTCTCTCACTATCCTGAATGAGCTGCTCCTGCCATTCGGAGGCTTCTTTGGCTTTGGCGTGCATATCCGCGGCGATCACGGACGATTTGCTAAAATCCTGCGTCGCCTGTTCGAACAGGTCAGCCGCAAGCCAGGTCATGATGGCATCGTTCGAGGCGTCTGCCGCTCTTACGAGTTCGCCCATTTCCTCCGCCTGTTTGGCGCTCTTGGGGGTGTTCGCCCTTTGCTTGAATTGCGCCAGGGCGGCTGTTCGGACTTTGCGCATCTCGACAATTTGGTTGACGATCTCATCGATTGTGGTCTTCGCGATGATCATTTTTCCCATGTACTGAGCGACCGCGGAGCTTTCGCCGGCAATCGTCTCCGCCAGCCGCGCCGTGGTAACGCGCCCGACAGATTCTTCAGCCATTTTTTCGTTGGAGCGAAGCGCCCAGAGAGACAGTGCAGACAAGCCGGTCAACAGAGCGACCATGGCGCCGAGGACAAACCCGATTTTTCTGCCTATCGTTAGGTTCGAGATCGATATCATCTGTTCACCTGTGCCCATTCTGATTCACTCAACCGGCAGTATCTTGAGCCCGGGTCCCCCTTGCGTTCCTTCGACAATCCCTAAAGCTCCCGGGCTCAGGGCCACGGCCTGGCGGACGGCGGCGGTGGATGGCAGGGTCCTCACTGGAGACTTGCCGCCTCCAGCGAAACTGACCTGCAAGGCCTGTTTGGAATAATCGGATTCTGACATTCCACAGATTTCCTTAAGTGCCGCGCTACGTGAGGCATCGCCGGCGGGCCCGATCAAGATCAGAACCTTGGCGCCGCCAGGCCACGCCGCCGTTTCACCCATCATCATTTTGCGAAGCTGGGCTTTGTTAACACTGGCAGCGGGGTTATCCTTGTTCACAACCACCGAAAAAGCCTGCTGCGCAATTGCGCATGCCGCGAAGGCGATCATTAGAAATAGAATTCGTGTCTTCATCTTCGCAATCCTTTCAAAACGCGAAGGCCAATTGCGCCTGTACATCGCTGGCCGACGGTCCGAGCCGGGTTCCCAGTAGTCCGTATTGCAACTTGAACGCAACAAAGTCCGAAAAATCGTAGCGAACTCCGAGAGACGGCCCATTCGTACGGCCCACGGTGGTAAAGATGGCGTCCGACTTCGGAGCGTTCTGATATTCATAGCGGAAATAAGGCCGCACCAGTCGAATCTTGTAAGAAGCCTGGGCGTATGCGGAGACGGTATTGAAATCGCGCCCTGTCCAGGTAAAGTTGTGCTGCAGCAGCACGCCTTCGGCGATCAGCTCCAGATGAGGTCGCACCACCGCTGCGTGGGCCGAGTAAATGCGCTCCACTACGGCACCCAGACCCGCCGGGTGCAGCAGATCATGGTAGTACGATCCGCCGATGTCGAGGCCTTGCAGCCGTTCCGGACGCGCGGAGAGCGCGAGGTTGAATGCCTTCCCGTTATTCTCGTCAACGAAATTGTGAATCGGCTCCGCGGCACTGTTCGGCGATCCCGTGCCGTTGGCGATCTCGGCCACCCAGTGGAGCCCCACCGGCCCTGACGGCACCTGGCCCGTCGCGGTCAACCCGATGCCGTGAACCGGAAGAATACCGCCGTCGTCCTCATCGGTAAATAGAATCGGCGCTCCGGTAGCGGTCTGGAAAAAGCGCGCCCGATAAAACTCATTGCTGTAATAGCCGATCGCCGTGTGATACTTGCCCGCGCTGATCTTGAAGTATTTGTTAGCAGCGTAAGTCAACATGACACGGTCCATTTCCGCGCTGATCTGGTTGCTGAAATCGGACGTGATTAACATCTCTCCCAGCACACTGAAATGGTTGCCCATGCGGGCGTTGACGAACAGATCGAAATCGCCCAGGCTAAAGGACTGGGTGCTGCCGGCGAGCCCACCCGAAGGGAGTGTCGAGAAGATCGGCCGTCCAAAACCAATGTCGCTATAGCCACGAAACTCCAACGGTCCGAGCGTGTGTTCGTCACCTTGTGCAGTATCGGGGGTGATCGCGGCCAGTACCGCCGCGTCCGCCGCCGGCGTTTGCGGAGCCGGCGCTGAACCAGCAGGTTCGACCGGCGCCGTCGCCGATGGAGGCGTCAGAGCCGCCGGCACGCCTGTTCCCTGTTGTGCCAATTCTGCTTTTATGGCCGCCAAATCCGCTTCCAGTTGTTGAATCCTATTCAGTAATTCCGCGGTGCGGTCCTCCCGGACAGTGGACTGCGCCGAGGCCTGTCCATTAAGGCATGAGAACAAAAGGACGGCCGAGAGCAGCGGCCCCGCGGCTTTTCTTGCAATGTCTAGTCTGTTCATTCCAGCTCCGTCAAATCTCATATCGACACTTCGGCGGCCGGACTTGAGGGCCGCACCAAGTTCCCGCAGCGGCGCTCCCGCCCGATTTCCCGGCAATAGGCGGAGTCTTTGGGAGCCGTTGATCTTTGCACGGGCGCGGAGGAGGTGCGTTCGCGCGACAGCAGCGAGTCGTCAGCCTCTATGCGGGCGCGCGTTCTGGAAGCGCGCACCATTCAGCAGCGTCACGCTTCGACAACGCGCATCTGCCCTCGAACCTGCTGCGCGACGTCTGCCGCCGCAGGTGCCCGCCAAGCATCTCGCCAAAGCGAGCCAGTACCGAAGAACAGAATTTCTGGAGTTGAGGCCGGGTCCGCCAGCAGGATGCGGGAAAGAGGGCTGGAACGCGTTACTGACAAAATGTTTCGTTCATCTAATCGAGAGGGGGACCCCAGCGCGGCAGTGTTCGAGAATCTCTGGCAAACGAGTTACTCGCTCGTCCGGAGTCGACCGTGGAAGTGGATCCGGCAGTGGATGCCGGTGCGCGACTACGGCTGAGTCACGAGAGTTCCTCGGGCGGCTCGCCATCGCGCGCGGTGCGGCACCATCGGCGCGCCGGCCGCAGGTGGATGACGCTGTTGTTGCCGGTGGCGCAGGCGCGGGTGTAGGCGCCCGCCTGCACAAGCTATTCGCGCGGTTCGTCGTGCGGCTGCTCCCGATATTCGGGAGGTACATCGTCTTCGTTGCGTTCGAGGGTGTGGACCGGGCCGGCGTCGGCATCGGGCGCGTTCTCCACGCCGCTGATTACCGATGCCTCGAAGTATTGCCCTTCTTCCACCAGCTCGCGAACGCTTTCCGAATCGGCATCCGAAATGTCGGACAGCCCCTGCAGGTCGCCCGACTGCGGCTGTGCGGGGTCGTTGTTGCGGACTTGTTCGATTACCGGTTCGGCTGGGGTCTCGCTCACCTTCTTCACGGTCTTTTTCTTATGGGCCATACAGTTGATCCCTCCTAACTTTGCCAGGCTTTCCAAAGGCGCGCCATTTGGCGCGTGAATTCGCGCGGCTTTTCAGCGTAAACGCGGTCGCCGATTTCGAGAGTGCGCTTGCGAAGCTCCGAGCGGGAATCTTCAATCTTCTTAATGAGTGACGCAGCCTTCAGGCGGCCGCCATTTTGGGATGCCATCGCTTCGACGCGTTCCGTCAGAATGGCGAGATTCAGGTCGTCTCCCAGCGCATCTTCCAATTCTTTAAGGGAGTGTTCGTAACCTTCCATCAAGTCGCCCCAAATCTTCTCGAGAAGCCGCACGTGATACCAGAGGTCCTTTACGCGTTTACGCCACTCATGGAAATCTTCGCGCCGGCCGGAATTGCGCGCCTTAGCCAGCGCTCTGCGGCCATCGCGGAATGTCTTCTCGATACCTGGGGCGAGGGCTTCGAAACCGCCTTTCGCGAGGCGCCAATAGCGCACGGATTTGCGCGCCCGCAACAACTCAGACGCCACCTCAGGCCCCAGTTTCCGCCCGCCGGCCTCCTGTTCAAGCAGTTGTTTCTGCCGCACGAGTTGCTTACGGACAGCGCTTAACGAACGGCCTGCCCCGTTCAGGGGGTGCTCCCGCAGACCGTCCACCACGCCGATCAGAGCGCCGGCATCACGAAGTGGCGACAATTTTCGGCCGGTATCGCGCAATTGAACGTTCTCGTCGGCATAAAATTCGCCCAGTTCGGGACGGACCAGGCGCAGCAGGGCGCGCGTTTTCTTGATGGATTTGCGAATCTCGTGCACGGAGCTTTCTGCCGGTACGGCCGCCCGGTCGCGCAAGCATTGGAGCGCTGTTGCGAGCTCCTCGCTGGCGATGCGTTTCACATTCTGCGCGACGGTCTGGCCCTGCTTGAACTTGTACGCCATCGCGAGAGGGGCTGCAAACCGGAGGCCACGTTCCGTAGTGGAAGAAAGGCCGCGGTGCGATGACGCACAAGAATCAGGACGCGTGGACGCTACTTGGAATGCAAATCGAGATACCGGCGCCGGCACTCGCCGATCAATTTTTGCGCTTCGTCGCGACCCTTCCAGCCGCGAACCTCGACGTGTTTCCCCTCAAGTTCCTTGTAAACGGAAAAAAACTTCTCGATCTCGCGCAGGGAATGAGCGAATACGTGGTCAACGGACTCGAGCTGGTCGAAACGCGGATCGCGGTGGGCCACCGCCAGAATCTTTTGGTCCGGTTCGTCACGGTCGATCATGTCCAGCACACCCACCGGACGGGCGTGGAGCATGATGCCCGGAAAACTTGGCTCTCCCACCAGCACGAGAATGTCGAGCGGATCGCCATCTTCAGATAAAGTGCCGGGGATAAATCCGTAGTCGCCGGGGTAATGCAGGGGCAGATAAAGCGTGCGGTCCAGGCGAAAGACGTTCAGTTCGCCGTCATATTCGTATTTATTACTGGAGTTCTTGGGAATCTCGACGATCATTCGAACTACATGAGGACATTCCGGGCCGGGATCCAGGTCATAGAGTCTCTGCATATCTGTCTTTATTGTCCGTTAGGCGCCGGCACCAAAGCAAAGTCTGGATGTCGGCGTGCTCCATTGGCGGCGATATGAGCAGAACAGTAGGGGTGATTCTCATTGTACTCGGGTTGATCGGTTTAGCGTGGGGTGGGTTCACTTACACCACGCGGCAAAAAGTGCTCGACGTGGGACCGATTCACGCCACGCGCGACAAGACCCACACCGTATTATTTCCGCCCATCGCTGGCGCGCTGGCGCTGGTGGGCGGCGTTGTACTGGTGCTGGTGCGTCCGCGATAACCACGGGCAACGAAGGGTGGACCGCAGTGCGGTCCACCCCTTGCCGTTTAGACTCCGCCGCCGCCGTGCCGTACCCGGGGTTTATCCTCGGTGGCATAATCGGCCGAAGCTTCACCGCGCGACGAGACGTCCTGACCGCCGGTTCTTTCCAAGAGGAGCTTGGCGCGATCTACCCACTTGGAGTCATCGCAGTGAACCGATAGCAGAATCCGGCCCTGCCGGATCATGCCTTCATAGCGCTTGGCCTCGAATTCGGGGATACCCAAACCGATGAGGGCGCCAATCAGGCCCCCAACCGTGCCGCCGGCGCCGATTCCCGCGAGTGCGGCGACAATCGGTCCAGCCGCCAGCAATGGGCCGATACCAGGAATCGCCAGTGCCCCTAGACCGGCAAGCAATCCCAGGGTTCCGCCCGCAACACCACCCGCCACCACGCCGGTAGTGGTACCCTCGGGTGCCTTGGTGTTTTTTTCATGCGCGAAATCCTTGGTGCCAATATTGTCGGACATGAGGACAGAAATATCCTCCGCCCGAAAACCATTTTGCACGAGCGTATCGACGCACTCTTCCGTTTGCGCCCGTGTTTGAAAAATTCCGAAGACAGCAGTGTTCTTTCCTGCCATAAGTTCTCCTTTTCGCTTGTTACGAGGCAACTCGCAAGCCGATGTGGGCGGAAATACGAGCCCCACAGGCCAATGGCCCGAGGGCTGCATCTTGAGGGGTATGATCAGGAAATTGAAGTCAGGCGAGTATCGCCTCTATTCGAAGAAGGTGAACCCGAAGACGGGGAAGGCGCGGAATCTAGGAACGTTTTCCACGCGCGAAGCAGCGGAGAAGCATGAAAGAGCAGTGCAGTTCTTCAAACGACATTGAAGAACGGCACTGCTCCCTTTTCATACAGCGCGGCGGCCGCCGATGAAGGCGATCAACCACACTACGAGGAAAACAACGAACAGGATCTTCGCGATCCCGGCCGCCGCTCCAGCGAGTCCAGTGAAACCTAACAGCGCCGCGACCAACGCAATAATCAGAAACATCAGTGACCAGTGCAGCATTGAGTTTCTCTCCTTGCACCCTAACTAGCACTTTATTCGCCAAACCGCTCCCCGGCTTCGTCATACCCAACGGGGAGCAATTTCGCGGCTACATCCACATGGGAGAAGCGTCGGTTTGGTCGAGATACCGGTCGAGATTGAAGGCCGCGCTGATCAGCGACAGGTGAGTAAGTGCCTGCGGAAAGTTACCGAGCGCGCGTCCGTCTACTCCCAACTGCTCAGCGTATAATCCGAGATGATTGGCATAGCCCAACATCTGCTCGAACAGCAGACGGGCATCCTGCAGGCGGGCGGGACTATCTTTACTGGCGCGGGTGAGCGCCTCTACCAGCCAGAAGGTGCAAATATTGAACGTCCCTTCGGTGCCCTTGAGGCCATCGGGCGTTTTGTCGACGTCATAGCGGTAGACCAGGCCATCCGATACCAGGCCGCCCTGCTTGGGAGATTTATTGATGGCGTCCAGGGTCTGGATCATGAGCGGGTCGTTGGGAGCGATGAAGAAGACCAGAGGCATCAAGAGAAGCGACGCGTCCACCGCATCGCGATCGAAGCTTTGGATGAAGGCTTTGCGCTCTTCGCTCCATCCGCGCTTCATCACGGTCTGGTAAATCTGGTCGCGGACACGGATCCAGCGTTGCCGGTCGGCCGGCAGCGAGCGCTTGTCGGCCAGGCGCAGCGCGCGATCCACGGCCACCCAGCACATCACCTTGGAATAGACGAAATCCCGGCGGCCTCCGCGGACTTCCCAGATGGCATCGTCTTTCTTCCGCCAGTTGCTACACACCCAATTGGTGAGCTGCCGCAGGTATGTCCATAATTCGTAGGAGACGGGGGCGCCGTGCTTGTTGTAGAGGTAGAGCGAGTCCATCAGTTCGCCGTAGATATCGAGCTGCAGTTGACGGTACGCCGCGTTGCCAATGCGGACCGGGCGGGAACCCATATAGCCGTCCAGGTGGTCGAGCGTCTCTTCCTTTAAATTGCGCCGGCCGTCAATGCCGAACACCGTCTGGAGAGAGCCGTTTTTCCCCAGTTCCTTGCAACGGCATTCCAGGAAGGCGGCGAACTGCATGGCTTCCTCGTTATGGCCGAGCCGCATCAGGCTGTAGACGGTGAAGGCCGCATCGCGAATCCAGGTGTAGCGGTAGTCCCAATTGCGGGCTCCGCCGAGGCTTTCGGGCAAGCTGCAGGTGGGCGCTGCGACGATAGCGCCCGTGGGCTCATAAGTCAGCAACTTCAGGGTTAGTGCGGAGCGATTCATCATTTCGCGCCAGCGTCCCTTGTAGGTTCCCTTGTAAACCCACTTACGCCAGTAAGTCACTGTCTCATTGAAGAGCTCCTCAGCCTTCTTGACGGAGAACCCAGCGTCCTCATGACCGTTGCCGTCGAGTTCCAGGAGTTGAAACGCGTGGGCGTTGCCTTCCCTGAGAGTGAATTCGGCGCCGGCGCCATTATTATCGAGGTGACGCAGGCGCACAGAGGCCCGCAATACGAGGTGAAATCCGCCTCCGTTAAAATGGACGCCACCCTTCACAATGCGCGTCGTATGCTTATCGCGCGCATAGTTGAAAGCAGGGCAACACTCCAGGCGAAACCGCACGGAACCTCGCAGGGCCCGCACCAGGCGAATCAGGCCGCCGCCGGCGGGGTACCCGCCATCGGCGCCAAGCGGCATGAAGTCGACGGTCTCTCCCACCCCGTCCGCCGCCAGGAAGCGGGTCACCAGAATATTGGTATCGGGCCAGTAGAGCTGTTTGTAAATGATCGGATCGGAGATGGACCAGATGCGGAAATGACCGCCCTTCTTATCGTCCAGAAGGGATCCGAAGATACTGGGCGAGTCGAAACGCGGGTAGCAGAACCAATCGAGGGAGCCGTTTTTCGCAATCAGGGCCGCTGTTCTCAGGTTTCCGATGACTCCATAGTCTTCAATCGGTTGGTAGGGCATCGTGCCTCAGCATATGGCACCTGTGGGTCCGCCGGCGCTCTCGCCGCTTAACGAGCGTGTTTTTTCGTACCCTCCCGCCTCCTGCGGACTGCCCGCAAATCGGCGACGAACGCGGCATAGGCAGCGCGCCGCTGCTCGCCGTCGACAGCCCGCAGAATCGATGACGGATGCACCGTGGCCGTCACACTGTCGGCCAACACATGCGGGAAGAATTTGCCACGTTCCTGGAGCAAGCGATGCGATTTGCCGATCACCGCCCGCGCCGCAGTGGCTCCCAGGCACACGATCACTTCCGCGCGGATGTGCGTCAGTTCGGCTTCCAGCCACGGCTTGCAGGCGACCACTTCGGTGGTGGAAGGCTTCTTGTGAATGCGCCGTTTTCCGCGCTCCTCGAACTTGAAATGCTTGACGGCGTTGGTGAGGTAGACGTCGGCGCGAGCGATGCCGGCATCCTCCAGCGCCTTTTCCAAAAGCTGCCCTGCGGGTCCGACGAAGGGATGGCCGGCGAGATCTTCGCGATCGCCCGGCTGTTCGCCCACCATCACAATGCCGCGCGCATCGCGGCCCTCTCCGAATACCGCCTGCGTCGCGTTCCGATAGAGCTCGCATCCGCGACATTGCTGTACGGCATCGGCAAGCTGAGCGAGCGTGGCGTGCAGCGGTACGAACTCCGCGGCGCCGGGAACTTTACGGACCGTACTCATCGGCTTTTCCTTGAGACTGCGACCGCATCGCACCACATTGGCATCGCTCCTGCAGCGCGTAAGGGGGGACAATATGAGTGAAGCAAGACGATGGTCGCAGGATGTCACGAAGAACAGCAATGCCCTGGACCTGGATGGCGGTGTGTTCACGTTGACCGATCCCAAGAAGATTGCCGCCTCGCTGAAACATTCCGCGGAGGTAAGTAAGCGGCGGAAGGCCTCGCCGTTTCAATCTGCGATGTCGATGCTGAATTTCTACATCAATCGAGCGGGACACGGTCTTCCTCAGAAACAGAAGCGCGTCTTAACGCGCGCCAAAGAGGAGCTGCGCCGGCAATTCGGACGAACCGACTAGTGCCGGCGCTCTCCGAAGCGCTGACTTCCACGATCAACCCTGCGGTCGTTCCACTAACGCACAGGATCTACTTGCCAAACGAACACACGATCAGGGCGATGGCGGAAGCGGCCATGATGGCGAAGCTTGCCCAACCGCACCATTGCTGGAGACGGGAGTTGACGCGGTCGCCCATCACCTTACGATCGTTGGTGAGAAGGAGCACCAGAAAGATGAGCGGCGGCGCGAGCACGCCATTCAGCACCGCCGACCAGAAGAGCATCTTTACGGCATCCAGTCCCGCCCAATTGACGGCCAGCCCGATTGCCATTGCCGCGGCGATCACTCCGTAGAAATAACGCGCGCTGCGCGGCCGGGCATCGAGCGATCCCTGCCATGCCGCGGCCTCCGAAACCGCATATGCGCACGACCCGGCCAGCACCGGCACGCCCAGCATGCCGGTACCGATCAGTCCCAGCGTGAACAGCAGATAAGCCGCATTTCCTGCCACCGGCCGCAGCGCCATGGCGGCTTCCCGGGCGGTCGCAATGTGCAACTTGCCATGGGCATGCAGCGTGGCGGCGGTGGTCAGAATAATGAAGAACATGATGAAGTTCGAAGCGAACATGCCGCTCCAGACGTCCACGCGCAGGCGGCGCAGGTCGCGATTGCTCGCACCCCTCCGCTGGGCCAGCTTCGTTTTGCCGGCGGCGCGCTTCTCCTCCACTTCCTGAGACGCCTGCCAGAAAAACATGTAGGGCGAGATGGTGGTACCCAGAATTCCCACCAGCACTTCCAGATAATCGCGCGACCAGACGGGGCGGGGTTGGAAGGTAGAGGCCAGCGCGAGCCCCCAATCCACTTTGGCGAAAAACGCCGTCGCTACGTATGCCAGCAGCACGAGCGTAATCCACTTAAAGATCCGGGCAATTTGGCGGTAGGAGGAATAGACCAGGAAACCGGCGATGGCAGCCGCGTAAATCGGTGTCCAGAACAGCGCGGGGATGCCGGTGGCCAGTTCGGTGGCGGCGCCCATGCCGCCCAAGTCGGCGCCGATATTGAAGACATTCGCTACTACCAGCAGCGAACACGCCGCCCACAACACGGAGCGCGAGTAGCGCTTGCGGACGACGCCTGCGAGTCCGCGCCCACTCACCATCCCGAGCCTGCCGCACATGGTTTGCAGCGTGACCATCAACGGCAAGGTGAGAATGGCGCTCCACAGAAAGCGGTAGCCGAACAGGGCGCCAGCCATGGAGTACGTGGAGATGCCCGAGGGATCGTCGTCCGCACAGCCGGTGATCAGTCCCGGTCCCAGCTCCGCAAAGAAGCGGTCGATCGCATTGCGGCCGGCCGCGGAGTCCGCATCGGTCGATTCTGGATTCACTATGTTCCCTTACGAACTCCGCAAAAAAGGCGCGGCAGCTAGCCGCGTAAAGGAGGCTTTCCCTCGTGCGCTACCAGCAGGTCATGCATGTCGTTGGCGTGCTCTTCCTCGTTGGTAAGGATGCTCTCCATCATCACGCGGGTGGTGGGATCTTTGTCGGCGAAATAGCGGATCAATTCACGATAATGCTCGCAGGCGATCCGTTCGGCGATCAGGTTTTCCTTGATCATCTCCACCAGGTTGTCGGCTTCCACATATTGCGACGCGGAGCGCGACGCCAGCCCTTCGGGATTGAAATTCGGGACACCACCCAGTTGATTGATGCGCTCCGCCACCTTGCGGGCATGCTCCTGTTCCTCGCGCGCGTGTTCGTCGAATTCAGCCTTCACGCTCTCGCTCGAAATGCCGGTGGCCGCCACCGCGTTCATGGTGTACCGCAGCACGCAAACGATTTCCGTGGCGAGCACGGCTTGCAGGATATCGATAGCCTGCTTGGCATCGCCATCGTAATTGGGCGTGATGGGGCCCTTTTCGATACTGGCCCGCGCCCGTGAGCGCAGCTCTTCCACGTCGGTGAGGAACGGCTGGCCGTTCTTAGTCGCTTTCATTAGTTCTCCTCCTATGTCGCCACGAACTCTAGGCACGCGCACCGCCAAAGAGCGAATTCGAACCAAAGACTACCGCGGCTGGGGATGCGCCATCTCGTCCAGCCGTACCCATTCGTCGAACTGCGCTTCGGTCACGGCGCCCGATTGCAGGGCAGCCACGCGCAAACTGACGCCCTGCCGGTCGGCCGCCAGCGCGATCGCCGCCGCCTGTTCGTATCCTATGTGCGGATTCAAAGCCGGCGCACCCACCAGCGACCCTTCCAGGTGCCGGCGGATGTTCGCCTCATCGGCCTCCATACCGCGCATGCAACGCTCTTCGAAGGAGCAGCAGCCCTGCGCCAATAGCGCGATGGATTCGAGGACGTTATAGAGGATGAGCGGCTTGAAGGTGTTGAGCTGAAAGTTCCCTTGCGAGGCCGCAAACGCCACCGCATGGTCGTTACCGAACACCTGCACGGCCGCCTGCAACAGCGCTTCGCATTGCGTGGGATTTACCTTGCCGGGCATAATGGACGACCCCGGCTCATTCGCCGGCAGCCGCAATTCGGCGATCCCGGCGCGCGGCCCGCAGGCATACCAGCGCACATCGTTGGCGATTTTAATGAGCGCTCCCGCCAGATTGCGGAGGGCCGCGCTGACCGCGGCCATCGCATCGTGGGCCGAAAGCACGGCAAATTTGTTCGGTGCGGGATGAAACCTTTTCCCCGTCTCGCGGGAAATGGCGGCGGCCGCCAGCTCTCCGAATTCGCGCGGCGCATTCAATCCTGTGCCCACCGCGGTGCCGCCTAACGCCAGATCGCGGACGCCATTGAGGGAGTTCGCGATGCCGGCCGCGGCGGCATCCAGTTGCGCGCCCCATCCGGAGACCACCTGCCCCAGGGTCACCGGCGCAGCGTCCTGCAAATGCGTGCGGCCCACCATCACGATACCGGCGAAGCGGGCTTCCTTTTGCCGCAAGGTGGCGCGAAGGACCGCCATGGCGGGCAGGAGTTGGTCCTCCACTTGTTCCACCGTGGCGATATGCATCACGGTGGGAAAGACGTCGTTGGAAGACTGGCTGCGATTGACATCGTCGTTCGGGTGAACGGGTTCCGCGGCCGCGCCGCGGTTGGCGAGGTGAGCGATCACCTCATTGGCGTTCATATTCGATTGCGTTCCCGACCCTGTTTGAAAAATGACCAGCGGGAACTCGCTATCCCAACGGCCATCCATCACTTCCTGCGCCGCCTGCACGATGGCATCCGATTTCGCGGCGGACAAATTCCCCAGGCCCGCGTTCACTTGCGCCGCGCACTTCTTGACCAAGCCGAGCGCGCGAATTACCTGGCGCCCCCAAAGATACCGTCCCGCACCGATAGGAAAATTCTGCCGGCATCGTTCCGTCTGGGCACCCCACCAGTGTCCGGCGGGCACTTCGACTTCGCCCAGCGAGTCGTGCTCGATGCGCGCCACCGCCGGCTACTCCGGCCCGGCAAGCGCCCAGGAAGGCGCGTCGCTCGCCGGAAAAGACTCCTCGGAAGTCTCATCCACCAAGTCGTTCCAGGGAGCGGCGGCAGCGCCCATCGCCTTCGCCGCCTCCGGTACGTCTGGCGCCTTCACCCATAGCAACGCGCCGAAGCGGCCGGCTCCGGCCGAAACGGCTTGCAAGGATGTCACGCGAATGTGTGCGCCCGCCAGCTTTTCCAACACGCTCGCGATTGCCGGCCCGGGGGCGCCATCGCCGCGAATCAGGAATCCGGTCTTGGCGCGGCTCACTGTCAAACCCATATCTGTGGCCTTACGGGTGAGCGCTGCCGTGTCTGGCGCGATCAGGTCCAGTTGCGTCTTTCCGGGACCGTGCGGAAATTCCGACAATCCCGCGAGACTCACGCCCTCCGCTCCCAGAACTGCCAGGGCGGCCGCGGTGGCGGAAGGTTCGTCATCCAGCACGATATAGTGATAATCCATCTGCAGAATTTCTATCGCCATACCCTTCTTAGAGCAAGTGGGCGGCCAGACTTTCGGTACGTAAGCGTACCGGCGACTGAGTACTGCGGCTGCGAACGTGCACCTCTTCATTCCGGCCGAATCCGGCTATGTGGGGGAGCTATGGCAAAACCAGTTCATTTATCCGCTGCGTTAGCCGCGGGCGAAACGGCAGTAGAGGAAACGGTCGCGGCGATTTTGAAGAACAAGGGCGACCAGGTCTGGCAGATCGCACCAGCCGCGACGGTATACCAGGCTGTCTCCGAGATGGCCCAACAGCGCATTGGAGCGTTGCCGGTGGTTGACGGGGGCACGCTCCTCGGGATCGTCACCGAGCGCGATTACGCCCGCAAAATCATTCTGCAGGGGCGCACCTCATCGGGAACCACGGTGCAGGAAATTATGACCCACTCGCCGGTGACGGTCACTCCCGTTTTCACCGTGAAGCAATGCCTTCGCATCATGACCGTTCGCCGTTTCCGCCACCTCCCGGTGGTCGACGACGGGAAGTTGTGCGGGATGATCTCGATCGGCGACCTGGTGGCGGCCGTGATCGCGAGTCAAACATTCACCATCGAGCAGCTCGAAACTTACATTGCTGCCGACTACCCGGGGTGACGCCGCTTCGTGATGGGCGCATGCGGGGCGGGCTGGCGGCACTCGGAATGAACAAAATCCAGCCAGTCCCACTATTGCCCTCCACCCTGGCTATCGCCGATGCTGGCGGTGGCCACGGGTGGCGGCTGCGTACCTTCGATGAAGACCTCGGTGCGGGTGGAGTCGCAGTCCGGCCCTGCCGATTCGCCGGTATTGCTGCAGATCTGCGCGCTCACCACTCCGGCGGGCGCGCGGAAATCGCGGGCCGAGCGATAGGGCGCGATCTGGCTCGCCTCTTTCATAAAGGCCGTCCAGATGGGCAGCGCCGACTTTGCCCCTTCGAGCTTGAGATCGCGATTGTCGTCGAACCCCACCCAAACTACGCATAAGAGATTGCTGGTGAATCCGGCGAACCATCCGTCGCGAGACGTGCCGGTCTTGCCGGCGGCCGGTAGCGCAAAACCGTGCGCCCGCGCCGATGCGCCGGTGCCGCTGCGCAGCACTTCCTCCATCATGTTGAGAGTGACATAGGCAACGCGCGGATCGATGGCTTGCCGCGTCACCGGCTGGTGCTGTATCAGGACAGAACCGTCGGCGGCGTGCACCGAGGCGATGGTGGTAGGCTTCACCCAGACACCGCCGTTCGCAAAAATCGTATACGCCGCGGCGATATCGAGCGGAGTTTCTTCGTATGCCCCCAACGCCACTGAGGGAGTGGGCTGGGCATTCAGTCCGGCGGCACGCGCGATCCCCACGACGCGCCCATACCCCACCTGCTGCGCCAGACTAACCGAGGCCACATTGAGCGACTCGGCCAGCGCTGTTCGCAACGTCACTTCGCCCTGATAGTCGCCTCGGAAATCCTTCGGCTGGTACGTCTGATTGCCGAACGTGAAAGTGGTGGCTTCGTCAGTGAGCATGCTGGCCGGCGTAAAGACTTTGGGCGCACCGTCGATCGCCGTTTGGATAGCGGCCGCATATACGAACGGCTTGAATACCGACCCGGGCTGGCGCGACGCCATTACGTGATTCAACTGGCTCTTGCCATAGCTGCGGCCCCCGATCAGCGCCTTGATCTCTCCGGTGTGCGGATCGAGCGCCACCAGCGCGACCTGCGGCTGGCCGCCGCCCGCCTGCACCTGCTTATCGACGGCGGCCATGCCGGACCGTACGGCCGCTTCGGCGGCGCGCTGCAGTTGCGGGTCGAGCGTAGCGGCCACGGTGCGGCTCTGTGCCGCGGAATCGCCGAGCGAGCTCTGCAGTTCGTCGCTCATCATCGACAGAAAGTACGAGTCTTCCGATTCGTCGTTCACCGGCGGCGCCAGCTTCAAGGGCTCGGCCACGGCGGCCTGGTAATCGGTCTCGCCGAGTTCGCCATTGCGCTTCATGAGTTCGAGTACCAGATTCCGGCGGCTGACGGTTCTCTCGGGGTAGCGGAAGGGGTTGAAGTAACTCGGGCGCTGCACCATGCCTGCGAGAACTGCCGCCTGCGCGGTGTCGATCTGCGACAGGTCTTTAGCGAAGTACACGCGGGCCGCTTCTCCGAACCCATTGACGCTGTACGGACCGCGCATGCCGAGAAACACCTGATTGGCGTAGTCCTCGAAAATCTGCTGTTTCGTGAGCACGTGCTCGATGTGCAGGGTAATGAGTGTTTCCTCGACCTTGCGCCGCCAGCTCTTGCGCGGATGCAGCCAGAGAGCGCGCGCCAATTGCATGGTGAGGGTGGACGCGCCCTGCTGTTTGCGGCCATCGCGCAGATCCACGAGCGCGGCCTTCACGGCGCGCCGGTAATCGAACCCGCCATGCTGGAAGAAACGCTTGTCTTCCACCGAACACAAGGCGTGCACTAATGAGGTAGGAATTTCCGAGTAGGTGACCAGGCGGCGCTTTTCGCGGTTCTGCGAAAGGTCGGTGAGCAATTGCGGATCGAGCTGGTATTGTTGCAGCGGCGTGCGGTTCGCGAGCGAAACGATGGCCGAGATTTTCCCTTGCGCAAACTGCACTTCCACACGCTGCCCGGCGGCCGACGCCGGTCCGGGCGAAATCAGCACCGAACTGCGCTGCACCGCGAAGGAACCGTTGGCATTGTCGGGCGAGGCGGTGTACCCGCTGTGTTGCAATCTCGTAACCAGATCGTTGGCCGTGAGCGTCTCGCCGGTGGCGATGAGTTCGGGCGCCGCCAGAATCTCGGTGGATGTCGCAAATGGCCCCTCGGCGAGGCGGCGATCGGCCATGTGCGCAAGACGAAAATACTCGATGCTGATTAATATGAGGGCAGCGCTCCACAGTCCGAGCACGATATAGATCGGGATGCGCCACTGCTTTGGAATCGGCGGGAGCGTCCAGCGGCGCTTGGGTTGAGGCGGCGCCGGTGTCTCGATTTTCTCAAGGTCGATTACGGCGCTCTTTCCCGTCTCGGTATCCATGCAATGAGGGAGGCACGCCGCGGTCCAGCATACGGGAAAGTACAAATGGGGGAGTGGGGAAGGGTATGGAAATGACGGGCGGTGATTCTTACTCTGTTACGCCGATACGCGGTCGGGCCGAGCTGGGGCACGTATAACGACGATGTTCATTTGAACGGCCCGGGGAGCTGTCGGCCAGAGAGGAAGCACACCTCCACGATCCATTTGTCGCCCACACTATGCAGTTCAGCGCTGCTGGACAGGAACCATGGCTGTGACGGATATGCCGGGCGAAACCGAAATCGGTTCCGACAACGGTACGGCGCTTCCCCCCCGCCCTCAGGGAGCCACAACTTGGACTATTTCTTTCGCCGATTCGTTCCCTACCGCTTCGCCGGGCCCATACGCGAAATTGATTCGTTCCAACTCGGTAACCGGCGGATGCCGCTGAACCTGGGTAAGGATGGCGCCCACATACTCGCCCAAAATGCCCATGAAGACCAGTTGGATGGAGCCCAGGAAACACATGCCCATTACCAGGGGTGCGACACCAACCGAGAAGCGGCTCCAAAACAGCAGCTTGTAGACGAAATATCCGAAGCCCAGGAGGAACGATGCCAATGCACCGGCGAATCCGGCGAACACCATCAGGCGCAGCGGCACCTTCGAGTGGTTGACGATTCCCAGCATGCCAAGGTCGTAGAGGGTATAGAAATTGTTCTTGGTGATACCGCGACGGCGCACGGGCTGGTCGTAATAGAGGCACTTGTGCGGCAGGCCGATCTCGGCGATCATGCCGCGGAAATAGGGATACGGATCGTCGCAGGCTTTGACAATGTCGATGACGCGCCGGTCATACAGACCGAACCCGGTGAAATTCTCGAACGTTTCCACCGAGGAAAGCCGGCTGATCAGGCGATAGTAGCGTTTCCGGGCCCAGAACATGAGCCCGTTTTCCTCACTGGAGCGCTTGATGCCGAGAACCATGGAGTAGCCGCTCTCCCACTCGCGCACCAGGTCGGCGATCATCTCCGGCGGGTCCTGTAGGTCGGCCACGATTCCGATGACGGCATCTCCGCAAGCCTGGTTGACGGCATGCATGGGCGAGCGAATGTGGCCGAAGTTGCGGGCGTTGACGATCACCTTGACGTTCCGATCGTGGCTGGCGATAGTTCGCAAAATCGCCACGGTGCGGTCGCGGGAATTGTTATCGATGAAGATGTGTTCGTAGCGGTATCGCCCGAGCCCAGCCATCACGGCACGCGTCCGGCGGTAGACCTCCTCGACGTTAGCTTCTTCGTTATAGCAGGGTGTGATGATACTGATCGTCTTGAGAGCCATGCTGATTACGCACCGCCGCGGTGCACCTCCATGGGAACATTCAGGGCGCCCGTGTTTTCGGTCAAATCGCCGCGAGAGGTCATGCTACGATCGCTCCAGCCGATCTGGGGGAACGGCGTAATATACGGTCTCCCAACACTCTTCCGCGTACCTGCGCAGGAAGATCTGGTATTCGGGGTAGGCTGCTTTGAGGAGTCCGGGCAAGATCCAGAGGTCGCTACAGTGATGATAGGCGCAGACCGCCATGATCGGGCGACAGTCCGCGATCGTCTGCGCCGCGCCGGCGATGGCATCAAGCTCAGCCCCTTCGATGTCCATCTTGATCAAGGTCGGACGCACATTCGCTCCCAATCCGCCATCCAGGCTCTGGCACTGGACTTCGACCGTCCCGCCACTTTCTACAATCTTCGACCCCACCGAACCAGCGGCCTCAAACCGGACGGTACCGCCGCCCCGCCCGAGTGCGTATTGCAGGATGGTGATTCTGGCAGCAACGTCTTCCGGGAGCGTGTCCAAGTACGTACGGAGGGCGCGAATATTACCAGGGTCCGGCTCGACAGCATAAATATGCTGAAAGCGGCCATCGACCTTTTCGACAAAAGCGCCGAGACTGTCTCCATCGAACGCGCCACAATCGACCAAGACCTCATCCGGGGAGAGGCGGAAGAGCTCCCGCGGGAAGTACATCTCTTTTGAAGGCTCCGGCCTGGGCAAGCAATCGTAGTCCAGGAAGCATCGCCAGCGAAGTTGAGCGCAAAACTCGCGGCGCGAAGTGTCGTCGGCGAGAAGGTCGTAAGCCGGCCGCATTCCATCGATCTGTTGGAGGATGCGGTTTGGCAGATCGAGGCGCTCGTCACTCAATACGGCGCTGAATTTCCAGAAAAACGCTGGGTACGGGACAATGCGGGTGCAGCCCAATTCGCGAAGTTGCCGCGTTATGGCGCTGGGATTGTAGATCGCGGTCAGAAAACAGGCTCGATCTCCGTAGCGCTCCACCGCAGCCGCCGGCGACATCACCGGTACACCTTCGATCTGCGTTCCCCAAAGGCTGGAATTGTTGTCGCAGTAAGCGAGGGGGTTCAAACCTGCGGCACGCACGCCAGGAAAGACGAAGCGGCCTAATTGTCCGGCCCCCGCGATCACTACTTCGGTGGGGAGGCCGCCGGCGAATTGATCGTACGCCGTGCGGGCGCGTTCGATGGTGCGGTGAGGGGACTCTGAAAGCAGTTCGTCCAATAAATGGCCGAGTTCTGTGTCCGCCGTAATCATCTATTCCCCTTCCGCGCGCTTAAGTAAATCGGATAGTGCCCTTGCAATGCCACTATCAGCCGGCCGATCCAATTGCGCCGATTGATGCGTTGCAGCGCTGCGATGAGGCCGCCAGCGGAGTTTGCGACGGCCTGGGTTTCAAATCGAAAGCTGTTCGTCAGACGTTCCAGAAACACGTCTTCGCCCAGGGAGATCGTTTTCAACGGATAAATCTGTGCCGCTCTCTTCATCTGCCGCCGGCACCAGAACGGATTAATCTCCGTCCGCAAGGTGCGGGCAAATGCCGGGTCGCGCCGGAACACCAACTTCATCCACCAGCCCAGAATCGGCTTCCACACGATGGGAGGCATCACCACCATGTAGTGGCCTTCAAAATAGGAAAGGAAATTGGGCATCTCCATGTGGAGCAGACCGCCCGGCCGCAAGACGCGCAACGCTTCCATCAACACGCGCCCGGGATTCTCGGTGTGCTCGAGCACGTTAGCCGAATATACGATGTCAAAACTCTCGTCGGGGAACGGTAATGACTCCCCCGCAGAGTCGATGACGCGGTCCGGCTCGATGCCATTACTTGCCAGCAGTCTGCGTGAAGCGATGTATCCCTGGTTGAATCCCACGCCGCCGGGTTCTACTCCATAAGCGTCCGCTTCGAAATGACGAATCCAAACTGCCAGATTTGTGCCGAACCCGGAACCTACTTCCAGGACTTTCTTCCCTGCCAGGGACTCATATCTTTCCAGCAGAGCAGCCCGCTTGAACGACTTCGAAAGCTCCAGAAAATCGACGGCGTTGCTTCGCGGATCGACCTTGCAGATAGGCTCGAAAAATCTGCCGATCGACTGCGCGGCCATCTCCACCACTTCGGGCGGGACGGTAATATCGGCCATGGTTACAGGCATGCGGAGAACTCCTGCGCCGGAATTGCCGGCGGTGCGATGGGGCCGGAATCGAAGTGCAGACAAGCGGGATCGATCTCAGCCTTTCGCCCGGCATACCAACTGTAAAGAGAGTGGATGGAATCGTCCGGACTCCGAAACGGAAAGCCGGGAACTTCTTCCAAAAGGCGGCGGTTATCGCCGCTGTACTCATCGCCAAGGCCTTGCTCGCGGACGACGACAGGGAGATTCTTGCCGGAGGCGGAGACGATCTTGCGCGCATATGCGATGAGGTCGATCGCCCGGCCGGTGCATAAATTGTAAGCGCGGTGGCGCGGCTGGTTTGCGATGAACCAGAGGAGCAGTTCAGCGAGATCGGCGACATCCAGATAGTCGAACCGCACGTTCTGGTTGAGCGTAACGGGAAGGTCCCACACCGCCCGGCAGCAGGCGTTCGAAAGAAAACGGGTCTCCCAATCCTCATAGGGACCGAAGACACCGAATAAGCGCAAATCGAAAAGGTTCGACGAGCCGCCGATGTATTGCGAGCAAATGTATTTGGAGAAGCCGTACGGATCGGACGGAACGCTGCGGTCGAAGCAGCTTTCATGCACGCGGACTAGCGGCGAGCGGCGATCGTAAACCGCACCTGAATTCAGGAACAGCAGCTTGCCGAACGCATCGGGATTGCGGGCCAGATTGAAGAACGTCCGGCAGTTCTGCTGCATCAGATCAGGCGGCGCGCCGATTCTGCGGTTGGCGCGGACGGTGGCGGCATGTACCACCACGTCAAAATGATGCATCCGCAGATACTGGCGGACGGCACCGTCGTCCAGAAGGTCGAGCTCCGCACGCATAGGCGCGAATACCTGGTGGTGCCGCCGCAAGCTCGAAAGTAGGTTGCGGCCGATAAAGCCGCTGGCTCCGGTGACGAGAACTCTCATGTGATCGTCCACCCTCCATCCACCGCCAGAGCCTGGCCGGTGACGAAGCTGGAGGCATCGGAAGCCAGGAAAAGAACCGCACCGGCCAGATCGCCGGGTTTGCCAAGCCGGCCCAGAACGGTGCGGCCCTTCAAGCGGTCGAGAAACGGATCGCCGTCCACAACGCTGTTGCCCGTACTTTCTTCCGTATTAGAGATGGGGCCGGGCAGAATTGCGTTGGCGCGAACTCCATATGGACCCCAGAAGGACGCCGTGTAACGAGTGAAGGCGAGCAGGGCGGCCTTAGAGGCCGAATACCCGGGTGGATTGATGAAGTCCGTACCAGCGTAGAGTTGCGGGCTGGGCGCCACGGTAGCGTACATCGTCGAGACGTTGACGATGCTGCCGCGATTGCGCGCCTTCATCCCCACTCCGATCCGCTGCGTAGTCAGGGCAGCCCAGTACACCCCACCGGTGAGATTGCGCATCCACCCATCGAACGTGGCGTCTTCCAAATGACCTTCGGGCACATTGAACCCGGTGCGGGGACCCAGTTCGTGGGCGTTATTGACGATGACGTCGATTGCGGGGTGGTCGCTGTTGATCCGCGCGAGAACAGCTTCCACGGCCGGAATGTCGTAAAGATCGGCGCGGTACGGATAGATGCGATCCTGTCCCCACTGCGCGCGAAGCGTTTCGGCTTGCACATTCACGCGATCCGAACTTGCCAGGGTGAGAAGGGTCGCGCCGTTGGAGAGGAGGGCGCGCGCTATCGTGCGCCCCAGAAAACCAGTGGCGCCCGTAAGCAGCGCTGTCTTCCCGGCGAGCGAAAAAAGACTCTCGGCGGTCAGGTCTACCATGCCGTGCGCCCTCCGTCGCAGACCAGGTTTTGCCCAGTCATGTAAGACGACGCATCGGATACCAGGAACAACACGGCTCCCTGGTATTCATCGGCGTGGGCCATGCGGCCCAAGGGTATCAGCGAGGCAAGCTTCTGTACAAAAGCCTCTGGCTGTCCGGTATAAACTCCTCCCGGCGAAATCGCGTTGGCGCGTACGCCGGATTCGGCCCAGTAAGTTGCAAGATACCGGGTCAGGCCAACCAGCCCGGTTTTTACCACCGAGTAGGTCACCGGCTTGGCGGGTTGCAGATGCTCAGGCAAACCGGGCTGACGATAGATTCGTTGATCGGGCGCAATCACGGCCAGATCGGACGCGATATTCAGAATCACTCCGCGCCGGCCATGGTCACGAAACGCTTCCGCCATATGAGATCCGAAGACCTGACTGCACAGATATGCGCCGGTTAATCCGACCGCGAGATCCGAGCACCATTGCTCGAAGGGAAAGTTCTCCAGTCGCGAGAAATTCACATTGCCGCTCTGTCCTACCTGGGGGTTATTGGCCGCGTTGTTGACCAGGATGTCTACCCGCTGAAACCGGGACAGCACTTCCTCCAACAGCCGCCGAACGGCGGATTGGTTGGTGATGTCGGTTTGTGAGGCCAGTGCGGGAACTCCAAAGCGATCTTCAATGTCATGCGCGCGCGAGCGAGCGTCCGCGATATCCACCAGCACGGGGCTGCCGCCATGAGCGGCGATGATCTCGGCGTGCTTCAACCCCAGTAGTCCCGCACCCCCTGTAATTACGGCCACGCGGCCGGCCAGGTTGAAGAGCTCGTTCATGCCCGGGTCTGACCTCCGTCGGCCACCAGACGCGCGCCGGTAATAAATCGCGCGCGATCCGAGGCCAGAAACGCCGCCGCCGCACCGATTTCCGCGGGCTCGCCGAAGCGCGCAAGCGGCACTTCGCGCGAAATCATGGAATTCACGCTAGCTGCGTCGGCTGTGAGCTTGCGCTGCCAGGTGCCGCCGTCGAAAAGAATATTTCCGGGAGCGATGGTGTTCACCCGGACGCCATGCCCACCCACTTGCCGCGATAGATCCTTGCTGTATTTTTCGAGCGCTGCTTTGGCCGCGCCGTAAGGGAGCGGAGCACCCAGGCTCTCCAGACCCGCGATGGAACTGATGAAGAGAATGGCTCCGTGTTTCGCTTCCACCATCGACGGTAGAAAGGCCTCGACCAGCCGGATGCTGGTCCAGAGATTCACGTCGAATACCGAAGACCAATCGCCGGCCCCGAGTTGAAATCCGGTGCGCCCGGTGCCGCTCCCCACGTTGCAGACCAAAACGTCAACTGCGCCCCAGAGGCCGGTCACGTAGCAGCAGGCATTTCGAATTACTTCGGCGGAAGACAGGTCACCTGCGAACGCCGCCACTCGCTCTTCCCGGCCAGGGCTCAGAGAGGTGCAGGCTGCCTGCAGGTCGGTGGCGGTGCGTCCGGTCAGAACCACTCTCGCGCCCTCCTCCAGGAATGCGTGCGCGATTCCCAAGCCTACTCCCCTGGAGGAGCCTGCCACGAAGACCACCTTCCCTGCCAGCCCAAGGTCCATTAGTGCAGATACCTTTCGACGAAAGCGCGGTTGTATTGCGCCCATTTGACTTCATCGCCGTCGTTTCCGCGAGCCACTTGGAGGACGATATCGCCGGCATAATGAACGCGCGCCAGGCAGTCGAGGACGCCCGGAAGGTCGGCGTCTCCCTGACCCAAGGGCACCGTTCCCCCGTGCAACACGCGATCTTTGATGTGGACGCTCCCAATACGGCTGCCATACGCCGCGAATTCCTCGCTGGGCTTGTATCCTAGCGACGAACTGTTGCCGGAGTCGTAATTGACCTTCACCAGCGGGTGCGGCAATTCGGCTAAGAGGCGAGCGAACTCTCCCGGCGGTAAAGACGACTCGATGTGTAGTTCGATGCCGGCCCGTTCGGCGGCCGGCAGCGCGCGCCGCAGCGTGTCGACGGACGATTCGAAATCGGATTCGTCGAGAATGGCGGATTGGTCGACAAATGGAAGCACCACGCGCGTGATACCCACGATGCCGGCTTGGTTCAGCAGCCACTCTAGGTGCTGCAGCCTTTCCGCCCGCTCCCGATCGGTGGCGCGAACAAAGGCGAAATCCATGAAATAGTCCGCGCAGACCGAGCGGATTGCTATCCGATGTTTCCGGGAAAGCGCCGCCAAACCAGTGACGCCTTCCGTGGTCTCGAGCGCATTCGCGCCCAATCCATAGGTGTCATAGATCCACTCAATGGCGTTGAGGCCGGCCTCAACGGCGTAAGGAAACTCCTGTTCCCAGCGCTCGCGCGGAAACGCCTGGATCTTTCCCTCCACCGGCGGGAGGAGTCGTCCTTGCATGATGGCGAGATGGTGTACGGAGATCATGACTATTCGGGCAAAGGCGCAACGATCATGTTGCTGTAGAATTCGTCGCGATCGAGAAAGGGATACAGATCTTCCAGGGGCTTCGATACCAGCGATCCGTCCGGCCGCTGCATGGACGACAGCCGGGGGACGCGCGCTTCATCGGGGATCACTTCCACGTCACACAAAACCGGGCCGGGCATCTCAAGGACTCTCCGCACCTCTTCACGGAGCCGCTCCTGAGTGGAGATGCGGACGAACGGAATGCGGTAGGCGTCAGCGACTTTGGCTAGCGGCGGTATGTACAGGCCCGTGCTTTCGTCGCAACCCACCTGAGGCGAACCGAAGAAAGCCTTCTGTGAAGCACGAATGGAGGCGTAGCCGTCGTTGTTGAGAATGAAAAACTTGATCGGTAGATCGAGTTGACGCACCGTGGCCAGTTCCTGAATGTTGAACTGGAACCCACCATCGCCATCCACGCACACGGTACGCTTTCGGCCACCTGCCAGGCACACGCCGATGCTCATCGGCAGCCCGCAGCCCATCGCGCCCAATCCAGCCATGTGATAAATTCGCTGGCTCACGCGGGTCGGGCAGGCGAACAGGAAAATCTCAATTCCGCTTCCGGCGTTGCCCGACACCATGAGATCTTCGGGACTCGTCTCCTGGCCGATGACTTCGGCGAGATGGAAAATGCTGACGCGTTCGCGCGATTGCCGATGCTCGGGCAGTACGACTGGATACCGAGTCTTCCACTCGGCGCAGCGTTTATTCCAGCATGTGCGGTCCTTCGGACGTACTGCCGAAATCTGGAGGAGCATTTCCCGCAAAAAGTCGCCGGCGTCCGCGGGAACTTCAGTTTGAATGTAGGGCGCGAGCTTGCGAATTTCCGCGGGATCGATGTCGACCATGGTCTTATGGGCGGCCCGCGCCAGCCGTTCCGGTGCGTAACCCGTGATCGCGAAATCCATGCGCGCGCCCAGAATCAGCAGGAAATCGCAATTCTGGAGCGCGAAGTTGGCGCCGCGCGAGGCAAGAGAACCGGGCCGTCCGACAAACAGCGGATCCTCCGAGGAGATGATATCCGCCGCGCACCATGTCGCTTCCACGGGAACCCCGAGGTGCCCGAATAAGCGGCGAAAATCCTCTTCGGCATGGGCGAGACGCACGCCGTTGCCTACGAAAATCAGCGGCCGCTGCGCATGGTTCAAAGCGTCGATGGTCTCTCGAACCTTGGCCGGGAGGTCGCATCCCGGGGCCGTCTCGATTTCCACCGGATCGAAAGGGCGCAGGTCGCTCTCGTCGATCGGACTGGCCTGCACGTCGAGTGGGATATCGATCCATACCGGACCTGGGCGGCCGTTGCGCGCCAACCATACGGCCTTTTCGAGGTGGTAGCGAATACTGGAGGGATCGAGCACCGTCACGGCATACTTGGTAATCGGTTTGGCGATCGAGACGATGTCGACTTCCTGAACCCCCAGTTGCCGCATTCCAAGAGGCGTCCCATCCGGAGAGAACATCCGGTCGGGACGCTTCACCTGGCCGGAAATCACCAGTACCGGAGTGGAATCGAGCCACGCGCCGGCCACTCCCGTGATCGCATTTGTGCCGCCGGGGCCGGTGGTAACCAACGCCACGCCCAGATTATTCGTCGCTTTGGCGTAGTTCTCCGCCGCCATCGCGCTCGCTTGCTCATGCGAGTTGCACACTGCTTCCAGGTCCCGGCACTGCGCGAGCGAAGCATTCAGGTGCATGGCTCCGCCACCCGTCACCAGGAACACATGCCGGACTCCTTCGGCGGCAATGAAGCGCATCACGTAATCGGAAAGTTTCATGAAGTCTCTATGCCCTTTTCTGACACCGCAGCGGAATTTCCCCGGCGAGAATCAAATCCACCAGTTCGCGCACAGCGCCATTGCCGCCGCGAGCAGCGGTAACCAGACCGGCCTTCCGCAGGGCGGCGGGATGAGCATCGGCTGGCGCAACGGCAAGGCCGGCCAGTTCCATAGCAGCGAGATCGTTGACATCGTCGCCCATGAAGCAGATTTCCGTCGGCGTCAGATTCTGGCGGCGGGCAAATGCGGCCAGAGCGCCTGCTTTATCCTTGCAACCTTTGGTGATATCGGGCAGATTCATTTTGGCGGCGAACCGGTCTACCAGCGGGCTGTCCTCGCCGGAAATAATGGTCACCAGCAGCCCTGCTTTGCGCGCGAGCGAGACGCCCATCACATCGCTGAAAGAGAGGCGCTTCCACTCGGCGCCGTCGGCTCCCCACCAAAAACTGCCGTCCGTGAGGACACCGTCGAAGTCTAGCGCGATGGCTTTGATGGGCGGCATGTCAGGCGGCTGCACGCACGCGGCGCAGCTTCTTGATGACTTCCCGCTCGCGCTCCAGCACGCGTTTGACGCCATCGCCCAACGAATTCTCGACGATGCGGACGTAGCTTACAATCTTGCCGATGCCGTTGGGTTCGAGCGAGGCGGCCTGGTCGGAGCCCCACATGGCGCGGTCGAGCGTGATGTGCCGTTCAATGCAACTGGCGCCGAGCGCGACCGACGCCACGGTCGCGGGCAAACCGGTCTCGTGGCCCGAATATCCCACCGGCACCTGGTAGCGGTTCCGCAGCGTCGGAATCGCGCGCAGATTCAGCTCGGGATAATGTGCGGGATAAGCGCTGCAGGCGTGCAGCAGGATGAGATCTTCACGCCCCAGCACCTGGACCGCATGATCGATCTCCTCAATGGTGCTCATGCCGGTGGAAAGGATGATCGGCTTGCCCTTCGAACGCGTATGCCGCAGCAGCGCGTCATCGGTCAGCGAGGCGGATGCAATTTTGAAGCACGGGGGATCGAATTGATCGATCAAATCCACCGACGCTTCGTCCCAACAGGAGGCGAACCAGGGCATCTTTACTTCGCGGCAATAGCGTGCGATGAGGCGGTAGTCGTCGTAACTGAATTCCAGACCGCGCTTGAGGTCGCCGTTCGTGGGTCCAAAAGGATTCTCGCGCGGTTTGGCGAGTTCTTCCGGCGTGTAGACCACGTCCACGGTCCGCTTCTGGAATTTGACGGCGTCGCATCCAGCCGCGACTGCGACGCTGATGAGCCGCCTTGCCAGATCGATGTCGCCATTATGATTGATGCCTATCTCGGCGATGATGTAGCAGGGATACCCTTCGCCTACCCACCTGCTGCCGATGCGCACTGCGTCGATTACTTTGCTGTTAGATTCCATACTGTCTCCCAAGTCGCTCATTGATTGCTGACCAGGCGCGGAATCGCGGGAACGTCGTCCCACAGCTTCCACGGCGCCGCTTGCCGATTCCACAGATCGTTCAGGTGCTGATACTCGCGATAGGTGTCCATCGCGTAGAAGAAGCCCTCGTGGCGGTACGCCATCAGTTGCCCTTCCTTGGCCAGACGCTCCAGCGGTTCGTGCTCCAGGATGCATTCGTCGCCCCCGAGATAATCGAAAATCTCGCGTTGGCATACGAAGAAGCCGGCGCTGATGGAACCCTCGCCTTTGGGCTTTTCGGTGAAGTTGGTAACGCTGCCTTCGCCGGCCACCTCCAGCATTCCGAAGCGCCAGATGGGCGCCACCGTGGTGACCGTGGCGATCTTGCCGTGGCTCTTGTGGTAATCCAGTACGCGCCGGATGTTGACGTCGCTCACGCCATCGCCATAAGTCAGCAGGAACGTGTCGCCATCGATGTATTTCTGGATTTTCCGCAGGCGGCCGCCGGTCATGCAGTCGAGCCCGGTGTCGGCCATCGTGACCGTGAACCCTTCTTCGCTGTGATGGCCGTGGGTCTTGAGGTGCGACTTCTCGCCGAGGCGCACAGTGAAGTCGTTGTTCATGGCCTCGTAGTTGAGGAAGTAGTCCTTGATGGTGCTGCCGCGGTAACCCAGGCACAGCACGAATTCGCGGAATCCGTGGTGCGCGTACATTTTCATGATGTGCCAGAGGATGGGACGGCCGCCCACCTCTACCATCGGCTTTGGCCGGAACTCCGTCTCCTCGCGGAGACGAGTGCCCAACCCGCCGCACAGAATCACCACTTTCACGAGAATCGGCCTCCTAGATCAAGGCCATTATTTGGCCGGTCCAGGGTATGGTTCTAGCCTCTTTTTGGCTATGGAACCATTGGCAACCAAAGTTATGGGAGCGGACCGCTATTCGATCGGGTGCGGCTCGATTGCCGAAGGGAGTATATCGTTGGATATCAGGGTCTGGGAAGCTTGCGGCGCGATAGATAGATGGTCGGACCCTCGGCCAGCCAATAATCGGGACGGCGGGAGGCGATTACTTCATAGGTTCCATATACGCTCATGCCGACGCGGTAACTGTCGTCGCGGCAGAACCAGCCCTGGTCGCATTGGCACGGCCCGATACAGGCGGGAGGCGGGGTGTTTTCAATGTACGGGCTGTAGCCGGCCCAGCCGTTCGGCTCGTACCCTGCCTGTAGATTCAGGGGCGACACGCCTTGGCGCATGGCGTCCTCAAAGAACGCCCAGCGGATGTCGTTCCACCGGAAATAGTCATGCAGGCCGGCGGTGGTGAACAACGCCAGGGGCAATACTGCGGCCGCAAGTCGCCAGGAGGGACCGTGCCGCTCTCGCTCCGTCGCGGGCTTGTCGAGGGAAACACTGAGCGCCAATAATAGCCCGAGGAATTCCGGCAGGTAGTAGCGATCGAAGATAGCCAGCTTGTCGACCTGGATGGTCACCGTCAGAGAGGCCAACGCGAACAGGTATCCGAACCACAGCAATTCGCCGGCGTACCTATGTTTTGCTTCCCGCAGCAGCCGCCAGGAGGGGAGAATCGCCAGCACCCAGAAGGCATTTCCGGCCAGCAGCAGGCACTCGATGACGATCCATACCGCCGCCGGCCAGTGAGGGACTGGCGCCAGGTGCGGAAACTGGACATCGGGCAGAAGAATCGGCCCTATGCCGCCATTGTTGACGATGTTGCTCAGAAACGGGAACCGGGGATGGAGGTCCACCGCGTGCGACGGAATTCCAATCATCGCCAATGCCGATAGCACTCCTGCGGCCGCCAGCACACCGCCTGCTGTCAGGAGTTTCCGGCCCACGGTTCGCATCCGGAAACCGGCCAGGAGGGGGAAAAAGAACAGCGTCATGTACGTGATAAAGATTCCGGCGGCGATGGCGGACGCTACAGGCGTGAAGGTTCGCATGCGCTCCAGCCGGCTGGAATAATCCGCCATGGGAACGGTGGCCCCTTGCCGGGCGAAAATGAAGTACGCGCGGATGACTACGGCAAACACGGAGGCACTCCCGGCAAGCCGCGGAATCGAGGATCGCAGACGCCGCCAGTCGCCGCTACTCCAGACGTTTAAGATGGCGGCGCCGAGCAACGCCGGGTATACCATCACGCAGTATTGGCGGATCCAGAAACTGGCGCCGATCGCCAACCCGCTTCCCACTGCGGCGCCCCAGGAGACGAGCGGAGCGATCTTCCGGCAGTCCGCCGTCCGGCGGCCCGCGAACCACCAGACTGCTCCCAGCAGCGCCACTGTGTAGCCGTAAATATCGGTCATGAACGTCATGGAGACGTACCCAAAGATCGGGTTGGCGATCAGAAGGCAGAGGGCGATGGCTTTGATGCGGGGCCGTACGCCGGCATAGCTCAGCAGCCACCAAACCAGGAAGAGCAACAGTCCGCTGAACGCCATCGTCAATAAACGAAGGTTGGTGTGGGAGAAGCCGAACAGGTGAACGATCGGGCTGGCGATCAGGCCTTGCCCGATGAATGCCGCTCCGGTATCGTGGTCGAACACGAACTTTCCCGTTTTCACGAACCGCTGAAGGATGCGCGCGTAAATCCAATCGTCATTGAGCGGATAATTTCCCCAGGGGCGAACCAGCAGGATCATCAAGCCAAATAGCGCTAGCGGGACAGCCAAAGATAACAGATGGGCCCGGGATTTCAGCAGTGACATGGCCGGCATACGCTCCCGGGCGCAGCCGGAAGCCGTTAGCGGGTCGTCCAGCGCTGGAGTCGGCAGGGGCATGGTTTCATGATTTCGCGATCGGTAGGCAGCCGGCAAGCCGCAAATGGATACTGGCTATCTGTGTACCGCGATTAACTAAGTGGCGTCAAAACCGTAACCGCACGATCCTGTTCCGGTGCGGAAGAGGCCGAAGCTTGGGCGCGACTCCTCTCGGCCAGCCAGACCAGAAAATATCCCGCCGGTAGCAGCGATGTCCACAGAATCGGATAACGATACCGGTCGGCCGACACCATCACATAGTAGACCGGCGGATACACCAGCCAGACACCCAGAATGAAGAGGCTGATCTGCTGCCGATGCCGCAGCATCAGAACGATTCCGGGAAGTGACAGGAGCGTAATCGCCCAAATGGCGTAGCACCGGAACCAGTATGCGTTGGGGGCCGGGAACCAGAACTCGACGAATCGCGCCGCGGTGAGCTGCGCAAATCGCGCGGGATGGGAGCGAATCCACGCGACGGCCTCGTCTTTCTTGAGACGATCGTACGCAACCTCTCCCATTTGGCGCATGGTCTGCGCTTCCTGCACGCTGTCCACCGGATGAGTGACCTGGAAACATCCGGACTGACGCTCTTTGACCATACTGGACGACGCGCAATTGTTGTTCGAGCTATAGAGCGTAATGCCGAAGCTGGTTCTCAGAATGAGGGCATGCCACGTCCGGTAGTTGCGCACCAGCCAGGGAGTGAGGCACAAAATCGCCACCAGCGACATGGCCGCGCCCTGACTCAGCATCTGCCGCCAGCCGGTACGATAGGAAACGAAAAGAAACGCCATCCAGAGCGCGATTACCGAAGCGATCGCCGGGTTCGCCAGCAGAATCAATCCGCCTACCAACCCCGCGGCGAGTGTCAAGGCAATTCCTCGCTTCCTAATGGCGATGCGGGAGAGCAGGCAAAATGAGATCAATCCGGCGATCGTGAGGCTCAGGTCCCACTGCGGCATCAGCCTCATGCTCAAGAGCCAAAGAATGGCCGAGACAGTGCCGGGCTTGTGTGTTCCGTAAAAAACTACCGACAACCGCGGCAGCAGCCATGCGATGAAAGCGTCCACTGCAATGTTCAAGCAGACCGCGGCGATCACTACCAGTGACGGTTGCCGCAGAATCCGGATGAGGGCCGCGAACAGAAAAGGAAACAGCGGGGGAACCAGCGCGGTCGGGCCTGTTATTGCCGGCTGAAAGGGATTGGCATACGTTCCGTACTTCGCCAGGCTTTGTGCAACAGCGGCCATTTCAAAGCCGTGTCCGAAACCGAAGCCGCCGATACCGAGGAAGTCGTAGAGCCCCAAACCCAAAGCGGCCACCACGAGCAGGAACTGGACATCCGATGTTGGCAGGAGTCTGCCGGTGGCCGGCCGCGGGGGAGCCATGGGAAGATCCACGTTCGAGCTTCGCACGCACGGCGGGCTGCCACAATATTGCGCTTGGTTATGGGCTCCGCGGGGGGCTTGTGGGCCATCTGGCCGGTGGTCATCAGTACTGGTAAAGTACCGCATAATAGAGCGTTTCCGGCGTTAGGTCGCTATAATGTGTGACTGGCGTACCTCCATAGGCCCACCGCATGACTCGCATTTTTCGTGTCTTCGTTCCAGCAACCGCAGTTGTGCTGCTGATATCGGAGATCCTGCTAATCACGTCGGCTTTTATCGTTGCCGTCTACCTGACGCTCGACGTGAGCCCGTGGGTGAACCTGATGTACGACGGCGGGATGATGCATCTCATTCCGGTGCTGATCACCATCCTGGTGGGCATGCACTTCAACGATCTCTATTCGCAGTTCTACGTGAAGAGCCGGATCGTGCTGCTGCAACAACTCTGCCTGGTGATGGGTGGCGCTTTCGTGGTGCAGGGCCTGTTGAGCTATATCGTTCCCGACCTGCGTGTGTCGGCGCACGTGATGGCAGTCGGCAGCGCTTTAGCGGTGGTGGTGATTTACTTTTGGCGAGTGCTATTCAGCACATTCGCCATCAGTGTGATGGGCCGCAATAGCCTGCTGATGGTGGGCGGCAGCCCTTTGCTGGAAGATATTGCAGCCCACATCCAGGAGCATCCGGAATTGGGGCTGGAAGTGGCGGGCTATGTGGACGATGCCCACCAGCCCGGCGATGCTTTGCGGGGCGCCAAGGTTCTGGGCACGCTGCCGCAACTCAGGGAGATCGTGCAGGCCACCAACCCCAGCCGAATTGTGGTGGGAATGTCGGAGCGGCGCAATCGTATGCCGGTGGCCGAACTGCTGGAGCTGCGTTTTTCCGGCCGCATCATCGAAGAGGCGGCGGCTGCCTTCGAACGGGTTTGCGGAAGAGTCTGTTTGAAGGAATTGCGGCCTTCGCAATTGATCTACTCGGGCGAACTCGGGCCACGTCCGCAGAACCTGATCGTACAGACGGTGTCGAACCGCATTATTGCGGCCGTCGGCCTGGTCGTCGCCTCCCCCATCATGGCGATCACTGCGCTGGCCGTGAAATTCTCCTCGCCGGGGCCGATTCTGTATCGCCAGGTGCGCGTGGGAATGGACGACGTTCCCTTCACGGTATACAAGTTCCGCTCCATGCGGGTGGATGCCGAAGCAACCACCGGCGCCGTCACAGCCTCTAAGGACGATCCGCGTGTGACCAGGGTGGGGAGAATCATTCGAAAAATTCGTTTCGACGAACTCCCGCAGTTGTACAACACGCTGAAAGGCGATATGTCGATTGTGGGGCCGCGCCCGGAACGGCCGGAATTCGTGCGCGAGCTGTCCCTGAAGATCCCCTATTACCGCCAGCGCCACTGCGTGCGGCCGGGCATCACGGGTTGGGCGCAGGTCAATTTCAAGTACGGCGAAACCCTGGAAGACACCATCACCAAGCTGGAATATGACCTGTACTACATCAAAAACATGTCGCTGAGCCTGGATACCTACATCATCTTCCACACCGTGAAAACCATGCTGCTCTCCCGCGGCGCGCAATAGTACGCTGCGTGCGATGATGTACAGAACATGCACACCATCCTGCACTCGGAGCAGCATTTCGAAGCGTCAGCCACGGTACGCGACGTGGTCATCGGGATGTCCGACGGTCTCACCGTCCCGTTTGCCTTAGCCGCCGGCCTTACCGGCACTCTTTCAGCCACCAGCAAGCTGGTGGTGATCGCCGGCCTGGCGGAAATCGCCGCCGGATCTATCGCCATGGGTCTGGGTGGATACCTGGCGGCGCGCACCGATCGCGACCACTACGAATCGGAACGTCAGCGCGAGATCCGCGAGACGGTGGAACTGCCCGAAAAGGAGATCGAAGAGGTTGCCGACGTGTTCCGCGGATATGGCATGGCGGAAACCGATCTGCAGCCGGTGGTGAAGGCGATCTGCGCCGACCAGAAACGCTGGGTGGATTTCATGATGCGTTTCGAACTGGGGTTCGAAGAACCCGACCCGCTACGCGCACGCAACAGCGCGGTCACCATCGCGCTCTCGTACATTCTGGGAGGGCTGGTGCCGCTCTCTTCCTATATGCTGGTAAACGATCTGCAAGTCGCGCTACGTTTTTCGGTGGTAGTGACGCTGGCCGCGCTCTTCGTATTCGGGTACGTAAAGGGCCGGCTCACCGGTATCGCGCCCCTGCGCGGCGGAATCCAGACTGTACTCATCGGCGGCCTGGCGTCGGCTGCAGCTTTCGGGTTGGCGCGATTGATTAGCTGACGCCGGCCAGCGCCTGCCGGCAGGCTTCCAGGATGGCCACCGACCCTGGAGTGTCGCCGTGCACGCAGATGGTATGCACGGCGCCGCTCTGCGCCAGCCGTAGCGCCTGCGCTGCGGCAGCCGGCGGATCTGTGATCAGCGCGTCGGGGAATTTGCGATTGCGCAGCGTGCCGTCGGGCTCGTAGCGCCGGTCGGCGAAGCCTTCCCCCATCGCAGTGAGCCCCATCGATCTCCAGACATCGAGCATGGGCGAACCGGCCAGCCCGAAGATGGGAACGGCTGCGTTCCACTCCCCCACACCCTGCCCGATGGCGCGCGCCACGGCGGTGTTGCGCACGGCGACGTTGTACAGGGCGCCGTGCGGCTTGACATGCACAATCGCGCCGCCCAGGCGCCGGACCACCGCCTCGAGCCGTTCGATTTGCTCGCGCACCATACGCACGATTTCAGCAGGCGCCATGGGAATCTCGATGCGTCCGAAATTGGCGCGGTCGGCGTATCCGGGATGGGCACCGATGTGGACGCCGCGCGCCAGTGCGAGGCGCGCCGTGCGCTCCATAGTTGCCTCATCGCCGGCGTGTCCGCCGCAGGCGATGTTGGCGGAGGTGATGTGCTCCATAAGGGCCGCTTCGTGCGCGGAGTCTTCGAGTTCGCCCATGTCGCAGTTAAGGTCGGTGGTCATTGTTTACAATCCGTACAGCCAGTGTTCCTGCTGCTGCAGCAGGCGCAGCGCTTGTTCGATGGTAACTCTCTCAAAGGTCACCGGATCGCGGGGCCGGAGCTGCCCCAGACGGCGGAAATCGGCGGAGATCACATTCGCGGGCTTGGGATATCCGCCAGTGGTCTGGTGCTCCACGAAAAGAATAATGGGCTGGCCGTCGGGCGGCACCTGCACCGCACCCAGCGGCGCGCCCTCGGTGAGCATATGCCCCGCCGCACTCGCCAAGGCGGGACCGCGCAACCGCAGACCCATGCGATTCGACTCCTCCGAGACGATATATGCCGAGCGGTAGAACTCGCCGGTGAAGCTTTCGGCCTGCGGGCCGTCGGTCACGCGCAGCGGACCGTCTCCCACCGGTAGGATATCCTGGGGCGCGCGCCGCGGGCGGCGGATGGCGTCCGTCCCTATGGGCAGTAGGTCGCCGGCGCGCAACGGCCGTCCGCCCACGCCCGTGATTACGTGCGTGGAAGCGCTGCCCATCGATTTGGGCACCCCGATTCCGCCGCGCACGCAGAGATAACAGCGGGCGCCCGATCGCGACGGCCCGCAGCGGAGCGTCTGGCCTGCCTTCATTTCCACTGGAGTCCACAACGGCAGGCCGGCGGCGAAATCCGACCCGGTGAGGGCGATCACGGTGTTCGCCTCAAACTCGAAGGCGGCGCCCATGAGCGTCATCTCCACCGCCGCCGCGTTCTCCGCGTTTCCCACCAGCAGATTGCCGGCGCGCAGGGCGAAGGCGTCAGCGGCGCCCGATGCGGAAATGCCGAAATGTGCCCAGCCGAAGCGGCCGAGGTCCTGCACCGTGGTCTGCAATCCGGGCGACAGGACGCGAATCTCGCTCATCGGCTTGCCTCCGCCACAAACCGCACGCGGTCGCCCATGCGCAGCAGCGGGGGCGGCACCGATTGCGGGTCGAAGAGCCGCAGCGGTGTATGCCCGATGAGGCGCCATCCGCCTGGCGAGGCCAGTGGATAGACGCCCGCCTGCGGCCCTCCGATCGCCACACTACCTTCCGGTACATGCTTGCGCGGGGCGGAAAGACGCGGGGTGGCGAGCTCCGCCGGGAGGCCGCCCAGGTACGGAAAGCAGGTGGAGAATCCCACGAAATACACTTCGTAGACCGCGGCGGTGAATCGTTCGATCACGCCTTCCGGCGAGAGTCCGGTGTGGCGCGCAACGTCTTCCAGGTCGGGCCCGGACTCGCCGCCGAATTTCACCGCGATCTCCACGTGACGCGGCTCCTGGCCGGCCGGCGGCGGTCCGGCCAGGCAGGCGTGCACCAGCGCCTCGATACGTTCATGGGTATAGCGCCGCGGGTCGAAATCGATCAGCACCGAGGCGTAAGCCGGATGGAGATTCAATACCTCGCGCGCGCCCAGGAGCCCGTGGGTGAGGCGCGCCACCGCGGCATACGAGGCGGCGTCGATGCGATCGCCGAATGACACGTGAAGCGAGCGATCGCTGGCCGGCCGGATGGTCATACCGCAGTTTAATCCAGCTTGGCCGGCGTCAGGTTGGGAGACAGCAGATGAATGATCAACAGCGCCACCAGATACGCCGAGCCGGCATAGATAAAGCAGGGCAGGTAGCTGACCTGGACGATGTGGCCGGTGACCAACTGCGCCGTGAACCCGGTGACCGCGCCCGTCATGGCGCCGATGCCGGTGACGCTACCCACCGCCGACTTGGGAAACAGATCGGACGTCAGCGTGAAAATGTTCGCCGAGAATCCCTGGTGCGCCGCGCCCGCAAGCCCCACCAGCGCTACCACCACCCAGAGATTATGGGTGTACGGCGCGTAGAGCACCGGCAATACCGCCAGCGCACACACCAGCAGCGCCGTCTTGCGCGCCACATTCACGCTCTTGCCGCGCTTCAGCATGGCCGACGAAATGTAGCCACCGTAAATGCTGCCCACGCTGCACGCCGCATAGACCACCATAATGGGCGCGCTCGATTTTCCCAGGGTGAGATGGAAGGTCCTCTGGAAATAGCCGGGCAGCCAGAAAGTCCAGAACCACCAAACCGGATCGCAGAGCAGCTTGCCGGTGGAATACGCCCACGTCTCACGCTTGCCGAGCAGCTTTAGCCATGGAATGGCGCCCGCGCGCTCCGGCGGGTCGCTCTGAATCAAACCCAATTCCTGCGGCGACACCCACGGGTGTTCTTCCGGCTTGCGATACAGCCAAAGCCAGAACACCAGCCACACCAGCCCCAGCGATCCACCCACTACAAATGCCCCGCGCCAGGTGAAGAAAACGATGGCGATCGGTACGATGGCGGGCACCACCATATTGCCGATATTGGCGCCCGAATTGAATAGCCCGGTAGCCAGCGCGCGCTCGCGCTTGGGAAACCATTCCGCCACCGTTTTGATGCACGCCGGAAAGTTGGCCGCTTCGCCCAGTCCGAGGATGAACATCGCCAGAATGAACGTCGGGACTGAAGTCGCCAGCCCCGGTCCCATAGCCGCGAAGCTCCACAGCACGATCGCGATGGCGAAGGCCTTGCGAATTCCCAGTTGATCGGTAAGTTTCCCGGCGATCAGGAAGCCCAGCGCATAGGCCAACTGAAACGCGCCCGTCATGTACCCGTACTGCACCGTGGTGAAGCCGATGACTCGTTCCAGGTCGCGTTCGATGAAGCCGAGAATTCCGCGATCCACATAGGCGATCACCGTCGCCATGAAAAGCATTCCGCAAATCACCCAGCGAAAGGACGACGTGGTGGGCCGCTCAACAAGGGAGCTCATGAGAGCTTTGATTATAGCCCGCTCTGGAAGTTCCATTCGCCGGAAGAACTAGGCCCCACTTGTGCGTGGTGCTGTCTGGCGTTACAATCTGCATTCGGAGGCGGCTTGCATTTGGCAACCATCAACGGCAGTGTTTCCCGCTCGATTGCAGACCAGATGGAGCGATCGAGCTGGATTCGCCGCATGTTCGAAACCGGCATTCAGCTACGCCGCGAGCGCGGCCCCGAAAACGTCTTCGATTTCTCGTTGGGCAACCCCGAAGTGGAACCGCCTGCCGCCGTCTTGGAAGTTCTACGGCAGGTGGTCTCGGAGTCGCGGCCGCACGCTCACGGCTACATGCCGAATGCCGGATTTCCGGAAGTTCGCGACGCGATCGCATGCCACCTGGCGGCCCGCACCGGCCTGCCGTTCGGAACGGACGATATCCTGATGACCAACGGCGCGGCGGGCGCCATCAACACCCTGCTCAAAGCCGTACTCGACCCGGGCGACGAAGTCATGGTGCTCAGCCCCTTTTTCCCGGAGTACCGCTTTTACATCGAGAATCACGGCGGCCGCATGGTGACGGTGGAAACCGCCGAGGATTTCCAGCCCGATATCCCAGCCATCCAGGCGGCCATCACGCCGCGCACCAAAGTTCTGATTCTGAACTCGCCCAACAACCCCACGGGCGCCGTCTATAGCGCCGACGTGCTCCGCCGCCTGGACCGTGCGATTCCCGATTCCATGTTGATCGTGAGCGACGAACCGTATCGCCCCTTGACCTTCGATGGCATCCGGCCGCCCGAGACCTTCGGCTTGCTGCGGCGCGCGGTGGTGGCGTGGAGCTGGTCGAAGGCCATGGCGATTCCCGGTGAGCGCATCGGCTATCTGGCGATTCCTCCCGGTTTACCGGAAGCGGCGGCGCTGCGCAGCGCCTGCACATTTGCCTCGCGCGTGCTCGGCTTTATCAACGCACCGGCGATCTGGCAACGGGTAGTGGGGCGCGTGCCCGGCGCCACGGTGGACGTCGCGCCGTACCAGGAGAAGCGCGATATGCTGTGCGACGCGCTCGCGGCCATGGGCTATGACGCGCCACGCCCGCAAGGGTCGTTCTATGTCTTCCCGCGAACTCCGCTGGCCGACGATGTTGCGTTCATCCGGCTGCTGCAAGCCGAGGGCATCCTGGCGGTTCCGGGCATCGGTTTCGGACGCAGCGGGTACATGCGGCTTTCGCTCACCATCGCGAAAGAGGAACTAGAGCGATCGCTGCCGGGATTCGAACGGGCGCTCCGGAAAACACGCGGTTAGTGCGTCACCACCCGCCCCGGGAGCGCATTGGTCATCTTTCCGCCATCGATCACCGGCACTCCGTTCACCAGCACGTACTGCATTCCCACTGACAACTGGTTCGGGTCGGCGAAGGTGGCCACGTCGTGGATGATGGCGGGGTCGAACACCACCACGTCGGCCCACATGCCCTGCTTCAGCACGCCGCGATCGGCGAACCGCATACGGCTCGCCGGCAGGCCGCTGAATTTGCGGATGGCGTCTTCCAGTGTGAGCTTCTTTTCCTCGCGCACATACTTGGCGAGAATGTGCGGGAACGTGCCGTAGGCCCGCGGGTGCGGATGCTCGGTGCCCAGCAGGCCGTCGGGCGCAGTACCCTGCGAATCGTTGCAGACCGATACCCACGGCTGCTGCAGCGCCAGCACCACATCGGGCTCCGACATAATGAACATCGCCACCTGTGTAAACGCTTCGTCCTGGATGAGCAGATCGAACACGGTATCGATGGGATCCTTGTTCCAGATCTTCGCGATCTCGGCAATACTCTTGCCTTGCAGCGGCAGCAGTTTGGGATTCTGTACCGCGCCTACCAGGAAAGACTCGGGGCCGTTCACCTGCTGCCATTCGTTGTTCCAATCGCCGGTCTTCGATTCCATTTCTTTGCGAATGCGCGCGCGCATCGCCGGATCCTTCAGGCGCTCGATCAGTTTCTTGTCGCCGCCGTCATGTGCCCATGGCGGAATGATCGCCGAAAAGGAATTGAAAGCCGCGGTGTACGCGTAGGTATCCGCCGCCACATCCACGCCCGACTGGCGTGCGGCGTCGATGCGCGCCACGATTTCCGGCATGCGCCCCCAGTTCGATTTGCCGGCCGCCTTCAAGTGCCAGATCTCCACCGGAATTTTGGCTTCGCGCCCGATCCGAAAAGCCTCATCGAGCGCCGCGTCGATTCCGTTGCCTTCGTCGCGAATGTGCGAGGCGTAGGTGCCGCCGTATTTCGCCGCCTCCGCAGCCAGGGCGATCAGTTCCTCCGTCTTGGCATAGGGCGCGGGGGCATATTGCAGCGCCGTCGAAATCCCTATCGCGCCCTGCTCCATCGCCTGCCGCACCAGAGCTTTCATACGCTCCAGTTCGTCCGGTGTAGGTGCGCGATTATCTTCGCCGATCACCAGGCGCCGCACCTGGGTGGCGCCCACGTAGCTTGCCAGATTGATGCCTATGCCCTGTTTGCGCAGCACGGCGAAGTATTCCGCGAAGGTCCGCCACGTGGGCTTTACCTTGTAGTGCTCCCAGCCGACATGGTCGAGCTGGACGATGGCGTCATTGAGCGGCGCGATCGATCCGCCTTCGCCGGTCACCTCCGTGGTGATGCCCTGATAGATCTTCGAAGGCAGATGCGGGTTCACCAGAATGCTGGTTTCCGATTGCCCCAGCATGTCGATGAATCCGGGCGCCACCACCATGCCATGCGCATCGATGGTCCGCTTCGCGGTGGCGTCTTCCAGGTGCCCGATGGCGGCGATTTTTCCCGCGCGGATGGCGATATCGCCGGCATACCATGGCGAGCCGGTACCGTCGATGATGCGGCCATTGCGGACTACCACGTCGTAGGGATTGGCAGCGGCCGCGAAGAGGAGGATCGGCAGGAGGAAGGGCATTTGTGTCAGTATAGCCCCGGTATGGGCTCTCGGAGGGTCTCGTGAACCGTGCGCAGCCGGCGGTATTGGCAGAAGGCCGCCGCTGGTTCGCCCCCAAATACTAATACCTTTTCGGCTACTGCGGACTGGTTTTATTAGTGGCGCGCTGCGCCATCGTTACGGCCCGGTCTTTTTGGATGCCCGGCTAATGGATGTACCAGGGCACGTTCACCACCACTACGCGCTCGTTGCCCTTTACCAACAGCAGCCCCTTGAGAAAACTGGCACGTTGATTGTGGAGCATGTAGTGATACCAGCGGCTCTCCACCAGTTCGGGAATCACCACCGCGACGATATTGTCGGGATTCTTGCGCGATAGCTCGAGCGAGTAATCCACGATGTTGCCCACCACGAAGCGGAACGGCGACGCCAGCACCACCAGTTCCGGCTCCTGCAGACCCATTTCGCGCGCCGGCCGCGCCACCTGCGACTGCCATTGCTTGACCAAAAAGTCCGTCTCAGGGCATTCGATGTGAACCGCCCGCACGTCGGCCGAGAGATTCATGGAAAAGCGTAGCGCCTTATCGGTGATTTTGTTCCAGCGTTGCACCGGGACCACCACCATGGGCGGATTCGGTTTCCCGGGGTCGAAGTCGAACGACGATACTTCCACCTGGCGGGTTACCAGTTCGTAGTGCCGGCGCACCGCGAGCATGGCCCCCAGCAGGATAGGCAGCAGCAGAAGTGTGATCCAGGCGCCATCCATGAATTTCGCGCACAGAATCACGACCAGGGTCACGCCCGTGGCCGCCGCACCGATGCCGTTAATGATCATGCTGTTGCGCGCGTGCGGTCCGCCGAGTCGTTTGGAGTGGACCACCATACCGGCCTGCGACAGCGTGAATGCCAGGAAGGCGCCGATGGCGAATAACGGGATCAGGCGATCGGTAACGCCCCCAAAGACTATGAGCAGGATACCTGCGATGCCGGCGAGCACCACAATCCCGATGGAGAACACCAGACGCCGGCCGCGCGTGCCGAAAGTGTGCGGCAGGTAGCCGGTCTCCGAGATGATGTTGCAGAGCTGTGGAAAGCCGGCGAAAGACGTGTTGGCGGAGAACACCAGCACAAGCACGATAGTTGCGATGGCGAAATAGTAGAAGGGTCCGCGTCCCACCACCGCGCTCAGCACCAGCGACAACGTGCTCTGATAACCGGCGCCGCCGGGATCCGTCGCTCCGATGTGGTAGACGCTGGCCAGCCAGGCGATTCCACCCAGCAGTGTGACGAGGATCACGATAATCGCCGCCAGCGTGCGGCGCGCAGTTTTCACTGCCGGCTCGCGAAACGTTAGGACACCGTTGCTGACAGCCTCCACGCCGGTAAGTGCGGCGCAACCGCTGGAGAAGGCTTTCAGCATCAGCCACCATCCCACGGCCTCGGTGATCGGAGCGAAGGGGGGAGGCGCCACGGCGGCAACCGGCGCGCCGCCCGCCAGCAACGTCTTCACCACTCCGATTGCGATCACGAGCGTCAGCGAGCCGACGAACAGATAGGTTGGAGCCATGAAGATCAGGCCGGCCTCCCGCAGCCCGCGAAGATTGATCAACGTGATGAGGGCGAGGATGGCGAGGCATAGCCCGAGGGTGTGCGGTTGGAGTCTCGGCAGCGCGGAAATCAGGGCCCCTACGCCGGCCGAAATTCCTACTGCGACGTTGAGAATGTAATCGATCATCAACGCGGCGCCGGCCAGCAATCCTGGAAAGTTGCCGAGGTTCTCGCGCGCCACGGTGAACGATCCGCCGCCCGCCGGGTAAGCCTCGATCGTCTGCCGGTACGAGAAGAATACGATGGTGAGTAGGGCGATGATTCCCAGGCTGAGGGGCACAATGTAGCCCACACCCACAGCGCCTAGGGGGCGCAAAACGGTGAGTGCGGCTTCCGGTCCGTAAGCCGCGGAACTGAGCGCGTCGAGCCCGAATATGGCGATTCCCGCAGCGATGGCAATTCGTTGGCCGCCCTCTTCCCGAGACGCGATGGGGTGGCCGATTACGAAGTCGAGCACAGACATGGTTTCTGTAGTTTATCGCGTCCCCTGGCGGCGGTATGAGCTTTTTCGGCGCTTCGGCAAATGGATCTAGCCCCCCGCCCGCCGGTAGCGGTCCGCGAGGCGGCGCACCTCCGCCACCAGTTCCGCCGGTTCGACGACTTCGAAATCGGCGCCCAACAGGGACAGCTGCATGGCGAGCCCTTCATAAGTGGATGCGCCGGCTTCGAAATAGCAGGTGCGATCGTCGATCGGCTCCAGTAGACCGATGTGCGGCGGAATGCGATCGGCAATTGTGCCAGCGGGAGCGAACAGCTTGACCTTGGCGCGGCAGCGGGCATTCAATCCGGAGCGCGTGACATACGACGCCAGGTCGCGGGCCGGCGCGGTGCGCGGCGCGAAGCGCAGAGCCGTATGGGAGGCGCAGCTTTCCATGCGATCCACGCGGAAGGTGCGCCAGTCTTGGCGTTCGGTGTCCCAGGCCACCAGGTACCAGCGGCGCCACGTGTTCACCAGGCGATGCGGTTCCACCGAGCGGGCGGTGGCCGCGCCGGTCTGGTCGCGATAGCGGAAGCGCAGCGTTTCGTGCTCTCGGCAGGCGCCGGCAATGATGGAGAGAGCGCGCGCATCCACCGCCGCGGACGGACCGGAGGACGCCACCACCACCGATTGCAGCGCCGCCACGCGACGGCCCAGGCGCGGCGGCAGGATCTGCTCGATCTTGAGCAGCGCGCGCACCGACGCCTCTTCCACCCCGGCAATACCCCCCGTGGCGGCGTAACGCAAGCCAAGCGAGACGGCGACGGCCTCTTCGTCATCCAGCAGCAGCGGCGGCATTTCCGTGCCGGCGCCGAGTTGATAGCCGCCTTCCGCGCCCGACGTGGAATGAATCGGATAGCCAAGCGTGCGCAGCTTATCGACGTCGCGCCGCAGGGTGCGGCTGGTGACTTCCAGGCGCTCCGCCAGGTCCGCGCCCGACCAGTAGCGGCGGCCCTGAAAAAGCGAGAGCAGCTTCAGCAGTCGCGCGGAAGTCTCCAGCATGTTCACCAGTGTGACATGAGTCGAGGACAGAAGTTGTCCGCAATGGCTGATAGCCTTCTTGGCATGACACTCTGCCAAACGCTGACCATCGATTTCGAAGACGAAGTAAAAAACACCCGCAAACTGCTGGAGCGCGTCCCCATGGACGACGCTCACAGGGCTTATCAACCGCACCCCAAATCCATGAGCCTGGAGCGGCTGGCAACCCACGTGGCAGAACTGCCGGGATGGCCCAAATATGCGCTGGAAAGCGAAGTTCTGCAATTACCCATGGATTTCAAGCCGACGATCGCCGCATCGTCGGAGGAACTGCTCGCCATGTTCGACAAGGCGGCAGCCGAGGGTCGCGCCGCCATTGCCGGGGCCACCGATGAGGACATGACGAAGACATGGACGTTTAAGTTCGGCGACGTTTTCTCCATGACGGAGCCGCGGCCCAATGTAGTCCGCAGCTTTCTGAATCACATGGTGCACCATCGCGCGCAGTTAGGCGTCTATCTGCGCTTGAACGACATCGCGATCCCGGGGATGTACGGCCCTTCGGCGGACGAGCACTAGACCGCATGCGACACTGAGGGTGATGCGCGCAGCTTTCGTATTCCTACTGCTCAGCGCCGTGTCGCTCCCCGCCGCGGACCTGGTTCTCACCGGCGCCACGGTTTACACTTCGCCCGAGGACGGCCCCATCCGCAACGCCACAGTGCTCATCCGCGGGGGAAAGATAGCCGCGGTGGGCGCCGTGGGTTCGGTGAAGGTCCCCGGCGGAGCCAAGGTCATCAACTGCTCGGGCAAGGTCATCACCGCCGGCTTTTGGAACAGCCACGTCCACATCCTTACTCCCGGACTGCTGCACGCGCGCGAAGCCAAGGCGGCGGCGCTCAATGGCGAACTGGATGGCATGTTGAATCGCTGGGGCTTCACCACCGTGTTCGACATTGCCTCCATCCTCGAGAACACGCAGGTGCTGCGCAAGCGCATTGAGAGCGGCGAGGTGCGCGGTCCGCACATCAAGACGGTTGGGGAACCGCTGGTAACCGAGGTGCCTGTCTACGCCCGCGATTTTCTGGCGGCCAATCATTTGCAATTTCCGCTGGTGGAGACGCCGACGGAAGCGGCGGCGCAGGTGCGCGATCTCGCCGCGCGCGGCGCGGACGGCATCAAGATCTTTACGGGATCGCTTCAGGGCGATCATGTCGATAATATGCCCGTCGATATGGTCCGCGCCGCGGTCAATGAAGCGCACCGTCATGGTCTACCGGTCTTCGCCCATCCGCAGAACACCGAGGGACTGAAAGCCGCACTGGATGGCGGCGTCGACATCCTGGCCCACACTGCACCGGGGTCGCCTGCGTGGACTATTGACTTCGTGCGAAGCTTAGTGCACGCGCACGTGGCGCTCATTCCCACCTTGACGCTATGGGATTTCGAAGCTCGTAAGGGCGACATGAAACCGGAAGCCCGCTTGAGTTGGATCGCCGCCATGGAGGGGCAGTTGCGCGCCTTTTCACAGGGCGGCGGCGAGGTTCTGTTCGGCACCGACGTGGGTTACACCGACCACTACGACACGGCGATGGAATACACGCTGATGTCGCAGGCGGGCCTGACGTTTCCGCAGATTCTGGCCTCACTCACCACAGCGCCGGCGCGCCGCTTCCGCGCTTCCGGCCACAGCGGGATGGTGGGCGCTGGCATGGATGCCGATCTGGTGGTGCTCGATGGCGACCCCGCCAAAGATATTACGGCACTTTCCAAAGTGCATCTGTCGATTCGCGGCGGCGCGGTGATCTATGAGGATCGATAAGTGGCTGTGGGCGGCACGCTTCTTCAAGACGCGCTCGTTGGCCACGCGAGCCTGCGAATTGGGGCGGATCGAGGCGCGCGGAACAATCGCCAAGCCGGCGCGGGAAGTGAAAATCGGGGACGCACTGAAGATCAAGAACGATAGCGGGGAGTATAAGGTGGAAGTTCTGGGACTGAGCGAAATGCGCGGCCCGGCGGCCGTTGCGCAGGCGCTCTATTGCGAAACCGAAGAGAGCAAAACGCTGCGGGCAAAAATGGCGGAAGAGCGCAGACTGATGCCTGCCTTCGAGCGCTACCAGGACGGGAAGCCGTCCAAACGGGACCGGCGGGTGATCGACAAGTTTCGCGGCAGGTGACGCAGTTCCTTCCGGCCGCGGTTCAGGATTGAGAGCCGCGGCCGGAAGGACGTGCTTTACTTTAGCGGAGCGCTCGATGCGGAACCATAGTACAGGCTATTGAACAACAGCTTGTAAGTGGCATGCGGCTGATCCCGGAAGTTGACCTCCGGCCCCAGCAGCACCACCTTGCCCTCTCCCACGGTGGACTCGGCGACGGCGGTGCCGCCATCGAGATACTGCTGGCCCCAGGCCCAGCCGCTGTCGAGCACCGTCTTGCCGGAGAACCACCCCACGGGTGATGTCTTCTGCATTTCCACCGTAGGCTGCAACTGGTAGACCGGGCTGTTGTCGAAGAACACGTCGACCGTCTTCGGCATTCCGTAGGCAACCGGGTTGGTGTTGTCCACGTTCATCTTGAGCAGCGAACCGGGGATGTAGAACTTATCGGCCGGCAGATTGTGTTCTTTTCCGTCAGCGCCCATCTCGGTGAGATAGCTCTTCACAGGCAAGTCGAAATCGCTCACCGCACCGCTGGTGCTGCTGCCGATGGTGACCAGCGTGCCGCCCAGTTCCACAAACTTCTTGAGAGCCGGCACCGTCACTTCCGGCGATACCCTGCCCATGGTGGCGCGATACTCTTCCGGCACCTCAGCCGCACCGCGGCCGCGACCGCCGCCACGGCCACCGCCGGCACCACCACCACCGCCGCGTCCTCCGCGTCCGCCGCCCAAGGTACCGGCGACGAATACGATTACGTCGAACTTGCTCTTCAGGTCGCCGGCATCGAGCATGGTCGGGTAGACCACCTGGAACGGCATCTCATATTGTTCGAACAGCCAGCGAGTCCAGCCCGAGGGCATGCTGCCGCCGTAGGAATCGTAGAGGCCGATGCGAATGGGCTTGATCTTGAGAGCGTCGCCCTTGGGCGGCTGCGCCAGAGCGTAGACCGGAGTGCCCAGTTCCTTCGCGGCCTTTTCGAGAATCGGCCGTACGGCGGGGGAAGACGGCACCCAGATAGCGCCAGTGCCCAGATCCTTGCCGTCGACTTTCTGCTCCTGCTTGAGCCAATAGACGTCGCCACCGGCCTTCAGCAGGCGATTCGTCAGGATGAATGAATTGTTGATCTCGTGGCTGATCAGGTAACCGGCCGGGCTCGACGGTCCACTCAGGGTCATCACCGGCGGAGGAAGCAGGTTATCGATTTTCACGAACGGCCCATCGAAGCCGTCGAGAATGCGGTCGTACTGCACGCCCATCTGCATCGCCAGCGTCCAGCCGGTAATGTCGTACGGGCGATTCGGCGGTCCGCCGGGGTAGGCGAAATCGTTGGGGTGGTCCTGCGGCTCGAACATATCGCGCACGTGCGGGCGGAAGGCCTGCGCGGTCTTTACCACATAGGAACCGGCGGGGTAGCTTTTGCCGGCGACTTCGAATGACGATGTGGCACGTAGACAGGTGATGCCGTTCTTCAGCAGCGCGTTGATGAACTCCGTGGCAGTCTCAAAATCGGCCTGATCGGCGGGCAGAATGTAGCCGCGCGGGTCGCGCAATTTGGGGTCGTGCAGCACGCTGTTATACAAGTCCATGGAAACGCCGCCGCCGCGGCCGAATCCACCGCCGCCACCACCGGGCGCCAGGTCGCTGACCACCGGTTCCGCACCGCGGCCGCCGCGGGCCGTGACACCGGCCGCCGCATTCAATGCGTCGATGCGCTTGGGCGTAACCGTCCAATAATCCTTGCTGCCCCGTTCGATGGAATTCATACCCATGCGCCAGATGTTGAACAGGAACGTCTCCCGATAGCGCGAGGCGAGATCGAGAATGGCGCGATTGTTGGTGATCTCGTAATCGATCGATTGGCGATAGTGCCATGGCCCGGGCGTCACCGGCATAGGCCAGTCGCCGGTGGGCAATTGCATTCGCGGAACCACCGGAATAGTTATCGGCGTGGGGCTGCCGATAATTTCGGTGAGAATACCGATCATGTTGTGGAAGTAAGTGATGGTGCGCAGTCCGCCGTTCCACCACGTGGAATAGCTGGAGCCGCTGCGCATGGCGCTGCCGCCTTTACCTTCCGCCACCAGCCGGCTATGCATCGCGGTCCCCACCATCTCGATTCCCAGGGGTACCAGCGGATCGAAGTTGTAGTTGAAAGGATCGCGGAACGGCGGGATGAAGATCACCGCGCCGGCCGGGCCGGTCTGGTGATGGTTGTACATGATCTGCGGAAACCACTCCTTGAAAAGTATGCGATTCATGTTGGTGGTTTCATGCATGTTGGACATGTAGAAATCGCGATTGTCATCGTGGCCGATGTACTTCGCATAGAGGCGCGGCAGATTGTTCATCTCGCGCTCGTTCTCGGGGCGAAGCGGCGCATCCAGCTTCTCACTGCCGCGCATATACCAGTTGGCGATCAGTTCCTGCCCATCGGGGTTGGCCTGTACGCAAAGAATGATGTCGTCATTCAACATGCGCATGGTCTCCGGATCGGTGCGGCTCACCATTTGATAGACGGTTTCCATGAGTTGTTGCGATCCCACCGATTCGCTGGCGTGCAGTCCGCCGTCGATCCAGACTACGGCTTTGCCCTGCGACGCCAGTTGGTGCGCCTGCTGCTCATCGACGCCCTCGGCGAGCGCCAGTTTGCGCGAGATCTCTTTATACTTCTCGAGATTTTTGATGTTGTCCGGCGAGGAAATGATGGCCATGTATTGATCGCGGCCTTCTTCCGTCTTGCCGATACTGACCAGCTTCATGCGGTTGGACTCGTTGGCGAGCTTTTTCCAATATGCTTCGAGTTGGGTGTAGTTGGCGACCATGTAGTCGTCACCCAGGTTGAACCCGAGAGCTTCTTTCGGTGTGGTGATGTGCGGCGCGGACTGGGCGCTGAGGGTGGCGGCTGATAAAACTGCCGCAAGGACAAACGTACAGCGATGGGAGGGTCGAGAACTCATGGGTGACAGTTTACTACACGCGGCAGCGTCCGGCTGCGCATACGCGGGCAGCTACAATAGTGCCGATGAACCGGCTTGAGGAACTGCGACGCCGTCACGCGGCGGCCGAAGAAGGCGGCGGCACCGAACGCCGCGCGCGCCAGCACCGCGAAGGTAAACTCTCCGCGCGCGAACGCATCGAGCTCTTGCTCGACGAAGGCTCCTTCGAAGAACTCGACAAGCTGGTGACGCATCGCTGCCGCGATTTCGGCATGGCCGACCAGATGGTCCCGGGCGACGGCTTCGTCACCGGCTACGGCCGCATCGATGGCCGCGCGGTTTACGTGTTCGCGCAGGATTTCACGGTGCTCGGCGGGTCGCTCTCCGAATCCAACGCGCTCAAGATTTGCAAGATCATGGATCTCGCGCTGAAGACCGGCGCGCCGGTGATCGGACTGAACGATTCCGGCGGCGCGCGCATACAGGAAGGCGTGGTCTCACTCGCCGGATATGCCGATATCTTTCTGCGCAACACGCTGGCTAGCGGAGTGGTGCCGCAAATCTCCGCCATCATGGGGCCGTGCGCCGGCGGCGCGGTCTACTCTCCGGCCATCACCGATTTCGTCTTTATGGTCAACCAGACGAGCTATATGTTCGTCACCGGCCCGGACGTCATCAAGACGGTCACCCATGAGGACGTCACGAAAGAAGATCTGGGCGGCGCCATGACTCACAACGCCACCAGCGGCGTGGGCCACTTCAATGCGCACGACGATGCCGAGTGCCTGCGCATGGTTCGCGCCCTGCTGGGCTACCTGCCGCAAAACAATCGCGAGGACCCGCCGCGGCGCGCTACCAACGACTCGCCGGAACGCGCCGACGCCGCGCTCGACACCATCGTGCCGGCCGAATCCAATCTGCCCTATGACATCAAGGATGTGATCCACCGGGTGGTGGACGATGGCGACTTCTTCGAAGTTCACGAGCATTGGGCCAGGAACCTGGTGATCGGGTTCGCGCACATGGACGGGCGCTCCATCGGAATCGTAGCCAATCAACCGGCGTTTCTGGCCGGCTGCCTGGATATCAACTCGAGCGTCAAGGGCGCGCGCTTCGTGCGCTTCTGCGACGCCTTCAACATTCCGATTCTAACATTCGAAGACGTCCCCGGCTTTCTGCCCGGCACCGCGCAGGAATTCGGCGGCATCATCCGCCACGGCGCCAAACTGCTGTACGCGTATTGCGAAGCGACGGTCCCGAAGATCACGGTGATCACGCGCAAGGCGTACGGCGGCGCGTACTGTGTGATGGGGTCGAAGCAGGTGCGCACGGACATCAATCTGGCGTGGCCCACGGCGGAAGTCGCGGTGATGGGTCCGGAGGGCGCGGTCAATATCGTGTACCGCCGTGAGCTGGCAGCGGCGGCCGACCAGGACGCGGTACGGCAACAGAAGATCGACGAATTCCGCGAGCGCTTTGCCAATCCATTTGTAGCGGCGGAGCGCGGCTACGTTGACGACGTGATCGAGCCGCGCGAGACGCGCTCGCGCGTTATCCGCGCGCTGCGCATGCTGGAGAATAAAGTGGACACCATGCCGCGCAAGAAGCATGGAAATATTCCGTTGTAACGTGGCGGCTACGGACCCGAAGGGCATTTTGTGGCAGCGGGGCGCGGGTCTGTCGCGTTCGAACGGCGAGAAGCGCTGCGCACGCTGGAGATAAGGTAGACACCGTGCCGCGCAAGAAGCATGGGATTATTCCGCTGCCAACTGCTGCGAAAGACTGGGCGGCATTTTATAGCAGCCGATCACGGCTACGTTGACGATGCGATCGAGCCACGCCAGACGCGCTCGCGCGCAACATCCGCGCTCTGCTCACGCTGGAGATTAAGATGGACACCATGCCGCGCAAGAAGCATGGAAATATTCCGTTGTGAAACGCCGCTTACCGGGGCGGCCGGTACGCGAGCGGGCGGCGAGATCTCTGCAGTCGGCGCTGCTCGATCCATGCCGGAACGATGTCCCAGGCCTTCGAGCCATCGAGCGGACGGACCGGTAACAGATTGAAGCAAGCCACCAGCAGCGAATATCCGCCGAGAATGGCAAGCACCGCGTTCACCGGCTCGAATGGCGTGTACCCGGCGAGCGCGATGTAGAGCGTCAGCGGAAGCGCCAGCGCCGCCTGCGCCAGCACGCCGCCCCACGCAATGAGGGCGCGATCTATGCGCGAATCGGGCGCTTCAAACCGCGCCAGCCCGAAGATTGGATAGAGTGCCATGCTGAACGCCTGATAGCCGCGGCGGCGCGCCATCATGAGGTGACCCGACTCGTGCACGATAAGCACTGCAAGGTACGCCGCCATTCCGGTCAGGGTGGATGCGGCCTTGTGCGTGAGTTCCGCCAGAATTACAATGCCGATGACCAGGACCGACCAATGGACATACACGGCCACGCCGGCAACCCGCGCGACACGCGTCAGCCGGCCGATTCGCAGCATGCTTGATCGTATCGTAGCGAATGGCCGCCCGCTTGCAACTCGCCCGCGTATGATTCGTTGGCTGGTGTTTGCGCTGCTGACGCCCCTGCACTTGGCCGGCGCGCAGGAACTTCCGCCCGTGTCCGGATTGCCGCACCCCGTGGCATTGCGGCGAATTCCGGTGGATGCCGCGTGGGACTTGGTGGCGGCGCTGTCATCCAGTCAGCCCTGCCTACCGGCTCCCCTACCTTGCTGGTGGAATACCAAGGACCGGTTGGCGATTCTTCTACAGAATCGCGACGGTCCGCGTGAGGTAGTGCCGCTGGCCATTGAGCCCGGTCCGAATGATGACTGCTCCACGCGCATCGAGCGCTTCACCCCGCAGGAACTCGTGCTCTCCTGCGTGGGCGAAAAGTGGGCCACGTACGACAATCAGAAATTTGTCTACGATGTTGGCGCGCGCAAACTGACCGGCCACTTCGCGTACCCATCGTTCTCCGCCGCGCGCGTGCTGCCCGAGCCGGAATTCGTGATGGCGGGCGGCGGACAGCAACTGCTGGCGGCAATCGACCCTGGCACCGGCGATCCGCGGATCGTGCAAGGAGAGATACCGAAAGCACGGCCCACTAGCTCGCTGGACATCGCCAAGTTGCCGCCGTTGCCGCAGACCGATCTGCAGACCTGGGAGCGCGCGCGACCCAACCAGGTCGGGAGCTATTCGGACGTCTCGCTGGCGGAGATCCACGAGGAGATCGGTCCGCATCAGACGGACGGCGCGCTTCTGTGGTTCGGCAAGACGTTCTACGACGCTGAAGGCGCCACCGGCGTGGGCGGGTTCGGCTACTTTGACCCCGCCACCGCGTCGTACCATCTTTATGCGCCTCGGGAGATGACCGCCTGGTCTGTATCGGCGATTCTGGTGGAGCCGGATTGCATCTGGCTGGCGCTCTATGCGCGTAGCGAGTATGGAAATTATCCGGGCGGCCTGCTGCGCTGGGATCGTAATACGCAGTCCATACGCCGTTGGGAGATGCCGTGGATCGCGACGGGTATCGGGCGCGGCCATGACGGCATTTACCTGGGCACCACCAATGGCATCGCTGCCGTGCGCGGAGATGGCCTGATTAGCTGGTTTGTGGATCGCTCGGACGATGGGCAGTATCGGATGGCGGCGCGAAACTGAAGCTGCGCATCGACAGATTGCCGTAGTGAAAGCCCTCGAAGATCGTCTCGACGGCCTCGTCTGGGTAGGCGGCGCCGAGCGCCACGAATAGCGGGTCGAAATGCTCCGTGGTGGGCACCGAGAGACGCGCGTGGGGCGCGGTGTTGCGATACGCCAACAGGTTTTCCAGCTTCCGTTCCGCTACGGCATCGGCTACCCACGAGTCGAATTCGGCCGCCCAGGAGTCCACCGGAGCGTCTTTATTTCCCATGCGCACGCGACTCAGGTTGTGGACGATTCCGCCGCTCGCAACCACCAGAAAGCCGTCATCGCGCAGCGGGCGTAGAGCGCGGCCAAGCTGGAAAAGCTCCTGCGGGGGAACGAAGGGGATGGAAACCTCGATTACCGGCACCGTTGCCTCGGGCCATGCCAGGCGTAACGGCGTCCAGGCGCCATGGTCGAGCCCGCGCTCGCGCTCGAAGCGCGCCGGCTGGCCGCCCGACTGCAGCATGTTGACCACGCGCGCCGCCGAGGTCGGACTGCCGGGCGCGGGATAGGTGAGCTTGGAGAGTTCGTCGGGGAAGCCGCCGAAATCGTAAAGGAGGGCGGCCTGGTCCCAAGCCGTGACGCGGACCGGCTTGGATACCTGCCAGTGCGCGGAGACAATGACGATAGCCCGCGATGCGATGTGGCGTTGGCCGAAGGCGTGCAGCGCCGCGGCGTGGGCATCGCCGCCCAACGCGGACATTGGCGAACCATGCGCGAGAAAAAGGGCCGGTAGACGCTCCATATTGCTATTGGATGACAGAGCACCGCCTCCGGCTTCGGTATCCTCAGCGGCAGGAGGCTCTCCTGGCACGCTTGTTCATTGGCATCCAAGGTACGGTCCTGGCAATCGCGCCACGGGGAGACGATTTGGGAGTCATACCTGAGGCGGAGTGAGTCGACGGGAGCAGGCGTTAGTTAGGCTAAAGGCGAACGCTCCTGTTTGGGCGCGGCTACTGGAAACATTCTCTGGAGGGACGGTTTGAAATCGGCCGCGGCTGCCGGAACGACAGCCGCGGCCACTTAGAGGGAACTATTCTTCTTTGGCAACCACCACGGTAACTTCCGCGGTGACTTCCTTGTGCAACTTCACCGGAATTTTGAACTCGCCCAGACTCTTGATGGGATCGTCCATTTGAATCTTGCGCCGGTCGATGGTGTAACCCTTCGCCGCCAGCGCGTCAGCCACGTCTTTCGACGTCACCGACCCGAATAGCTGATCGTTCTCGCCGGCCTTCTGGTGGATGGTGACCGATACTCCGTTCACCAGCTTGGCCAGATCCTGCGCCTCGCCCTGCAGCTTGGCTTCCTTGCGCAGATGGGCCTGGCGTTCCTGCTCCACGATCTTCTTGTTGGATTCGGTCGCCGTTACCGCCAGTTTCTTGGGGATGAGGAAATTGCGGGCGTACCCGGAGGCCACTTTGACTACCTGGCCGCGAGTGCCGAGATTGCTGATGTCTTCTCTCAGGATTACTTCCATGACGAATTCCTCCCCTAGAACTGCGCCGCGAACGGCAGCAGGGCGATATTGCGCGCTTTCTTGATGGCGTCGGTGAGACGGCGCTGGTGGGGCGCGCACACGCCCGAAATGCGGCGCGGCACAATCTTGCCGCGTTCCGCCACGAAGGCGTGAAGCATCTTCACGTCCTTATAGTTGATATCGTCGATCTTCTCGACGCAGAAACGGCATACTTTCTTACGCCGGAAGTATTGTTTCTTCTGGGTGGCGACGGCCTTGTCGCCGCCGGTGGGCCGCTGCGCGGCGCTGCCTGGTCTTCCTTTGGATTCCGGCATGGCTTAGCTCTCCTTCGGCAGGCCGGGCATGGCTACCGGCGCTTCTGTCATCTGTTGCGCCAAAGAAGGCGCGGGACCCGGAGCGGGGGCCGCGGGCGCATTGGCGGCCCGCTTGGCCGCGCGCTTGTCGCGTTCCTTTTTCCGCTTATCCAGGCGCTTCAAAGTCTCGTCCACCCGTACGGTGAGGAATTTCAACACCAGGTCCGTTACGCGCAGGCGGCGTTCGAACTCATGGACGTGCTCCGGCGCGGCGGTGAACTGGAACAGCACATAAGTGCCTTCCCGATACTTATCCACCCTGTAAGCCAGGCGCCGCTTGCCCCACTTGTCGATCTTGTCGACGGTAGCGCCCAGCGCGACCAACTGCGTTCGCAATTGCTCCACCAGCGCGTCCACTTCTTCGTCCGGCGCGTCCGGCTTGACTATGAACAGCTCTTCGTAAATCCTCATTCTTCCTCTTTATTTGAGCCAGGGGCGCGACGATTGTATCTCGTCATGGCCTTTTCGACGCCCTCAGCAATTATTGTCCGTACCGCATCGGCCGCATAGCCGATCAGTTCGTCCAATTCCGTTCTCTGCGAACGCTTTATCGGCGCCAGCAGATAGTCCGTGCCACTTTGCAACGGGTGGCCCGGGTGAACTCCCAATCGCACCCTTACGATCTCACTGGTTCCCAGGCTGCCGATCACCGACTTCATGCCATTGTGACCGGCCGCCGAGCCCTTCATCTTGATCTTCAGGGCTCCCCATTCGAGGTCCAGCTCGTCATACACCACAATCAGCCGGCTCACCTCGATGGAGTGCTTTTCCATCAGCGGCTGGAGCGAAGTGCCGCTGAGATTCATGAACGTTTGCGGTTCGGCCAGCATCACCGGTTGCCCCTCGATCTCGCCCAGACCGATGAGCGCCCTGGAATCCTTGCGGGTGATGCGAATGCCGTGCCGCTCGGCCAGCCGATCGACCGCAAGGAATCCCAAATTGTGCGGCGTAAGAGCGTACTCCTCGCCCGGATTCCCCAGACCGGCCACCAGAAACATGGAAGACTATTTCTTCTTGGCCTTGTCTTTGTCGGCGGCGGCTTCTTCTTCCTTCTTGCCCTTCTTGATGACTTCGGGCTCGGCAGCGGCTGCCCCGGCGGCGGGAGCTGCGCCCTCGGCAGGAGCGGCGGCAACTTCTTCGGCACGCAACGCCACGGAGTGGGCGATCACGGCATCGGGCGAACTCACCAGCTTCATGGAACCGGTCATGGCAACGTCGCTGGCGCGCTTCGCCTGGCCGATCATCAGCTCGGTGACGTCCACCACAAACTTCTCGGGGATGTCGTCCGGCAGGCACTCGATTTCGACAGCGCGCGTGATCACTTCGAGCAATCCGCCCTGCACCTTCACGCCTTTGGCTTCGCCGGTGGTCAATACCGGGACGCTAACGCGGATGCGCTTGGTCAGATCGATGCGCTTGAAATCGGCATGCAGCAGGGTGCCCCGGATGGGGTCCACCTGGCGGTCTACCAGCATCACGGGAGTAGTTTCGCCGCCCGCAATCTCCATCTTGAAAATGGTGTTGTAGCCGGTGTTACTGTGGATGATTTTGGAAATGTCGCGAGGATTCACCGTCACTGCGACGGGATCTTTATGCGACCCATAAATAACGGCCGGAATCTGCCCCGCACGGCGCGTACGGTGCGCTTCATTCTTACCGCGCGAGGCACGCACCTCGGCGGAAACAACGATATCTTTAACCACTGTATTCTCCTTCGGGTTCGAAGTCCGGTTGCGTAAGAGCTCAAACTGCCGCCCTTACATCGTGGGTTCGAGTGCCCGTAAACTCAAATAAACAAAACGCTGACCGACGTCTCTTCGTGTATCGAACGAATCGCATCGGCCATTAAATTCGCGATCGACAATTGCTTGATCTTGCCGACCTTCCTTGCCGCCTCGGAAAGCGGAATGGAATTCGTTACCACTACTTCATGCAAACTCGACTTCTCGATCCGTTCCAGGGCCGGACCCGACAACACGGCGTGCGTGGCGCATGCCGATACCGATAGCGCTCCTTTCAGGAGCAGCGCCTCAGCGCCTTTCACCAGCGTTCCCGCGGTGTCGATCAAATCGTCCACCAGCAGGCAGTGCCGGTCTTTCACTTCGCCCACCACATTCATCACCTCGGCGACGTTGGGTTCGTCCCGCCGCTTATCGAGGATCGCCAGCGGACAGTTCAGCCGCTTGGCGAACGCCCTGGCGCGCTCCACACCCCCGGCGTCCGGCGATACCACCGTTGTGCCGGAAGTGGAGTTCCGCTTGAAGTACTCGATCATCACCGGCGAAGCGAACAGATGATCTACCGGGATATCGAAGAAGCCCTGTATCTGCGCGGCATGTAAATCCAGCGTCAGAACCCGGTCGGCGCCTGCCGTTTCCAGCATGGCGGCAACCAGCTTAGCCGAGATCGGAACCCTGGGTTTATCCTTCCGATCCTGGCGGGCGTACCCATAATAGGGTAGCACTGCCGTAATGCGTTCCGCTGAGGCACGCTTCAGGGCGTCCATCATGAGGAGCAGTTCCATCAGATTCCGCTCCACCGGCGTGCATGTGGGCTGGATCACGAAAACGTCTCCGCCGCGGACGTTCTCCCGTATCTGCAGGTAGATTTCGCCATCGGCGAACTGCCGAACCATGCAATCGCCCAATTGCATATTGAGGTGCCGAGCAATTTCGGCGGCCAATACCGGGTTGGCGTTCCCGGAAAACAGTAACAGACGGTCGTGAGTCATCGAGCGTATCGGCTTTGGGGCGGCCATGTTCTCCCGGTTATATGTTCTTCCAACGCTCGCCACCACATGTGGCGATACCGTGACCGTGTCACGAACGTTACTGGAAATGCCTTGTAAGCACCCAACGATTGTAGCGCGACTGAAATCCGGTTACGGTCCGAATACAGTCCGAAAAGCGCCGAACCGCTGCCAGTCATCAAAGCTGCCGAAGCTCCTGCGCGCAGCAATCGTTTCTTGATTGCGGCCAGGCTGGGATGTTGCGGGAGTACCACTTCCTCAAAATCGTTCCGGGGCGGTTCGACACCCCTGCCCCACACTTGAGACTGGAAACTAAATATTTTATTTTGTTGCGATTCGCTTGTCAAACGCGGACTCAAGTCGCGGTACGCCTGAGGCGTCGACACATGCACGCCCGGCGCCACCACTAGTGCCCGCTGCGCGCCGCCGTCGGGCAGCGGGAAAAGTTCCGTGCCGCGCCCGATGCCGGCCGCCGTCCCTCCCAGAAGAAAGAAGCCCACGTCGCTGCCGAGTTGCTGTGCAAGCTCACTCAGCCGGGCGACCTCGATCGTCCGCCCCGCCAGCACCGGAAGCGCGAGCAGTACCGCCGCCGCGTCCGACGATCCACCACCCAATCCCGCGCCCATGGGAATCCGCTTGGCAAGATGCATTTCGACGCGGCCGCTAACCTTCATGGCGTCGATCGCGAGGTGCGCGGCGCGGGTCACCAGGTTATCGGGAATGTCGTGCGAATCGTCGAGGTCGACGATCGTCTTCCGCCCCGGCGTGAACGCCATCCCGATGCGGTCAGCCAGCGAGATGGTCTGAAACACGGTGCGCAGTTCGTGATAGCCGTCGGGCCGCTTGCCCAACACGCGCAGATCGAGATTCAGTTTGGCCAGCGCGCGCAGGGCCACCCGGCGAGTGGTGCTCATTTGTCGTATTGCAACAGCGAAAACACGTCGTTCCCGGCCAGCTTCTGCCGTCCTTGCAGGAACGTCAGTTCGATTACGAAGCCGATTCCCACTACCGTGCCGCCGCATTCGTGCACCATGCTGGCCACGGCCGCGGAGGTGCCGCCGGTGGCCAGCAGGTCGTCGACAATCAAGGCGCGCGTTCCCGGCGGGACGGCATCCTTATGCATTTCGAGGACGTCCTTACCGTACTCCAGGTCGTAGCTGACGCTCACGATTTCCGCCGGCAGTTTCTTGTGCTTGCGCACCGGTACGAAGCCCGCACCCAGCGCGTAGGCGAGTGCCGGCGCGAAGATGAAGCCGCGCGCCTCGATCCCGAGCACTACGTCCACATGCAGATCGCGATAATGATTCTTCAGTCCGTCGATCACCCCGGCCAGCCCGGAGGCATCCTTCAAGAGCGTGGTGATGTCGTAGAAGAGAATGCCCGGCTTGGGAAAGTCGGGCACTTCGCGAATCAGCTTCTTCAGATTTTCCATGGAGTATTTGTTATAGCAGGAAGCGGTTCCGGCGAGACAGGCCGGGGGTTCAGTCGCAGTCGCCATCGTTGCGGCGCGACGCGAGCTTCAGTTTCAAGGGATACAGAATGCGGAGGGCGAACAGATTGAGCGCCGCCAGCAGTACCGCCAGGAGCCAGCGATTCTGAGCCACCGCCGCGCCCACCACGCCGAAATTCCAGATGCTTGCCGCCGTCGCCGTGCCGTGTACGGCACTCTTCGTACCCTCGGCCTTCAGGATCGCCCCGCCGCCTATGAATCCGATGCCCGCCACCAGCCCCTGAATGACACGTGACTGCGCCGCCAGGTCGGTCTGCCCCAGCGGGACGGCTACCAGCACGAACCCGCAACTGGCCGCCGCCACCAACGGGAAGGTCCGCACACCCACACTGTGCGCTTCCTGCTCCCGATACCAACCCACGGGCAGCGCAAGCACATAGGCCGCCAGCACTTTTCCGATGTCCAAGATCTCCGCCTGCCCGTAATTGAAGTTCGGCATATGTGTTTTATACCACCGACGCCGCCGGCCTGCGGGATTTCCCTTTTCAGCCTAAAACATTTCCTGTACATTATGTAATATGGAAAGCAGTCGCGATTCGTCCGTCTGGCGCAATCTGGCGGTCACCTTCGGCGGCGGCCTGGCGCTGGGTGCGGTTGGGATGAAGCTGACACAAACCGCGCTGCGGCCGATGGATGCCCCCCCAACGCGGCCTGAACCAGAGACCAATATTCACAACAACAACGGCCTGAGCGACCGGTTGAGCGGGATGGAACGCCGGCTGGAGCGGATGGAGCATGCGCCGGCGCCGGCGCGCCCCACGGCATCCAGTAAGCCAACGCCTCCGCCCACCGCCATCGACCAGAAAGTTCTCGAGGCGGTGATCGGCGCGGTAGAGGCCCGCCTGCACGAACATTCCGGGCAGATGGACCGCCGCTGGGCCGACCTGGAAGCTCGCCTGGCCATCATGCAAGGCGCGCAGCAGCAGGATCGCCAGGCCTCCGAACAAGTCCGCCAGGAGGCGTCAGCGCTGCGCACCGTGATCGACGCGGACCTGCGCCAGATGCGCGAGAGCGTTGCGAAATCAATTGCCGCGCAGACTATGGTGCACAGCGAATTGCAGGCGGCACGCCAGCAGCACGATCGCGACATGGCGTCCACCGGGCAGCGCTTCGACGTTCTGCGCAAGGAGATGGAGCAATCTGTGGAATCCCGCGCGGTCACCGCCGCGGCGGCCGCCGTGGCCAGCCAGATGGAGCAGAAACTGGCGCCGCTGCGGGCCGAAGTGGAACAGAAGGAAAAGGAACTGGCCGCCCTGCGGCAGCGCCTGGCGGAGAGCGAGCGCTCCGCCCTGGATGTGGTCCTGGCGATCGGCGAGGTGTGCCGGCAGGCGGCCGACCGTATCGGCGGACCGCGCGATCCGCGCCCCGAGGCGCCCGCGCCTCCCTCGGCGCCCACCGCCGAAATGCGGCCTAAAGCGGAGGCCGCGCCACCCGCACCTGCCGGACCCATCGCCATGGCGCCATCCGCTCCAGTGGCCAAACTGGAAACAGCTCCCATCCCGATGGCTGCAGCCGATCCGCCATTGGCACCGTCCATTCCGGGACTGGGGAACGAAGCCAATCACCGGGCCAACTGGCGCGTCCCACTGGTGTCGTCGTTCCTGGTCGGTTCGGGCTACCTGGTTCTGATGCACTACCTGGCCCTCCCGCTACAATGAAGGAATGTCGGACAAATTAACGATTGCGGGCCGCGAGTTCGCCTCGCGCCTTATCGTAGGGACCGGGAAGTATCGCACCTTTCAGGAAATGCAGCGCTGCCACGAGGCCACCGGGGCCGATATGGTGACCGTCGCGGTGCGGCGCGTAAACCTGACCGACCGGTCCAAGGAATCGCTGCTCGATTATATCGATCGCACCAAGATTTTTATCCTGCCGAATACCGCCGGGTGCTACACCGCCGATGACGCCATCCGCACTGCCCGCCTGGGCCGCGAGGTCGGGCTCTCGAACTGGGTAAAGCTGGAAGTCATCGGCGATGAGAAGACCCTCTTTCCGGACAACGCCGGCCTGCTGGAAGCCACCCGAGTCCTGGTGAAAGAGGGCTTCGTGGTGCTGCCCTATACCAATGACGATGTGGTCAACGCGCGCCGTCTTATCGACGCCGGGGCGGCCGCAGTGATGCCCCTGGCAGCGCCCATCGGTTCCGGGCTGGGGGTTCAGAATCCCGCCAACCTGCGCATCCTGCGCGAAATGATTACCGAGGTGCCGATGATCGTGGACGCCGGCGTGGGCACCGCTTCGGACGCCGCCATCGCCATGGAACTAGGCGCCGACGGCATCCTCATGAATACCGCCATCGCGGCGGCCGAAGACTCCATGAAAATGGCGCGCGCTATGAATTTCGCCACCGAGGCGGGACGCCTGGCGTACGAATCGGGACGCATGCCGAAGAAGCTGTATGCCAGCGCCAGCAGCCCCTTGGCCGGCGTCGTGGGTACGTAGAGTTACAGGCCCTAGGCGCGCAGTTTCCAATGGCGGAGGATGCCACCGGCAAGGGCCTTCACCGCCTCGAACACCGTCTTCATCGTCACTTTCCAGTCGCGGAGGTCCAAATCGAAGAACGCCACCGGCGGCAGATAGGCGCTCCACCATTTGCCCCAGGTGGTCAGGCCGGCATCCAGATATTGCCCGAAGCCGGGCCCTTCGCGATAGAGGACAATGTGGCGGATATTGAATCGCGTGGCGGTGGCCGGTGTTACCGGCTGGCCGATCAGATCGAGATAATGCATCCAGCCCAGATCCAGCCCGGCGTAACGGGCGCAATCCGCCGTGACGCTCCAGCGGGGGTTGACTTCGATCAGGCGAACCTGACCGTCGCGAGCATCGCGCTTGAGTTCAATTTCGCAGATCCCGACGTAGCCGATGGAGCGCAGGAAGCGGTCGCACATGGCGGCGATTTCCTCATCCACCACGGGCTGCACCATGCTGGCCGATCCGAACCCGATGGGATGCGTGCGAAGCTGGCGCACCACGCAGTAGCCTAACCGCTGGCGGTCTTTTCCATAAGCCGACAGGTAGCAATACTTGGCGTTGTCCGGCCCTTCGATGATCTCCTGCACCACGGCGTCGGGCTGGAATTCCTCCACCGAGCGATAGCGCGCGAGCAACTCATCGGCGGTCTGCGCGGTAGCGATTTTCTTGCCGCGGAGCGGATTGCCTTCCGGCAGGATCTCCCACTCGCGCTGGCTGCGCGGCTTGATGAGGCAGGGGAAGCGGGCATCGCGGCAGAAGGCTTCCAGCTCGGCACGGCTGCGGATGTGTTCGCTGCGAGGGCAGGGGAACGCCGCCTGCGCCGCCAGTGCGTACTGCTGCTCTTTCGTGGCCAGGGCGGCCTGCAATTGCACGGAATCATGGGAGAAGCAGTACTCGGTTTCGAGCTGCGCGGCATGCTCCCCCAGCGCCGTCACAAAAATGTCGGCCGCCGGTACGATCACCGGCTTGCCGCCGACTTCCCAGGCCAGCCGTTTCATGTAGGCCACCCACTCGAGCGGCTGCCGGTCGGGATCGGGACAGAGGTATGACGTTCCGTAGCGGGAGCGGAATCCGGCATGAGAGGCGATGCAATCCACACCGAAGGCACGCACTCCGCGGCGCTCGAGGTCGCGTATGAGGTTGAGGCCCGTCTGAAAAACGCTGGCGACCACTACCGGCGGCCAATCTGGCGAGGCAAGTTGTGGAAGTGGGGGCAAGGTGCTTTACCGTTCGCCCGGCGGCCGCGCGATTTCTGAGTGTATCATGCGCATGAATTCAAGCCTTTCGGCAGGGCGCAGGGTTTGACAAGCCCGCGAACACCCTGTGACAATACTCGCTTGCTGAATGCATTGCATCAGTACCTGCCGGTTCTTGTGCTGTGGTGCGCAGTTTGCGCGGTGGCCAGCCTGGTGGTTCGCGAACTCGGCGTCAAATGCCTGCGCAAATATCCGCTGACGACGTTGGTGCTGGTGCTGTCGCTTCTCAGCTTTCCGGCCGCGGGCGTATTCAAAGTGACGCGGCCCTACCAGGAACGAGTCCTCACGCTGGTTCGCCGGGAGAAGAGCGTCGCGCTTTCGCAAAGCGGGTGCCCGATGTTTCCGCCGGATAACATCTGGAACCGCAAGATCCAGGACCTGCCGCTCGACCCTAACTCGCCGGCCTATGTATCCCACATGGGACCTAACAACAAGCTGCATGCCGATTTCGGAGCTCTCAGCGGCTACCGTTACACCGTGACGGACGGCAGGGAGTCGAATAACGACATGACGCTCGGCAGCGACGAAAGCGACCGCGGTCCGTACCGGATTCCCGATAGCGCCGCCGTAGAAAGCGGTTCCGATCGCCACGTGTTGGTGGTCGACCAGGGAAACTGTCTGCTCTACGAGCTGGGCGGGGCAACACACACCGGCGCGGGCCGATGGTCGGCCGACGTCGGCGCCATTTTCGATCTACGTTCCAACAAACTGCGGCCCGAAGGCTGGACGTCCGCCGACGGCGCCGGCACAGCAATCGTGCCCGGGTTGGCGAGGTACGACGAGGTGGCCAGTGGCCACATCCACCACGCCGTGCGCTTCACTTCCCTGCACACGCGCCGCGCGTTCGTGTGGCCCGCTCGACATTTCGCCTCCTCCTCGAGCGACCCCACCCTGCCTCCCATGGGCGAGCGCTTCCGGCTGAAGGCTGACGTGGATATCAGCAGATTCAGCCCGTCGACACGCGTCCTTTTGACGGCGTTGAAAGAGTACGGCATGATTCTTTGCGACAACGGCGGCGACTGGTACATCTCCGGCGCGCTCGATAGCCGCTGGCCAGGCGGCCTGCCCGGTGAGTTGGCATCCCTGCACGGTTCGGATTTCGAGGCGGTGGACGAATCGGGCCTGATGGTCGACGCCGGCTCGGCACAGGCGCGCCAATAGCGCTATGAAGGCGGCGTCTCATTTCGCGCACTTCCCCTCGCGCCGGACGTTTGTGACGGTGTTGTTCCTGCTGGCCTTCGTCGTCCGGCTGGGGGCGGTGCTCGCGCTGCGCAATATTCATGAATTCCACGGCCGCAGCCCGGGCGGGGCGGATGCCGTCGAATACAACGAAATCGCCCTGAGCCTGGCGGCAGGCGACGGGTATTCGGTCACTCCCGGGCTACTGACCTCGTTTCGGCCGCCCGGGCTGCCATTCTTTCTCTCGCTGGTGTATCGCATCTCGTACGAGAACTACGAACTGGCATACCTGTCGTTTATCGCGCTGGGAGCGCTCACCTGCGTATTTACGTACTATTTGGCGCGCGAGGTATTGAGCGAAAGCTGGGCGCGGGCCGCGGGTTTGCTGTCGGCCATCTACTTTCCGCACGTGTACGTGTCCACGCTGTTTCTTTCAGAGGTGCTGTTCACCTTCTGCCTGGCACTGGCTCTGTGGCTATTGCTGGTCTATTTCCGCAAACCGTCGGTGTGGCTGATGGTTGGTTCGGGGTTGTGCCTGGGATACGCGGCGCTAACCCGGCCGATCGGAGTGCTCATGCCCGTGTTCCTGCTTCCGGCGCTGGTCCGCTCGACGGGATGGCGGCCGCGCGCGCTGCTGCGCTGCGCCCTTCCCTTCGGGCTGGCGGCGGTTGCGGTGGTAATTCCATGGACGCTGCGCAACTATTCGGTAAACCATCACCTGGTGCTGCTGACGACCAACGGCGGCTCCACATTTTACGGCTCCAACAATGACGTTACGCTGCACGAGCGGCGCTTCCTCGGGTCCTGGATCTCCACCGTATATCTGCCGGGACGGCCGGCCATCGACGCCACTCCGGATGAATACAGCCATGACCGCATGGAGTGGAAACTGGGTGAGGAATGGGTAGAGGGGCACATCGTGGACATGCCCCTGCTGACGTTCTATAAGATCGCCCGCTTCTGGCTGCCCGATTGGTCCTCGCCGAATTTCAAGTTCGACGTGCTGGAGCTGGTGGGCTACACTCCCGTCGCCCTTCTCATTCTGCTCGGTCTGTTTGTGGCGCTGCGGCCGATTCGCAAGGCACTCGCGCCTGCGTGGCTGGCACTGCACGGGATTCTCGCCGCGAACCTGCTGTCGACCATCGTATTCTACGGTTCGGCGCGCTTCCGCGACAGCATTGCTCCCGTGCTGATGGTGTATGCGGCGCTGGGACTGCAGGCGATAGTGGGATGGTGGCAGCGCCGCCGGCTTGGGACGGTGGCGGAGCGAGCGGCTTAGCGATCACTCGGTAGGATTACTGGCCGATGGTTTCAGCGGAGTCCGAATTCACCATCAGGAGAGACGCGTCCACCACCTCGAAGTCTTTTCCCGTCACGCAATGGGTCCATCCATTCATCACGTATTCGGCGCTGGAGCTCGAATTCGGATCGCCCCAGCGGCCATCGGTGTCGGTGGAGATACGGATTCCGGTTCCATTGTCGGCAAGGATCATGCCATACCGCTTGAGGGCATGAAAGAGGCGGCGCATTTCCGGCGGAAGGGGTTTTCCGGAATTCTCACCCTCATGGCAAACGTTCTCGTCTGTGGACGCCTTTAGTCGCCAGCGCGAACCCATGGGCGGAACAGCCGCGTCGCCATTGTGGCTGGCATAGTGCCGCGCCGGCCAAACGAAAGCATTGCGGGTGTGCTCCAGGGTAAACCGAATCATGTGGCGGATCTCCGCGCCGCCGTACAATTCGTTGTAGGTTAAGACGCCCGGCCAGATGGGTAAACCCGCGGCATCGGTGGACGTCCAGCCGTTGGGCCGCAGGTTGTTGGCCATCAAATCGAAGATGGCGCCGGAACTGGCTTTATGGGGCGGGCCAGCGGTGTGGAGACCGCCGATCTCGTAAAGCTTGCATTCGTCGGTTTGCATCACCAGCAGGTGGGCATCGCTATTCCGGTAGGGGCCGCCGGAAACCGGAGATTCGCGCGAAGTACCCTCCATCTTCATGTTGCCTGCGATGGGGTAACGGCCCTGATCGCTTTCCGGAGCCGCATCGAACTGAACCGGGCCAGCCGGGGTCTTGGAGTTTGCCAGGTTGATGGTGAACTCGGGAACAATGCCGAAGCGGGTATTGGCATAGCTGTGGATAATCGCCGCGGACTCCGGAGATACGGGCAACTTCTCGACCGTCGAATTCCAGACGTTGTTGTCGGGAAACACGGGACAGCCTCCCACCATGCGGGTGTGGAGGAAGGTGTTGCGGTTTTGGTTGCCTGCCGCGACCCAGTTAAACCGGCCGGCGCCGTCCCGCAAACAAACTTCCAGGGAATCGGGAGAGCCGGTGCCACCCAACACCACGATCATGGAACCGCGTCTGGATTGGTCGCAAGCGGGTTGGCTTCCCGCGGGATAGGACTGCGCTCCCTGCCCATGTCCCGATTGGGGCGCCGCCAGGAAAACGAAAAGAAGCGCCAAAGTATTCAGGCCAAAAATCACCCTCATGTTATAGCACATGGAGCGATTTCGCCCAGCCGGATTGCCGCTGCTTAATCCTCTTAGGCTCACTAACGATTACATCGCGCTACTAACCTATAGCAATTACCCTGCCATACTGCGAGGTAAACCCCTGAGTTAGGTACTTATTCAGTCAGGTAGATCACTCTTTGAAAATACAATGGAGACGGATTCAGTGACATATCACACCAGGGTTGTTGCAGAAGTATGTTTCGGAGCTTCGATCGCCACAGTAAGCCGCTTTTTTTCTTCCTCCTGCTTTTGGTTGCCACCAGGTCTTTGCACGCCGGCAAAGAGTATCGCCCTGGACCAAAAGACCAGGTAGTTCCCGACCAGCTGTTGGTTGGGCTCGAATTGGGCGGTGACATCAGCCAGATACTCAACGCGCTGGTGCCGCAAGCCGCCGCCACTCTCATTAACCGCCAGAACAATACCTACCTTCTGAACCTTCCGCCTGGCATTCAGAGCATCGCCTCCAAACTTCTGGCGGCCCACCCGATGGTGAATTACGTGGAGCCCAACCACGTCAGGAACTCGAGCGTCCTGCCGCCTAACGATCCCTATCTAGTCCAGCAGTGGGCATTAACCACCCTGCAGGCAGCGCAGGCGTGGAGCTACTTCCCCGACCATTACCTCACCTCCGCCACGGCCGGCGCCAGCCGCGTGAAGGTAGCGGTGATCGACACCGGCGCCGACTGTACCCACCCCGACTTCATGAATGCCGGCGGCACATCCACCGATGCGGCGCAAGGCGGACAACTGGTGTGGTCCACCAGCCTGGCTCTCACCGCTACGACGATCACCTCACCCGCCTGCACCTGGCAGGACGATAACGGGCACGGCACCCATACTGCCGGAATCGTAGCGGCCGCTACTAACAACGGCGCCGGGGTGGGGTCGCTGGGATTCCCGCTGCAACTCATTATTTATAAGGTGATGAATCAGAATGGCGTCGGCAGTGATTTTTACATCTCCACGGCGATTTACGATGCCATCAAGGCGGGCGCGCAGGTAATTTCCATGAGCCTGGGTGGGCCGGGATACTCGCAGACGTTACAATCCGCGATCAACGCCGCTTGGCAGAATAACGTACTCGTGGTGGCGGCCGCCGGAAATGAGACCGGAACTCAGTTGACTTACCCGGGCGATGCTAACTTTGCCCTGGGGGTGGCGGCCACGGATAACAATAACAACGTGGCTAGTTGGTCCAATTACGGTACCTGGGTGAAGATCGCCGCGCCGGGGGTCAACATTCTTTCCACTTATCCCAACGGCGGATACGCGACCCTTTCGGGAACATCGATGGCGACACCGCACGTAGCGGCGCTCGCCGGCTTACTGTTTGCGGCCAATCCGGGAATTTCAGCGGCGGCGGTGGCGCAGCGCATTCAGCAGACGGCCATGTCGCCCAACACGGGATGGAATCAATATATCGGCTACGGTGTGATTAACGCCGGCGCGGCGATGGGCGGCACCCCGGGACCGTTCACCCAGGGGAGCCTGACCGGACAGGTGACCGACATCAACAGCAACCCCATCAACAACGCCACGTTGACGGTGGGTGGCCAGACGTTCACCACAGCGGTGGATCCCTCTACCGGGTACACCGACGGACTGTTTCGCATCAACCTGAGCCCGGGCACCTACACGGTGACGGTAACGCAGCCGTTCTATACCGCCGTGACCATGCAGGCCGCTGTAGTGGCCGGCGCCGATACCATGCTCAACGTGCAAATGGGCGCATCGTATGGCGAGTTCACCGGCGCCGTCACCTATAACGGAGTGGCGGTAGCGGGCGCGCCCGTGGCGGCAGTTTCGAACGGCCTGATTCTTGGGACGGCGATCACCGATTCCTCCGGCACCTATTCGCTGTACGTGCCTGCCGGGACGTACACGCTGACGTCGACACCGGCGAACTATCTCGGCACCACCTCCGGAAGCCAGACGCTGAGCGCCAAAGGGACGGTTACCGTGAACCTGGCGCTTTCGGCGTCGGGCAACATCGCTGGTACGGTGAGCGATCTCAACGGCTTGCCGGTTGCCAATGCACACATCGATTTCACCAGCGGCTCCATCAGCGGAGGCGCGCAGACCGGCGCGGCGGGAACCTATTCCACCTATGGGCTGCCCGCCGGAACCTATACGGTGACTGCGTCGGCGACCGGATACAGCAGCGTGACCATCGGCAGCGTCACAGTTTCGAACAACATCTCGACACTGGTGAACGTGCAGTTCTCCACGGGGATCGCACTCAGCAACGGCCTGGCTGGAAACTGGCCCATGAACGAAGGATCGGGAAGCGTGGCTTTCGATCACTCGAGCAGCGGGTACAACGCCGCTCTGGCGAATACCGCCTGGGTCGCCGGCCCCGCCAACTACGCGGTCAGCTTTGGGGGCTCGAGCAGCCAGGGAGTGACACCCACTATGCCGTTCGGAAGCGCCTATTCGGTCTCGGTATGGGTGAATCCAGCGAGCACGACGCAGTCCGGTTGGGCAGGGTTGGCGCAGGTGCAGTCCGGATCGGGAATGGCGTTGGGCGTGGATTCCACCGGCGGGATGTACAAGTTCGCGGTCAATGGCGGCGCGGGTAGCACGGGGAGCTGCGCGTATGTAAGCGTGACGCAGGGTTGCGCGCAGGGCGGAGCCATCGCGTCCGGGTGGCATATGGTGACCGGCACGTACGACGGCGCTACGGCGATCCTTTATGTCGATGGCGTGGCGGTAGCCAACGATACGTTCACCACTCCATCGAATATCACGATGCCGATGAAGATCGGCGCGAGTTGGAACGGGGCTTTGGATAACTTGCGGCTCTATAGTCGGGCGCTGACGGCGTCGGAAGTGGCGGCGCTGTTCGCTCAGGGAAATGGCACGACGCAGACGGGGCAGACGATCGCTTTCGGGGCGTTGTCGAATGAGACCTTCGGTGTCGCGCCGTTTGCGGTGAGCGCGACGGCGACTTCTGGGTTGGCGGTCAGCTTTAATTCGCAGACTTCATCGGTGTGTACGGTCTCTGGTTCGACGGTAACTTTGGTCGCGGTAGGAACTTGCACGATTCAGGCGACGCAGGCGGGGAATGCTTCTTACTCTGCGGCGGCGGCGGTGAATCAGAGTTTCAGCGTCACGAACACCTCCCAGACGATCAGCTTCGGAGCATTGTCTAATAAGACCTTCGGTGTCGCGCCGTTTGCGGTGAGCGCGACGGCGACTTCTGGGTTGGCGGTGAGTTTCAATTCGCAGAGTTTGTCGGTGTGTACGGTCTCGGGGTCGACGGTGACTTTGGTAGCGGTGGGAACGTGCACGATACAGGCGACCCAGGCAGGGAATGCTTCTTACTCTGCGGCGACGGCGGTGAATCAGAGCTTCAGTGTCACGCAGACGGGGCAGATGATCACGTTTGGTCCGCTGTCGAATGTGGCGTTCGGTGCGTCACCTTTTGCGGTGACGGCGACGGCGAGCTCGGGGCTAGCGGTCAGCTTTAGTTCGCAGAGTTTGTCGGCGTGTACGGTCTCTGGGTCGTCGGTGACTTT
>DATAUB010000034.1:0-192467 GCA_036268475.1 Bryobacteraceae bacterium | reverse complement strand
GAACCGGCGCTTCCCCGGACTCCGACGTCGGTCGGCCTTCCGCTTGGTAGATTTCACCGCAGAGGCGCAGAGGCGCGGAGAATTCAACATCGCAAAACGGAGAACGCCGAGGGGGCAGAGGGAACCGGCGCTGCCCCGGACTCCGACGTCGGTCGGCCTTCCGCTTGGTAGATTTCACCGCAGAGGCGCAGAGGCGCGGAGAATTCAACATCGCAAAACGGAGAACGCCGAGGGGGCGGAGGGAACCGGCGCTTCCCCGGACTCCGACATCGCTCGGCCGTCGCTTGCACTGCAATCGGACATCAGTTCTGGGCGGGCGGCTTGCCGCGCCAGAAGGGCTCGTCGATGGCGGCGAAGTCGTCGGAGACATAACTCAGGCGAGGTTCGACACGGAAGAGCAAATGTTCGCGCCCGATCTCGATTTCGGCCTGCTTGGGCGCCGTCTTGGCACGCTCATCGGCCACCGGCGCTGCGAAGGCGGGCAGGTCTGCCACGCCGTCGTCAAACGAACGGAGCGTGGCGATGGGCGCGATCGACAGGTAGACTCCGGTGGGCGCTCCGGAAATCACGCGGTAGGCCAGCTCCGGACGATTGAGATTGATGCTGTCGTTGGTCAGTTTGCGCAAACGCACTAACTGCTCGAAATCGCCTTCGAGACCCACGCGGATGCGATTGATAGTGATGCTCATATAGCGCGCCTTGGGCAGCAGGCGGATGGCTTCGTCAGGGCGATAGCTCAATTCGGGCTGGAACACCGCCAGCATGGTGCGCGGCGGCAGCAGCAGGTCATCCTGCGATTGGCCGTAAGCATCGCGCGGCGCCGGCGCCATTCCGGCCGCGGCGATCGCCTTGTCGAGATCTTCGATACTGGCGAAATTGTTGTGCAGTTCGATGGTCCACGTCTGCGGCGCTCCGGTGGCGGAGGACAGACCCACGGCGTCAATCGCGGCCCTGGCCGAGGCGTAGGGCTTGGACGGCCCGGCGGCGTACCCGGGCGAGCAGGCGATCTGAACGATGGGCGGCGGAACGGTGGGCGCCTGCGCAAAGGCGGCCGGCACCACGGCCAGCGCGAACAATAGCTTTCTCATAACGTACCCATCGATATTAGACGTGGTCACGCGCCCGAACGTGCAGGTACGGCAGCCCGTGGGTGAAATGCGTCACAATCGAAAATATGCGACTTTCGATCATCGCGCTCCTCTTCGCGATGTCCTGCCTCGGTCAGGGTCCGGTGCGCCTGCGGGTGGACGCCACGGATGCTCCGCGCCGCCTGTTCCATGTCCAGATGACGATGCCGGCCAAGCCCGGACCGCTGACCTTGCTCTACCCCCAATGGCTGCCGGGCGAACACGGCCCTACCGGTCCGATTACCAACTTTGTGGGTTTGAAAGTGGAGGCCGCGGGGCAGACTATCGCCTGGAAGCGCGATGACGTGAATATGTTCGCTTTCCATCTCGATGTGCCGCCTGGAGTATCGTCGCTCGACGTGGCGTTCGATTTCATTTCTCCGCCGGAAGGCGGCGGCTTCACGTCCACGGCATCCACCACCAGCGAACTGGCGGTGCTCAATTGGAATCAGGTGCTGCTCTACCCGCAGGGCACGCAACCGGACGATCTGCAATATCAGGCCGACCTGCGCGTACCCAACGGCTGGCGCTTCGGAACCGCCTTGCCGATTGCGAAAGAGTCGGGTAACGATATCGAGTTTCAGCCCTCGGCACTCACCACGCTGATCGACTCACCGGTCTCCACCGGGAAGCACTACCGCACCATCGAGCTCGGCACGGTGAACGGCATCTCGCATTTCCTGCACCTGGCGGCGGATAGCGACCGCGCGCTCGAAGTGAGTCCCGAAACGATCGCCGAATATAAGAATCTGGTAAAGGAAGCGGACGCGGTTTTCGGCGCGCAGCATTATCGCAGTTACCATTTTCTCTACACGCTGAGCGACCACGTGGCGCATTTCGGCCTGGAACATCACGAGTCGAGCGACGACCGCGACGACGAGCGCACGCTCATCGATCCCGACAAGCAGCGCGCCTCCGCCGACCTGCTGTCGCACGAGTTTGTGCACTCATGGAACGGAAAGTTCCGGCGGCCTGAAGGGCTGGTGTCCGGCGACCACGATGGCGGCTATTCGACCCCTATGAAGGGCGACCTGCTATGGGTGTATGAGGGCTTGACGGAATACCTCGGCGGGGTGCTGGCAACGCGCAGCGGCTTGTGGAAGCCGGAGGACTACCGCGATAAACTGGCGCTCACCGCGGCCTATCTGGACAACGAATACGGCCGGCATTGGCGCACTCTGGAGGACACGGCGATTTCGGCGCCGTTCTTGTACGATGCGGGAAGCGATTACGCCGACTACCGGCGTGAGGTGGACTTCTATCCCGAGGGAATCCTGATCTGGCTCGATGCCGACGTCAGGATTCGGCAGCTCAGCAACGGCAAGAAATCGCTGGACGATTTCTGCCGCGCCTTCGAAGGCGGCACGGGCGGCGCGCCGGCGATGAAGCCCTATGGTTTCGACGACGTGGTGGCGGCACTGAACGCCGTGGAACCGTACGATTGGGTATCCTTTCTCAAGCAGCGCGTAAGCACCACCAGCGCGCGCGCGCCGCTTGGCGGCATCGAAGGCGCCGGCTGGAAGTTGCAGTACGACGCCGACGAATCGGACTTCTTCTCTACTTCGGAAGAAGGGAATCTCATGTATTCCATCGGGCTGAAAGTAAAAGACGATGGCTGGATCACGGATCTCGCCATGGCGGGTCCGGCGGGCAAAGCGGGACTGGCGCCCGCCACCCGGATCATTGCGGTGAATGGACGGCAGTTTACGTCGACCATTCTCAAGGAAGCCATCGGGCGGGCGGTGACCGATACCAAGCCGATCGAATTACTGATCCGCCAGGGCGAATATTACAAGACTTATAGCGTGGATTATCACGGCGGCGAGAAGTACCCGCACCTGGTGCGGATCGACAATACGACCGACCTGCTGACGCAGATTGTCGAGGCGAAAGCGAAGAAATAGAGGACAGGCGGGGCGGTACTCAATCGAGGCGGTACTTCACCCGTTGGTAGGTCCAGGCGATGGCGAAGATTACCACCGTCAACCCGGCGGCGATCAGGAGCGCGGTCCGCCAGTGGGTACGGATGAGGAAACGCAAGAAGGCGATGGCGATCACCGGCAGACACAGGAAGGTCACGCGAGCCGCGAAGCGCATGCCGCGGGTGGCGCGCAAAAGGTCCGGGTGCGCGATCGGCCGGATCCGCAGGCCGTTCAGCAATTCAGTGAAGTCGGGCTCGCACTCTTCGAAGCTGGCGGCGCTGGTGCAGGTGCGAATCTGGACAGTGCCCGCCAGTCCGCTGTAGCAAGAGGCGTCGACGATCATTTCGAGCGCTTCCACCTGGAACGAGTACTTCAAGCGGCAGATCCGGTGTCCGCCGATGGTCCGCATCTCCCGGCTGAGAAGTTTCATGCCGGGATGCTTGCCGGTCAACTCCTCCAGCAAGGTATCTACCGCGGCGGCGGTGGATATGCCGATGGTTTCCGAGATGACGGCGGCGGAGCCTGGGCCGGCGAGACGATCGAGCGAGACGACGCCCCCGCTGTCTTTTTCGATGCTCCACTTGCCCGGATCGTACGCCACGCTGGCGGCACCCCCGTTGAGTTCGATTTGCGCCATGGGTGAAGTGGCCATACGAATCTTTAACGATAGCAGAGGCGATGCGTCCGTTCGCGGTTTGCCATAATCGATCCATGACGCCCGATTGGAAGACGCACGGAATTCGCATCGTTCGCGCCGGCGAGTTGGATTCCAACACGCCGCAAACGCCGGGGATGACGCGCGCGGCCGCCATCAGCCATGCCAGCGCGGGCGCGCAGAAGCTGTGGGCGGGAACCGTAGTGGTGCAACCGGACGCCAAGACCGGCGCGCATCACCACGGCGAACTGGAGACCGTCCTCTACATCGTGCGCGGGCACGCGCGCTTCCGCTGGGGCGACCATCTCGAATTCGTGGATGAGGCCGGCCCGGGCGATTTCATTTTCGTGCCGCCGTTTGTGCCGCATCAGGAAATCAACGCACGGCCCGATGAACCGGTGGAAGCGGTGGTGGTGCGCAGCGGACAGGAACCGATCGTAGTCAATCTGGATATCGCCACGCCGGAACAGGGGAACGGCGTGCCGGACGACTTTCATCGTAAAGTCTGAACTTACGCGCCGAACGCCGTGCGCAATTTCTCCCAGGTGATTTCGAGCGACTCCGGCACGACGCGCGTTTCGCCGATCACCGTCATGAAATTGGTGTCTCCGGTCCAGCGCGGCAGCACGTGCAGATGCAGATGACCGGCAATGCCGGCGCCGGCGCTTTTGCCGAGATTGATGCCGAGATTCAATCCGTCGGGCCGATAGGCCGCGCGCAGATGCTTCTCGCAATCGCGCCCCAGGCGGATGATCTCCACCAGCGCCTCGTCCGGCAGATCCTCCAGCGTGGCCACATGCTGGTAGGGCACTACCATCACATGGCCGCTGCAATACGGGTATCGATTGAGAATGACGAAATTGTGGGCCCCGCGATGTACCACCAGAGTTTGTGCATCGTCCGACGATTGCGCCGCCGCACAGAAGACGCACACTCCGGCGTCATCCGCCTGAGTGACGTATTGATACCGCCAGGGAGTCCAAAGATAGTCCATGCCGGCCTTGTGGAAAGGCGCAGTACGCGCGGGTGTCAGGTATTCGGCACAGGATCGCTGGCCGGCGGGGCTGCCGGCACGGCGGGCACGGCCGAATTATTGACTACGTCTTTCAGTTCCTTGCTGGGCTTGAAGTACGGGATTTTTTTCGCCGGCACTTCCACGCGCGCCCCGGTTTTCGGATTGCGGCCGATACGGGGCTGCCTCTGGCGCGTGCGGAAACTACCGAATCCGCGGATCTCGATCTTGTCGCCGGTACGCAAGGACTTCACGATACTGTCGAAAATGGCCTCCACGATGACTTCGGATTCCTTACGCGTCATCTCCACCACTCGGGAGACTTCTTCAATCAGATCGGCCTTGGTCATCGCGTTCTCCTCGGTGTCATTTGATTACGAAACCGCAGTATCGCTTGAAAATCACAAATTTGCAAGTTATTCAGGGTTCCGATCTTTCAAACTCATTACTTCTTCAATGGTGCTTGTGGCCGCCGCTGCTTGCTTCTGATAATCCGACAAACGGTGTTTCTCCTCGTCGTCGCTCATGGCCCGCAGACTGAGCCCCACTTTCTTTTCGGCCTCACTCATCTTAATGATCTTGAAGTCGAACTCCTGCCCTACTGTCAATGGAGGTTCGTCATGCCCGCGCCGTCCCGAAAATCCGGGCACTTCGGAGAAATGGCAGAGACCTTCCACACCCTCGGCCAGTTCCACAAACGCGCCGAAGCTGGCCAGCCGGCAGACCTTGCCATGCACCGTATCGCCCACCTGGTGGGTCTGGAAATAACTCTCCCAGGCGTCCGGCTGGAGCTGTTTGATGCCGAGCGACAGCCGGTGCGCACTGGAATCGATATTCAGAATCACGGCCTGCACGGTCTGCCCCTTCTTGAGAATCTCCGAAGGGTGCTTCACGCGCTTGGTCCACGAAAGATCGGACACGTGAACCAGCCCGTCGATACCCTCTTCGATCTCTATGAAGGCGCCGAAATCGGTCATATTGCGCACCCGGCCTTCCACTACCGAGCCCACACTGTAACGCTGGTCGATGGTGGTCCACGGGTTCGGCTCCAGTTGCTTGAGGCCAAGCGAAATGCGGCGGTCGCGCGAGTGCACTTCGAGGATGACGGCCTCCACCTGATCGCCGGGCTTCACCACCTTCGATGGGTGCTTCATGCGCCGCGACCACGTCATTTCGCTGATATGGATGAGGCCCTCGACGCCGGGCTCGAGTTCCACGAAGGCGCCGTAGTCGGTGACATTCACCACCCGTCCGATCACTTTGGTGTTGAGCGGATACCGCTCCGCCACGGTTTCCCACGGATCGGGCCCGAGCTGTTTGATACCCAGCGAAACGCGCTCTTTGGAACGGTCGAACTTCAGCACCTTGACGGTGACTTCCTCGCCGACGTGCAGCAGTTCGGAAGGATGGGTGACGCGGCCGTAGGAAATGTCGGTGACGTGCAGCAGGCCGTCGATGCCGCCAAGATCGATGAAGGCGCCGTATTCGGTGAGATTCTTTACGATTCCGGTGACCACCGAGCCTTCCGCCAGATTCTCCAGCGTGGCGGATTTGCGGACCGTGATCTCTTCCTCTACCGCCGCTTTGCGCGAAACCACAACGTTGCCGCGGCGGCGATTCAGCTTGATGATCTTGACGGGAATGTCCTGGCCGACCAGCGAGTCGAGATTGTGCACGGGACGCGGATCGGCCTGCGACCCGGGCATGAAGGCCTTGATTCCGACGTCCACCGCGAGCCCGCCCTTGACACGGCCCAGCACCCGGCCGGAAAGCACCAACTGCTCCTGATATGCCTTATCCAGGTTGTCCCAGATGCGCAGGCGCGCCGCGCGCGTGTGCGAGAGCAGGACGTACCCTTCAGGCTGCTCGCCGGCGTGGTCGATCATCACGTCGACCGGGTCGCCAGGCTGCACCGTAACTTCACCGCCCGGCCCCTGAAACTGTTCGATGGGAACCAGGCCTTCGGACTTGTATCCGAAGTCGACGATCACGTCCTTGGCGGTAATGCCTACGACCCTGCCCTGGAGTACTTCATCCGCCGCCGGTGGTGCGAAATGACTATAATCCTCGAGAAGATTCTCGTAGTTATTCGCGCTGTCGTCGTCGGACGGTTTGTTGTTAGGGTCTACGGCCATTACGCCTTCTCCAGTTACTGCCCTCAGTGTGAACACCCAGATTGCGAATACAGCGGCTGGCTCATCTTACGTGGGAGCAGGCGCGCTTCATCAACCCCGGCAGATCGAATGAATTTTCCATGCGCCAAATTTACAGAAAACACTGAGAGATCAGTATGTTAGCAAATATACGCCGAGGAGTCAGGGGTTGTCAACGGTGGCTCCGGGCCTTTGCATCCGTTTCGGCCGGATTCGGGCGGCCCAAAAGGCTGGAAACCCACCGTCAAGTTCCGGCCCGATATGGCCGATAAGCTAAGCGGGAGTAACGAATGACCGAACAACTTGCCCGTCCGCAGGCCCCGTGGGCGTTGCGGCTGGTGCCGCCGTTTCCGGCTGTCGCCCATCGGATTCTCGCGCTGGTGAACGATCCCGATACCAACATCGGCCAACTGAGCGAACTGGTGAAGATCGACCCGTCCTTCGCCGCCGAATTGCTTCGCTTCGCCAACTCGGCACTGCTGGGATGCCGGCGCAAAGTGCGCAGCCTGCCGCTCGCCATCGTGGTGGTAGGGCTCGACCGGGTGAAGACCGTCGCCACCCTGGTGTCGGTCAATCAGATGGTACGCCACTCGGTCCGGAAGGAAGGGCTGCGCAAGGTATGGATGCATAGCCTGGTGACGGCCATGATCGCCGAGGAAATCTCGCGCGTCTCCGGCATCGCAGCGGAGACCGCATACACCGCCGGTCTACTCCATAATCTGGGCACGCTTGGCCTGATGTCGGCTTACCCTGACGAATATTCGCGCATGCTCGAGGTGTCGAACGATTTTGGATTCGATCTGCTGCGGACGGAGCAGGACCTGTTCGAAATCGATCACTGTCTGGCGGGCGCCTATTTGGCGCAGGACTGGGATTTTCCCGACGAACTGGCGGCGGCTATCGCCGTCCACCACGATGAGCCGGTCGCGCGGATTTCCGAGCTCGACGGTCTGGTGCAGGTGAGCTGGCGCATCGCCGACACGCTGGGATACGCGGCATTCTCTCCCAATAAGGAATGGACGTGGGAGGAACTGACGCACTGGGTGCCGAACGTAAACCGGTCGTGGCTGGGTACATCGGTGGAAGAGGCTAAAAAGGAGATCGACGGCCGGCTGGCGTCAATGCCGGTTTAACGTCTGGAAACTAACGCCGCGGCGGACGGCGGGTGGAGGGATGGGCGGAGCCCCAGTACGCTACTTCAAATTGCGGGGTCCAAACCATCGCGGCTGGGTGTATACTGAACACCACCCGGAGGTCCGACACGGAATTCGGGTGAAGGGCGACGTCGTCAACGTTGACAGTCGTCGCGCACTTCTCCATGAAAGAGAGGAACGGGATGAAGCACCACGAAGCTGCCGAACACCATCGAAAAGCTGCCGAACATCATGAGCATGCTGCGGCTCACCACCGCCAAGCTGCTGAACACCACGCTGAGGGCAACCATGAAAAGGCCGCGCATCACGCGCACGTGGCTCACGGCCACGGTCTTCATGCTGCCCACCACGCCGGCGAAGCCACCAAGCATCATACCGATGCCCATGGCGGAGCAATCAAGCACGCGGCGACAGAATAATCGGTCGATCTCGCTGGCGCCGTCCATGATTCCGGGCGGCGCCGCCAGTTTTCCCCCTCTAATCCCTCAGCGCAACTTGCCTCAGAAGTTTCTTGCCTGGTAGATCACGCTCATCCCAGTCCGCCCCACCACCTCGTAGTGCGTGAGCCATTCCCGCAACTCGGGATAGGTATCGACGGCCAGCCGCGGATTCTCCTCGCTTAAGCTATCGACGAAGAATGCCGGCCGGGTTCCGGCGAAGGCGCGACGGTTCTCCGCCGCCTGTTCCGGCAGCACGGCCGATGTTTGGTGCAGGTGACGGTCGGCGGGAACTCCGGTGAGCGGCTGCGAATCCCAGAAGCGGGATGCCACCGGCATGCGTGTATATACAAAGATGCCGGGCCGGTAGCCCCAGACGAACAGTGTATCGCCGGGCTTTTTGCGCGCGCTCACGATCTCCGCGGCGGCACGGCTGTCGCGGTCGAGCGCGATGTCGGCCCACTGGTGCGGCCGTCCGGCAAGCAGATCGTGGGCCAGCGTCGCGTACCGTGGACCGAAGCGGACGGCCGGCACGATCAGCACCGCCGCGGCGACGTAAACCAGCGTTCGGCGGCGGGCGAAGGTGAACGACGCGAGCAGCACCATGGGCGGCAGAATCTGCAGGAAATATCGCGGGAAGAAGCGCGCGCCAAGCGCCACGCCCGCCAACGAAAGCGCCAGCCACGCAGCCATCCAGTAGCGTTCGCGCTTGCGGTTCTCCCACCAGAAGACGGCTGCTCCGATGGCCAGCGCGGCATGGAAGCCCAGCCAATCGGCGGTGCGATGCAGTCCGTTCACCCAGGGATGGAGTTCGGGGGAGCTGCGGGCATACGCGGCGCTCCACTCCCACACCTGCTGGAGATACGCCGGCAGCGCGCCCGCGGCGGCCAGTCCGGCGAAGGCAAGAACACTCGGAATCGCGAATCCGGCGGCGAGAGCGGGAAGTGCCGGCCATGACAGCAGGGCGCACACCGCTAGGACGACGAGTCCCTTGGTGTGGAACAGACATGCCACCCCGCACCACACGCCGGCGGCCAACGATTTCCCTTTCCATGCGCAATGGATCGCCACGATATGGGGCAGCAGCAGGAACATATCGGGAGCGATGGGGATGACCGCGGCCGGCAGGTCTAAATTGAGAAAGAAAGCCATTAGCCCGGCGGCAATCCTGGCCTCGCGACGTCCCCAGAGATCGCGCGCGAATCGCCAGGTGGCAATCGATACCGCCAGTACGAAGAGCGCGTCGAACAGGCGCAACGGCCAGCCCGGCAAAGCGCCCATGGCGGCATACACCAGCGCGGCAAGCGGCGGCTTGTCATACCAGAGATCGCGATAGAGCAGCTTGCCGTGAAGAATCTGGATGCCGGCCGCCAAGTGGTAATCCTCATCCGCCCAGAGAATATGCACGTGGCACAGGCGCAGCGCGAGCGTGACGGCGAAGAGCGCCGCGAAGAAGCAGACGGTGCGGCGTCGTTCGGCGGTCATCGTTCTTCAAGATAGCGCGGAAACCGCGGCAAACGCGGCAAACGTCCGCGAATACACGCCCCACCTGATATAATCGCCTCCCTAAGGGTCTCCATCGATGAAAAGAACACTCGTCCTGCTGGCCGCCTTCGCGGCGCTTGCCAGCGCGCAGACGCTGCCTTCCGGCGTCCAGAAAATGACTTCCATGGGAGGCATCACCGAGTACGACTATCCCAACGGGCTGAGAGTGCTGCTCTACCCCGACGCGGCCGAACCGAAGATCACGGTCAACGTCACGTACCTGGTGGGCTCGCGCTTCGAAGGGTACGGCGAGACCGGTATGGCGCACCTGCTGGAGCACCTCGATTTTATCGAGACCACCAACGGGCGGCACATTAAGGACGAGATCACGGCGCACACCTCGAGTTGGAACGGCACCACCTCCGAGGACCGCACCAATTACTACGAGACCTTCGGTTCCACCGACGAAAACCTGAAGTGGGCGCTCGGCCTGGAAGCCGACCGCATGGTGAACGTGAAATTCAATAAGCAGATTCTCGACACCGAGATGACGGTGGTGCGCAACGAACTGGAGCGCGGCGAGAACAACCCGTCATCGATCCTGGGCGAACGGGTGGCCGCCACAGCGTACATCTGGCACAACTACGGCAAGTCCGTCATAGGTTCGAAGGACGACCTGGAAGGCGTGCCCTTCACGCGCCCGGAGGCTTTTTACCATAAGTATTATCAGCCCGATAACGCCGTGCTGGTGATCACCGGCCGGATTGACGAATCGAAGACCCTGCAATACGTGGCCGACTCCATCGGCAAGATTCCGCGGCCCACCCGCAAGCTGGAAGCGACTTACACCATCGAGCCGGTGCAGGATGGCGAGCGCTTCGTCATGCTGCGGCGCGTTGGTACGGGGCAGAACGTGCTGGTGGCATACCATGTGGTCGCCGCCGGTCATCCCGATTCGGCAGCGCTGCAGGTGCTGGCGGGCATAATGAACGGCGCGAGCGCCGGCCGGGGCGGCCGGGGCGGCGGTGGAGGCGGCCGCGGACGGGCGGGCGATCCGAATGAAGGCAGGCTGGAGAAGTTCGTGGTGGATCCGGAACTCGCGACATCGGCCAATATGCGCTTCCAGGCGCTCCACGATCCCGGCCTGGTGGAAGTGTCCGCCAACCTGACGCAGGATCAATCGACCGATAAGGCGCGCGACGCCATCTTCAAGGCCATGCAGGATGTGGTCGACAATCCGCCGACCGCGGCGGAAGTGGAGCGCGTGCGCACGCAGTTACTCCGTACCCTGGAAAACAGCCTCTCCAATCCGCAGGCCATCGCTACCGGCGGGCTCAATACGGCGATCGCACAGGGCGATTGGCGGCTGATGTTTCTGCAGCACGATCGCTTGAAAGATGTCCAGCCGGCCGATGTGGTGCGCGTAGCGAAAGCCTATTTCAAGCCCTCCAACCGCACCGTGGGCTATTACATTCCGGACATGAATCCCGACCGCACGGTAGTGGCGCCCACGCCCGATCTCGAATCGACGCTCAAGAATTATAAGAGCACTGTCAGCATTGTGCACGCCGAGATGTTCGACCCCACCATCGCCAATATCGAAAGCCGGGTGGTGCGCAGCAAGCTGGCGAACGGCATGAAGGTCGACATCCTGCCTAAGAAGACGGAGAACAATATGGTCACCGGCACGATCGAGCTGCGCTTCGGCGACGCCGCCACTCTGGCGGGTGAGCGCGAGGCGGCGGCCTTTGCCGGCAGCCTGCTGATGTCCGGCACCAAGGACCATACCCGATCGCAATTACAGGACGAATTTCGCAAGCTGAACGCGCAGGTCACGGTGAGCGGAGGAGGAGGCGCCGGATTCGGCGGCGGACGCGGAGGGCGTGGCGGCGGCGCTGCCGGCGGCGGCACTATTTCGACCGCGACCGCCAACATCACGGCGCCGGCCGAAAGTTTCGTGGCGGCGATGGCGCTGGCGGTAGAGATTCTGAAAGAGCCGGCCTATCCCGAAGAGGAGTTCGACCGCAGCAAGACGCAGCGCCTCAAGGCGCTCGACCTGCCGCAGACCGAACCGACGCAGCTTGCGCAGGAAATGTTGACGCGGCATCTTTCGCCGTTCACCAAAGGCGAAGTGCAGTATCAGCCCACGCGCGAAGAGCAGAAGCCGGACGTCGCCAAGGTCACGCTGGCCGACGCCCGCAAGTTCCACGATGAGTTCTACGGCGCCAATTACGGCGTGCTGGCGGTGGTAGGCCCGGTGACTCCGGCCGATATCGAGAAGGCTGCCGGCGACCTGCTGGGGAACTGGAACACGTCGAAGGCGTACACGCCGCTGATAGCGCCGTACAAGAAGGCCTCCCCGCTGAACCAGAAGATCGAGACTCCCGATAAGGCCAACGCCGAATTCCTGGGCGGCGAGCGCATTGAACTTTCGCAGAACGATGCCGACTATCCCGCCATGGTGCTGGCGAGTTACATGTTCGGCGAGCCGATCACTTCGCGCGTGTCGAATCGCATTCGCAATCAGGAAGGGCTCAGTTACGGCGCCAATGCCCGCATCACTGTGCCCACGGAGGGCAATTCGTCGATGCTCACGGTAACGGTGAGCCTGAATCCCGCCGTGGGTCCGAAGGTGGAAAAGTGCTACTTCGAGGAACTCGAGAAGGCGTACAAGGATGGCTTTACCGCCGCTGAAGTGGCCGAAGCCAAGAAGGCCGTGCTGGAATCGCGCATGCTGGGCCGCTCCACCGACGCCGCGCTGATGGCCTTCCTCGCCTCGCATGAGCAGTTGAACCGCCCGATGCAGTGGGACGCCACGCTCGAAACGAAGATCGCGGCTCTGACGCCCGACCAGATCAATGCGGCATTCCGGAAGCACATCGACCCGGCGGGGATGACGATTGTGAAGGCCGGCGACTTCGCGGCCGCCAAGGTGTTTCAGTAAGCAATCGTCTTAGATAGCCCCAACAGTTAGCGCTAAAATGCGAATTTATAGTAAGTCTAGTACTGAGATGAAAAGGCTTTTGTGTGAATCAGAACAGGAATGACGCGTTTTTTGTGCCGAAACATAACATAGCCCTTTTGGCCCGCGTCATTTCCCCAGTAAACTAGAAACCGGGAACATGCCAGCTAAGCGGCTCTTGCGTAGCGGGGATAAACGATTCCGCATTCTTTTTGAGGAACATCCACAGCCCATGTGGATCCTCGATTGCCGCGGTCAGCATCTACAAGCCAATGCTGCCGCCTGCGCGCTGTACGGGTACACGCCCGAGGAATTCGCGCAATTGAGCATCGGCGATATTCAGAGTTCGGAAGACGCGCGCCGATTTCTGAGCGAATTGCACGATCCCGCGCGACCCGCGGCCAGCGAATGGCGGCACCACACCAAAGACGGCCGTTGGATCGACCTGGAGATCGCGCTTCATAAGATTCCGTTTGGCGGCGATAGCGCCGAACTGGCCGTGCTCATGGACATCACCGGCCGGCGCCAGCTGGAAGATCAGCTCCGGCAGTCGCAGAAGATGGAAGCACTCGGCCTGCTGACCGGGGGCGTGGCGCACGACTTCAACAATCTGCTCACCATCATCACGGGATACAGCCAGATCATCCTCAGCAAGCTGCCGGAGGACGATTCCAATCGCCACTTCGCGGAGCAGATCGTGAAGGCCGCGGAACGCGCCGGCGAACTGACCAGCCGCCTGCTGCAGTTCAGCCGGCGGCGCGTGCCGCAAGCCAAGATTCTCGATCTGAATCAGGTAGTGAACAGCCTGGGGACCATGATGCGGCGGCTGTTGGGCGAGGAAATCGAGCTCGATTTCAACCTCGCATCCGGCCTGGGGAGCGTGAACGCCGATGCCGGCCGCATGGAACAGGTGCTCTTGAATCTGGCGGTGAACAGCCGTGACGCCATGCCGCACGGCGGGACCCTGACCATCGAGACGGCCAACGCCATGGTGGAGAAGCGCGGTGTGGTGAAGCCGGGGGCGTACGTGGTGCTCACCGTGAAAGATACCGGCACCGGCATGGACGCCGCCACCCAGGCGCACGTCTTCGAGCCATTCTTCACCACCAAGCGCGCCGGGTCGGGCACCGGACTCGGACTGTACACGGTGGCGGGCATCGTGAAGCAAAGCGGCGGGGCGGTGGAGTTGAAGAGCCAGCCGGGGCGCGGCACATCGTTCCGGGTGTATCTGCCGCGCGTCGATCGCGCGCCCGCAATCGCACCGGCAGCCGTTCCGAAAACCATGGCGTCCGGCGGTGCCGAGACCATTCTGCTGGTAGAGGACGACGAGATGGTTCGCACATTGGTGCGCGAGACCATGGAGAGCAACGGCTATCGCGTGCTGGAGGCAAGCGATCCGCTGGAGGCCCGCGTGGTGGCTGCCGCTTCCCCCAATGCCATCCAGCTTCTGATTACCGACGTGATTATGCCCAAGGCCAGCGGACCGCAGCTTGCCCGGAAACTGCTGCAGCTCAGTCCGGGGCTGAAGGTGCTGTACATGTCGGGCCACACCGACCGCGCAATTTCGAAACGCGGCGTGCGCCGCAAAGAGGTGGCGTTCCTACCCAAGCCTTTTACGCCGGCGCAACTGGTGGCTAAAGTACGCGAAGTGCTCGAAAACGGCGACCGCACCAAACACGCCATCGAGTAACAACGTGGCGCCCGCAGGTTGCCGCCTGGCCTCACGCGGACGGGCCAACTTTCAATCGCGACTACGCAGGTCTGCTTCCGCCAGAGCCATGGACGCGAACGCAGTAGCGGCATCGCGCATGAAGAGGTCTTGCATCGATCCCGCGTCGTAGTGCTTATTCATGGAGATGGCTTCCCAATACCCGGCAGAGGCCTGATGGTGGCGGAGCCATCGCAGCGCCTTCGCCAGTGGCGGGGCTGAGGGTCTCATCCCCGATTGTTCCAGCGCCAGCGCCACTACCGCGGTGGCGTAATTGGTGCTGCCGGAGGAGATGGCGGCATCGGGATGATCTTTCCACGGCCCGAGAGAATCCATGGTCCAACCGCCGTCGGGCTGCTGCTGTCCCAGGACTTCCTTTACAATCGGGGCGCACGAAGCTGCCGGCCAAACCGCGGGCAGCGCGGCCGAGACCCACAGCAGCATGAGCCGATTGTGCAGCGGCTGGCCGTTCTGGGAGTTTCGCAAATAAGCGGTGAGATCGTCGAGATGAGCTTGGACCTCGGGCTTCTCGCGATACGACGCCGGAGCCGCACCGGCGGCGAGCGCCGCCAGCGTGGCGCCGTAGTAGGCGGAGGGCTGCGTCTCATACGGATCGTCATTTAAATCGAACCAGGCCCAGGAGCCTTTGGCAGCGCCGCTGCGAAGCTGCGCCGCCCACATACGGTCGAAAGCATGCGCGGTAGTGGGGCTCATCTGGGATGAGGTATCGCTGCGCGCCAGCAGCAGCGCGGCCAGCACGGATTGTACGCCCTCCGCCTGCGACGCCAGCGGCTCCTTGGTGAAGCGCGCCGCGCCGAACATGTGGGCGTTCCCGTCGGTGCGCTCCGTGACGCCGGCGAGCACCGCGGTCTCATACGGCGTCGGCCCGGTTTCCCCCAGCAGCTTGCGAAGCGTGGGGCGGGCCAGTGCGTAAGTGAGCTGAGTATGGCAGGAAACGCAGGTGCCGCCGGCGGCTTTCGCGACCGGCCACGCGGCCCACGCTTTCTCGCGGGCATCGAGATAATCGGCGGCCTGGCGCGGATTCCAATGCGCGCACCAGGCGGCGCCGGAGATCACAAAAAGGACGGCGAACTTCGGGCAGTTGGACATATGGAAACGACAGCGGTCGAGAATAGTCCGATTCTGACGCTAACGGTGGTTATACGCAATGACCAATCGATGCCGTTCCGATATAACCACTATGATGGAGAGATGAGCGCCGCGCTCCCCATGATCGCCATCGACCGCCGCAATCCCAAACCCCTCCACCGGCAGATTTACGATTCCATCCGCGGCATGATTTTCGACCGCAGCCTGCGGCCCGGCGAGCAGATTCCGGCCAGCCGCGCGCTGGCCGGGGAGCTCGGCATCTCGCGCATCCCCGTGTTGGGCGCCTACGCTCAGTTGCTGGCCGAAGGGTATCTGGAGAGCCGCGCGGGCGCGGGAACTTTCGTGGCCGGTTCGCTCGCGCTGGCCGAGCCGAAGATCAGGCGCGAGCCGAGCCCCAACCGCGAACCGCCCATCGTGTCGAAGGCCGCGCAAGGGCTTCCCACGCGCCCCGTCCCGTGGCTGCGCGAGCCTGGACCGTTCAGCGTAGGACAGCTTGCGTACGACCATTTTCCGTTTCACGCCTGGTCGCGGGTGCTCACGCGCCACGCGCGCAGGGTCCGGGTGAAGTCGCTGAATTACCCTTCGCGGGCCGGCCTGGAGGAGTTGCGGGAAGCGCTGGCGCTCTACCTGCGAGCGTCGCGCGCGGTGCAATGCGATGCCGCGCAAATCGTCATTGTCAGCGGGTCGCAGCAGGCACTCGCGCTGGCCGGGCGGACGCTGCTCGACGCCGGCAGCCCGGCGTGGGTGGAGGAGCCGGGATATCCGTTTCTGCGCAACGCGCTCAGCCTCACCGGATGCCGCACCGTGCCGGTGCCGGTGGACGGCGAAGGCCTGGACGTCGCGGCGGGGATCAAGCTATGCCGCGAGGCGCGGGCGGCGTTCGTGACTCCCTCGCACCAGTTCCCGCTGGGGGTGACCATGAGCGCGGCGCGGCGCCTGCAACTGCTCGAGTGGGCGCATGGCGCGGGCGCCTGGATCGTAGAGGACGATTACGACAGCGAATATCGCTACGAGAGTATGCCGGTGGCATCGCTGCAGGGGCTCGACGGCGGCTCGCGCGTCATCTATATCGGCACTTTCAGTAAGACGCTGTTCCCTTCCCTGCGCGTGGGATACGCCGTGGTGCCGCAGGATCTGATCGATCCTTATATGGCGGTGAGGCACGCCAGCGATCTCGGGCCGCCGTACCTCTACCAGGCGGCGCTGGCGGACTTCCTCGGCGAAGGCCACTTTGCGCGCCACGTGCGCAAGACGCGGCAGTTGTACGCCGAGCGCCGCAGCGCGCTGGTGGAAGCACTGCGCGCCGAGTTCGGCCCGGAGTTCGAAATTCTGGGCGCGGAGGCAGGTATGCATCTGGTGATGACGCTGCCGCGCGGACTATCGGACGTGCGCATCGCCACTCGCGCGGTGGATGCCCGCCTGTGGCTGTGGCCGCTCTCGACGGCCTACGCCGGCAAAGGGCGGCAGGGCTTTATTCTGGGATTCGGCAGCACGCGCGTGGAAGACATGGCGCCGGCGGTGCGGCACTTGCGGCAACTGGTGGACAGCGAGAGTGGCTATACCCGCACAAACGGAGTGGTCATTGATCGCGCTGGCGGTCGCACCTATGATGGCCGGAAAGGGAGTTGAGCCTCAAGGCTCAGGGGACCGTTGGGAGAGCCGCGCACGGACTCTCAGCGGTCTCACGAATCGCGCGTTACGGAGTAAGTCGTAAAAAATCGCTTGCTTAGAGGGCTGCGAGGGCCAGGAAGCACGAGCAGGCTAAGACGGGTCTGCGTCCCAAATACCGAGTCTATTGTCTTGCCCGGTGGGGCAGGCGATTTTACCTGTGGCAGTCGCCCGTTAGGTCAAGATTGCCGCCGCGGCGGCAGATTCCACCTGCTCTAACGCGCCGGCGAAAAAATGGTCCGGCGCCTCGATCCACACTACGCGCTTGGGCTCCGCAAAATCGCCATACATCCGCTCGAAATCCAGGCGGGGCGAGAATTCGTCGTGGGTACTCTGGATGAAGATCTTGGGGACGGCGCAGGTGTTGAGACAGGCCGTGCTGCCGAGCCGCGTGGAGAATCCCGCGGCCAACAGGAATTGCGCGCCTTCCATCCCGCACGCCAGTTCACTGACGGCGCGCGCGCCAAAAGAGAAGCCGGCGAGCGCGAAGGGAAGTTCAGGATAGCGATCGCGCAGCCAGCCCAACGCAGCGCGCGCATCCTCGATCTCGCCCGCCATGGCGCCATACTCGCCGTGGCTAGCGCCCACCCCGCGGAAATTGAAGCGCAGCACCACTGCACCGGCGGAGCGCAAACCGCGCGCCAGGCGATACACAACTTTGTTGTGCATGGTGCCGCCGAATTGCGGATGCGGATGGCAGACCGCCACAGCAAGCCGCGGAGACCCGGCCTCGGGCTCTTCGAGGAGCGCTTCGAGGCGGCCGGAGGGTCCGGGAATCCAGTGGGATTCGATGCGTCGAGGCATGATGGCGCCGCGCCGGGCGGTTTCAGTTCGACCGGTAATTGATGAACTGCATGTCGATGCCGAAATCGCTCTCGCGGAGAAGCTTGATGGCCGACTGCAAGGTGTCGCGATCCTTGCCGGCCACACGCACGAAATCGCCCTGGATGGACGCCTGCACCTTCAGCTTGCTGTCCTTGATCTTCTTGACGATCTCGCGTGCCTTCTCAATGGCGATACCCTGCTGGAGGGTGATTTCCTGCTTTACGGTGGACGAGGCGGAGGGGAGAATTTCGCCGAATTGCAAACCCTTGAGCGGCACTTTCCGCTTGACCAGTTTGGATTCCAGAATATCGATGACGGCCTTGAGCTTAAATTCGTCCTTGCTGGCCAGCACGATCTTGTTGTCCTTCTCGTTGAGCTCGATGGAGGAGTGGGAGTCTTTCAAATCGAAACGCTGCTGCACTTCTTTCAGCGCCTGTTGCACGGCGTTAAGCACTTCCGGCATTTCGATCTTGGAAACGACGTCAAAGCTGTTATCGGGCATATCTTAGTTTATTCGGATTCGTTATTCGGAGTCGGGGTCCTGCGCGGGCGATTCGGGGCGGCCGATATCCAGGCCGAGAATCGAGCCCGAGCGGATACGCAGGGGCGTTACACGGCGGACGGGTTCGGTCTGTGTGGGCGGCGCGGGCGCTGCCAGTTTGGGCGGTTCGGACGGCGTGGGCGCGGCGAGCATGGGCGCGGGCGGCGCTGGCTCGGCAATCCGTGGGTGCGCCACGCGCGGCTCCGCGAATCGCGGCTCGGCAGCGCGCGGCTCGGCGTTCCCCGAGCGCATGGCCGCCAGCACCCGGCGCGTGATCTCATCGATCATGCTCTCGAATGACGCATCCAGCGCCACCGTGACGGCGGCCCGCACATGTTCGGAATCCACCACCGCCACGAAAGGGACTTCGCTCTTGGCATCCTGCGGCGAAGCCAGCGCGGATGCGCCAGGGGCCGCGGCAGCGCGATCCTTCACCGCCGCCTCTGCCAGAGGCTTGACCGCGGCAACCAGGGCGCTCGCTTCGAACGGCTTCTTGAGCGTGCCGTCGGCCGAGACCAGGCGCGCCCGCTCCTCGTCGAACGCCTCCAGCACGCCGGCGGTCAGAATCACCCGCACATAACGGTGCCGCGGACTCATCTTGAGGTACTGGCAGATTTCGTATCCCGTACGGCCGGGCATGACCGTGTCGGCCAAAACCACGTCGGGGTCGACATCGTCCAGGCGAATCAATGCCGAATCGGCGTTGCTGACGGTGACTACTTCGTAACCCTCATCGCTCAGAATACGCTCGCCCATGCGCTGGGCATGCGGACTGTCGTCCACCAGCAGGATCCGGCTCATAGTTGCGGAACGCCACCGCCACCATTGCCCGCAGGCTTCACGACGGGGGGCGTGGCCGGCGTAGTCGACGGCTCCGGGGTTCCGTTCTTGCGATCGGAAGGCCGGCCGCGATGTTTGGGAGCTACGGCCTTCTGCGGCTTGGGCTTTTTGGCCGCCTTCGCGCTGGCATTGGCCGCGGTCACCGCAATGCTCGATTCAGGTGCGCCTCCATTGGCAGTGGAATTATTGGCGGTCCCGTTGGCGGCGGCGTTCGGGGGTACCGATTTGTCGGCCGGTTTGTCTTCCTTAGCTGCCGCATCGCCCTTGGCGGCGGCATCGCCGGTGGCAGGCGTCGCCGTGCGGGCGTCCGGCGCCGAACCCAAAATGTCGCGCGTAGGAGTATTGATAGTGACGGTGCTTTCGGTACCCGCAGGCGTATTCCCGCGCGCCGCTTCCGGCACGTCGGCCGGCATTCCAGGTTGGAACGAATCGGTCTCCGGATTGCCCGATTTGGCCGCCGCCCAAGTGCTCGGCCGATCGCTAAACGGCGCGAAAGTCCGGCTGACGATGCCCGGCCGCTTGCGATTCTCCAATTCGAACTTCATGCGCGCTTCGTCCACCGGATCGGCGTCCGGCACGGCACGTCCCATGGCCTTCAATTGCTTGCGGGCATCGTCGGCATGGAGGCTGAGCGGATAGTTGCGCACGATTTTGGCGTAGTCTTCCGCCTGCTGATTATCGAACTTGTCGCCCATCTGGTTGTAGGCGTCGGCCGCCATCCACAAGGCATCGTCCGCGTCGCTGAACAGCGGATATTGCCGCACCAGACTATCGAGACGGTTGGCGCCGGCGTAGTATCCGTTGCCGCCCTTCTTGACGTAGAACATCCCCACCTTTTCTTCGCCCTCGGCGATCACTTCCTGGGCTTTGCGCAAGATGTCGGCCGCCTGGGTGGCGAACTTGCTGTTGGGGAACTTCTGCAGCACGTCTTTGCATTCGGCATCCGCCAGGCGCGCATGCACGTTGTCGCGATCGGGCTTGTCCATCTGCAGGTACTGCATTTCGCAAATCTTATACTGCGCCTCGGCGGACTCCTCCATGTTGGGGTAGAACAGGATGAAGTCCTTGTATTCGGCCTCCGCCTGCGCCAGGCCATGAGCGCCGCCTTCGCGCTTCCAGCTATCGGCCACCGCGAGCTTCGCCTTGGCCAGATACTCGCTGGTGTCGTAGGTATTCATCATGGTCTGCAGCGTAAGGCGCGCGCGCTCATAGCGGCCATGTTCGATATCGTCGATGGATGTGTCGAACAGTACCTTGTCGGGCTGCTGCGTATCTTTGGTGATAGGGTTGTCGTACTTGTGGGCACAGCCTGAAGCCAGCAGCAGAACGGGAACGGCCCCGAACAAAAACTGTTGTATCCGATTACCGAACATTTCTCGATATCCTCCCCGTAACTCTTACACGCGAATGGCGGTGGCATGCGCCGCAATTTCGCGGAATTCCCGCACGGTTGTTTCGGGATCGGGACTGTGAAATATACCCGACCCTGTGACGATCCAATCACACCCCGCGCGCACGACCTCCGCCAGATTCTCCCGGTGCACCCCGCCATCGATCTCGATGGGCAGCGATAACTTCTTTGCGCGCCGCATGGCGTCCAGCCGCCGCACTTTATTCAATACGTAGGGGATCAGTTTCTGTCCCCCAAATCCGGGATTAACGCTCATCAGAAGCACGTAATCCGCCACTTCCAATACGTCTTCCAGCACTTCCACGGAGGTAGCGGGATTCAGTACGATGCCGGCCATGCCGCCGGCGTCACGGATCATTTGCAGAGTGCCGTCCAGATGGCGGCAAGCTTCGTAGTGCACGCTCACCGAGTTGGCGCCCGCCTTCACAAAATCCGTCACATAGCGCTCGGGATTTTCGATCATCAGGTGGACGTCCAGATGCAGGCGTGTGCACTGCCGGATGGACTCCACTACCGGCGGTCCAATGGTGAGGTTAGGCACGAAATGGCCGTCCATGACATCCAGATGGAGCATGGTCGCGCCACCGCGCTCGACGCGGGCAATCTCATCGGCCAGCCGGGCAAAGTTCGCCGACAGGATCGAGGGAACAATTTCAACCATTTACGGGTGTTCCGATTTTATCACAGCGGCGAAGAAACCGTCCCCCGGATCGCGCCCCGGAAGACGCCGCATGGTCTCGACAACCAACCCTTCCGGCACCGCGCGGGCGATTGCTTCCTCATTCTCCTCGGGCTCCAGCGAGCAGGTGGCATAGACCAGCAGTCCGCCGGGCGCGAGCGCCTCGCGGGCATTCGCTAGCAGCGCGATCTGGCGCGCCTGCAGATCGTGCAGGTCGGATGGCTGGAAGCGCCACTTGGCCTCCGGATTGCGCGCCAGCGTGCCGGTGCCGGAGCACGGCGCGTCCACCAGGATGCGATCGAAGCGGCGCGCGAAGGGCAGCGGCCGCGTGGCATCCAGAACCACCAGGCCGGCGGCCAGATTCTTCATCTGCGACAGGCGATGAAAATGGACATCGCAGGCAGTGGCGCGGACTCCCGCTTCCAACGCCTGCGCGGTCTTATTCCCCGGCGCGGCGCACACATCGAGGAAGCTCTGCCCCGATTCGAGTTGCAGCAGCGGGACGATACTTTGCGCGCCGATATCCTGCGTGCGGTCGCCGCGCGTGTACTTCTCCGGCTCGCGCAGCGCGGCGCGCGCGATGCCTTCCGCGGCTTCAGCGCCGAACTGCTGTTCCCACCGGGCGAGCAGCCACTCCGGGCACGACCACTCCACTTCGCGATTGGGCCAGGCCACCGGATCGCGGTCGACCTGCCGCAGGATGGCGTTGACGAATCCCGTGGCGGAACGTTTGTGCGCGCGCTTCACCAGATCGACCGCGTCGGTAACCGCGGCATGCGGCGGAATGCGCTCCAGGTAGCGGAGCTGGTAAATGCCCATGCGCAGCGCAATGCGCACTTCGATGTCGAGCTTCTGGCGGCGGCCGGAGTAATGTTCGATGAGGAAATCGAGTTGCGCCCGGTAACGCAAGACGCCGAACACAATCTCGCCGGCGAGCCCTGCGTCGCGCGAGTCGAGCCCGGCGGAGTGCGCCAGCAAGAGGTCGGATGCCCAGGCGCCGCGCTCCACGCGGAGCAGGATGTCGAAGGCGAGAGTACGGGCAGGGGCGGGCACGGGGAGTTAGATATTCTCCACGGAGGCACAGGGAGATAGCGGAGACCACTGAGACTTAGGACTCGATGGTATCGGCGTAGCAGCGGCCGCCGTTCGGGACAAACGCCGCGACACGCGAAGGTTTCGCGTGTGCCCGGCACCGATCGAGTTCCTGGTTTTCATCTCTGTCTCTAGATTACTTAGTTTCTTAAAGCCACGCCCGGTTCAATTCTGGCGGCGCGCGCCGCGGGGATGAATGCCGCCAACGCCGCCACCAGGGCGACAATCGCCGCCGCCGCAACCATCGATGCCGGGTCGGTGGGCCCGACTCCGTAGAGCAACGTGCCCGCCAGCGGCGCCAACACGAGCGCGGCTCCCAATCCGAGGGCCACACCGATGGCCACCAGCACCAACGCCTGCCTGCCAATCAGGTGCGCGATCGCTCCCGGCCGCGCGCCCAGCGCCATGCGGATGCCGATTTCGCGCTGCCTCTGCGCCACCGCGAACGCCAGCAATCCGTACAGCCCAACCGCCGCCAGCAGGGCCGCGAAGAGTCCGAAAATCGACGCGAGGATGGCCGTCATTCGTTCCGGCGCGGCGCTGTCGTCCACCTCGTCGGCAAGGGTGTGGACTTCCGTAAAGGCCAGCGACGGAGCAAGATCCGCGAAGGCTTTGCGTACCGGCTGGATGACCGATTCAGGCGCGTGCCTGGTGCGCACATACAATATAAAGCTATCGCCTGACGACAGCAGCCCGAAGAAGGTCGGCGGGATGGGCTCACGCAGCGACCGGTAGTGCGCGTCGGTCACGACGCCGGCGATCTGATAATCGCTTTGCTGGCCGACGATGCGGCCCACTGGATTCTCATTCGGAAAGAAACGGCGTACGAATGCCTGGTTCACGACGATGGGCGCCGGCTTGCGAGCCGCGTCGGCATCCTGCAGCGTTCGCCCGGCTACGATTCGCATGCCCACAGTGTCGAAATAATCGGGCGTAGCGTAGTTGAGGCTGGCGTTCATGAAGTCGGCCGGAGTGGGGGTCTGGCCCACGGGAACCACTGTGGTCTTCATGCCGCTTCCGCGCATCAGCGGCATGCCCGCGGCGCCCACCGACTCCACGCCGGGGATTTGCTGCACGCGGTCCAGAAGATCTCGCAAGAGGGCGTTGCTCTTTTCGTTTTTCACGCCGGAGATGTACGGGTTGGCGGTAAAGCTCACCACGTGCGCGGCGGCGAATCCGGGGTCGAGATCGCGCAACTGCCGGAAGGTGCGCACCAGCAGTCCCGCGCCGGCCAATAGTACGGTGCAGAGCGCGATCTGTAAGACCAGGAGGAGTTGCCTCCCCTTCCATCCCCTGGCGGCCCGGGCGCCGCGCAGTACGGTATCGAGGCTTACGTGCGCCGCCGCCAACGCCGGCGCGATCCCGAACAGCAACGCCGTCAGCGCCGAGATCAGCACCGAGTATGCCAGCACGCGGCCATCGGGCGCGAAACTGATTGCAAGGGATAGCCGCGTGGTAGCCGCATCGCGCACCGGCGGCAAGCTTCGCACTAATAGCGGCGCTGTCAGATACGCCAGCGCGATTCCGCCCACGGCTCCGAGCGCTGTCAACACCGCGCTTTCGGCCAACATTTGCCGCACCAGGCGCGCGCGAGTGGCGCCGATGGCCAGCCGGATGGCCATTTCGCCGGAGCGGCGTGCTCCGCGAGCCACCAGCAGGCCGGCAAGATTGGCGCACACCATCAATTGCAACAGTGCGACGGAAGCAATCAGCAAGCGCAGCACTCCGCTGAATCGCTGCCGCAGGATAGATGTGCCGTGTTCCAGCGAATCGAGGATCAGAGGCTGTGTGGCCGGCCGGTCGTGTCCCTCGGGGGTGGCAAGCCACATGGCGCGGATCTCCTGCTGCGCGCGTTCGATGGTCACACCGGGTTTCAATCGGGCGGAAAGATCCACCCAGTAAGCGTCTAGCGGGACTGGTTTGGCAGAAGTCTGCAGCAGCGCAGCGGCGCGCAGTGGAACGGAGACGTCGGGCGCAGTCTCCACAGTAATGCCATTAAAATCGCGCGGCATCACGCCCACGATGGTGAAATCGTGCCCGTGCATTTGAAGGGTGCGGCCGATAGCGGAGCGGTCGCCCTCGAAACGCCGGCGCCAGAATCCATAGCTGAGCACCGCCGGCGGAACGGTATCCGATGCGCGCGCGTCGGCGGCAGTCAACGCGCGCCCGATGAGTGCGGAGGCATTGAGTGCGTCGAAATACTCGGGCGTTACCGGATGGACGCGGATTACTTCGGCGGGCGCGGGGCGCTCCATGCCCACCTGCAACTGCTCTTCGCCGAACGCGACGGAGACGGTGGCGGCGTGGTGCAGCACGTCCTGGTAAAAGCCATACGAGAACGTACTGCGATGGCCGACGCGCGGGATATCGAGCACCACGTGCACCAGTTGCTCGGGATGGCGCGCCGGCAGCGGCTTGAGCAGAATGGCGTTCATTGCGCCGAAGATGACGGCGTTCGCGCCGATCCCTATGGCCAAAAGCAGCGCCGCAATCGCCGTGAATCCAGGACTGTTCGACAGGGTGCGGAGTGCACCGCGAAGGTCGCTCATCTGCATTGACTATAATCGAAAAAGCGATGGAGCTGGAAAAGACATTATTGCGCAAGGTAGGGGAAGCGGTGTCGCGATTCAAAATGATTCGCGATGGCGACCGCGTGGCCGTGGCGCTCTCCGGCGGCAAGGACTCGGCCACCATGCTGGAGGCCCTGCTGCTGTTGCAGAAGCGCGCGCCCATCGACTTTTCCGTCCGCGCCTTCACGGTGGAGCAGGGCAAGTTCCTGAGCTCCATCGAGCCGGTGGGCGAATATCTCAAAGCGCGCGGCATCGACTGGACTTACTTCCGCGACCAGCCCTCTCTGCGACTGCTCGAAGAACAGCCCGGCCACGGGTGCGACCTGTGCAGCCGCTATCGCCGCCGTGCGGTTTACGAAATCGCCCGCGACCTGGGCGCCAACGTCATCGCCTTCGGCCATACCGCCGACGATTTCTGCGAAGCGCTGCTGCGCAACGCCATGTTCACCGGCCGCCTGAGCGCCATGCCCGCGGTGACGCACTCGCGCAAGCACGAATATCGCCTGATTCGCCCGCTGGTGCTTGTGACGGAAGATATCACGCGCGCATTCGCGGAGCACATGGGCATCCCGGTGATCCCGTGCGGCTGTTCGCAGCGCACCGGCACGGTCCGCCGCTCTATCCGCGATCTGTTTGGGGGCTTAGAGCGCGAACATCCTTATTTGAAAGAGAATCTACTGTCCGCGATGGGGAATATCAATCCCAGCCGGCTGCTGGATACCCGATTCCTCGATCTTGACGGAGAGGCGGCGCCGGCCGAAGAACTGTTGCCGATTTTGACGGAGTAAGTGGAGCGACTCGGTTGGTGGTATTCTAACGGCAGAAATCAGCAGGCTATCGTTCTTATGACCGTAACAATGAAAACCAAAGGTCTGGTGGTCCCGGCAAGCGTCCAGCGGCGGGCAGGGATCAAGAGCGGCGACCGGCTGGAGTTCAAAGTGGATTCCGGCACTATTATCATCGCCCCGGCTAAGCAACCCACGTATAAGCCGACCGGGGCCGAAGTGGCAGCGATTCGCCGGGGCCAAGCTGCGATCGCGCGGGGCGAGACCGTATCGATGGACGATTTTCTTCATGGCCTGGAACGTAACCGTCGCAAAGCCGGCACAATAACAAGCCGCAAAGTTGCCCGCTAAAGACCAGGCCAGGATCGCAGTCGCTGTTCGCTCAATGGCCGACGATCCTTTCTCCGGCGACGTATTGAAACTGGAAGGCGAGAGCACCCTCTGGCGCCGCCGGGTGGGCGACTATCGAATTTTTTTCGAAGTCCAATACCGGACCAGGACCGTCTTCGTTAGCGCAATCGTGCGGCGAACTTCCAAGACCTACTGACCGCTCGCCTACCTCTTACTACCCCGCCTTCCGCGCGTAGAAGCTCTTCGTCAGATCGTGCAGCGACCGTTCCGCGCGCGCCGTTTCCAGGTACTTCAAAATGCCCTCGCGGTCGCCATCCGGACGCTCTTGTCCGAGCTTGAACTTGCCTTCCAGCAACTCCACCCGCATGTCGAACCCCACGATATTCGCCAGCATGGGATTCAGATAGCTGTCCGGTGTCTGGGAGAAATCGTAACCCGTGCCTTCGTACGTCTCGAACTTCTGAATCAGGCTCGCCAGGAAGGCATGCAGCGCGGCCGGGCCGGTCTTCGGCTGGAGTTTGCCGGTGGCATGCACGACCGCGAAGTTCCACGTGGGAACTGCCGGCGCGGTGCGGTAGCAGGTGGGCGAGATATACCCGTGCGGCCCGCGAAACACGATCACCGCTTCCTGCTTTCCGTCGAACGCGGCGATCTGTTCGTTATGGCGGGCGATGTGGCCGTGGATCGTGCCAAAGGGGCCGGCGGCGCGCTCGAAGACCACGGGAATGTGCGTGATCCGCAGCGGCGACGTTGTGACCAGATCGACGAAAGCGAACTCCTCCATGAAGTCGTGCAGGAGTTTGCGGTCGTCCACGCGATGGGCGTTGGGAATGTAAAGCGAAGGCGAAGGCGCGGACTCCTGCGCCTCCACATTCAGCGCTGCGAAGGCGAGCGAAGCGAACAGATCGCGACGATTCATTTTGTGTCTCCGATTCGCTAGAGGATCGCACCTCCCCGCGCCGGACGCAACCGGCAGTCCACGGGCCGCCGGGCCCCTCTGCCCCACCTGCTATCCTGAGAGGGAATTCGGTGTTCCGCTTACCACACCTCCGCCGCGCCGGAGCCCTAATAATCGGCGGTCTCGCCCTGCTGACAGGCCTTTACGCCTGGCAAAAGCCATTTAAGGAATACCCCGGCCTGGAGTACACCAAGTATCCCATTCCGCCCGATCCCAACGAGCCTACCGAATGGGTCTTCGCGCGCCTGATGTACCCGCCGGTGCCGCCGCGCAATGGCGGAGTCGAACTCTACGATAACTGGAAGCTGGGCGGAACGAACTGGACCATGGATTATCCCCGCTCCGACCGCCATCTCTCGGCGGCCGTCCGCCGGCTTACCCGGATTCACGCCCGGTCTGCCGAAGAGCCCACCGATCTCGACGACGGCGACGTCTTCAATCGCCCCTGGCTCTATGGCGTGGAGGTGGGCCACTGGCAGCTTACCGATGCGCAGGCCGCCGCCATGCGCGAATACCTGCTGCGCGGCGGATTTTTCATGTGCGACGATTTCCACGGCACGGTGGAGTGGAGCTTCTTCGAAGCCAGCATGCACAAAGTCTTCCCAGACAGGCAGATCGTCGAAATCGAAAACAGCGACCCCATCTTCCACACCATCTACGATCTCGACGAGCGCTACCAGGTGCCTGGCGCGCAGTATCTGGAGACCGGCCGGATTTACGAAAAGGATGGCAAGGTGCCTCACTGGCGGGCCATCTATGACGACCAGGGACGCATCATGGTCGCGATGTGCTTCAATATGGACCTGGGCGATTCCTGGGAGCACGCCGACAATCCGCAATACCCGGCCCGCTTTTCCGACCTGGGACTTCGCATCGGGCTGAATTACATTGTGTATTCCATGACGCACTGAGCGTCACCGCAATTGACCATGGAAGCCGAGGAGATCATGAACTGGAGCGCGATCGCCGCCGTATTCCTGGCGCTGGCAGTGGGTCTGGGCGCATTCGGCGCCCATGGTTTAAAGGCCCGCCTGGACGCCACCCATCTCGACATCTATAAGACCGCCGTGCTCTACCACTTTCTGCACGCGCTTGGACTGCTGATTGTCGCCGTATTGCCGAGGACAGGTGCGATCTCCGCGCAATCGGCCAATTCGGTATGCTGGCTGCTGGCGGCGGGCATTTTGATTTTTTCCGGAAGTCTCTACGTGCTGGCAGTCAGCGGCATCGATAAGCTGGGCGCCATTACGCCGTTCGGCGGCCTGGCATTCATCGCCGCCTGGGTGTTGCTGGCATGGAAACTGGCGAGGAGCTAAAGCGTGTCTCACGACGAATTCAATCTGGCAGCCACCGCGCGCCAGGTCATGATCGAAGAGGGTTTCCGTCCCGATTTTCCAGACGAAGCCCACCGGCAGCTTGCCGGCATCCATCCGCAATCCGACTCCGGCCTGCGCGATCTCACCGCCCTCCTCTGGTCTTCCATCGATAACGACGATTCGCGCGATCTCGACCAGATCGAGTGGGCGGAGCGCGTCGACGGCGGCATCCGCGTACTGGTGGGGGTAGCGGATGTCGATTCCGCGGTGCCCAAGGGCTCGCCGCTCGACGACCACGCGGCGCGTGAGGCTACCACCGTCTACGCCGCGGTCCGCACCTTCCCCATGCTTCCCGAACAGCTTTCCACCGACATGACCTCGCTCAACGAAAATCAGAATCGCGAAGCGGTGGTGCTGGAATTCATGGTGCCGGCCGATGGCCAACTGGGGACGCACAGCGTCTATCGGGCGATGGTGCGCAACCGCGCGCAATTGACTTACAACGGTGTGGGTGCGTGGCTGGAAGGAACGGCGGGGCCGCCGCCGAAAGTGGCCGCGTCGCCCGACCTGGCAGCACAACTGAAATTGCAGGACGAAGCCGCGCTGGCATTGCGCGGCGAACGCGATCGCCTGGGAGCGCTGCGCTTCGACCGCATCGAGCCCGAACCGGTACTGCAGAATGGCAACGCCGTTGAAATCTGCGCGCGCCACAGCAATCGCGCGGCGCACCTGATTGAAGATTTCATGATCGCCGCCAACGAAGTGATGGCGCGCACCCTGCGCGATGCCGGCGTGCCCTCCATCCGCCGCATCGTGAAAACGCCGGAGCGCTGGCAGCGCATGGTGGACCTGGCGCACGAACATGGAGACACTCTGCCGCCGGAGCCCGATTCGGGCGCGCTCAACGCTTTGCTGATGCGGCGCAAGAAGGCCGATCCCGACCATTACCCCGATATTTCCCTCGCGATTTTGAAGCTGATGGGCCCGGGCGAGTACGTTCTGCTCCGGCCGGGCGAGCCCGAGCAGGGTCACTTCGGTCTGGCGGCGCACGACTACACGCATTCCACCGCGCCCAATCGCCGCTTCGCCGATCTGCTGACGCAGCGGCTGCTCAAGGCGCTGCCCGGCACACCGTATTCCGATGCGGAACTGGACGCGGCCGCCACCAATTGCACGCTCAAGGAAGACGCCGCCCGCAAGGTGCGGCGCGCCATGGATAAGCGGCTGGCAGCAGCGGCGCTGCACGATCGCGTGGGCCAATCGTTCTCCGCGGTGGTGACGGGCGCCACCTCCAAAGGTGTGTTCGTGCGGGTGCTCGGTCCACCGGTGGAAGGCCGGCTCATGCGTGGCGAAGAGGGGCTTGACGTGGGAGATCGCTTGCATGTGAAGCTGCTGAGCACCGACCCGCGCCGCGGCTTCATCGATTTCGGGAGAATCTGATGGACGGCAAAGTGGAGATGTTGCGCCACGCGACCGCGACCCTCGCGTATCGCGCCGGCAAAGCCATGCGCGGCGCGCCCGCCGACTTCGCCGGCTTTCAAGCGGGCCCGGGATCGCGCACGCCCGCGCAGATTCTGGCGCATCTCGGCGACCTGTTCGATTGGGCCCTCCGCATGTGCGATGGCAGCCGTGAGTGGACCAATTCGCCTGTGTCTGCGTGGGAAGACGCCGTGACGCGATTCTTTGCCGCCCTGGAAGCGTTCGACCGGCGGCTGGCGGCAGACGCGCCGCTCGGCTATCCGGCAGAGAAAATTTTCCAGGGCCCCATCGCCGATGCGCTCACGCACACCGGGCAGATCGCCATGCTGCGGCGCGTGGCCGGTCACCAGATAAAAGGCGAGAGCTATTTCGCGGCCAACATCGCAGTGGGACGGGTGGGACTAGAGCAGGCCGCGCCGGTAATTGAGTTCGAATGATTCGCGGACTCCGCTGTAACAGTCTGAAAATACATTCAACTTCCGGGGGCGGGTTGTCGATAAGCCCACTGGATGGGAATTGGTGCGAAAACCCCTGTCGGTTCTCTCGCGCGCGGCCGGCACGCTGCGGCCGCGGCCGCGCTGGCACTGTTGTTATCGTCAGCCGGTAGCGCCCATCCTGCCAAAGATAATTCTCGCCCCTTAACGAAGGTCTCGCAGATCCGCGCGCTCTCGGCGGAAGCTGCCGGGCGGAAACTTCCCATTCACCTGAAAGGCGTCATCACCTACGCCGCGCCGCAGTATCATGTCACCTTCTTCGCCGACGACACTGACGGCATCTACCTCTTCGGCCAATTCGATCCTAAAGTGACGGCCGGCAATCTGGTGGAGGTGGATGGCAACACCACGCCGGGCGAATACGCGCCCTCCATCGAGAACGCCACCATACGGGTGCTGGGAGAGGCTCCGTTTCCCGCCGCCCCGCTGCGGCCGATGGATCGTTTGCTGAGCGGCGCGGAGGACAGCCAGTGGATTGCAGTCCAGGGGGTGGTGCACCGCGTGGCCGTGGAGGACCGCTTGCCGCCGGACATGCGCCAGGGACCGCCGCAACTGATATTGCTCATCGCCTCCGACGGGCACCAGTTCAAGGCCCGCGTCCGGCAATTCGATTCCGCACAGAACTATGGAAACCTCGAAGGCGCCACGGTGACCGTGCGCGGCGCCTGCGGCACGCTCTTCAACGCGCGGCGGCAGTTGACCGGAATCCAGCTCTTCGTTCCCACACTGCAGCAGGTGACGGTGGATATTCCCGCGCCGCCCGACCGGTACGCCACGCCCGTCTCGCCCATCAGCGGAGTGCTGGAGTTCGATCCGCAAAACGCTTCCGGCCGCCGCATGCACGTGCGCGGAGTGGTGACGCTCCGCAGGCCCGGCTTCGAGTTGGCTGTGCAGGACGATACCGGCGGCGTGGTGATCGAAAGCAGCGACTCCGCCAACATATCGATCGGCGATCTGGTGGACGTCATCGGCTTCCCCGCCCCGGGGCGCAACGTGCCGGTCTTGCAGGATGGCAATTTTCGCCGCATCGGCAAAGGCAAGCTGCCGGTTCCGCTGCATATCGATAACAATGCCGACCGCAGTCTGCACGACGCCGAGCTGGTGTCGACCGGTGGCATTCTACTCGATCAGTCACAGCATGCCGACGAGCGGATTCTGACGATGCAGCGCGGCGACGTGATTTTCACCGCCCAGATCGAGCGTCGCAATATGGACGCTGGCGTCCGCTCGCTGCGCAATGGGAGCTCGTTACGGCTGGTGGGAGTCTGGTCGGTGGAAACCGACGATAACGGCCGCCCCGCGGGCTATCGTTTACTCCTGCGCTCGCCCTCGGACGTCACCGTGCTGCAGGAGAGCGCCTGGTGGAACCGGCAGCGGGTGCTTATCCTGCTGGCGTTTCTGGCCGGCTTGATTCTTCTGATCCTGCTATGGGCCTCGGTGCTGCGGCGCCGGGTGGAAGAGAAAACCGAAGCCCTCCGCGGAGCGCTGGAATCCACCGCCGACGGCATTCTGGTGGTGGGATCGGACGGCCGGACGGTGAGCGCCAACACCAAGTTCGTAGAGATGTGGCACATCCCGCAAGAGGTGCTTCACGGGCCGGACGCCGAAAGGCTGTTGTTCGTCGCCAACCAGGTGAAAGACAAGGACGGGTTCCTCCACAAGGTGCGCGAACTCTATCGCAACCATGAAGCCAAGAGCGATGACATTGTGGAGTGCAACGACGGGCGCATCTTCGAGCGACATTCCGAACCGCAGATCGTGAGCGGCAAAGGTGTCGGCCGCGTGTGGGGTTTCCGCGACGTCACACAGAATTATCGCGCGCAGGCAGAGTTGGCGCGCGCCAAGCAGGCCGCCGAGACATCCAGCCAGGCGAAGAGCGAATTTCTGGCCAACATGAGCCATGAAATTCGCACCCCGATGAATGGCGTGATCGGCATGACGGGCCTGCTGCTCGACACCCCCCTCAATCCGGAACAGGCGGAGTATGCCGATACCGTTCGCCGTTCGGCGGAAGCGCTGCTCACGGTCATCAACGACATCCTGGACTTCTCCAAAATCGAAGCCGGCAAGCTCTCCATCGAAGCCGAGCCGCTCGACCTGCGATTGGTAATGGAAGAAGTCAATGAGATGCTGGCGCCCAAAGCGGAAGACAAGAAACTGGACGTCATTCTGGAATATCCAGCGCAATTGCCGCGCTTCTTCGTGGGCGACGCGGGCAGAATTCGGCAGGTACTGACCAACCTGATCGGCAACGCCATCAAGTTCACCGCCACCGGCCAGGTAATCGTCGGCGTGGTGTGCGAGCACCAGGATGCGCAGAAGGCGGCCATCAAAGTTGCGGTGCAGGATACCGGTCCCGGTATTCCCGCCGCCAAGATGGAAGCGCTCTTCCAGAAGTTCAGCCAGGTGGACGGGTCCACCACGCGCGTCTACGGAGGAACCGGTCTGGGCCTGGCGATCTCCAAGCAACTGGTGGAACTGATGGGCGGAACGGTCGGCGTGGAAAGCCGCATGGGTGAGGGGTCCACCTTCTGGTTCCGTCTCCCGCTGCAGCTCGACGATCATCCCCAGCCCACCCCCGCCCCGGCCGCCAACCTGCAGGATTTGCGGGTGCTCATCGTTGACGACAACGAGGTGAACCGTCGGGTGCTGCACGAGCAGGTCACCAGTTGGGGGATGCGCAACGGCTCCTTCGCATCGGGCGAACACGTAGTGGAAGGCATGCTGCACGCCAAAATGGAAGGCGACCCGTACCATTTTGTGCTGCTCGATTATCAGATGCCGGGGATGGATGGCGCGGCGGTAGCGGACGCCATCAAGAACGATCCCGTGCTGCACGACACGGTGGTGATCCTGTTGACGTCGGTCGGCCATTGGGCCGGCATCCGCCCCATGGAGGGCACGCGCATCGACGCATCCCTGGTGAAGCCCGTGCGGCAATCGCAGTTGTTGAACACCATGGCGAAGGCGTGGTCGCGGCATCAGGGAGCGTCCTATGCGGACCGCCTCATGCGCGATCGCGAGACGGCCCGTAAAGATGCGCCGCAATTCGCCGGGCGCGGTCTGCGGGTGCTGGTGGTGGAGGATAACGTCGTCAATCAGAAGGTGGCCGGCGCGATGCTGACGAAACTCGGCCTGCAGGTGGACTTCGCGGTGAACGGAGTGGAGGCGGTCCACATGTCTGAAGAGGTCGGCTACAGCATGATCTTCATGGATTGCCAGATGCCCCACATGGATGGCTATACCGCCGCGCAACAGATTCGCGAGCGCGCCCGCGGAGGCTGGCGCGTGCCGATTGTCGCCATGACGGCGGAAGCCATGTCGGGCGCCCGCGAACATTGCCTGGAGGCCGGCATGGACGACTATATCGCCAAGCCCGTGCAGCGCGGAGAATTGGCGGACAAGGTGGCACAATGGGCGGTTGGCAATACGCCCGCCGGCAAACGCTAATCGTTCGGCGTCTCTGCTAGGATTGCTTCAATGCTCCGGAATAAGCCCACCCGCCGCCAGGCGATCCAGGGACTGGCTGCCTCCTCTTTATGTGCCGGCGCCCTCGAGGCGCAAAGCGATTCTTCCCTTTGCCTGGCCAGCGCCGTCGAACTGGCCCGCCTCATTCGCACCGGCAAGATCTCAGCCCGTGAACTGCTCACCGAACATCTCAAGCAGATTGAGCGCGTCAATCCCAAAGTGAACGCCATGGTGACCATGGCGCCCGAACTCGCCGCCGCCGCTGCCGCGAAGGCCGACGAAATGGTGGCCCACCGCCAACCCCTGGGACCGCTGCACGGCCTGCCCGTGGCGCATAAAGATCTGCTCCAAACCCGCGGCATCCGCACCACCTTCGGCTCGCCCCTATTCAAGGACAATGTCCCGGCCGAAGACGACCTGTTGGTGCAGCGCATGCAGCAGGCCGGCGCGATCACCATCGGCAAGACCAACACCCCGGAGTTCGGCGCCGGATCGCAAACCTTCAACACCGTATTCGGCGCCACCCACAATCCCTACGATCTCACCAAGACTTGCGGCGGATCCTCGGGCGGCGCCGCGGTGGCGCTGGCCTGCGGGTTCGCCCCCCTCGCCAGCGGCTCCGATGCCGGCGGATCGCTGCGCAATCCCGCGGCCTTCTGCAATGTGGTCGGCTTCCGCCCCTCCATCGGCCGCGTGCCCGACGTCGCAGATCCTTTAGGATGGTCGACCCTGGCCACCGCTGGATGCCTGGCCCGCTCGGTGGAGGATTTGGCATTCTCCCTGAGCACGATCGCGGGGCCGGACTCTCGCGCTCCCCTCTCCATCCCCGAAAGCGGCGACGTTTTCGCGCGCCCTCTGGGACGCAGTTTCAAAGGCGTGCGCGTCGCCTGGTTTAAAGATCTCGGCGGCGTGCCCTTCGACCCGCGCGTGCGCGACGTCATCGACCGGCAGCGCTCCATATTCGAGACCCTGGGCTGCCTTGTGGAGCAAACCGAGCCCGATTTCAGCCCGGCCGAAGTGTCGTTTCGTACCCTCCGCGCCTGGACTTACGCCACCGGCCTGGGCGCACTTGTGGCACAGCATCCCGCGGCGTTCAAGGACACGATCCAGCGGGAGGTCGGGGAAGGACTGCGCCTTACGGGCGCCGACCTGGCGCGCGCTGAGACGGCCCACACGCTGCTCTGGCGCCGCTTTCAGGCGTTCCTGGAGCCATACGAATACTTCGTCCTGCCCACCACGCAATTGCCGCCCTTCGATATTGACACGCCCTATCCCACCGAAATCGCCGGCGTCAAATTCGACAACTACATCGATTGGATGAAATCTTGCTGGTATATCTCCGCTACCGGGAATCCGGCGGCGTCGGTGCCGGCCGGCTTCACGCCGGAGGGCCTGCCGGTGGGCATCCAGATCGTCGGCCGTCATCACGCGGACTTCAGCGTGCTCCAACTGGCACACGCTTACGAACAGGCAACGGGCTTCGGCAAACGGCGTCCGGCGATTATATAACGGCTATCTTCTCCGTACCGCCTTCGTCCAAACGACATGATTCCGGACATCCGACTCGCCGCGCGCATGCTTCGCAAACAGCCGGGATTCACCGCTATCGCGGTGGTGACTCTGGCGCTCGGAATCGGCGCCACCTCGGCAGTCTTCAGCCTGATTGACGGCGTGCTCCTCACCCCGCCTCCCTACGACCATCCCGATCGCCTGGCACTCATCCAGGCGCATCGTGCCGACGGCCAGAAGCAGGCGCGCCCCCAACAGTGGGCTGCCGCACAGTGGAGCGAGTGGCAGAAAGAATCCAAGACCTTCGACGCCATTGCGGGATATGGCTGGACGTTCAACTTCCTGGTCCGCGACGACGGCAGCGAATCCATGGAAGGTATGTGGGTTTCCGGCGACTACTTCCGCATCACCGGGCTAAAACCGTTCCTGGGCCGCACGTTTTCAGCCGCCGAGACCGTCTTCCCGACGGCGCCGGTGGTAATCCTTGGCTACAATTTGTGGCAACGCAAGTTCGGCGGCGATCCGCACATTCTGGGGAAGACAATTCGCCTGAGCCGCCAGGACGTCGCACCTACTGTGATCGGCGTGATGCCGCCCGGCGTGCGCTTTTTGCCTTCGCCCGGCGCCGCCGACGAGCCCAATTACAACGTCAACGCACCGGTCGATTTCTGGATTCCCTCCGCTCCCGATCCCAAGAGTCTGAACGATCCATATTGGGACGTGGTCGGCCGTTTGCGCGCCGGCGTGTCGCCGCGCCAGGGCGAAGAGGATCTCAAGCTGATCGTGGAACGTCAGGCGCAATCGATCCCCGCCTTCGAGGGCTTCGTGCCGCATGCCGAGCCGCTCGCCGACGAGATGAATCGCGACGGACGCCGCATCTTATTCCCGCTGCTCGGCGCCGCCGCGCTGGTGTTGCTGATCGCCTGCGGCAACGTCGCGGCGCTGCTGCTGGTGCGCGGCCTGCAGCGCCAGCAGGAGTACGCCGTGCGCAGCGCGCTGGGCGTGAGTCGCTGGGCGCTCTTCCGCCAGGTCTCCACCGAAAGCCTGTTCCTGGCGCTGGCGGGTGGTTTGTTCGGCGTGCTGTTAGGCGTCGGTGTGGTGAAGGTATTCAAATTGATCGGCGGCCACGCCATCCCGCGCCTCGACGCTGTCACCACCGGCTGGCCCGTGCTCATCTGCGGGGTGGCGGCGGCGATTCTGGCGTCGGGACTCGCCGGACTCATCCCCGCGCTGCGCGCCAGCCGGCTCGATCCCATGGGTGTGCTGAAAAGCGCCGGGCCGAAGAGCAGCGCCGGCCGCGGCGAACGCCGCTTGCTGCGCGGGGTCACCATGGTGCAGACCGCGCTCACGCTCTCGCTGCTGATGGGCGCTGGCCTGTTGATACGCACCATGATCAACGTGTCGAACGTGCAATCGGGCTACAACACTTCGCACATTCTCACCATGACGGTCACCGCCGTTCAGGGCGACCTCACCTCTTTCCATCGCCGCGCGCTGGAGCGCGTCTCGCAACTCCCCGCGGTGCAAAAAGCCGCCTTCGCCTGGGGCGTCCCGCTCACCGGCAACGACTGGCCGGCCACCGTCGAGATCGAAGGCCAGCCCCCGGCCATCAAAGCCAGCGATCGCCTGGCCATACCGTTAAGGTCCGTGACCACCGGCTATTTCGATCTTCTCGGCAGCGGCATATCCCAGGGCCGCGACTTTCGCTCCACGGACGAGAAGAACGCGCCCGCCGTCATGATCGTCAACCAGGCGCTGGCCGATCGCTACTTTCCGCGGTCCACTGCCATCGGTCGCAAGATCTGGCTTGGCGGCCGAGATCACGATCCCGCCGAGATCGTGGGCGTAGTGCGCAATGGCCGCACCGACGATCTTACGCACGCCGCCGAGCCCGAGATTTACGTTTCCTTCTGGCAGTTCGGCGCCTTCTCCAAGAGCCTGGTGCTGCGCACCCAGGGCGATCCGCGCACCGTCATGTCGGCCGTGGCGCGCCAGCTGCACGCTGTGGACCCCACGGCGGCGGTGGAGAACATGAAGACGCTCGATCAGATCCGCGACGACTCGCTGGCCTCGCGCACCTTCGCCATGCAATTGCTGGTGGGGTTCGCGGCGGTGGGCAGCCTGCTCACGCTGGTGGGAATTTACGGTGTGCTCTCACTTTCGGTGGCCGCGCGCCGGCGCGAAATCGCCATACGTGCCGCCGTAGGCGCGGGCCAAAAGGACATTCGTAAGCTGGTATTCGCCGAAGGAGTCGGACTGATCGCCGGCGGCGTAGTCTCCGGCATCGCAGCGGCATTCGTGCTGGCGCGCGTGCTGCGTTCGTTCCTCTATCAGGTGGACCCCGCCGACCCCGTCACGCTCCTCGCCGTAGGGGCGCTGTTCGCCGGCGTCGCGCTGCTGGCCTGCTGGCAGCCTACACGCCGAGCCGCCAAAATCGACCCCATCGAAGCGCTACGCTACGATTGACGCCCGCGCGTCCAGTGAATCGCGCAGGCGAAGCGCAACTCAAGGAAAACCTCCGATGGCTTACTGGGTGAAACGAATCGCTCTGAGAACTGGAGAGTTAGTCACGGAAAAAGAGCTCCGTCCTGATGAAAATCTCTCATCTGATCCGGCACCTGTGGTCGGCGACGAACTGCTTGTTACTTGTGGCGGCCGCACTTTCAAAGCTCGAGTAGTCTGGCGCAACTGGGATGACGGTATAGTCAGGAACCCTAACGATCACGTGGTTCCACTAAGGGTCGTGGAGGTTTAGATTCTTTCAACAGCTTAGCTTAGCGTGGTCAGGCAAGTATATTTCCCAATAGCTGTAATTAACTAAGCTAGTTTATTACCGGCGCGAACGATGGGGCCATAGGTGAGAATCGGCGACAGCGCCGAGTCGTCGACCTTTATCGAGAATGCCTAAGTCTTCGGAAGGCAACGCGACGGCTTATAACCAACCGGGAGCCTTGATACTTGCCACGAATGGGAGCCAGATGGCGGGTAAGAGCTTTAGTCCGCGAAGGCCTCTTGCAGCGTCCTTAAAGTCGTGGTGAGCGTCTTTGGCGAGACCGCTCCCAGCCGCTTTACCAACCGGGGCTTGTCCACGGCTCGAAGCTGATCGAGCAGGATCAAACCCTTCCGGCCACCATGCTTGACACCGATCCGAAACGGCGCTTCGCGACCCGCTGTGGTCATCGGAGCGACGAGTGCGGTGCGCAGATGATCGTGCATTTCAGACGCGGACACCACGACGCACGGGCGTGTCTTTCTGACTTCGCTCCCGACGGTGGGATCGAGATTCACGAGCCAAATCTCTCCACGTTTCACCAGACCAGCTCCGGATCCCCCTCGTTGTCAAAATCGCGTCCCATTGGTTCACTGCGCAGTGGCGCCCATCACGAGTTCGTCGTCGCCAGCTTCCGCAATACGCTTGGCAGCCTCAGCCCAACCGGTGCGGACCGGGTTGGCCGGCCGCCGGAATACCAGTGCGCCATCCTCAATCGTCATTTCCACTATCGCCTTTGCGTCCAGACCCAACTGCGCCAACACTGGTTTGGGGATGACGATTCCCTGGGAGTTCCCGATCTGTCGAATGCTCATGTGCACAGCCCGCATGGTAATAACAATGTTATTACCATGGGGACAGATGTGTCGAACGCGTGAAATTCATCGCGAAAGCTTTCGTCCGATCCCGCCACCAGCGGTCGGCGACGAACTCCTTATTACCTGGAGCGTCCTCGTGATTCTTCTGGAGCGCCCGCTTTTCCACTGAATCGCGCAGGCGAAGCACGTTACCGCTGCCCCCTCTGCGCTCTCCAGATTCTTCTTCTTGTTTTCTCTGCGCCTCTGCGCCTCTGCGGTGAATCCTCCCGGTATCTCACCCCGCCCGCATGACCAAAGTTCCAAACGACGCCGCCGGCAGTTCGATCTGCACCGTACGATTCTGCGCCGCTACCTGCACCATCTGCGCGTGCGGTAATTCATTGCGCGCCACAATTACCGTACTGCCATCGGGATTCACAAAGGCGAGCGCATCGTCGCACGTGCCGGTGGCGTCCACACGCTTCGCTCCCACATCGACGAAGTGCGACAGGTGCTTCAGCAAATAATAATCGTGCGTGTAGCGAAATGTCCTGGCCTCGGCGTCCACCGCCACCAGCGCATTCTGCGCCCAGCCCCACGTGCTCATGCCGCCGTGCGCCGCCGAGAAATTCCAATACATGTAGGCGCACACACCGCTGTGGAAATAATGCTTCATGAGCTGCCAGCAGTAGTTGGTATAGCTCCAGTTGTTGGACCCGTCGCCGCATTCCTGCTCGGACTCATAGAATTTCAGCGCCGGAAACTCGCGCACGGCAGCCGGCAGCGCATTCTTGCCGGCCCACTGCACGCCCACTCCCTTGATGAAGCGCGCCGCCTCGGCATCGGCCATCACGGTCCGCAGCAGTTCCACGTTGCCGCGCTCCATGGTGCCGAAGAAGACATCCACGCCGCGCTTCTGCATCTCCGGACCCAGATCGTGCAGGAAGCGCGCCAGACCTTGCGGCGTCCACGTGCAGCTCGGAAAATTCTGCGCGGAGTTGAACTCGTTCTGCGGCATCACCATGCCGATCGGGATGCCTTCGGCGCGATACGCGTCGATGAAGCGGCCAAAATACCGCGCGTAGGCTTCGAAGTAGCGCGGCTCCTGGATAAACATGTCCTCGCCCTCGTGGCCGATCTGGTCGGGGCGGATGCCGTTATCTTTCATGCCGCCAAACGCCTTGGCTTCGGCGTAGAAGTGGTTGCGCTTCATCCAGCTCGGCGGACTCCAGGGCGAGGCCCACAGACGCAGCTTGGGCTGATAGCGCTGCGCCGCGTGAATAAACGGAATCAGCGTCGGACGGTCGTGCTCGATGCTGAAATGCTGAAGCGCGAAATCGCCGTCGGTCTCGTCGTAGCTATACGGACCGGTCGCAAAGTCGTTGGCCCCGATGGGCATGCGGCAATAGGTAAAACGCGCGCCGGCGGCGGGATCGAAAAACTCGCGCAGTACGCTCTCACGATCGGCATCAGGCAGCGCCAGGAGCGCCGTCCAGCCGATTTCGTTGAAGCACGCGCCGAACCCTTCCATCGGCCGCGCGGAAGCGTCCGCCGCGCCGACATTCAGATTGAGTGTGTCCCAGCCGAACGCCGGCTGAAACGTCGCGCCCGCCTGCCAGGGCTTGGCCTCGGTGGTGGTGACGAAGGTGAGACGTTCGTCGCGCAACGGCTCGGGCCGGGGCAGTTGCTGCGCGGCTGCACTGCGTGGAAATCGCGCGAGAGCCGTGCACGCGGCGACGCGCGCGCTGTTCGAAAGAAGACGGCGCCGGCTCCAGAGAGATTCGTTCATAAGCGTACCCGAAAGGGATGCTAACACGCCTCGCGCAAGCAGCGCAGCCAGATTTCTCTGGTACGACAGTTACTAGTGGTCTGCGTCAGAACCTAACTGTTATCCAAGGGGCTGAGGGGGCAGCATTGCAAGTGCGTGGCGCGGGCACTCGTCGTTGCCGCGCCCGCACCTCCCTGTCGCCATGTTTCTGGTAGGACATGCTTAGCCTGTCACGGCGATGCTCGTGTTCTGTCGGGCCGACTTTAGTCGGCGGCGGGCTTCAGCCCGCCCATTTGGCGAAAGTTCAGAAACAACTTCGTGGTAAACCTCAAAAATGTACAAACTCCAGCGGCGAGTGGAACTCGCCCCAGTCGTCATAATGGTCATTACCAGTGCCGCACTAGACCAACCTCAGATCCCTTTCGACGCCTTGTGACACTTCGGAAGTCGACTGGAGCGGCAATATTGTATGCCACCGCGCACGATAAGGAATATGGCCAGTGTAGAGCATTACTCGATTTGGGAATCTTGGATATGTTTTCAAAGAGGCCGAGTCCGAACTCATTGTCGGGATCGCGCGGCTCGCTGTGCTGATCTGCGTCTGGGAATCGATGCGTTACGCGTGGTTGGCGATAACCCGGAAGAAGAACGTAACAGCGCGGACCTGTCGGGTCCTGCACTTTCTGATGTCCGGCGCTCAACGCTGATTGAGTTCTGGCGCGGGCTTACGACCGTCAAACTGACCGCCGATTCAAGGCCGTGTCCCTCCCGGCAACGGAAGACGGCTACAAGGCGTGGGCCGGCCTCTGCAGCCCATTGGGATCAGTTGAAGGCCTTACGAAACGAATTCGGCGGCCATGTAGAACTCCAGTGTCCGGTTCGCCACGCAACACTTCTCCAGCGGCGTTGGGAGCTTGACTTGGCATCACACCGACGGCGGCGAGCGCGATCAGCAGCAAACCCGCGTCCGCAGGGATGTCCGCCAGGAACCGAACACGGCTCTAAAGATCATCTCCGCCGGATTTCAAAATAGCTCAAACCGGAGGCAGACGACAGAGTGGAGCTGGGGCGCCGGAGCTGGTGGCGCGGTGCACAAAGGATACTCGCGCTCCCTGCCGCGGAGCGGGGCGTGCGCGCGCTCGGCACGCTATCCAGCAGTGCTCACCGAGAGATCGTCCTTCTTGTATTCGTGATAGGCAAACGTCCCTCGCGCACCGGCAATAAACGCGCACAGGAGGATCACCGACATAATACCAATACCCGCGCTCAACCGAGCCTGGTCAATCGCAGCATATAGACGCTCAGCCACAAACAGCAGTATGACCGCAACAGCGGCGGCCCTGGACATCTTCCGATGGGTCAAAAATCCAAGACCAGCGAATAGCGCCGCGTCGAACAGGGAGGATGGGGCAGCGAAGGTCAGAGGCTTGAAGATCGAAACGAGAGCAAATACTCCAGTCAGCGTTCCGACAAAGTATGCTGCATATGTGCTGTTCTGCGCCGCCTTCCTTGCCGATTCCGCGTCCCAAATGTTCGGCCACCACCACGTACCCGGGTCAGGCTTCCCCTTCTGAAATCCGGGAACTACAAGGCCGGCATTTTCCCGCGCGGACAGTTCGACACGGAGGGCAGCTTGAGCTGGCTCAACAAGTGACTCCTGATTAGCAGCGACATGCAAAAGCTCCTCATCAGACATGGCGGCGTAGTAGGATGCGAATGCTTCCTGGGGGCTGCGCATTGTTATTCAATTTAAGAATACCTCCGATGAATCAGCGTGTGAGGACCGTCCCAACGAAAGCCAGGAGCAAGTGTTCTGCGCGCGATCGTGCATTATGGGAGAATCTCGCATAGGGTGCCATTTTTCGCGAAGCCAGTATCCCACCTTGGAACCGCGGACCTGCGGGAATTGCTACAGGATCGGGCGGTGGAAAACCTCCGGCTAGAGTTCAAGTCTAAGGTGCCAGACAAACCCGAAACGCTGAAGAAACTTTCATCATTTGCCAATTCGTTTGGCGGGTTCATGGTGGTTGGTGCGATGGCAAATGGCAGCGACGGCCGCCTTGAAGACTTGCCGGGCGTGGACGAAGAGCCGGGGTATAAGCAAAAGTTGATCCAATGGTGTTTCGATGCTCTTAGCCCGCCGTTGCTCGTCGAGGTGTCTGATCCCATCCCGGCATCGCCTGGTGGATCGAAGGTGTGCTATGTGGTCTACGCACCGGAGAGCGACGTCGCACCACACTTTTTGAATGGCCGCAAAGGTATCTGGGTCCGGACTGACGAGTTTAGTCAGCGATACGAACCTCAGCTCGCGACCGAAACTGAAATCAGCCATCTGCTTGATCGACGCCAATTGATCCAGCGGCGTCGAAACGACTTGGTCCGAAGAGCGAGGAATAGATTTGACACCCTACTACGCTCGCGAACGCGGAACGAGGGAGATGTTGTCTTCGGGCAGCAGGGAGCACCCCGCCTCGAAGTCTCAATTGGCCCCCGCTTCCCTGCGCGACCCCTCTGCGAACAGTCAGCGCTTGTAGAAGCCTTCAAGAAATGTGAGATCGGCTGGCGCCAGGGCAACTTCCCTCGATATAGCTCCACCTATATTTCCCAACACGAGAGTACCCTCAGCTTGACACCGGGCGAGACCGAAATGATAGTCGAGGCCACCGTCTGGGGAATGCTCTTCTACGGAACGACCCTCTCTACCAAACGGGATCTCGGACCCGCCTCCATTAGCGGCGTTCACCTCTACAGCCTTGTGGGCTACCTGCTCGTTGTTCTCAGGCACGCGAATAAACTTTTCTCCGGCTGGCCCTATCAGGGACCGCTGTCGCTAGAAGTTTCGGTGCGGTGCATCCGCGGAGTTCCCTGGATCTATTCGGACGGTGGAGTGCCCGTCGAAGGCCCGGTTTCCGAATTGGACGACGACTTCTGTTTTTCAGTGCCCTCGACCACTGACGACCTACGGCAACGACCGGACATCACGGTGATCAACCTCCTACGGCGCATACTGTTCGGGATGAATTGGGCGCTTCCCGCGAGTGATCCGGCAATACTGGACGGCCTGCTGAAAGCTGGACGTAACTACAATTTCTGGTGAATCGAACGTTGAGGCACTAAGCGTTGGATCGTACCCAGCCCGGCCTTCCGCTGAAGAAGGCCTAAGTGGGACGATGGTTTCTGGCGCTAGACGCTAGAGACCACCCGCAGGGCGGACGGCCACTCGTGTCTACGGTGTTCGACGCCAATCCTGGCCAACCTCGAAACCCTTAGCCCCCCGCCGGCGCCCCCATCGTCATTTCCAAGAAACCCTGCGCCGCGCGATTCAATTGCTTCCGCCGCCGGTGCACGATGCCGACCGGCCGCACCAGTTCCGGTGCGCGCAGAGGCACCGCCACCAGCCTTCCCTGCGCGATCTCCGCCTGCATGGTGCGCGCCGGCAGAATACTCACCCCGCGCCCCAGCGCCACCGCTTCCTTGATCATCTGGATGTTGTCGAAATGCATCACCAGCCGCACCGCGATACCCTGCGCGCGGAAGAATCGCTCCAGCTCTTTGCGGATGGAGAGGTCTTCGTCGAACCCCACAAAGTCCTGTCCATTCAGATCGGCGGGATGCACTTCCTCGCGCGTCGCCAGCGCGTGCGAGGGCGGCACCGCCAGTTGCATCTCTTCGTTCCGCCACGGCAGCGCGGCGATCTCGCGACTGGCTTCCGGATAGCTCACCAGCCCCAGGTCGGCCGTACCCTCGCGCACCGCATCGTAGATCCGGTCGGGCCGCATGTATTCCACTTGCAGGCGGGCGTCGGGATAGCGGGCGGCAAATTCCTCCTGCAGGCGCCCCATCTCCGAAAGCCCCACCGAGTAGATCGACGCCACGCGCACGGAACTGTCCACGTCGTTCTTAATCCGCTCCAGCGCCAGTTCGAATTGTTCCTGACGGTCGAGCACGTCGCGGCAAAACTCGGCGTACAATTTGCCCGCGCCGGTCAGTTCCAGCGGCCGGACAGTGCGGTCGAAAAGCTCCACTCCCAGGCGACGTTCCACCTCCTGCACGTGCTGGGTAGCAGCAGACTGACTCACTCCACAATGCAAGGCCCCCTTGCTCATACTGCGAGTTGCCGCTATCTCTTTGAAAAGCTGGAGTTCCGTAAAGCTCACGGAGGCCATCCTATCATAAGCTGTGCTAATTTTACAAACTGTAATCCTTGCGGTTGCCTTATAGTAGTGTGGATGGTACACTACGCTCAAGGTAACCATCCTTACTAGAGACACCCGGCCCGATCACCTTCGCGGCCGACCCCGTCTCCACGTAAACGCCATGTCCAACATCTCTGCCAGCACCGCTCTCCCTTCCGCCCAAGGTCTATACGACCCCCGGCATGAGCATGATGCCTGTGGAATTGGCTTCGTTACTCACGTCAAAGGGCAAAAGTCGCACGACATCATCGTCAAGGGCATCGAAGTCCTCATCAACCTGACCCATCGCGGAGCCTGCGGCTGCGATCCGGAAACCGGCGACGGCGCCGGCATCCTGATTCAGCTTCCGCACAAATTTTTCGCGCGGGAATGCGTGCGCCTGGGCTTCACCCTGCCGCCCGCCGGCGAGTACGGGGTGGGGATGACGTTCCTGCCGGTGGAAAAGCCGCGCCGCCTGCAATGCGAAGGCGTGATCGAACGGATCGTGCGCGAGGAAGGGCTGACCGTGCTCGGTTGGCGCGACACTCCCATCGACGCGTCCACCATCGGGCGCGTGGCGCGCGGGTCGCAGCCATATATCCAGCAGGTCTTCATCGCGCGCTCCCGCGGCATGAATGAGGACCAACTGGAGCGGCGCCTTTACATCGTCCGCAAGCGCATCGAAACCGAGCTGCCGGACGCCTGCATCCCGTCGATGTCCTGCCGCACCATCGTATATAAAGGACTGCTGCTCGCCCCGCAGATCGCCCGCTTCTACCCCGAACTGAGCGATCCCGAAGTGGAGAGCGCGCTTTGCCTGGTGCACCAGCGCTTTTCCACCAACACCTTTCCCACCTGGCCGCTGGCCCATCCGTACCGCTACATCGCGCACAATGGCGAAATCAATACCGTGCGCGGCAATGTGAACTGGATGTACGCGCGGCAATCGGTGCTGGCGTCCCCGCTGTTCGGCGACGATATCGCCAAGCTCTTCCCCATCATTCAACCGGGCGGCAGCGATTCGGCTTCGTTCGATAACGCGCTCGAACTGCTGGTGATGTCGGGCCGTTCCCTGCCCCACGCCATGGCCATGCTGATTCCCGAAGCGTGGACCAAGAACGAGCACATGAATCCCCAGAAGCGCGCGTTCTACGAATATCACGCGTCGCTGATGGAACCGTGGGACGGGCCGGCGGCAATCGCATTCACCGATGGCCGCTCGATCGGCGCCACTCTCGATCGCAACGGCTTGCGGCCCGCGCGCTATTTCGTCACGCAGGATGACCTCGTGATCATGGCCTCGGAATCGGGCGTGCTTCCCGTTCCGCCCGAACAGGTGGTGCGCAAGGGCCGCCTGCAACCCGGCAAAATGCTCCTCGTCGATACCGTGGAGGGCCGCATCATTTCCGATCGCGAGATTAAGCGGTCGCTTTACGGACGCAATCCCTACCAGCTCTGGATCAAGGAGAACCAGATCAACCTCGAGCAACTCAGCGATCCGCCGCGGCAGCACGGCGCCGATCCGGAGACGCTGGTGCTGCGCCAGCGCGCCTTCGGATATACCGCCGAAGACCTCAAGATGATTCTCGCCTCCATGGGCGGGAAGGGCGAAGAGCCCATCGGCTCGATGGGCACCGATATCCCGCTCGCCTGCCTTTCCGACCAGCCGCAGCCGCTGTTTCACTATTTCAAGCAGCTCTTCGCGCAGGTGACCAACCCGCCCATCGACCCCATTCGCGAAGAGATGGTGATGTCGCTCACCAGCTATATCGGGACCGAGCGCAATATTCTCGACGAGACGCCGCTGCATTGCCACACCCTCAAACTCAAGCAGCCGATCCTCACCAATCGCGATCTGGAAAAGCTGCGCCGCGTTTCGCAGGGCGATTTTCTGGCCACCACGCTGCCCATGCTGTTCCCTGCGGAAGAGGGCGCCAAAGGCCTGGAGCGCGCGCTCAATCAACTGTGCCGGCGCGCCTCGCTGGCCATTCAGTCGGGATACTCGCTGTTGATTCTTTCCGACCGCGGCCTCGATCCGGATTACGCCCCCATCCCCAGCCTGCTGGCGCTGGCCGCCGTGCACAATCACCTGGTGCGCGAAAAGAGCCGCACGCAGGTGGCGCTGGTGATCGAATCGGGCGAGCCGCGCGAGGTGATGCATTTCGCGCTACTCATCGGCTACGGCGCCAGCGCCGTGAATCCCTACCTGGCGCTGGAAACCGTGGCGGCCGATGCCGGCGTCACCAAGGAAGCGCAAACCAAAGCCGTCACCAACTTCATCAAAGCCGTCGACAAGGGATTGCTGAAGACGTTCTCCAAGATGGGGATCTCCACCCTGCAAAGCTATCGCGGCGCGCAGGTCTTCGAAGCTATCGGCCTCAGCAAGAGCGTCATCGAACGCTACTTCACCGGCACCTCTTCGCGCATTGAAGGCGTGGGCCTCGATGTGATTGCGGAGGAGGCGCTGCGCAAGCACCGCCACGCATTCCGGCCGGTCAGCCAGTCGGAGCCCGAACTGCGGCTGGGCGGCAATTATCAGTTCCGCGCCAACGGCGAGTATCATCTCTATAACCCGCTGACCATTTCCAAGCTGCAGCATTCCGTGCAGCAGAACAGCGCGCAGACCTTCCAGGAATACACCGACCTCATCGACAAGCAGACCAGGCAGCTTTGCACGCTGCGCGGCCTGCTGGAAATCAAATCGTCCTGCGATCCGGTGCCGCTCGAAGAAGTGGAACCGGCGGCCGAGATCGTCAAGCGCTTCGCTACCGGCGCCATGAGTTTCGGCTCCATCTCGCAGGAGGCGCACGAAACCCTGGCCATCGCCATGAATCGCATTGGCGGCCGTTCGAACACCGGCGAGGGCGGCGAGGACGAAGCCCGCTTCGGCACCGAACGGCGCAGTTCGGTGAAGCAGGTGGCCTCGGCGCGCTTCGGTGTGACCGCCAATTACCTGGTGAACGCCGACGAGTTGCAGATCAAGATGGCGCAGGGCGCCAAGCCCGGCGAGGGCGGCCAGCTTCCCGGCCATAAAGTGGACCGCAACATCGCGCGCGTACGCCACTCCACTCCCGGAGTCGGGCTGATTTCCCCGCCCCCGCATCACGATATTTACTCCATCGAAGACCTGGCCCAGCTCATTTACGACCTGAAGAACGTCAATCCGCAGGCGCGCATTTCGGTCAAGCTGGTGGCGGAAGTCGGGGTGGGCACGGTAGCGGCGGGCGTTGCCAAAGCGCACGCCGACGTGATCCTCATCTCGGGCGATAGCGGCGGCACTGGCGCATCGCCGCTCAGTTCCATCCAGCACGCCGGCATTCCGTGGGAACTCGGACTGGCGGAAGCGCACCAGGTGCTGGTGATGAACGATCTGCGCGGGCGCGTGCGGCTGCAGACCGATGGCAAACTGCAGACCGGGCGCGACGTAGTGATCGCCGCGCTGCTGGGCGCCGAAGAGTTCGGCTTCGCTACCGCCCCGCTGGTCGCCATGGGCTGCATCATGATGCGCAAGTGTCATCTGAATACCTGCCCGGTGGGAATCGCTACGCAGGACCCGGTGCTGCGCGCCAAATTCACCGGCGCGCCCGAGCACGTGATTAATTTCTTTTTCTTCCTGGCCGAGCAGGTGCGGCGCTACATGGCGCAGTTGGGATTCCGCACTTTCGACGAGATGGTGGGCCGCAGCTACATGCTAGAAGGCCGTCCGGCTGTCGACCACTGGAAGGCCAAAGGCATCGACCTGGCAGCCATCCTCTATAATCCGCCGGTGCCCGGCCGCGTGGCGCGGCGCTGCGTGCAGAAGCAGGATCACGGCCTCGAAGAAGCACTCGATTACAGCCTCATCGAGCAGGCGCGCCCCACTCTCGATCATCGCCAGCGTGTCACCATCACGATGCCGATTCGCAATGTGCATCGCACCGTGGGAGCCATGCTCTCGGGCGAAATCGCCCGCCGCTACGGCTCCGCCGGCCTGCCTACCGATACCATCCGCTGCCGCTTTGAGGGCTCGGCCGGGCAGAGCTTCGGCGCGTTCTTAGCGAGCGGCGTGACGCTCGAACTCGAAGGCGACGCTAACGACTACGTCGGCAAAGGTCTCTCCGGCGGCCACCTGATTGTCTATCCGCCGCGCAGTTCCACATTCCTGCCGGAAGAGAATATTCTTATCGGCAACGTAGCGCTGTACGGGGCCACCAGCGGCGAGGCGTATTTCAACGGCGTCGCGGGCGAACGCTTCGCGGTGCGCAACTCCGGCGCCACGGCAGTGGTAGAGGGCACGGGCGACCACGGCTGCGAATACATGACGCGCGGCACGGTGGTGGTGCTCGGCAAAGTGGGACGCAATTTCGCCGCCGGAATGAGCGGCGGCTTCGCCTACGTGCTCGACGAGCCCGGCGATTTCGCCGAGAAGCGCTGCAATCTTACGTCGGTGGATCTGGTGCCGTTGGGCGAAGACGAAGAAATGGTGCGCGCGCTGATCGAAAAGCATGTGGCCACCACCGCCAGCCCACGCGGGCAGTGGGTGCTCGACTGCTGGGCGCAGATGCTACCTAAATTCCTGAAAATCTATCCGCGCGATCTGCGCGCCATGACGCAGACTGCCGCCAAGGAAGTGGTCCATGCCTGATACCGCGTTCCTCACCGAACCGCGCGAAACCGCGCTGCGGCGCCCGGCCGCCGAACGCGTGCGCGACTGGTTCGAGATCTACCTCCCCTTCCCCGAACAGAAACTGCGCACGCAGGCCACACGCTGCATGGATTGCGGCGTGCCTTTCTGCCACAATGGCTGCCCGCTTACCAACCTGATTCCCGATTTCAACGACCTGGTGGCACGGGGTAAATGGCGCGAGGCCGTGCGGCAGTTGCACGCTACCAATAACTTCCCCGAATTCACCGGCCGCATCTGCCCCGCCCCGTGCGAATCGGCATGCGTGCTGGGCATCAACACCCCGCCTGTCACCATCAAGCAGATTGAACGCAGCATCGTGGACCGCGCGTTCGCCGAGGGCTTCATCGCACCCGAGCCCGCATTGGTAAAGACTGGGAAGCGCGTGGCCGTCATCGGCTCAGGCCCCGCCGGTCTGGCCGCGGCGCAGCAACTGGCGCGCGCCGGCCATGAAGTCACGGTCTTCGAGAAGGCCGATCGCGTCGGCGGCCTGCTGCGCTACGGCATTCCCAATTTCAAGATGGAGAAGCACCTCATCGATCGACGCCTGGACCAGATGCGCGCCGAAGGGGTCCGCTTCCGCACCGGCGCGCACGTGGGCGTGAACGTCGCCGTGGAAGAGTTGCGGCGCGAGCATCACGCCCTGCTGCTGGCGGGCGGCGCCGAACATCCGCGCGACCTGCGCGTTCCCGGCCGGGACCTCCTCGGCATCCACTTCGCCATGGATTTTCTGCCGCAGCAGAATCGCCGCAACGAAGGGGAGGATGTGCCCGCCGCGAGCGCGATTCTGGCCACCGGCAAGCGCGTGGTGATCATCGGCGGCGGGGATACCGGCGCCGATTGCCTGGGCACCTGCCATCGACAGGGCGCGCTCTCAGTTACGCAATTCGAATTGCTGCCCAAGCCGCCCAATGAGCGCGCTGCGTCCACCCCGTGGCCTCTCTGGCCGATGCAACTGCGCACCGAGGGCGCACACGAAGAAGGCGGCGCCCGCGACTGGAGCGTCTCCACCGTACGCTTTACGGGTGACGAAGACGGCAACGTGCAGCAGTTGCACGCCGTGCGCGTCGACGGCAAACTCCAGGCCGTACCCGGCACCGAATTCACCATCGACGCCGACCTGGTGCTGCTCGCCATGGGCTTCCTCGGACCGGTCCGCAACGGCATGGTGGAACAACTCGGCGTGCAGCTCGACCCGCGCGGCAATGTCGCCACCGGCGAGAGCTATATGTCGTCAGTCCCCGGCGTGTTCGCCGCCGGCGACATGCGGCGCGGGCAATCGCTGGTAGTGTGGGCGATCGCAGAAGGCCGCAAGGCGGCGCAAGCCATCGATAAGTACTTGACGGCGTGATCGTCACCGATTTGCCACGGACCTGCCGTGCGCCTGGTCGTACGAGACGACGCAGGGCAGGCTACCGCCGAAGCTTTCGTGGATTTTGGCGAGCGTTTACGAATCGGTTGAGCAGGACTGCAGACTCCGAAGATTTAGGCGCCTTCCACCGCTTCCTAGCTGGTGATCTCGGCCTCTACCGAAGCCGCGATCGTTGAACCAAACCGAATGGCAAGCTGTTGCAGACCCACAGGAGTTCTTGCCGCCAACTGGACATTCACCTGTCTCACGCCATCTGCGTCCGGCGCTCCAATATAGGTCGTAAGTTGCGGCCGGCCTCCGATCATTACTTTGAGATTGTTTCGGTCGGCGTGTTTCGGAAGCCCACGTACCCACAATGACACGAAGCCGTTCTTCAAGGAAACTCGCGAGTTACTCCAATCCAGCCCGTCGCAAATTCCAATCACGCTGACTGGTTCCCCCGGGGTCAGCGGTAAGTCAACGGCAATTTCCTCCGTATTAGTGAAGCCCATGGGTGTTTGTAGCCTGACCTCGTGCCATCCGCTTGACAACCCCGGCGGGAGCTTACAATTGACCTGCCAAGCATCCTCCACCAAGCCTACAAAAACGGCCTGCGCGGCATAACCGCCCACCTCAGGCCACACGGAGCCGGCAACCAGTTCTGTCCCGTGAGTATCTACTAAGCAGCAGACATACTCTTCAGACGACCGTGAATCGAAGTTGATCCCGCCATTCGCAGCGTTGAAGACCCCACTCAGGTGAAAGGCTTCCCTGGACGGTACGTCCTTGGTAACCGGCCCCCAATTCCTATAACCTGTCACAGCAGCTCCATAGCCGTGAATCTGATTCAGCTCTACACGCACAAAGCCGGCAGTGCGGCACAAGCCCAACAGACAAGGTACGGTGGGGGCGACCCAGTTATCGAATTCTCCGCCGAATTCGTCGTTTTCGTAGAAAGCCATCACCGGCAGGGTCTCAATCTTGAGCCCAGGCAGATGCCGCTCCGCTAGCACGAAGGATTCCACCGCGACGAAGTCCTTTGCGACCGAGCAAACCCGTTCGAGGCCGAGAAGCGGATGCTTTAAGTGATAGAGCACCCCCATAAACAGCACGATGTCGAACCGGCCGATCAGATCCGGGGACAGGTCGTAGACGCTCATCTGCCGATAGTCCACGCGTGAGCCCAGCAGATGGTGGATCTCATGGAAGCGTGGGTTTTCAAATCTGTCGATGGCCATTACCTCCGCACCCCGGCGCTCCATCTCCATCGCGAACCATCCGTCCCACGTACCTACATCTAAAACGCGCTTCCCACGAAGGTCCTCGGGTATCGGAAACTGGGCGATACGCATTTTCTGCGCTTCGAGAGTCGACACGCCAGTAATCGTCTGGCCGTCAGGCAGCTCAAAGCTATGCCACCAGCCCGTGCGGTCGAACTTTTCGCGCCACGTTTTGATATAGGCTAGGGCATTTCCTTCTTGCATGCCCTACATCATAACGCCCGGGTTGAAGCTCGCCGCAGGTTCCCCTTGACAATCTGGGGGAACGCCGCCATACTTCCCATAGATCGTCATAGGCAAGCTCTTTATAGGAACCGACCGTCATGGCCAAAGCCGCCCAACCTGCACTCCTGCAAGGTACGCTCGACCTGCTGATCCTGCACGCGCTCCAACGGGGCGCCATGCACGGGTACGCCATCGCGCAAACCATCCACCTGCTCTCCGAGGAGGTCCTCAAGGTAGAAGAAGGATCGCTCTATCCCGCACTCTGGCGACTCGAACTCGATGGCGCCATCAGCTCTAAATCGGGCCTTTCGGAGAACAATCGCAAGGCCAAGTTCTACCAATGCACGCGCCACGGCGCCAAAGTTCTGGCCGAACAGGAAGCCACCTGGGAGCGGCTCTCTGCCGCGGTCTCGCGGGTGCTGGCGGGGTGATGGACATGGGCCGATTCTTCCGCAAACTCCTCCGCCGCGGCGCCATGCACCAGTCGATCGAAGACGAACTGGCATTCCATCGCGAGATGGCGGCGCGCCACGGCAATCCCATCCCGCTCGGCAACACCGCGGTCATCGCCGAGCATGGGTACGCCCTGCGGCGCTTCAGCTTCCTCGAGAATCTCTGGCGCGACGTGGTGTACGCCGCGCGCGGATTGCGCCGCAGTCCCATGCTGGTGGCGGCGGCGCTGGTGTCGCTCGGATTGGGCATCGGGGTCAACGCCACCATGTTCTCGCTGGGCGTGGAGTTCCTCTTCAGTGAGCCCTCGGTGCACGACGCCGCATCGGTACTCTCCGTGCGCTTCAGTGGCAACAGCCATTCGCCGCATCAGGTGCTGGACTTTCTCGCCTCCAGCGGCCTGTTCGCCGACGTCGTCGGCGAGAACGAAGAAGTCTTCTCGAACTACAACGATGGCGCTGAGACACGGCCGGTGTTTGGCGTCTTCACCACCAAGAATTATTTCACGGCGCTCGGCGTTCCCATGCTTCATGGCCGCGGCATCGCACCCGACGATCCCGACGAAGTCGCCGTACTGAGCTACCAGTTCTGGCAAAAATACCTGCGCGGCGATGCGGCGGTAGTCGGCCGCTCCCTCAACCTTGACGGCCGCATGTGCACGGTAGTCGGCATTCTGCCCGAGCATCACCGCACCCTCATCGGCTTCGGCTACACGCCCGACATTTATATGCCGCGTTACCTGGAATCGACCATCCTGGCGATCTACGCGCGCCGCAAGCCGGACATGTCCGTGCCCGCCGCGCGCGCGGCGTTGGCGGCGGTGGCGAAGCGCCTGGACATCGCCATACCGGTGCCGTACAAGTACGAGCAGAACCTGGAAGTCTCCCCCATCGCCGGATGGGCGCGTCTCAAGTTCGAATCGGACACGCTCACCCTGGCGGTATTCTTCGCCCTGCTGCTCTTGGTCACGGGCCTGGTGCTGCTGATCGCCTGCGTCAACGTGGCGAGCCTTTTGCTGGCGCGGGCGTCGGCGCGCCGCCGGGAGATCGCCATCCGCATTGCGATCGGCGCGAGCCGCGGGCGCCTGCTCCAACAATTGCTGGCCGATAGCTTCCTGCTCTCCCTGCTGGGCGCGGCCGCCGGGCTCGCGCTGGCGGAATTCTCCGCCATGATGTTGGCACGCATCCATCTGCCCCTCCCCATGCCGATCAGTTTGCAGATTACACCGGATTGGCGGCTCGCGCTCTATGGAGCGTTCTTGGCCACCGCCTCCATGCTGGCTTGCGGACTGCTTCCCGCCTGGCAGGCGCTGAAGGAATCCATCAGCCGCGATCTGCACCGCGAAAACAGAATGCGCCTGCGCCGCGTATTGGTGGCGGCGCAAGTGGCCATCTCGGTGGTGGTGCTCGCAACCGGATTTCTCTTCCTGCGCAATCTGCTGCGCGCAACCGCGCTCAGCCCGGGCTTCGACGTGATCCACACCATCCGCGCGAACGTGAATCTCCCGCCATCGGGATACACGGAGAGCCGCCAAAAGTACGCTTTCGATGAGCAGGTGCTGAGTTCGCTCACCGCTCTTCCGGGCATCGAAAGCGCCGCCGCCGCGCGCGTGGTGCCGTTCAACGGCGGGACGCACTTCATGGTCGATCTCGTCTTTCCCGATAACGGGCAGCACCAGCGCGCGCGTTTCGATTGGAATGCAGTGACGCCGGGGTACTTCCAGACCATGGGAATTCCGCTGCTCCAGGGCCGCACCTTCACGGCGGAGGACCGCGGCCGGCAGGTAGTGGTGGTGAACAGCGCATTTGTGGCGCGCTACCTGGGCGGACGGCAGCCGCTGGGCACCGTCTTCCTGTGGGGCCACGACGGCAAAACGCCGTATCGCATCGTCGGCCTGGCAGCGGTCACCAAGATCATGACCATCGGCGAGGCGCCGCAGCCGCAACTCTACGAACCGCTCGCGCAGATCGACAACGACCGCCGCGAGATTGAGTTCGTGATGCGCTCGGCCATTCCCCCGGGACTGCAATTGCAGCCGGTGGCGCGAGTATTGCACCGCATCGAACCGATGGCCGGCGCCGAAGTTCACACCATGTATTCTAGTATCGGCCTGGCGTTCCTGCCGAGCCAGGTGGGCGCGCTGCTGATGGGGTCCACCGGCGTGCTCGGCCTGCTGCTCGCCACCATCGGGCTGTACGGCGTGATGGCGTTCTCAGTGGCGCGCCGCACGCGCGAGATCGGCGTGCGCATGGCCTGTGGCGCCAGCCGCGGCGATATCGCCCGCCTGGTGCTGCGGGATTCGGCGCGCGTCACGCTGGCGGGTACAGTCATCGGACTGCTGCTGGCGCTATTCGTCACCCGGCCATTGGCCATGTTTCTGGTGCCGGGACTGAAGCCGGCCGATCCCGTCAACTACGCGGTAGCTGCGCTCGCCATAACGGTGGTCGCGCTCGCCGCCACCTGCGGACCGATTCTGCGCGCGCTGCGGATCGACCCCAACAGCGCACTGCGCGACGAGTGACGCTCCCTATCGGCGGTCCCAGCGAAGATGCAGATGGTCCTGGCCATCGGTGGCGTTCATGGTAATGCTGTTGACGGTGTTCTTCTCGTCTACCGAGATGTTCATGGTCCCGCGCAGGCGTTCATTTTCGGTGACGACGGAAGCGCGGATGCGCGAGCCCTGCCGCGTCATCACCGTACCGGAAAACGAAATGGAGCGCCGGCCGCCGCGTGCCCGCCGTCCTACGGGCGTAAAGGACACCACGATGTTGCCGCCGAGATCGACATCCACGCGCGCATCGCCCAGCCGCTCCGCGGCGCCGTCGTTGAGCACCGTTTCACCGCCCCCGCGCCCATGATAAGTGGTGGCATTGTTCCAGACGAACGCATCGGGGGCGTGCGGACGATCGTTATCGCTCTGGTCGCGCAGCGAAGTAGCAGTGGCAGCGGGCGAGGCGTCCCAGCTCAGACGAAACCGGTACCGCCCGAAGCCCGCGGCGGCGTCGACGATGTGCACCACCACGGCATAATCGTTGCGTGCCGACGGCTGTTCCAGCAGGTGGATCTCGCTCCGCCCATCGAGAGGCTGGATGGCAAAATTGTGGAGCTCGGCGGCCGGCAGAGCAACGCTACAGTCCGATCCGTCATCGCGCGCATCTTCGCCCGAAACGTTGTGGATCGCGACCTGGTCGCGACGGATGGTGACTTGGACGTCGTTGTCCACTTCAATCCGGATATCGCACTGTCCCGCGCCTGCCGCCAACGCCGGGCGCGGCATGATGGCGATGCGGAAGCGTGAATCCGCCAGTGCCGGAATTGCGGCCACGATAGTCAGCGCGATCGCCGCGAAACGCATTCATTCAGCATACCCGGTTTGCTAGAATGAGAGGGACTCGAGCGGGAGTAACTCAGTGGTAGAGTCACAGCCTTCCAAGCTGTTGGTCGCCGGTTCGATCCCGGTCTCCCGCTCCAATCTTTCCAACAACTTGCAAGCAACCCCGATAACCAATACTCCAAAATACTCCATTTAGTTCACCCGCAACGCGTTTTCGAGCCTATTTACGGCCTCCGCTTGACGAGCGAATCCCACCCGCGTGTACACGTTCATATTCACATCCAACGTATGCCCGAGTTGGTCCGCTACGACCTTCGGATCTACGCCGTTGTCACCCATGATTGACGAACAGCTTCGGCGGAGGACCTGGAAATTGATCCAATCCAGACCAACCGCTTTGAGCTTCGGCCCGATGTGCCGATGCCGGCAATTGTCCGTACGAAGCGGAGTCTTCCCCGTTTCAGAGGGGAAGACCCACGCATCCGGCGCAGTGTTGAGACACATCTCCCGCCACTGCGCAACATCGGATAACAGACTCTCGCTGAGAGCCGCCTTGCGAATCGACTTCGGCGACTTCGGTGTATCGATGTCGCCGTGGTAGACCCGTTGACGGATATCGGCGTATGGCGGCTCCAGATTCATCCACTTGAGTCCGAAGATTTCTCCCGGCCGCATACCGGCGATTCCCGCCAGCTTGAAAATCAGGCGCTCTCGCAATCCAACCGCGGCGAAGGCTTGTGCAAGCTCCCCAACAGTCGCCATACGCCGTACCGTCTGCTTGGCGTTCTGCGGGGTGAACAATAGCTCCGCGGGATTGCGTTCGATGAACCCCTCGGCCATCGCTACTCGAAAAATATGCCGGAGGTCCCAACGAAGATGGGTGATAACGCTGAATGACAGTCCGCCGTCGCCCTTACGGTCCAAGAGATCCTGCAACGCAGGGCGGCGAAACACACGGAGAGCCAAATCCTCAAACTCGGGAACGATGTGCTGATTGATTCGTTGCTCCGTAGTCATTCGCGTCGAACGCTTCCACTTCCGCCGGCAGAACGGGAAATAAACATCCCGCACAAAAGGTCCGAACGGCATATTTCCCGTCTCGGGTTCCTGCCGAGCGTTGATCGGAGCCAGGATTTTTTCGAGCATCGCCTTGGCTTCCGATTTGCTGATTTCTGTTTTCTTCCCGAGTGTCTTGGTCCGGCGATTCGCACCTTCCCGCCACATCCCGAGCCAAACCCAAACGCCTCCAGCCTTACGAAGCTGGAGGCTTCCCTTCTGATACCGTCTACGCATCGTGTAATCCTTTCGATGCGCCTACGGCGTCGATTCCACTCGACGCCAGTATAATAGCATCCGGCTTGCCGGGTTCGTTCTCAACGAGCCACGTGCTGAGCGCGGACGCGCGGATGAGCTTTCGTCGCCCCATGTTGACCGCCGGCAGCGGAGTGACGCCTCGCACCTTGCCATTGATCGCGTTGCAGACATGCGCCTTTGAACAGCGAAGGCGTAACGCCACTTCGGTGACGGTGAGGACTTCGGGGAAATTAGACGACATATACCAAGCCTTTGAGTGAGAATTCAATACTGTGCTCGCTCCGCGGACGACGGGCACAAAAAAGGCCGCCCGGTGGCAGGGGCGGCCGTCGCGCTATCGCTATACGCTTAATTGCGGCAAATCGAAACGGTTCCCGGAACAACAGAACGATGTCCCCGGAGCCGCGCCACCCATAGGCCGCGGATGGATGGCAGGTGCCTTTGAATTACACCTTCGCCGTTAAATGAATCGGCACGTCGAAAGACGAGCACACTTCCGACGTGCCGGTTAAATTCAATCGAGAAATGCCCGGTTTAGAGCGGTAACCCGAGCGGATGCCTCACGACGCCACGTTGATGGTTGGGCGACCTTTCCGTTTCGAGAGGGCGGTTCGACCAATGTCGGTTACGTTCGCGTTCGATGCGCTCGAACTCTAGACGGCGGAAGTCTTCTTGGTGCTGATTGTTGCGCGCCACAGGGTCTTCAGCGTCCACCAGGGTCCGCTCGAACTGCCACACGGCGTTTACAACCACGTCGCGCCGAGATCCAAAGCCGTAGTTGATCCATTGTTCGTCCCAAACCGGGGCGAGGCCCGCAAAGCGGCGAACGACTTCCTGCCCATCGCATATTTCGTCCTTTGGAATATCGGCGTGCGCGCCGTCGTATAGGGACTTCGCCTCGGCACTGAGTGCCGCCAGGGCGTTAGCCGATTCCAACATTCTGGTGGCGATTGCAACATAACGCTCCCGGAGGGCATTCTGCTTTGCAAGGCGCTCGGCGTGGCGTCGTGGAACAATTTCCGACTCGATGCGCGCGACGGCTCCGGAGAGCACCTCCGCCTCAGGAGTGAGCTTTGCAACAAGCGCCTCCGCCGTCTTCAGTTCGCTTTCGAGTTTCTTGCACAGCGCCTCTGTTGCCTTTGGCGGGTTCGCTTCGGGATCGGTAACCGCCGATATTCGCGCATCCCTGATTTGGCGGTGGCAATCAATGATCTCCGTGCGTGCTTTGGCGATTGCGCTGTTGACGGAGGTTTGCTTGATTCTGAGTTCTTCCAAGTGCTTCATTTCGGACTCGATGTTTGATGCAGACATTTTGGTTTTCTCCTGTTTGGGCTAATTGCCCAATACTGCACACTTCGCCCGTTAGGGCCGATTTACGTGCTCGCCTCGCCGTCACCGCGGCAAGGCGCTATGTGGCGGAGCTTCGGTCAACCCGGAAAGGGAGTTTGCGTGAGTACCCTACCGCGCCGACGGCTCCGTGCTCGATTCGCTAATTCTGCCGTTAGCTTGGGCAGAGATCGGCCAGCCGCCGTCCCTGCGATGTTGTCTTGGTCGGATCTACTGCGCGGGATTCCGCGTCCGAGGTTCGCTACGAAACTTGGTAGTCGAGAGCGCGCGTTTAGAGACGCCCAGGACGCCTCGGCGCAGACCACCGGTACCCTACCAACAAACAGCACCCGTGAGAAGTGGCTTTGAGAACGCCAGCATTTATGACGGTTTCGACGCGCCACATTCAGGTGGTGTCAGATTCAGCAACCCGCCATCGGAAAAGGTGGTCGAAGCTGGCAAACTTGGTCACACGCACGCTTGATGGCAATGGCGGTCTCCGGCCGGCGAGTCCAGACATTTCGACTCCCCCCGACCTTATTCGGCCCCCGCCGCTTGCTTGACGGACGCGTCCATTGCCCGAGAGCGATACAAAGCAAGAACCTGATAACCCGTTGAGATGTATCATCGAACGGATCACCGATACCCCTGACATCTGTCCATGATCTCCTCGTCGTCGCAGATCTCACACAGACGCTTCCATTCCGCATCAGTAAGCGCATCGTCGAGGTAACCGTCAATGAGCCGGTTTTTCTCTGCCTCAAGCTCAACATCACTGTTAGTAGTTATGCTTGAGTTTGAGATTGAGTTTGAGCTTGCATCCTTTTGCCCACCCTTCGCCATTGGCGTTGCTATGCGTTTGCCATGCCATCGTGATTCGGCTCCTGCCTTTCCAGCGCCCGAACGCGCTTGCCGTATGGCCACTTGATTCTCTCGTTCCCTTACGAGTCTCTGGTTGTACAATCGGCCGTCCTTTTCGAAGAATTGCGCCCGAACAACCGCGCCACTTGCGCCCATCCATGCCCTCCCTAGTTTTGATAATTGCGCCAGGGATTTATCATCGTTCGGAAGCCCACAATCCGCGTTCTTCCAGGCGTGCAAAAGGAGCCGTAAGTACCCGCGTTCCTCCGCGGCCGTCATCAGGTCTATTGCCGTGGAGGAAAGCCAATCCTCGCAATAGAACAAAAACGCCGCGTACCTTTCATCGTTTGCCATGGTTTGTTTACACCTCATCCCGCAGTGATCGCGACCCGGAATCGTAGCAAGTTCGGCACTCCTCGCCCACTCAATCGGTGGACATTGGATGATTGTGCGATCCAACCTGCGAATTCAGTTCAAATGTTTTCTCGTGCCCTTTCATTCATTGCCAAACTCACGCCGGTATTCGCGCGCACGTAGCCGCTCACGTTCTCGAAAGTCCGGATCGCCGGCTCTTTTCTGCCAAGAAATCTTCTTGCGCGTGCGACCGTACATCTCAAAGCATGCAGGGTGGTAAATCGGTTGCCCCTTTTTTGCTCGCGCTCGTTGCCTGTTGGCTCGGCCAGAGTCGTCGTAGGGAACCGGCAGCGAACACCCGGCGCACTTCAGTACGTTTCCGTCGCCATGCTCCAGCATCTTCATTAGGTCGAGGTAGAGCGCCGACTCAAAACTGGTGGGCACAACATCGAATCGTTGCGACCGCAATCCGCCGCCTTTTCGAATTCTTAGTAACCGGCTCGCTTGATCCGCAATCATCTCCGAATACGACGACACTTGCGCTCCGACGCGCTCCCGGCGAGATTCCCACTTAGCACTTGCCCCATGGTCTTCAAGCCAACGCATTACTTCACTTCGTGAGAATCGGAAATCCTCTTTCCGGGGAAGACCGAGTGTCATCTGCTCGAAGAATGCATCTCCGAGTTCCGCGGCCGTCTGCAAGTCGCCATCGAACGCGTCTGCAAGGATACAGTGTGCAAGGTGCCGCGGTCCATGACCGGGGTATCCCCACGAAAATCCGGTTCCATCCATCTCAAGGTAAGCATCAGCGCCATGCCCAAGAGGACAGTTCTTTCCGTCTTTTCCCTGAGTCCAAACGAAGGGATCTCCATAGGGACCTTTGCGAGCGCCGATATAAACACGCGCCGGGTCGTGGCAGGGGATTGCGATTGCCTGAGCGCGTCGAACCTGCGCGCATAAAGATCTTGCGATCCACTCGACGAAATTGGAGGGCTGTTCGACGAGCGCCACATGAGTTTGGCGAAGTTGCTTACGGACGAATTGAGCATGTTCTTCTGGCAACCACCACTGCTCTCCCCAGTCGCTCTGCCCAACTTCTCGATCTTGTTCCTGCCGACTGAACAAGCCGTCCATCACCCACTTCATTTTTTGTTGAACAGGCGACAGAGCATCTTTCGTTTCGTGGCAGTCGAATCCTCTGAATGTGAATTTACGACGGAAATCCTCATCGGTCGCACCGTTGTTCAGGAATTGCCAGAGCAGCTTAGCCATACGATGACGCGGAGCGTCAAAGCCCCACATCGCCTCGACCGGGTCATGCTCGATTACCTCGCCCCTTTTCCAGGCTGCCGTTCGCTCGTCTATTTGCTGTCGAGAATGATCGCAGAGCCACAACAGAAATTCCCCTACCGACTCGTCGCTGAGGTCGAGGCGGCAAAACCGAGTGCAAGGCCACTCCTCAGTGGATTTGCGAATTTTGTAATCTGCCATGACTCGATTATGCCGATCTCGTACGCGACATACAATGTCTTGTATGCTATCTAGTATTTTCTGTGAGTTGGACGTTCAAGCTGGAAGCGTTGACCGAAATGTGGCGGCTTGCAAATACGGGGGTAGCTGCCGTTGGCCGCCCGGTTCGGCGATGCCCGCAAAGTCAAAGCACCGCGGCGGGCGCGGTCCCTGCGGGTGGATAATCATTCGATATGATGGGCTTCTGGCGACATGGCACTGAGTATCAAGACGAACCGGATGCTGTGGGGACGTGCGGCGTCCCGTTGCTCGCTGCCCGATTGCCGGAGAGAGTTGGTAATCGACCCGATAGAAACGGACGACCCGTCTCTCGTCGGTGAAGCGGCCCATATCGTCGCGGAGCAGCCCGATGGACCGCGCGGTAATTCCGATCTCTCAGCCGACCAGCGAAACTCCTACGCGAATCTGGTCTTACTGTGCAATGTTCACCATAAACAGGCTGACGATCAGCCGGCGCATTTCACCGTCAAAAGGCTCAAGACCATAAAAGCCAACCACGAGCGGTGGGTCCGTGAGAGCCTCGCTGGTTTCGATCCGGCCCGACAGCAAGACGACGAACGATGGGCAGCATACATCGAGGAATGGACAACGAAGTCCCACCTGAACGAATGGCTCGATCAGACATACTCGCTCCTTCAGGCACAACCGGGCATCTCCGCGGAGTTCTTACGCGACATTTCCTCGCTGCGGGAATGGATTTTATCTCGGGTGTGGCCTGAGCGGTATCCAGGTCTTCGGTCAGCACTGGAGAATTTCCGGAGGGTGCTCGGCGATTTTGTAAACGTATTTGAGCGATATGCGGAACCTCGCCACGAAGACGCCGAATTCCTGCGTACCAAGAAAATCTACCAGATCGAGGACTGGGACCCGCCACGCTATGAACTACTTAGCGCACGATTCCACCATCACGTTGACTTAGTTCAGGACTTGACTTATGAACTAACGCGGGCCGCAAACTATATATGCGAAATGGTTAGAAAAACGTTTGAGCCGACATTCCGGGTAGCACAGGGTGTGCTACTGGTTCGAAGAGGGATGGACATGGACATGATGGAACGAACCCACAGATTGGAATATACGGAAGAAGAAAAAGTAGAGCGCCCTTATCCTGGACTCGATGCGTTCTTGGATGTCCGTGCCACTCGGGAGTTTTACCTAGGTAGCGGTAAGGACCCGACGGTGGGTGACCCGTCAAAGAGTCACTAGCCTCACGATTTCACATGTCGGAGCTTCCGATCATGACTAACTAGACGGGAAAGACTTTCAGTACCTCGTCGCCGTAGTGGTTGATGACCTTCACCGCGATCTTTTTCGTTTTGGGAACATCGAATGGCCGGCTCTTTGTGGAATACAGCGATGCCCAGGCGGATTCGTCCACCTCGGCGCGGAGCGCGCGCTTCAGTTTCTCGTAGGGATCGCCGGCTCCGGTGAAATAAGCGTGGCGAACGAAAAAACTCTCGCCGTTGTACGCGGTATCGATGAACCAACAGGCGATATCATCGGTGCTGTTGCTGCGGATCTCTTGCGTTGTGGGATCGTACACGTCAACGCCGCGGATCTCGACTTCAAGCTTCTTATCTTGGCGCTTGCGAATCTCGATATCGGGCTCGCCGAAAACCATGAAGAGATTGCCGGAGCCGGTCTTCTTGAGGAGTTCATCCCCCATCAGGAGGTCCGGGTTCATACGAACAATCTGGACAGTGAGGCGTCCATAGCGTTTCACCTCTTCGGTAACGTGCGGGTCGAAGGCAAACCCGCAATAGACGAGCAGATCGTACCCGATCCCTTGAACGGCTTCCTTGGCGGCCTCTTTCACATCATCCGGCCCAACCGTCCCGTACTGCGGACCTACCGCAACCGCCACCCGCTGCCGCTTGCCGGCGGACGTTGAGAATTCGCCCGCGGCTTGAATGGCGACTCCGGCGAACGGTTCGAGTCTGTCGAATTTTATGCTCTGCGATTTCTCGGTCCCCTTGATGCCTGACTTCCTCAGGTTTTCAAGAATTACGGTTACGAAATCCCCGCCCGAGTCTGCCTGCTCTCCCGCCTTTTCAGTGACGGCGCGATCCTCGTCTTCTGGCGATAGGACGCGATGCGGGGATAAGCTTTCAACAGTAAATGGACCGCTTACCCTGACTCGCCGCCCATCCTCGTATGGTTGGTCGTAGAGGAACTCGGTTTCCGCATGCCGTAAGATCGATTCATTTATCTTCTGTTGACACTCGCGCCGTAAGGTCCACCACTGCTCGTACGCGGTAACCGCCGCCTGAGGCCAACCCGCCTCCGCTTCGTGCGGGATGTCCCATTCCTGCCATCTCTTTTTCGCCGATGTATTTAGCTTCTGCCGTACTGGTTCTAGGCGCGCGAGATACTCAGCATGAAGTGAATCGATTTCTTCATTGTTGGCGATGGATTTGAGAGTAATATGCGGGATGCGCTTATACACAAAGCCCTTCTTAACATCCCTTGTGTAAGCTGCGGTCAACGTCCTTGGAACTCCAGTAACTTCGGCCTCTTTGTTGGCACCTTCGAGAGAATCGGAGAGGACGTAATACGGGAACCGCGCTGACATGAGCCGGGTACGGGTAAGTGCAAGCGCTACTCGGCTGGTATCGCATGTGATCCAACGACGGCCCCACTGTTCCGCAACAAATGCAGTCGTGCCAGAACCACACGTCGGATCAAAAACGAGGTCGCCGGGATCAGTAGACATCAAGAGGCAGCGTTCTATGATACGAGGGTTCGTCTGGACAACATATATGGGCTCAGGCGCACCGCCAACATCAGTCCAAGTATTCGTCAGGGGGATGGCCGGAAAATCTTTCAGATACCGGACGTATCGTATCGTGGAACCGGCGCGATCAATGCGCCGAGAGGCAATCAGTCGCGCGATACCTTCTCGATGCGTCTTCCATTCACCCGCGGTTGGCAAGTATTGCACCCCCTGGAAATCTACGGGGTAATAGCCGCTACGCGCCTCGCGAATTCTCGGTGAAGTCAATATGGTGAGTTGCAATCTTTGCTGTTCCTCGCGGCTCTCCGCGCGTTCATCCGGAGTCATGCGCCTTCTCGTGCCATTTGGCAGTTCGATTAAATCGTAGGCTGAGTCGGCATCACCATCGTCCTTCGAACGAAAGAGGGCGCGGTACTTTGCTGAGCGAAGGTCCTTCGCGTACCAAAGAATGAAATCCGCCGTAGCAGGAATGTAAGCTCCCGTTGTGCCGCCGGTTTTGCGAACGGTAATGATCGCAATCGAGTTTTCCCGCCCAAAAACCTCATCGAGTACACACCGAACCAAGTGGAGGTTTTCGTCACCAATCTGCACGAAGATACTACCACCGTTTGTCAACAGGTCACGGGCTACGATGAGACGGTCTCGCAAGTAAGCTAGGTAGGAGTGTACCCCTAACTCCCACGTGTCACGGAACGCACGGATTTGTTCAGGTTGGCGAGTGAGATCGGCAACCTTACCGTCTTTCACGTCTCTTTTTCGAGTACTCACTTGCCAGTTAGAATTAAAACGGATGCCGTAGGGCGGGTCCAGGTAAATCATCTGAACCTTTCCGCGGAGGCCTTCTTTCTCTGCCAGCGACCCCATCACTAACATTGAGTCGCCGAGGATCATTCTATTGGTCCAATTCTGGCCGTGCTTATAGAAGTCGATGTAATCCTCAAACTTAATGCCATTGAAATCGGCGAACAATGAGGCCTGTGCGTCTGACGATTCCACGGTTGATTGGGCGCGGAGGTTCTCCATAAGCGCTTGAGGGTGGATCTTTTCTTGAATGTAGATTGGAACAGAGGGAACGCTCAAGTCCTGCGAGTCCTGCTTGTCTTTCCCCTTCCAGACTAGCTGCGGGTCCAACGTCGGATCGCGCGGATAGAGAAGCGTCTTTGGTACCTTTTCGTCATCTGCAACGAAGTCGCGGAGTTCCTCCGTGGGAATGTTCGTCCGCTTATCGTCATGGCGGATTGAACCAAGCTCGGCTTGGGTTGCCTTCTTTTCCTTTGCCTTGGTGCCCATTTTTCTACGCCTCAACCTGCCTCAGATATTCTTGGATTTCAGCCTTTGCGTTCCACGGGTCGCGAACCTCCAGGAACTCCCATCGCCCGAATCCCCCATGATTGTTGACCGCGGGAATCCAGAGTGAACGAGCCGTCCCTACTTTCGCCTGCTTGTCGGTTCGATTCTCGCCGCTAACTTCCAAAATCAAATTCACGTCAGTACGGCCGGAGGAAAAGCGGACAACGAAATCGGGGACGTAATTGTGTTGCTCGCCATTGAAGCTGTAGGGGATGGTAAAATTCACCCGTTCGTTCTTGAAATACGAACGAACCCCGTCCATACTCTCCAGCGATTGGGCCATCTTTTGCTCCCAGGATTCGGTATCCGCGACCACATGGGAGATGTGGCAGCGCTCCGCGGACGTTGTATAAACCGTACGCGCGGTGTCGAAGTCAACGTAACGGGTGCTGCCTTCCGTGTCATACGGGTACAGAATCGGCTTTATCAATTTCCGCCCAGGTGTGCCCGCAACGACCGAGCGATAGATTCGATTCGCGGCCTCATGAGCGAATTGCACCCACAGAAGCATTTGCGGAAACGTATCGTCCTTGCACTGGAGGCATTCCTTGCGCCATCGTCGGGCAGTGGTTAGAAGCTCCGGGAAGAGCCAGGGCTTCATGCTGCCCTCGTCATCGCGGAAGTACGTTTCCAAAACGCATTGGGCGAGGCGGAAATCAATCTCCTGTTCCCGGCGACTTCTTAGCTCCGCCAGGGTGTGCATGCTTGACTCACCCACTATGGGAGCATTCTCGGTCTCGGTGGGCACCTCGGAAGTGGAGAGGACGAATCGCGAGTGCTCAGTAAACTTCGCCGTCAACCGCTCCGGCGGCAGATCGTAACGGTAACCGAGCAGGCGCGGGAAATGCATTTCGAGAGATGCGCGCTCCTCAAGCGCTCGAACGCGCGTGACGGGCTTCGCTGTTTTTGGAGTGGGAGTCGAGCCGTCCGTGGGAATGAAGGAAAACGGCACGCCATACACCTCGGCGTACTCGGGGTAGAACCGGCCGTTATCATCGAGGGCAAAGCTCCGCCGTCGCAAACCGCGGCCTACTACCTGCTCGCAAAGCAACTGAGTTCCAAAAGCTCGGACACCGAGGACGTGTGTAACGGTGTTGGCGTCCCACCCCTCTGTAAGCATCGATACCGAAACGACACACCGGACTTGTTCGCCCAACTTATCCGGCTTGCCCACGGTGTTCATTACTTCCCGCAGGATATCTTCGTCTGTCAGTTTTTCGGCATCGCGCTCAGGAAAACGCGTACGGTATTCGGACTTGAATTCCTCGATTTCGCGCGAGGCGATCTTTCGGAAATCGTCGCTCATCGCCTCGCCGGATTCCAATTGTTCGCTATCCACCAGAATGGTGTTCGGCCGGGCAAGCCAACGGGCATCGGCAACGTTACTGAACAGTCCTAGCCGGCCGGAAACCAAAACACCAGAACCATCGGCCAGTTTCTTTTCCCACCCCGAGATGTAATCGTAAACCAGCTTGGAAACATTCGTGTTGTTGCAAACCACGATGAAAACCGGTGGCGTCCGACCGTGAAGCCGGGCATCACTGTCGGCCTCCCACTGGTGAAAGTAGACCTTGTAATTGTTGTAGAGGCTTTGGAGAGCGCCTTCCAATTCGGCCGGCAGTTTCGGCTCACCTCCGAGGTTTTCCGCCCCTCTCCCCTTCCGCGGAAGATGTTCGCGGATTCGTAGCCAGAGATCCCGGTACGTCGGTTGTTGGCCCGTCATCGAATTGTCCGCCACTGGCACTCGCGGGACTTTCACGATTCCCGACTCGATGGCGTCAATCAGAGAGAAATCGGACACCACCCAGGGAAATAACGTGCCCTCGTTGTAGCCGGAGCCTTTCAGAAAAAACGGCGTGGCGGACAGGTCGTAAACGAAACGCACTCCATTTCGGCGCTTGACGGCTTCCAAGCCGGAGATCCAAACTCGCGCCTCCTCATCTCGCTTTTCCGCCTCCCGCCGCTCCTCGCCCTTCAACTGCTCGCCGTCCTCAGCCGGCTTTGGCCGATAGCAGTGGTGAGCCTCATCGTTTATCACGATCAGATTGCGCTTGTTGCCGAGGTCGCGACAGACCCGTCGAACCACGTCCGCGGGGGTCTCCGTAAATGCGCTAGTTTTCGCGTTTCCCAATATCTGTTTCGTCAGTTTGCCGACTGCTACCTTCTCCCGCGGCAAGAAGGCGTGATAATTCGTAATCAGAATCTTGGCGTGGGTCAGCGCCTCGCGCGCCGATGCGGGAACGATGTCGAGCTTGGAGTAATAGTTCTCGGGATCGTTGGGTAGCAGGACCCGTAGACGGTCGCGAATTGTGATACCGGGGGCAACGATCAGGAACGCATCGCCGAATCGATTGTCTTTGGCGTTCGCGGCCTTATTGAGGGTGTGCCATGCGATGAGCATCGCCATGACGAGGGTTTTGCCGCTCCCGGTGGCCATCTTGAATGCGATTCGGTTCAACAGCGGATTGTGGGCGGCGTTTGCCTCTTTAAGCTCGCGGAGAATCCATGCGCCGTCCTGTCGGTCCGCGATCTCTGTCAAGTAGATGGCGGTTTCGAGCGCCTCAACCTGACAAAAGAAGAGCCGGCGATCCCGGTTCGGGTGCCGCCAGTAGTCGAGCAGTTGACGAGTCGCGTTGGTGACGCCGTCATACCGGCCGAATCGCCATTTTGCGACTGTCTCCCGCACGGAGTTGATGAACTTGTTTTCCGAGATGCGGTCCTGAGTCCATTCTGTGTCCAACTCCAACTGTTTGCCCTTTTTTTTGGGCTTGGGCACGGGGACGAAATAGCTGCTGAGCCTGCGGCTTTCTACGAGCTTGTCCGTGATGCCGTCTTGGTCGAAAAAGAAATGGCGGTTGGGTTCGTCAAACGGCGAATTGATGACGGGGTTCGGAATGATCGTTTGGGGCATGGTCCCGTGGTCCTATTCGCCCGTATTCGTCGGGCTTTCGAGCGTCCTATTCTATCAGCCTGCACAGATTGGGCAAGCCTGCTACCGGTGGCGCGATCAAGAGAAACAGCTATCGTAAGCCCAACGAAACTCAACACTGGTTGGCAGAAAGTTAGGACAAAACGACAAGAAAAGGATGACAACGGGCAGCTCCTAAAGCGTAAGAAACGCGGCCCTCGAAATCGACTCACAGAATTCGTCACCCATTTGGTGCTTCGCGATGCGGAATGGGGAAGCCGAAACGCTCCATGTCAAGCCTGCAAACAAGCCATTCCGACCAATCCCGCTTAAGAAACTGAAACTCGCAATCGTTGCCCAAGGCTCTGTAAAACTCAACGATCTTAGCGTTCTGTCGCATCGTTCGTGCTGATACGATATAAGAATCATCTTTTGTTACCGCGGCTCCACATATATCACACACATTCTCGGCGCGGCCAAAAAACTCCCAGAAGGCGTCGGGCAGGCTTATGTCCTCGGAGTCCTCATAGAACGGGTCAATTACGAACTTGTCTTTGTTCAGATGAAGTGCTGCGGCCAAGCCGTCATTTTCGACTTCGGAGATTCCCCTGTATTTGTTCCCATAGAGAATCCAACGGTAGAATGGTGCAAGTATGCCGTAGACGCCCTGTCGAGAGGCAAGCAGGCGATTATTCAAGAAGCCTATGCCCGGTTTGTCTGGCTCGGTAACAGCCGAAAGGTGTTCGCTAGTTGAACCGTTGTCACCAGGCAAAGGTGACCACGATGCATAAATCACGACCATAGGCTGCGGAAACATCAGAGACTTGGCAGGCGGTTCAAGTCGCCTATCAATTAGACCAATCCATTCGTCAGGTAACCTAGAGTAACCAATCCCAGAACTTATACTTCTTCCGGCTAGATCGTGGTAGATTAATGACGGCTTCAGGACTTCCGCTGTGTGCTCGAAAAAGCCTTGAGCAGTAGAGAATGTGAGGGCGTACTTTCTAAAGCCAGAGTAGAGAAATTCCCGATACCTAACTAATTCCGAGAACAGCGGGGCTGGGTTTAGCTGCGCATCCAGGCCTGTTAAATGCTGATTGATGCTCGATAAATCTTTGGCGAACCGGCGTGAGAACTCCAGATCCTCTTCGATTTCGGCGTTAATGCTAAGACCAAAGAGATTCTTGCATGCGGTATCAACCAATTCAATTGCTTCGTGGGGGTCTTCAATGGAGGGTCTCGGGGTGTTCTTGAAGTATTCTGCTAAGCGGTAATACCGCTCGGAAGGCAGCTTTTCGGACACATCGCGATATTTTACTGGAGGCTTCCGCACCGACTTGGGGGATGACTTAGTTCTGAACGGCGCATGAATAGGGATAGAGCCGCAGAGACTTGCGAAAAGTATAGCTGTCATCAGCCGATTGTTCGGCATGACTTCGCCTGGATGCATTCGGTGACAGTCCGGGATAAACCATCGATAGGCGAGATCGAACTCAGAAGCCGTGAAAGGGCTGAAAAACGTGCTAAAACGCCGGCGCGTATCTGGACTGTCGCATCTCTGAAAGAGAAATTCAAACTGAGTGATATAAGCGAGGGCTTCTATTATTCTGTCGCCTCCACACTTGATTGCGTTCTCCGTTGGGTCATAGTGATTTTCCGCATTGATGAGGCGAACACGGCTAAATGCTGTCAGGCCCATGCGGTACGCTTCCGAGCGCTCGAAAGCATTTCCAATTCCAATCGCTGAGCGTGTTATCGGGTCCATGCCCGACATCAATGGCACAGGTATTTGTTCATTCGAGAATATCAGGTGCGGTAAGTTTATAAAGAACTCGAAGGCTGTGCGAATTCGGTAGAAGCCGAATGGCGTCAACAACAGGTCACCAAAATGGCGCAGCTCGTGCAAGAACGATGTGCCGAAGCTTACCAGGTCTAGGTCGTTGGCCTCGCACGCCGCTAGTAACGGGTCCAGCACCCCGTTAACATGTGCGGCATCAATAAAATTGAAAAAGTCCTTACCGCGGGAATGGTTGGAGATGGCCCCGGCGTTTAAGTGTATCGCTAAAGTCTCTGGATCGATCTGAATAACCCTGAACATTCACAGGTCACTTGTCCTTCGGCATGAGATCTTTCGCGTCGTCCTCAGTACTTAGGACCTTAGTTATTTTCGACTCGATGTTGCTAGCTTTGATTCTTGCTTTCCGAGCTTTTGCTAACCGCAAGAGTGCTTCAATGAACTTCGCTCCCGCCGCGCCGGTCGTGAAAACAATTGTCAGGACCTGGGCGGCAGCTTGTAGATCGCCGCCAGAAATCGGTGCGTTCAGGGGGTCAGCGGTGCTTGATGCCGGTTGGGGCTCCGAGCTTGCTCCGCGGTGCTCCGTAACCAAAGCCTCAATTTCCGCAATAACGGATGTAGGTGCGGCGATACGGTAGGTACACTTTTCCACTTGGCGAGCCTCCTTGTGTAAGAGTTGAAGAAAAGGCAGACATTAGTGTAACATTCCGTACTAGCGGCGCGTTGGTTCTCTCTCGGTTCGCCCGTGATCGCAGGGGACTCTAGGTCGAGCGCAATGTGGAGGCGTTTCCGCGCATCCTTTTATCTGATGGCGATTTTCATCTCTAAGCCCGCTTGGGTTTCGTCGATCACGAAGAACATCGGGGTAATCACCTTCGCTCCGCTCCTTGCTGCCACTGAAGCGTTGTTCCGTTGCTGCTTCAAGTCGCGATGGCCTGTCCAATGCGGGACCTTTAGATTCCCGATACGCCGCCGGTCGCTCGCGTGCCCTTGGCACATTTCGGGACGGCGCAGCACTCATGTTCTCCAAGCGCATGAATCTGGCTAAAATTGGACTGTGCAGACGGCTCAACGGGTAATGAGTCGAAGAGTTTCAAAGCGTCTGTGATGACGGATTCAGTTCATTGCGGCGGGGGCGGTGACGGCGTTCTTAGCATCTCGCACCATGCCGCAAGTTCGCTCCCACTGTTCGTAGGCATAGCGCGTCACAAGCCAGCGCTTGCCCACGAGGATTCCCGGTAACGCTCCACTTTCCAGCATGGCGTAAACTGCCATTTTTCCGATATCGAGGCGCTCAGCAATGTCCTTTACGGATAGGCGGGTTCGGCTTGTCCAGTATGATTCGACCATTTCAACATCCTCCCGCGCGGGGAAGGCGAGCAGGCCGCGGTGAACACTTGCAATGTGGGGGAGCGCTACGCCTTTGAAAAAGCAGGGGCTTAGGACAGTCGCGCGAAATGATGCGTTCCGCGGACAGAACAGATTTTCCAATACTCCAAATCTCACCTCGCCGAGAGGGCCAAAAGTGTTCGCCTGCCGTGCTCCGGCCGCATTGAGTCACAGCCGTAGTTGTGCCTCCCGCTGTGACTCACAAGCGCGTTTCCAATACTCCATTAATACTCCACAAAAAAGGCCCTCCGCAGGGAGGGCCTTTTTTTCAGGGGATTTTAGTGTCGTGGAATCAATGCCGTAGACGCTAATTTCTTTATTTACAACCTGGGGTCAGCCTTCCAAGCTGTTGGTCGCGGGTTCGATCCCCGTCTCCCGCTCCAATCCTACCCAAGTCTCCGTCGAAGCTCAGGGCCGACGGCCAGAACCTTTCGATGACCGAGCGCACCACGTCCTAAGAAACCTTCGTCGCTGAGTCATTGGTTTTCACCTGCCACGCCCGGAACGGCTTGCGTCCGATGAGATTTCGCGCCGCGCTGGCGCGAAGGCGGCAGCACCTTGTCGAAGTGTCGCGGCACGCTTCTAGCCATCCTCGCTGCGGTCGAGGCTTGCCAGTTCGTGGGTCTTCGGGAAACGCCCAGACAGCCGAATTTGCAAGCCCGGCGCAGGGGCCGCCGCTCCGCGTCTGCCTGCCTTCCATTAAGCTGAACGACACTCGCGATTTCAGCAGCGAGCCATGAGGCATACCGAAAAAATTGAGGGCGATCGTGCACAATCCCAGCATGCTGACGATTGCGCTCGGCGCTGCCGCACTAGTGGGGTTGTTCGCGACCGCGAATTCGGTCGACCGGTGCGAACTCAGCTGATTCCCGTATTGAAGAACGATTCGAGCAGGCCGGCACGTAGCTGGCGTGACGAAGTAAGAAGCCGGCCGACAAAATAACAAAACGGTCGCGGGCCGGAAGGAGTAACCGGACCGCGACCGTTGGTGGGCGTCGGGAGAAAAATCTTACCGCTGCTGGGAATCGGCCACTATGTGGATGCGGCGATTCTTTTGCCAGCAAGCTTCGTCGTGTTCATCGCAGGCGGGCTTCTCTTTGCCGTAGCTCACCGTGGCGAGCTGCGCGGAAGGAATCCCAACCTGTACCAGATAGGCCTTAGCGGAATCTGCCCGCTCTTGTCCGAGCGCCATGTTGTATTCGGCGGAGCCGCGCTCATCGCAATGGCCCTCAATGGTCAACTTGTAATCGGGATAGTCCTTCAGAATGTCCCGCAATTCGGTGGAATCGGCTTGCAGCGCCGTAATGGCATCGGGACGTAAGGTGTGCTTGTCGTAATCGAAGTACGCATCTTCGATGCGCGCCAGTAAGGTATCGATACGGGCGCGGGTCTGCGCGTTGGGCATGCGCGACGTCTGCGGCGGCGCGGGCGCGGGCGCAGGAGTATTATTCATGCTGCGGGCTGTCTCGGTGTTAGAGCTTTGTTGAGCAGAGTTACTGGTGCTCGCGGGGGGAGGCGGCGCCTGGGCTGCCACCTTCTTCTTAGCGCATCCGACACCGATCATGGCGGCAACCGCCACTACCATAACAGCCATTCTGGAATGCTTCACTTTCGAGTTTCCTCCTCTGCATTTATTTGTAACCCGCCGCTGCCGGCGTTGCCATCCTGTCCGGACAGTATTTTGCAGCAGCCGTTAGTTTGACTACACTGGAAGCTGAGGACATACGTGTCGGCATCGAACGGTTCGCCCGGTAAGGCGGCAGTGCGTGCGCCGGAGTCACTGCTGAGGCGGCCTCCGTGGCTGGTGGTAGCACTCGGGTTCGGTGGACTGCTCTTCTTCGTCCTGGCCGCGTGCATCGGGAGCCTTCTGATGCTGGGCCATGTGCGCCAGCAGGAGACTACGATGCGACAGGCCTTTCTGGCGCGCCTCACCTCGCTTGACCAGATCCGCTCCAGCATTTATTTATCCGGTACCTATGTGCGCGATTTTCTGCTTTCGCCGGACGTAGAAGGCGCACAGGCGCAATCGGCCAAATTGATGAGCCTGGAGCGCGAGACCCGCCAGTCGATGGATGCCTACGCGCACTCCGCGGTGACCGAAGAGCGCAAGCCTCTACAGGATCTGCGCGCCGAGATCGACGCCTATTGGCACGTGCTCGACAGTACCCTGGCCTGGACCCAGGAAGAGCGCGACCGCCTGCGCTACTCCTTTTTTTACGATGAACTGGTGCCCCGCCGTACCACCATGCTGCAAATTGCCGACCGTATCGCCACCGTGAACGAGCTCGGCCTGGCGCGTGCGGAAGATCAGTTGGCCGGCAGTTCGGAGCGCCTGCGCCGTTCGCTCATGCTGACCTTCGCCATCACCTTGATCGGCGGCACGGTGCTCGCACTGGTCACCATTGGACGCACCGTGAAACTGGAGCGCGAACTGGAGCGCCGCCTGCGCGAGAACGCGCGGGCACGCGAGGACCTCAGCGATCTTTCCGCCCGCCTGCTGCGCGCGCAGGAGAACGAGCGGCGAACTCTGGCGCGCGAACTGCACGATGAAGTGGGGCAATCGCTCTCCGCGATCCTGATGGAGACCGAAGGCGCCGCCTGCGCGGAGGAGGCTAGCGAAGTTCGCGAGCATTTGGGTTCGATCCGCGCGATGGCGGAGAAGACGGTCAACCAGGTGCGGGACCTGGCGCTCTTGCTGCGCCCCTCTATGTTGGACGATTTCGGCCTGGTGCCGGCGCTCAAATGGCAGGCGCGCGAGACCGGTAAGCGAACCGGCCTCCACGTGACGGTACAGGCCGACGATGCGGTGGATGGTTTGCCCGACGAACACCAGACCTGCATCTACCGCTTGGTGCAGGAAGCCCTTAATAATTCCTCTCGCCATGCGAGCGCGCGCAACGTGGAGGTGCGGGTGGCCCGCGACGGCCCGCGTGTCAGCTTCTCCGTGCGCGACGACGGTGCCGGCTTCGATCCGCGCATGGTGCGTGGACTCGGCCTGCTGGGTATGGAAGAACGGGTTGGCCGCCTGGGCGGACAGGTGCGTATCGATTCGCAGCCCGGTCGCGGTACGCTGGTGGCAGCCGAACTGCCGGTAGCGGAGATGGCGGCGAACAACGGGAACAATGGCCATTCGCATTCTCTTAGCTGACGATCATGAGGTGGTGCGCGACGGTGTGCGCGCGCTGCTCGAAAAGCAAGCCGATATGTCGATTGTGGGGGAGGCGGCGGATGGCCGCGAGGCTGCCCGCCTGGCGGACGAGCTTCTGCCCGACGTGGTGGTGATGGATGTCGGTATGCCGAACTTGAACGGCATCGACGCCACGCGGCGCATTCTCTCCGCGCATCCGCAGATCGCCGTGGTCATTCTCAGCATGCATCAGGACGAAAGCTACGTGCTGCGATCGCTGAAGGCCGGTGCGAAGGGATACCTGCTCAAAGAGTCGCTGCGCAGCGACGTGCTGGAAGCCATCCGCGCGGTATCGCAAGGGCGCTCCTTCCTCACTCGCAAAATCAGCCGCATGATGCAGGAGGATTACATCCAGGAAATGGAGCAGCGCGGTCTGGAAGACAGCTACGATCTTCTCACCGTCCGCGAACGCGAGGTGCTCCAGTTGGCGGCCGAAGGCAAGCCCAATAAAGAAATCGCCGGCGCGCTCAATATCAGTCTGACTACCGTGGAGACACACCGCACCCACATCTTACAGAAGCTGGGATTGCACAGCGTTCCAGAGCTGATTCTTTATGCGGTGCGCAAAGGAATTATCGCGTAGGGCCGCTTATGCGGTGTGGACCGCGGGCGCATCCAGCACCTGCAGCACTCGTCCCAGGAGCTGAGAACGGCGGAATGGCTTTCGCAAGAAACCGCGCGTACGGCCCGAACGGCCGATTTGGCGCACATCTGCGCTGTCGTCGTTTGAGGAAGTGAACAGAAAACGGATGCCCGGATAGGAACCATCCAGACGCTCCATCACTTCGGGACCGTTTCCGGCCATCGTCATATCTACAATGGCCAATTGAATCGGCTCAGGGTGATGTTCGCAAACATCGAGAATTTCCGGCCCCCCGTGGGCCGTCAACACCGTAAATCCAGCTTTTTCCAGAGTGGAGGAAACATTCTTTAAAACGCTTGCCTCGCCATCGGCCACAAGGACGACAGCCTTTTCGGAATCTGGCATATCATCCATTATAAGCCGCGATTCAGTTCTCGCGTTAACTCAAGTGATAGGCCAACCTGCTATTTTCCACAAGTATGCCAGCTCAAAAATATGTCAATCGTGTGACAATCCGGGCGGAACGCTATGCGCGCCGTGCGTTCCCGCCCACCATTCCGATACCGAAGATGTCGCCGGGCCATGCTGACAGAGAATCCGCTCCAGCACTTCGGGAATTTCGTACACCGCATGATTGCGGATGGCCGACACGCGGTCGCGATATCGCCGGTATGTTGCCGGTTCGAGCAGGTCGCGCACAGCGCCGCCTACATGCGAGAAATTGCGCACCACCATTCCCACTCCCTTTTCTTCGATCCAGTCGGCGTTATACCGCTCATGCGCCAGCGTCCAGGCATTGCGCTCCACAATCACTGGCAGTCCCATGGCCAGCGCTTCGCTGATGCATCCCGGGCCCGGCTTGCCGATGAAGAAATCCGAGAGCGCCATGTAGCGCGGAACCTCGCGCGTGAAGCCTTCCACCACGCGCGGAACGCGGTGCGGCAGCGCCTCCACTTCACGCCGTACGGTGGCATTCCGGCCGCACAGCAGAATCAATTGCAGGCAGTTCGGCGCCTTGTTGAGCAGGCGGGCGATCTTGAAGATGTCGGTGGAACCTTCGCCTCCGAACAGAACCAGGCCGGTAGGGAGATCGCGGCGCAATCCCAGGCGGACACGTTCGTCCGCGCGATCGCCGGGCAGCGGCGCGTAAAAGCGCGGGTGCAAAATCATCCCCGAGGTCCGCACGATGTGGGTTTCTGGAATTCCGCATGCTCGCGCCTGGCGAATCGCCTGGTCGGAGCCGCAAATGACGTACTGTTCCAGCCGCTCGATCCAGAAATTCGGCGGGTAGTCGGCGATGTCGGTGAGGATGGTAACAAAAGGTGTGCCTGGCCAGGCATGGTCGAGCGCTTCGCGCAGCGCGCGGTTGTAGTGCGGAATGAGCGAGATCACCATGTCCGGCCGGTGCGCCTCCCAGTGGCGCGACAGCACCTCCACCTGCTGGCGATGCGACATCCGAATCAGCAGGTGCATCACCGGCACCATCTGTTTGGTTCCCAATGTCCAGCCGTGGCGCAGCATGATGTTGTACACATCCTGGAACGGAATTCCGACCGACTTACGTACAAAGTCGATGGAATTGAGCAGGTCCTGAATGCAGAGGAGGCGAAGATCCCAGGGACGCTCTTGCTGCCGGATCACCTCGCTGAGTGCTGTGGCCGCGGCCCGGTGACCACCGCCTGCGTCTATGTAGATGAGGTCGATTTTCGCAGGCATGAGCTCGGACCGTGAACGCCGCCGTTATATTAGTGGGATGTGCGCAAGGCTCGCACCAGGCTGAGCAGCGGCCAGATGGCCAGAACTGCTAACAGGCTGACCGAGGTGATGGCGCTGTCATAAGTGAATTGGGTTGCTTTCCGAATCGTTGCGGACACGGGGCACCTCCAGATTTCTAACTCGATGTTACGCCCTGTGTGTTACTCCGGTGTGAATTTTGGGAGAAGGAATCTACTTGGCGAGCGCGGCGCTATACGCTCTCACGGCCCGATGGTCGAATAACACGAAAGTAACTATCCGCACCGATCCAGTTACACTTTCGAGGAAGTTCTTCACCTCCCGCACCGCAATGGCAGCAGCCTCTTGCAGAGGATAGCCGTACACACCGGTGCTGATCGCCGGAAAACTGATGGTCTCCACGCTACGAGCTTCCGCCATCGCCAGGCACTCGCGATAGCACGACGCCAGCAACTCCGGTTCGCCATGCCGGCCATCGCGATACACCGGACCAACGGCATGAAACACGAATTGCGCAGGCAGATTGCCGGCGCCCGTGGCCACCGCCTTTCCGGTGGGGCACCCATGCTGCGACTTGCGGATGGTATCCAGCTCGCGCATGATTTCCGGACCGCCGGCGCGGTGGATAGCGCCATCCACGCCGCCACCGCCGGCCAGTGCGGAGTTGGCCGCGTTGGCGATCGCATCTACCGGCAGGCTGGTGATGTCGCCCTGGTGGAGTACGATCTTTCGGCCGCTCGCGCTCTGCCATTCCATTGGTAGAAGTGTAGCGCGGTCTTTCAAAACCGCTCGGTTTGACCGCGCACGGTTCACGGGCGCCCTTTTCGTTGGCCTCTGCCCGGCAGGCGTTCCCTTGCCGAAATAATCCCCCCAGTTTCACGGCGACCGCGTCTTCACATCGCCGTGATTTGAGCGGCTTCGAACACCTTTCGGCCGATAAGACGACTTTCACCGGCAGAAGAACCGTCTTTCAGGACGCACGATCGCTCTATTACAATCGTTTTGTGACCAGACGGGAACTCCTGGCCGGCTCGGCGGCCTGTGCCGGCATCTTGTGGGCCCGCGAACATTGGGACCGCTCGCGCATCAGCGTGATTACCGACGAGATCGCCACCACGCCGGACGACGCCGCCAGCTTCGCTCACGAATCGGGTATCCAGTTCGTGGAGGTGCGCAATCTGCCAGGCACCGATCGCGCCTATGCCGCGGCGCGCGACGCCGAAAGCAAATCGGCCGCCACCCTGCTCTCCATCCAGGGTGTGAAAGTCGCCGCGGTCGACACCACGCTGCTGCGATTTCCCTGGCCGGGTAGTCCATCGGCCGACCAGGCGCGCTGGGACCGCCGGATGGAAGACCTGCAGCGCGCCCTGCGTTGCGCGCAGATCACCGGCGCGGACAAAGTGCTGGTCTTCTCCGAGACGCGCGTGGCCGACCCACCGAGCACCTTCGAGCGGCTGGCCGCCACGCTCACGGAAATGGCGGCGGAATGCGAGAAACAGAAGGTGACGCTGCTGCTTGAAAACGATCCTGCCACCAACGTCGCCACCTGTGCGGACCTCGCCGCGATTATGAAGCTGGTTCCGTCGAAGTGGGTGGGCATTAGCTGGAAGCCGGCGCCGGAAGGGTATTCCATGTTGCCGCGCAGGCGGATTCTGAACGTGCGGGTGCCGGCGGCGAGTCTTTCGCCGGGCCGGCCGGAAAACCTGAATTGGCGAAGCATTCTGACCGCGCTCGACAAGGATGGCTACAGCGGGCGGGTCACTCTGGAAGCCGGCGCCGCCGGTAAGAGCGTCGTCAACACCACGCGCGACGCGCTCGATCAACTCGCGCACGTGGTACGGGAGGTGTCATGAAACAACAGTTCATCAGCGCGTTCACCATTGGGATTGTCCTGGTCGCGGTAGCGGTGGGAGCAGTCTTATTCATGCAGCGCGGCGCGCACATGGATCTCACCGGCACTATGACAGTCAAAGTTCACCCCACCGACCCCAACACCTCGCTGGCGTCGATCGATCTGCACCTCACCAACCCCGCGTCTTACGGATTCCAGGTGAGCGACGTCACCGTGACCCTGGTAAACAAAGACGGCAAGTTTCCCGTCACCACTGTCAGCCGCGTCGACCAGCAGCGACTGGCAGAGCAGATGCCCGAATTGGGTCCGTTTCATCCCGCGCTTTACACCAAGTACACCATCCCGGCGCACAGTACCGGCGACTATACGCTCCTCGCGCAATACAGCGCTCCCGAAAACATTGTGAACGCCCGCACGCGATTCGTGGTGCGTATTCGCGAGGTGAACGGCACGGTGGCGGAATTATCAGAAAAGTGAGAACGCCGCGCTACATGCGCCGCAGCACGGCGTGGTGCGGATCGAGCGCGACCTTCAGCGGCGCCTGTTTGAGCGGCACCGTGAACGTCGCTGGGTCGCTGCCGGTGCGCACCCATTGCGTGATGCTTTGCCCGCGCGCCACTTCGATTTCCACCGGCGCCAGCGTGCTGAAGTCGCCTTCGACATCGGATTGCGTGATGGTGCCCACCAGGCGCAACTGCGGCGCTTTGCCCTTCACGGAGTAGGACAGCTTCAAGGTGGGGATGCCGGTGCCCTCCACCCATTGATCGATGAACGTCTCCAGTTTCGGGTCGTCGGAGTGGGCGGGCAAATGCGCGGCGGCTGCCTTACGGAACTCATCGGTGGTCAATTCGCGATGGTCGTATTGTTTGACGAGGCTGGCCAGCAGCGCCATGAATCGCTCGTCGCCCATACGGCGCCGCAGCATCTGCATCACCCACACGCCTTTGCCGTAAATGATGGTGCGATAGGCGGCGGGCGAAACCGAACTGGTGAGGCGCGGTCCGAAGGTCACGGGCCCGGCAGAATCGGCGACCTGTCCGTTGGGTCCCTTGGCCAGCAACTGCGAGCGGTAGTTGTCCAACAGCAAGTCCGCCGAAGTCGTCCCCTTATGCTTCTCGATGTAAAGCAGCGCGGAGATATTGGCCAGCGCTTCCATCAGCCAGCCATCGCGATACGACAGAGTGGTGACACGGTTGCCCCACCACTGGTGCGCCACTTCATGGGCTTGCAGCAGTTCGTCGAAATACAGGCGCTGCGATTCGCTGGCGGTGCCGGTGGGGGTCGGGCTCTTCAGGTAGGCCAGAGTCGAGATGTAAATCAGGCCCGGGAAACCCTGACCGAAAGTGCCGGGAATCGGCGATACCGTGATGTGCGGCAGCGCCGGCGGTCCGAATTTCGAGACCATGAACTCTAATGACGACGCCACGTCGTCGGCCACACGCTGCAATTCGGCCACCGGGTCCGGGGCGGCAGACTGCCCGGGAATAGCGACAATCGCTGCCTGCCGCTGGCTCACAGTGGTGAGAGGGACGCTGAGCATTTGCGAGGGTTTAGGCAGCAGGGCCGTTTCCACCTCGCGGTTGGCACACACATCGATGACATACCCGGAGCGCTCCAACTGCACGTGCTGGTAGTGGCCCAGGTTGAATGCCGCGAAGCGAATGGGCGCCGAAGTGCGGCGGCGGGTGATGCGCTGGTCGCCCTCAGTGCGATCCTCCACCACGTCTCCCGCGGCCACCAGGTCGAGGCCGAGAGGGTAGCGGAAGAGCAGGTCATATTGCGCGAACTGCAGGTTGTGCGCGGGATACCAGTTGCCGCGGGCGCTCACGTAATAAACGTGGTCGCCGGCATCGCGAATCACTTTACCTGAGTGTTTAAACTCGAACTCGTATTCCTGGCCGGCGCGCAGCGGCTTGGCCGGAAACACCAGGAACAACACGTCGTTGCGTGTGGAACTCTGGCCCAGCGAATCGCGCTGCAGGAGTTCCGCGGGCTGGCCATCCACCGTGACGGAAGTCACCCGCATCTCCGTCGTCATTTGGAAACTCACCGCGTTCTGACCATCCACCAGAGGTTTCACCTTCACGCGCGTGGTGCAATCGAGCGAGAGATCGGGATTGAGAGTGGCGTCGATGCGGTAATCGCTGAGTGTGACCTCTTCAGGCCGTGGTTGCGGATTGTGGCGCGCGGTGCGGTCCGGAAAACTCGTCCAGGTATCGAAGTAACTCTGGTTGTCGCGCTGCATCACGCGCCCAGCTACAATCTGTTCCGGCGCGCCGGGGTCGAAAATGACGTCGAAATTACCGAAACGCGAGTTCTTAAATAAACCGGCGAAGATCCCGGGATGCCCGGCCGCGCCGCCCAGAAGGTCGAGCGCTACGCGCGTCTGAAAGCTCTCGCTGAGTGAGTGCAGCGTGGGCGTCCACTGCTCGTCCATCGCGGCGGCAACGTCAGTGACTTTCTTATTTGCCGGATTGCGCGGAAGCTGCGAGAGGATGGCGTCGTAATCCGCGCCGGTGAAGATAAACATTGCCGCGCGAAAGTGCTCGTCGAGATTGGGAGAGCCGGTATAGGAGGCAAGCGAAGTGCGTTCCGCTCGATTGGGCGTCATGAGGAGCACTTCGGCGTCGCCGGCATCCACATCGGCTGAAAAGGCGGCTGCAATGCGGCGGCCGGCCAGGGGCTTGCTGAAAATCAAATGTCCGTCAGTGAGGTAAATCTTGAGGTCTTCTTTGACGATGGTGATATCGCGGACACGATAGCACTCATTCCGGTCAAAGGTGTTCTCACGCAGAGCTTGCGAGAAATCGGCCACAGTTCCGGCCAGAAGCGTGCCGCGAACGACAAACGCCAAAAGCAGCAGCCATCGCATTGCTCAGCCTCCCCCCACCGATGCAGTTCTACAGAGAGCAGACACCGCTTTCGGCAGAAAAGTTCCCGGCCCGACCACCTCTATTGGTAGTAATGATATCTCAGGCGGCGGTCCATCCGCCATCGATGGTCATGGCGGAACCGGTGACGAACTCCGCTTGGGACGAGCTCAGATAGAGCGCCATGTACGCCACTTCATCCGGCCGGCCCATGCGGCCGACCGGCTGGCGGGCGTGCAATTCCTGGCGCACCTTCTCTTTTTCATGCTTATGGAATTTTTCCAGGTAGCCCTCCACGAAGGGCGTTTCCACGGTGCCGGGACAGATGCAGTTGACGCGCACGCGGCCGGCGTAGTCGATGGCCATCTGACGTGTGAGCGCCACCACCGCGCCTTTGCTGGCGCAATAAGCGAAGCGCCGCTTTACCGCCACCAGGCCGGCCACCGACGCGATATTCACAATCGACCCTTTCGACGCCAGCAATTTCGGCATGGCAGCGCGCGTCACCTGGTAGAGTCCTTCGACATTGACGCGCATGAGCCGGCGGAAATCGTCCGCTTCCGTCTCTTCGATGTTGCCGACATGGCCGACGCCGGCGCAGTTGACCAGGACATCCAGGCGGTCGATGGACTTCATGACGGCCTCGATCACCGGCTCATCGGTGACATCGAAAATACAGACAGAGCTTTCGGGAAGTTCGCGGGAGAGCGCATTGGCGCGGTCGCGATCGAGGTCGGAAATGATGACGAATGCGCCGGCGGCGGCGAAGACGCGGCAGACCTGTTCGCCTATTCCGCTCGCACCTCCAGTGACAAGGACCTTGCGGCCATCCAATCGAAACGGGGCAGTCATAGGCGTATTGTAGCGGGCGGCGCACAGGCCGCACCAGCTATCGGGCTTCGCTCACCTTCAATCCGGTCACCGTCTCCAGCGCCCAAACGAAGGCATCGAAGTCGTCCTTGTCCACCAGAAGCGCGATGCCGTCCTTGTTTCCGCCGTCCTTCCAGACGATTCCCACCACTGCCGGCTTGGCAGGCTTAGCGTCGGCCGGAGCCTGGCCGCCGGTATCCTGGCGGACGCGCGCGGCAACGCCGTTTCCTTCGAGCACTTCGGAGACTGCCGGTATCGGAATCGCAAACCGCTGCTTGCCCTGAACCAGTACCACTTCTTTCTGATTGATATATGTCGTCACGCGGTTCGGCTTGAGCGCCAGACTGCCCCCTTCATAACGCGCAAAGCTGAGCACTCCATCTTCTTTAGTGCGGCCCGCCAGTTCGCTGTTCACGCCTTTGGCATTCAGCTTCCCCTTGGAAGGCAGCGGCGCGCCGGCAGGAGTGGCAGCGCTGGGGACGTTGGGGGTGGACTGCTGTAACGCAAAGCTAGCGGCCACCAGCATCACCGGCAGAAGCTGCATCATACGTCCATCAGCATAGCGCGATCATTCGTTACGCAGAGCCGATGCCGGGTCAATGCGCGAGGCTCGCCATGCCGGCAGGTATCCGGCGGCCAACGCCGCGGCCAGCAGAATCGCGATAGCGGCACCGATGGCCAGCGGATCGTTGGGCTTCAATCCATAAAGGAACGACTCCACAAAGTGGGTGGTGAATCGGGCTGCAATGTAGCCGGCAATCAGACCGACGCCGGCGATGGCGAGCACCTCGCGCAACACCATCCAGACGATGCCGCCGCGCTGCGCGCCCAGCGCCATGCGGATGCCGATCTCGCCGGTGCGGCGCGCTACCGTGTAAGCCATCGCGCCGTACAGCCCCACGCATGCGATCAGTAGAGCCAGCACCGCGAAGCAGGCGCCCAGGTCGGCGAAAGTGCGCTGCTGCGAAATGGTCTGTTCGATGCTTTGCTCCTGCGTGTTGATGGAGCTGAGGGAAACGCTCGCGCTGGCGTCATGCACGATGCGGCGCACGGCGGTCACGGCGGCCAGCGGCGGACCGGCGGTGCGCAATTCGAACACCAGTTGGCCGAGTTGCTGCACATTCTGCGTGTAAGGGACGTAGACCACCAGCGGGTCCGTCTCCTGCAGCGAATTGTAGTGGGCGTTGCGCGCCATGCCGACAATCTCGATGAGCGGATTGTCTTTCCCGCTGAACTGGAACTGCCGCCCCACGGGATTCTGTGTGCCGAAAAACGTGGAGGCGAATTTCTGGCTCACTACCGCAACATTCGGCTGGGCCAGATCGCCCTGCTGCAGTGCGCGTCCCAGCAGCACGGGAATCTGCAACGTATCGAAGAACGACGGATCGATATTGAGAATGTCGGCATCGGGATCGCCGTGCTGGGCGGTGCGGCCGGGAATCACCACCGCATCGTCGTTCACATAGCGCGCTACCAGCGGAAAATTGGACGCCGTGGCGGAGCGCATGCCGGGGATTTCGCGGAAGCGATCGAGCAGGCCCTGATAAAAGCGCGCCAGCGCATCGCCGCGATATCCACCCTGGTGTCCATTGACGGTGACCAGCAGCAGATTCTCGCGATTGAAGCCCACGTCGATGGAGTGCAGGTTGGCGAGCGACCGTACAAACAGACCGGCGCCCACCACCAGCAACAGAGAGACGGCGATCTGCGCGGCGATGAGCGCATGGGTAGGCCGCACGCGCGTGCGGCGCGTAAGAACGGCGCCCTCCGTGCGGCTCTCTTTAAGCGCGGGAGTGAAGTCCACCTTAGTGGCTTGAACGGCAGGCGCGAGCCCGAAGAGAATACCGGCCGCCAGCGAGACGGCGAACGTGAAGCCAAGCACCCGCCAGTCAAGTGCGGCGTGCAGCGTGAATCCGGTACGCCCGTTGGCCATCAGCCAGGTGATAAATTGAATGCCGCCGAAACCAACCGCCAGACCGAGGAGGCCGCCCAGCACGGAGAGCAGTACGCTTTCGGTTAGCATCTGGCGTACAATGCGGCCCCGGCTCGCCCCCAGACTGAGCCGCACCGCGATTTCACGGCGGCGCGCGGCGGCGCGCGCCAGCAGCAGGTTGGCAAGGTTGGCGCAAGCGATCGCGAGAATCAACGCCACCATGGCCATCAGCACGTAGAGCGGTTTGGAATACTGGCGGCGTAGCGAATCGAGGCCGGAGCCGGCGGGCTGCAGAATCAGCTCGGGGAGAATTTCCGCGTCGCTGGGTTTGGCGGCGGTGGCGGCGGCGAACGCGTGGAAGCGGGCAGCCGTGGCCACCTCCGCCTGCTCGATCTTCACGCCGGGACGCAGTCGGCCGATCATTTCGATCCAATAGAAATGGTCGTTCAGGAAGCGGGCGCGCTCTTCCACCTCGGCCGGGCGCATGGACAGAATCGGCATGTCGTGAATCGGCATATAGAACGCGGGGTTGGATTCCGGATCGACGCCGAAAAATCCCGGCGGTGTGACGCCCGCGACGGTGAACGGCACATTATTAATAAGGATCAACTGGCCGAGGACCGCCGGGTCGCCGTGGAAGCGCCGCTGCCAGTAGGAATAGGAGAGCACCAGGGTAGCGGGCGCGCCCGAGCGATCGTCGCTGCCATCGATCAGGTGGCCGAGCGCGGGCGGCACGCCGAGGCCGCTGAAATAGTTTCCGGAGACATACCCGCCGGTGGCAGTTTCCGCTTGCCCGCCGGTGATGACGTTGTAGCTCTGCGGAAATGTGTAAGCGAAGATCGTGGAAAAAACGCCCTTCGCGGCACCCAGCGTCAGCCAGGCGTTGTATGGGAAATTCGGGCTGAGCGATCCGCCTTTGCCATACCGTTCCATACTGCCGTTGACGCTTTCCACCACCGGCGGCCGGCGCGGCGAATGCCACTTGACGACCGCAAGCTGTTCGGGGTGCGCGACCGGCAGCGCACGCATCATTATGGCGTCCATGAAGCTATAGATGGCGGTGTTGGCGCCGATTCCGAGCGCCAGCGACAATACCGCCGTTGCAGTGAACAACGGATTCGCCAGCATGGCGCGGAATGCGTAGCGAAGATCCTGCGCCAGTTGTTCCAGAAATGCGAAAGTCCACATGGAACGGCTTTCCTCCTGAATGAATGCCACGTTGCCGAATTGCCGGAGCGCCGGCTTGCCGCTTTCCGCCAGCAGATCGAGATGATGGCGCAGCTCTTCGTCCAGATCGCGCTCGTATTGTGCGCGCCGGAAAAAGAAGCGAATGCGGCGAAGCAGCTCCATCATGCTTCTCATAGTTTACCTATGGAAAGGATTGGACGTCAGCGGCGGTCGAAGCGTTAGCAGAAAACCGGGACGGTTGTCTTCTACAATCTGATTTGAGCCAAATCTCCTTCGAACTAGTGGCCGAGTGTCCCGAGACGGGCGCCCGCGCCGGCCTTCTGCACACCCCACACGGCGACATCGAAACTCCGGTCTTCATGCCCGTCGGCACGCAGGCCACCGTCAAAGGACTCACGCAACGCGATCTCGCCGAAGATCTCGGCGTCAAAATCCTTCTGGCCAACACCTACCATCTCTTCTTGCGTCCGGGCCACGAGTTGATCCGCAAGATGGGCGGCTTGCATCGCTTCATGTCGTGGCCCAACGCCATCCTCACCGATTCCGGTGGATTCCAGGTCTTCAGCCTGCGCGGCTTGCGCAAGATCACCGATGAAGGCGTCATCTTTCAATCGCACCTCAACGGCGATCTTCACACCTTCACGCCGGAATCCACCATCGACGTCCAACTCGCCTTCGGCAGCGATATCTGCATGGTGCTCGACGAGTGCCCCGAATATCCGGTGACCCATGAGTACGCCGCCGCCAGCATGCATCGCACGGTGCGCTGGGCGCAACAGGCCGAACGGCATCATCGTATGCGGATGGAAACGAGCGCTAGCCGCCATGCGCTGTTTCCCATCGTGCAAGGGTCGACGTTCCCCGACTTGCGTGCGGAATGCGCGCGCGCGCTGGTGGATCTGGATTGCGACGGGTATGCGGTGGGAGGCCTTTCGGTGGGTGAGCCAAGGGCGCTCAGCATGGAAATGGTGGAGGCCACACGCGAGATTCTTCCGCGCTCCAGGCCGCGCTACGCCATGGGAGTGGGGATGCCGCCCGAGTTGCCGGAGTACGTGGCGCGCGGGATCGATATGATGGACTGTGTGCTGCCGTCGCGCAATGCGCGGAATGGATATTTGTTCACATCCGCGGGTCGGGTGATCATCAAACAGGCTAAATATAAGGATGACGGGCGGCCAATCGATGAAAAGTGCGAGTGCTATACTTGTCGTAGGTATACGCGGTCGTACCTGCGCCATCTGTTTTTGTCCGGGGAAATTCTCTACTCGTCGTTGGCCACTCGTCACAACATCAAGCGGTACCTTGACATCATGTGCGAGATCAGGCACGCTATAATATCGTTCTCATTTCCAGAATACTTGAGGTGTGTTCGTTCGGCCGAAATCGACGCCGAATGACCGCTTATTGGTCAAAACGTGGTCCCCAACTTGTTCCTCCAAACGGCCTCGCCCGGCGGTAGCGCGGCGGGCATGATGTTGCCCATCCTCCTGATGTTCGGAGTGTTATACTTCCTCCTATTCCTACCCATGCAGCGCCAGCGCAAACAAACGCAGAAAATGCTGGCGGCTCTCCAGAACGGAGACACAGTGGTGACCAGCGGCGGCGTGGTCGGCACCATCGTGGCGGTGGAGGACGATTCCCTGGTTTTACGCGTGAAGCCCGACAATGTGAAGCTGCAATTCGCACGCAGCGCCGTCACCAGTCTGGTTTCGGGCGAGAAGAAATAGCGGGTATCTTTAAGGATTTAGCAAGGCATCCATTCCCATGCAAAAGAATCTGACAACACGGACCGTAATCATTATTGTGACGATACTGCTGTGCGTCATCGGGATCATCGGAGTACCGACATCGAAGGCTGAGCTGGTCGACCATCTCAAGCACAACATTCGGCTGGGGCTCGATCTCAAGGGCGGCAGCCGTCTGGTGATGGAGGTCCAGGTAGAAGACGCGGTGAAGCAGGACGCCGTGCAGACCATTGAACACCTGCAGCAGGCGGGCGCCAAACAGAGCATCGTCTGGAACAGCGCCGACGTGACCGGCCTCAGCGATCCGGCCACGGTGGACGACGCCGACAAGGTGGCGGTCGCGATCAAGGGCGTCAATCCCAACAAGGCGAGCGACTTCCGCAATCTTGTCTCCACCGAAGCCCCTACCTATATCCTGACCGCGGTAAACGCCACCGACTATTCCCTGAAGCTCACCCCCTCCGACCTCAGCGAACTGAAGAAGCAGGCCGTACAGGGAGCCATCGACACCATTAGCAATCGTATCAACGATATGGGTGTGTCGGAAACGTCGGTGCAGCAATACGGACAGTCGGGCGCGGATTATCAGATCCTGATCGAACTGCCGGGCATCGACGACGCTGCCCATGCCAAGGAACTGATCGGCACCACCGCCGTACTGCAAATCACCGGCGTCGACAAGGCGCATGACACGCCCTTCACCAGCCGCGAAGACGCGATGGCGAAGCTGGGCGGCATCCTGCCGTTGAATGAAATGCTGGTGAAGATGAAGCCGCGGGTTGGCGGGGCAGCCGACGAATATTATCTGGTCGACAAGATTCCGGTAATCAGCGGCCGTGACATGCGCGCCGCCCGGGCCGGGCAGGGCGATACGCCGCGTACCTGGCAGACCAGCTTCACGCTCTCGCAGGACGGCGGGCGGAAATTCGCGCGCTTCACAGGCGACCATGTGGGCGACAAGCTCGCCGTCATTTTGGATAACGACATCGTCAGCGTGGCCACCATCAATGAGCGCATCGACGATTCCGGCCGCATCATGGGGCTGGGCAGCCAGGAGGAAGCGAGCGACCTGGCGCGCTATCTGCGGTCCGGTTCGCTGCCGGCCCGCGTGACCACGGTCTTCGAGAACTCGGTCGGACCCTCGCTGGGCGCCGATTCGATTCACGAAGGCATTGTCTCCGGCGTGGTGGGCCTGATCGCCGTCATCGTCGTGATGCTGGTTTACTACCGGCGCAGCGGTGTGAACGCGGTACTGGCACTTTTCCTGAATACCGTAGTACTTTTGGCGGCGATTGCTTATCTGCACGCCGCGCTCACGCTGCCGGGCATCGCCGGCGTGATCCTGACAATTGGTATGGCGGTGGATTCGAATGTCCTGATCTTCGAAAGAATCCGCGAGGAGTTGCGGACCGGCAAGGGTACGTATGCCGCCGTCGATACGGGTTTCAACAAGGCTTGGTGGACGATTGTGGATACCCACGTAACCACCGTGGTTTCCTGCGCTTTCCTTTTCCTTTTCGGAGAAGGACCGGTGCGTGGATTTGCGGTAACATTGACGATCGGATTAATCGCCAATGTCTTCACCGCGGTGTTCGTTTCCCGCACCATCTTCAATTGGGAGCTTTCCGGGCGTCGGGGAACGGAGCCTTTGAGCATTTAAGTTCCGCTTCGGCGGATGGTACGGGAACAAAATCTAAGGAGCTGGTGTCTGATTGGTATGGAGCGCACCAGCACGGCAACGCTCGATGGAATTATTCAAAAACACGAACTACGACTTCCTGGGCAAAAAATGGCCCTTTATCATTGCCTCAGTGGTGCTGAGTGTCGCCGGGCTGACGAGCATCGTCGCCAAGGGTGGTCTCAAATACGGCATCGATTTTAAAGAGGGTACGCTGATTCAGGTGAAATTCGCCAACCCTCCAGAGGACAACAAGATCCGCGAAGCTATGATCAAGAAGGTCAAAGGCGAGGTCAGTGTCCAGGATTTGAGCGGTAATGGCGTGGTGAACACGGTCGAAATCCAGACGGAAGCCAAGGGTCAGGGCGAGAACACCATGAACGCCAACCAGAACGTCATGCGATCGGTGCTGACCGATACGTTCGGCCAACCGGGCGCCGGCAAGCTGGATCTCAACAACACCAGCGTGGAAGAATTGGCGAACCGCCTGCGCGATCCTCTGGCACGTTCCGGTGTGGCAATGAGCGAACAGCAACTGCAATCGCTGGCGACCAACACGCTCGGTGAGATCAACTCGCACCACTCCGGATTGATCACGGATTTCAACGAATTGTCTTCCGTGCCGGGAATGAACTCTGGTATTATGAACACTCTCAAACAGGAGTGTTATCTGGCCCCGTTCCACGTAGTCTCTGCACAGATGGTGGGACCGAAGGTGGGAGCCAAGCTGCGCCAGAAGGCGTTGTTCGCCACCTTATACGCCTTGGCCGGCATGCTGGTGTACATCGCGTTCCGTTTCGAATGGATTTACGGTTTGGGCGCGGTAATCGCGTGCTTCCACGATACGCTGATCACCATCGGACTGTTCTCTCTCTTCGGTAAAGAGATTTCCATGACGGTGATCGCGGCGCTGTTGACGCTGGTCGGCTACTCCATGAACGACACCATCGTCATCTTCGACCGCATCCGCGAGAATTTGAAGTTTTCGCGCAAGGAGCCACTGGAAGCGGTCATGAATCGCGCGGTCAACCAGACATTGAGTCGAACGGTGATGACTTCGGGACTGACGTTCCTTACCGTAGTGGCGCTCTTCATCTGGGGTGGACCGGTGCTGGGCGGATTCTCGTTCGCGCTGGTATGTGGAATCATCGTGGGCACGTATTCATCAGTGTTCGTCGCCAGCCCGATTGTGTTGTTCTGGCATAAATATGCAGATGCCCGTCGCAAGCCGACGCCCGGCGGCGGTGTCGTCGCTCCGAAGTCGCCTGCCTCGGGCGGCCCGGGTCCGCGAGTGGAAACAGTGCGCAAGAGTTCGACCAAAGCGGTTCGTTGATTTCAGTTTGCGCTGGCGGCGGCTTGATTTTTGGCTCGATCGTCCGGCAACAAGGGAAAGGAAGCTCGTATGTTTGAACAGACGTTCGTAGAGGGTAATGGAAAAACCAACAAAAGCTGGACAGTATTGGTTTCCTTCGCGGGGCAGATTGTCCTCATCACCGTAGCCGTGATTCTGCCTCTTATCTATACGGAAGTGCTCCCGGCTACCTCCCTGCAAAGCTTCCTGGTGGCGCCGCCTCCACCGCCGCCGCCGCCGCCGCCGCCCGCAGCCGCACCTCCTGTCAAAGTGGTCAAAGTGATTCCGCGGCAGTTCGACGCCGGCAAACTGATGGCGCCGAAAGTGGTCCCCAAAGAAATCGCAGTCATTAAAGAAGATGAGATGCCGCCGCCTTCGTCCGGTGTCGGCGTGGTGGGCGGTGTCAGCGGCGGCGTGGCCGGCGGCACTTTCGGTGGCGTACTCGGTGGCATTATCGGCAGCGTCCCCTCGGCCGCTCCGCCTCCGCCGCCTCCTCCGCCTCCGGTTGCTAAGAAGGTCGAAACTCCCCAGCGAATTCGCGTCGGCGGCAACGTGCAGAGCGCGATGATCATTCGCAAGACTTCGCCGGTTTATCCGCAATTGGCTAAATCGGCCCGTGTTCAGGGTGTGGTGCACCTGGCCGCGGTGATTGCCAAGGACGGCACCATTCAGGAACTGCACTCCCTCGGCGGCCCGGCTCTCCTCATCCAGGCTGCCATGGATGCGGTAAAGACGTGGGTCTACCGTCCCACCATGCTCAATGGCGAGCCGGTGCAGGTGGAAACCACCATCGATGTGAACTTTACGTTAAATCAGTAGTAACCCGACGCTCATTCACGAACGTCGGATAGTAGTCACAAATTCAACTCGCAGGAGAGACAAGAACAATGCTTTTGCAATTGCACGTATGGGCGTTTTATTTGCTCCAGGAAAGCGGCGACATCGGTTGGGATCCGCGTTCTCTCTGGGGCCAGATGGGACCATTGGCCAGGTTCGTCGTGGTCGGTCTCTTCATCATGTCCGCCTATTCGATCGGCGTGATGATTGACCGTCTCATGGCGTACAGCGCCGCTCGCAAGCAATCGCGGGCTTTCGCTCCAGCCGTCGCCGGCGCACTCCGCGAAGGCAAGCTGGATGAAGCAGTGAAGATTGCGGATCGTTACAAGAAGAGCCACCTGGCCAAGGTTGTTGTGGCCGGTCTGCAGGAATTCCAGGCGCACCAGATCAGCTCCGAAATTCCCGGTGAGGAAATCGAAGCTTCCAAACGCGCCCTGGAGCGCGCCGAAGCCATTGTTCACGCCGAACTGAAGCGCGGCGTCAGCGGCCTGGCAACCATCGGTTCCACCGCCCCGTTCGTCGGTCTGTTCGGTACGGTCGTCGGCATCATCAACGCGTTCAAGGGAATTTCGAACAGCAAGACCACCGGTTTGGGCGCAGTGGCCGGCGGTATTTCCGAAGCCTTGGTGACCACCGCTATCGGTTTGTTCGTGGCCATCCCCGCGGTTTGGATGTTCAACTTCTTCACCAATAAAATTGAAGCCTTCGACGTGGAGATGGGGAATTCCAGTTCCGAGTTGATCGACTACTTCCTGAAACGGTCGCAGCGTGGCGCTGGCGCCCGCAAGTAGTTTGCGAGTAATTCATTAGGAGTCCGGCGAGTTGAATGGAGGGAGCTTTCGCACGAAGGCTCCCATGAATCCCGGGTTCCAGGGAGATTGAAAATGAAGAAATCGAAAGCTCCGCCACCGGTAGCCGACATCAATGTCACCCCCATGGTGGACGTGATGCTGGTGCTGCTGATCATCTTCATGGTGATCACCCCTATGCTGTCCAAGGGCAAGGATGTGGATCTTGTGAAAACCAAGAATCCGATTTCCATGCCCGCCGCCGACAAGACCGACGCGGTTCTGGTCGCGATCACCAAGGACGGCAAGTCGTGGCTTGGCAACGATCAGGTTCAGGCGGACGACCTTCCCTCAAAGGTCAAGGACTTGATCAAAGACAGGCTCGATAAAACCGTGTTTGTAAAAGCGGACTCCCGCACGCGGTATGAGAGCGTAGTGAACGTAGTGGACAATTTGCGCGCGGCCGGTGTGGATCAGTTGGGCTTATTGACTGAGCAGATGCAGGAAAAGAAGGGCGCCACCACGACGCCGACGCCGGCTCCAGCCCCCGACGCCACGACCGTGAAATAACTCAAAGGATTTTTAAAAGGAGTTTCTCTTATGGGAATGTCAGTCGGTGCAGCGGGCGGTCCGAAAAGCGATATTAACATGACGCCCATGATCGACGTTCTGCTGGTGCTCATCATCATCTTCATGGTGATCACGCCACTCACGCCGAAAGGGCTTGAGGCGTTGGTGCCCCAGCCTCCGCCGCCCGGGCAAAAAGCGTCGGCGGCCGATCAGCGAACCGTTGTGATTGTAATCGATGCCAACCACAACTTCATGATCAATGCCGAACCCACCACGGAAGCCACGATGGGCGATCGGCTCACCGAGATCTTTAAGACCCGCGCCGAGCGCGTGGTCTTCGTCAAGGGCGATCCCTCGATCGATTTCTCGTATGTCGCCAGAGCCATCGATATCGCCCACGGGGCCGGTATCGATAAGGTCGGGTTGATGACCGCGAAAATGGAGGCTGGACAATAAGATGCGCAAGTTCGCATTATGCGCTCTGGCCGCTGTGCTGCTTAGCCTTCCGATTCTGGGAACCGGCTGCACGAAGTTGCAAGCCCGCGATCATCTCAACAAGGGCGTGAATGCTTTCAAGAACGCCCAGTATCCGGAAGCCGTCGAGCACTTCAAGCAGGCAGTGGAGTTGGATCCCAACTACCCCATCGCGCGCTTGTATCTCGCGACAGCTTACATGCAGCAGTACATCCCCGGCTCGGATTCGCCGGAGAACCTGCAGATGGCCAACGCCGCGGAAACGGCGTTCAAAGACGTGCTCAAGGACGATCCCAAAAACACCACCGCCATTGCATATCTCGCTTCCCTGTACCTCAATGAGAAGCGGTGGGACGATTCCAGAGCTTGGTACGACAAGCTGACCCAGGTGGATCCCAAGAGTGCCGTGGGCTATTACAGCAAAGGCTTCATCGCCTGGTCGCAATGGTACCCGGCGGATGGCACCGCCCGCGCCAGCCTCGGAATGAAGCTGGACGATCCGGGCCCCATCAAAGACAAGAAGGTCCGCGAAGAGTTGAAAGAAAAATACGGGTCGGTGATTCAGGAAGGCCTCGACAGTCTGGACAAGGCGCTTCAGGTCGATCCGAAGTATGACGACGCCATGGCGTATGAGAACCTGCTCATCCGCGAGCGCGCCGATCTGGCCGACAACAAAGAAGAGTACGAACAGCAGATCAAGATCGCCAACGATTGGGTCGACAAGGCCATGGCGGTCAAGAAAGAAAAGATGGAAGCGAAGCAAAAGACGAGCGGTGGCATCGTCACCGACGCCAAGTAGTTTCTCCTACCCGAGTTGCAAATTAAGGGGAGGCGATCTTCGGATCGCCTCCCCTTTTTCTTTTGGTCGCTATGATTTCCGCCCCACTCTGCAAAATGCCTGAACTCGAGAGCTACGCGACTCCAGTGAGCTGTCAGCCACTCGCACCGACGGCGACATGCATTCCCGCCGGCCGTTGAAATCGCCACTCTGCAACAGGGAGGGGTCCGCTCCGTCGGGACGTGGGTCGGCACACGCGATCGTCTTCTGGGAATTTGGTGCGCCGCTAGCTGCAAGTCCCGAACCTACACATCCGCGCAGGTCAGCGAGCGCTCCGCTGTATCGGGCCCCGATCGTCAGTCGGCGCGCTTGCGACGCGCGCGCTCGCCAGCGTCGCCACTCGGCACCCGCGATTGTTTTCAGAGATCTTGGTGGCCGCAAAATTGCCGCCTGCCAACGCTCGAATCTGCACATCCGCGCACGTCAGCAAGCGGCCCGCTGTATCCCGTTGGTCAGTCACCGCTCTTGCAACGCGCAAGCGCCCACCAGCGTCGGCGGCCCGCAAGGTAGCGCCCCTTGCAACGCCCGAACCTACACGTCCGCGCACGTCAGTGAGCGGTCCGATGCCAGCGACGTGGCGATCACGCGCCTACTTCTTCACCGATATACGCGCTAGCAGCAGCAGAAAACCGCCGAACGCCACCATCGACAACCCCGAGTAGAGGTTGACGTTGACGTCGGTCAGCGGCGCGCGCAAGTCGGGTTGGAACAACCCCACCGCTAGCACGATGACGCCCAGAATCAGGAAGAACAAGCCCGAAGGCACTCTGAGATCGAGCATATTATGCGAACCAGATATTCAGGATAACCACCAGCACCAGCACCACTACCGCCAGCGTCGTGGGGCGCCGATACCATACTACGCCTTCATCGTGGCGGATCTTGGTCAGGCCATAAACCAGGCCTTCCATCTCCCGATCGGGCCGCGGTGTCGTCGCCATGCTCACCACCGTTGTGACCACGACACACGTCACGAACGCCATGATCGCGACCCAGAAATTCTGCGCCATGGTGGAAGGGAAGGTATAGAGGTTGCCGAAAATTCCGCCCTTGCCTTCAGCCACAGTCAGCGCCCAGGTGGCGAACGCCGCGCTCGTGCCGCTCACCAGTCCGAAGAACGCGCCGTGTCCGGTGCTGCGCTTCCAGAACATGCCCAGCAGAAATGTGCCGAATAACGGTGCGTTGACGAATCCGAAGACCAGTTGCAACAGGTCCATGATGTTGTTGTAGCGCTGCGCCACATAAGCCGCGCCGATGGAGAGCAGCACACCCACCACCGTGGTCATTTTGCCCACCGTGAGGTAATGGCTGTCGGGCGCATCTTTCTTGATGTAGCTCTGGTAAATGTCGTAGGTGAAAACGGTATTGAACGCCGTCACGTTCCCCGCCATGCCCGACATAAACGACGCCATCAATCCCGTCAAGCCCACGCCCAGCAGGCCGGCCGGATAGAAGCGCGCCATCAGCGTGGTCAGCACCTGGTCGTAATCCTTCACCACCGAGCCGTCCACGATCTTGGTCGGCAGTTCGTACAGCGCCGCGCCGCTCGCGCTCGTCATATGCGCCAGCGCCACCGCCGCAATACCGGGCAGGATCACGATAAACGGCAGGAACATCTTGGGAATCGCGCCGATGAGCGGCGTGCGCCGCGCGGCCGACATGTTTTCCGCCGCCATAGCGCGCTGCACCACCAGGAAGTTCGTGCACCAATAGCCGAAGCTCAGCACGAAGCCGAGGCCGGCCACCATACTGAACACTTCCACGCCCATGGGATTCTGGCTGGCATTGCCCATGTAATGCCAGGAGTGCGTCATGTTGGCGGGAAGGCGGGACACAATGCCCTTCCATCCGCCCGCACGGTCGCAGGCGAGAATCGCCAGCGGCGCGAACCCGGCCACAATCAGGAAGAACTGCAGGACCTCGTTATAGATCGCGCTCGTGAGCCCGCCCAGATAGGTATAGGCGAGCACGATGGCGGCCGACGCGAGGACGGACATATTGAAATCCCATCCCAACACCAGGTGCAGCAGCAGCCCGAGGGCGTACATCGAGATGCCGGAGGAGAACACGGTCATCACCGCGAATGTCAGAGCATTAAAGCCGCGCGTCTTTTCGTCGAACCGCAGCTTCAAATATTCGGGCACCGAGCGGGCTTTGCTGCCGTAATAAAACGGCATCATGAAAATGCCCATGAACACGATGGCCGGAATGGCGCCCACCCAGTAAAAGTGGGCCGTCATAATGCCATATTTGGCCCCCGAAGCGGCCATACCGATCAGTTCCTGCGCGCCCAGATTTGCGGCGATAAACGCGAGGCTGGTGATCCAAACCGGGATCGATCGCCCGGAGAGGAGGAAGTCACCACTAGTCGACATCCTCTTCCGCAGCGTCCAACCAATTCCGATTACAAAACCGAAATATACGGCTAAAATTACGTAGTCAACGGCAGCGAGCTTCAACTTGGCGCTCCTCCCTTTCTACGAGCTTGGGATTGGATAACAGAGTCTACCACACGGTGCGTTGACATGCCGGAACCGACAGATTCTCAAGCTCTCCGGGAACGCCATGTCGGCGTGGACGGCATGCGGCTCCATACGCGCTGCCGCCCACATTCGTCGCCCATCTTGCCGCCTCCGTTCTCTGACCGGACGCGCAATCGGCTATAATCCGGGCCATGTTCGCCGTGCAAAGTCTGCCCGTCGCCATCGCGTTCTGCATGATCACCATGTTGGGTTGGGGATCGTGGGCCAATACCCAAAAGCTGGCCGGCAAAGAGCGATGGCCGTTCGAATTGTTCTACTGGGATTACGCCATCGGCGTATTCGTTTTCAGCCTCATATTGGCGCACACGCTCGGCAGTTTCGGCACCGCGGGCATGAGCGCGCGCGACAACCTCCACGCTTCCGGCGGATGGAATGTGCTGGCGCCGGCGCTGGAGAGCGGCGCGCTCTTCAACCTCTCTAATATCCTTCTGGTAGTCGGCATCGACGCCGCGGGGATGAGCGTGGCCTTTCCCGTGGGGGTCGGGCTGGCGCTCGTGATCGGCACCGTGGAAAGCTATATCGCGGCGCCCAAGGGGAATCCCGCCATGCTGTTCGCCGGCGTGGCCCTCATTGTGTGCGCCATGATCTTCTCGGCCATGGCCCACAATCGCCTTCCTCACAGCGGCGGCAAGAATCGCCTGCGCGGGCTGATTTATTCCATCGTCGCCGGCTGCCTGATGGGCTTCTTCTACCCGCTCCTCATGAAGTCCATCTCGCCCAACTTCAACAACGCCCCCATCGCGCCTGGCATGCTGACTCCGTACGTCGCGCTGATGGCCTTCGGCGCCGGAGTGCTGGCCAGCAACTTCATTTGGAATACGCTCTTCATGCGCATGGGCAAGGTTGGCTATGGCAGCTATTTTCGCGGCAGCGCGAAACTCCACGCCATCGGGATTCTAGGCGGCTTCATCTGGATGCTCGCGCTGAGCACCGACGTCCTGGCGTCCAGCGTCGCCGGGCCGGCGATCTCGTACGCCCTCGGTCAGGGCGCGACTCTGGTGGCGGCACTCTGGGGCTTGCTGATCTGGCACGAATTCCGCCAGGCGCGTCCCGGCACGGGAAAATTCGTGGCGCTCATGTTGGCGGGATATGCCGGCGGACTGATTCTGATCGGCGCCGCGTCGCTCTGAGGGTCTACGCACTGCGCGGCAGGTATTCGCGTTCCAACCGCGCGAACTCCTCGGGAGGCACCAGCCGATAACGGATTGTCAGCGTCGAGACGCGCTCCAGTTGCCGCTTCAATTCCTGCGACGGCACGTCGGCCACCGCCACATGCAGTTCCCCGCCCTGCACCTGGAACGGCAGCACCTTCCAGCGCCGCGAGATCTCCGCCGGAAAAACCCGCGTCGCCGGACGATCCACTGCCATGCCGCCGGCGCCCGTAGGAATGCCCGATTGCATGCTCAGCGCACAGTAGAGATTTTCCTCCGACACTTTGCGGGATTGCACCAGGTACTCGCCCAGCCGCATGCCTTGCGGCAATTGCGCCACCGCCGTTTCGACATCCGCCATGGCCACCGCGTGCATGCGCACCAGCAGTTCACCCAGGCGCGGGCGGGGATACACATGCTCGGTCTTGCGCCACGCCATGCCGCGTCGCTTGCGGCGGGCCGCCGCGAACTGCCGCAGGGCCTCTGCCGTGGCCACGAAATTTACTACGTTGCCCCACATCATTCGTGCCGGTGCCGCCACTGCGAATCGCCAGCCGTAGATGCACGCGCTCGACCATGTGCGCACCGCCACCTGCGCCAGCGCGAATCCATAGGTCAGTGCGCACACGCGCGCAAGCCACAACGGGACGACGGCCGCCGGAGTCCACGTGCGGCTCGCGGCGGCCATCGCCAATCCGGCCAGGTAGATCAGGTTGGCGAACGGCGAGAGCAGATTGCCCACCAGACCTTTTCGATCGCGCCAGAACCAATAGGCGCGCGGCCACGCTCCGCTCCATCCGTGATTCTGCCAGCCTTGCAGCGCGATGCCTGCCACCCAGCGGCTGCGCTGCCGCGTGGCGGAACGGAAATTCCGCGGGAAGTATTCGCGCGTCGCCACCGGGATGCCATCAGCTCGCAGGCGGACCGGCAGAAAAATCTGCGGATATCCGAGCGCATGCAGACGCAGACCGTTTTCGTAATCCTCCGTGAGGCAGGCGGGGTCGAAAATCTGTCCCCCCCGGGTTGACGCCAGATGTTCCAGCGCAGTGCGTTCGAAGCCCGTGCCCACACCGTTCGCGGGCAGGAATCCACCCAGCAACTGGCGCATGGGAATGTCCTTGATCTGGAACTCGGCGAACTCATCGCAGTAGATACCGTGCGTGAATTCGGAGAGCGGCGTGGGAAGCGCCAGCACCGGCACCTGCACCATGGCGTAGCGGCGCGAAAACCAGCTCACCAATCGGAGCGAATCGCCGTCCACCAGATCCTCGGCATCATGCGTCATCACGATTTCGTAGCGAATGCCGCGGAGTCTTTCCTCTCGCTCCATGGCGCCATAGACCCAATTCAGGCAATCGCCTTTCGATGTAGGACCGTCGTGCGGGCCGGTCACGACGTAAACGCGCGGGTGCCGCTGCGCGACCTCTTCAACTGCGCACCGGGTGGCGTCGTCATTGGGATAGACCCCGACGAAGATATCGTAGGCGGAGTAGCGGATGGCAGCCAGATTATGCTCCAGCATCTGCCCGATGACGCGATGTTCGCGCCACAAAGGCACCAGAATCGCGATGCGCCGCTCCCCCGCGGAGTCCAGGTCGGCGTCCGCCGGCCATGGAAAGCGCCTGCGGCGCGTGAACAGAAACGCCACCGTGATGAACAGGTCGTCCAGCCCGCTGATCAGGATCCAGAGAGCAATCGGAATGACACACCACACCGCTAAAGCAGCAATCCGCACGGAAGATGATGGTTTTCAATCGGACTGCAATGTCTCAATTTTTTGAAAGCGCAGATCACCCCACCAGCGTGACCTTGGTATAGACCACCTCGAACCCCAAACGTTCGAAGTTGCGTTGCGAAGTGCTGCCGGGAAGCGTCGCCGCCATGGCCATATCGCAGCCCAGCGCGATCGCTTCATTCAAACGCGCCGCGATCAGCTCGCGGTGGAATCCCTGCCGGCGGAACGTGCCGATGGTGCTGTCGGCGAACAGCGTGGCCAGCCCGTCGCGCACCGCCAGAGCGCCGCCGCCGGCGGGTTCGCCGCTCTCCGCCACGGCCAGATAACACTGGGCGCCCGGCATGGCGAAGATCGCCCGGCCTACTTCCATTTCCGCCGTCGTCAGATCGCCCTCTTCAAAAAATCCGCGTCCCACGGTGTGCGACCATAGATCGTCTTCGCCCGTGATGGCCCGTCGTACGCGTGGCGCCATCACGATCTGCGCGCCCGCCATCCGCTTGATCAGCACGTTGTTGAACTCGCTGGGGCGATATCCGCGGCGGCTGAAAATATCTAACAGGCCAGGATCGGCCAAGGGGCAGAAATCGACCGAAACGCCGGCCTCGCGCTGCCGGAAGAAGGCTTCGAGCGTATCCACCTCAGCCTCGCTCACCGGTCCGTTCAAACCGAGCCCGACGGCCTGCGTGAGCGGCGAATCGGCGCCCACGAAAATCGCGCATCCGCCGGCGATGTCGAGAAAGGCCGCGCCGGCGGGCGACGCCGAGCACATGCGGGCATTTAAAGCTTCCGCAGCCTCCAGCCGGCGAGCCAGCGCTGCATCGGCAAAGGTGTGGGAATCGGGAAACCGCACGTCTTCATCATACCGGTCGGCACGCGCTTAACCTTGGCTAACGCCTGACAAAAGTAACCCCGAAATCGACATTTTGCAGTCTAATAGGATATGCGCTTTGTCTCTGGGCTGTTGCTTCTCGGCATCATCCCCCTGTTCGCTCAATTCTCCGGCCGCGTCACCGGGTCTGTGGTCGATACCTCCGGCTCTTCCGTTCCTAACGCGCAAGTGGACTTGTATCTCGCCGGCGGCCAAAAACCCCTCCTCACCACCACCACATCGGGCGACGGCCAGTATTATTTCAATAGCGTCCGCCCCGCCAGTTACGACCTGACGGTGGTAGGCCGCGGTTTCCTCAAAATGACGCTGCGCGACGTCACCGTCGATGCCGCCCGCGAGACCAGCGTCCCGCAGGTCAAACTGCAGGTGGCCAGCGTCAGCACTTCCGTAGAGGTCAAAGGCGACGTGCAGGGCGTGGAACTGAATAACGCCGAGATCGCCGACACTGTCACGGTCGATCAGATCAAGAACCTTCCCATCTTCGACCGCGATCCGCTGCAGCTCATCCAGCTCGAGCCCGGAGTGATCGCCAACGGCAACTCATTTACAGTAATCAACGGTCTGCGGACGTCTTACTCCGACGTGACTCTTGACGGCATCAACATACAGGACAATTATATCCGCGATAACGCGCTCGACTACAGCCCCAACATGCCGTTGATGGGCCAGGTGCGGCAGGTGACCATCGTCAGTTCGAACGTGAACTCGGCGGCCTCCGGGGGCGCTACACAGACCGCCTTCTCCACACCGTCGGGCGGCAACGCCTATCACGGCGAGGCGCTCTGGTATAACCGCAACAACGAGTTTTCGGCCAACAACTGGTTCGCCAACCAGGCCGGCCTGGCGCTATCGCACCTCAATCAGAATCAATTCGGCTTTTCGATCGGCGGGCCGATCCAAAAGGACAAGCTGTTCTTTTACTTCGACTACGAGGGACTGCGCACGCATTCGCAGATTCCGCAACCCACGGTGATCCTTTCCGCTCTCGCCGAACAAGGCATTTTCCAATACCGTAACACCGCCGGCGCCGTGCAGCAGGTCAACATTCTGAACGCTAAGAATGTCACTTTGAATCCTTATATGCAGTCGCTGATTGCGCAGATTCCTCCGCCCAGCGCCATCAACTACCACGAATTGGGGGACGGACTCAACACCGGCGGTTACCTTTTTAACATGCGCGACAACAGCACCCGCGATAACCTCACCGGTAAGATGGATTACAACATCAGCACGCGCAATTCTCTGGCCCTCGCGTACCTCTGGAACCGCTTCAACCTGGACCGCGCCGATGCCGAGAACGATTACTCCGCCATCCCCAAAGCCACTAACCCCACCCACACCAACTTCATGGCGCTCTCCTGGCGCTCCACACCTACCTCGCGACTTACCAACGAAGTGCGCTTCGGCTTCAACCTGTCGTACGGATACTTCTTCAACAATCAGAATTTCAACGGCGCCATTGTCACCGGCATGGATTTCTCCGATCCGGTGAACGAGTTCCAACCGCAGGGCCGCACCACCAATACTTACACCTTGGGGGACGACGCTGCCTGGCAGCACGGCCGCCACAACGTTCAATTCGGATACCACCAGCAAGATGTGCGGGTACTATCGTTCAACGCCGCCGGCGTGGTGCCGGTATACGCCCTGGGCATGGGGTCGGGCCAGGCGGCGTACACCTTGGGCGCCGGCAACCTGCCCGGCATTACGCAGAACGATCTGGCCAACGCCAACGCGCTGCTGGCCACACTGGGCGGCTTCCTGGATGGCGACAGCCAGACGTTTAACGTCACCAGCCGGACCTCCGGCTTCGTCCCCGGCGCCGACTATTACCGCAACTTCATCCAGAATGAGTACGCCTTGTATGCCATGGACAACTGGAAGGTGGCGCCGCGCCTGAGCCTTACTTTCGGGCTGCGCTGGCTCATCCCCGGAGTAGCGGACGAAGCGAATTCCCTGGAACTGCTGCCCGATATGAGCGGCGGCGCGCAGGCCACGCTGCTTTCCAACGCCAGCCTGAACTTCGCCGGCGGCTCCGTGGGCCACCCCTGGTATCGTCGCGATTGGCACGCCCTCGCTCCCACCTTCGGCCTCGCGTGGGACGTCTTCGGAGATGGCAAGACGGCCATCCGCGGGGGCTACTCCGTAAGCTATGTGAATGACGCCGAGATTCTCGCCGCGGAGAACATGCTCGAAGGCAACGCCGGCTTGCAGGGCCTTTCCAGCGCCACCGGCCTTTCGAGCCGCGTCTCCACTTCCCTGCCCGCTATCGCGCCTCCCACCTATGCGGTGCCCATTACGGTCCAGCAGGAATACGCTACCAATCCGTTTAACGCACTTACCACCATCGACCCCAACCTGCACCGGCCCTATGTGCAGCAGTATAACTTCGGCATCCAGCATGAGTGGCATGAGACGGTGTTTGAGGGCCGCTATGTGGGCAACCATTCGGTGGGCCAGCTTCGCGCCTTCGATTTCAACCAGGTGAACATCGTCAACAACGGCTTCCTGGCAGACTTCCAGAAGGCGCAGAGCAACGGATTTCTGGCGCAGGCCGCCGGCCGCCCGTTCAGCCCGGCTTACAGCCCGCTGGTCTCGGGAAGCCAGCCGCTTTCTGTACTTACTAAATTCAGCAGCCACGGCGATTTCGCCGACCCCAACGTTATTTATTACATTCAGACCGGCCAGCCGGGAGAATTGGCGAATTATTATCAGACCAACGGCCTGAATCCCACGAATGCCGTGCCGGTATATGCCAACCCCTATGTTCTGGGCGCGGACATGCTGACGAACTATTCCAGCGCCAGTTACAACTCCCTCCAGTTCGCCATGCGCCACCGCATGCATTCCGGCCTGAGTTTTGAGGCGAACTACACCTTCTCGAAGGTTCTCAGCGATGGCGACGGCGATCTACAGACCCGCTTCCAGGCGTTCCTGGACTTCAACAATCCCAAGCTGGAACGATCGCGCGCCAATTTCGACCTGAACCACATGATCAAGGCGAACGGCTACTACGAATTGCCTTTCGGCGAGGGCCATCGGCTCCATTTCAAGCCCGTGGACCGGGTGATCGGCGGCTGGACGCTGGGTAGCGTGATGATCTGGCAATCGGGCGCGCCCTATTCAATTCTGTCGTCCTATGCCACCCTCAATCGCGCTGCGCGGTCATACTATAACGGTGCCGATTCCACGCTCGGGGGTGCGGCGCTCAAGCAGGTGGTGCATTTCCAGATGACCGGGAACGGCCCGGTGGTGATCGCGCCCTCTGCCCTCAATCCCGCCGATGGCAGCGGCGTCAGCCAACCGGGGGTAGGCCCCTTCGCCGGCGAAGTTTTCTCCAACCCCGGGCCGGGAACGCTGGGCGGTTTGCAGCGCCGTATGTTCTCCGGCCCATGGTCGTTCAATATCGACGCCAGCCTGACGAAGAAAGTGAAGCTCACCGAACGCGAAGTACTCACCTTGCGCATGGAGGCCTTCAACGCCCCCAATCATCCCACTTTCTGGGTCGGCGACCAAAATATCAACAGCACCGCCCCGGCATTCGGCACCGTGGCCGGCACGCTATTCGCAGCGCGCGTGATGGAATTCGGCGCGCACCTGAGCTTCTGATGGCTCCACTTATCGACTTACTCGCCACATCTAAGATATACGATCTCGCCCAGCCGTATTTCACCGGTATGCCGCACCATCCGTCGCATCCGCCGTTTCTATACAGCTTAGTCAAATCGCACGGCGAGTATCTCGGTCCGAATGGCGCGAGTTCCGCCTCCGACGCGCTGGCGCTCGGGAGCCACGTCGGTACGCACATCGACGCCCTCTGCCATTTTTCCTGCGGTGGCGTGCTTTATGGAGGCGAACCCGCGGCCGCCGGCCAATCCTACGGGGCCGGTCTGCGCCACTATTCCATCGACACCGTCGCGCCCATTTTGCGCCGCGCCGTCCTCCTCGATATCGCCGGCGATACGCCGCTCCCTGTGGATTTCGAAATCACGCCGACAGATCTGGAACGGGCAGCGGAAGGAGTCGCGATCCGGCCTGGTGACATCGTCCTGCTCCGCACCGGCTGGGCGCAATATTTCCGCGACCCCGGCAAATTCATCGCCCAGGTGCACGGTCCGGGTCCGGGGCTCGCCGGTGCCCAGTGGCTCAGTTCCCGCGGCATCTTCGCGGCCGGATCGGACACGGTGGCGTTTGAGAAAGTGCCCGACCCGGCCATGCCCGTCCACGTGCACCTCCTGGTGGAACACGGCATTCACATCGTCGAATGCCTCAATCTGGAAGAACTCGCGCAGGCCGGCGTGAGGGAGTTTCTCTTCGTAGCGCTGCCCCTCAAAATCGAAGGCGCCACGGCATCCCCCATACGTCCCATCGCGATCGTCTGACGCACCTGCATACAGCACGCCGCTGCCGATGTCCCCGAAGAAGCCCGCTGAAGAAATTTGTTGCCGACGCAGCGCAACGCGCGCGCCCTGCCCACAACTACCCGGGCACCACCCCCGACCGTCGAACGCCGCCTTTGGCTGGTACCGCGACCTCAGCGCTCATTCTCGATGAGCATCCTGCTCGCTCCGGCCACCGACTCAGGCGCCAGCTTTACGGCAGGAAGCCGCATATCTATCGAATAATCTGCCATTCTGGAGAAGCGAAAGAAGTTGAAATACCCACATTCGCGGCGGTGCGCGCCGCCAGTTTAGCCCCGATAACCGAACCTAAGCGGCACTGCAACCGGATGGAGCGCGTGGGCCAGCCGGCAGAACGGCGAATCCCCCGGGTGGAATCCCCAAAACCGTGAACCAACCGCTATCCTATAGAGTCCGAGCACGTCTACATCTGAAATTTATGTTCAAACGCTTTTACTCCGTTGCGGCCATTGCGGCGGTGCTTGTCCTCTCCGCGCACGCGCAAACCAAACTGCTGCGCTTTCCAGACATCCACGGCAATCAGGTGGTTTTCACCTATGGCGGCGATCTGTGGACCGCATCCGTGCAGGGCGGCACCGCCACCCGCATCACGGCCCACCCCGGACTGGAACTGTTCGCCAAGTTTTCGCCCGATGGCAAGTGGATCGCCTTCACCGGTCAATACGACGGCGACGAGCAGGTCTACGTCATGCCGGCTACCGGCGGCGAGCCGCGGCAGCTCACGTATTATCCGGCGCGCGGCCCGATGGCGCCACGCTGGGGCTACGACAACCAGGTTTACGGCTGGACCAACGACGGCAAGCGCATCATTTTTCGCTCGCTGCGCGACGGCTGGTTCAATGGCTACAGCCGCCTCTACACCGTGTCGATGGATGGCGGCCCGTCCGAGCCGCTTCCCATGCCGAATTCCGGCGCAGGGTCGTTTTCGCCCGCCGGCAATCGCATTGTGTACTCTCCGCAGGCGCGCGACTTCCGCACCGAGAAGCGCTATAGCGGCGGCACCGCCAATCAACTCTACATCTTCGACGTGGAGACGCACGAAGCCAAGAAGATTAGCGAAGGCGAGCGTGCCAGCCGCGACCCCATGTGGGTGGGCAGCACCATCTATTACGACTCCGACAAGGATGGCCACTTCAATCTCTACGCCTACGACATCAATAGCGGTAAGACCGCCCAGATCACCACTAACAAGACTTTCGACCTTCGCTGGCCCAGCACCGACCGCGAATCGCGCATCGTCTACGAACTCGACGGCGAGTTGCAGATTTTCGACGTGAAGTCGCACAAGGTAACACCAATTTCTATCAACGTACCAAGCGACGAAGTGGCGCGCCGGCCCAGCCGGGTGAACGCCGCCAGCCTGATCGAGGAGTTCGAGCTCAGTCCGAAGGGCGAGCGGGCGTTGTTCGCGGCGCGCGGCGATATCTTCACCCTGCCGATCGAAAAGGGACCGGTGCGGAACCTGACCGATACCTCGGGCGTACATGAGAAAGCGCCGGCATGGTCGCCGGACGGCTCGCGCATCGCTTATATTTCCGACAAGACCGGCGAGGAAGAAATCTGGGTGTCGCCGGAGGATGGGGTGGGGACCGGGGAACAGATCACCAGCGGCGATAAGGCGATGCTGTACGGGTTGGCCTGGGCGCCCGATGGTAAGAGCATCGCGTTCACCGATAAGGATGGACGGCTGCTGGTGGTGACGCTCGCCGACCACAAGGTCCAGCAAATCGTGCAGAACAAGCGGGGCGGCATTTTCAGCATGACGTGGTCGCCACGCGGCAATTTCCTGGCCTTCGCCATGAACGTGGAAAACGGCTTCAGCCCGGTGTTCATCGCCAGCCCGGACGGCCAGTTGCACGCCGTGACCAGCGAGAATTTCAATGCCGGGGAACCGGTTTGGGATCCCGATGGCAACTACCTCTACTTCCTCTCCAACCACGAATTCGGCCCGATGGTCTCCTCAAGCGAGTTCGATTACGCCACCGCGCGCCAAACCCAGATTTACGCGATGACCCTTCGCAAAGACGTGAAGAATCCGTTCCCGCCGCAAAGTGACGAAGTAACCATCACGAAGGACTCCGACGCGAAAAAAGAAGACAAGAAGAACGATAAGAAAGAGGACAATCCGGCCGACCTGACTATCGATTGGGACGGCATTCAGCAGCGCGTCGCACGCGTCCCCGTCAGCGCCGAGAATTACGGCGGCCTCTACGCCAAGAGCGGCTACCTGATTTATTCGGTCTACCCTGGGCGCTACTATAGCCGTGAGGCGGAAACCAAGACTTCCCTGCGCATCTACTCGCTCAAGGACCGCAAAGAAACCACCCTGATGGACGACTACTTCGGCATGGCGCTCTCCGCCGACGGCAGCAAGCTACTGGTGCGCAACGCCGCGGGGTACTCGCTGATGGATGCCACGCCCACCGGTCCGTCGGGCAAAAAGCCGGTCTCCACCGCCGGAATGTACTCGGATCGCGTGCCCGCCGAAGAGTGGAACGAAGTTTTCAACGAGGTCTGGCGGCGCTATCGCGATTTTTTCTACGTTCCCAATATGCACGGCTTCGATTGGGAAGGTCTGCGCAAACAATACCAGCCGCTGCTGCAATACGCCGCTCACCGCACCGATGTTAATTACGTGATCAGCGAAATGATCGCCGAATTGACGGTGCAGCACGCCTACATCGACGGCGGCGATTATCAGACTCCGCCGCGGCCGAAAGTGGCGCTGCCGGGGGCGCGCTTCGAACTCGACGCGGCATCCAACCGTTTTCGCATCGCCAAGATTTTCCAGGGGCAGAACGAAGAGGATCGCTACCGTTCGCCTCTCACCGAAATCGGCGTGGACGCCAAGGTTGGCGATTACGTGCTGGCCATCAATGGGCACGATCTCACCGGCAAGGACAATCCTTATCGTTTGCTGCGCAACGCAGCGGATAATCCGGTGGAATGGCTGGTGAATTCCTCGCCGTCCACCGAGGGTGCGCGAAAAGTGGTCTACCACCCCATCACCAGCGAAGAGAGCCTGGTGTACTTCGATTGGGTGGCCAATAATCGCAAACGTGTGCAGGAACTTTCGGGCGGCCGCATCGGCTACATTCATGTGCCCGACATGGGCGCAGAAGGTATCTACGAGTTCGTCAAGTGGTACTATCCGCAGTTGCGCAAAGAGGCCCTCATCATCGACGACCGCGCCAATGGCGGCGGAAACGTATCGGCCATGTTGATCGAACGGTTGAGCAAGCGCGTGCTGGGTGCGCAGTTCAGCCGTACCAATGAAGATCCGAATCTATATCCCGACGCCTTCATCGGCCCCATGGTGACGCTGCTCGACGGCAACTCGGCTTCCGACGGCGATATCTTCCCGGCGATGTTCCGCGCGGCCGGACTGGGTCCGCTGATCGGCAAACGCAGTTGGGGCGGCGTGGTTGGCATCACCGACCATGGCGCGCTCATTGACGGAGGACGGGTCAACGTGCCGGAATTCGGCTTCACCAACGCTAAGGGGCAGTGGATTATCGAAGGGCACGGAGTGGATCCCGATATCGAAGTGGAAAACGATCCGGCGTCGCTGATTCAGGGCAAAGACCCGCAGCTCGAACGCGGGGTGGCGGAGTTGCTGAAGAAGCTGCAAGCAGGCCCGCCGCAGCGTCCCACCCGGCCGCCCGATCCGGTGAAGGCGAAATAGGCAGCCAATGTCTTCGCGCCGTCATTTCCTGAAGACCGCCGCCGCGGCGATGGCCGTATCCGCCGCGCGCGGCGCCGAATTCGAATCGCGCCGCCCGCCGTTGGCCGAGCGCAAATTTACCAGCGACGCGGTGGAGGCCCGGATCGCGCAGGTCAAAACGGCGTTGCACGATCCCGAACTTGCCTGGCTGTTCGAGAATTGCTACCCCAACACGCTCGACACCACCGTCCGCTATGGCACACTCGACGGCCGGCCCGACACCTTCGTGATCACCGGCGATATCGACGCCATGTGGCTGCGCGATTCCACTGCGCAGGTCTGGCCGTATCTTTCCCTGGCGCGCGAAGACCGGAAACTCCGCGACCTGCTGGCAGGCGTGGTCCACCGCCAGACGCAATGCGTGCTCATCGATCCCTACGCCAACGCCTTCAACTTCGGCCCTACGGGGAGTGAATGGGCGCACGACCATACCCGCATGAAGCCCGAGCTGCACGAGCGCAAATGGGAGATCGACTCGCTCTGTTATACCGTGCGGCTGGCGCATGGATATTGGAAGGCCACCGGCGACACGAGCTGCTTCGACCGCGACTGGCAAGCCGCCGCGGCGCTCATTGTACAGACATTCCGCGAGCAACAGCGCAAGCAGAATCGCGGGCCGTACTCATTCCAGCGGACCACCGCCAATCCCACCGATTCTCTTCCGCAAGGCGGGTACGGCAATCCTACACGGCCATGCGGCCTGATTCACTCGGGCTTCCGGCCGTCGGACGATGCCTGCGTTTTTCCGCTCCTGATTCCCTCCAACCTGTTCGCCGTGACGGCCCTTGAGCAACTGCGCGAGATCCATACCAGCGTGACCGGCAATCGAACGTTGGCCGACCAGTGCCAGTCGCTGGCCGGCGAGGTGAGACAGGCCGTGGAGCAATATGGGCGCGCCGTCCACGGCGCGCACGGGGAGATTTACGCCTACGAAGTGGATGGGTTCGGCAACCATCTGTTTCAGGACGATGCCAATGTGCCCAGTCTGCTCTCCCTGCCGTACCTGGGCTGCTGCGCGGTAGAAGATCCGCTGTACCAACGCACGCGCGCCTTCGTGCTGAGCGATGACAATCCGTACTTCTATCGCGGCCCGGCCGGCGAGGGGCTCGGCGGCCCGCATTCCGGGTTAGGCATGATCTGGCCACTCGGCATCATTACACGCGCGCTCACCAGCCGCGACGGAAAAGAGATTGCGGCATGTCTGGCCGAATTGAAAGCCACGCACGCCGGCACCGGTTTCATGCACGAATCCTTCTCGCGCGATGACGCGTCGCACTTCACTCGCAAATGGTTTGCCTGGGCGAACACGTTGTTCGGTGAGCTCGTCTGGAAGACCGTCCGGAGCCGCGGCTGATGTGACGGTCAGGCCCGCTTGTACTTGGCGAGATTGACCAGGTGCTTGTTCAGCTCGTCCAGATTCTTGACGTTGTCCGCCATATTCTTTGTGCGTCGTCGAAGAATTTGTCGAAGATCGCGGTCGCCTGGACGATCTTCTTCTTGTCCTCCGGTTTCGAATCGTCGAGCCCGAAGTCATCTCCGGTAATCTCGTCGTACGCCTGCGACAGGCCATTCTTAACTTTTGAGTCGGCGTTCTCGATCTCGAACACTTTCTTCTTCATGGCGTCCCGCATGACGCCGAGCGCATCCCACAGCTTGCTGGCTTCGATGGCGTCTTTTGTGACGGCCTGCATTCTCTTGTCGTTGATCTTGGCGGAATTGCCCAGAACTTTCTTGGCGTCGCCGATGGCCTTGTCCCATATGGCTGAACTTGACATATCGAGTCTCCTTTAACTTGCGTTCCCGGAAAAGTTTGGGTCCTTACACGGATGCCGGAAGACATTTTCCGGCGTAGCGCATGAACTTGCTGCGATCCTGCCCTGCCCGGGGTAAGCCGCAGCCATCGATGCTTGCCGTCCAGGGTGGCAGGCTCGCCCCCTGATCGGTTGGTTTTGGCGCAAGACAGGTACCAGAGCGGCCGAATCCTTCTGGACGATAGAGTCCCAGTCAGGCGCCGCGGTATCCCGCCAACAGACGGCGCCGGCACCTGTCTCTGAAAGAGTACTGTCCCGCTGGACTTTCGCGCGCGCGGCGGGCGATTGCACGGTATACTCTGGCGGGGGCGCAAATGTTTCGACTTTCGTTGCTTACTCTGCTGCTCTTTCCCCAATGGCTGTCGGCACAAGTGCTGGTCAGCGGCCCAGCCGCACCCGGCCTGACTGCTTTCGATACCACTGTCCTCAATCTGATGACGAAATGGTCCATCCCCGGAGCGGCCCTGGGAATAACCCGGAACGGCCGCCTGGTATTCGCTCACGGATACGGGTACGCCGATGTTGAGGACCACCAGCCCGCCCAGCCCGACTCGAGGTTCCGCCTTGCCAGTATTTCAAAGCCGTTCACCGCGGCTGCCGTCCTGAAACTCATCGAACAGGGGAAGTTGCAGATGAGTACGCCCGCATTTAGTGTCCTCAGCGATCTGACACCCCCGCCTAGCGCCAACGTCGACCAGCGCATCTACCAGGTCACTGTGCAGGAACTGCTGGCACATACCGGCGGTTGGGATCGCGACATCGCCGGCGATCCGCCGTTCATCTACTTGGATACCGCTGCCGAGACTTTCATGGCTACGCCGCCGGCCACGCCCGACCTCCTCATCCGCTACATGATGGGACAGCCGCTGCAATACGATCCGGGCACGACATACGCTTACTCGAATTTCGGCTACATCGTGCTGGGCGCCGTCATCGAGCGCGCCAGTGGCATGCTGTATGCCGATTATGTCACCACCTATATTCTGAACCCGGCGGGCATCGGTCATATGCAACCGGGGGCGTCCCTGCTGGCAGGGCGACTGGCCAATGAGGTGAAGTATTACGATTACCCGGGCGCGCCGCTGGTAGGTTCGGCTTTCCCGCCACTGGGCGCGCTGGTTCCCGAAGTCTATGGCGGCTTCTCCACTGAGCTCATGTTGGCCAATGGTGGGTGGATCGCCTCCACCATGGATATTCTGCGTTATGCCGACAATATCAACGGCCAGTTATCTCCCGGTATTCTGCAGTCGCCGCCCGACGGGTTCGTTGGCTACGTTCCCCCCGTGGGCTTGGGCTGGGGATGGGAGTTTGACGGAAGCCTACCCGGAACCAGCACCATCCTGCACCTCGATACCGGTTATCAGATCAACGGGCAAGTTACTTACGCCATCTTGTTCAATACCCGGCAGGCAGGGAGCCCGTCACCTGACATTTTGGCGGACGCCGATGCGCAGCTCCTGACCGTCGCCCAAGGTATTACTAACTGGCCGTCAGGCGATCTCTTTCCAACTTACACAGGTCCAGGGTCAGCCTGCACATTTCAACTATCGGGGTCGGGTGCGTCGGCACTGCCTGGAGGCGGCAGCGGAACTTTCGGAGCTACCGTCTCCAACAATTGTTCCTGGATTGTGACCAGCGACTCACCCTGGCTCACGATTAACGCCGGCGGTTCGGGAACCGGCAGTAGTTTTACTTCTTACTCGGTTGCCGCAAACCCTGACAGCCCAAACCGAACGGGGACGCTGTCGCTGGGCGGTCAGCCCTTCGTCGTAGCCCAAACCGGCACGGGACTCGCCTGCGACATCGACCATAGCGGTTCGCTCAACGTAGGCGATGCGCAGGCGATAATCAACGAAGCGCTTGGCACGGCGACGCCATCGAACGATCTGAATGGCGACGGTGTCCTGAATATTATTGACGTTCAGAGTGCGATCAATGCCGTGCTGGGAGTCGGATGCCTGGTGTAGGGAATTTACGGTCCGGGTCTTGTCTCTCAACCGTGAATCAGCGAGGCGACGTCAACGGCCGTGCCGACTGACTCGCATTCGTAGTGCCCAGTGACTCGCAAGATGGACTCTTTCCGGTGAACCGTCATGCTTGCTGTCCGAGGTCTCACCACCCAGATCTCGAGACAGCCTCCCGACAGGTAGGCTTCGACCTTTCGATCGATCTCCTCATCGGTGTTCCCCCGCGATGCGATTTCGATAGCGATCATGGGAGAACCTTCAAACCACTCGCCTTCGGGCTGGTCAGGCCGGATTACACTCACGTCCGGCTGCAACCAGCCCGAAGCGATGTGATAACCCGTCTCGATCCAGACGCGTGCTGGATCGAGTACCGTCGACAGCAACTCGAAGAATCGGCGTACGATCTTATTGTGCTGCAGTTTAGCGGGCGGCAACGAAATCAGTTCCCCTTCGAGCAATTCCTGCTTGCCCGGTTCATCGGGTAGTGCCAGAAACTGTTCATCCGTGAGATGTGTAACAGCATTCATGCTGGATTGCGTACCTCTGCAGCTTCAGTTTACCGCGACAATTGCTTTGCATTGGATGACTCGGTCGTTGCCGTTCTCACATGGCCGCCGGATCTGCAGGTCGGCAAGGCCTCATCGAGCGTCAATAATCGTTGCCACGCGGTGCTACCGCGTCTTCGGAGGGGAGCTCCTGGCCGAACTTTTTGTTCCGGCGCGCAAACATCGCCGGCTGGACGTGGGCAGCATCTGTAGGGCAACGAGCGAGCCGTTGTCCCCGGTTGTGCGGCGCCTGACCCTTACGGCTCTACAGCTAGCTAGCTCCCATTCCTCTTCGCGCTGATCACGAGGGTTTCGGAATGCATAGTTCCGCCGTTTGAACATCTCGTGGCGCCAGGAAGTCGGGGCGACCTGAATGCGGGCGGCAGGCCATACGAGCCCTTCCACAACGTGGCTCTATACGGTTACCGAACCGCGACCGCGAGAAAGAGCAGGTGCAGAAGATGTGGGAACGGCCCGGAGGCGAAGTTCGGGGGCCGGTAAACTGAAGAATTCTCGGCTACCAAGCCCGGTTTAAGCCCCGAGGTTTTCGAAGATTTTCCGTCAGTCTTTGAGTTTTATGGTGGGCCCGCCCAGACTCGAACTGGAGACCTCTACCGTGTCAAGGTAGCGCTCTAACCAACTGAGCTACGGGCCCTTTCAGGAGGAACTCTCAGTATATCACCGTCCCGTCACCCGCAAAATCGAGAGCCTCGTCACTTCTCCACCAGCGACAGAATCGTCAGCGGCGCGTTCCCCTCCAGCCGATTATTCACGAACAGAAACAAGAATTTTCGATCCTCCCGCGCCCGCCCGATCAGCACCCGCATCGATTCGCGCGCCTCCCGATTCTCATCCTGAATCTCCGTGTACGGCGCGAACATCCCCACCGCGTCCTCATACACACGCCCGTGCCGCAGCAACGCGCGGCTCACTAGAAAGTCGGCCGTCATCGATTCCGGAATCGCCATCTGGCTCCGCAATTCGGGCATCTTCGACCACGCGTTATACACGTGCGCCACGCCCCGCGCGCGCAAGCATGCGAAGTAATCCTTCTCCAGGAATTCGGGATTGCGGATCTCCACCGCGTAGCGGAATTCCGGCGGCAGTGCGGCCAGAAAAGGATCCAGCCGCGCGATAAATTCGCCTACATCCGCGAAGCTGCGCTGCCCGAACGCGCCGAATTCGAAAATCAGCAGCGCCGTCTTCTCGCGGTAGGGCAGCAGTGGACGCAGAAACATCTCCCGCACCATCCGGCTGTCCAGAAAGTTCTCGTTTTCCCTACCCGCCTGCGGTCCGTAGCGCGCATGCCGCGGAAACATCTTGCAGGTGATCTGTTCCGGCGCTTTGAAGGCGAAGCGGAACTGTTCCGGCACGCGCGTGAAGAGCCGCTTCCAGAATTCATCGGTAGGAAACTGGTAGAAGGCGAAATCGCCGCACACCGTGGGGAACGTTTCGGCGTACTCGCGCAAGCACTCCTGCTGGAACATTTTCTGCGAAAACTTGCCGCGCGTCAGGTAGCGATCGCGCGAATAAATCTGCCCCAGCCAACCTTCGTATTTCCACGAACTGCCGCCGATATAAATATTCTGCGCGGCGAGCGCCCGCAGTTTTTCGGCCAGCCCGTCACGGTCGAACGAGCTCGGTTCGTCGAACAGCCCGCCTACCATGCCTGCGCGAACCGGAAGTAGAACGGGTCTGCCCCCGCCTCAATCACGCCGCTCGGATACATGCGAATCAACACCGGCGCCGACCCGCTATCGTACCGCGACTTCACTTCCACCTTGTGCCCACGCCTCTGCAATTCCTGGAACACCGCCGACGCCATCCGTTCGTCCAGCCCGAGCACTCCCGGCTTCATCTCGTGATTGTCGAAGCTCGATACGTAATGCTCACTCTGAAAGCGCGGATTCTCCACCGCGCTCTGCGCGTCCAACCCGAATTCCACATTGGCGAACAGCACCTGCAGCAGCGCCTGGTCCTGCTGATCGCCGCCCGGTGTGGACAGCGCGATCAGGTTCTTGCCCGGCCCCACCACGATGGTCGGACTCAGCGTCACGCGCGGCCGTTTGCCCGGTGCCAGCTCATTCGGATGGCCGGGCACCAGCAGAAAACTCTGCGCCCTCTGTGTGAGCGGAATCCCGGTATCGCCTGCGATCACCGGCGGCATCCACGCGCCTGAGGGCGTAATCGAAATCATCACGCCATCCTTATCGATGGCGTCCACGCAGGTGGTGTCCTTGGCGAGCACCGCGGGGTCTAGTTTGTGATGCGGGATCTCGTCTTCCGAGGGATGCTTGGGCGGATGATCGCCGATCTTCCCCGGCCGGAATTCGAGCGACGCCTGATCGGTGATGAGCTTGCGCCGCTCCGCGCCATAAGCTTTGGAGAGCAGAATGTCGCTGGGAATGTGATTGAAATTCGGATCGCCGTAGTAGGTGTCGCGGTCGGCATAGGCGAGCTTCAGCGCCTCCACCATGGTGTGGATGTAGTTGGCGGAATTCAGCCCCATCTCGCCGATCGGGAAACCTTCCAGAATATTCAGCGCTTCGATCATCGAGGGGCCCTGGCTCCAGAAGCCGGGCTTGTAAACCGTGTACCCGTGGAACGTGGTGGAGACCGCTTCCTCCGGCTTCAACCGGAAGGCCGCCATGTCTTCATAGCGCAGCAATCCGCCGTTCTGCTTGCAGAATTCGCCAATGCGGCGGGCGATATCGCCGCGGTAAAAGTAATCGCGCACGGCGTCCATCGCTTTATCGCGCGATGCGCCGGACGCCAGCGCGCGCTTTTCCACTTCGGCCATGTTGCGCAGCGTGCGCGCCAGGTCGGGCTGGCGGAAAATGTTGCCGGCCTGCAGCGGATTGCCGTTGCCCAGATAAACGCGCTTCGAACTGGGCCACGCCGAGAGATACCGCACGCTGTTGGCCAATGAGATCGCGCGGAATTCGTCCAGCGGGAATCCGTCGGCGAGTTCGATCGCCGGCTCCACCACCTCGGAGAACGATTTGGTGCCGAAGTCGCGCTCCGCCACGACCGCAGCGTCCACCATGCCCGGCACAATCGCCGAGAGAATGCCGACCACCGGCACCCAGTCCTTTAAGCCGTTCGGCCCGGGCGGATCTTCAATCTCCAGCGGGCTCAAAATGTGATGGCGATAAAAATCGGCGGTGCCCAGTTTCGGCATCGTGCCCACGCCGGCGATAGCGAAGACCTTCCCTTCCTTGGTGCGAATCAGGATGGGCGCTTCGCCGCCGAATCCGAAATGCGAGAACTCCACCACCGACGCCGCCAGCATGGTGGCGATTCCCGCGTCCACCGCGTTGCCTCCCGCGAGGAACATGCGCATGCCGGCTTCGGTGGCGTTTTCCGATCCCGCGGCCACCGCGCCGCGCAATCCGCGCGATGCAAACCGCGACGGAAACGGCCGACGCATCTGTCCCCATCCGGTGGCCATCGCCAGCGTTAAAAGCACCGCCAGTCTCTGTTTCATCACAATGCTCTTATTGTATGGGATCGTCGCCGCGGCGCCTTCGGGCTTACATATGCCGGCCTGCGAAATCCAGAAAGTACGGCCAGTTGGGCGCGTCGGTGTGGCCCTGCGAGTGCTGCCGGAACGCGATGTCGCCGGTGGCAAGCAGCGTCTCGATGGGCGGAAATTCGGTCGTCCCTAGATCCTTCTTGCCCAGCAGTCGATACACCGGGCCCGCGCCCACTGCTGCCAGGAACGAGCCCTTCGCGTCCACCCAGGCGTCCCCCGCTTCCGCCGAGCCCGCGCTCACGAAGACCGGGCGCGGCGCACACAGCGCGATCAGTTCGTGCGAATCCACCGGCAGATCGTTCCAGTGCAGCGGACCGGCGTACTTCATGAAGTTGCCCGCCATCCAGTGATAAGCGGACGCGCCCGCGATGTTTTCCACCACCTCGCCCCAGTCGCGGCGATTGAGTTTGGCGCCGCCTTCACCTGAGGAACTCACGTACGCGGCCCACAGGCGCGCATCGTACGCCATCGCCACCAGCGTCGCCTTGCCATAGCGCGAATGGCCTTCGAGCGCGATGTGTTTGGCGTCCACCGCTTTATCGGTTTCGAAATAATCGACGGCGCGGCTCGCGCCCCAGGCCCAGGCGCGTAGCACGCCCCAATCGTCGGGCTTGCGCGGCTGGCCGTGATTGCAGAGCCCGATGATGCCGAGCGTCAGGCCGGAGCCGTCGTCCGCCTGCACACTGGTGGGAATGATTTGCGCATAGCCCCAGCCTTTGGCGAGCGCCTGCTGCTGCCAGGTGGGACCGGTGGGCCGCGGCGGCATGGCGCCCGCCGGGAATTTCATGGGCGGTCGCGGCGGCAGAAACGCGTCGGGACCGTACGGCGGCTGCGTGGGCGGCGCAGTTTGCGGTCCACCGAAGATGAAGCCGTACTGCATCACCACCGGCACCGGGCCCTTGGCGTCCGCCGGTGTGGAAAGCGTCAGCGCGATCTTCACTACGATATCGGGGTATGACGAATTGTCCACCACGCCTTCGAGCTTCTCGGTGATGACGTCGACCTCGCCGTTCTTCTCACGCGTAATGCTGGTGACCACCCAGTTCACTTTCGGAGTAACTTTGGGCACACGGCCGTAAATTTCGCGATCGAAATCTTCCACTATCTCCGGCCGGCGCTGATTCCACCAGGCGGAGGCGGTGGTCACCTTCCTGCCGTTCTTCAAGGTGAGCGGATCGGGCAGATTCGGGAAGGGATTAGCCTTCGACTCGTCGTAGTGGGCGTAATAAGGCGAGCTCTTGTCGCTGCCGTCGCGGCCGCGGCGAAGCTCACTGATGTGAAGAAGATCCATCATGCGCTGATGGTCTTGCTCCTTGGTCAGTTTGACGGGCGGAGTCAGGTCCGCCGCGAGCATGGCGGCGAGCGCGCCGAAAATCAGCATCCATCTGGTGGGTCGCATTTGTTTAACACTCGAACGATATATGCGCGGCACCGCTGCTGTCAAGCTCGCTCGCGCACCAGCGCCGCGATATCGGGATGACCCATCTTGTTCGCCCAGGCCAGCGGGGTGGCCCAAGCCTCGGCATCGGGTTCGTTCGGCGATGCGCCGCGCGAAAGGAGGAATTCGACCATCGGACCGCGGCCCCACCGGCAGGCCCACGCCAGCGGGGTCGAGCGCAGCAGATCGTCGCGCACATCGAGACGTGCGCCCCGATTCAGCAACATGGCGGCGAAACGCACACGGGTTTGTTCGGGCAGACCGGGACGCGCGGCCGTAAAGTGCAGGATCGTGGCGCCGCGGCGGGCCACGTTGGCATCGATGCCGTGAGCGAGCAGAAGCTCCATGCAGAGAAAGTACGGCTCCTCTATGCCGTTATCGCCCGCACTGCGAGGCGGCTGCATGAGAATCCAGTGCCAGCGATCATCGGCGCGAGGCCAATCGAGGCGCGGCAGGGCGAGCGCGACGATCTCAGGACAGCCGTTGCACGCGGCCGACCAGACCAGCTCGCTGGCGACTTCTTCGGACGGGTCTTCGGCGAGCATTTGGCGCGCGGCTTGCACATCGTGAGCGCCCGCGATGGTCCATGCCTGAGGCTTGGCTCCGCGGCTGAGAAGGAGTTGCTTCATGCTGGAATCGTGATTGCGATAGGCGCGGTCGAGCGGCCATCCGGAAGCGTAGAGATTGGCGTTCGGGTCGGCGCCGCGATCCAGCAGGAGTTCGGCGATGTCGCGGCGTCCGATGTCGGCCGCGATCCAGAGCGGTTTGCCGGCGCTTTCGGTGGGCGATTCGACGTTTTCCAGAAGGGTGCGCTCGTCGACATCGGCGCCGAGATCGAGGAGGAGCCGGATCATTTCGAGCTGGCCGTGGTGTACCGCGAGACTGAGGAGTCCGCCGCGGGCATCGACCGTCGGCGTGAGGCCGCGGGCGCGCTCGATATCGCCGAGAGCCACGGCGCCACGCAGCGTGAGGGACGCGCCGGCGCCCAGGAGGCGATGGGCAACGGCGGGAAAATCATCGGGGACGGCGAGAGCGGCGCGGTCGAGGGGCGTGAGGGAGTGAAGATCGGGGTGGTTGGGGTCGGCGCCGCGGGCGAGGAGCCAGGCGACCATCTCTTCGCTGCCGGCTTGCGCGGCGGCATGCAGGGGAGTGGCTCCGTTGCGATCGCAGGCGCCGGCCAGAGCGGGGTCGGCGGTGAGCAGTGCGATGGCGGACTCGTCATCACCCGCGCGAATCGCTTCGTTGATTTGCTCTTGCACGGGAGAGACGGCGGCGTTCGGGCAACTGGCGGTCTGGCGGCGCTGCTGCTCCTCCTCTTCGATGACCGCGACGATCTCGGGGAACTCGCGGTCGCGCGCAAAGTCCAACGCGGTAGTAGCGTCACGGTGCGGCCAGATGCCCTTGCGCGCGTCGGCGCCGGCTTGCATGAGCAGGCGGACCATGGCGGTATCGCGGCGAACCACGGCGTAGTGGAGGGCGCGATGCTCGTCGTTTTCAGCCCTGTCCATGGAGACCAGCTCGGGCCGAGCCTTGAGAAGTTTGCGGACCGTAGAGAGGTCACCCGTGTTGACGGCTTCGGCGAGCCGTGCCACGTTGGCGCCATCCACAAAGGCTTTGAGTTTGGGCCAACTCAGAAAACCGTAGGCGCGGGCAAGTTCGCGCTGCGCTTCGCTCAGAGTGAAGCCGGGCCATCCGGACATCAGCTCTTTCGCTTGCTTACGGAGTTGTTCGAGGTTCGGCTGCCGCGGCAGGCGGCGCGTAGGAATTCGTTGAGCGGACATGGCAATCTCCTTTCGAATTGCCCGGTGTCCGCGTAACGGGCGAAAGAAGATCGATCGCGATGGACCAACGAAGACCGGTGGGCTCAGCCCTTCCCGCGGACCGGAGGCGCCCGACGCGCACAGGGGCATCATAGCATGCGAGGCTTCCGGAAACGCCCGCTTCGCCCACCCCACCGCGCCATCGTCCTAAGCTGGAATCGTGACACCTTTATTCGATCCTGCCCCTCCGTCGCGCGAGCCGCTGGAAGAGGGCGCCGTACTGCTCCGCGCATTCGCCCTCAGCGACGCCGCCGAACTGGTGGAGGACGCCGCCCATGTCGCAGCGGCCTCGCCGTTTCGCCACCTCGTCACGCCCGGTGGATTCACCATGTCCGTCGCCATGACCAACTGCGGACGCGTCGGCTGGGTATCTGACCGCACCGGCTATCGTTACGACCCGCAAGATCCCGCCACCGGCGCTCCCTGGCCCGCCCTGCCCGCCCGTTTCCTCTCGCTCGCCGCCCGTGCGGCCGCCGATGCGGGGTTCGCAAATTACGATCCCGACGCCTGCCTGATCAATCGCTATAGCGCCGGATCGAAACTCGGCATGCACCAGGATCGCGACGAGAACGACGCCTGGTCGCCCATCGTCTCCGTCTCGCTGGGCCTGCCGGCCACGTTTCTATGGGGCGGCAGGAAGCGCGGCGACCCGGTGCGGCGCATGCGCCTGGAGAGTGGCGACGTAGTGGTCTGGGGAGGTCCCGCGCGCTTCATTTATCACGGCGTGGCGCCGCTCAAAGCAGGCGAGCATGCGCTCACCGCAGCCACGCGCATCAATCTCACTTTCCGGAAAGTCTTCTGATAGTGAACGGCTCCCGCCGCAGCGTGCGGCGAAACACTTCCAGCGCCACACGATCGTGAAAGGCCAGGATCTCAGCCGCCGCCTGCCGGCGATACACCAGCACGGAATCCGGATGCGCCGCTTGCCGCCGCGTTTCCAGCGTCTCCCGCAAGGGCGCGAAAACGTCGTCACGCACGTCGCCGCCACCCTCCAGCCCCACCACGATATCGCGATACAAACTCTGCTTGGCGTGCACGAATTCGATGAAGTGCTCCGCCAGCCGTGACCGGTCGGGCCCCAGCATGGTGCCGTCTTCGAAGATCACCCCGTCGAGCGCGATGGCGAGCCCCTTGGTATCGCCCAGGTGGGCGGCGGCGCGCAGTCCGTATTCGCGAAGCGTGTCGGCATACTCCGGCGGCCACGCTTCGAACCCCATGCCGGTCAGCCGCTCGGTACCGCTGCGGATTTCGCGCCCCGCCAGCATCGCCAGCCCGTGGCTCGCCCCCGCCACCGCGTCGGGAAACTTGAACTGCGAGTAATTGACCTCGAGAGTGTCGTTGCGCCGGGTTACCGTCCACGCGACGGTGTAGGCCACCACGGTGCGCGGATTGTCATTGCGCACGAGGGTGAGATATGGCTTGAGCTCGAGCACGGGCGACGCGTCGTCCGCCAGAATGGTCTGCGCGCGCCGGTCGAAATCGGGGGCGGTGACTGGTGTCAGGGTCACGCCCTCATCTGCGAAATCGGCAATCTCGATGGGCCCCGGTAGCATGTCGGCTTCAGTATAGCCCGCGTACGGCACGCTGAAGACATGACCGGCCGCGCTCCGGCGATCATCTTCGGTAGGGCAGCAAGTAGCGCCGGTGAAACTGCTCGCCACCGATGCATTCGAGTGGGTGTTGCCGGTTGAGCACTGGAACTGACATGTTACAATGTGCATTACCGCGCTTTTCTACCCACAGTCGTTCTTCCTCCCGCGCGTCTTAGAAGTGCCGATTTGAATTGCCTGGTTGTAACCCCGCCTCACGATCATGAAGTTAGCCACCATTGTCCTCACTCTGGGTTGTACCGCTGTAATTTGCCGAATGGCCGTGCAATCCGAACTATCTACAGCGAAATGTTCCTCTTCCGGCTCGGCCGTGCAGTCCCGTTCGTTGCGTGATCGCTCCTGGCTGTCCTTTCTGCGCATCGCGCCGCTCTCGCGCCCGTTCATCGAGGGCGAGGAAGATCAGGCGAAGGCAACCGCGGAGCCGCCCTTATCCAAGGCCGAAACGCTCACCCTGATCTCCGGAGCCGCTGCTAAATATCGCGTACCGGCGGACTTCGTCACCAGCATCGTCGCCGCGGAATCCAATTTCAATTCCACCGCCATCTCCTGTAAAGGCGCCATCGGACTCATGCAGTTGATGCCCGATACCGCCCGGGAATTCGGCGCCGACCCCAGCGTCCCTGCGGAAAACGTCGATGCCGGCACGCACTATCTGCGCTACCTGATGAAGCGTTATCAAAACAATCGCGGAGCCATGCGGCGCGTTATCGCGGCGTATAACGCCGGCCCCGGCATGGTCGATCGTTACCGCGGCGTGCCGCCGTTCCGCGAGACCCGAACCTATGTGGCGCGCGTGCTCGGTTTCCTCAAGCGATTCTCCGAACGCCGCGGCCCCGCATAGTCGCGATCTTACGCCGGATCGGCGGCGATACCCGCGCGCGCCAGCGCCGCTTCCACCTCGGCCGGCCGCATGCGCGTGGCATCGTACTCCACCATCAGGCCGTCGCCCCCCAGCTTCACTTTCTGGATTCCGTAGATCACGCTGGTATCGGACAGTTTCGCCATGGTCGCGTCGTCAAGCGGCTGCCGCAGGCGGAAATGCATCTGGATGCGAGTCATCAGATCCAGCATCGCACAGACGCCCGCGCATTTACTGCCGCCGCGCTATTCCGGCAGCTCCGCTTCGCCCTCCAGTTCGGCCAACAACTGCTCCGCCAGCGCGCGATACCCGGCGTCGAATTCCGAGTCCGACGGCGGCGGCAGATGCGCTTTCACCCATGCCTCCAAAATTTCAATGACAGGCTTGGCGACCGCTTCCTCTGCCCCAGGCTCGAAGCGCAGCGGGATCTCCGAGCGTTGAATGGCGGCTACCAGCAATTCCGGAAACTTCATGAAACCTCCGCGTGATGATTGACCGGTCCGCAGCCGCGCCCCAATCCGGGGCTGCTGAGGATGGCCTGGTGAATAAAACGCTTGGCGCGCTCCACCGATTCCACCAGGCTGCAGCCCGCAGCCAGGCTCGCCGTGACGGCGGCGGAATAGGTGCAACCGGTGCCGTGGGTGTGGCGCGTGGCGACTCGCGGGGCGGCGAACTCGCGATATTCCACGCCGTCGAAGAGCACGTCCACCGGGTCGTCTTCCAGATGCCCGCCCTTAATCAATACAGCGCGCGGCCCCATGGAGCGGATCACGCACGCCGCATGGTGCACATCGTCGATTCCGTGAATGGCGATTCCCGCCAGCGCCTCCGCCTCCGGCACGTTGGGCATCGCCAGAGTGGCGTGCGGCAACAGTAGTTCGCGCAGCGCGCGCACCGCCATGGGCGGCAGCAATTCGCGCCCGTGCGAGCTGACCATCACCGGGTCCACTATCAACGGGAACGCGAAATCGGCGGCGGCGCGCGCCACCACCTCCACGATTTCCGCCGACCCCAGCGCACCCGTTTTCACCGCCGCCGGCGGAATGTCTTCCACCACCGCGGCGATCTGGGCGTCCACCAGTCTTGCCGATAGCGCTTCCACCCGCGAAACCCGCACGGTATTTTGAACCGTGATCAGCGTGATCACCGCCTCCCCGTACACGCCGAACTGGTGAAACGTCTTGAGATCGGCCTGGATGCCGGCCCCGCCGCTGGGGTCGGAGCCCGCGATGGTGAGGGCCACTGACAAATGGCGCATGCCCTAGTTTACATGAGGTGGCGCCCCTTCGAACCAGTTTGAACTGACCCTAATGAGTGATCACTTCCGGGCTAATCGTATCCGAAAGATACCGCCGGCGGTATCCTTTATCGCATTCAGAATAAAGGAATTCTCCAAAGGCAGTATTTTCATTTGTTCCCCGTTCATTCAAATTGGATTTCAGAGTTTTGCGGAGGGACACGAACATGGGAACCGGCATCTTCCAACGTCGATGGCTGAACCTTCCATTGCGCCTCAAAGGCTTGGTGGTCACTTCTTTGCCGGTCGTGGCGCTCCTTGGATTCAGCGTCTCCTTCTTCATGCTGGAGGTGCAGTATCGCAGCGCCGGCAAGTGGTTGGCCAGCACCTTGCAAGTCTTCGGCGCTTTGCAGAAAGTCCGGACGTCGGTGCTAGAAAGCTCGGGCGCAGTGCGCTCCTACGCCCTCACCAACGACTCACGCCATCTGAAGACGTACCAGGATTCGTTGAGCGATGGCGAAGTGGCGATGCATCAGCTCGAAAAAATCGCCGTGAGTCCCGAGGAGCGCGAACACGTGACCGCGCTCCGCGGACTCATTACGCAACACCACAGTGCGGCCGCCGACTATGTCGCCACCATCCAGCCGCAATCGCCAGCCGTTAATCCCGCGGCCGCCGAGTGGCTCGAGAAGAATGGCGCCGCCATGAACCGCATCGATGCCGAGATCGCCGTCGTCCAGGGTATGGAACGCCATACCGTGGCCGTCGATGTGGCCCGTCTGGCGCGTGCCCTGCGCAACTCTCATCTCGGCGTGCTCGCCAGCATCGTGCTCGGGCTGGTGGGCGGCATTCTGGCCATGTTGCTCTTCGCCTCCGGTATCGTCAGCCGTGTTAAGAAAGTGCAGGAGAGCGCCAGCGGTCTGGCGGAAGGACGCATGCCCGCACCCGACCATCCCGCCAGCGACGAAATCGGCCGTCTCAGCGAAGCGCTCCACCGCACCGCCACACTTCTGCAGCAGCGCACCGCCGAGTCTGACCGCCGCGCGCGCGAACTGGAAGAATCGGAAAGCGCCAAGCGCAAGCAGGCGATGCTCCTGCAATGCATTCTCGACAGCATGGGCGATGGCCTGATCGTGGGCGATGAAACCGGCAATCTGGTGATCTCCAACCCTGCCTTCCGCGAAATGTTCGGCCACGTGGACGCGCCGCCGGAGCGCTGGCACGAGGGCGCCGAAATCCTCCGCGCCGATACCCTCACAACCTGCCCGCTCGAAGATCTTCCCCTGATGCGCGCGGTGCGCGGAGAAAATCCCGGCTCTGTGCAATTGCTCTTGCGCCGCCCCGGCCTTGAAGATACCTGGATCGACGTGACCGCGCACGCCCTGCGCGGGGACCATGAGACGCTCCGCGGCGGGGTGGCTGTGATCCGCGACGTTACCGCCATCAAACGCAATGAGGAAACGCTGCGCCAGGCGCGCGAGTCCGCCGAAGAGGCGAATCAGGCGAAGAGCGAGTTCCTCTCCCGCATGAGCCACGAACTGCGCACCCCCCTGAACGCCATACTTGGGTTCGCGCAGCTCCTCGACCTCGACCATCTCAGCGCGGCACAGCGCCAGAGCGTCGATCAGATCCTCAAGGGCGGCCGCCACCTGCTGAACCTCATCAACGAGGTGCTCGATCTGGCGCGCATCGAGGCCGGCAAGCTCTCTCTGTCTACCGAACCGATCGAGAGCGGCGAAACCGTCCGCAGCGCCATCGAACTGGTGGGACCGCTGGCCCAACAGTCGGACGTCAGCCTCCGGCTGGAAGATTCGCCGGAATGGCGCCGTCACATTCTGGCGGACCGGCAGCGCTTCCAGCAGGTCACCCTCAACCTGCTCTCCAACGCCATCAAATATAATCGCCGCGGCGGCATTGTGACAGTAAGTTGCGCCGTAGTGGACGAGTCCCGCTTCCGTCTCTTCGTGCGCGACACCGGCGAGGGTCTCTCCCCCGAAAAACTCTCGCGCCTGTTCCGGCCCTTCGAACGCCTGGGCAGCGACCGCTACGGAATCGAAGGCACGGGCATCGGGCTGGTTCTGAGCAAGCGCCTGGTGGACGGCATGGGCGGCGCCATCGGAGTGGAAAGCCGGCCGGGCCTCGGCAGCACGTTCTGGGTGGAACTTCCCATTTGCGTGGGACCGCTCGATGCATTTGAAGATTTCCATCGGGAGGAATTCAAGGGCGCTGTACCGCCCCCGGCCGCCGGGAAGACTTCTAAATTGCTGTATATCGAGGACAACCTCTCCAATAACCTTCTTATGGAGCGCATCCTGGAGAATCGTCCGGAAGTGCAGTTGATTTCCGCCATGCAGGGCAGGCTGGGAATCGAACTGGCGCGCCAGCATCGGCCGGACCTGATCTGCCTCGATCTGCACCTTCCCGATCTCAATGGCGACGAAGTACTGCACGTGCTGCGCAGCCAGCCCTCCACCGCCTCCATCCCCGTGGCCATGATCAGCGCCGACGCCACGCCCGGGCAGATCGAACGGCTGATGGAGGCCGGCGCGAATGCTTATTTCACCAAACCGCTCGATGTGAAGGCGATCCTGCGCTATGTCGACGAAGTAGTCGGTGTCCAAGTCTAAGGCCTATGGAACGGGAAATCATATCTACCAGTCGAATTCTGATCGCAGACGATCAGGAACCGAATGTTTTATTGCTGGAACGGCTCCTGCAGCATGCGGGATATAAGAACTACTTATCGCTTACCGACTCCCGCGAGTTACTCAACCAATTTCGCATCTTTCAACCCGACCTGATTCTGCTCGACCTCATGATGCCTAAGCTCGACGGATATGCCGTGATGAAGCAATTGAGCGGCTGGCTGCCCAGCGGATCGTATCTCCCCATTCTGGTCATCACCGCGGACACCACCCGTGCCGCACGCCAAAAAGCGCTCGCCCTGGGCGCCAAGGATTTTCTCACCAAGCCGATCGACGCCGTGGAAGCCACGCTGCGTATCTACAACCTTCTGCTCACCCGCTGGCTACACCAGAAGATGCTCTCCCGCAGCCGCCGCTGTGTCGAAGAGGCCGGCGAATCGAAAAGCCGCATTGAGGAGGCCTGCCGCGAAATCGAGCGCCTCTCCAATTGCGGCCCACTCCTGCCCGGCCACCTGAACGGCTTGCGTGGGGCGTTGAGCCACGCTCTCAAAGCCATGGCCACCCTGGCAAGCGAAGAGACATCGGCGCCCGCCGTACAACTCGTGGAACAGGCCGGATAATATGTTCCCCGCCCCGCCCGAAATCATGGTGGTGGACGATCAGGCGCCCAATGTTCGCCTGCTGGAGCAAATGCTCGGGCGCAAGGGTTATCGCGTACGAACGTTCTTAGGCGGCCAACCGGCCCTGGTATCGGCGCGCGCCGCTGCGCCGGATCTGGTCCTGCTCGATATCAACATGCCGGGGCTCGACGGCTACCAGACCTGCAAACTGTTCAAGCAGGACCCTGTGCTGGCCGAAATCCCCATCATATTCCTCAGCGCTATCAGCCAGACCAGCGGTAAAACGGAAGCGTTCCGCTGCGGTGGCGTGGACTATATCGCCAAGCCTTTCGAGTTCGAAGAAGTCTACGCCCGCGTGGACACGCATCTCAAGATATCTTCGCTGCAAAACCGCCTGCGCGAGCACAATCTGCGCCTGGAAGCCATCGTGGAAGAACGCACGCGTGAACTGGCGCGCGCGCACGAACAACTCTCGCGCCTCGATCACGCCAAGAGCGACTTCCTGCACATGATCTCGCACGAACTGCGCACTCCTTTAAACGGATTGCTGGGCGCGGCGGAATTGATCCTGAGCGAAATCCATGACGATGACGAGGCCGCCGAACTCTCAGGCATGCTGGGCGAATCGCGGCAGCGCATTCTTTCCCTGGTGGATAGCGCGCTCCTGCTGACCCAGATCGAGATTGAAGGCGGAAGATTTCAAGCCGCCGACGTCAACCTCTCCGACGTGCTCGAGACTGCCGCCGGACGCGCCGATCCGCTGGCGCGCTCGCGCCGCGTTCGCATCGATACTCCGCCGTACAGCCTCGGCTGGACCACCGGGAACCGCGAGATGCTGGTGCGTGCGTGGCAGGCGCTGCTCGAAACCGCGGCCCGATTCGCCATTGCCGGCGACGCGGTGACCGTCGCCGCGCACGAATTGCAGGAAGCCGTCGAACTCGCCATCGATGCGCCCAACGGCTCGATTCCCGAGAGCGCGCTGCCGCAGTTTTTCCACGTGTTCGGCATCGGCGAAGCCACCACCGTAGCCGGCAGCCTGGGGCTCGATCCGGCCATGGCCAAACGAATTTTCGCGCTATGGGGAAGCGCCGTGGGAGTGGAGAATTCCTTCCCGCGCGGCATCCGGATTACCGTCCGCTGCCCTTCAGTTCACGGAACGGTGCAGAGTAACGGTCAATCGAAGACCGCTCGGGGATAAATTCTCCGCCGCTACCGATCCGCCGAAAAGCGCCAGGATCCGCGACGCCACCGCCGGTCCCAATCCCAGATGGCCCGCCGGCGTGTTGGACTCGTTCACCACGAATAGCTCGAAAAACCGTGGCAGCAATCCCTCAGGCATGCTCTTGCCGCGCGAATCCATTCGGATACTGAGTGCCTCCGGGGTACCCTCGTAAGAGATCCGCACCGATTCGTCTTCGGCGGAGAATTTGACGGCCGTTTCCAGCAGCGCGTGCAACGCCCGCTCCAGCAGGCGCTCGTCCGCCACCACCCGATCGGCCGACGCCGGCGGCGCCGCGATGGTCACCCTGCCGGCTGCGCCTAACGGTTCGACGCTTGCGATGACGCGGCGCAGTAAGGGATGCAAGGCCGCCGGCCGCGGACGAAACGACTCGCCCTTCAGGTCGATCTGCGTGAGCAGCAGCGCGTCGTCCAGAATCGCCAGCAACCGACGGCGCGACGTATCGAACATTTCGCGGAGTTGGCCGCTGTCGCCCTCGTCGCCGGCGTCGTCCAGCACCAGTTCCGCCACCCCCAGCACCCCGTTCAGGGGAGTCCGCAGCTCATGCGAAATCAAGCGGAGGAAGTCGTCCTTGGAACTGTCTAGCAGACTCAGGCGGGCGTTGGCCCGCGACAACTCGCGGGTGCGTTCCGCTACCGCCCGTTCCAGGTCTTCGTTGTGCTGCTGGAGCGTCTTTTGCAGGCGATGCAGATTGAGATGCATCTTCACCCGTGCCTGCACTTCTTCGAGCTGGAACGGCTTGGCGATGTAATCCGCAGCTCCCGCGCGAAACGCCGTCACCTTATCGTGGATATCGTTCAGGGCGCTCAGAAAAATCACCGGGATGCCCGCCAGTTCCCGGTTTTGCTTCAAGCGTTCACACACTTCGTAGCCGTTCATTTCCGGCATGTTGATGTCCAGCAAAATCAGGTCGGGCGGATTCCGTACTGCTGCGGCCAATGCCAGCCGGCCCAGAGGAAACGAGTGGATTTCATTGCCATTCTGCGCCAGCATGTTTTCCAGCAGCTTCAGATTGGCCGGATTATCATCGACAATCATGATGTCGGTGGGGATCATGCCCTCCTCCCCGGGCCGGCAGTCGCCAGGCTCGCGGTTTCTGGGGCGGGCGCCGCATCCATTCTCGGAACGCGCACCCGTATGGCATCCTGGATTCCCGACGACCGTACAAAATTAGCGAGCCGCTCGATCCACGTCTCCGTCAGCACCGTTCCCTGCTTGAGAATCAGCAGGCCGTTGCAGGAAACGTCCTGTTCCAGAATCATTCCCGGGCCCAGTTCGCGCGTGCGCAGCCGGCGTTCCTCGAAATCCCTCTCCACCGGCGTATAGCTTTCCAGCGCCTCCAGCATTTCCGCCTCGAACTTATGCGACATCCGCAGCTCTGCCAGCGTCACCCGGGGAGTCATTCCCCGGCAGATCCGCCGGTCGTATTCCTGCGCCAGGTGGAGCACCGCCGCGCCTTGCCGCGATTCCGCCGCCACTTCCGGCGCCCACGGATTCTGCTGCCGGCGGACAATTCCCGCCACAATTTCGAGCCGCGGGATCTTCGCCAGCAGGCGGGCTCCCGTTTCCGGATGCGCGCGGTACATACGTTCCTCTTCGGCCGGCAACGGCAGGCCGGAGTAAGCCTTGGCAAACACCCGGTCTGGCAGCGTGAGGCAGCCGATCAGGCACAGGTTCGCCGCCATCTCGTACTGCCACAAATCCACGACGCGCATCCGTGTTGCCACCCAGGCCACCACGTCGTGGAGTGCGCGCGAGCGCGCGGCCAGCATGGGCGCCGCCACCTGCACCAATTCCCACAGCGTCTCCACCGCTCCGCCCAAAGTCCGTTCCAGTAGTTCCTGTTCACTGCGGCGCGCGCGGCGAAGCTGCACCTGCGTCTCCACCCGAGCCCGCACTTCCTCGAACTGAAAAGGCTTCGAAATGTAATCCACCCCACCCGCCCGGAACCCTTTCACCTTGTCTTCGGTAGCATTCAGGGCGCTCAGAAAGATCACCGGGATTCCAGCCAGATGAGGAACCGCCTTCAACCGGCGGCACATTTCGTAGCCGTCCATTTCCGGCATATTGATATCCAACAGAATCAGGTCGGGCGGTTGGTATTCCGCCGACGCCAGCGCCAACCGTCCAAGGGGAAACGCGCGTACCGTATAACCGTGCTGGCAGAGCATCTCTTCGAGCAGTGCCAGGTTGGCCGGATTATCGTCCACGATCAGAATGACGCCGTCCCCGGCGCCCGGGGTTAACGTTGGCATCCGGCCTCCAGTAATTCCATCAGCGCGTCGTACTCGCAACGGTCGACCAGTTCCTGGAGTGCCTGCGCCGGGCCGGCATCCTCACTTCGACGCATCTCGCCGATCAAACGGTTCAACATGCGGCGATTGCCGCTGAGCGTCGCATCGCGCATCTGCTGCACCATTGCCGCCGGAAACTCGCGCAGGCTTTCCGCACTCAGTGTCGCCGGCTGTTCTTCCGCGGCAGTTGGCGCGTATTCGTAGGCAACATGCAGGTGCACGGCGATCTTCTCCAGCAATTCTTCCTCGCCGCAAGGCTTGGCAAGGAAGTCATCGGCGCCGCTCTGCCTCACGCTGGTGCGGTCTTCCTGCATAGCGCTCGCGGTGAGCGCGATGACTACCGTCTCGCCGGCCTGCGCCGACGCTTTGATTCTTCGCGTAGCTTCCAGGCCGTCCATCACCGGCATGTGGACATCCATCAGGATCAGTTGCGGCCGCCACTCTTCCCAAACCTGAATGCCGCTTGCCCCGTTACCCGCCTCGCGCACGCTGAACCCCACCGACGCGAGCAGCTTCACCAGCCATCCGCGATTCTCCGGACGATCGTCCACCACCAGGATCCGCCAGAATTCGGGTTCGCCGTGTACCCGCACCACTCGTCCCGTGGCTACCTGCCGGTTCGCCACCGCGCCATCGCCGCGCCCCACCGGCACTTCCAAAAGGAATGTCGAACCTTCTCCCGCAGTGCTCGCCACCGCGATATCGCCGCCCATCAGGCGCGCGTACTTGCGGCTGATCGCCAGCCCCAACCCCGTCCCCTGCTGCGTATTCAAGTCGCGCGTAGGCTGGCAGAACGGCTCGAATAACCTGGATTGCTCTTCCTCCGTCATGCCGGGACCGGAGTCGGCAATCGCCGCCGCCATCCACAGTTTGCCTTCCCGCGACTCCAGTTCCACCCGCAAGACGATCTTTCCGGACCTCGTGAATTTCACGGCGTTTCCTAACAGATTGATCAGAATCTGCCGCGTCTTCCCCTCGTCAGCCACCACATACGGCGTCTGCTCCCCGCCGGTGACCAGTTCAAACTGCAGTCCCTTGGCTTCCGCCCGCAAACGGAACATCGCCGCCAGATCGTTCAACAGGCGCCCGAGATGGAATGTCAGGGGATGCAGTTCCACGCGGCCCGCTTCGATCTTGGACATATCGAGAACATCGTTAATGAGCGCCAGCAGATGCTCGCCGCTGCGGCCGATGATCTTCAGATTGGCTTTCGCCTCCGGGCCGAGGCTTGAGTCGCGTTCCATCAACTGCGCGTACCCCAGAATCGCGTTCATAGGCGTGCGGATCTCGTGCGACATGGTCGACAGGAACGTGCTCTTGGCCAGGTTCGCCGCTTCCGCTTTCGCCGCCGTTTGTTCCAGCCGCCCGTTCAGCTTGAGGATCTCCTGCTCGGTCTTCTTGCGCTGGCTGATATCGCGTGCGATGGCGGACGCCGCCATCACTTCGCCCGCCAGGTTCCGGATCGGCGACACCGTCAGCGCCACGTCGATGAGGGCGCCGTCTTTTCGCCGCCGGACCGTTTCCTGCCGTACCACCTCCCCCTGCTGAAGCTTCGCCTTGATCCGCGGCCATTCCTGGCATCCCAGAGACGGCATCAGCATGGAGATCGGCTTCCCCAGGGCTTCTTGCGTCGTATACCCATAGAGCCGCTCCGCGCCGGCGTTCCAGTTGAGGATGGCGCCTTCCAGCGACTTTCTGATGATGGCGTCGTCCGAATAGTCCACAATGGCCGCCAGTTCTTCCCGGCTGCGCTCCGCGTTTCTACGCTCCGTGATGTCTTGAATCGTGCTGTAAACCAGCTCGCCCTCCTCGGTTTCGAGCGGGCTGAGGCTGATTTCCACCGGCAGCTCGGTGCCATCCTTACGCCGCGCGTAAAGATCCAGACCGGTGTTTTTCCGCCGCTTATACGGGTCGCGCTGGTACTCCCGGCGATGCGCCGCATGAGGCTCCTGAAAACGCTGCGGAACCAGCAGTTCGATGGTTTGGCCCAGCATTTCCTGTCGCTGGTAACCGAAAAGTGTTTCCGCCTGCGCGTTTACCACTACAATCTTTCCTGCGGAGTTCGTCACCAGTACTGCCTGCGGTGCGGCCTCCAACAACTCCCGGAATCGAGCCTCGGCCGCGACTCGTTGGAGCGCCCCCCGAAGGTTCTCCTCTGTTTGCCATTGATCGGTGACATCCGTGCAGAATCCGGTAAATTGCACCGGTCGGCCGTTACTGTCGCGATACACCTTCCCGCGGGTCGCCAGGCAACGAACCGTACCATCGGGCCGGATCGTGCGGAATCGCGTATCGTAGGGAGCCCCCTGCTGCAATGCCGCTGCCACCTCGTGCTGCACACGTTCGCGATCGTCGGGATGGACGGATGCCGCAAACTCCTCGATATTCCGCGGGAACTTCTCTAACGGGATTCCGAGTTGGGCGGCCGCATTCTCGTCCGCCGAAATTGAGTCGCGCACCAGGTCCAGGTTCCACACGGAAACGCCCGTGGACTTCAACATCAAGCCCAGCTTCTCTTCCGCCTCCGCCAGCGTATCGCTCGTTTCGCGCAATTGGCGCGATTGACGCTGCGCCGCCGAGTACATCCTGCTTCCCACGATTGCGAGGGCGATGCTGACGCCCAGGTACACCGCCAGGTCGAAAAACTGGGCGTTCCCATGAAACCCAAACGAGCCGCGAGGCTCCACCAGAAAGTAATCGGCCGCGAAGATGCTAATGAAGGTGCCGGAGAGGGCGGGCAGAAGCCCGCAATAGCGCGCCGTCAGAATAATAGCGAAGAAGAAAACCGGGAAGGGGCTGAGGTTGCCAAGTTCGGGGTCCAGCAGCAGCCTGACGCCGGTGGCGGCTGCAACGGCGGCGATCGCCACACCGTAACGCAGCGCGTAGGACTGCACCGTGTCGTCGGCCGTGCGCCCGAAAATATTCCTCATGTTTGTATTCTCGGTGGGACTGGTGTTTTCCTCCAGGCATCTTCGGTGGGTTATCACCACCATTTTTGAGGTTAGCCATCGGATAAGGACCAGCTAAGTTACACAGAATAATCACTGTACCCAGACAGTAACCAGCGGCGCCGCAAACGACCCAACCCATAGTTCCAAAGGCGCCCCGCCGGAAGGGAGATACGGACCTGGAAGGATCCAATTAATCTGGAGTATTCCTACCAGGCCGGGCGCGCAGCCGGCCCACGCGATCTCCGCTGCCACGCCGCTAACTGTCACCCTTACCGGCTGTAGCGGATGCGCATAAGGCGCCGCCGCGGGCCATCCTGTAAGATTGGCGCCGTCGGTGAGACCTTCGCCGGTGGCATAGATCGTTAAATAAGACCCGCTTAGTGCCGGATTACCCATCGAGTTATAACTACCGTCCTGATTGATAGCCGTAGGAAACACGCCCGGCGCCGCCGCCGCCACCGAGAGGACGGTGGAATTGACGGCCGCATTCCGATAGTTCACCTGCACGTTGACCGACGTCTTTCCGGCCAAGGTATAGGGCGCTTGCGCGTTGATCTGGTTGGCCTGCGCGTAAAAGATGGGCGCCGCTACACCATCGAAGAACACCTGCGTGTCCGCCAGCGACCCGGCCAGTTGGCTGGCGGTATCGGTGATCGCGCTCACACCGGCCGCCGGCCCAAGGCCTTCACCGAAGACCGTCACCGCTTCCCCTGGCGCCACTGGACCGGTACTCAGGCTGGCCGCATTCATCACCGCCAGAGGCGCTGGCGGAGCCGCCGCGGGAGTCGCCGTCGCGGGCACCGGAGTCAACACCCGCACACGATTGTTGCCCGTATCGGCGAAATAGAGATCGCCCGATCCGTCCAGCAGAATGCCGCCGGGGCCATTGAGCGCCGCCGAAAGCGCAGGCCCGCCATCGCCGCTATACTCCGCCCATCCCGTGCCCGCAATGGTGTGGATCGTGCCGTCGGGCGTCACCTGGCGGATGGCGTTGTTCCCCGTGTCGGCGATATAAAGGTCGCCATTATCGTCCACCGCGATGCCCCGCGGTGCCTGCAAACCGGCGGCGGTCGCCGGACCCTCGTCGCCGCCATTGCCCGCAATCCCGTTACCCGCCACCGTCCGGATCGCGCCCGTGGCGTCTACTTTCCGAATGCGATGATTCTGCGTATCTGCTATGTACAGGTCGCCTGCCGAGTCCAGCGCACACGCCGTCGGCTGGTTCAGTTGCGCAATCGGCGCCGGACCGGCATCCCCTGCGAACCCCTGTGCGCCGTTGCCCGCGGCCGTCAGGACCATGCCCTGCGCGGGCGCCAGCAGCACGCGCGAATTGCCGGTGTCGACGATATAAAGGTTGCCGAAGCGGTCCAGGCAGACTCCGCGGGGGGCGCTGAGCTCAGTTTCCGCAGGCGTCAGGGAGTCCGGACCCAGACCCGCCTTTCCCGTCCCCGCCACCGTACGGATAAGCCCGTCGGCCGTAACTTGGCGGACGCGGTGGGCGCCGGTTTCCACCACCAGAAGATTGCCGAACGGATCGAGTGCCACCGCTCCCGGCGTCATCAACGATGTCGAGACGGCCGGCGTCGCTTCTCCTCCAGGCGCTCCCATGCCGTTGCCGGCCACTGTCTCGATCCCGCCCGAGGCCTGCGCCCTGCGCACGCGATTGGTCCCCGTATCGGCAATATAAAGATCGCCCGCCGCGTCCAGCGCCACCGCCGAGGGCATCGATAGTTCCGCGGCGGTCGCCGCGCCGCCATCGCCGATTCCATAGAGATAGTCCGCCCCCGCCACCGTGGTAATCGTCCCTTTCACCGCGATCCTGCGGACGCGATGCTGGTCGGCGATGTACAGGTTGCCGTTGCCGTCGGCCGCCAGGTCGAGCGGTTGCGTCAGCAAGGCGGCGGTAGCCGGTCCGCCGTCGCCATAGAATCCCGCACTGCTCGTGCCCGCCGCTGTCAGCCACTTTCCGCTAACGGTAGCTTCGTACACTTCCGTCGTCGCGTCCGCCACCAGCAGATCGCCGGCGGCGTCGATGGCCACTGCTAACGGCGTGATCAGCGTGGCCGCCGTCGATCCACCCGCCGCCGTCACAATGGCGCCGTTCCCCACCACTTCGCGAACCCGCTGATTGCCCGAATCGGCAATGTACAGGTTGCCCGCGGCGTCCAGCGCCAGACCGGCCGGAAATGCCAGTTGGGCCACCGTCCCCGGACCGCCGTCTCCGCGAAAGCCCGCGATTCCGGTGCCCGCTACCGTGGTAATCGTGCCGCCCGGCGCTACTTTCCGAACGCGGTGCGCGGCGAACTCGGCGATATACAGGTTGCCGCCCGAATCGATCGCCAAATTGCGCGGCGAGAGTAACTGCGCTTGCGTGGCCGCGCCGCCGTCGCCGGAAGATCCATTGCCGCCGCTGCCCGCGTAGGTGTCGATGGCTCCGCTCGGGCTGACGCGCCGCACCCGGTTGTTATTCAGGTCGGCGATGTATAGGTTGCCGCTGGCGTCAACCGCCAGTCCATACGGAAGATTAAGTTGCGCGCTCGTCGCGGGACCGCCATCGCCGTTGAAACCGGCCGTCCCGGTGCCCGCCACCGTGGTGATGATGCCCTGGGCGTCAATCCTGCGGACACAGTTGTGATTGGTATCGGAGAGATAGACGTTTCCGGCCCGGTCGGCGGCCACGCCTTGAATCACGCCGATCTGGGCGTCGACGGCGGGGCCGCCATCGCCCAACGAAGCGCTTCCCGCGACCGTCGCGATGCGGTAGACCGTACGCACCGAATCGGCCGCCGCCCATGCGGGGACAAGCGGCAAAAGAAGCCCTAGATAAAGGTATTTTCTCACTTGTTGAATATCGATAGGTCGAGGACGACTATCGATTTTCTCAGTTTTCGTCGAAAAGAATTTAGGACATTAGAGTCTTTTATGAATTGTTTGAGAGTTTCCGGAATCCTGCTCCTGTCAGCCTTGGCGGCCTGGCCGCAACCTGTTATCCGCCTCAAAACGCGCACTATAATGCTCGATCCGTCGGCCCAGCCGGCGCCTTCCCGCCTGCAATCTCCGTCCGGCGCCACCCAGCATTACCTGGTGCTTTTCGGATCCTATCCCGGCGCCGATGTGATCGCCGAGTTGCAGGCGCGCCATGCACGCGTGCTCTCCTACGTGCCGGAAAATGCGCTCCTGGTGTCGGCTTATAAGCTCAATTTGCGCGGCCTGGATGTCCTCTGGGCGGGCCCCCTCGATCCCACCGATAAGATCAGCCCCATCGTTTCCGGCCAGCCCCTGGGCGAATACCTGGTGATGTTTCAGCCCGACACCGATAGTGCCGCCGACGCGGTGCTGGTGCAGAATCTCGGGTTCAGCGTAATCCCCAACGGCCGCCTCTTGCCCGGCCAGATGCTGGTCTCCGGAGCCTACAGCGGGTTGGCGGCGCTGGCCGCGCTCGATGCCGTGGCTTACATCCTGCCGGCCTCCGCCGAATTGCAGAATGGCGACGCCATTGTGGGCTGCTCCGGCGCCGCGACTCCGGCCGGTCCGTCGCCTCAATACGTCGCCGCCGGCGGCGGGTGGAAGCCCGACTCCAGCGGGCGCGTATCGCTTGCCTATTTCTTCGAATCGCTGACTCCCGCGGTGCCGGAAAGCGAAGTGCGCAGCGAAATCGCGCGCGCGTTCGCCGTCTGGGCGCAGTATGCCAATATCACCATCTCGCCCGTGAGCCAGTCCGGCCAGCCGCGCACTATAGACGTGCTCTTCGCGCGCTATGCCCACGGCGACGCCTACCCTTTCAACGGACCGGGCGGCATCATTGCCCACACCTTCTATCCCCCGCCCAGCAATCCCGAACCGCTCGCCGGCGACATGCACCTGAATGCAGATGAAAGCTGGAGCGTGGGAGGCAAAGTCGACATCTTCTCGGTCGCCCTGCACGAAGTGGGACATGCGCTCGGGCTGGGCCATTCCGACGATCCCACCGCCGTCATGTATCCCTACTATCGCCTGCAAAGCGGACTTTCAGCCGACGATATCGCCGGAATCCAGGCCCTCTACGGACCCCCGGCAGCCGGCGTTTCCCCGGGAGTCAGCGCCCCTCCCATCATCGCCGGCGGCGGCAGTTCCGCGCCGGCCAATCCGGCGCCGCCCGCCGCCACCGCGCCCGCCGCACCGTCCGCCGACACCGTGCCACCCTCGGTCACGATCCTGACCCCGGGCGCGTCGATGGTCTCGTCGTCATCGCCAGCCATCGCAATCGCCGGCAAGGCGGGCGACAACGTAGGTGTCGCCTCGGTCCAATGGAGCACCTCCACCGGCAGTTCCGGAACCGCGGCGGGGACCGATTCCTGGACGGCCACAGTCCCGCTCTTGGTGGGCAGCAATACCGTCACCGTCCGGGCGTACGATGCCGCCGGCAATTCCTCCTGGCGGGCCATCACCGTGGTGAGGAATCAATAGGCGGGCGCACTAAACTTCGTACTTATTCCGTCGATAAGACTAACAGCGCATGCTTCTCAACGTCTCCCCCAGCGAACCCGGACCGCGCCCCCAGCAAGGACTCGAGAATGCTCCTTACCATCCGGCTACCATCCCCGGTGACGAAACCGAAATGATCTTCTTCGCCCTGGCTCAGGCTGTCGAGCAGCGCGATTTACACACGGCTACCCACTGTGAGCGTCTCTCATTCATCAGCGTCGCCATGGGGATGATCGCCGGTGTGGCAGCAAACGACCTGCAAATCCTGTATCGCGGCGGGTATATGCACGATATCGGCAAGGTGGGAATTCCCGACTCTATCCTGTTTAAGCAAGGCAAACTGACTCCCGAGGAATGGGACATCATGTGCACCCATACCACCCGCGGAGTCGAGATCTGCCGCCATTTGAAGAGCCTCGCCCCGGTAGTGCCGGTCATCCGCCACCATCACGAACGCTGGGACGGTTCGGGATATCCCGACGGCCTGTCAGGCGAAGAGATTCCATTACTCGCGCGCCTGCTGCAGATCGGCGATATCTACGACGCGCTTACCAGCGCGCGCCCCTACAAAGACGCCATCGCTCCCCCCAAGGCTATCCGCATCATCAAGGAGGAAACGGCGCGCGGTTGGCGTGACCCCGCCATCGTCGATCTGTTCCTCAAGCTTCACCGCGACGTGATCTCGAAGACCGGCCAGTTCGTGATGGGAAGCGATCGCAGTCTGCAAGCCATGCAGGCAGCACTCTCGCGGTTGAATATCGGGTAAGCGCGATCGGCCGTCAGGCTTCCGCTACCACCGGATTGGTCAACGCGCCCAGCTTCTCGATTCGCACCGTGACCTGGTCGCCCGGCCGCAGCCAGCGCGGCGGCTTGCGCGCGAATCCCACACCCGCCGGCGTGCCGGTGGAGATGATATCGCCCGGCTCCAGCGTAAACACGCTCGAAAGAAATGCGATCAGTTGCGGCGTCTGGAAAATCATGTTGCGAGTATTGGAATTCTGCATCGTCTCGCCATTCAGTTCGAGCGAGATATTCAGATTATGCGGATCCTCGATTTCGTCCGCCGTCACGATTTCCGGACCGAAAGGCGCAAAAGTATCGAACGTCTTACCCATGGTCCACTGGCTGGTCGCCATCTGGAAATCGCGCGCGCTCACATCGTTGAGAATGCTGTATCCGAAGACGTAGTCGCGCCACTTCTCTTCCGGGATATGACGGCCCCGCTTGCCGATCACGATCACGAATTCCGCCTCGTAATCGGGCTTGGTGGAGTTCTTCGGCAGCACAATCGGATGGCCCGGTCCGATAATCGAAGTGGCGAATTTGCAGAACACCGTGGGCACGTCCGGGATGGCCATCTTGCCCTCCTCGGCGTGATCGCGATAGTTCAGCCCGATGCAAATAATCTTGTTGGGCCGCGGCAGCGGCGCCAGCAGCTTCACTTGCGCCATGTCCGGTGTGGCCCGTCCGGTGGCATGCGGAATCCAGCGCGTCACGCGATCCATTGCGTCCGCGCCGCCCGCAACAATTTCGGCGACACTCGTGAAGTTGGCGTGCCACATGCTCACCACCTGGCCGTCCACCATCACTCCCGGCTCGATCCGGTTATCGAATTCAAATGTGACCAGTCGCAAAATAATTCTCCTTTGAAGGCGTTATTTTAGCGCTCTTGCGCGTCCCCGCCGTCAGCCGATGGGTTCTTACGTCCAAAATCCCAGTAGAGCGTGCAGTCCTTCACGGTGTCCTTTTGGCGATAGAGTTGGGGCACCTTGGCGGCGTCCGTGTTATCCGTGTCGTAGCACGCCGCCACCGTCGCGTAGTCGCCGGCGGCAGTCCGGCGCCGCAACTCCGAGGCCGTCAGAATGTGCAGCATCTTAGCCTGCGCGGCCGGCATCTCTTCAATCTCGTGAGCGTAGGAGAACTCCATGCCGTCCGGCGGCAGGCGGTGCATCAGGAAATAAATCAGCTCGTCCGCCCAGACGGTATCGCCGCGCGGTGTCACCTCCGCGACCTTTTGGGCGATCTTCTCGGTGTCCGGCCAGATATACGAATCGCTGTCGTCGAACAGCCCGCGCCCCAGCCCCAGCGTCAGAATCGCCATCAAGAAATACGCCGCATGCAATGGCCGCCCCGGGCCTGCAAGCCGGATCCCAATGGCATACAATCCGGCCATCGCCGGAATCGCCACGAACGGCGTCATCACCAGAAAGTACCTTTGGAACGTGGGATGGGCGGTGGCCAGTTCGCCGCACAATCCGGCGGCCAGAAACAGCGAAAGATACATCTCCTGCCGGCGCTCGCGCGGCCAGTCGCACTGCCGCAAGAGGAACCAGATGCCCGCCCCTGCCAGCAGCGCTAGCGACAGCCCCTGCGCCGAATTGATCCACGCGGAGAGCGCGCCTATATCCTGCCGAGCCGCGCCGCTCCACTTGTGGCGGTAGTTGAGCTGGTATTGAAACAAGTTGAAGATCGTCTGCGCCGGACCCTGCCGGTAGAGCCACGCCACGGGCAGCCATGACACCGCTCCGCCCGCCAGGTACGCTGCGATCTTTGCCCAGCGATTGCCTTGGCGATTGCACACAATCAGCCAGAACGCCAGAATCGGCGCGACTGGCGCGGTCAGCAGCGAACTGCCGGCCGCCGCACCCGCCATGAAGCCGCCGCCCGCCGCCCGCCAGGCGCCCTTCCCCTCCACCGCGGCCGCCGCCAGCCGGAACGCCGCCACCACCAGGAACAGGCTCAGCCCATAGGATTGCCCGATGGTGCCGTAAATTACCACCTGGCTGTTCATTCCCACCGCCACCAGCGCGGCCAGCGACACTGCCCAGCGCCATTCCGGCACCGGGAAACGGGAGCGCAGGAAGTCCGCCGTCAGGAATGCGGCGCCCGCCGCGCACAACGTTTCGAACACGTGCACGGCCTGCCAGGTGTCGCCGAACAGCCGCATCCATCCCGCCGTGAGATAGGCGTTCAGCGGCGTCTGCGGGAAACAGAAATCGATATACGGCCGCTTGCCCGCCAGAATCAATTGCGCCGCCACCAGGTGAAAGCCCTCGTCCCAGGCAAAGGCGCGCGTCAGCGCATACGACAACATTGCCGCGCACAGGATGGCCGCCGCCACGCACAGATACCGGAATTGGCTGCGCTCGTCGGGCGCAGAATCGTGCATCAGCTTATAGTATCGTGGGACACCGCCGCCAACCGCGAACGATCCGCATTCCCGTCAATGCTACAATCCCAGAGCGCATGGAACGGCGAAACCGACTGTGGACCGGAGCCTTGTTGGCTCTCCTCCTGTTGACCGCCGCCATCCCGCTCACCGTCCCGATGTTTCCCAGCCAGGACGGCCCCGTCCATCTCTACTATGTGGACGTCCTGCGCGCCATCCTCACTCATTCCGCCCCGTACGCGCAGCACTTCCAGCTCACGCGCTTCCTCACGCCCTACTCGCTGGAATATTACACCCTGCTGGCGCTCGAATTTGTGTTCTCCCCGATTTTCAGTGAGAAGCTCCTGGTCGCCGCGTACATCTTCGCGTTTGGCTTAGGCTTCCGCTATCTGGTGGAATCGGTGACGGAGCGCGGCAGCCCCTGGATTCTGATGGGCGTGCCCTTCTGCCTGCACGCCCTGGTCTACATGGGCTTCCTGAATTTCTGCACCGCGGTGGCGATTCTGCTGTTCGAGTGCGGCTTCTGGATGCGGTATTCGGCCCAGCTCACCGGGCGGCGCGCGGCAGCCTTGCTCGCCGGACTGGTGCTCCTGCTGCTGACTCATCCCGTACCGGCGGCCGTATTTCTGATGTTCGCCGGCCTCTACTTCGTGGCGGATCTATCCTGTGAGGTCTGGAACGGCGCGCGGTGGAGCGCTGCCTGGCGCGCGCGTCGCGTGCCGTTGGCGATTCTGGCGGCCATGAGCCTCTCGGCACTGGCCTGGGTCAGTCTGTTCCTGCGGCCCGGGCAGCCCGGCGCGCACGAAGTCAATCACATCGCCACCATGGGGTGGTTCGACACCGTCGCCACTGAGCTGCAGCTCTACCCCGTGGCCGCCTTTACCCGGCTTGGCGATCGTGCAGGCCTGGCGCTGGTGCTGATTTTCGCCTGCCTCGCGATCCTGGCCCGTATCCGCCACTGGCGCCCGCGCAAGCAGCCCGTCACGCTGCTCGCCGCCAGCTCCATCTGCTTTCTGCTCTATTGCTTCGCGCCTGAGCGCGTCAATGGCAGCTTCTATTTCGCGGAGCGCTTTCCCATCCTGTGGGCGCTGTTTCTGCTGGTGGGAGCGGCCTCCATCCACCGGCGCCGCGCCTGGAATCTCGCCGCCGGGGGAATTGCCATGGTGGTGACTTTGGCCCTGTTCTTCCAGCAAAGAGCCAAAGTGATGCGCCTGGCATCGGAAATCGCCGCCCAAGAGCAACTCGCGCCCGCACCGCCCGGCAGCGTGGGACTCATCGTTTCGCAGACCCGCCTCGTGCCGGACGGCCTCGAGTTCAATCCTTACATGTGGTGTGCCGTGCACTATTTCCGAAGATCGCGTGCCATTCTCGCCAACGATCCGTGGATCGATGTGCCGCTGATCATGCTCCGGCCAGCCCATCCCGGACGCTGGAGCTACCTCGATCCCGACTCGGCCAGCGCTCTACTCATCGCCCGCACCCTCGAAGGCACCTCCGCCCGCGATCTCGATTTCGTAGTGCAGATGGGGCCGGCCAATGGCGAGGTCGACCGCCTGTTGCGCCGGGAAGGCTGGACCCTGAGCGGACAGAGCGGCGGCCTCATGCGAATTTATCGCCGGCCCTGAACTCAGGCGCTGGCGGCCTTCAGGCTCTCTTTGCGGATGGTGTCGGCCCAACGCTGCAGCATGCAGTCATTGCGTACCGGCGCCATCTGGTGGACTTTTCCCTGCGTGCGGAATTCGTATTTGTCCACCGTGCATGCCGTTTCGCGGTCGGTACTGCGCACCACCCGCCCGAAGACGATGAACCGCATCGCACAGGAATCCTCCAGCAGCACCGGCCAACTGACCGACAGCTCGATAAACGACCCCGGCCTCAGCCGGCCGGAAGTGTGAAAGGCAATTCCTCCGCTCGCCATATCGAGAGTCGTCCCCGACCCGAATTCGACAATGGTCTCGCCTTCGAGAACCTTGTATCGCAACTCGCGATTGATCGGAAACCGCATTTTCTTCCTTCGTTCGACCGCCAAATCCTTGATCAACATCGTGGAATCCTCCGGACTCGCCTGACTGATTGCACTTCCCTCTCCGCTCCTTCTCACCTATTGAAATCAGCCAGTTAGCGTTGTCCTTCCGAGATAATGTCCACTTTGTGGACAAATTCGGTGTGCTTACTGCACACGAAATAGACAATCGGGCCGGGTCCCAAATCAGCCCCCGCGAACCGTCGATGGCCAGTCGATAAGGTGTGGTAATCTAGGCTTTTACACTACAATCAGGAGTTTTTTCGATGTCTTTCCGGATGTTTACGCCCCTAGTGGCGTGCTCCGCTCTGTTGATCGTAGGCCAGATCGCACAGGCGCAAAGCAAAGTGGCGGTGATCAGTTTGCAAAAAGCGCTGTTCGATACCGCGGAGCTAAAGAAAGCCCAGTCCGATATGAGCACGACGCTCGGCCCCCGGCAGCAGGAGGCTGAGAAGCTCACTCAGGAAATCGACAAGATCAATCAGCAGTTGCAAACCGACAGCACCCTGACCCAGCAGGCGCAGTTCGACCTGCAGACCCAGGGCAAAACGAAACAAACCCAGTTGACCCGCCTGAATGAGGATCTGCAGAATGACGCCAACACCATGCGGCAGACCATCCTCGCCAAGAGCACCGACCGTATGCAGACGGTGGTCAAGAAACTGGCCGAGGAAAAAGGGTTCGACCTGGTGGTAGATACCCAGGTGGCGTTGTACTTCAAACCAGCGATGGATCTCACAGCGGAGGCTACCGCAGCGTACGATAAGGCCTACCCCGTGGGGGCCGCAGCTCCGGCCGCTCCTCCAAAGAAGTAAGATAAGAAGCGGGGTCGCGAAATGGCCGGCTTTCTGGAAGAGTACGGCGCCGGAGACGAACGGCGCGATCGGATCGTCAAAGGCATCGTGGTGTCCGTGGCCGTCCTGGCCGTGCTCTTGGGAGTGCTGTATTTCCTGTTCCACAACTACCGCCAGGAGCAGACGGCGAAACGCTTTTACGACCTGCTGGAAGCGCATAACTACCAAGCTGCATACGATATGTGGGTCTCTTCCGATTCCGAGCGAACCGGCTATCCCATGACCGCCTTTATGCAGGATTGGGGTCCGCAGGCGATGGACGTGCGTAAATTCACGGTTTTGGATGCAGAGTCGTGCGGAAATAGTGTCATCGTGGATGCCGATCTGGGGGCCGCCGGCGACCGCAAAGTGTGGATCAACCGGCAGACGCTCATATTGGGCTTTGGTCCGTACGACCAATGCCCCCACCAGAATCGCATCTATAATTTTTATCGCAATGTGAAGTACTCGCTTCACGGCAAGACATATAAATAAGTAGGTCCGGCGCGTTCGCCGGTTTTCGGGCGCCCCGTCGCGCTCTACTTTGGGAAAGGGCAAGCAGAGAGATATGGGAACGACAATAGCTGGCCTCGAAGGCGTGATCGCCGGCGAGTCTGAAATTTGTTACATCGACGGGTACCTGGGCGTCCTGAGTTATCGCGGGTACAACATTCATACGCTCGCCGACAATGCCACGTTCGAGGAGGTTATCTACCTCCTTTGGAACGGCTGGCTTCCCAAACCGGCTGAGCTCGCTCAATTGAAACAGGATTTGGTGGCGGCCCGCCCGCTACCCGGCCCGGTGGTCGATTTTCTGCGCAGCGTTCCCCACGCCAATAGTATGGACGTACTGCGCACCGCCGTCTCCATGCTGAGCCTGCATGACTCCGAAGCACCCGACATGTCGACCGAGGCCAATCATCGCAAGGCGGTCCGCCTCATGTCGCAGACCGCGACCATCGTCACCACCTTCGACCGCCTGCGCAAAGGGCTGGCGCTGGTGGAGGGCGATCCCAGCCTGGGCTTCGCCGCCAACTTTCTGTACACTCTCACCGGCAAGAAGCCTGACGACGTGATGGAGCACGCGTTCGACGTGGCTATGATCCTGCACGCCGATCACGAGCTCAACGCGTCCACCTTCGCCGCGCGCGTCACTGCCGCCACCCTCTCCGACATCTATTCGGCCGTGACCTCAGGCATCGGCGCGTTGAAAGGGCCGCTGCACGGCGGCGCCAATCAGGACGTGATCAACTGGCTGCTCAAACTGGGCGATGAAGAGGCCGCGGTGGAAGCGGTGAAGAATACCCTGGCGCGCAAGGTAAAGATTCCGGGCTTCGGCCATCGCGTGTATCGCACCGAAGATCCCCGCGCCACCCACCTGCGCGTGCTCTCTGAGGAACTCGGCAAGCGCACCGGCCATGAGAAGCTCTATCGCCTGTCGCAGCGCATGGAAGAGACCATCAAGGCGATCAAGGGGCTCCAGCCGAACGTCGACTTCTATTCGGCCTCGGCCTACTACTCGCTCGGCATTCCGATCGACCTGTACACGCCGATTTTCGCCGTTAGCCGCATGTCCGGCTGGACCGCGCACATCCTCGAACAGTACCGTAACAACCGTCTGATTCGCCCGCGCGCCGAATACAAGGGCAATCCCGACGGACAGACCTGGATCCCGATCGCGGAACGCTAAATGGACGAACGCGCGTATTACACCGAGTCGCAGACCACCAAACCGGCATCGTTGAATTGCCCGTATTGCAGAACCGTGGATAGCTACGAGTTGCACTGGTCGGTGCGCACCAAGAAGGATCGCCTGCCCGGGGGCGCCGATGAGCGCGACCGCGCCAAGTTCGCCAAAGCGCAAAGCTACATGGTGCTGCTCGACGATAAAGTTGCCTGCAAGAATCTGCGTTGCCGCAAGCGGTTCGACATCTCCGGCGTGAAGACCATGGCGTTTATTTAGGCGCCAATCTAACCAGATCCACTACCGGTCCGCGCCGTACTGTTCCGTGCCGGAAGGGACGGGCAGCAGGCGGCCGCGCGCAATCGCCCCGCCCTACTGCTTACCCAGCGATTCCTGCCGCGCCTTGATGTACCGCTGCGTCTGCGGAATATCTTTCCACTGCGGCGTATCGGCGCTATTAGCCACATCGTAAACCGCTACCGCCACCGTACGATCCACCAGCGCGAGATTCGCATAGTCGATCTTCGGCCATTCGTCGCCCACCTGATGGTAGTCCGGGAACATATACCCCACTGAGAGCGTGTGCGCCGGAACTCCGGCATCGGCCATCGCTTGATTGTCGCTCTGCGCGAAGTAGCGCTCGTTGAGCTGCGCGTTCTTCACTACCTGTAGTCCCGTCTCATTGCCGGCTTTCACCACGGCGTCTGTGAGAGTGGAAAAATCGAAGCCCGTGACATTCACCAGCCCGACGCTCGATCCGCCATCCACATCGGTACGTCCAAGCTGCTCCAGATTCAAATCCGCCACCGTCTTCGCCAACGGGAAAATGGGGTGCGCGCCGTAGTATCGCGACCCCACCAGCCCCAATTCCTCGCCGAAAAACGTCATGAAGACAATCGAGCGTTTCGGCCGCACCGGCAGCGCCGCCAGAGCGTTCGCCACTTCAATCACCGATACCGTGCCGCTGCCGTCGTCGTTCGCACCGTTAAAAATGTGGTCGCCGGGACCCGTGCCGCGGACGCCCAGATGGTCGTAATGCGCCGTCACCAACACGTAAGTGTCGCGCAGCGCCGGGTCCGACCCGCGCATCACGCCCACCACATTGCGCACGTTCACCGGCGTCGATACAGGCGCCGGAATATGCGCCGAAATCGCCGCCGTGGTCGCCTCCGGCCGTCCGCCGCCCAGCGCCCTGGACACCTCTTCGTCCCATACCACCAGCACCGGCACCGCGGCCGCCGCCGTCGTCTCGCGCAGTTGCGCCGACCGGTTGGTGGGCTGCGGCCCGGAGCGCAGGATCACCACTAGCGCGGGTTCCAACCGGGTGGCCAGCGCCGGCAGTTGCCGCCGCACCATCATGGGATTGGTTCCCGGCGGGAAGTCGAGCACCAGCACTTTTCCGCGAACCTGCTCGGGCGTGAGCGCCGCCAGTGCTGTCGCATTGTTGCCCTCCGCCTTAACCGCGGCGGCGCGCGTCAGGTCCACCGGAGCTGCCTGCATCAGGCCCATGCCGTTGGTCTTCGCGGTCACCGTGGCGCCGGCGCCATCCACCGCGAACGTCATCCCTTCCACTTCGGGCGTCACGCTCACATAGTGGGCGGTTTGAAAATAATCGTCGTCGCCCGCCGGTTCCAGACCCGCACGGCGGAACTGCGACGCCACGTACTCCGAAGCGATCTCCAGTCCGCGCGATGGCGTGCCACGCCCCTCCAGCGCATCTGAGGAAAGGAACGAAAGGTCGCCCTTGAGATCGTTGGCCGTCAGGTGGCTCTTGATAATTTCCAGATTGCTGGAGGCGGTCTGCGCCGCGGCGGCGCCCGCCACGAAGGCCGCGACCGCCAAGACTACCGGCTTGTGCATGGGTTGTTTACCTTTAATAATTGATGGCGCCGCGGCAACTCGGGGCTCCGCAACAGCACTTCACGCTCTGCTCGTCGTCGGAAAAATAATAATCCACCGTCAGCTCCTCGCCCGCAAGTATGGCCCGCTTGCTGAGATAGAAGATGCGCTCCCGCTGGATCCGCGACCGCAGATTCGGCTCGCAGCTATGGTTGGCGATTTCCGCGCCGCTGCCGCCCACCGCCCCGTCAATCGTCCAGTAACTGTTCAGTTGGAACAGGTAGGTCAACTTGCGATGCGAACGGCGCTTCGTCTCGCGCCGGCTGATGCGCTCGCCGGTATATTCCATCACTTTGCGATTCGCCGGTATCGCTTCCAGCGCGTAGAGGCCGTAGCGATGGATCTTGGATTCGCGGATCTCCAGCTTGAAGAAGGCGAATCGTTCATCGATGCGAGGGGACGAAACCAGCTTAGCAGCCATGTCGCGGACTCCTCAGATTGTAGCGCGAGCGATTACCGGATCACTACTTTATCTACCGACATATTCTCGTTTGCGTCCACCACCCGCACCGCGACCGTGTGCTCCCCCGGCGCCCCGTCCAGCGTCAGCTCGTAATCCAGCGCAGGGGAATCCGAGAGCTTCGTGGTCGGCTCCGCCACCGTCCAGGTTCCGCCGTCCAGCGAATACTCCGCACGGTCCAGGTTGCTGAGCGCGTCGCCGGCATGCCAGCGCACCTGCAGCTTGCCGCCCGCGCGCGAAGCCGTGAGACCGCTGATCGTGGGCGGTGTATTGTCGATGGTGAAGGGCGCGCTCACAAGCTGCCCGGTCAGCGCCTCCGCCGGCGGATTGCTGGGAGCGTCGGTGACAGTCACGCGCACGCGGTAATCTCCGTCCGGAAATGCCGTGCCATCCCATGAGAAGTACTTGTCGGTCAGCTTCTCCTTGAGCGGCTTCCATTCGGTTTCCTGTTCGCCTTTGATCTCCACCGTGTAGAGCAGCGAATCGCCGTTCGGGTCTGACGCCACCCAGCGCGCACCCACGTACCCCTTGGCGAACTGCATCGCAGGGGTAGACGTGCCGCCTTCCGACGAGGGTAGCGGCAGGGAGATGGACGCCGACCGCCGGCCCAGCGGCGGCAGATTCAGACTCTGTGCCGGACCCGAGGGCGCGGCCGTCAAGTTCAACACCGGCGCCGGAAAGCGATAATTCATCGGCGTGATCTCAATCTCATCCACCCGCGGTTCCACATTCTTCGGAAGGTAAGCCAGGTCCACCGATTCGAGTTCGGGCGAGTGTCCCGCGCCATCGGCCGTTAGCGTAGCTTTCCACTGCACGAAGCGCGCCGCGGGCGACGTCACCCGTCCACCCTTGGGCGACGCGATCGGCACCGACCAGGCACTCCAGTTCTTTTGCGGCTGATCCAGATTCCCGCTCCGTGTGACAATCGCGACCTGCCCGCCATTGAGGTGCGCCTCGAAGCTCACCCTGCCCCACAGCGTGTACATCTGGGAGTCGAAGACATCGCTTTCGATCCACCCTTCCTGCTCCACCTCCGGTCCGATCTCGAACACCTTTCCGGTATTGCCGGTGGCGGCATACAGCCGTCCGTTCGGCCCTTTCTGGAAGGCCGTGATCTGTCCCAGTGGCAGGGAGAGCAGCGCCGTATATTGCGTCGGCGATTCCACCCGGTATAGATTGCCCTTATTGCCTGCGCCCAGCAACGCATGCCCTTGTGCGTCGAACGCGATGGCGTAGACTACGTCGCTCGCGTTGCTCCACACGCGCGTGGGATTGCCGTTCGCCTGGATGCGGTAAACCTCGCTGCCGCCGCTCACTCCCCCGGAGGCCATGGAAGCCGGAGGCACGGCCGGGCGCGCGATGGGCGCCGCCACGCCGCCATTCACGCTGACATTTATAGTGCCGCCTGAGGGCGCCGGCCCAGCCTGCGGGATCGCGATCGCCGGACCGCCGCCCTGCTTAGACCCCACCGCCGCCGCATAGATATCGCCGTTGGGCGCGATGGCTACCGCCGTCACTTCCTTCTTCGACATCTGGTACAACACAAAACCTTCGCCGGCCGGCGAGACCCGCAGCACCAGGCCGCCCGGATCGGTCCCCACGATCAGGTTATTGTGCGCATCGATGGTCATGGAGCGAATGTGCGTCTCATCGTTCTTGAAAAACACCGACCCCTTGCCATCCGGCGTCACCCGGTCAATCTCGCCTTGGCCGTTGGGCACGCCGCCCGTCGCCACCAGCAGGTTGCCGGTGCTGTCGAAATCCATCGCCCAGATATATTTCGCCTTGGGATCGTAAAAGACCTCGGGCTTGCCGCTGGAACTCAGCCGGTACACCTTACCGTCGGGCGCAGTGCCGAAATACACCCGGTCTTTCTTGTCGATCGCGATGGCGTGAATCTCCAGCGCGTCCACCTCCGCCACCGTCTTGGGGGTGCCGTCCGCGGCAATGCGGAACAGCTTGGCGCCGGTACCGCCGGCGGCGTAGAGATTACCCTTGGAGTCGCGCGCCAACGCCCACAGATAGGCCTCGCCGGTATCGTACATCTCGTGCGAGTGGGGAGCGAGCGAAAGCAAACCGTCGCTGCGGATGGAAAGATTGTTGATCACGCCGCGCTCGAAATCGGCGTACTCTCCCTGTGTCCAGATCTGCGTCTGGCCGGCCAGGGCCGCCGCGCAGCCGATCGCCGCCAGCGCACCCAGCGCGGCAGCGGTCTTACGAGTTCGTAATTTGTTCATTGATTCGGACAATCTATTGAGTCTTGCCTATAAGTGGCGCGGACACTGGTCTGCCGCGCCGGCACTCAAGCCGGCGCTTCTGAGAACCGCTGTCTACTTTACGTGGATACGCAGGGAATAGCTGCCGGTCACCATATAGTCGAACGGAAGCGACATCTGCTCGGTAGCCGTCTCCGGCGAAGTCACCAGCGACCGGCTGGATGCCTTCCCGGACCCCATCACGTTCAGCACCGAGGGCGGCAGTTCCGGCAGCGTCTTATCGTCATAATAAGCCGTGGGCGCCGATTTCACCAGCGATACATAAAGCTTGTTGTTCGACCGCTCCTGGTTGAACAGCGAAACGATCTGCGGCAGATCGAGATACCGGTTGGCCGATCCCGCCATATTCTGCATGCGGTTCACGGTGTCGGCGTCGCTCAACAGGATGTGATGATCGCCGCGCGAAAGGCCGTCGGGAATCTTCACGCTGAAATCGCGCTCAATGCGGTCGCCGCGATAGGGCCGCAGGAAAACCTTCACCGCCACGCTATCGCCCGGCCGTACATCGGGGTCGGCCACCCAGGCGCTGTCGATGGTCGCTACGCGCCGCTCGGGCAGCAGGTCCACCGTCACATTGACGCTCTTCACATCCGGCGTATTGACGTTGTTGAGGTACAGCCGGTTGAACATGTTGCCCCACCAGGACGCCATCAGCAGGGGCGCCGGCGTCGGCATCTCGCCATTCGCCGCCATGGTCGAAAGTGAAATCGGCGGACCGCCGGCCATTTCCACTTTTCCGTTGAGGCGATATGTCGCCTCGTCGGCAAATGCGTTCAATTGCGAAAGCGAGTTGTAGAGCGTGAGCATCATCAGGTATGGCGTCCACTTCTGGTGCACGAACACGTTGAAGTGGAAGCTTTTCTCGCCCGTCAGCTTTTCCTTGTCGTCGAGCGAACGCACCTTCACGCTCACCGGAATCATATCGGATTCCGCGCCCAGCACGCCCATGATGCCGGTGTAGCGATCCTGGTGCAGCGCGCCCACAATCTCGGTGGCATTCGCCATCTTATTCGGTTGATAGCTGGACGCAAGTGTCATCACCACTTCGCCCTTGCTCATCGGAATATCCACCGGACCGAGATTAAAGAACGGATGGCCGAATGCCAGGACGTGCTTGCCGTCGTTGTAAGTCACCGTCCCCAGGCCGGTCACCGCCATGTCGCCATCCACCAGGACGCCGGCCACGCTTTCTCCGGGGTTAAGCGAGTGCTCCCATCCGGGCGCCGGTTTATTGCTATGAATGTCGTTGGCCGCGCCGCCCTGTACGGCGTTCACACCCATCTGTTGGAACATCGGCCCGAATTCGCGCATGGAGCTGTCGCTAAAACCGGTCAGCATCAGCGGCGATTCGATCGGCACCATCATGGCGGAAGGCAGGGGCGTACCCAGCCCTCGCGCCAGGTCGCCCAAAAGATCGGGCCCGATCGACACCGCGGCACTCCGCGTCCGCGCCTTCTCCGGCGTATGCGCATCTTCCGGCCGCGACTTGTCCAGGTCGTTGATTTCCAGCATCAGTTCGATGGGCGTAATCCCGCAGATGGCGTCGGGAGAAAACGTGCTCATGCGCAGCGCCACCGCGCCCACCAGTTTGCCGTCGATGTATACCGGGCTGCCGCTCATGCCGCCGGCCACGTTGGTCACTTTCGCTTTGCCGAACATCTTGGCAACGATAATGTCCTGATTGGGTCCGTTTTGATTCCGGAGGCGGCCCATGATTTCGATCGGCACCGGCTCCGGCACGGTTCCTTGAAAAACCGTCCAGGCGGTGCCCTTCATGCCGGGCTTTACATCGTTGAGTTTCATGATCTGCACCGGTCCCGATTTGGGGGGAACAGGCGTAGAATCGATGGCAAACAGAGGGAGCGCAATAACCGCAGCGAACACCGCGGCCTTATGCAAAATCATGGGGGATCAATCTCCGGGTCGCTCTATTGTACTATGACGCGGTCACAACAATTTGGGTTGCTTTTTTCATCTGGATTCAAGCTGATACGGAATTCGCGCGAGGGCCGCCGTTGCACCCGGGCGTAGCATCGCGGCCATGGAACACCTCAGCAACAGCAAGCGCGCCTGCGCCGTCGCCGCCGCAGCCGCCCACGATTTCAACAACGAACTGACCGTCATTATGAGTAGCGTCGACGGCGCGCTCGCGAAACTCGAACCCGGGCACGCCGCGCGCCCGCTCCTGCTCGACATCCAGGCCGCCGCCCAGCGCTGCGTCTGGAAGGCCTCCGCCCTGCTCAACTTCAGCGCCCGCATGAACTCCCAACCGGTGCGCGCATCGCTCGAATACCTTATCGAGGAATTAACGTTACCCTGAAAGCAATGCGCATTCTGGCCATCGAATCGTCCTGCGATGAGACCGCCGCCGCAGTGGTGGAGAACGGCGAAATCGTGCTCTCCACAATCGTCGCTTCGCAGATGGTGACCCATGGCAAGTACGGCGGGGTGGTGCCGGAACTCGCTTCGCGCGAACACCTCCGCGCCATCGTGCCGGTGGTGCGCGAAGCGCTCGATACCGCCCACACCCAACTGATCGACCTCGCCGCCATCGCGGTCACCGCCGGACCGGGCCTGGTGGGTTCGTTACTCGTCGGGCTCACCTATGCCAAATCGCTCAGCTTCGCCACCGGCGTCCCGCTCATCGCCGTCAATCACATCGAAGGCCACATCCACGCCGTCATTATGGAATCGAAGCGCGCCGGCACGCCGGTGGAATACCCCGCGCTCGCCCTGGTGGTCAGCGGCGGCCATACCCACCTGTTCGAAGTCCGCGAGGGATTCCAGTACCGCCTCCTCGGCCGGACGCGCGACGATGCCGCCGGCGAAGCCTTCGATAAGGTCGCCAAGCTGCTCGGGTTCGGTTACCCCGGCGGGCCGGTGATCGACCGCATCGCGCCCTACGGCAACGGCTCCGCTGTTCGCTTTACTTTCGCCAAGATGAAAGGCAACGCGCTCGACTTCAGCTTCAGCGGACTCAAGACGGCGGTGCTCCGCTGGGTGGAAGCCCACGACATGGCGGAGGAGATCGCCGCCCGCCGAGCCCTGTTGCGCGACTGCCCGCAACCTACTCTGGAACAATGGCTTGCGCGAACCCCGCAACGCACGGTCGACCTGATGGCTTCGTTCCAACACGCCGTCATCCACGAACTCCTGACACGCGCCGCCTCGTCGGCGGAGGGGATCGGCGCCCGCACCATGATCGTCTCCGGAGGAGTCGCATGCAACTCCGGACTGCGCCAGGCGGCGCAGGCGGCCGGCCTTCCCTACCCCGTCTATTTCCCCACTCCGGGACTTTCTACCGACAACGCCGCCATGATCGCCGCCGCCGCCTTTCCCCGGCTCGCCCGCGGCGAATTCGCCAAACTCGATATCCCCGCCCAGGCAAATCTGACCCTGGCTTGAGCTTCACCGTGCAATGCGCTATCGGTAATATGACATGCACCTCCCCACATTCCTCGCCGCCGCCCTCATCGCCATCCCCTCTTTCGCCCAAACCACCGTCCAGCAGAAGACCGCCGACGGCGTGCTCGAAGGCGTCATCAGCGCCGATGGCCAGGTGCGCACCTTTAAAGGCGTTCCCTTTGCCGCTCCTCCCGTCGGACCGCTGCGCTGGAAGGCCCCGCAGCCCGTCGCGCCCTGGACCGGCGTCCGCAAAGCCAGCGAGTTCGGCGCGCGCTGCATGCAAGGCAACATCTATTCCGACATGGTCTTCCACGATGCCGGACCGAGCGAAGATTGTCTCTACCTGAACTTGTGGATGCCCGCCAAACCGGCGACTTCCAAGCTCCCCGTGATGGTCTGGATTTACGGCGGCGGATATCAGGCCGGCGCCACATCGGAAGCCCGGCAGGACGGCGGCAATCTCTCCAAACACGGCGTCATCGTGGTCAGCATGAATTACCGGCTGGGCATATTTGGCTTCTTTTCGCATCCTGAACTCGCCCGGGAATCCGGCCACAACGCCACCGGCAATTACGGCCTGCTCGACCAGCTCGCCGCCATCCAATGGGTCCGGAAAAACATCGCGGCCTTCGGCGGCGACCCGGCGAACGTCACCATCTTCGGCGAATCGGCGGGTTCCTTCTCGGTGAGCGCCCTGGTCGCCTCCCCGCTTGCCAAGGGACTCTTCAAACGCGCCATCGGCGAGAGCGGCGCCTATCTTTCCGCCGGCACGCTCCCTCTCAAGCCGCACGCCGATACCGAGAAGTCCGATCTCGCTTTCGCTAAAGCGAACCTGGGCACCGACTCTCTGGCCGAACTCCGAGCCAAGCCCGCGGACGAGATTCTGGCAGCCGCCCTCAAGGAAAAGGGCGCGCATTTCGTCCCCAATGTCGACGGCTACTTTCTCCCCGAAGACGTTCTTTCGATATTTACCCAGGGCAAGCAATCCATGGTGCCGCTGCTTGCCGGATGGAATCTCGATGAGGCGAACTACCATGCCGTGCTCGGCAAAGATGCGCCCACCGAAGACAACTTTCGCAAGCACCTCGATCAACTCTACGGCGCGCACGCCGCCGAGGTCGCCAAAGCCTATGCCGGGTCGGGCGATTCCGAGATCAAACGCGCCGCTCAGGACCTGGCCAGCGACCGCTTCATCGCCTTCGGCACCTGGAAATGGCTCGAAATGACGGCCAAGACGGGCAAGGTCCCGGTCTACCGCTATAAGTTCGAAGAGACGCTTCCGCTCGCAACCGACGCCCCTGCCGGAGCCGAGCCGGCCGCGCCGCACGCCTCGGAAATCGAGTTCGTTTTCCAGGCGCTTGCCTCGCGCAATCTGCCCTGGCGTCCCGAAGACCGCAAGCTATCCGACACGATGGCCGCTTACTGGACGAACTTCGCCAAGTCGGGCAATCCCAACGGCGCAGGCCTGCCGGAGTGGCCGCGCTACAGCGCCAAAGACGACTATTCCGTCATGCATCTAAGCGCTGAGCCGCATGTCGCGCCCGACAATCTTCGCGCGCGATATCTTTTGCTCGATAGCTTACACTGAGGCATGCCGGAGTTACCCGACGTAACGGTATACGTCGAGGCTATTGCCGAACGAGTCATCGGCCACAAACTGCTGCGCACACTCATCCGCGGGCCGTTTCTGCTGCGCTCCATCGCTCCGCCGGTGAACGCGCTCGAAGGCCGGACAGTGCGCGAAGTGCGCCGCCTGGGCAAGCGCATCGCCCTCGGGTTCGAAGGCGACCTCTGGCTGGTGCTGCACCTCATGATCGCCGGCCGCCTGCACTGGCGCGATGCCGCACCGAAACTCTCGGCGCGCGGTCCGCTGGCGGTCTTCGAATTCGATAACGGAGCGCTCACTCTGACCGAGGCCGGCACGCAGCATCGCGCAGCGCTCCACATCGTCGCAGGCGAACCGGGCCTGTGGGCGCTCGACGCCGGCGGGATCGACGTCTTCGCCGCCAGCCTGTCCGCGTTCGCGCAGGTGCTGCAATCGGCCAACCACACACTCAAACGCGCCCTCACCGATCCGCGAATGTTCAGCGGCATCGGCAATTCGTACTCCGACGAGATTCTCCATCGCGCCATGCTCTCGCCCGTCGCGCTCACGCAGAAACTCCCGCCCGAAGCGGTCGACCGTCTCTATCGCGCCACCCGCGAAACTCTCGAGCAGTGGACCGGGCAACTGCGCACCGAAGCACGCGGACGCTTCCCCGAGAAAGTCACGGCATTCCGCGAAGGCATGGCCGTCCACGGCCGTTACGGCCAGCCCTGTCCGCGATGCGGCACGCCTATCCAACGCATCCGCTACGCCTCGAACGAGACCAATTACTGTCCCACCTGCCAGACCGCCGGCAAACTGCTCGCCGACCGTGCGCTCTCGCGTCTGCTGCACCAGGACTGGCCGCGCACCCTGGAAGAACTGGAACTGCTCAAACGCCGGTAACTTTGGTAAGTGAACGGCCCAGTACTTCGGCGTGCGCTACAATGGCCGTGACACATGCAGGTACTCCAGGCGGGAACGCACAAGCTGATTTACCTGGAACTTCAGCCCGAAATGGTGGCGAGCATCGCCCGCCAGGCGGGCTTCGACACCAGGGCGAAGGACACGCAGCGTGTGCTACAACTCGATCTCACGGCGCGCGAACGCCAGTCGCCCCTGCTGCTCTTCGATGCCGCCGATCCGGCCAACCTCGGCTGGTTCTCACGCTGCCAGTTTTACGTGGAAGGCCGCAGCGGGTCGGTGATGCAGACGCCTATTTCGCTCGCCAACAAGCACGATCGCGGCGGCAAAGTGCAGCGCCATAGCGTGCGCATCGCCATCGCCAAGGAATTGCCCGCCACCTTCCGGCTGCCCGGAAAACAGGCGCTCACCGAGCAGGTGTTCTATCATCTGCTGTTCAATTTCCTCAACGCCCTCACGCAAACCGGCGTGGCGCTGTGCGGCAGCGGCGTGGTGCGGGCCCTTGCCGGACGCACCGAAAGCGTCGGCATCCGGCAATAGAGAGCCGTACGCTTTCGTACGCAAAACCGGCCTGTTCCCAGACACATGTAAACTCCGGCCGCGCAATCGGCCTTTTCGGTTTATGATGTATGGCACTACTGTACCTAGAGTTATCTACGAGGCCATGGGCGTATGACAATCGGGTGGGTTTCGCGTCTCTTCTGCCTTGCTGCGATAGCGTCCGCATGCAGCTACGGCTCCCCCTTTAGTAAGTGCGACGTTAACCACGACGGCTCTACCGGAATCGCCGATGTACAGGCCGTCGTCAATGAAGCGTTGGGCGGCGCAACCGCCAGCGACGACTTGAACAGCGACGGCGCCGTCGACGTCGTGGACGTCGAGATCGACCTGAATGCCGGCGTCGGGTGGGCGTGTGTCGCCGACCCCGATCTCGTCTCCATTGTCCCGAACAGCGGACAGCAGGGCGCCTCCAGCCTCAATGTGACCGTCACCGGGCGCCTCATCAGCTTTACCGGGAGCAGCACGATCGCTCTCGGGTCAGGGGTCACGGTTAGCAATGTGGCGGCGGCCAATGCCACCACCCTGACTGCCACCCTTGCTATTGACGCCAATGCCTCGCCCGGTCCCAGGGACCTGACCGTCGGCAGCCTCACGTTGCCGAATGCGTTTACCGTCACCGTGCCTAGCTCCGTATCTTTCACTTACGACAGTCAAGGCAGATTGTCGACCGCCAGTTACCTGTCGGGTACGGGGGCAGTGACAGTCGTCACTTACACCTACGATGCGGCCGGCAACCGGCTCGCCGTGGTGGCTAAGTAAGTCAACATCGGAGGGAACTTATGAAGCAGGCGACTTGGGCTTTTGCGGTAATAACAGTTCTGTCAGCATCCACGGCCGGCGCGCAGCCATCCCTCGCTCCCGTGACCCACAGCCATTTTGTGGCCATGCCGGTGCCGTTCGACCAGGCTCGCGCCGACACGCAAAAGGCGAAGCGCACCCGTGCCGCCGTTGCCATCCAGACCGCTAACACCGCTACGCCTCCTGAGATTGTCGAATTGGCGCGAGCGCTGCAAAACGATCCCGACCTGATCTATCAATATGTCCACGACAACATCGAGTTCAGCCCGCTCTGGGGCTATCTGAAGGGACCGGTCGGAACCCTGCTGGATGGGCGAGGCGACTCGTTCGACCAGGCCGCCCTGATGGTCGCTCTCTTGAATCAGGCGAGCCTCACCAATTCCAGTATCTCGAACGTGAATTTCGAGTTGGGGCAATTGAGTCTGTCGAACGCGCAATTGCAGGCCTGGATGGGCGTCGATAACAATCCGAACTCTATCGGCGGAATCCTCGGCTCGGGTGGAATTCCGGGCACCTTGCACGGCGGCGCCAGCGCTACTGTCGGCGAGGTATGGGTATCGGTGAGCATCAACGGTACGGCATACGTCTTCGACCCGGCCTTCAAATCGCACACCTGGAAGACAGGAATCGTCGGCAACCTCGCCGGCATCATGGGATATACCCAGTCGCAGTTCCTGGCGGACGCCAACGCCAGCGTTACCGCGACCTCGGTTCAGCAGGTAAACCGCACCACGCTACGCAGCGACCTGACCGGCTATGTGGGCAACCTCGCCACTTATGTCCGGACTAATATGCCCGCTGCCGGGGTCGGCGATGTGGTGGGTGGCGGGACCATTCTCCCCACGGCCTTCGCCAACGGCCAGACGCTTCGGCAAACCTCCAATCCATATCAGTCCGGCACCACGATGGAGTGGGCCAGCATTCCCGCCGACTATTTCGCTACGCTTTCGGTCACGCTGCCGGGCGCTCCCACCCAGACATTCAACTCCATCGACATCTACGGCCATCGCCTTTCGATCTTTTTCAATTCGTCTTTCGTGCCGACCTTGTCCCTGGATGGAACTGCCATGGTCAGCGGCAGCGCCGCGTACGAAGGCGAGCAATTGCCCATCGCCGAAAGCGTGGATATTCCCTGGGCGCAGTTCGCCGACCAGTCCCTCACGCAATACATTACCGCCGAGACCAACCAGAACGGCGGCAGCGCCGGCTACGTGGTGCAAACCGGGTGGGACCAGGTGGGCCGCGGCATGATCGAGAAGCACCGCAAGCTTCTCACGCAGGCCCTGGCGAGCGGCGCGGCCGCCAATTCGGAGTTAGTGCTGGGAGAGACCGTGGCCATGGTGGGGTATATGTGGCTGGCCGAATGTGCGGCACAGCAGCACCTGGCCGATCAGTTACTCGGCACCGCCACTCAGTACTTCTATGGCGGCGGCATCGCAGGTGAGGCTACCGGGCCGAACATCGCCAGCCCCTACGTCGACCTTCCGCTGAATTTCATCAACACGCCGGCGCGCGTGAATGGCGGCTCGAATTCGCCGAACTCGCTGGCCGCCTTCCTGGATAGCTCCGGCACCAGCAGTTCCTTCGAATCAGCCACGCTGGAACAAACACAAGCCGGAGTGCCCGGCTTTACCGCTGCTTCCACCGTCAAACTTCTCGATATTGCCCTACAGAATAACGACACCATCTTCGACATCAACAATGGGACTATCTCCAGCCAGCAGGATTACTACAATACGATACGGCCGCAACTGGTACCCAATTACGACTCCTTCGACCTTCAAACCATCGACAGCTACGTATCCGGCGGCTTCCGGGTAATCGCGCCCCTGCACGGCAAGATCCCTATCGGCTCGTGGACCGGTGTGGGCTTCAAGACGATGGAAGGTTCCGAAAGCAGCGGGTTTTCGTACGGCGAAATCATATCGGGCGGCCTGCAGGGCGGCTTCGGCGGAGTGAACGACCCGCCGTTCGTCCTGGTGCAGAATGCCGATGGCAGCCTCTCGCTGGTTTCCCTCTCGCCCTCGCTGGCGAATCAGAGCCTGTATCCGCCCTCCGGCAACAATGGCAACACGGTCGGCGACCCCATCGATCATCAGAGGGGCGCCTACCTCTACAAGCACGAGGATCTGGCCGTAGGAACCCGGCCGTTTCCGTACGGCTTAGGCTTTCAGCGATCCTACGACTCGGGCGCGCAAGGCAGCACCGGTCCGCTCGGCGCCGGTTGGACCCACAACTTCGCGATCACGGCCACGCCCGCCAGCGATGGCTTCAGCGGCATGGGCCAGTCCTCCCTCCTGAGCGCCGTCAATTCCATAGTGGCGCTCTATGTGTCCTCCGATCTGGTGAAGGGGCAAGCGCTACAGGGGCAGGCGAATCTCGAACAGTTTGTGCTGGAGACGGTGGTGAACCACTGGTTCACCGACCAGTTGACGCAGAATGCCGTGAACGTCGCGCAAGGCTGGACTACCGAGCAATTCACGAAGATCGCGGACGGCACGTACGCGCCGCAACTCGGGTCCACCGCGATCCTGGACGCGCCCTCGGGAAGCTTCCGCTATCGCACCAAGGCGGGCGTCACCATCAATTTCAACCAGGCGGGCCAGATCGCGACGTGGGCGAATGCGGCAGGTGCGTCGGTTGCCTTCACCTACTCCGGCGCGCTTCTGTCCACGGTCGCCAACGCCGCTACCGGGCGTCAACTTACTTTCAGCTACAACGGCAACCTGATTTCCTCGGTTTCCGATGGTACGCGGACGGTCTCCTACGCCTACACCGGCGGCAATTTGACAACGTTCACCGACGCGCTCCAGCAGAATACGACTTACGCGTACGATACCGGCGGGACCCAGGACACCGCGGGCCACCTGACGCAGGCTTTCTATCCTTCGCACCCCACTAATGCGCTGGTCACCAACTATTACGACAGCTTAGGCAGGGTAAAACAGCAGGCCGACGGCAACGGCAACGTATCGCAGGCCTTCTTCGCCGGAAGCCGCACGGAGATCGACGACCCCGCGGGCAACCGCACCGTCTGGTACAACGATTCGCTGGGTAGCACCACCAGCGAAGTACAGGATTACGGACCCTCGCCGCACCTCAATAACACGACCGTCAACACCTACGACGTGCAAGGCAATCTGCTCACCATGACGATGCCCGAGGGCGACGTCATCACCATGAGTTACGACGGCCAGTTCAACCCACTGACGATCACCCATACGCCCAAACCCGGCTCGCCGCTATCGCCGCAGGTACAGAGCTACACGTACACCGCTCCTGTGGCCGCCTTGCCGAACTTCGAGGAGGCGCACACCTTTGCCGACCCGAACGGCAACGTGACCACCTACACCTACAACTCGACTACCGGCACCCTGTCGAAAATCGATCAGCCATCCGTCAATAAGCCGGGAGCGGGAAGCAGCAGCCCCGAGAAGGTCTTCACGTATACCGCGATCGGCCTGCAGCAGACCGCGCAGGACGCGGAAGGTAGAGTCACGCGCTACGATTACGATGCCACCAACGGCGACCGGATGGTCAAATCGACCGCCGACTACGGCCGTCTAGCTCTGGCCACGCAATACACGTATGACACGTTCGGCGACGTAAATTCCGTTACCGACGCCAATGGACATACCACTGTCACCTCCTACGACAACCTGCGGCGGATAGTCGAGATGGATGCCCCGATCACGGGCATCGTGAGCACCTACAGCTATTTTCCCGACGGCCAACTCGCCACCATGACACGGAAGGCCGCTCTCTCCAAGACTACCCGCTACGCGTACACCCTCTCCGACAAGGTCGGTACCGTCACCGACCCCATGGGAAGTATCTCCACCACTACTTACGACGCGAATGACCGGGTCCTGACCGTCACCCGGCAGGTAAGTACGACTCAGAACCGGCAGCGCACTTACACTTACGATGCGCTCAACCGCATCGCGGCAGTTCATGACACCACAACGGCCACGCCAGGTCCGGTATTGGAAAGCTTCAGCTTTACCCCCAATGGGCGCGACGCCGGCGTTACCGATGCCAACGGCCATACGCTCACCTACGGCTACGATGGTTTGGACCGCTTCATCCAGACGACTTATCCCGATGCCACCACCCGGAAACATCAGTTGGATGCGAACGGGAACATTCTGCAGGTTACGGCGCGGTCAGGACAGACCATAGGATACACGTACGACGCTTTGAATCGCGCTGCCACCAAAACGCCCCAAGGGGAAACGGGCGGCCCGGTCACTTTCGGCTACGACCTTACCGGCCGCCTGTTACAGGCCACCGATTCCTCCAGCGCCAACCCCTACCTCATCGGGTACGATACGGCCGGACGGCCGGTAAGCTATACCGACCAGCAGAGCCGCAATACCATGGTGGCCTACGATGGCACGGGCAACCGGACGCGCCTGCAATGGCCTGCCAATACCAATGGGACGAGCGCCTATTTCGTAACGTATCAATACGACGCGCTCAACCGCATGACCGAGATCGACGAGAACGGTTCGACTGCCACCCCGCTGGCCAAGTACCAATGGGATGCGCTCTCCCGCCTGTCGCTCATCACCTATGGCGACGGCACCAGCGATGCGTATTCGCAGTACGACGCCGACGACAATCTGCAGACGCTGGCGGAGAGTTTCGGCGGCGGGCAGAATAATGTCACCTTCAACTATTCCTGGTTCAATAATCACCAGCGGCAGTCCTCAGCCGTCAGCTCCGCGGCGTTTCAGTACCTTCCGGCTCCGGGCACGCTCACCTATGGCGCGGCGAACTCCAATAACGCCTATACCAGCGCCGGCACGAACACGTTCACTTATGACGGCAACCGCAATCTAACTTTCGACGGCATCAACACCCTGACTTACGATGTGGAGAACCGCTTGACCACGGCGCAGAATGCGCTATCGGGAACCTCCCAGTACCTGTACGATCCGCTCGGCCACCGCAAACAGAAGCTGGTGAGCGGCGTAACCACGCAATTCGTCCTGGCCGGCAATGAGGAGATCGCCGATTTCATCGGCACTGGCGCGGGCACGCAAATCATGCTGACGGTGCGCGGCGTCCACGGCCTGCCAGTGGCGGGAGTGACGCCGGGCGGCACGCAGGCCGAAGCGGTAGCGTACTACCACCACGATCTGCTCGGCAGCACGGTGGCCGCTACCCAACAGGGTCAGTCAGGCGCGGTTCCCTTCACCTATAGCGAATTCGGCATTCCCGGGTCGTCCGACGCGCTGCCGTATCAATTCGACGGCTACCGCTACGATCCGGAGACCGGACTTTATTACACCGGCGCGCGATATTACTCGCCCGAGTTAGGCCGCTTCCTGCAACCTGACCCGATCGGTACGGCGGGCGGCGCGAACCTGTACGCCTACGCCTCCAACGATCCGCTGAGTTATACCGACCCATCGGGAATGTGCACCTCCTGCAAGGTGGCGAGTGCGCTCAATTGGGCGGCGCTCGGATTGGGAGTGCTGGATATTGGCCTGGCGATCGCGGAGGAAGTCTTTAGCGACGGCTTGGCGACACCGCTCGCGGCGGTGGAGGCAGAGGCCGGACTGGCAGAAATCGAAGGCGCGCTAGCCACCCGGGGGCTGGCGACCGCCGAGAATGAGGCGGTCTTCTGGTCGGGCATCGAAGGCGGCGATACCACTGCGGCCAACTGGGTGGCGGAGAATGGCGGCGCCACTCTCGAAACCACGATGGCCGAGAATGGCGTGGAACTACCGGCGTGGGACGCGAACAATCCGGAGACGGTGGCGGCCTGGCGGCAGGCATCGGCCGATTTCGCCTCCGGCGCGTCGGGCGATGTAACAGTGCTGCAACAGGACGTGGTGAGAGTCAACTCCGTCTGGGCTGAAGTGGAATATCCGGCGCTGCAGGCGAACCCCAACATCACCTCGATTACGGCGGTCAACCCGGTGACGGGAGTCCGGACTTTACTATGGGCGAAATAGACGGCGCGCAACTCACAGAAGCTGTCCTGATATGGACGGGATACAAGAAGAGTACGCGGCCGCTCCGCGATAATGCGCTGGTGCTACAGCGCTTCGGACCGGAAGCCGGCGCGCACTTACTCGCGGCGGTCCTGCACTTAAAGGATGAGTTCTACCAATCGGATGCCCGCCATGTGGCCGCCGACCTCCCAGAGATGGCGAGGCTGTCGGTGGAACAGTTCCGTCGCAAGCATCCCGAAGTGGCCGAGGAGATTGCGCAGGCTTTCGCCTGGTGCTACACCTTCGATTTCAAATGAGGCCGGCGCCAACGCCTATCGCATACGCGCCGCTTCGGCCTTCATCACAGTGGCGTTCTTGCTCGCCTGCGCGGCCATAGCTCCGGGGATGGCGGCGCATTGCTGGCTGAATTTGGCGCCGTCCAGGACCTTCGCCTTGCTGGCCGCCGCCTTCCCCAGGTTGTAGTTGGCCGTGCCCAGGTAAAAGAGCGCCGCAGCCATCATGGCGTTGTCGCTCTTGATCAATGGCAAGGCTGCGCGCAGGCTCTTGTCGACGGCGGCATATTGATTCTTCTCCGCCGCCACCATGCCGGTCACCCAATATCCGCGGCCCAGTGACGAGTCCTTCTGCTTCTGCCAGTCGTCTTCGGCAACACCTTCGGGGCGCGCCTTCTTTTCCCATGCGGCGATGAGGCGCGTGGCATACTCCTGCGCTTTGTCGCTCTGCTTCCCGGCAAAGCTGGAATTGGTCATCACCAGCAGCAGGTCGGTGTTCTCAGGAAAATTCGTCAGCGCTTTTTCGGCTACCTGGGGAATGCGGGCGGTGCCGCCGGTCTGGCTGAGCGCGTACAAATAGCTGCCGTACGCCTGATCGAGATACTTACACTGCGGATTCTGCGCCTCCAGGGCCGCCAGCAGGTCAGCCATGACGGCCGGCGGGGATTTCACCGCCGTCGCGTACAGCGCATATTCGGTTTGCGCGTCGATACCCTTGGCGTATTCCACGCGCTTGGTCCACGCATCCTTATCGGCCGCGTCCTGCGGCGCGGGTTCGGCAGCGGCCTTGCGCGCGAGCGCGGAAGTTTCGCCGGCCAGTTTCTTCACCGCCGCGGGATCGCCCTTGGTTTGCGCGTCCTGCAGGCCTTGATAGCTCGCTTCGAGCTCTTGCGCCCGCGACGCCAGCGGAGTCCCCAACACTAGCAGCATGCACACTACAGAAAGTTTCATCGTCTCCCCTCACCCAGGTATTTCAGCACTGACGATTTTGCGTCGTTTCGCGCGCGGATGCAAGGGGCCGGCGGCATTTTGCGCGGGATTTTCCGGTGAATTTGCTGTACCATGATCCAAACCGTCTGGGAATACGGCGTTATTACCAGACTCAGTCTGAGATCCGGAGGATGTATGCCCCATACGACACGGCGATTTCTCGGTTGTCGCCTGGCCACCGCCACCACGCTTGCATTGGCTCCCATCGCGCTGGCGCAGTACGCGCCCGCTCCCACGCAGTATTCGGTGACGCAGGTCACTTCCATGATGGGCAGCAGCATGACCATGCAGGTTTACCGCGACGGCGACCTGGTGATTCAAGACCATCCCGATCACCATATTCGTGCTCTCCTCAATTTGAAAAAACACACCAGCATCGGCTGGGACACGCAGGGCCCCGACGGCGGATGCAGCAACAGCACCTTCATGGGCGACTGGGGCGATCCGTTCACAGTCGCCGATCTCGAGGACCTTCTCAAGAGCTCGCCCACACCGCCCGGCCACGAAACACTCAACGGAGTCGACACCCAGCTATTCGACATTACCGAGCCGAAAAGTAAAGCGCGGATCAAAATCTGGCGCGAGCCCAAGTACGGCTTGGTCATGCGGGCGGACATGGCGCCGCCCGGCGGAACGGCCACCACCCTGATCGAGACCAAGCAGTTCAGCTTCAGCAAGCCGCCGGCGGCGATGTTCGTGCTGCCGCCATCGTGCGCGAATGCCCCACCCCCGCCACCCCCGCCACCGGCTGCTGAGCGCTTTGCCGCCGACACGGGCGATGCCGCCGGTAGCTTCTCGGACGCCACCATGGGCCCCGGCTCACCCAATTCCTGCACCATGCTGTTGCGAATTGTGAAGGCCGGCTCGATGCAGCCGCTCTCCGATTTTCAGGTAGCGCTCGACCTGGCCTATGACCAAGACCACCCGCCGCATTACATTATGGGCGGCAGCCCCAGCGGGCGTACGGTATTCTCCGGCGGCCAATTAAAGGAATACACCGCGCAGATACAAAATGGCGTACTCCGAGTGCCCAACGTACCGGCGATGTTCGACATAGAAGTCACCTTCGCCGGCGGCAATAAAGGAGCCAGTTCAGCGGTGCTGTACCGCAAATGCGCCGGCCCGCAAACGGTGTTGCTCAATGTGATAAAGAATCCCGGCGACTTATCGCAGGGTGCGGACTGGATCTGGGTGAAGTCCGGTAAGTTCGCGCATTAGTGCCTGGAACAAAGGAGAACATCCAAGATGAAAATCGTAAGTCAGTCAGCCGATGAACTGGTGCTGCATGAAGGCAGTTTTCAAGGCATCGCCGTGGGAACTCTCTGCGTCATCGCAGGCGCACTGGCGGCGTACTTTCTCCACTCCAGCAAGCCGATGGCATTGTGGATCGGTTTGGGTGTGGCGCTGGTCGGAGTGGGAGTGATCTGCTTCGCGTCTTCCATAACGGTGGGCGCCACCAGGTCTAAGGACCAGATTTTGTACGAAAAGAAGCGCATCGTGGGAGCGAAGACGGAAACTTACAAAATCTCCGAGGTACTGCGGATCGAGACCCGGAAACAATGGCGGATGGAGGGCGGCGGCGGTCCCCCGGACAAGCAGTCGGCCAATCCGCCGCAGCCGGTACTGGTAGCTCAATCGGTGATCGTCTTCAAGAGCGGCAAGGAATTGGCCCTGGACCATCAAAAGAATTCGTCCAGCATGCAAGTCGGGTCGGCGGTCTTGATGAGCGGGCAGGGCGCTGAGACTGCCACGGCAAATCGCGTGGCGGCATTTCTCGGGGTGCCGTTCCAGGAGATCATGCCGCCGAATATGATGGGCATGGGAACTGGCGGCGGACTGAATATTCAGATTGGCGGACGGTAGAGCCGATCGCTTACATACCAGTGGCGCGAATCCAAAAGCTGGCAGTCCACTTACCGCCGGGCGGTACGGTCTGTAAGTCGGGATACTTACCGGCGTGGTGAAGATTCACGGCGTCGGTGATACCGGCCATGGGTTCGAAGCAGATGAAGTCCTTGCCGGCTGGTTCCCAGACTACCGCCACGGGGTAGTTGCGGCCGAACATCGCCTCCACCTTCTTTCCGTCGGCCTCGATGGAAAAGACGGCGCGTCCATCGGCGCCGCGCACCAGGTCGCGATAACCGTTATCGAGCGTGCGGCCTTTGAGCGGCAACGGATCGGGCAGGTCCATGGGCTTGTATTCGCCGGTGGGAATCAGCCGCGAATCGGTGATCACGGCCTGGCGCGCAGGGACGTGCGCGGTCCAATTATCGCGCGGGGTGCCGGGAATGCGGTAGTAGGGATGGAATCCGATGACCAGCGGCATGGCCTCGGTGCTGAAGTTCGATACCGTGGTTTGCACTTCGAGCACTCCATCGGCGAGCCGGTACGTCATCTCATACTCGTGCGCGAACGGCCACTGCGCCATCAGCTCGGGGTATCGCCAGAATTCCAGACGGCTGGTGACGTGGGCGGAATGCTCGTCGGCCGCGACCTCGGTTACTTTCCACAAAGGCGAAGTTACTAAGAGTCCATGAATGGGCAGCGGGATGCTGGTGATATTTCCCAGTCCTAAGTTGAGCAGATACTTCTTACCATTGGCCCAGAAACCATTCTCGTCGAGCCTGTTTCCCCAGGGCGCCAGAAACGGCACGCCTTCCATCGCCGGCTTTTTCTGATACTCGGCCAGGTCGCCGCCCGAAAAGTAGAGAATGTTCTGCCCGTGGACCTTCATTTCGTAAGCGCGATTGCCGATGGACGGCATCACCGACACTTCGACTCCATTGGCAGCGTCGGCCAGCCGTACGATCTCGACCCCTTGCTCCGCGGTCTGGTTGGCAGTATAGTTCTGCGCCCCGGCGGCAGCGGCCAGGCACAGCATCAACGGGATTGTTCTCATCGCTCGCCTCTATACGTCCATGCCGCGAAGTTCGATCACGTAATATTTCACCATCACCGTCCCGGGATTGCGGACGTTGTGCATCCGGTTCGACCCGAAGACCAGCACCGATCCCGCCGGAACGGTGGTTTTCACCCCGTCCATATTGGCTTCCAGAGAGCCCTCCGTCACGACCATGATCTCCTCGTGAATGTGCTTATGCGGCGGGTGCGCTTCGATGCCCGGGCCAAGATTGGTCTCGTGCATTTCGACTTTGAAGCCGGCGTGCGTCTGCGCGAGGAAGAACTGGCGGCTCCGTTTCGTGTCGTTGCCCTTATAAGGGAAGTCGCCGGTGGGGTACGCCTTCGACGTCATGGTGGGCACCGGCGCCTTCTGGGGCTGCGCCTGCGCGGCTGCCGCTGCCAGAGCAGGCAGCAGCAGATTCAACTCTCTTCGGGAAATTGGCATGGCTGGTCTCCTTTATACTTCGCTGCCTCGCAGCTCTACGATGTAATAGCGGCTCGGCGTGGCGCCCACATTACGGGCATTGTGCATCTGGTTCGATCCGAACACTACTACCGACCCGGCCGGCACGGTCTGCTTGACGCCGTCCAGGTTGGCCTCTACCGTGCCCGCCGCCACGACCATGATCTCCTCGTGCTCGTGTTGGTGCGGAGGGTGCGTTTCGAGCCCCGGCCCGAGCACCGTCTCATGACACTCGATCTTGAAGCCGGCGTGGGTGGTAGCGAGGAAGAACTGCCGGCCTTTCTTTTTGTCGTCGCCTTTGTAGGGAATCCGATCGCTGGGGTAGGCCTTCGACGTCATTACCGGCACCGCAAGAGTTGTCTGCGCCGCGGCGCGAGCCGCCGCCAGGGCCGGCAGCAGCAGCCCCAGATCCCTGCGGGAAATGCTCACGTTGCAATCCTCCTGTAGCGCGTTCGCCCAAACCGAGCTTATCATGGCAATGACATGGCTACCGAAGTCAAGCTTATCGCCCTCGACCCGGCGCACTTTCACGCCGCGCTGGTGCAGAAGGAAATGCTGCCCGGGATCGCGCGCCGCAGCTATATCTACGCGCCGCTGGGGCAGGACCTGCTGGAGCACATGAAGCGCATCGAAGGCTTCAACACGCGCGCCGAGCATCCTACCGATTGGGAACTCGACATCCACACCACTACCGACGACCCAACGCGCCGTATGTGCACGGAGCGTCCCGGGAACGTGGTGGTGATCGCCGGGCACAGCGGCAATAAGATGGACCGCATCCGCGCCTCGCTCGATGCGGGCCTCAATGTGCTGGCCGATAAGCCGTGGATCATCCACGCGTCGCAGCTTCCGGCGCTGGAAGCGGCGCTCGATCTGGCGGACCGCAGCGGGCTGGTGGCCTATGACATCATGACCGAGCGGTTCGAACCGACCAACATCATCCAGCGCAACCTGGTGAACGATCCGGCAGTGTTCGGCACGATGGCGGCCGGCACGGAAGCGGCCCCGGGAGTGACCATCGAGAGCGTGCATCACCTGCTGAAACTGGTGGCAGGACAGCCGAATCTGCGTCCGGCGTTTTTCTTCGACGCGTCCGATCAAGGCACGGCACTGGCAGACGTGGGCACGCACCTGCTCGACCTGGTGCAGTGGACGCTATTCCCCGATCAGGCAATCCGCACGCAGGATCTGAAAGTGGGGGCCGTCCGGCGATGGCCGACGGAGATGACGCTGGAAGAATTCAAGCGCGTGACGGCGATGGCCGCGTTCCCGGCGCGCCTGACGCCGTTCGTCAAGAATGGGCTGCTGCAGTTCGACGGCAACGGCGAAGTGCATTACCAGATCCGCGGCATTCACGTGCAGCTTTCGGCGCTGTGGCATTATCAGTCGCCCAACGGGATCGACTTACAGCACGCCGTCTATCGCGGGTCGAAGGCGCACGTGGACGTGCGGCAGGGCGAAAAGGAGAAGTACATCCCGGAAGTCTACGTGGTGCCGAACTCGCCGGGGGATCGCGCTGAGGTCACGCGGGCGCTGGAAGCGCATTTGCAAAAGGAGCAGGCGCGCTATGCGGGAATCGCGTATGAGAGACAGGGTGACGAGTTGCATCTTACGATTCCGGATCGGTACCGAATCGGCCACGAGGCGCATTTCGCGCAGGTGTTGAGTCACTTTCTCAGTTATCTGGGGTCTCCTAAGTCGATGCCGGGGTGGGAGAAGGCTGACATGATCGCTAAGTATACGGTGAGTACGACTGGGGTGTAAGTCGATTCACCGCAGAGGCGCAGAGACGCGAAGAAAAGACGGGAAGAAGGACGGAGAACGCAGAGGGGGCAGAGGGAACCGGCGTCTGCCTCGGGCTCCGCATGGTCGGTAGGTGCGAGAATCGATGGACACCAATTGGGCGGCCAATTAGTAGGGTGGTTGAGCCTTTTGCAAATAAAGACATAGCTCCCGGCGGATCATTGATCCCGTCTCGAGCAGGCCAGCAAATCACGGCTCAAGGCAATTAGGTCGGTCGCCGACCGGGAGCAGATCGATGCAACGTACATCAAAGTTTTGGCGAACCTCAAGCACACTCCCACCCCTCAGGGCCTTCAAATCGCGCTAAAGGTTGCGTCGAGGCGACGCGATGCACTCACCGCCGCCCTGCCAAGAATTACAGGAGGGCAAGAGTATATAGGCGAGACAACGTGGTTTACGGTATTCTGGGGGCTGATCTCAAGGGGGCCAGCCCCACTTTTTATTCGGCATCGGTTTAAGAGTGGCAGATTGGCTAGATCGCGAGACCAATGTCTGCCAATGCGGATGAGGCTCGCATTAGCTGTGACGCGCTTGCCTGGTGCTCTTCGAGAAAGCAAGCGGGGGTAAAATTGCTGTCTAAGGGTTTGGGCCACTCCGTGCCACTGGTGATAGCAGTGCTTCTTTCGGCTGTTCTAAGATCTTCAATATTGACACAGGTGCAAGATCTAAGAACGCCGGACTTTACCACTACCACCAATGTGGTCAATATCTTTGCAACGGTCCGCAATAAGGAAGGTGAACTTGTTGCAAATCTTGGCAAGGATGACTTCTTGCTCCAGGATCAAGGCCAGCCGGAATCGATCCGCTATTTCTCGCGTCGTGTCGACTTACCGTTGGCCCTGGGACTTCTGCTGGACACCAGCCGCAGTATGTTGACACTCTTGCCGGCTGAAAACACGGCGAGCTTCCGGTTCTTTCAAAACGTGATGCGCGCGGACGAGGATACAGCTTTTCTGCTGAGTTTCGATTTAGATGTGCGGCTGCTGCAGGGCCTCACGGCCTCAAAGCCCTCGCTGGAGAACGCCCTAAATCAGTTGAAAATCGGCACGCGATGGGAGTATGGCGGCGGCAGAGGTCTACCCGATGTTATCACGATCAAGGATGGAACTCATCTTTATGATGCCATATGTGTGGCGACTGATAAGATTATGCAGAAGCAGCTGGGGCGTAAGGCACTTATCGTACTCTCCGATGGGGTCGATATGGGCAGTAAGAATAGCCTAACGAATGCGGTCGAGTCGGCCCAGCGTTCAGATACGTTGGTCTATTCGATTCTTTTCTCCGACTCGAACGCTTACTCGCGCCGGGCCCTGACACTAAGTCACACTATTCAGCGCGGCCACCCCGGCACAATCGGCAAAGAGGTACTTCGCCTTCTTTCTCGGGAAACTGGCGGGCGTTCGTTTGAACTTTCCAAGCAGATGTCGCTCGATCGTGCCTATGCGCTTTTGGGGCAGGAGTTGCGGAGTCAATATAGCCTCGGATATACGCCTCAGGCCGCAACGTCCTCGGGTCACTACCATAAAATTCGTGTCACGACAAAGGATAAATCTCTCGTCGTGCAGGCCCGTGACGGCTACTATTCACCCGAGTCGGCGGCAAGACGACCCTAATGCCGGTCCGACTCGTTGCCGCGCTGCCCGCAAGCACTCATCGCGACGTTCCTTCACGAGTGCCATACCCGGATTCTCACCCGGGACAAGTGTGAGTGTCGAGAAAATAATAGCCGCGATTCTTATGGGAAGAATGAACGCGTTACCGATACCAGCCATGTCGTGAACGCGCCCCTCAAACAGCTATCTGGCCGAGCTCGGCTATGGTGTCAGGATCGATCCCCTCATTGCGTATCCAGGCGCGAAAGTGGCCGTAGCGAATGTAGGGGGCGATGTGAAGTTGCAGCGGTCTCGGTGCGGGAAGCGTCTTCAATCCCTGGAAGTCCCGAATCGTCGATATGGCTTCAACGGCTCGAACTACCCGTGAAGGCGATCGTGAGTATCGCAGTAGCGCTCGTCGGCGGCGAAGTTGCCGAGTTCCACGGAAAGTTCGCCCGGCCCCACGCCTCCGGCGACGCAAAAGCACGTCGCGGAGAAATCTGTCGCGAGCTGTTCGTATCGCGTTGCAGGAAACAATTCTACCCTAAATTGTTAGCCTTTAACACAATAGTATTAGTTCGGTTCCGCCACAGCTTTTTGGACTAACTCCCAGGCCCGCGCGACATGCCGTTGCGACGTCTGATAGTTGCCCACCGCTAAGTGCAAGTTATATTTCCCATTCAGCACCGTATTCGACAGGAACACATCGCCCGCCGCGTTCACTTCTTCGAGAATGCGCTTATTGTCCTCGTCGCTGCCTTTGAAGCGGAAATTGACGACCGAAAAGCGGCCCGGAGCGGTGATTTCGAAGCGGTCGTCCGTTTGCACCTGGGAGGCGAACCACTGCGCCAGCCGCACGTGCTCGCGAATCAGATTGGCTAGCCCTTCATGGCCGTACGACCGCATCACGAACCATAGCTTGAGCGCACGAAAACGCCGCCCCAGCGGCACACCGTAGTCCATCAGATTGACCGCGCGGGTGGCGGTCGGCATGATCAGGTATTCCGGCACGATGGAGTACGCGCGGCGCAGAATCTCCGGCCGGCTGGTATAGAACACGCTGCAGTCCATGGGCACCTGCAGCCACTTGTGAGGATTCATCACCATGGATTGCGCCCGCTCGCAACCTTCGAACGCCCAGCGGAATTCAGGCGCTACCGCCGCCGCACCGCCGTAGGCCGCGTCGATGTGCAGCCAGATCTTATGACGCTCGCAGATGTCGGCGATGTCGGGTACGGGGTCGACGCTGGTGGTGGAAGTGGTACCCACGGTGGCGGTGACGCAGCAGGGACGGAGGCCGGCGGCCAGATCGGCTTGAATGAGCTGCTCCAGGACATCGGCGCGCATGCGGAACTCGTCGTCCACCGGCACGTTGCGCACGTTGTCCTTGCCGATCCCGATGGAAATCGCGCCCTTCTCGATGGACCAGTGCGACTGCGCGGACGTGTACACCGTAAGCCCGCGGCTGGCGCCCTTGGTGCGCGCTTCGGGGTCGATGACTTCGCGGGCCGCGGCGATGGCGTGCATGCTGCTGGTGGACGCGGTGTCGTGAATCATGCCGAACCAGTCTTCCGGCAGGCCACTCCAGTTGAGGATCCAGCGCAGCGCCACCTGCTCGAGTTCGGTCACCGCGGGCGAGGTCTTCCATACCATTCCGTTGCCGTTGAGCGCGGCCGCCAGCAGCTCGCCCAGGATGCCTTCAGGGGTTCCGGAATTGGCGAAATAGGCAAGAAATCCGGGGTGGTTCCAGTGCGTGGAAGCGGGCACAATGAGGCGCTCGAAATCGGCCAGGATGGCGTCCATGGGCTCGCCCTGCTCGGGTCCGTGAGCGGGCAGCGCGTCGGTCAGTTCGCCGGGCTCCACGCGCGCCAGCACCGGAAGGTGCTCCACATTGGTCAAAAACTCGGCGACCCAGTCGATCGCCTGATGTCCGTATCGTCGAAACTCTTCAGGTGTCATGAATGTGCGGTGGTCAGTGAATTTCTACCGTACCGGCGGCGGTCAATCGCGCGGCCGCATCGGCGGGCACCTTCCAGTTTGCATCAAAGCGGCCCCCGGCCACCACCTGCGCGATGCTGCCGCGGAAGAGCACGTAGTCGCCGAAGCGATGGAGATCGCGGATTTGCGCGGGCTCCCAGGGGTACGCGGTGGCGGCGGTGGGGTCGGCGCCGGTCCACCAGGGCAGGCCGGAGTTGACCAGCGCGTAATGCTTGCCGACGGGCGCGATGAAGAGCAGGCCGTAGTCGGCGGCGTCGGGCCGCAGTTGCAGGGGCAGGCGGGGGGCGAAGCGCGCCACCAGGGAATTGCTCTCGGTGTTGCCGAAGAGAATCAGGTCGGCGGTATCGAGATCTTCGGGGGTAACGTCGCGGTCGGCCTTCACGGGGAATATGATCTGGACGTGCGACCGCACAGTCGACCAGTTGGCGGCCGCTTGCGCGACGCCGTGGCGATCGGCCAGCACATCCTCGGAGTGTGCGCCCAGCGTGCCGTAGACGTAAATCTGGCGGCCCTGGAGTGCGGCTACGATCGGCCCTTCCGCGCCGGCGTGTTTACCGGCAGGCGGTAACAGACCCTGCCGCCAGCCCGCGGCAGACCGAGTGAAGGAGAGCGCGCCGCCGCGTTTCAGCGGGATTGCCACACCGTCGATGGTGACGTGCGCCGGCAGCGCGGCCTGCGGAGTCAAGGTGAACCCTTCAAGATTCTGGGTGGTCACCCGGATGTCGCCGGTGGGCGCGCGGCGGGCGTCGATCTGCGCCGGGACGCCGGGCGTCAGACCGTCGATGCGCACCCAGTATTGCGAGCTGTAGCGGCAGGAGCGCGCCATGAAGCGCACACGGTCCGGCCAGAGATTACGGCGCTGCGCCGCCAGCCAGTCCAGCACGCCATCGCGCCCGTAGGCGACGTCCCAGACATTGTGGCGGGTGGCCGGGTATTCCATGTAAGAGACAGGCACACCGGCATCCAGCAGGCGGCGTTGCCAGGCGCGTGAAGAGGAGGACGGCACGATGGTGTCCTGCTCGCCGTGATAGATGCGCACCGGCAGATTGAGCAGATTGGCGCCGAGATCCTCCGAGCCCGGCATGTTATCCGGACACATCGCGGCCACCGCCGCCCACACGTCGGGACGCGTCTCGGCCAGCCAGAGCGCGCCGCCACCACCCATCGATATGCCGGTGAGGTAGACGCGATCGCGGTCCACGGGATAGCGGCGTTCGACATCGGCGAGCACGTCGTAGACGTCCTGCTCGGCGATACCCTGGTACCCCATCGAACCGCGCGCCAGGGGGCTGGCGACGATAAGCTCGTGGTCGCGCAGCACGGGGAAACCCGAGCCCTGCGGCGCCACCATGCCGCGGCCCGCGATGCCCAGTACCTGCGCGAGATTGGTGCGGTGGTTGGAATCCTCGGAGTGCAGGCTGATGAGCAGGCCGTACTCCTTGGGAGTCTCGAAAGTGCGCGGCAGGTAGAGCGCGTAGGGCTGCTGGGTGCCGTCCACAGTGGAAGTGAAGGTGACCACGCGCGCACCGGGCTGCGCGTGGAGGGAGGCGGAGAAAACCAGGATCGCGAGCGAAGCGGCGGCCCTAGGCATGGGATGCCAGTTTCCTGCTGGCCGGCAGCCAGGCCTGGAACCATTCGCGGAACTGGGAGAGGCACTGTTGCTTTGCCGCCGAGAGGGGCACCGGCAGCGGACCGGTCTGAATGCCGCGTGCCGCGACCGCCGTCTTGACGCCCACCGGCGAGGGGAAACGGTCGAGCCAGTGCAGCAGTTCCTGACGCTGGCCTTCCAGGCGGGCGATTGCCTCGCCGTTGCCTGTCGCGATGGCCGCGTCGAGCGCCATGGTGAGTTCGGGCGCGGCACAGGCGGCTGCGGACAATACGCCGAGACCCGCGCGGCGCGCCGGCACAAGGGCGCGATCGTCGCCGGCCAGCACCGCACTGTCGATCGCGGCGGCGCGCAGATGATCGACGGCGGAATCCCCGCCATCCTCCACGATGCCGCCGAAGCGGCCGGATTCCAGCAGGCGGCAGGCCGTCTCAGGCGTCAGCGATCCGGTGATGACGATGGGCGGAGCGGATCCAAGCTGCACGGCGAACTGCGTGAAGAACTCGCAGACGTCGTCCTCATCGCAGAGGTAAAAGTGGGGCGGCGGCAGCAGGATGGCGGACACGCCGGCGGATCGCGCCTCGCGCGCCAGTTCGAGCGAATGATCGAAGGTAGCGCTGCCTACTCCGGCGAGCACCGGAACGCGGCTGCGCTTGACGGCGAGGTAAGTAACGCGCGCGCGTTCCTCCACAGACAGCGCGGGATACTCGCCCCAGCGGGTGAAGAGCGCGATGCCGCCCATGCGCGCCGCGGAAAGGTAGTCGATGAGCTCGAAGAGCGCGCCGAAATTGAGGTCGCCGCTTTTGCCGCGCGGAGTAATAGCGGCCGCGTGGACGGTCCGGAGTCCGGCGATAGTGGGAGGCGACTTCACCTGCTTACCCGAACCTATTATATGCAGTGACGGTATGTTCCGCAGCGCCGGTGGTACAGTCGTATCCCGGTTAACTATCGGCCAGTTAGCCAGTACTTTACCAGTACCGGAGACTCTTCTGGAATCGGATGGCATTCGGGTTCAATAGGAGGGAGGAGAGAAACACATGGCCCCGGCATCGCAGACATTATTCTCCGTGACACTATTTCTGGCGCTCAGTTCACTGCTCGCGTGGTCGAATCGGCGCCATCGCGCAGTCGCCACCACGCTGGAGCGCGGCGAAAGATCGGTGAAAACGTTTTAGTCGATTCGCGGGAAGAAGGCGGTAGCGCCAGGGTGGCTCCGCTCTAGGCTTCGTCTGGAACAGCCAGTCCGACGGCCGGTTCTTCTCCGCGTATTCGATCAGTGGCGCCGTACGGCCAGCCTTGCGGTGCTCCTTCCTCGTTGGCTTCCACCCAAACTCCACCATCCGCCTCAGGTACTTCCAATTCTTTTCGCCACGTCGCTCTCGTGGAAGAGATCTCCCCAGGCAAGGCGCAGGTCGATGCTTTTGGGGCAGCGGTCATGGGCCTCGACTGGCTTCTTTCAGCCCTTAGGATCCTGCCCAGGCCCGACGGGAAAGTGCCGCTGCCGACGAACTCGTGTCGCCAAGCCGCGTGACGGTTCATTTCGGAGCACATGCTCCAGAACGGTACACCTACACTGGAAGCATGGAAACTCTCGAGGGCAAAGTCGCCATCGTCACGGGCGGAACACGCGGCATCGGACGCGCGATTGCCGAGCGGTTACTGGCAGAGAACTGCCGGGTCGCGATCTGCGGCCGCAGCGAGGCCACAGTGAACCGCGCGGTGGCTGAAATGAACCGGCCGGGCGCGATCTTCGGCGTCGCAGCCGATATCACCCAACCGGCACAGGTAGAACACCTCTTTTCCGCTGTGGACCAACAGTTCGGCGGGCTCGACATACTGGTAAACAACGCCGGGGAAGGCGTGTTTCGCAAGGTTGGCGAAATGACTGTCGACGACTGGAGGCGGAATATCGATCTCAACCTGAACGGTGCATTTTATTGCGCGCATGCAGCCCTAGCCCGCTTCGGCCCGCGCGGCGGGGGCTTCATCGTTAACATCTCCAGCCTGGCCGCCCGCAATCCGTTCAGCGGGGGCGCCGGATACAACGCTTCCAAGTTCGGGCTCAACGGTTTCAGCGAAGCGCTAATGCTGGACCATCGTTATGATAACGTGCGGGTTTGCTCGGTCATGCCGGGCAGTGTGGACACCGAATTCAGCGGCCATTCCGCCACCAAAGGTGCGGCCGATTCCAGTTGGAAGGTGGCGCCCCAGGATGTCGCCGAGGTGGTGGCGACAGTACTCCGCATGCCCGCCCGCACCATGGTGAGCGAGGTCCAAATGCGGCCTTCGAAACCCAAGAAGTAGGGGATTTACAGGAATTTACCAGTGCTTTTGTACCTTGGCATTCCACGTGCACATCTGAGTAAGTGGAAGGGATCGGAGGCCGCAAATGGCGCTGCTCAATCGCATATTAGATCCGACACAAACGGGAACGGAAGCGGAAACGCTGGAATCGGACCTGCGCAAAAGAATCGTTGGTCAAGATCAAGCGATCCAGCAAATCATAGACGTGTACCAGACGCATCTGTCGGGCATGTCGAGTCCGGGCCGTCCGGTAAGCAATTTGCTTTTTCTGGGGCCTACCGGGTCGGGAAAGACCCGCACGGTGGAAGCACTCGCAGAGAGTTTGGTGGGCGATGCACACGCAGTGATTAAGATCGACTGCGCGGAGTTCCAGCATTCGCATGAAATCGCCAAGCTCATCGGTTCGCCTCCCGGATATCTGGGGCATCGCGAAACGCATCCTTTACTCAGTCAGGAAGTGCTGAACCAGTTCCACACCGACAAGGTGAAGCTGAGTTTTGTGCTCTTCGACGAAATCGAAAAGGCCAGCGATGCGCTGTGGAACCTGCTGCTGGGCATTCTGGATAAGGCCACGCTGACACTGGGAGACAATCGCCGCGTGGACTTCTCGCGGGCCATGATCTTCATGACCAGCAATCTGGGCGCGTCCGAGATGGCCTCTATTCTACGGCCGAATCTAGGGTTTGCGGCCAGCGAAGTGGAACGCCGACGAGCCGCCGGCGAAGTGGACGCGGAGTTGACGGAGAAGGCCGCGGGCGCCGGCATGGAAGCGGCGCGCCGTAAGTTCACGCCCGAATTCATCAATCGTATCGATCAGGTGGTGGTGTTCCAGCCCCTGGGTAGCGAGGCGCTGCGCCGCATTTTGGCTCTCGAGCTCAACGTGGTGCAGCAGCGCGTATTCAGCTCGGCGCATGTGCTGCCGTTCGTCATTTCGGTGGCGGACTCGGCGCGGGAATTTCTACTCACCGAGGGCACCGACCTCAAGTACGGCGCACGCCACTTGAAACGGGCCATCGACCGGCACTTGGTCCATCCGCTTTCGAATCTGATGGCGAGTAGCCAGGTGCGCGGTGGAGACCTGGTCCGCGTGGACCTGGACGCTGAGGCGGGCAAACTGATCTTCTTCAAGGACGCGGAAGATCTGTCGACCACCGCGATGCTGCAGATGGTGGATCACTCCATCGTGCCGCCGCCAATGGTCGCCCAGGCGTCGGCAATCGCCGAAATGCCGCGAGTAGCGAACGCCCGCTCGACCAGACGATAAGAAAGATCGCGGGGGCTTGGAACATATCCGCGCGAACGGATCGCAGTCTATACTAAAATCCGTATCGTGCCCAAGCCCCCCGAACAGCAAAGTTCCCGCCTGATGCGGAGCATGTTTTCGACGATTGCTCCGCGCTACGACTTTATCACCCGCGCATTTTCTTACGGCATGGACCGGCACTGGAAGCGCATCGGTGTATCCCGTGCCGCACTTCCGTCATCTCCCGTCATCCTCGATCTGGCGTCCGGCACCGGAGATTTTTCGAAGCTGGTGTTGCGGCACGATCCCGGCGCCCGCCCCGTCGCGGTGGATCTCACCGAGCGCATGCTGGTGCTCGCGAAGCAGAGCGGCGTGGAACGGGCCGCCTGTGCCGATGCCGGTGCGCTTCCCTTCCCCGACCAGTGCTTCGATTGCGTCTTCATCGGGTACGGACTGCGGAACTTCCCCGATCTACGGCGGGCACTGGTCGAAATCGAACGAGTGACGCGCCCCGGTGGATTGCTGGTCACTCTGGACTTTTTTCTCCCCGCCAATCGCATTTTTCGTAGTCTTTACCTGGGATACCTGTACGCACAGGGCGGCTTCTGGGGGCTTCTCCTACACGGCCGCCCGCGAACCTACACTTACATTCCCGACTCTCTACGAAGTTTCGTATCCATAGATGAATTGTCGACACTGTTGCGGCAGAATGGTTATCTGAAGGTCAGCGCAAACCGGTACATTTTAGGTGGCATCGGCCTCCACTGGGCGGCCAAGGAATCGCGAACGTGAAAGAGCGCCTCGCTTCGGCCGATTACCGATTCATCGTCATCTGCCTCGCCCTGCTGGGGGGATGCATCTGGTTCACCGCCGGCAATTTCTATCGCGCATTCCCGGAGGCGTCCATCGACTTTCGCGTCAGCCGCGACGACGCCGAGCCGATCGCACGGCAATTCCTGCAATCGCAGGGATATCACCTCGCCGGCTATCGCGACGCCTCAAGCTTCACCTACGACGATGACGCCAAGACGTTTCTCGAGCGGGAAGCCGGCCTGGAACGGGCCAACCGGCTCATGGGTACGCGCGTCCACTTGTGGCGCTGGGCTTTCCGGTGGTTCCGCCCGCAGCAGAAAGAAGAGTTCCGCGCCGACGTGACGCCCACCGGCGAAGTGGTGGGGTTCGATCACGAGATCGCCGAAGACGCCTCAAGCCCCGACATCTCCACCGACGAAGCGCGCACGCTGGCCGAGACGTATCTGCGCACCCGTGCACATCGCGACCCGGCATCGCTCGAATTCGTGGAGTCGAGCAGCGTGGCGCGGCCGCACCGCACCGACCGCACCTTCACCTGGAAGGAGCGCGACTTCGATATTCATGACGGCACATATCGGGTCACGGTCACGTTGCTGGGCAACGAGGTCGGCGAATACCGCGAGTACGTGAAGGTACCCGACCAGTGGTCGCGCGATTATGAACGTCTGCGCTCCAAGAACAACGAAGCGCAGACCATCGATACGCTGGCGTTGGTCGCATTGATGATCGCGCTCATCGGCGTGATCGCCGGCCGCGTCCGCCGGCAGGATATCCGGTGGCGGCGGGCCGCCATTGTGGGCGTGATCGGGATGGTGCTCTCGTTCCTTTCGAGCCTGAATCAATTTCCGCTTGCCGAATACGGCTATCCCACCACTGACGCCTACTCGAGCTTCGTGATCCAGAATCTGGTGCAGATGCTGTTGGAGGCGCTGGCCTGGGGAGGCGCGCTATTCGTGATCGCGGCCGGCGCCGAGGCGCTTTACCGCGAGGCGTTCCCCGCGCAGGTGTCGCTGGGCAGTCTGTTCAGCCGCCGCGGCTTGCGCACCCGAAAATTTTTTCTGGGCGCCATTCTGGGGGTCACGCTGTGCGCTATTTTCCTGGCGTACCAGACCATCTTTTACATTGTGGCGAACAAACTGGGAGCATGGTCGCCCGCCGACGTGCCGTACAGCGATCTTCTCAATACTAAATTCCCGTGGGCGTACGTGCTGGTGGGAGGCTATCTGCCGGCAGTATCGGAAGAGTTCATGTTCCGCATGTTCTCCATTCCGTTCCTGCGCAAACTGCTGCGCTGGATGCCGGCGGCCATCGTAGTGGCGGGTTTCACGTGGGGCTTCGGACACGCGGGCTATCCCAACCAACCGTTCTTCATTCGCGGGTTGGAAGTAGGTATCGGAGGGGTGGCGCTGGGTCTCATCATGCTGCGCTGGGGAATTCTGCCAACGCTCATCTGGCACTATTCGGTGGATGCCATGTACAGCGCGCTGCTGCTGCTGCGCTCGCATAGTTTGTACTTCAAGCTCTCCGGCGCGGCCAGCGCGGGAATCTTCGTGGCGCCCATCCTGATCGCACTGGTGGCGTACTGGCGGCACGGCGGATTCGAGCCGACCACCGGGCTGCTGAACGGAGACGAGCCCGCCCCGGCGCCTGCGCCTCCGGCGGTCGAGCAGGCTCCGGTGGGCGCGTTGCACTACTGGCCTCTCAGCGGGCGTATGCGCGTGGTGGCGTTGGCAGTGTTCGCCATCGGGCTCGCCACCGTGTTTATCCCCACGACGCACTTCGGCGAATCGCCATCTTATAAGCTGACGGCAGACCAGGCGCGCGCACCTGCCGACCGCTTTGTGCGTTCGCTGGGCATGGACCCGGCGGGCTATCGTCAGGTCACGTACCCCGAAACGCACACCGGCGGCGACGACGGCCTGGCGGCGAAGTATTTCCTTGAGCGGCGAACCGTAAGCGGCGCCTCCAAACTGTTCGAACAGAATCGCCCGGTGCAATATTGGGCCACGCGATATTTCAAATCGCTGGACAAGGACGAGTTCCTGGTCACGGTGAATCCCGAGAGCGGGAAGGTGATGGGCTTCGACCACCAGATGGCCGACGACAGCCCGGGCGCCGACATCACGCCCGATGCCGCGCGGCCGATTGCCGCCTCGTTCGCCGAGGCCCAGGGCTACGACGTGGCGAACATGGATCTGAAAGTGAGCGTTGCGGAGAAACGCAAGGCGCGCCGTGACTATACGCTGGCTTGGGAAGCGCGGGCGGGAGATGCGCGCAACGTGGACGAGGCGCATTACCGCGTGGAGGTCTCGGTGGACGGCGACCGCGTGTCCGGAATGCGCGAGTATTGGAAGATTCCCGAGGCGTTCGAGCGGAGCCGCGACCGGCAGAATTTCATCTCGCTCTCGGTGTCAATCATACGGATTATGGTGACCGCGGGCGCAATCGTGTTCGGGCTTTGGCTGCTGATCGGCCAGGTGCGCAAGGGGCTGGTGCCGTGGCGGCGCGCGTTGCAGGTTGCGGCCATCCCGACCGTGTTGGCGGCGGTGGTGGAGGCGCTATCGTTCCACATCTTTCTCTACCGCAGTTACCAGACTTCGATTCCCCTCGAGACGTTCACCGTTACTTCCGCGGTAGTGATCGCGATTCAGGTGCTGTTCGCGTTTGCGATCTACGGAGCGGCGGTGGCGCTGGTGTTGTCGTTCTTCCCGGAAAGCACCGCGGCCTTTTCGGCGGCGCGGCGGGTCTTCGCTTTCGATGCGCTCACGCTTCTCCTATTAGCGGCCGGGTTGTGGATGATGTGCCATCAATTCGGCGCGATTTTGGTGGACCGCTTCCACGCGCTGGCGTTCGTGGGGGTGGAAGAGCCGACGCTGGTGGGGACGCCGTGGCCGGCGTTCACCGCCATCGCGGACGTGGCGCGGTCGATCTTCGTGCGGACCGCGATGCTGGCGCTCGGCGTACTGGCGGTGCGTATGATCTCGAAGCGGTGGATGCTGGCGGCGCTGGTGCTGCTGGCCGCTTGTGCGATGGTGCCGGGCGATATACGGACGGCCGGCGAGTTCGCCATCGCTTATGCCCCGGCGCTGGCGCTGGTAGTTTGCGCGGCGATCTTCTGCGTGTACTTCGCGCGCCGGAATTACCTGGCCTATGTGCTGGTGCTGGCCGCGATGGCCGTCTACCCAGCGCTTGCTGAACTCTTCGGCAGCGTGAATGCGGGGCTCGCGATTCAGGGATGGATGGTGGTGGCGGCGATGGTGCTGGCGCTGGGCTGGGCGGTGGTCCCGGGGCTTATAGCATCGCATCGGTAAGGTGGGCCGGAATCGCGGTCACGGGTATGCCGTGAGGTGCGAGGCGCGTTAGTCAGGCTGGCGGCTCGCAAGCGGGGGCACGGGTGGCCGCAGCATCGTTACGGCACGAAGACGCGAGTGGGGCCTACTACTTTTACTCCCTTTGACTCAGGACGTAACTTGGCGGCTAAGATACCCTTGCCGTTTGTCGCGCCGAGAGTAAGTTGGTATTGGTTGGCAAGGCGATCGCGGAGATCGTTGAGGAACGGAGTAACGGTTACCGGATCGCGGAAGTCCTCAAAGTACGCATATCCGCCGGTTTGCTCGCCTACTTCGATGAGGTGCGACTGCCCGTAGACTAACGGACGGCCGGCGCGGCCATAGTAACCGGCGCCGCTCAGATAGATGGAGTAGACCATGACACCGCGCTTCACCGCGTCGTGAATGGCAGCATCCATATAGGGGTCCTGCAGATCGCCGCCGGCATTATAGCGGTCCACACCGTCGGTCAGCATGAGGACGGCGCGGCGGTTGGTGGGCTCGGTTGACGGCCAGTGCTTTACTGCTTCGGAGAGGCAGAAATAGGGGCTGGCATTGCTGCCGGGCATCGCCATGGGCAAGCGCAATGCGGCGTTGGCCTTGGCACGATCGGCGGTGAAATTCTGCGCGAGCGAAAAGGTGCCGTTGCGCATGTAGCCGACAGCTACCTGCGTGGTGGCGGGCAGCGAATCGAAGAACTGTTTCAGTTCCTTGATGTGTGTGCTGAGGCTGGCGGAACGTGAGGAATCATCCAAAAGAACGAAGAGTTGCATGTCCGCTAAGTCCCCTATAAGCCGCTGCGAGCGGATTACCTGAGCGGGGGCTTTGTCGAGTAAAACGTTGATATCTCCGGGCGCGAGGATATCCGGACGGCTGCCATTGGTACCTGGCAGCACTGTTACTACCATTTGCGGCGACCCTGCAATATCGGGCAATGAAGCGGCCCCTGCCGGCACGGCGGCTACGAGGGCCAGCCCTGATAGTGCGGTTAGTAGGTACGGCGTGATTTTCATTTAGCAACCCTCTAACCGATTGGATGCGGCCGCACACTATCCGGTTACGGAAGCTTAAGACGCCGATTCGCGCCGGTCGGCGAGCATGCGGCGCATGTGCACGCGAATGCCTTCGAGCTGGGTCCAGAATACCGCCGAGGCGACAAGGCAGATGGCGCCGCCGATAGCGACCGTCCAGGGCGCACCGATGCGGTCGGCCACCAGACCGGCCGCCAGGCCGCCGATGGGCGCGAGCCCCATCAGCACCATGGAATACACGCCCATCAGGCGGCCGCGCAATTCGTCGGGCACCATGCTCTGAATAAGCGTGTTGGTGGAGCCCATCTGCAACATGAGGGCGAAGCCCACGGGGACCGAGATCAGGCTGGAGAAGAGGAGCGTGTGCGAGATCGCGAACACGATGAGGCCGGCGCCGAAGGCTGCTGTCGCGATGGCCACCCAGAGGCTGAGGCCTTTGAGCGTTTCGCGGCTGGCAAGCAGCAAAGCGGCGAGCAGCGCGCCCATGCCGGCACTGCCGGTGAGCCAGCCGAGGGTTTGGGCGCCACCGTGAACGATGCGGTCGGCAAACACCGGCATCAGCACCTGGTAGGGCATACCGGTGACGCTGACGATGCCCAACAAAACCAGGAGCGAGTGAATCGCCCGACTGCGAAACACAAAGCGAAAACCTTCGGCGATGTTGGCGAGCGGCGATGCCTGACTCACCAGGCGCGCACGCGGCGCGACGCGCATCATCAGCAGGCCCACCAAAACGGCGATATAGCTGACGCCGTTGGCGAAGAAGCACCAGCCTTCGCCGATGGCCGCCACCAGAATGCCGGCGATCGCCGGACCAACCACGCGCGAGGCATTGAACATGGAAGAATTGAGCGCGATGGCGTTCATCAGGTCGGCCTTCCCCACCATCTCCACGATGAAGGCCTGGCGCGCGGGAATGTCGAAGGCATTCACGGCGCCGAGCAGCGCGGAGAGCACGAAAATATGCCAGATCTGCACGCGGTTGCTGAGAGTGAGCGCAGCCAGAACGAGGGCCAGCAGCATGGAGAGCGTCTGGGTGGCGATGACCACGCGATGGCGGCTGTAGCGGTCGGCCACAATGCCGCCAAGGGGCGAGAAAATGAAGATGGGAATCTGGCTGGAGAACGTGATGCCGCCAAGCAGGACCATGGAGCCGCTGATGCGGTAGACCAGCCAGGGCTGGGCGAGATTCTGCATCCACGTCCCTATCAGGGAGATGAGCTGGCCCGAAAAAAAGAGTTGAAAATTGCGATATTGCAGGGCTCGCAGAGTTGCGGGCAGTTTCGGCACTCTCCTTATATTAATGATTTCCGGTGCCGGAAGATTCAGGCCGGGCCAGGAAAGCGCGGACGCGGGGCAAGCGGACTGCCCCAGGCTGCCAGGACGCCGGCCATAAAAGCTCCGGCCGAGTGGGACGCCGGCGCGGGACGCAGAGACAGGCGATACTATTAGCGATGTCTGGCGCGGCGCCCGATGGAACGAGGCACCGCATGAAGGGTGCATGATCTTGCGTCATCTGCGTCTTCTCCCGATCGTGGTCCTAAGTGCCGCGCGATTGTGGGCTCAGGGGCCGCCGTTCCAGATCGACGACCCGGTGCCGGTGGATCTGCATCATTACGAGTTCTACGTTTTCGGCGCGATGGACGGCACGCGGGTGGAACTCGACTCGGTGGGACCGGCCTTCGAGTTCAACTGGGGGGCGATTCCGAGGGTGCAGCTTCACGCCATCCTGCCGTTTGGTGTAGCAGCTCCCTTAAACAACGCGATCTACGCTCCCTCGGGCCAGGGCCCCGACGCTTTCGGGTTGGCCGATGCGGAACTGGGCGCGAAAATCGCGTTCTTTCAGGAGACGAAATACATCCCGCAGATCGGCTCCTTCACGATGTTCGAGATGCCGACGGGAAGCGCCGACAGAGGACTGGGAGTGGGAAAGGTCTGGTATAAGTTGCCGCTCTGGCTGCAAAAGAATATCGCGCACTGGCTGCTGGATGGCGGCGCGGGATACCAGGTGGTGCCGCAGACCGGCTACCGCAATTTTCCGTACGGCGGGTTCCTGCTGAAATATGCGTTCGGTAAGCGGCTGGAGATTGGCGGCGAGGTGTTTTCGCACGGCAGCGAAGGGCCCGCGGCGCCGCAGACCGAGGCGTCCACCATGATTGATATCGGCGGCTACTATCACTTCAAGAGTCATCCCGGCGAGCAGTTTCTGTTTTGCTATGGCCACTCAGTGGTGGGGCAAACAGAGAATTACGCTTACGTGGGGATGTACTGGACGTGGGGAAAAGACAAGAAGACGGACGCAAGCGATGGATTCCTGCCGCGGCCGGCATACCTGAGCGGCTTGCGCGCGCGAGTGCCTTAGAGATGCCCGGCGCTCAACGCTCCAGCGCGATCACGCCCCACGGACTTTGTCCGGCCTTCACTTTTCGCACTACCGCGTTGGTTGCCACGTCGACGACGGAGATGTCGTTGGACGGGCCGTTGGCGGAATAGAGTGTCTTGCCGTCGGGCGAGAGGGCGATGCCCCAGGGGCGCGCGCCCACTTCCACCGACCCAACCGGCTTGTTGGTGGCGGTATCGATGGTGAAGACCTGGTGGCCGCGGCCGGTGCTGACGAAGAGCTTGCTGGCATCGGGGGAGAGCAGGACGGCCATGGGCTTGACGAGTCCGGGCTTGCCCAGGGGGATGGCTTCCAGCATCTTCTCTTTCACTGCGTCGACCACCACTACCGTGCCGTCGTTTTCGGCGTTGACGTATGCCCGGCTGCCATCCGGCAGAAAGGCGACCGAGCGCGGGCGATGTCCCACTTTGAAGGTCTTGACGATCTTGCCGGCTTCGGGATCGAGGACCGAAATTGTGCCGGCTTCCTCGGAAGTCACATAGACATGTTTGCCGTCGGGAGTTACTTTCACGCCTTCCGGCTGCGCGCCGACTTTCGCCGATTTCACCACCGTGCCGGAGGCGATGTCGACCACACTCACGGCGGAATCGTCCTCGTTGGAGATGTACAACTGCGTGCCATCTTTGCTGACGTCGAAATTTTCGGGATCGGAGCCGCCCTTAATGATGCGGACCACCTTGTTCTGGGCGATATCGAAGACGCCGATTCCGTCGGCGGTATGGTCGGGAGGCGGGAGGGTGCTCTCATCGACGCCGGGGCCGGCGATGGGCGATCCGCTGAGCGCCACGTAGATAGTCTTGCGGTCGGGGCTGGCGTGGATGCCGCGCGGGCGCTTGCCGAGAGGAACGGTGGCGATCACGCTGAAGGTACCGGAATCGATGACGGTCATGTCGCCGGAGACTTCGTTGGTGACGAAGAGGCGGGGCGCGGTGGATTCGGGCGCTTTGGTTTGGCTGGATGGGGCGGGCGCGGGTTGGGAGCAGCCGCTCCCGAAGGCGGCGAGGCCGGCGGCCAGGACGATTGTGCTGGACAGTTTGAACACGATTATTCTCCTTTGAAGACGACGCCGGCGTCGACATCGCCCTTCGGCGGGACGGTCACCTTGCGGTCCTCGGTTCCCAACTTCTCCTGCCAGAATTCGATCACGTAATCACCGGGCGGCACGTTGGGCAGGGTGAAACTGCCGTCCTTTCCGGTGACCGCGAAATAGGGATTGGACACGACCCCGATATAGGCGCGCATCCAGCTATGGATGTTGCATTTCACCGGGATCATGACTTCCGGCCGGAGGAATTTCCGCGCGATGGGATCGTCTCCCGGACCCTGGCTGTGATTCCATTCGCGGTTGACCTGGGCGAGCGGATGGATGTTGTGCGTGACCGGATCGGAATTGGCGATGCTGAGCACCTGGCCGGCTTGAATTCCTAATACTCTGGGCTGGAACCAACAGCCGTGCTGATCGAAATGCACCGGGGTTGCGGGCACTTCGAACTGTTTGCCTTCGAGTCCCTCCTTAATATAGACGAAGACGTTGGCGAGGGTGCCGTTGGAGTTGATCATGAGGGACTCGTCAACTGCCCTGCCCCGGTGCGCTTCCACGCAGGCGGGATCGCTGCTCATATCGATAGTCTTGGCTGCGGGTTTGCGGCCGGTGTAGCGGACAGCGCCATGCAGCACGCCGGCGGCCGCGGGATCGACATGGAAAAACTGCGGCGCCGGTTCCTGCTTCGATTCGGCGGCCTTTTTGGGGGCGCTGGTGGAACAGCCGAAGGCAGCGAGCAGGAGCGAGGCCACGATGGCAAGGGCTGGCGCCGGCCGCATGTCAGTTCAGCACGAACGCGTATACCTGGTCGCCACCGGTGGCGAGCACGTACTGGTGTCCATCGAGCATGAAGGTCTCAGGAGCGTTGGCGGCGGCGCCGATATGAGCGTGCCAGATGGGTTTGCCATCGGCGGGATTCCAGGCGACGAAATTGTCGCCATCGCCGCCGAACAGCAATTTGCCGGCGGTGGTGAGGAAGCCGCCGGTGCCGGCGATTTCGTGGCGCCACACTACCTTGCCGGTGCGGTAATCGATGGCGTCGACGTAAGAGCCGTAAGAAATATTGCCGCCTCCGCTAGTGCCGCCGAGCCCCATGGAGCCGCGCGGATCGGGATCGATGAGGTAGCTGATGCGCAGCGAATTTTGCTCATGCACATAGAAAAGACCGGTATCTGGAGAGTAGGCGGCGGGCGGATAGTTGGTGACATCGCCGTTCACCAGCGAGCCGGCGATAGTGGCGTCTTTACCGGGATCGCGCTTGGGCCTGCCCTTGTCGTCCAGGCCGGAAGCCCAATTGTTCACCAGCCCCATTTTGCCGGTGATCAGATGCTCGCCGGTCACCCGATCGAGGGTGAAGAAGTAGCCGTTGCGCTGGGCGGTGAGCACCATCTTACGCATTTTACCGTTGAAGGGCGCGTCGATCATGATGGGCGTCTCGGTGGCGTCCCAGTCGTGCGTATCGTGCGGCGAAGTCTGATAGTGCCAGGCCATTTTGCCGGTATCGACATTGACGGCGACGATGGAGCAGGTGTAGAGATTGTCGCCGTCGCCGCGGCCGGTGGTGTAAGCGGGCGTGGGATTGCCGGTGCCGAAGATGTAGAGATGCGTTTCGGGATCGTAGGGGCCGGGCATCCACGCCTGGCCGCCGCCGTGACGGGCGGCATCCAGGCTGGCCCAGGTGTCCAGGCCGGGGTCGCCGGGGTTCATGGGGACGGTGTAAGAGATCCACTGGCGCTCGCCGGTCTCGGGATCGAAAGATTGCAGGAAGCCGGGGGCATCCATATCGTTGCCGGTGCCGGCCAGCACGTGATTGCCGATCACCATGGGGGCCACCGATGAGAAGTACTGTTCGTCGAAGCTGGAAATCTCCTTCTTCCACTTCTCGTGGCCGGTTTTGGCGTCGAGGCAGATCAGATAATCGTCATGCACTTCGAGATAGAGATTATTGTGCCACATGGCCATGCCGCGATTGCCGGTGTGGGTGCCGCCGCGGGTCTTCCAATAATAATGCCAGAGGACGGTGCCGTCGCGCGCATCCGCTGCCCATGCGTTATCGGGCGACGACATGTAGAGGATGCCGTCCACCATGAGGATTCCGCCCCCGAGACGGGCCGGCCCGCCGGCGTTGAGGTCGCCCTTGCCGAAGCCGGCCACGATGGTGGGCGCGGTCTGACCGCCGCCGCGTCCGCCGAAGCCGCCGCCACCACCGCCGGCCGCAGTGCCATTGGGACCGGAGCCGGCCGTAAAGCGCGTAACCCAGGCGAGACTCAGGTGCTTGACGGTATTTTGATCGATAGCCTTGAGGGAGCTATATCGCTTTCCGGTATAGTCGCCCGCGAAGATGGGCCACTGATCGCCGAGCGGTTTGAGAATCTCGCTGGGATCGAGGCCGCCTTGCGCGAACAGCGGCGCCACCAGAATCAGAATCGTAGAGAAATGCAGAAGTCTCTTCATGAAGGTTGCCTCGCGATTTACTTGAGGGTGGCCAGATAGGCCGTGACGTCATGCATGCTCTTGTCATTGAGGGTCATGGCGAGTTTCTTGTGCGCCTCATTGGGATCGTGAACCACAACGCGCGGAATGTCGCCGTTGCGGGTGAAGGAGCGGCGCGTTCCATCGGCGGTAAGCAAGGTCACCAGGAAGTCGTCTTTGTGGACCAGGCGGCCCTCGAATTTTTCCCCGTTAGATAACGTGACGCTGACGGTTTCGCGGTCACCGCCCTGGCCTCCGCGGGCGCCGCGGCCCCCACCACCGCCACCCGATACCCAGGTATTCTGCAACTCCCTGGGGTCTTCGAACTTGCCGGCGATGCCATGCAGATCGCCATCGGCGGAGTGACAGCTCGCGCAGTTCGATTTAAAGAAACTGGCGCCGGCGGCCACGTTGCCCACCAGAATATTGATCTCCGCCAGGTCGGGACTCCCCGGCGGGCGAGCCTGGCGGCCCACCTGCGCGAGCACACTATGGATGTACTCGGCGACGGCGACGGAATCCTCTTCCGAAAGGTTAAACGCCGGCATACCTTTGTCCTGGCGCGATCCGTGGATGATGGGGGATACGAGTTCGCCGTGCTGGTCGCTCAGCGCCACCAGGGAACGCAGCAGGCTGGGACCGCCCTGGTCGCCGCCACGCAGATCGCTGCCGTGGCAGGCTGTGCAGTTGACGCCGTAGACTGCCTTGCCGCGCGCGATCACATCGGGGGACGCCAACTGGCGGGTTTGTTGCGGAAAGTTGCCGGCGGCGCCGCCGCGTCCGCCGCGCCCGGCACGTCCACCCTGCCCCCGGCCGATGGGGACGGTATCCTGCCCCAGCAGTGCGGGGGCGCAGAAACAGCCCACCACTGCCACTGCGGTAAATAGCGATCGCTGCGTCATGGTCCCTCCCCGATCGAATGCCCCCGCCTTTTGTGCGAGGCATAACCCACTGCCCGTTCAGGATACTCTCGGGGGTGAGTCCAGACAAGGTGCGATGCGCGCCCGGGGTGAGGTCCGTGACGGTCCGGTACGCCCGGCAAGCGATTGATAGGAAAAGAGAAAAGCGAGTCTACCAGAAGTAGACGGCGAGCACTTTGGGCGGACCGGAACTGGCGTGGATTACGTCTGTGGAGATGACCACCTGGACGTTCTTTCTCTCCCAATGGGCGGGGGCGAGGGCGTCGAGTTTGCGGAGGTGTTCCTCTTTGGCGACGAATTCGCCAGCCGCCAGCGTGCCCCAACTGCCGATGCCGGCGATGATGACGGCGGTCTGCTCGGAGCGCGGATCGCGCACCCGGGAGACGATCGCGTAGTCGCGATTGAACTGCGAAATCGGCGTGGTGCGATCGACGGACCAGGCGTTGTTGGAGGGATTCTGGCGGTCGACAATGCGGGCGCCGTTGGGGATGCGTTCGAAGCTGAAACGTTCGCCGCTGGTGAGGCGCAGGGTCCACTCGTTGTTCATGGCGCCGATCAAAACGAAGGGGCCCGATTGCAGATCCTTAAAGGAAGTTGCGCCGGCGCGGTTGACGATGCGATAGGGCTTCTCGCCGGATTGCAGGAGGCCGGTCAAGTCGGCCAGGGCCAAGGCGTCGGAGACATTCATGCGGCGGAACGGGAGGTGCTCGTATTCGCCCACGGAGACGTCGTTGGCGGGAGCGGGGGCCGATCCGCCACCGCCGAAAGAGATGAGGACGGGGCTCGACGAAGAGAAAACGGGATACCAGAAGCGCTGCAGCGCGGTGCGGGGTCCGGCGAGGCGGACCATGCCGATGGACAAGAGTACGGCGGCCGCCATGACAGCGATGGCCAGCCAATACCAGCGGCGCTTGGGGCGGCCGGAAATCACGGGCGCGGCTTCGAATTGCGGCGTCTCCGGCGCGTCGATGGCCGGACCGGACGCGAAGCGCCGTTCGGGAAAGCGAAATTGCGGAATGTAAGAGCCCAACTGCATGTCGATGCGCAGTTCGGCGTCGCGGCCGTTTTCCATGTAATATTGCGCCAGACGGCGGCGGACGTCGCCGGCGACGCTGCGCACTACGTGGTCGGTATTGGTGTCATAGTCGGAGGCGCGGCCGAAGACGTCGACCCCGATGGTCCGCTCTTTGAGGAATTCCGCCTTGCCGTCGAGGGTTTCCTCCACCACGTAGCGCAGAAGGCTGGAATAACGGCGGCTGTTGCGGAAGACGCTGCTGGCCAGAATGCTCTCAAGCTGGGTGCGTACGGATTCCCGTTCGGGCTCATGGAGCGGCACGCCATTTCCGTTGCCATTCGCATCGAGACGTGGAAGCACCAGTTCCGTCGACCTTGGACGGCCCATATCAGACCCCTCTTTTCCCCTCTCAGCGCCTCGCATTCTATCACAGCGAATTTGGCGCATGGGAGATGGGAAGCGAGATGTGTCGCGGCAACGTGAGAAGTTCCTGTATGGGCAAAGTAGAAACTTCCGGTTGAGTGGATCCTGGGAGGGTGGCCCAAGAACAGGAGCAGTTGTTGCTAACCCAAGAACAGCGGGATCGGCTGAAGGTTTTGCATGAAGT
>DATAUB010000033.1:0-219548 GCA_036268475.1 Bryobacteraceae bacterium | reverse complement strand
CCGGGCTCCTGGCGATAACCGGGAACGGGCTTGCCGTCGATGTTTCCGGGGCCGTACTGCCCGCGCACTACCGAATTCCAGACGGTCTCCTCGGTGAAGGGACGGATGGATTGAAGCACTTTGATTTTTTCGTTGCGGACCGAGGTGGCATCGAAGCGCGCGGGAGCCTCCATGGCCACGAGTGAGGTGAGCTGCAGCATGTGGCTCTGGACCATGTCGCGGAGGGCGCCCGCCGATTCATAGAAGGCGGCGCGGGCTTCGACTCCGAGAGGTTCGGCTGCGGTAATTTGCACGTGGTCGACGTAATTGCGGTTCCAGAGCGGCTCGAAAATGCCGTTGCCGAAACGCAGTACCAACATGTTCTGGACGGTTTCCTTGCCGAGGTAATGGTCGATGCGGTAGACCTCGGATTCATCGAAGGACTCGTGCAGGCGGTCGCTCAATTCGCGCGCGCTGGCCAGGTCGTGGCCGAAAGGCTTCTCGACGATCAGGCGGCGCCAGCCGTTGCCCTTGCTGATGCCCGCGGCGCCAAGCCCCTGCGCGGCGCGCGCGTACTGGCTGGGCTGGGTAGAAAGATAGAAGAGCACGTTCCCGCCGGTGTGCCGCTCCTTCTCGATCTCTGCCAGTTTGGCCGCGAGATTCTCATAGAGGGCCTGCTCGCCGATATCGCCGGCGACGTAATGCAGCCCGGCGGCGAAGGCGTTCCACACGTCGGCATCGAAGTTGGTGTCTTCGGAGAACTGTTTGACGGCTTCCAGCATTTTTTCGCGGAAGGCGTCATCGCTCATGGGAGTGCGCGAGATGCCGACCACTGCGAACCCGGCGGAGAGGCGGCGATCGTACGCCAGGCGATAGAGGGCCGGAAGCAGTTTGCGTTTGGTGAGGTCGCCGTTGGCGCCGAAGATCACCACTGTGCACTCGGGTACGCGCCGTTCAAACCGCAAAGGATCTTGGAACGGATTCTCGATGGGCATCGCCCCAAAATACCACGGGAGGCCGTTAAGCGATTACACGAAAGTGGCCGGATGGACGCTTACGCGCGGGCGGGGCGCGCGGCGAGCACTTCGGCGATGCAGTTCAGAAGTACGGGAAGGCTCACGGGTTTGGTAACGACGCCATCCATACCAGCCGCCAGACACTGATCGCGCTGCGCCTGGCTGGCGTGGGCTGTCAGGGCGACTACGGCGGAAGGTGGGTTACCGGCGTTGTGCTCTCGCTCTCGCTGGCGAATCCATCGGGTGGCCTCCAGGCCGTCCATCTCGGGCATCTGAACGTCCATCAGGATGAGGTCGAAGCGCTCGCGTTCGAAAGCCTCACACGCCAGTCGTCCGTTGGCGGCTATGATTACGGTCCAGCCCTGCCGGCGGAGCATGGAATCGATCACCTTCTGGTTGATGGCGTTGTCCTCGGCGACCAGTACGCGAAGGTGAGGGAGCGCCGTGGGCGGCTCGGAGGCGACCGGGGCGGCGGAACAATCCGGCTCCGCTACTGCCGGCAGCGGCAGATCGAAGAAGAAACAGCTTCCACGGCCCGGTTCGCTCTCTACCTGGAGTTGGCCGCCCATCAGTTCCACCAATCGGCGTGTGATGGTAAGGCCCAGTCCGGAGCCGCCGAATTTCCGCGTGTGCGAGCCATCCGCCTGCGTGAAGGCGTCGAAGATGGCGTCGCGCTTGCCGGCAACAATACCGATTCCGGTATCTTCCACGGAGAATCGCGCCCTGCCCCCGGGAAAAGGACGAATCTCCACGTTGACTCCGCCCTGCGCCGTGAATTTAACCGCGTTGCCCACCAGATTGATCAACACCTGGCGCAAGCGCACGGGATCGCCGCGCACCCATCGCTGACATCCGCCGGGGCATCCGAAATGGAGCGTCAAATTCTTGTCGCGGATCGGGATCTGAAAGATGCGGAGCGCGTCTTCCACCATTGCCGGGAGGTCGAAATCGATGGTTTCCAGAGTCATTTTCCCGGCCTCCATCTTGGAGAGATCCAGAATCTCGTCGAGCAGTTTGACCAGCGACCGTGCCGCAGTTTGCGCCACTGAAAGCTGTTCGCGATCTTCGGCATCGCTGCTGCGCCCCAATACCAGGCTGATCATTCCGATGACGCCATTCATGGGAGTGCGGATCTCGTGGCTCATGTTGGCCAGGAACTGTGTCTTCAGCAGCGCGGCGTCTTCCGCCTTTTCCTTGGCGGCGAGCAGTTCCGCATTTACACGATTGCGTTCCTCGACTTCTTCTTCCAGTTGGCGCCGGTGTTTCACCAACACCTCGTCCCGCTTCTCGATTTCCTCCAGCATGCAATTGAACGAGTCTGCCAGGACGCCGAGTTCGTCTCGCGAGGCGACGGCCACGCGATCGCCGAAGCGATGGGTTTCGGCGATCCGCTGCGCAATTCCGGCAATTGCGAGAACGGGCCGTGAGACGCGCGTCTGCAGCATGATCGCCACAATCGCCGCCACCGCCAGGCTGAGCAGGAAGATGAGTCCCGCAGATCCCAGGTACTGGCGCAGCACCTCGAGCATACCGGGGACGCGTGCCGCCAATACCAGCGTCCCCAGGCGATCGCCCGCCATCTTCACGGGGCGCGACAACAGCAGGGTATTGCCATGATGCGAGCTTCCGTCGCAGGGCCTGGCGGCGCAGCCCCGGGTTTCACCGCGGTAATACCAGGCAAAGCAATGGTCTTGCGAATCGTACAGGACGGCGCTCTCTACCAGACCGTCGGCGGCCAGCGAATGTAGAATCTCCGATGCCGCGGTACGGTCTTCGAGGGTGATCGCGGGCGCTACCTGATCGGCCACCACCGCGGCGATGGCCGATACCTCGGAGTTGGTATGGAGCCGGAAATGATGCAGATTCACCCACGTGAAGCCCGCCGCGGATATCCCGGCGGTGAGCATGCTGCCGACCGCGATCAACCATGTGAGTTTCCAGCGAAGGGAGGTGTAGCGCCTCATGGCAAGGGCCTGCCTTTCGTCCGGCCGCGAATCTGGCCGAAACGCAACAAGCGCGAACTGATCTCTACTCCAGCTTTGTCCAGCGCACGGAGGTTCACCTCGAAGGCCATGTGGCCGTCCGTCAGAAACAGGTTGACGGCCCCTCCGGCATCCAGAAAGCCGTCCCATTCGCCGATCGTCAGAACGTGCGCTGCGTTGAAGGACTGCAGTACCGGTTTGATCTCCGCCGATTTTTCAGTGGCGCAGTAGAACACCTGGCAGCAGTTCGGGTCGGCTGTGCCATTCCACTCCACGATCCGCAGGAGGTGCCCGTTAACCGATTTGCCTTCGACGCTGGTGCGCAACTGCCGGATGAAGGCCGGCCGGCCCATCACGCCCACCGTGAGTGGAGTGTCGGCGGCAAACCGGTCGGACCAGTGAGCGTTTTGCACAAAGGCCAGGAGCGTGGCGGATTTCAACTCGTCTTCCGCTTCTACGCCGCCGAGGACGGCGAGAGAGCACAAGGCAGACAAGAGGGGAACAACGGCCAAACGTCCGAGATGGCAGCGAGATTTCAACCCATCCTCCCGCTTTCAAAAACGCTGGGTGAACCTGACGATGAAGGTGCGCCGAATCGGGATGGCGACGGTCTCCAGTTCGGGGAAACCTTCCAGCACCTCGCGGCCGGCGAGATTCTTTACCGTCAGGCTGAATTCACCCGTGCGCCAGGGCGTCCAACCGAGCCGGGCATCCATCAGAAAGACTCCTGGAATACCGTAGAGATCCTGATCCCTGGACCGTGCCCGCCCCGTCAAATCGAGCTGCAAGTGGCGCGCCAACTCATGCTGCGACCGCAGTACTCCTTGATGCGCAAGATCCACCGGCGTGCCGTCCCACAAATATTGCAGAGTGGGCGACGACGGAAGCCATCGGGCCTCGTTCAAATAGGAATAAGAAGGGCTCAGCCGCCAGCCGTCGCTTACCTGCCACGTACCCCAGATTTCGAAGCCGTAAGAACGGCCGGCTCCACAGTTACAGGTATAGACCGGTGCGGTCAGGACCGGTTCGCCGTTGGAGAAAGTTAGTGTGGGAACGTTCGAACCGGCGATGGCGCGCAGGCGTTCGTAAAAGCTCGCATACACCGAGCCATCCACCGACCAGCGTTGGCCCGATTGGAACCGGTAGCCCGCTTCCACATTTCGTTCCACCTCCGACCGCATGTTATTCGACCCGAACATCCACAGGTCGATCGGAAAGCCGTCCGCCAATTCCGCAGCGGGATGCCCGACAAAATCGCGATCCACCCGATTGGGCGCGCGCACCGAGCGCGAGGCCGCCAGCCAGGCGGACTGGCGGGACGCAGGAGTGTAGATCAGGCGCAACGTCGGCTGGTATTCCAACTGGTGGTACGAATTGTAATCGAGGCGCAGACCCGCCGACCCCGTCAGGCGGCCGGGGATGAACTGCCACTCGTCGCGGCCCACGATGTCGACATCGCGATACGTCGATTTGAGCGGCCTATACGAGAACTGCAGGCCGGCCGTGGTGCCGTCCCAATAGTCTTGCAGTCCTACGCCCCAATAAGTTTCATTGCGATCCCCCGTCTGACGCCGCGACTCATAGTTCACGATCAGATTGTGAAGATCGGCCGCCATGTACGGATAATCCAGATCGGTCCTGTCGGCCGAGAATTGCAGGGTGTTTTCGCCCCCGGCCGTGGCGTGGATCCAGCTCCCCTGCAGACTCCAGCCAAAGTAGCTGCTTTGCGACATAGTCTGCGGGACGTCGACCGGGAAGAGCACCGGTTCGGCGAGCGGATCTTTCCGGCCGGTCGCGAAAATGTTCCCCTCCACCATCCATTGATCGCGGCCGTTGAACTGGCCATCTCCGCGAAAGCCAACCGCGCCGCTCACCGAATGCAGATTCCCGATCGACGCCGCGCGAAACGGCCCCACCGCCGCCAGATTGTAGTATCCGGGCGACCCGTAGGCGGGAGTGAGATCCTCGAATTGAGCCCAGGTCCGCCATGCCGCCCGATCGCCACCCGTCCCCCAGCGGAAATCGGTGGCATTGGTCAATCCCGTGCCGCCGGCAGACGACAGCGCGACGCCCTTGGTGTCGCGCGCGCTCTTCGTAATGATATTGATGACGCCGTCGACCGCGTTCGGCCCCCACATCACCGCCCCCGGCCCGCGCACTACTTCAATCTGCTCAATATCGGTCATAGGAACGTGAATGGTGTCCCAGATGACACCCGAGAACAGCGGCGTGAACAAGGAACGCCCGTCGATCAGCACCAGGATCGTGTCGGCATACTCGCGCGCGCCGCCGCGAATCGACACGGTCCACGACCGGCCGTCCAACTGCAATACGGTGAGCCCGGGCACCAGTTGCAGCGCCTCCGGAATGCACGTGGCGCCGGAACGGCGGATGTCGGCGGCTGTAAGCACGAAGACCGCGGCGGGGGATTTGGCGAGTTGCTGTGCTTTTCGGTCGACCGAGGTCACCTGCACGCTGAAGAGTTCATCCACGCTGACCTTGTCGAGGTCGGTGGTGGGAACTCCCACACGTTGCGCCGAGGCGGCGACGGGAAAACACAGAGCGAGCGCAAGAAGACGGACGGTCCTCATGCGAATCTCATCGGCGCGAACGGCCGAAGACTTTAGCGGGGCGTTACTTTCGCAGGAACTTGACCAGCCGCTCCATGGCCGGTTCGAGTATCGACCGCTCCGCCGCGTAGCAAATGCGGATCGACCCTTCGCCGCCGGAGCCGAACGCCACACCGGGCGCGAGCCCCACCCGCGTCTCTTCCAGCAACCTTCTGCAGAAGGCGAAGGAGTCAGTGAGCCCGTCAATCTTCGGGAAGACGTAGAACGCGCCGTCGGGCTTGGGCAGCGTCACCCCGCTCACGCCGGAAAGCGCCCGCATGCAAAGCTCACGATTCTCTTCCAGGCGTTCGAGCATGGAATGGAGCTCGGTTTCGCCATCGGCCAGCGCCGTCTCGCCGGCCTTCTGCGCGAAGGTCGGCGCGTGGGAGATGATGAACTCGTTCAACTGCGTCGCCTTGGCGCCCATATCGCGCCGCGCCACCAGCCAGCCCACGCGCCAGCCCGTCATGCAATAGGTCTTGGAAAACGAATGGACCACCATCACGGCATCGTCTCGCGTGGCCATTCGCAGGATGGACGGCGCGGGATCGCCCAGCGCTTCGCCCCCATAGTACAGGCGGTCGTAGACTTCGTCGGCCAGCAGCCAGAGGCCATGCCGGCGCGCGAAATCGAGCAGCTTTCGTTGCTCCTCTTCGGTCGCCACCCAGCCGAGCGGATTGGACGGCGAGGTGTACAGCAGCAGGCGCGTACGCGGCGTCACCGCAGCTTCCAGCGCGGCGAAATCGCAGACGTAGCGGTCGCCCACCAGCGGGTGCGCGATCTGTTTGACCGACGCGTTCGCCATCATGATGCTCGAACTGCCGTTGGGCCACGCCGGCGTCAGCGCCAGCGCTTCGTCCCCGGGATCGAGCGCGCAGCGAACGGCCAGATATAGCGCCTGTACGCCCGACGCCGTCACTACGATCTCGTTGGCGGGGTCGAGTTCCACGCCGTGCAGGCGGCGATAGTTCTCCGCGATGGCGCGGCGCAGCGAAGGCAATCCGGCGTTCTCGGTATAAAAGGTGAAGCCGTTGTCCATGGCCGCCACTGCCGCGCGCTTGATGTAATCCGGCGTGGGCAGGTTCGATTCGCCGAAGTACAGGCGCAGTACGCCATCCATCCCCATGGCGATTTCCGCCAGTTCGCGAATGCGCGAGTGGGGCACGCGTTGTACCGAGCTTGCAAGCTGGGGCATGTTACTTTTTCTTCTCCAGATTCCACAGCTCGCGCGACAGCACGCGGCCGCAGAACGGGCAATAATTCATGCCCACGAACTGGTGGCGATCGTCACCGAACACCAGGAAATACTCGGTGTCGATCTCGGTGATGATGGTCCCATTGGTGAGCTGGTATGGCTGCGCGTGGCGCGCCAGCTCGCGGTCAATCAACTGTTCGAATTGTGAACAACAGGTCATATTCCCACCACTTTACTCCGTCGTTCCAACAGCACGGTATCGCGCCAGATGCCGTCGCGTTGCGCGATGCGTTCGCGCACGCCGACTTGGCGGAATCCCAGGCGCTCGTGCAACGCCAGACTAGCGGCATTTTCCGGAAAGATGCCGGCCTGCAGCGTCCAGATGCCATGCGCTTCCGATCGGTCAATGAGCGCGGCCAGCAGACGACGTCCCAAGCCCTGGCCGCGGTGCGCAGCGGCAATATAAATCGACACTTCAGCCACGCCCGCGTAGCAGGCTCGGCGCGACACCGCGCTGAGCGCCGCCCATCCGCCGGCCGTGCCGCCGCCCTGCGCGATCAGGCGCGAGTGGCGCAGGTGGTCGGCATCCCACTCCGGCCATTGCGGGGCTTCGGTTTGAAAGGTGGCGTTGCCGGTCGCGATTCCCTCGCCGTAAATCTCGCGCACGGCCAGCCAATCGGCATCCTGCATTGCTGCGATCGCCCAATCCATGGCTACTGAATGGTGCTGGCTCCCTGTATGCCCATATCGGTAGTAAGCACGTTGCGATTGATGTGCTGGTCCAGATTGATGACGTAAGTTTCGGGTGCGTCGATCAGGACGGGTGAATGGGTGGCGCAGATGATGCGGAAGTGCTTCTTGTCAGTGAGTTCCAGCAGCATTTTCAGAATGCGCCGCTGGTTCGATACCGAAAGCGCCATTTCGGGCTCATCGAGCAGCAGGATCGAGCCCTCGGGCAGTCGCGGAAAGCTCTCGCTGAAGAGCGCCAGCATGACTTGTCCATGGCTAGCGGTCTTGAGGAACTCGATCATCTGCGGCTGATCGGAAAAGAACTCGAGCTGCTGGCGGGGATTGTGCTGTTCGGCGTCGAAGAGATAGGACGATTCGATTTTCACGTCGCCGGGTTCCAGGCGGTAGACGTAGCCTTCCACCTTTTCACCGCGCAGCGCGTAGTAGATCGAGCTGAGCAATGTGGACTTGCCGCACCCGTTCTCGCCGCGCAGCATGACGAGAGGGTGCGACAGATCCACAATCATCGGCATGTGAAAATTCAGGTTCGGAAAAATCGGATGGGCCAGGATCTTGAGGTACATCGCCCACAGGATAGCAGGTTGGCCGATCCCGGGCCTTACTGCTTCCCGCTGAGCGCGAGGTCGGTTTCCGGAACAGGCACGGGATTCACTTCCCACAGGTAAATCTCGTTGCCGTCGGGGTCTTCGAGATGGACGAAGTTGCCGGCCTCGGTCTTCACCACCGGATCCTTGAACTGCACGCCTTTTCGGCTGAGGCTGGCGACGGCTTGATCGATGGCGCCCTCAATTTCCAGGCCGAGCATGATGCCGCCCTTGGTCCCCGGCGCGGGATATTTCGACGAGGCGGGGTGGAGTCCGATGGTGAGCCCTTTGCCGGCCTCCACGGTGGCCCAGTTGTCCCCGAAGCGGTTAGTGAGTTTGAGGCCGAGCACCTCGATATAAAACTGGACCGCGCGGTCCATGTTGGAAACGAATACGGTTGCGTTGCCGCCGGTGATCATGTTGTTTTCCTCCTACTTCACCATGGTGGCGGAAAAGGACGAGAATGAAAAGAGCCACCCGAAGGAACCACTTTGCAGCGATCGAGAATGTTCGTGCCGTCGATAACGCTCGACCACGCGTCGGACACACCTTTGCATCGCCAGATTTACGGCCAGATTGCGCAGGCGATCCGCGCGGGTGAAGTTCCCCGCGGCGCGCGGCTGCCTTCCTCACGGACGATGGCGCGGCTGCTGGGTGTTTCGCGAAATACCGTACTGGCGGCATTCGACGATCTGGCGGCGGACGATCTGCTACGCGGCGAACGGGGGGCGGGCATGCGAGTGCAGGGCGGCGCGGCGGCGCCGGAGGTGACGTGGTTCGGCTTGCAGCAGGTGATTCGCGCGGCGGGCTATCCGGCGCGCGTGGTTACTCTGGCCGACCCGGATGGCAATCCGATTTATCTGCGCTATTAGGCGGGCTGCGAATAGGTTATCCTGACCCAGCAATTTTTCTCTTGGTAACTTGACTTACCTCGGCTACTATAGTTCGAAAGGTGACCGCATATGGCGCAGCCGAACTGTTTCCTCTTGCAGATTCTCCTCACCGTCCACCCGGGCGGGACCTTAACTTATAAGGTCCTCTCCTACCTCGATAGCAAGGTCAAAGCCGATCCCTTGTCTGCCAACGTGGGGGATGAAGTCGGTTTCCTGGTGCAATTGATCGGCCCCAACGTCTGGCAAACCCCTCCATATACGATCCAGTTTAGCGACCCATCGTTTTTCGGTGTGTCGTCGGTAAGCGTGCCGGCAGGCGGGACGAGCGCATTTCATCGCGTGCTCTCTTTGCAGGGCTCGGTTAAATATACCTTGAACGTAGCTGGAATCGGCCAGATCTTCGATCCCGAAATTCAATCCGGCGGAGACGGTTTTCACCGTCCTGAGGTTCGTGACTTCGCCACGTTCATTTTCACGTGGGACGTAGTGGCGGGGACGGCGACTTACACGATGGGTGGCACGCCGGTGCCCTACTCCACTCAGGTGGTCCCCGGGGATCACGTCGAGTTTAACGTCATCGACACGGGCGGCGCAGTCCAGGACTTCACGGTTACCTTTGCGGTGAATTCCGTTCAGCCGAGCCACTGGGCGAGCCCGTTCAAACCCTCGCAGCCAACCTACGTGGCCGGCGCGAACCCTGATGAGATCGACCCGCTGGAAGTGTTCGATAAGCGCGACCCGGGGACCGCGTTTCCGTTCACGGCGTCGGTGGTCGTAGGCGGCAACGAGATCGATCTTCCCGCCGCCATCGCTCCTTACATTCAGTTGTGAGGCGGTTGGTACCATAATCGCTTGGGCCGCATCCGCATTCTCCCCGACCAGGTCGCCAATAAGATCGCCGCCGGAGAAGTGGTCGAACGGCCCGCTTCCGTCGTTAAGGAACTCCTCGAGAATTCGCTCGACGCCGGCTCGGGCAGCATCCGCGTGGAGGTGGAAGCCGGCGGACGCCGCCTCATCCGCATCGTCGACGATGGCTGCGGCATGCTCCGCGACGATGCGCTGCTGGCGTTCGAGCGGCATGCCACCAGCAAACTGCGCGATGTGAAGGATCTGCTCTCCATCGCCACCCTCGGTTTCCGCGGGGAAGCGCTGCCCTCCATCGCGTCGGTCTCGCGGCTGTTGCTGGAAACGCGCGCGGCCGAGGAGACTACCGGCACCCGCATCGAAATCGCCGGCGGAAAAATGTTGCGCTGCGAAGAGGCGGCGCTCGGCGGGGGCACCGTCATCACGGTGCGGGATCTGTTCTACAACGTGCCGGCGCGCCGCAAATTCCTGCGCACGGAACCGACGGAGCTGGCTCATATCGCATCGCTCGTCACGCATTACAGCCTCGCCCATCCCGAGAAGACGTTCGTGCTCACCAGCGGAGCGAACGAACTGCTGCATGTCACTCCCGTGGACACAATGAAGGAGCGCGTCTATCAGGTGTTCGGCAGCCAGGTGCTGGACGAGTTGGTGGAAATCGGCACGCGCGAACGGGAAATGTTTCTCCCGCCGCCCAGCGTGCCCGCGTCGGAGGCTATTGCCGAGTATCGCCGCGAGCCTGACGATCCGCCCACGCGCCTGTTTCGCCTGTCGGGATTCTTTTCGCGCCCGCAGGTACAGAAGGGCAACCGCAATTCCATTTACATTTTCGTCAACGGCCGCCTGATTCGCGATCGCCTGCTGTTGCACGCCATCTCCTCGGCGTACCACAACCTGATGCCGGCCACCTCATACCCGTTCGCGCTGCTGTTCCTGCAATGCGACGCCGAAGAAGTGGACGTGAATGTGCATCCCTCGAAGACCGAGGTCCGTTTCCGCCACGGCAGCTTCGTGCACGATTTCGTACGCGACACGCTGCGGGAGCGCCTGATGGAATCGCGGCCCGCGCCGGCGTTTTCGCCGCGTACCGTGGAGCCCGCGCAGGCCGCCGCGCGGCTGCCCTATTCCGAATTCAGCCAGATGTTGCACGAAGCGGCGCCCTCCGCGCCCAGCTTGGTGGAACCGCCCGCGATGCCGCCCGCGCCGGCAGATCCCGACCTTCCCGCGTTCACTCTGCGGCCCACCGCTGGACCGGCGCCGCGTCTCGATTTCAGTGCGCCCCCGCTCGAAATCACACCCGGGCCGCCGCCTTCCGGCAAGCTCTCGCGCCGCCTCGATGCCCACGGTGAATTTCCGTCCGACGCCATCCCCGCGCCCGAAGTATCGCTCACCGCGTTGTCCGATCTTCGCCCGCTCGGCCAGATTCACGAGAGCTTCATCATTGCCGCCGGCCGCGACGGGTTGTGGATCATCGACCAGCATGTGGCCCATGAGCGCATTCTGTTCGAGCAGGTGATGAAGCAGCGCGCCGCCGGACGGGTCGAAATGCAGCGCCTGCTGATGCCGCTGATTCTGCAACTCACTCCCGAGCAGCAGATCGACTACGCCAGGATCGCCGACGAACTGAACGCCTCCGGGTTCGAGACCGAGCCCTTCGGCAATCGCACCATTGCGGTCAAGGCCGCGCCGGCGAACCTGGGACCGGCGGAACTCGAAAAAATCCTCTACGAGATCCTGGAGATCGCCGAGACGGAACTGCGCGGCGCCTCGCTCGACGAATTGCGCCGCAACATCTGCGCGTCCATCGCCTGCCGCGCCGCTATCAAGATCAACATGCGGCTCGATACCGCCAAGATGGAATGGCTGCTGCGCGCGCTGGCGGCCACCGATTGCCCCATGAGCTGCCCGCACGGGCGCCCCATCGCGATGCACTACTCTACCCGCGACATCCTGAAAGGGTTTCACCGCATCTAAGCGAAGCAGATTGGAAATCTGCTCGGCTGGTGTTCTGCGGTGGTGAGGCGAAGACCCAGAGAGCGATTGGAGGTTGAGCAGTTCGGGAAAGGCTGGATGATTTGGCGCCGAGCTTCGGGAGCCGCCGCTATCCCATGCTTGCCGCTTCGGCCAGTTCCAGTGCGTCGATTACCGCCGCTGTAGAAACGTCCAGCGGCTCTTCGCCTGAGACCACCAGGTCCGCGAACCTGCGGCTGGGCATGACGAACCATTCGGCGCTCGGGCGTACCGTGCGCTCATATTGCGCGCAGACCGATTCCGGCGTCCGCCCGCGCTCGCGCACGTCGCGCGTCAGGCGGCGATTGAAGCATACGCCGGGGTCCGTCTCCACATAGACCTTGGTGTCGAGCAGCGCTCGCAATTCAGGCCAGTGAAACACGAACAGGCCCTCCACAATCACGAAGCGGCTGGGTTCGATCCGCCGGGTGGCGGCGGTGCGCGCGTAATCGGCGAACGAGTAGACCGGCTCATCGAAGGGCAGCCCGGCCGCCATGGCTTTCAGGTGCTGCTGCAACAGCGGCCACTCGAGCGAATCGGGATGGTCGAAGTTCACGCGTTTGCGCTCTTCGAGCGGCATCTCCTCCATGCCGCGATAGTAAGAGTCGAGGGAAACGATGGAGGTGCCGGCCAGCCTGAGGGCGAGTTGCCGCGCCAGTTCGGTTTTTCCCGAACTGGACGGTCCGGCGATACCGATAATGTGGGGTTTCATTCGTTCGAATGCGAAGTCTCAGTGTACAACCCGAGCACCGCCTCTACAAGACCATCGACGGTAAACGTTCGCGCTTCCGCATCCACCGCGATTCCCAGACGGAGCGCGGTGGCCGTGGTCACCGGGCCGATGGACGCCACCTTCACTCCCGCCAGCGCTTCTAATCCCGCAACCGCCGCGAAATTCTGAACCGTCGAGGAGCTGGTGAAGGCGATGCAGTCGGGCTTGCGGCCGGCGCCGAACAGCTTCGCCGCCTGCGCGCCCGCGCCTTCCGGGGCCAAGGTGCGATAAGCCTCCACGACGTCGATTTGCGCGCCGCGGCGTGCCAGTTCTACGGGCACCAGGTCGCGGGCCACCGCTGCGCGCGGCAGCAGCACGCGTTTGCCCGCCAGGTCGAAGGGCGCGAAGGCTGCGAGCAGTCCCTCGGCCACATACTCGCGGCCCATCAGGTCGGTCTTCAGGTGCAAGGCGTCGATGGCCGCCCGCGTGGCCGGCCCGATGGCGCAGATGCGGGCGCGCAGCTTTCGCAGGTCGATTGCGGAAGCGTCCAGCCGTTCGAGGAAGCTGCGCACGCCATTGGCGCTGGTAAAGATGAGCCAGTCGTATGAATCGAGCACGCTCAAGGCGCGATCCAGCGGGCCGTAGTTGTCTGCCGGGCGGATCTCGATGGTGGGCATCTCGATCGCGTCCGCGCCGAGAGCTTTGAGCCGCGAGGTGAGAGCGTCGGCCTGCCCTTTCGGCCGGGTGTTGACGATGCGGCGCCCGAACAGGGGCAGCCGCTCGAACCAATTGAGCTTTCCGCGCAGCCCCACCACTTCGCCTACGATGATGGTGGCCGGCGGCTTGAGACCGCGCGCGGCGATCAGGTCCGGAAGCGTAGCGAGCGTGCCCTCCAGGCTTTCCTGGTCGGCGCGCGTGCCCCAGCGGACGGCGATCGCCGGGGTATCGGCGGGACGGCCGGCGGCGATCAATTCGTGTGCGATACCGGCAAAGGCCGACATTCCCATGAAGATCACCAGCGTGTCGGCGAGTCCCACGGTCTTCCAATCCACGGCGTCCACTTCGTGGCCGGCGACGAAACTGACCGAGGTGCTTCGCCCGCGATGCGTCAAAGGAACGCCGGCGTAAGCGGCGATGCCTAGAGGCGACGTCACACCGGGGACGATTTCGAATGCCACCCCTGCGTCAGCCAGGGCTTCCGCCTCCTCACCGCCGCGGCCGAAGAGCAGGGGGTCGCCGCCTTTCAGGCGCACTACCGTCAGGCCGAGCCGCGCCCGCTCGATCAGCATGGCGCAAATCTCCTCCTGGGTGAAGGCGTGGTCGGATTTCTTCTTGCCTACGTAGACCCGTTCGGCAGCGGGCGGGGCAAGGTCGAGCAGTGCCGCGGGGGCCAGGTGATCGAAGAGGACGGAATCGGCCTGCTCGAGAATGCGGCGCCCTTTGCAGGTGAGCAGTTCCGGATCGCCGGGGCCGGCGCCGATGAGATAGACTCTTCCGGGCATGATTACCCGGCGTACACGGTATCCAAAATGCGCCGGGCGCCCCGTTCGAGCAGTACATTTCCCAGCGCAAGCCCCAGGCTGGCCGCGTCGCCGGGCGCGCCCGATGCTTCGGCGCGGATCACTTCGTCGCCCCCGGGCGATGCCACCAGACCGAAGAGCCGCAGCCGGCCGCCTTCCACTGTGGCGTGCGCGCCGATGGGCACCTGGCAGCCGCCCCCGAGCGCACCCAGAACGCCGCGCTCCGCCGTCACCGCCGCATGCGTGGCGGCATGATCCAAAGCCTGCACCGCGTCGAATCCGGCGCCGGAAGCGCGCGTTTCGATGGCGAGGGCGCCTTGTCCCACCGCCGGGCACATGGTGTCGGGTGTCAGGATTTCGGCGATGCGATCGCCCCAGCCGAGCCGCTTCAAGCCGGCCGCCGCCAGCAGGATGGCGTCGTATTGCCCTTCGTCCAGTTTGCGCAGGCGTGTGTCGAGATTGCCGCGCAGCGATTCGATGGTGAGATCGGGCCGCAAGGTGCGCAATTGCGCCGCGCGGCGCAGCGAACTGGTGCCCACTCTGGCGCCCGCGGCCAACTCGGCGAGCCTTTTGCCGACCACTGCGTCGCGCGCATCTTCGCGCTCCGGTACGGCCGCCAGCACCAACCCTTCCGGCAGTTCGGTGGGCAGATCCTTGAGGCTGTGGACCGCCAGATCGGCGCGCCCATCGAGCAACGCCTCTTCGATCTCCTTGGTAAACAGTCCCTTCGTGCCCACCTTGGCCAGCGGCACGTCGGTGATCTTATCCCCGGTAGTCTTGATGATTTCGATACGGCACTCATGCCCCAGCGCGGCGAGTTGCGCGCTCACCCAGCGAGCCTGCCAGAGTGCCAATTGCGAACCGCGCGATGCGATGACCATTATTGATCCTGAAGGTGGAACGCTTTGCGAATGGCCGCCACCACCTGTTCGCCTTCCGGCTGCCCGGCGTGATGGCGTATTTCCGAAATCGGCCCGTGGGCGACCTTATTGATGATGGCGCGGGTCATGGCCTCAATGGCATGCTCCATTTCCGCTGTGAGCGGTCCGCACTTGCGCCGCATTTTTTCCATCTCGGCGGCGCGAATCTGCTCCAACTGTTCCTGCAGGCCGACGATGGTGGGAGTCACTTCCGCCACCTTCAGGCGCGCCATCATGCGGTCGACTTCTTCCGAGACCATGCTCTCGGCGTGGTCGGCTTCCTTCAGTCGCTCGCGCAGGTTGGCGTTGATCACTTCCTGCAGATCGTCGATGTCGTACAGGTAAATGTTGTCGACGTCGTTGACGGTGGGCTCGATATTGCGCGGCACCGCGATATCGATCAGGAACATGGGTTTGTTCCGGCGCGCGGAGATGACGCGCTGCATTTCATCTTTGTGGAGGATGTAGTGCGGCGCGCCCGAACTGGTGATGACGATGTCGACCTCGGGCAGCATGCTGACGAAGCGCGTGTACTCCACTGGCGTACCCTGAAACAGCGCCGCCATTTCCACCGCGCGCTCATGCGTGCGATTGGTGACGAAGACGTGCGAGGCCCCCGAACGGCGCAGGTGGCGCGCCGCCAGTTCCGACATCTTGCCCGCCCCCACGATCATGATTTTGCGATTCGCAAGCGAACCGAAAATCTTGCGCGACAGTTCCACCGCGGCGTAACTGATGGAGACCGCCATCTGCCCCACGCCGGTTTCCGAGCGCACCCTTTTGGCCACGCCGAAAGCCCGCGTCATCAGGCCGTCCAGCCAGCCGCACACCGCTCCGCAATCTTTAGCGGCGGCGTACGCGGTTTTCAGTTGTCCCAGAATCTGCGGCTCGCCCACCACCATGGAGTCCAGGCTCGCCGCCACGCGAAAGAGATGATGGATGGCGTCGCGGCCTTCATGCCGGTAAAGGTGCGGCGCGATTTGAGGGCCGCCGGCATTTTTGCAATCGGCCAGGAAGGAGTCGACGATGCTTTGCGGGTCCGACCGGTCGTCGGTGGTGAGGGTGATTTCCACCCGGTTGCAGGTGGAGAGAATGACGGCTTCGGATACTCCCTCACGCGCTTTCAAGTCGGCCAGCGCGGCCGGTAGCGTCTCCGGCCGGAAGGCCAGGCGTTCGCGCACCTCGACGGGTGCTGTTTTGTGACTCACGCCTGTGATGTGCAGCTTCATGACTTGAACAAAAGGTTGCCCAACTGCGCGTGCGCCGCCCAGGTAACCGCGGCGAAAGCCGATACCGTCAGGGTCATGATCGCGGCTTTTCGCCCGCGCCAACCCGCCACGGTTCGCAAAAACACCAGGGCCATATAAACGCCCCAGGTGAGAAACGAAATCAGAATCTTCGGGTCTTTGAGCCAGCCCGCTTTGGCTTCGATAAACGCCCACGTGCTGCCCGCGATCACCGCCAGCGTGATCAGTACGAATCCCACTGCCATGGCTTGCGAAATCAGCTCGTCGAGGGTACCCAACGCCGGCAGCCGGTAGTACGATTTGTGCGGCTTTTTGCGCTTCAGTTCGCGCTCCTGGAAGAGGTATACCAGGGACGCGATGGCGGCCAGCAGAAGCGCGGCTAATCCCAGCAATACCAGCACGATATGGACGATCAGCCAGACGTTTTTCACTGCCGGGTTCGACCATCCCTGGACCGGGTTGCCCATGGTGGCCACCAGCGACGCCACGAACACTAACGGAAAGACGAATACGCTCAGGCTTTCGAGCTTGTATCGCCAATGTGCGAACAGGTAGAGCAAGACCAGCAGGAAGGCGCACATGGAGAGCGTTTCGTAGAAATTGGTGATGGGGCAGCGATCGTTAACGATGCCTTCTTCTACGATGGAGACGAAATGGAATACCGACGCCAGTCCGAACGCGCCCAGAGCAACGCGGAACAGATACTCCCGCCGGCGAACCAGCGTGAGGATGGCGTGCAGCAGGCCGATAGAATACAGGGCGGCGGCCACGCGGAGCCAGATGACGCTCATTTCAGCCATGGACGATTCTCAGAAGGCTTAAGTGCTTAATCCACAGTATATCTTGCGGGGTATGGGGGAGGGACCAGGCCAAAATAGGGGTAGTGGGTACCTTCCTTGCGGGGAGAGCTCAGATTTCGGAGCGTTCCGGCCCCGGATCAGCTCGCCGATCGTCGCCGCGAACTGGTCCACCCGATCGTCCAGTTCGGGCGAATGAAATGTGGCTCTCATGCATTCGCTGAATAGCGCACGGCGACTTTACTTATCCAGGAACGGCGAGCAGCACGGCGGCTGCACCGGCTTCGGCTCCATTAATTCGGCCCGCGTAAAGTTCGGATCGTACAGATTCAATTGCCACTTGCCGTCGCGCCCGATCTTCGGCGGCCCATCCATTTTCAATCCCCGCTTTTCTAATTCGGCATACGCCGCTTTGGCGTCCGGAACTCCCAGCGCGAGGTGATTCATCACGCCGCGGGTTTTAACAGAGGGGTGCGGCTGATTCAGCATGTATTCCAGCCAGTCCGGGCCGTTGGGAACGCGCATGTCCACCCAGTCAGTGCGGGTATCGTTCATTCCGCCGTGCCAGGTGGCATGGAAACCCAGGTCCGCGGCATATAGCTTGTCAGCCGCCGCCGCGTCCTGAATCGTAAACCCGCAATGGATGATTCGCTCGGAGATGCGCGTCGCGGCGAGAGCCTTGCCGAAATTGCGGCTCACCAGCGACCCTTTGCGGTACTCTACGAACTCGATGCGATGCCCTTCCGGGTCCTCTATCGTGAAGCTGTAATCGCCCCCGGCGTCGGTTGCGACCTTTGCCGGAACGGTAACCCCGTGCTCCGCCAGGTAATCGCGCATCTTGCGGGCGTCGGTGGTCTCAAAGGCGATATCGTCCAGACGGTCTTCGTCTCCCGAGAGTGTGTTGGCCACTTCGATATATTGGCGATCGTTCACCTTGAAGACGGCGCTCCCATTCGGCCCCGGAAAGGGTTCCGCGAACCCCAGGTAGTGGCCATAAAACTCCCGCGCCGCATTCAGATCGTTCGTCTTGAGCGCAATGTGGGCGATGCCGGGAATGGCCGGCCGTGAAATGGCGGCCTTCTGCGATAGGAGACAGGGAGCGAGGGCGGCGGCACACACTGCCGGCGCCAGGAAATGACGAAGTGCCATGCTCGCATTATATTCGTCTGCACCGAATTGCACGGGCGGCTCGCCAGAATTGTATCCTCACGAACGATTTGCGTGCCGCCGGCGTAGAAGGTCCGGTCAATCCTTGCCGGGAAAAATCGCGGAAACGCGTACAATAGTTTCCGGTACGCAGCGAACCCGCGCATGAATCCGCTCCAGCAACCAGCCGGCGAACCACTCCCCCCGGCCACTCTCGTACAAGGTGGCGGCGAGATGGGCGAACGCATCCGCGCGTTCGAGTGGAAGCAGACACCGCTCGGGCCAATTCAAGGCTGGCAGCAGAGCCTGCGCACCGCCGTGAACATCCTGCTCTCCTCCCGTTATGCCATGTGGATGTGTTGGGGCGATGACCTTACCATGCTGTATAACGATGCCTACCGCCCCACTCTGGGGTTGAAGCATCCCTCCTCACTCGGGGCGAGATCGAACGACGTCTGGGCGGAAATCTGGCCGGACATCGGTCCGCGCATTCAAAAAGTGATCACCACCGGCGTGGCGACCTTCGACGAAGGGCTGCAACTTTTCCTGCTGCGCAGCGGCTTTCCGGAAGAAACCTACCACACATTCTCTTATAGTCCGCTCACCCGCGACGACGGCCGCATCGATGGCATGCTGTGCGTGGTAACCGAGGAAACCGAACGGGTGATCGGCGACCGCCGCCTTCGCACCCTCCGCGATGTGGCGGCCGGCATGGCGAGCACCAATACCGAGCCCGAGGTCATGCAGGTGATGCGCGAGCAACTCGCCAGCAATCGCAAAGACCTGCCTTTCACCTTGACCTATTTGTTCGATGAACAGGGGGCGGCCCGGCTGGCATCGTCCAGCGGAGCAGAAACCGGCGATCCGCTGGCACCCCCACGCATCGAGGCCGGCGGCAATTCTCCGTGGCCGGCACAACATCTCTTTCTTCACCCGGCGGCGATGCGGATGGAAGATCTGGCGGAGCTTCGCCAGCTTGGCCCACTGCCGTCGGGCGATTGGACCATGCCCGTGCACGAGGCCGTAATCGTACCCATCAAAGCGCAGGGGGAGGACAGGCCGGCGGGGTTCCTGGTGGTCGGCTTGAACCCCTATCGCCGGTACGATGCCTCTTATGGCGGCTTTATCGATCTGCTGGCCGGGCAGATCGCCGCCGGTCTGGGCAACGCCCGGGCTTACGACACCGCCCGCCGCCGTGCCGAAGCGCTGGCTGAGATCGACCGCGCTAAGACAACCTTCTTTTCGAACGTCAGCCACGAACTGCGCACGCCGCTCACGCTGATGTTGAGTCCGGTGGAGGAGTTGCTCGCCCAATCGGGTGGCCGGCCTTCGGCGGAGCGCGATTTGCTCGCTCTGGTGCTGCGCAACGGGCTGCGCCTGCAAAAGCTGGTCAATGCTCTCCTGGATTTCGCGCGCATCGAGGCCGGCCGTATGCGCGCACTCTTCCGGCCGGCGGATCTCTGCACCCTGACTTCCGATCTCGCCGCCAATTTCACTTCCGCCATGGAGCGCGCCGGCCTGCAGTTCCAGATCGATTGCCAGCCGCTTGCCGGGCCGGTGTACGTGGACCGCGAAATGTGGGAAAAGATCGTGCTGAATCTTCTCTCCAACGCGCTCAAATTCACCTTCGAAGGACACGTGCGCATCGCCATTGCGACGTGCGACGCCTTCGCGGCACTCTCCGTGGAGGACACCGGTTCGGGTATTCCCGAGGCCGATCTGCCGCATATTTTCGAACGGTTTCACCGCGTGGACGGCTCCCGCGGCCGCACGATCGAGGGCAGCGGCATCGGGCTGGCCCTGGTACAGGAACTGGTCAAGTTGCACGGCGGCTCCATCCAGGTGGAGAGCCGTGTTTCCCGCGGGACCACGTTCACGGTGCTGATCCCCTTCGGAAACGCGCACCTGCCGCCGGACCAGGTGCACGAGGACGCCGAGACCGGATCTCCATCAGACGGTGGGGAAGCCTTCACGGAAGAGGCCAACCGGTGGCTGCCGGCGCACGCTGTGGACGGGGACGGTCCACTGCCCACCGCGCGGCCGGAACGCATACTTCTGGCCGACGACAATGCCGACATGCGCGACTATGTGGCCCGGCTTCTGGCGCCGCACTACCGGGTGACGGCGGTGGGGGATGGAGAGCAAGCGCTGCAATCGGTCCTCGCCGACCCGCCTTCTCTGATTCTCAGCGACGTCATGATGCCGGGCCTGGATGGGTTCGAATTGCTGAAAGAGCTCCGGGCACGGCCCCAAACCGCTACTATCCCGGTGGTCCTGCTGTCCGCCCGGGCCGGTGAGGAAAGCCGCGTGGAAGGCTTGGATTCCGGAGCTGACGATTATTTGATCAAGCCTTTCACCGCACGCGAACTGCTGGCCCGCGTGGGCGCCCATCTGGCGATGCAACGGCGCCGCATGGAGGCGGAACGGGAGCTCGAAGAGAGCCGCGCCACACTGCAGCGCGCTAATGAGGAACTGCGCCGCGCCAATGCCGATCTCGAACAGTTCGCCTATTCGGCAAGTCACGACCTGCAGGAACCGTTGCGCCAGATCGCCATCTACAGCCAGTTGCTGCAGAAGAAGTTCACCTCCCGGCTGGACGGCAAGGGCGCGCAATACCTGGCCTTTTGCATTGAGGGCGCGCACCGCATGGAGATGCTGATCAGTGGGCTCCTGGCCTATTCGCAGGCGTCGCGGACTCCATCTTCGCCCGCCGGTACGGTGAACGTACGAGAGGTGGCCGACACGGTGCGCAAGAATCTCGCCGCCACCATTGAGGAGACCGGAGCCGAGATCGTCCTCGGGGATTTGCCCTCGGTGGTGGGAGACAGCGCTCCGCTGGTGCACCTGTTTCAGAATCTGGTTTCGAACTCTCTGAAGTATCGCGGCGAGCAGCGGCCTCGCATCTCGATTGGCGCTTCCCCCGACGGAGAAATGTGGCGATTCTCCGTGGCGGATAATGGGATTGGGATTCCGCAGGAGTTCCACGCGCAGGTTTTCGGCATGTTCAAACGGCTCCACGACCGGTCCGAGTACCCCGGCACGGGGATTGGACTGGCGATCTGCCAGAAAATCGTGGAGCGCTATGGGGGACACATATGGGTGGAATCGGAGCCGGGCTGCGGCTCGACATTTTTGTTCACGCTGCCGCGGGGCAGTCATGACCGGAGTCAAGCCACGAGTTCTACTGGTGGAAGATAATCCGGCGGACGCCAACCTGGTGGAAGAAGCGCTGGAAGAGGCGAACCTGGATTGCGAACTCTCCGTCATGGTCAACGGTAAGCAGATGATGGAACTGATCGAGAGTCTGGAGTTGGACAAGGCGCAACGGTTGCCGGACTTGGTCCTGCTCGACCTGAACCTCCCGAAAGTGCCGGGCGATGTAGTGCTGGAACGGGTCCGCTCCAGTCCGCGGTGGCGCCATGCCAAGGTCTTCATCATCAGTTCGTCGGACGCCCCCTCCGACCGGGAGCGCGTCCTGAAACTGGGCGCGGTCGGCTATTTCCGTAAGCCCTCGAGCCTGGAGGAGTTCATGGAAATCGGGCCGCGCGTGCGCGCCATTCTGGAAGGCCCCGGTCCCGCGAATTAAGGGAACCAATCGGCGTCTTTGTTAAACTGAGGGTGTTCGGAGGGCTCGGAATTCCCGCAAATGCCGGTTACTCTGGCTTGGCCGCCCTCGGCGGCGGAGGCAGCCGTACTGTCACTGGCGCTGGCAGCCGCGGCGCTGTTGGCGGTGGTCGCGTTTCGCCGCTGGAAAGCTTCGCGAATTCCCGCGGAAGAGCGCGAGCGGCGCCGCCGTGCACTGCTGGTGGCGCGCGGCAAAATGGGCGACGCCGTCCTGGTGGAGATCCGCGAGAATCTGATCTTTTTCAGCTATTCGGTGCGCGGCGTGGAATATACCGCTTCGCAGGATGTCTCCGGGCTGCGCGACAAGGTTCCGCGGGACCTGTCCGCTGTGATTGCCGTGGCGGTGAAATACCTGCCGCAGAATCCCGCTAATTCCATTGTCATCGCCGAAGGGTGGAGCGGCCTGCGCTAGAGCGCCGCGATTCCGCTTGGCGCGCGGCTCCGCACCGTTGTACCCTTGAGCAATCGCCCGCATGAAGCCCGCTCCGAACGCTCTCGCCGCAATCAGCCCGCCCGCCGCCGAATTGGCGCGCAATCTCTCGCTCGGCGATTCCATCGCTATCGTGGTGGGCGTGATGATCGGCGGCGGCATCTTCCTGGTGCCGAATCTGGTGGCGCGCAGTCTGCCTTCGGTGCCGTTGATTCTGGGTGTCTGGGTGCTGGCCGGCGCTATTTCGTTGATCGGCGCGCTGGCCTGCGCCGAACTGGGCGCGGCATTTCCGGCCACCGGCGGCCAGTATGTTTTCCTGCGTGAGGCGTACGGGCCATTCGCGGCATTCCTGTGCGGCTGGTCGTCCTTCACCGTGACACGCGGTGCGCAGTCTGCCTGGGCGGCGGTGGTGTTCTCGATGTACGCCGCCTACCTGGTGCCGCTCGGCCCGCTCGCCTCTAAGCTACTGAGCCTGACGGTGCTTGCGATCTTCACCTGGGTGAATTACCGCGGCGCCAAGCTGGGCGCGGCCATCATGAACAGCTTCACGCTGGCGAAAGTCGCCGGGGCGATGGTCATCATCGTAGCGGTACTGGCGTTTGGCAGCCACGCGAAAGTCGCCGCCGCCCCGCCGGTGGCAACTACGTCGCTCAGCAGCTTCGGTGTGGCGCTCATTGCCTGCCTTCTGGCCTATGACGGATGGGTGCAATTGAGTTTTGTGGCGGGCGAAATCCGCGATCCGCAGCGTAACGTGGTGCGTGCTTTGACGATTGGCACGCTGGGCGTGACCGCCATCTACCTGCTGGCCAACATCGCTTACCTGCACGTGCTGACGGTGCCCGAAATCGCCGTCAGCGAGCATGTGGGCGCCGATGCGGCCGGACGCGTGATGGGCGCGGCTGGAGGCACGGTAATCTCGGCGATCATTCTGGTTTCCATTCTGGGCACGCTCAACGGGTGCTGTCTCACCATCCCGCGCGTTTATTTCGCGCAAGCCTCCGACGGCCTTTTCTTCCGACGCTTCGCCCACATCCATCCCCGCTACGGCACACCCGATTTCGCCATCGTGGCGCAGACTCTCTGGGCGGCCGTACTCCTGGTGACCGGCTCCTATGAGACTCTGATCGACTACGCGCTTTTCGGTATCTGGCTGTTCTACGCGCTCATGGTGGCGGCCGTCATCGTGCTGCGCCGCAAGCGCGCCGACGTGCCGCGGCCGTATCGCATGTGGGGCTATCCGGTGACGCCGCTGCTATTTCTCGCCATCACGCTGTGGTTTCTGGGAAACATGCTGGTCACACGGCCAGGGCCGGCATTCGCGGGCCTGGGGTTAATCCTGACCGGCATTCCAGCGTATTTTATCTGGAGACGCTCCGCCCATCCCCATACCGCCGCCGTCGTCGGGAAATAAGGGCGGTCCAGCGCGATATTCGATCGCGCTTGGGTATTTACAATCCACTATCAAGGTATCGCCGCACTCCGCCGATAAGTTCACTGTGTTGGAACAGGACGTATTGCGGGAATTTCTTCTCGAGAGTACCGAAAATCTGAACCGCCTGGATTCGGAGATCATCGAACTGGAGCAGAAGCCCGCGGACAAGGAACTTCTCGCGAGCGTCTTCCGCACCATCCATACCATTAAAGGAACGTGCGGGTTTCTCGGCTTTCCGCTGCTCGAACGCGTCGCCCATCAGGCGGAAAATCTTCTGAGCCTGCTCCGTTCCGGTGAACGGCGGCTCTCGCCGCGACTGGTAGCGCTGATTCTGGAATGCGTGGATGCCGTCCGCAAGATTCTGACGAACCTCGAAGCAACTCAAAAAGAGGGCCCGGACGAATATGGCGGTCTGATCGAGCGTTTAACGACGGCGGTCCAAACCCCCGAGGAGGTTTGCGAACTGCCTCTTCCGCCGACAGATGCCGCGCCGGTGGAAGCCGAGAAAAGTTCCGCCGTTTCGGAATCTGCGATCCGCGTGGACGTGGGTCTGCTCGACAAGCTGATGAATCTGGTGGGAGAACTCGTGCTGGCGCGCAATCAGGTGCTGCAGTTCACCACGCAGAAGGAAGACGGTGCGCTGAGCGCGACCGCGCAGCGCCTCAACCTGATCACCACAGAGCTTCAGGAAAACGTCATGAAGACTCGTATGCAGCCCATCGGAGTGGTGTGGAACAAGCTGCCGCGGCTGGTGCGCGATACCGCCAACGCCTGCTCCAAGGTAGTGCGGCTGGAGCTGGACGGCGCCGGTACGGAACTCGACAAGACCATCATCGAGGCCATCAAGGATCCGCTCACCCATCTGGTGCGCAACTGCTGCGATCACGGAATCGAGACCCCGGAAGAACGCGCGCAAGCCGGCAAGCCGCCGCACGGTGTGATCTCCCTGAAGGCTTACCACGAAGGCGGCCAGGTGAACATCGAAGTGGCCGACGACGGTGCGGGTGTCGATGTGGCGCGCGTCAAGGCTAAGGCCATTGAGAAAGGTCTGATTCGTCCCGAGCAGGTGCAACGCATGAGCGAACACGAGCTCATCCACCTCATGTTTCTCCCGGGCTTTTCGACCGCCAAAACGGTTACCAACGTATCCGGCCGCGGCGTGGGCCTGGATGTGGTCCGCTGCAATGTGGAACGCATCGGAGGTACGGTCGACGTCTCCAGCACGCGTGGCAAAGGCACACTCATCCGCCTGAAGATCCCGCTGACCCTGGCTATTATTCCTGGCCTGGTGGCAATGAGCGGCGGCGAATGTTTCTTAATCCCGCAGGCGAGCCTGCTCGAACTGATCCGCCTGGAAGGTGACTCCGCCGGACGGATCGAACGGGTCCACGGCACGCCGGTCTATCGCCATCGCGGCCGATTGCTGCCCGTGGCCTTCCTCAACGAGATTCTCGGGCTCGAAAGCATGATCCAGAACGACGCCGTGAACATTGTGGTTTTGCAGGCCGAAGACCGCCAGTTCGGGCTAGTGGTGGATGGTATCAAAGACACCCAGGAAATAGTAGTCAAGCCGCTGGGAAAACAGCTCAAAGGGCTCACGGTGTACTCCGGAGCCACCATCATGGGCGATGGCCGGGTGGCTTTGATTCTCGATGTTCTGGGTATCGGACAACGGTCTGGGATACTAGCCAATCGTGACACCCAGAATCGCGCCGCCGCGACGGTAATGGCGGCCGCCGATTCCGGCAGCCAAAGGATTCTGCTGTTTCGCGCCGGCTCATTCTCGCGGCTGGCCCTGCCCCTGTCGCTGGTGGCGCGACTGGAAGAGTTTCCGCGGTCGCAGGTGGAGCGCGCCGGCGGTCGCCTGGTGGTGCAATACCGCGGCGGCATTCTGACTTTGGTTTCACTTGCGTCCGTGCTCGAACCCGGTTCGCCGGGGGATGGGCAAGGAAGCGGCGATCCCCTCCAGGCGATTGTGGTGGCGGACGGGCAGAGAAGTCTGGGAATCGTGGTGGATCAAATCCTCGACATCGTGGATGAGACGGTCGCGGTTCGCCAGCGTACCGTGAGAGCGGGCCTGTTGGGGTCGGCAGTGGTAGGCAAAGCAGTCACGGACTTCCTCGATCTTCGCGCGGTTCTGCAGTCGGCGGCACCGGAGTGGCTCGACCGCCGTGCTGCCAACGGCAGTGCCGTTGTTCTGCTGGCTGAGCCCTCGCCGTTCGTGCGCGGCGTGGTGCGCGGAGAACTTGAGATGGCAGGCCATTGTGTAGTGGAGGCCGCCAATGCCACGGAAGCGTTGCACTGTATTGGAAACCGTCCGGTGGGTCTGGTGCTGGCGGCGGCCAATCTACCGCCCGAGGGGTTTGAAGGTCTGCAGGATGCCATGCGGCAACAACCCGCGCTCTCCGGCATCCCGGTGGTGGAGCTTCCGTCAACGGAGAGTGGGCGGGAGTCGATGCTGGCATCGATCGCGCAGTTGGCGACCGTGGTGGAGCAGGACTCGCCGGCTCCAGCGATAGCGGTGGAGGGACTGGTATGAGCTCGACGGCCATTTCGCAATATGCCACCTTCGTGGTGGACGATCTGTTCTTCGGTATCGATGTCCTGCGGGTGCAGGAAGTGTTGCGATACCAGGAAATGACCCGCATTCCGCTGGCCCCCATGGTCGCGGAGGGGTTAATCAACCTGCGCGGCCAGATCGTGACCGCCCTCGATATGCGGCGCCGCCTCGGGCTTAGTCCCAGGACGGCAAACCGTCTCCCGATGAACCTGGTGGTGCGCACTGAAGAAGGACCGGTGAGCCTGCTGGTGGACGAAATCGGAGACGTTCTGCAATTGGAATCTTCAGATTTTGAGCCCGCCCCGGATAATCTGGCGCCGGCGGCGCGGGAGCTGGTCCAGGGAGTGTACAAGCTCAAAGACCGGCTCCTATTGGTCCTCGATCCGGACCGGACATTGGAAGTGAACGAATTCTTGGAAGCCCGCCCCGCGGGTTCGAACTAAAGGAGCATCGAATCAGATGGCAAGCATGTTGAAAAGCACCTCGCGGTCCAGGCAGAATGGCTCGGCCGCCCTACTGGAGCGTCGCCCCGGCCGGGCTCCGGAAAAGAAATCCTCTCGCGAGTCTGAGCGCCTTCTGGCGGAACTGCGGCTCATGGCCGGACAGCAGAGCCAGGGCGATCAGAACGCCCACCTGGATGCGGACGCCTTCGCCGGCGGAGAACGCGAGATCGCTCTGGTGGTGAATGCCATCCTGACCAGGTATGCCGACGTTCGCAAGCGCGCTACCGCCTGCGTGGAAGGTCTGGCGTCGGGCGATCTGGATGCCGCGCCGATCTGCAGCGAGGGGGAGAAGAATCCCCTGCACGATGCCGTGGAACGCCTGCGTGGCAACCTGCGCGGCCTCTCCGGCACCATCCGCGAAACGGTGGCGGAGCACGAAAAGGGTGAGGTGGATTTCCGCCTGGCGGCGGACCGTTTCACCGGTAATTTTCGCGCCATGGCCGAAGGCGTCAACCGGATGGTGGACGACCAAATGGATATGAAAGCCAAGGCGATGGGCTGTATCGATGAGTTTTCGCGCGGCAATTTCGATGCGCCGCTGGAGCGGTTCGCGGGCAAGAAAGCCAGTATCAATGAGACGGTCGAGCGCCTGCGCGGCAATGTGAAGGCCCTGCTCTCCGAGATGCACCGCATGTCGGGCGAGCATAATAAGGGCGATATCGACGTCTTCATGCCGTGCGAGAAGTTCGTGGGCGATTTCCGCGCCGTGGCGCAGGGCGTGAACGATATGGTGGCCGGACACATTGCGGTGAAGAGGAAGGCGATGGCCTGCGTAGCCGAATTCGCCAAGGGCAATTTCGATGCGCCGCTGGAGCGGTTTCCCGGCAAGAAAGCCTTCATCAACGATAATCTGGAGCAACTGCGCGGCAGCGTCAAGTCGTTCATCGCCCAAATGCGCCACATGTCGGAAGAGCACACGAAGGGCGACATCGACGTCGAGATGCACGTTGACGATTTCGCCGGAGATTTCCGCGCCATGGCGCAGGGTGTCAATGGCATGGTGGCCGGACATATCGCGGTGAAGAGGAAGGCGATGGCCTGTGTGGCCGAGTTTGCCAAGGGCAATTTCGACGCGCCGCTGGAACGGTTTCCCGGCAAGAAGGCGTTTATCAATGACAACCTGGAGCAACTGCGCGGCAACGTGAAGTCGTTCATCGCCGAGATGAACCGCATGTCGGAGGAGCATACCAAGGGCGATATCGACGTCGCCATACCGAGCGCCAAATTCCAGGGCGATTTTCGCGCCATGGCGGAAGGCGTGAACGGCATGGTGTTGGGCCATATCGAAGTCAAGAAGAAAGCCATGGCGTGCGTGGCCGAATTCGGCCGCGGCAACTTCGACGCGCCTCTCGAACGCTTCCCGGGCAAGAAGGCTTTCATCAACGACACCATCGAACAGGTGCGGGTGCATCTGAAGAACCTCATCGCCGACACCGACCTGCTGATCGGCAGCGCGGCCGAGGGCAAGCTGGACTTCCGCGCCGATTCGTCCCGGCATATGGGCGATTTCGGCAAAATCGTGCAAGGGATCAACCGCACTCTGGATGCGGTGGTCGAGCCGGTGAAAGAGGCTTCGCTGATTCTTGCCAAGATCGCCGCCGGCGACCTCGCGGCCCGTGTGCAGGGCCAATATCGCGGCGATCACGCGCGCATTAAGGACGATCTCAACAAGATGGCGTCCAACTTGCAAGAAAGCTTCCGTACGATCGGACAGAATGCGCAGGCGCTGGCATCGTCGTCGGAGGAATTGACGGCCGTAAGTCATCAGATGGCGGGCAATGCCGAAGAGACCGCCACGCAGGCGAACGTCGTCTCGGCGGCCAGCGAGCAGGTCTCGCGCAACGTCGCTACCGTGGCATCGGGCGGGGAGCAGATGCAGAGCTCCATCCGCGAAATCGCCAAGAACGCCAACGAAGCCGCGCGAGTGGCCAAGAATGCGGTCCATTCGGCCAATGCGACTAATGTCACCGTCACTAAGCTGGGCGAATCGAGCACCGAGATCGGCAACGTAATCAAGGTGATCACCTCGATCGCGCAGCAGACGAATCTGCTGGCTCTCAATGCCACCATCGAAGCGGCACGCGCCGGGGAAGCCGGTAAGGGCTTCGCCGTAGTGGCCAACGAAGTGAAGGAACTAGCCAAGCAGACCGCCAAGGCGACCGAAGAAATCAGCCAGAAGATCGAAGCCATTCAAGGCGATACCAAGGCTGCGGTGGGCGCTATCGGCGAGATCACCACGGTGATCAACCAGATCAACGACATCTCCAATGCCATCGCGTCGGCGGTGGAAGAACAGACCGTCACCACCAACGAAATCAATCGCAGCATGGCGGAGGCTTCCAAGGGCGTCGGGGACATCAGCAAGAATATTACCGGCGTGGCAGTGGCTGCCAAGGACACGACGCAGGGCGCCAACAATACCCAGAAAGCCGCGCAGGAACTGACCCAGATGGCCTCCCGGCTGCAAGGGTTGGTGGCGCGCTTCACCTTCTAAGGAGACTGCATGCCAAACGCTCTTGTGGTGGACGATTCTCGCGCCATCCGCATGATCCTTTCCCGCACGCTGCGGGAACTGGGGTTCGACGTACGCGAGGCCGGCAACGGCGCGGATGCCCTGGCCGCGCTGGGCGCCGGCCCGGCGGCCGACCTGGTGATGGCCGATTGGAATATGCCGGTTATGGACGGCCTGGAATTGCTGCGGCGAATTCGCGCCAGCACGGACTTCCCGGCCGTCCCGGTGATCATGGTAACCACCGAAGCGGAAATCGGCCAGATGGCAGCGGCGCTCGAAGCCGGCGCCACCGAATACATCATGAAGCCTTTCACGACCGAGATTCTGGCCGGCAAACTGCGCATGGCGGGGCTGGTGGAGTAAGGCATGAGGGTTCGCAGCGCCCGCATTCTGCAGCCGGGACAAAAGATCCGCGTGCTGGTGGTAGACGACTCGGTGGTGATCCGCCGGCTGGTCTGCCACGCTCTGGGGGAGGACCCGGGCGTGGACGTGGTCGGCGTGGCGGCGAATGGGCGGATCGCGTTGAGCAGAATCCCGCAGCTCAATCCCGACGTCATCACGCTCGATATCGAAATGCCCGAGATGGATGGGCTCGAGATGTTGCGCCAACTGCGCCGGTCCGATCGCAGCATACCTGTGGTCATGTTCAGCACGATGACCGAACGCGGCGCCTCGGCCACCTTCGAAGCGCTCTCGCTGGGCGCCGACGATTACGTTACCAAAGCGTCCAACGCCGGCTCGCTCGATGTTTCGCTTGCCCATCTGCGGCAGGAACTGATTCCCAAGATCCGCCAGTTCTTTCAGGTTGTGCAGCCGCAGGCGCTGCCGCGCGAGTCCGCCCGCTTGGCGCCCGCATCCACGCTGGCGCGCTCGCAAAGGCGCGCCGTCGCCATCGGAGTCTCCACCGGCGGTCCGGCCGCGCTGGCCAGAGTGATCCCCCAATTTCCCGAGAGATTTCCGTTGCCGATCTTCATCGTGCAGCATATGCCGCCGCTGTTTACACGGTTGCTTGCCGAACGGCTCGACACCCTGACGCCGCTTGCAGTGGAGGAAGGCGCCGACGGCGAACTCGCGACAGCGGGCCGCATCTATCTCGCTCCCGGCGACCGCCATATGCGGGTAGTCGATTCAGCATACGGGCCCTCCATTGTTCTCGATCAAGGTCCGCCCCTCAATTCCTGCCGTCCGGCGGTGGATGCCTTGTTCGGTTCGCTTGCAGAAGTTTACGGCCCGGCAGTGGTCGCCGCCGTCCTTACCGGTATGGGCCATGACGGGCTGGTCGGCGTGCAGCGGCTGGCCGCCCGCGGCGCTTGCATCCTGGCGCAGGACGAGGAAAGCAGCGTGGTATGGGGTATGCCGGGCGCAGTGGCCGGAGCCGGCGTGGCCCACCAAATCCTGCCGCTCGATGCTATCGTGCCGGCCATCTTACGAGAGGTGGATTGCGCATGAGCCCTCCCCAAGACCACATCAGCTATTTGCAACAGCACGTCTATGCCGGATCCGGCATTGTGCTCGACACTGAGAAGCAGTATCTTCTGGAGGCACGCCTCGCGCCGATTCTGCGTGAGCGCGGGCTGGCGTCACTGCTTGAGTTGAGTCAGGTGCTGCGTTCCACACAGCCTTCACCCCTACATGCCCAGGTGGTGGAAGCCATGACTACCAATGAGACGTATTTCTTCCGCGAGCCGGCGCACTACGATGCCTTGCGGCAGGCCATCCTGCCGGAACTGCTGGAAATGCGCGCCGGCACGCGCAAACTCACCTGCTGGTCGGCGGCGGCATCTACCGGGCAGGAAGCCTACAGCCTGGCCATGTTGCTGCTCGAGATGGGGCTGGGCGGCTGGAGCATCGATATCTTAGGGACGGACCTCTCCTCGCGGGTGCTCAAGCAGGCGGAGTCGGGCCGTTATTCGCAGTTGGAAGTGAATCGCGGGTTGCCTGTGACGCTGCTGTTGAAGTATTTCCGCCGCGCGGGGCTCGACTGGGAATTGAAGGAAGAAGTGCGCCGGATGGTACGCTTCCGCGCCTTCGATCTCCGCTCGGGGATGCGATCGCTCGGGCCGTTCGACGTAGTGTTCTGCCGCAACGTGCTGATTTATTTCGATTCTGCCACCAAGCGGCGGATTCTCGATGAAATCCACGGCAGCCTCTTCCGCGGAGGGTATCTGGTGGTGGGGACAACCGAGGCCGGACTGCCGGCGGGCGACCGGTTCGAGCGCCACGCTATCGGCAACGCGGTAGTTTATGTCGCGAATTAAAGGGAGTTGAAAATGTCGGATCGCGTTACCAAAGTGCACCGCGAGGACGTGGAAGCAGTGGTCGCATCGGTGTTCGCCACGATGATGAGCCTGGACGTGCGTCCCGCGCCGGAGCCATGTCCCGGCACTGCGGGGATGCTGACGGCGTCGGTCTATCTTACCGGAGAGTGGAGCGGCGCGGCCTGTCTCTATGTGGAGCCTGCGCGCGCATGCTTTTATGCGGCGCGCTTCCTCGGCATGCCTGCGGCGGATGCGGTGGACGACGACGTGCGCGACGTGATGGGCGAACTCGCCAACATGATTGCGGGCAATCTGAAGTGCACCTTGGCGCCGGGAATTCGCGTCTCGGTACCCTCGGTGACCGACGGATCGGAATACTCCGTGCGTGTGTGCGGCGCCCGGGAGGTTTGCCGTGCGGGGTTCGACACCGATGTCGGCCAATGCTGGATCTCGGTGATCGAAGCTGGGCCTGCGGGCGATTAATCGCCGGGCTCCGATGCTCTGTACCGACGAGGCAGCGGGCGCCGCCGCGAGACCGCCTCCATGCTGCGAATACCGGAGCCGCCCCGGACTCCGAGCGTATTTTGAGCGCCCGGGAGGTTTGCGGTGTGGGAGTGATGCAAGCCAGTGCTGGATCTCGGTGATTGAAGGCGCCGGCCTGCGCGATTGAAACTTCGCCACGCTCTCGGCGATTCCTGCGAAACGGTGCCACGCGGGATCGCTTCAAGCGTCCGCATGCCCAGTGTGCCACCGGTCGGTCTACACGCCGCTGGACGTGCCGATCATTCCCAGTAACGCGTTGATCAACACCGCCGCCATTCCCACAGGGATGGCGATTTTCCACCCGATGTTCATGAGTTGATCGTAGCGGAAGCGTGGGAACGTGCCGCGGAACCAGATCAAGGTATACAGAATCACCGACACCTTGAACAGGAACCAGAACATCCCCGCCACGGGGCCGTTGATCGCCGGAATCACGAAGACGGCGGCCACCAGAATCAGCAATAACGCGGCTCCTACCAGCACTTTCTGCTGCATGGTGTCGCGCAGTTTCTTCACCAGCGTAAGCGTCATCAGTCCCGACCCCAGGAACAGAATCACCGGGAACCCCACGTTGAGCGGCAAATCGAGCCATTTTACACTGGGGAACGGCCGCAGCCACCCGCCCCAGAATAATGTCACCGCCACGGAGGCAACCACGAAGATGTTGGCGTATTCGGCGAGGAAATAGAGCGCCCAGCGGAAGCCGCTGTACTCGGTATGGAAGCCGGCCACCAGTTCCGACTCCGCTTCCGGCAGATCGAAGGGTGCGCGATTGGTCTCCGCGGTGGCGGCGATCAGATAAACCGCGAACGGCACGATCATGAAGCCGTAATTCGAAAACACGAACCAGATGCCGCGTGTCGCCTGCGCCTCGATGATTCCCTGCATGCTGAGCGTGCCCGCGGCCATTACACCGGAGAGCAGCGCGAACGCCAGCGCGACTTCATAACTCACCAGTTGGGCCGCGCTGCGGAGCGCGCCCAGCAGCGAATAGTGGCTGTTGGACGCCCACCCGCCGAGAATGATCCCCAGAATTCCCACCGAGGAGACGGCCGAAATCAGCAGCAGCCCCACGTTCACGTTGGCCACGTAAATCGTTTTGGCGAACGGCAGCACGGAAAACGCCGTCAGCGCGGTGATGGTGGAAACGCAGGGGGCGAACCAGAAGATGGCCTGGTCCGCCTCGCGCGGGATGATGTCTTCCTTGAGCAGCAGTTTGAGCGCATCGGCGATGGGCTGCAGCAGTCCGTGGGGGCCAACGCGCATGGGGCCGAGCCGCACCTGGAAATCGGCCAACACTTTGCGTTCCACCAGCACGATATAGCCCGCCACCAGCGGGAAGAGCGCGATGATCACGATCATCACCACGATCGGTGTGAACAGCGGATGTGAGAGTACCGTCTGCAACATAGCGTCCTTACCGCAACAACAGCGAATTCTGGGCCAGTTTGAGGAACGGCTCGGGGTAGATGCCGATGACCAGCGTCATCACCCCGCTCACTGCCAGGGCCACGCGCATTCCGAAGCTGGTGGCCATGGGCTCCTTGTCTTTCACGTCGCTGACGAACATGCTCTTCACGATGCGGAAGTAGTAATAGATCGCCACCGCGGCGTAAAGCGTAGCGATCACCGCCAGGGTATATTGGTGGGCCTCGATCAGCGACCAGAAGATGTAATACTTGCCCAGGAAGCCGGCGGTAGGCGGAATGCCGGCGAGCGAAATCAGGAAGATGAGCATCAGCACGGCGTACCCCGGGCTCTTCTTCATGAGGCCCGAGATGTCGTCCATTTCGTCGCCGATTATTTTCTGCCGGCGTAGCGCGATCAGCACCAGGAAGGCGCCGAGATTCATGAAGGTGTACACCATCAGGTAGACTTCGACGCCGGTGATCCCCTGTTCATTCCCGGCCACCACGCCCAGCAGGATGTACCCCGCATGCGAAATCGAACTGTAAGCGAGGAGTCGCTTCACGTTGGTCTGATTGATGGCCGCCAGATTCCCCACCGTCATGGTGATCACAGCGATCACCGCCAGGATCGGCGCCCAAACTTCGCGGATCGCCGCGAAGGGCGCTAACTGGCCATAGAACAGGCGCAGCAGGAATGCGAACGAGGCGGCTTTCGACGCCACAGAGAGGTAGGCCGTGACCGTGGTGGGCGCGCCCTCGTAAGCGTCCGGCGCCCACATGTGGAATGGCGCCGCGGCAACCTTGAAGAGCAGGCCGACCGAGGTGGTGATCAGCGCCAGGTAGACCATCGGGTCCCAAGCGGGCCGGCTAGCGACCGTGTCCGCTATGGTCCTAAGATTCGTCGACCCGGCGATCCCGTACAGCACTGAGAACCCATACACCAGAAAGCCGCTGGAAAACGCTCCCAGCAATAGGTATTTCAGCGCGGCCTCATTCGAGCGCTTTTCGCTGCGCAGGAATCCCACCATCACGTAAAAGCTGAGGGCCATCAATTCGAGCCCGATAAAGAGTGTGACGAGATCCGCACCTGTGGCCAGGAAATACATGCCGCACTGCGCAAACAGAATCAGGCTGTAATACTCGCCGTGATGCTCGCCGGCGTTTTCGAGATATTGGTACGACACCAGCGCCACAATCAGTGCAGCGATGAGGAACAGCCAGTTGAAGAAGATGCTGAATTGGTCCACCTGCACCGAGCCGTTGAAGGCAGAAAGCGCGCCGCCGTTCCCCGCAATCCAGTGCATCTGCTTGACGAGCCCGAATCCCGTGAAGCCCTCTGCCAGCACTACGAAAATCAGCAGCCATTTGCGCTGCCGCGGATCCGGGAAAACCCAGAAGTCGAATAACAGGATGGCGCAGCCGAACAGCGCCAGCATGAGCGCCGGCAGGATGGAGAAATGGTCCTGCGCGGAATAGAGGGAATCGATCATCGCGCGCCTCCCGGCTGCGTTCCCGTTTGCGCCAGCGCCGGCTGTGGCTGGCTGGCATTAAAGTATCCGGGGTGCACGCGCTCCACAATTTCGGTCACCGGTTGCCGCAAAACGTCGAAGAATGGCTTGGGGTAGACGCCGATCCAGATGGCCCACGCGATCAGCGGCAGGAACATGGCCACCTCGCGGAAGTTCATATCGGGGATGGTGAGGTTCTTGCCGTTGGTGACCTGCCCGAGTATGGTGCGCTGGTACAGCCAGAGCAGGTATGCCGCGCCGAGAATTACGCCGGTCACTGCGAATGCTGCCCACCAGCGATTAGCTTCGAACGCGCCCTGCAGAATGGTAAACTCGCCCACGAATCCGTTGAGCAGCGGCAGTCCCGCCGAACTCAGCATGGCGATGGCGAAGATGATGGCGAACCGCGGCATGACATGCGCCAGTCCGCCGTACTCCGATATCTCGCGCGTGTGGCGGCGCTCGTAAATCACGCCGATCACCATGAACAGCATGCCCGTCGAAATGCCGTGATTCACCTGCTGGAGCACGCTGCCGGCGATCCCGTTGGGATTCATGGAAAAAATCCCGAGCGTGCAAAATCCCAAATGGCTCACCGATGAGTACGCCACCAGCTTCTTCCAATCCTTCTGCATCAGGCAGACGAGCGCGCCGTAAATGATGCCGATGATGGAGAGGACGGCGAGAATCTGTACGATCGAGCGGTCAGCCGACGCTTGCGGCAGCAGCGGCAGCGAGAATCGCAGGAACCCGTACGTTCCCATCTTCAGTAGAACCGCCGCCAGGATCACCGACCCGGCGGTAGGCGCTTCCACGTGAGCGTCGGGCAGCCAGGTATGGAACGGGAACATCGGGACCTTGATGGCGAAGCCGATGAAGAACGCCCAGAAGACCCACTCCTGCATGTTGAGGCTCATGGCGGTCTTCATCAGGTCGGAAATCTCGAACGTGTAGAAGCCGAACTGCTGGAAGTGCTGGAAGTAGAGCGTAAGGATGCCAAGCAGCATCAGCACCGACCCGGCCAGCGTGTACAGGAAAAACTTGATTGCAGCGTACAGTTTCCGCGGACCGCCCCAGACTCCGATGATGAAGTACATGGGGACGAGCACCAGTTCCCAGAAGATGTAGAAGAGGAAGAAGTCAAGGGAAAGGAAGACGCCGATCATACCCGTCTGCAGCAGCAGGAACATGGCGTAGTATGACTTCATGCGGTCCTGAACGGCGCTCCAGGAGCAGAGCATGGCGATCACGCCCATCACGGTGGTGAGCATGACCATCAGCAGGCTGATGCCGTCGAGACCCAGGTGATAATGCGCGCCCAGCGAGGGGATCCAATCGGCGCGTTCTTCGAATTGGAAACCCGGAACGCCCGTCTGGAAGCGGAAGACCAGCGGCAGAGAAACCAGGAACCCGGCGAGGGCTGCCAGGTTCGCCCAAACGCGAATCACGGTCTTGTTGCCCGGAAGGAGCAGCAGAACCAGCAGACCGGCCAAGGGTGTCAATAAGACGATACTGAGTAAGTGCTGGTCCATAAGTTACCTGATCACGTAATAACCGAACATCACGAGCACTCCGGCCACCACAAAGAACGCATATGTCTGTACTCGTCCGCTTTGCAGGATGCAAACCGGGTAAGAGAGCATCTTCACGAAGATGGCGGTGAAGCGCACCAGGCCGTCCACTACCCACGTGTCCCACCACATGGATAGCGTGGCGGTGAAGCGCGTGAGCCAGCCCGCGCCGTTTACGCCGCCGTCTATGACGTTGCGGTCGAAGGCGCCGAGCACAGTGCCGCCGCCCTTGCATAGCCCGTCGACGAAGAGAAAGTCGTAAACTTCGTCGACGTACCATTTGTTGTAACAGAGAGAATGCAGCGGCTTGAGCGCCTTTTCGAGGGTGTCGGGGATTTCCGGTTTGCGGTGGTAAAAATAGCGCGCGACTACGATCCCGATGATGGCGAATGCTACCGAAACGCCCATCAGCGCCCATTCCACCGATGCGTCGTGGGCGCCTTCGTTTTCAGCCACCACACGGGCGGAAGCGAACGCCGGTTCCAGCCAGTGTTCGAACCCACGCCAACTTTCGCCGAACAGGCTCCAGGCCTTCGGCACGCCCAGCCAGCCGGCCAGAATGCTCCCCACGGCAAGCAGCGAAAGCGGGACCGTCATCGACGCCGGCGATTCATGCACATGCGCTTCCACTTCCGGCTTCACCCGCGACTTGCCGTAGAACGTCATGTTCATCAGCCGCCACATATAGAAAGCGGTGAGCCCGGCGGTAACCAGTCCGATGATGTATAGGAACTTGGAGCCGAGCGGAGAGCTGTAAGTCTGCCAGAGAATTTCGTCTTTGGAGAAGAAGCCCGCCAGACCCGGAATGCCGGCGATCGCCACCGACGCGATGAACATGGTCCAATGCGTGATGGGGATCTTCTTCTTGAGGGCGCCCATGTGGCGCATATCCTGCTCGCCGCTCATGGCGTGGATCACCGATCCGGAGCAGAGGAAGAGCAAAGCTTTGAAGAACGCATGGGTGAAGAGGTGGAACACCGCCACCCAATAAGCCCCAACGCCCAGCGCCAGGAACATATAGCCGAGTTGGCTGACGGTGGAATAGGCCAGCACGCGTTTAATATCGTTCTGCACCAGCGCGATGGTTGCCGCCAGGATCGCTGTGAATGCGCCCACCGTGGCGACTACGGTCGAAGTGCTGGGGGTCAACTGGAACAGCGCTGCCGAGCGCGCGATCATGTACACGCCGGCGGTGACCATGGTCGCCGCGTGGATCAACGCCGATACCGGGGTGGGGCCTTCCATCGCGTCGGGCAGCCAGACGTACAGCGGGATCTGCGCCGATTTGCCGGTGGCGCCAAAGAACATCAGGACGGAGATGATGCTCAGCACGCCGAAGCCGTGAATTTCCGGGGCGAAGTTGCCGCTGCGGAGCAGGGCATTGACATCCGTGAATCGTACTGTGCCCAGCACTGAGAGCATGAGGAGCATCCCCATCACAAATCCGGCGTCGCCCACGCGATTCACTACGAACGCTTTCTTGCCCGCGTCGCCGGCCGCCTTTTTGTGGAAGTAGAAGCCGATCAGCAGGTAACTGCACAGTCCGACGCCTTCCCAGCCCACGAACAGCAGTACGTAATTGTTCGCCAGCACCAGCATGAGCATGAAGAAGACGAACAGGTTGAGGTAGCCGAAGAACCGGTAATAGCCGTTATCGTGCGCCATGTAGCCGGTAGAATAAACGTGGATCAGGAAGCCGATGCCGGTGATCACCAGGATCATTACCGAGCTCAGCGGGTCGAGCAGAAAGCCCCAATCTGCCTGGAAGGACGCGATGTGGCCGTTCATCATGTGGAACGGCAGCCCGGCGATCCAGGTGAATTGAATTACCTGGTGGACGCGATTGGTTTGCTGGGCGAGATCCCATACCGCCCCGGCAGAAAAAATAAACGACAACAGCACCATGCCGGGGCAGATGATGTTGACCAGTTTTCTGAGCGGGGAGGAATGATGGCCGTGCCCGTGATCGTCATGCGCATGATCGTCATGCCCATGCGCGTGTCCGTGATGCTCATGGTGCGGCGTATGCCCGTCCCCGTGTCCGTGCTCGTAGACCGGTTCCACTCCCGGAGCGATCGCCACATCCGACACCGGCTGCGGATCGAGCAACCGGCCGAACAGAAACATGAGCGCGGCTCCCAACAGGGGGAACAGCGGGATGAGCCAGATTTGGTCCAGAAAGTTCACAGCGCCTCTACCATTTCAGCAAGTCGATTTCATCCGCCAGCACGGTTTCCTTATTGCGGAACAGAGCGATCAGGATGCCCAGCCCGACGGCCGCTTCGGCCACCGCATCGACAATCACGAAGATGGCGAAGATCTGACCCTGCGTCTGGCCCCACATGTGCGAAAAGGCTACCAGGTTGATGTTCACCGCGTTGAGGATGAGCTCGATGGACATCAGAATGATGACGATATTGCGGCGTGTGAGTACGCCGATGGTCCCGATGAGCAGCAGCGCCGCACTCAACGCCAGGTAATGCACTTCCGTAATAGGATGCATTGTCAGATCCTCTTCTTGGCCATCACCACTGAGCCCACCACGGCTACCAGCAGCAGAATGGAAGCGATCTCGAACGGAAGCAGATACTGCCGGAACAGCACGCCGGCCAGCATCTCGGTGTTGCCTTCGCTCACCGCCGGCGGCGTCACCGCGGCCATCTTGAAGCTGTCCTGCCCGCGATAGAAGAAGTAGGCAATCTCCACCCCGACGGCCACCACCGCTGCCAGGCCCACCATCCACCCGCGATTGAACTGGCGCTCCTTGGCCATCTGGTCCAGATTCACCAGCATGATGACGAACAGGAACAGCACCATGATGCCGCCCACGTAGAGCACAATCTGCACGGCGAACAAAAACTCGGCGTGCTGCAACAGGTACAGCCCGGCCACCCCGAGCAGCGAGACGATCAACGAAATGGCGCTATGCACGGCGTTGCGCCGCGTGATCGTAAGGACGGCGCCTCCCAGGGTGAGGAGCGCGAACGCGTAGAAGAAAATCGGATCTAGACCCGAAGCGAAAGTGTCGTTCAGCATTTGTATTGCGTGGGCCGCGGCCCCTCTTCCAGCATCTGGCGGTCCCAGATCTGGCCTTCGCGGGTGTAAGTGGCCATTTCGAAATCCTGCGTCAGTTCGAGCGCATCCACCGGGCAGGCGTCTTCGCAGAGGCCGCAGAACATGCAGCGCGACGTGTCATAGGTGAACGTTGTCAGATCCTTGCGCTTGGTGGTTTCATTTCGCTGGCTGGTAACTACAATCAGCGCCTCCGGACAGGCCAGCGCGCACAGATTGCAGGAGATGCACAGCGTTTCGCCATTGTCGGGGTTGATGTTGAGGCGCGGCGCGCCGCGGTACCGCTCGGCCACCTTGGGCCGCTCCTGTGGATACTGTTCGGTGTAGATATACTTGGGGTTCTGGTTCCGGAACGTTACCCACAGTCCCTGAAACAGGTCCACCAGAAAAATCGTTCGCAGCAATTTACCCATAAGAAACACCCGAAGGTTTCTGCGTCCCCTACCTATCGACCTCGCCCAAAACGATATCCAAAGTCCCGATGACGGCCACTACGTCGGCCACCAGTCCGCCGCGAATCATGCGGTCCAACGCCTGCAGATTCACGAAAGAAGGCGGCCGTACACGTACACGATATGGCTGCGTGGCGCCGTCGCACACCACGTAATACCCCAACTCACCCTTGGGCGCCTCAATGGACACGTAAGCTTCGCCCACCGGCGGCTTGATCACTTTCCCCACTTTGCCCATGATGGGGCCTTCGGCCAGCGAATCCACTGCCTGCTGCATGATGCGCACCGATTGCCGCATTTCCTGCATGCGCACCACGTAACGGTCGTAGGTGTCACCATTCTGGCGGGTGGGGATTTCGAAATCGTACTTCTCGTAGCCGGAATAGGGCTGAGCCTTGCGCAGGTCCCATTTCACGCCGGCGGCGCGCAGCACGGGGCCGGTGACACCGAATTCCTTGCACTCCTCGGCGCTCAGAATGCCGACGTCCTTGAGGCGCGACACCCAGATGCGATTGTTCGTCAGCAGTTCTTCGTACTCGTCCACCTTCGGCAGGAACATCGTGCAGAAATCGCGGATGTCCTTCTCGAAGCCGTCGTATGTCTCGTAGAGCAACCCGCCGATGCGGAACGCGTGCGTGGTAAGCCGCGCGCCGCAGTACTTTTCGAAGATTTTGAGCGCTTCTTCGCGTTCGCGCAGGCAGTAAAAGACCGGCGTGATGGCGCCGATATCGAGCGCGTGCGTGCCCAGCCAGAGCAGGTGGCTGGCGATCCGGTTCAGCTCGGTGAGGATCACCCGCACGGTTTGCGCGCGCGGCGGGGCTTCCACGTTCATCACCTTCTCTACCGCCAGGCAATAGCCCAGGCCGTTGGAGATGGCGGCGACGTAATCCATGCGGTCGACGTACGGGTTGAATTGCGCGAAGGTGCGATTCTCGGCGATCTTTTCGACCCCGCGGTGCAGATATCCAATGACGCAATCGGCGCCCAGGACCTTTTCGCCGTCCAGTTTAAGGATGACGCGCAGCACGCCGTGCGTGGACGGATGCTGCGGTCCCATGTTGAGGACCAGTTCGGTGGAATCTAGAAATGTGGCGTCCGGCATACCGATGTCACTGTCCGCTTTCGATCCCCAGGTTTTCCTTCACCCAACGATCGTCCTGCTGGAGAATACCGTAATCCTTGCGCAATGGATAGCCCTGCCATTCCTCCGGCAGAAGAATGCGGCGCATGTCCGGATGGCCGGCAAATTCGATTCCGAACATGTCGAACACTTCGCGCTCCAGCCAGTTGGCCGTGAGATGCACGTTCACCACGGTTTCCGGCTTGAAACCCTCGGCGATGAAAGTCTTGATGCGCAGGCGCTCATTGCGGGCGAAGCTATATAAGATGTAGACCAGATCGAACCGTTCGGCGCGCTTGGGCCAATCCACCGCGGTGACGTCAACCAGGTAGTCGAAATCGGCTTCGAGCTTGAGATATTCCACCAGCGGCACGGCGGCATCCGGCTTCACGACCACAAAACTCTGCCCCAGATAGGTTGAGGTTTCCGAGATATGATCGCCGAAACGCTCCTTGATTTCCTTGGCCAGGTCGCTGTCCCAGGGCGTGGCAGCCATAGTAGCGGGCGGCTTGGGTGGAGCAGCATGAGCGGCCGCGGCGGGCTTCGGCGCTGCCGGTTTGGCGGCGGGAGTGGCCGGTTTAGCCGGTGGCGCCGCCGCCTCGCCACCCGGTGGCGGAGTCGCTGGCGAGCCCTCGGGCTTTTGCTCGTCGGCCATACACCCTCCTGTGAAAGAACACTACATGTATCACTGGGGGTAGACAGGTGTCAAATCGGACAAAGGGTGTTGGGATTCCCGCTTTGTAGCTTGCAAGCACTCAACGAACTCACGGCTTCGCCGGCGCGACAATTTCGACGCGCACCTGCTCCCAGGGGCTGCCCGAGGAGTTCATCGGCGGCGGCGTTCCCGCGGGCTCCCAGCGGAATTCGCGGCCTGTGACCACTAACGCCGCGTCTTGTGGATGGGCCGAGAGCGGGCATGCGGCGTGCGCCGGACAGGTGACGCGATAGATGCGCAAGGTCGGACTTTCGTAAGGAGTGCGATCGTCGGGCGCGCGCCGAACATCCGCCGCCGGCCGATCGGGTGGCTGGGCTTTCAACTCGATTTGCAGATACTCGCTTGCTACACCATCGAGTTCGTCTACCGTATGCCGCTCGGCGACCGCGTGTTGGAATCGAATGGCGCCCGCCTTCACCGCCGGCCGAATAGTCGGCTCTTCGCCCTCATGCCCGATTCGCAAACGCCCGCCATCCGTCACATAAACAAACACCGTAGGGGTGGCGGGGTGATTGTGCATGGCGGTCTTCTGATGCGGCCGGTAGCGTACTCGCACGACGCGGACCAGTGGGTTTTCAAACTCGAGCGTGGCGTCGCTGGGAACTACTTGAGCGGCGGCAGCGGCGGCGAGGGTGAACAGCAGACACACCCGGATCATCAGAATTATTCTCGCAGGTTGGACCCCGTGTCTTCACTCGAAGCGCCGCTCGGGCTCCGGCGGGGCGGGGTAGCGGCCCATCTTGGAATTCCAATAGGCCCAGGAGCGGCGATCGATGATTCCGGGCGGTGCATGGTCCAGCGCCTCGAGAAACTCTGCATCATTCACATACTGCCGGATAATTTTCATCTCCTGGTGAGTGGCGCGCGCCATGGCATACGCCAGGAACCGGACCGGATCGGCGAGCGCATCCGCCGGCGGTTCAAACCAGATCACGCGCCGCGCGACGTTCTCAGTCTCCGGGGTCAGCGGTATCGCCCTCATGGTTCGACCTCTGGGGAGATCGCCGGCAGGCGGTCCAAGTCCATCTCGCGGGCGGCATGAGCCAGGTAATCGCGAGTCTCCAGGGGGAGGGAGGGGAGGTTGCCGTCGCCAAAATACGAGAGGGCTTTCAGGGTAATCTGCGGGTTGAACTTGGGACCATAGATCGCGCACGCGGTAGCCAAAGCCGCCGCCAACGTTACCGGCCCATGCTCTAGCATGGCATGCAGGTCGCGGTAATCCTTGGCCTCGGCTCGTTGCTGCACAACGGCGGCTTTGGTGCCGGCGAGGTCGAGCAACGAAGCCACTCGCACGCCGTTTTCCGCTATCAGAGGCCTCCGCATCCTGGCGATTTGCGGGACTCCGAAGAACGAAACCAGGACGGGACCGCCGCGGTCGATGGTGGCCGAAAGTGTGTTCGGCTCTTGTTGCGTGACGGTCGCGCCGGCGAGATACGGGACTTGCTCCGCCAGGCGGATCGGGTCGAACGGCCGGCGGCCGAAAAAGTCGAAGTCCATGGACTGCCTATGCCCCAGATGAAGAGCCACCGCCGTATCGCCATACAGTACGAAGTCGTCCGGTGTCGCGCCCAATTCATCCCACAAAGCACGCTGCGGGGGCGGCAGAATGCCAAGTTTGGGCTGGAAGCTGCCTGTCATTTGGCCCGGGTGTTCCGTAACCCATTGATACCATAGAACGGCCCGCGATCTACATTCGACCCCGAATCGTTACCGGTCGCTTCCTTCCGCTCGGCTAAATTGAGTGACTGTGTTGTAATGGAAGCACTTCGAACCATGTCCGACGCCCGCAAACATCTTCGCAGAGCCTGGAAAGCGGCCAGCCGCCGTTTCCGCGAACTGCGCATGATTGCCAAGGGGCTGGCGTCCAAGGATCACGTCATTCTGGCGCACATAATCCCCACGCGCCGCTGCAATCTATCCTGTACGTATTGCAACGAGTTCGATGACGTCTCCAAGCCCGTGGCTATTGAGGTCATGCTCGAACGGCTCGACCGCCTCGCCGGCCTCGGGACCACCATCATCACCATTTCGGGCGGCGAACCGCTGCTGCATCCCGAGCTGGACAAGATCGTGGCGCATATTCGCAAGCGCGGCATGATCGCCGGCATGATCACCAACGGCTACCTGCTGACGGCTGAGCGTATCCAGCGGCTGAATCGCGCCGGGCTGGATCACCTGCAGATTTCCATCGATAACGTGATGCCCGACGAGGTCTCGAAAAAGAGCCTCAAGGTGCTCGATAAGAAGCTGCAGCTGCTCTCCGAGCATGCCGATTTCCATGTCAACATCAACTCCGTGGTGGGCGGCGGCATCCACACTCCGGAGGACGCCCTGACGGTCGGGAAGCGCGCCATCGAGCTGGGATTCACGTCGACGGTCGGCATCATTCACGATGGCGAGGGCCAGCTTCAGCCACTGGGAGATCGCGAGCGCGAAGTGTACACCACCATGCGCTCTATGGAGAAGAGCAGCTACGCGCGCATCAATTATTTCCAGGACAATATCGCGCACGGCAAAGAGAATCAATGGCGGTGCCGGGCGGGCGCGCGCTATCTCTACATTTGCGAAGACGGCCTGGTGCATTACTGCTCGCAGCAGCGCGGGTATCCCGCCAAGCCGCTGGCCGAATACACCGTGGCCGATGTCCGCCGCGAGTATCGCACCGAAAAGAGCTGCGCGCCCCGATGCACGGTGGCGTGCGTTCATCAGGTCTGCTATATCGATTTCTGGCGCGGGAAGCAGGACCTGACGCCCTCGCCTTCGGCCGAACAGCCCAACAACGGGCTGGTGCAGATTCAGTAGCGTTCCCGCAAATTCCTATTAGCGATAGTGTATGCTCCATAGATCATGCGTTCTCGCACACTTTTGCTGGCCATTGTGGGCAGCGCTGCGGTCCTCTTAGCTCAAACCTATAGCCCCTCGTTGTATAGCGGTCTTCGCTGGCGGCAGGTGGGTCCATTCCGCGCCGGCCGGATCTCCGCTGTGGCCGGCGTTCCGGGCGACTATTCCACTTACTATTTGGGGACGCCCGGCGGCGGCATTTGGAAGAGCACTAGTGGCGGCGTCACCTGGAAGCCGGTCTTCGACGGGACAGGCCAGGAGTCGATCGGCTCCATCGCCATCGCGCGCTCCAATCCCAACATCGTTTACGTGGGCACGGGCGACGTCAGCAGCGTCGAGAAGTCTATGAATATCGGCGACGGTGTGTGGAAGTCGGTGGACGCCGGCGCGCACTGGGAACACCTGGGTCTCGACGACACCAACCACGTGGTGTCGGTGATCGTCGACCCTAAGAATCCCGATGTCGTGGTGGCCGCGGCGCTCGGCCACACTTACGCGCGCAACGAAGATCGCGGCATATTTCGCACTGCCGATGGCGGCAAGACTTGGACGAAAGTTCTTTACAAGGGCGACAACCTGGGCGCCGTCAACATGGTGTCCGATCCCGATGACCCGCGGACGCTCTTCGCCGGGTTCGAGGTGTACCTGACCACTCCCAACGGCCGCGGCGGCGGTGCCGCTCTGGGCGGACCCGGAGGAGGCGAGGCGCAGCCCGGCGCAGGCATCTATAAGTCGACCGACGAGGGACTTACCTGGACTTATCTTAGCGGCCACGGCCTGCCGGACACCAACATGGGGCGTATCGGCCTGGCTGTAGCGGCGGGCACGGCAGGACAGCGTGTTTTTGCGGTGATGACCGGCGGCATGTACCGCTCCGACGATGGCGGCGCCAACTGGTATCGCAGCACCACCGACCCGCGTTCGAACGGCGCTTCCTACTTCAGCCAGGTCTATGTGGCGCCCGACAATCCAGACGTGGTCTACGTGATGCAGTCCTCGGTTTACCGGTCGACCGACGGCGGCAAGACTTTCGTGTCCTTCAAAGGGGCTCCCGGCGGCGACGATTACCACGTGCTGTGGATCGATCCCACTGACGGCAAGCGCATTCTCGCGGGTGTCGACCAGGGGCCGACCATCAGTCTGGATGGCGGCCATACCTGGGACCTGAACTGGTACAACCTGCCGAACGGGCAGTTCTATCACATCTCCACCGATAACCGTTTCCCGTACTGGATCTACGGGACGCAGCAGGATAGCGGTTCGGCCGGCACGTCGAGCCGCGGCGAGTTCGGTCAGATTACGTTTATGGATTGGCTGCCCTCGGTGGGCGCCTACGAATTCGGGTATATCAATGCGTCTCAAATCGACCCTAATATCCTGATGGCGAGCGGGCAGGGCAGCAATTTGGCGCGATCCGATCTGAGGACGCGGCAGATTCTGAACGTATCGCCGCCGCGTTCGCTGAAGGCGCGTTTCGGACAATATCCGCCGCACTGCTTCTCACTGGCAGATCCGCATGTCTATTACTATGGAGCGCAGTTCTTACTCGAGACCAGCGACTTAGGCGACACCTGGAAGGTCGTAAGTCCAGATCTTACTTTGGCGCCCGGCCAGACGGCGCCGGCCGAACCCGCGGAACCGGCCGCTGGTGGCCGCGGAGGACGTGGGCCGGCCATCGGCATCAGCGCCATCGGACCTTCCCCTCTGCGAGCTGGGGCAGTCTGGGTCGGGACATCGAATAGCCATGTCTACCGCACCGTGGATGGTACTCAGTGGGACTATGTGACGCCGTCCGACTTGCCGGCCAACAGTCAAATCCTACAGATCGCCGCTTCGACTCATAACATCGATACGGCCTTCTTTACGGTAGACCGCCATACGTTTGACGATTTCGCGCCCTACATCTACCGCACCACCGACAGCGGAAAGAGCTGGACGAAAATCACCACCGGCATTCCGCAAGCTGAGATCGCCCGCGTAGTGAAGGAAGATCCGGTGCGCGCGGGCCTGCTATATGCGGGCACCGAGCATGGCGCCTGGGTATCGTTCGACAATGGCGACCATTGGCAGCCGCTCAAGCTCAACTTGCCCACAGCATCCGTGCGCGATCTCATCGTGCACGGCGACGACCTGGTAATCGGGACGTACGGCCGCGCCTTCTGGGTGCTCGACGATATCACGCCGCTTCGCCAGATTACCGCCGATGTTTCGAACTCCGAAGCCTACCTGTACAAGCCCGCGACCACCGTCCGCGTGCGCAACGATACCGATTTCGATACACCGTTTCCGCCGGAAATCACGCACGGCGATAACCCGCCGGACGGGGCGATTCTGAATTACTACCTGAAGTCGGCGGCTACCGGACCGCTTACAATCGGGATCTACGATGCGGCCGGGAAGTTAGTGCGCGAAATGACCAGCGTGCCGCCTCCGGCCGAACCGGAGCCGCAATTGAACGTGCCGAATTACTGGCTCGAGCCGCCGCATCCGCTGACTACCGCGGCGGGCGGAAATCGCGCCGTGTGGGATCTGCGATATACCCGGCCCGAGCAGATTGGCCCTTACGGCACGCAGGCGTACCCGATCTCGGCGCTCTATGGCGCCACTCCGGCGGAGCCGCGAGGTCCGCTGGTGACGCCCGGCGCTTATGAAGCGCGTCTCACGGTCGACGGCCATACCTACAAACAGACCTTCCAGGTGACCATGGATCCGCGCATCAAGACGCCGCCGGAAGGCATCGTGGCGCAGCGCGATTTAGGGCTCAAGATCCTGGATGCCATGACGGTGTCCTACGCGGCCAACGAGCAGGTCGCGGAAGTGCGGGCGGCGATTACAGCGGCGGGCGAGAGCGACGCCACCAAGGCGCTGGCCGCGAAAGCAGCCGCATTCGGCGGCGCTCCTGCCGGACGCGGCGGACGGGGCGGCGGCTTCGGGCGCGGCGGCGGTGGCGTGACCTCGAACTTCACCACCATCCATGGCACGTTCGGGTCCCTGATGACGACTGCGGAGCAGGCCGACCAGCCGCCCACCATCGGCATGCACGAGAATTTCGAGGACGCGTGCAAGTCGCTCGATGAGGCTCTTACGAAGTGGGAAGAGCTGAAGAAGAACGACCTGACTACGGCCAAGGTTCCAGCGCCGCCGGCGATCGCGCCGCCCGCAGGTTGCGCCAAATAGTCGCTTACAATTTCACGTCGAAGGACAGCCCGGCGATCGATTTGTCCAGGGCCTCCTGCGCGCTGTCGGACTGCTGTGCCAACTGCGCCACTTGCTTGCGCAGTGTGTCGAGCTGCGTTTCCTGATCGTTGAGTTGCTGCGTGTAGCGCTGCAACAGCACCTTCTCTTCGGCGCTCCCTTTGAGCGCCTTCATGTTCTCGCGCAGACGCTGCTGGTCGTCGAAGATCTTGGTCATCTCCTCGGAGCGTGCCTCCTTCTCGGAGTCCAGCGCGGCGATGGCATTTTTCTGCACCAGAATCTTGCGCAGCGCGCCCTCGATACTCTTATCGATCGACCGCTCTTGCATGAAGATCTCCATCTGCCGGTCGTCGATGTTGGTGATCTGGTAACTGGTGACCAGCGGGCGTGCTTCTTCCACCACCAGCGTCGCGGTCTGTTTAGGATCCACATGAAGGCGGAACCGTATCCAGTCGGCAGTGGTTTCGTCCGGGCGGGTGCTGCCGCGCAGTTCGTACCCGCGGCGCACGGGGTGCTCCACTATCACCGTGCGCGCCGACGTGTCTTCATTACGGAAAGTATAGGTCTTCTTCTCCACCAGTTCGCTGGTCTGCTTCATCAAGCCTTCGCCGATCACGATGTGGGTGACGCGCTGTGATTCCACGCTGTTCTTGGAACTGGCATTCAGCGCGAGATCGAGCGCATAGGTAACCAGGCGTTTTTCGCCGGGGCGGATCGGGTCGAAAATGCCTTCGCCGGCGAAAGTCTCCTCTTCCATTACGCTGAAGCTGCCGCCATCGAGCGTGTTGCCACTGGAATTGGTAAGCCAGAGAGCGCGTTGTGGACGCGGCAGGCCGGCGGTGTCGTTCCAGAGTGAGACCTTTTCGGCCGCCATCTCGGCCTGTACGATGGGCACCAGCGACGACCGGTTCTTGGGAATCGAAATCGGATCTTTGAGCTTGTACTCGAACAGATCGCCGAGTTCCTTGGGTACCGCCGCGGGCATGAATGACCCGGCGCCGATGCCGCCGCCATAGCCGGAACCGACGCCGCGTCCGGGAGAACGTTTCGAGAGTTCGGTCTGAGCACCGGAGCCCAGCATGGCGCCGCTGCCTAACGCGCCGCCTGTACCTGCACTGCGGCCGTTCATGATACCGGGCGTAAGCGTGGCGGTCATCGTGTCCAAGGTCGCCGCAGCCCTCCCAACTACGGTCACCGTCTGCGACGCGCTGCCCACCTGCATCGTCACGTCCTGCCGAACCGGCCCCACACCCGCGACACTCATACGCTGAAATCCCGCCGCCTCCACATCCAGTCGCACCGCGCCATCGGGAAGCGAACCGAATTCGTAGTCACCCCCGGTGTCCGTCCTCGTCTCCGCCGCCAGCCGACTATTGCTGTCATAGGCGCGCACTGCCGCATTGATTACCGGGTTGCCCGCACCGTCGATTACACGCCCGCTGAGCACGCCGCCGCCGGGAGTGAGCGTCGATTCGTGCGTCTGCGGCGTCATAGTGGCATTCTCGGGCAGGCCGACCACCGGCCGCCGCGTATAATACGGCTGCGACAGATTCTCTACAAACGACTGCGGCGCGCCCGCCACCAGCGATAACTGCACGTTATTCCAATCTTCGCCCACCGTGTTGTCGACGATCGCCCAGCCTTGTAACAGCGGCTTCTGGCCGTTCTTCGAGCCAAGTACCAGCCGGTAAGTGCTCTTCCACACGGGAACCTCGCTGATGTAACTGACGAAGAGCGATCGCGAGCCGGCGCCATCGGTGGAAATCACCATGCTGCGCACGTCGGCTTCGCGGCCGGCGGAGACGATATCGAGCAGGTGCTCGACCTTGGCGGCGAGATCCTTGTCCAACATTTTGACGGAGAATCCGGGGCCGATTTCGGCGGTGCGGAGTTCGCCCGAATCGGTAAGGAGGGAGACCGAGTCGACCGCCTCCGTGGTTCCGTTCGACACCCGCGCCTTGCGCTCCACGCTCAACAGGCGGCCCGCAATTACCGTGGCACCGCTGTGGATCTCCAGCCGCGCGCCGCGCAAGCCACCGAGAAAGTCGGAGAGCGAGGTGTGGTCGCCGGAGGGCAGGTGCAGGTCGCCAAGCTGGCGGTCGATGGGGGCGGACGACCCGTACGCCACGCCGGTGATGCGCCCGCCATCCAGATCGAGCACGGTGAGCGATTTCAGCACGTCGTTCAGCTGCCCCGAAGTGAACCGGATGGTCACATCCTGCTTATCGCGGACCTGGCCCACATGCTCGAAGTAACCTACTCCGTTCTTATACAGCACCACCCGTTTTACCGGCAGGCTGGTGTTGTCCTGTGCACAGAGAGCGGCCGGGAAGATAACCAACGCGAGTAAATAGCGTTTCACCCCCGCATTGTCGGTCTATCTCCCGCCGAAGACAAGGGGTATTTCGGCTACACGTGTAGCTGCCCGGCCACGCCACTGCACTCTGCCCGCGCGCTAGAAATTCAGCTTCGAAAGATACTCGTAGCTTTCCTTCAAACTGACCAGCGGATCGCCGGGAGTCGCATCCTGCTCCACGAAGTAATGCTTCACGCCTTCGGCATGGGCGGCACGCAGAATCGCCGGCCAGTCGAGTACACCCTTGCCCACTTCTTTGAATGCCGTCCGCGGCACGTTCTCGTTGAAGCGGTGTTCGGTGCCCTGCGCCATATCTTTGCAATGCAGCAGCGGCACGCGCCCGTTCAATTTCTTGATGAAGTCCACCGGGTTGTTGCCGGAGACTGTCAACCAGAAGCAGTCGAGCTCGAAACCGACGTACTTCTTGTCGGTGTTGTCGATCAGGACCTGAAACAGCGTCTCGTTCCCCGCCGGTGCGGATTCGAACGCGTGGTTGTGATACGCGAACTGAATACCCGCGGCGTGGCACTTCTCGCCGAAATGGTTCAACTTCTCGGCGAACGCCTTCATCACGTCCGCGCCGCCGCGCTCGTTGGGCGGAACGTAGGGATAGACGGCATATTCGAAGCCCCACGTCTTGGCCTGTTCTACGGCACGGCTCTGCTCGTCGTCGCCTTTCCCCATCAGGTTGTTGTCGATGTGGATGCTGACGGACTTGAGATCGGCGTCCGCAACCATGGGCTTAAGCTTGTCGTAGCCCGCCCAGGTGGCTTCCACCTCCCGGTAGCCGATGGCGCGGATCGCCTTGAGCGTCTCGGCCGGTTTCTGCGGCAGGATGCTCCGTACGGTGTAAAGCTGCACGCCGATCGCCTTGAGCTCAGTGGCGCGGGCGGTGGCGGAGAGGGCCGCAATCGTGGCGGCCTGGAGAAACTCACGTCGGGAAGTCATCGGCCTCTTATTCTATTCGCTTTGCAGCGCCGGTGGGCGAACCGGTGGCTTGTGCTAACTTGGGAGTTTCATGCCGATTGCAAGCAGCGCGGATCCCTACGTGTGGGCACCGGAATCGTGGCGTCATCGGCGGGCTCTGCAGCAACCCGACTACCCCGACTCGGCCGCTCTCGACCGCGTACTGGCCGAGCTGCGTACGCTGCCACCGCTGGTCACCAGTTGGGAAATTCTCGATCTGCGCGAGCAGTTGGCGGAAACCGCCGCCGGCAAACGCTTCGTGCTGCAGGCCGGTGACTGCGCCGAGCGTTTTACGAACTGCACGCCCAGCCGTATCACCAACATGCTCAAGGTGTTGCTGCAGGCGAGCCTGGTGCTGGTGGTGGGCGCGCAAAAACCGGTGACGCGCATCGGAAGGTTCGCCGGCCAGTACGCCAAGCCGCGATCGTCCAACGAAGAGACGCGCGACGGCTGTTCGCTGCCGAGCTATCGCGGCGACAACATCAATTGCCCCGAGTTCACTGCCTCAGCGCGCACACCCGATCCCGAACTCCTGCTCCGCGGATACGAACGCGCGTCCATGACGCTCAATTTCATCCGGGCGCTGGTGAAAGGCGGGTTCGCCGACCTCCACCATCCCGAATATTTCGACCTCGATTGGGTGCAGCACTCGCCTCTGGCCGACGACTACCATCGGATGGCGACCACCATTACCGAAGGCCTGCGCTTCATGGAGAACGTGCTGGGCGTGCGCGCCGGCGAAAGCGATCGCATCGATTTCTTTACCGCGCATGAAGCGCTGCATCTGGGGTATGAATCGGCGCAGACACGCCGCGTGCCGCGCCGGCCGGGATATTTCAATCTCACCACGCACTTCCCGTGGGTTGGCCTGCGCACCAATCATCCCGACGACGCCCACGTGGAATTCCTGCGCGGCATCGAGAACCCCATCGGCATCAAAGTGGGACAGGAGTCCGGCCGTGATCACATCGCGCGCTGGCTCGATATACTCGATCCCAACCGCCAGCCCGGCCGCCTCACGCTCATCCACCGATTCGGCGTGAAGCGCATCGCCGACGCGCTGCCGCCGCTGGTGGAAGCGGTCCGCGCCGAGGGCGGCCAGGTGGTGTGGATTTGCGACCCCATGCACGGCAACACGCACTCCACTTCCACCGGCGTGAAGACGCGCAACTTCGAGGACATCTACGGCGAAGTGGACCACGCGTTCGAAATCCACGCCGCCATGGGACAACACCTGGGCGGTGTACACATCGAAGTCACCGGCGAAAATGTGACGGAATGCGTGGGCGGATCGCACGGCCCGAGTGAGGCCGACTTGGCGCGGGCGTACGAGTCCGAAGTGGACCCGCGCCTCAATTACGACCAGACGCTCGAGTTGTCCTTCCTCATCGCACGCAAAATGAAAAACGGGACGAAGTAGACGTCCCGTTCTCCCGCGATTACATCAGCCAGGGCGATCCCGACCACCAATCCGGGTGGTCCACGCTCCAATTGCACAAGGGCGCGGTAGCCAGCCAATCCATGCCGGTATCGCCGCCGATGGGCGCTCCGGGAGGCGCTTCCGGCGCGTAGATCGGCTTCAGCGGATCGCCCGGCCGGTCGAGGAAGCGCTTGATGTCGGCGGCAAGCAGCACGCGCTGCGCGTGTTCCGCCTCAGGCGCCGCCACCTGCCGCGCCGCCAGCCCTTGCAATTTCAGCGACGCCAGGGCGCGCACCTGCGGATTGGGCGACCCCGCGGCCAGCCACATCACGCGATCCACCAGCACGCGTTCTTCGGCGCGCCGCACTTCCTGTTCGTACGGTGTCGCCGCCGCGGCCTCGAATGTCGCCTTGGTCAGCCGGTCGATCACTTCCTCCAACCCGGGCAGCGTGGGGTCCTCGGCATGCTGCGCCACCATGCGGGAAGCGCGATCCAGTTGTAGAACGAACCCAATCGTAACGTCTGCCGCCACCGTCGCGGGGCTCAGCGGATCGAATGTGGTGCCGGTGGTCCGCGGGAACAATTCGCGATGTCGCGCGTACCCCGGAGGCCTCGGCGGAATCGCGTCCAGGATGTGCTTCGGCACCGTCAGCTCGGAAGGCTTCAACGTGGCAGCCAGCGCGTCCAGCGCCTTCCGCTGATCGGCCGCGTCCTCCCATTTGGTGGGCGTGCGGCCGTCGCCGCGGATGGCGTAGATGTAATCCTGCCCGGCCACCATGTGCGACGCCGCTTCCACCGTATAGCGGTGGTACATGAAGATCGGCACCAGGGGCTCCTCGATGGTCGCCATGGGAGCGCCGTTGCGAATCGTATGCTCGCCCAGTTTATCGAGGGCGGCGCGCCGCACCTTCATGATGCGATTCAATTCATCCGCCTGATTCACGCCGTTCGACCACTGGTCGACGCGCGGATGGGCGTCAAGATCCTGATTCGTCAGGTAGCGCAGATCTTTCGCCCACGCGTCGTCCAGAATCTTGGTGAGCGCGGCCTTCTCGTCGCCCTTGGGGAGTTCGCGGTAGCCGTAATCGATCGTCACCTTGTCCCAGTCGCCGATCTTCGCGGGGTAAGCATGCGAGATGTCGATGGTGCCGTCGGCCTTCAAATCTTCCAGCGGGTGCGGATAGTCCATCACCGAAATCCAGCCGCGGCTGCTGTCGTAATAATTGTGGCCGAGCCCGAGCGTGTGGCCCACTTCGTGCGCCGACAACTGGCGGATGCGCGCCAGCGCGGTCTGGTACAGAATGTCGGGCTTCTCGGTGCCGTTCTCATACGGCGAAAGCAAACCTTCGAGGATCATGTAATCCTGCCGGTCGCGCAGTGAGCCGAGCGTCACCGTACCTTTGATGATCTCGCCGGTGCGCGGATCGGTAACCGTGCCGCCCATACTCCAGCCGCGTGTCGAGCGGTGCACCCAGTTGATCATGTTGTAGCGGATATCCATCGGGTCGGCGCCGGGCGGCAGCACGGCCACCTGAAACGCGTTGCGAAAGCCAGCCGCCTCGAACGCCTGGTTCCACCAACTCGCGCCTTCAATCAGCGCCTGCTGCACATCGTGCGGAGCGCCCGGGTCCACCCAGTAGCGGATGGGCTCGACGGGATCGCTCATCTCGGCGTTCGGGTCTTTCTTGATCAGGCGATGGCGGCGCACATAGTGCTGCATCATGGGCTCGCCGATGGGCACGCTGTAATCGACGAACTCGATGCCGCCGTAGCCCGCTCGCGGATCGTCGAGGCGCGGGGTGTAATTGCCGTCGGGCAATTCCACCAGCGAATAATGCTCGCGCAGCGTCACCGCATCGGCCACCGGAGTTACGCTGGCCACCGTGCCGGAGAACAGGCCGCCGCCGCGGCCGCCCCCCGCTCCGCCGCCTGCACCGATCGCCGGAGGTCCACCGGCCGGTCCGCCACCGCCGCCGCGCCCACCGGCCGCTTCGTTGGTGAAGGTCAGGGTCACTTCGATCTCGCTATTCTTCGGGAATGCCTTGGTGCGCTCCATGTAGAAGGCGCTGCGCGTGCGGTCCACACGATAGTTGCCGGGCCGGAGTGCCGCCGCCGCGCCCTGTCCGTCGCGCAGGAAGAAATCGGTCGCGTCCACCAGTACGTGACCGCCGCTTTCCGCCGCCACCGTGAAGCCCCACAGCACCGATTTCGCAAACGAATCCTCCACCGACCGCTGCTCCGCCGCATTGGTGCTCGACGAACGGAAATTTTCGCTGCCCTGGATCATCAGCACCTTCGGACCGATGCGCTGAAACTGCACCACGTGGCCCTGGCCTTCGATGCCGCGGTCGAGCCCGATGTCGTTGGAGCCGAGCCCGGCAGCCAGACCAGTGGTATAGAGAAAGTCGCTGTCGAAGCGCGCGATCTCGATATACAGGTTGCCCGTGCGTTCATCCCAATAGAGCGGAAAATATCCGTCGATCTTGCGCATGCCCGCGGTTCGGCTTTCGATGGTGGGAGGAGGGCCGGCGTTCGCGCCTGCGCGGCCTCCGCCCGGTTGAGCGGCGAGCGGAAGGCACACCGACACCAGGGCCACGAGAGCGGCTGAAATACGATGAGTCATGGGGTCTATTGTATAGCGGGATGGAAGTGGCGGCGCAGCATTCCCGGCCCTACCAGCAGGTGGTGGCTGATGGAATCGGGCACCGTGACGTAGAGCAGGAATCCGATGGTGGCGTGTGCAATTCCCAGGAAATACAGATTGCGATGCCGCCGGTAGACCTGCGTGGCGCACCATCCGCCCGCGAATGCTACCAGCATCAAGAACCAGTTTGGCGTGTGCGCCACGCCGAAGAGTGCCGCTGTGAGCCAGGCCGCGGCGCGCGGCGGAAAAGCACGGTCGAATCGATTGAGGAAGTACCCGTTGAGCATGTACTGCTGCAGCACGGCCCACGGCAGATAGGCGAACAGCGCCAAGAACGCCTGCTGCGGCGGAATGCGGCGCGTGGTGTTGAGCAGCAGGCCGCCGGCGATCAAGGTCAACGCGAGAAACGTGAGCAGGGGCGCGAAGCGATGGGCGCACTCGCGAAGGCTCTCGCGGCCGAATCCCAATCGGCGGGCGCTTTCGCCATGCAGCAGGTGGGAGAGCAGCAGACAGGCGAGGATCGCCACCCACAGGTGCGGATAGCCGGCGCGCCAGATCCAGATGTCGCCCATGAGGAACAGGAATATCGCGGCCGGTTCCAGCGCGGCGATCTTGCGGAGGCGCCCCATCAGAAAAAGAAGTGCTTGGTCCAATCTACCAGCATGTGCAGGCCGGCCGATGAGAGCACGCTCGATGCCTTCCGGAAGACCTTGCCATAGGCCACGCCGGCGATAGTCGCCAGGATCATGTAGCGCCAGTTAGGCAGCGGTTGCGGACCGTTATCCAGGTGCGCGCACCCGAAAATGAAGCTGGCCACCAGCAGCGTTCGCGTACCCGACCCGAAACGCTGCATCAGCATGTTCTGAATGAGCGCGCGGAACAGGATCTCTTCGGGCAGCGCCGTGCCCACGTAGACGATGCCCACCGCCGCGGCCATCCGGCCCGCACTCTGTACGGGCAGGTGCGGCGGCGGAATGAACCCGACCGCGATTCCGACGACGGCCAGCACTGGCGCCACCAGCGCGAAGCCCGCGAGCGGCAGCCAGAAATCGCGACGCGCGCGCGGCAGATGGTATTTCATGCCGTCGAAGGCGCGAAATCCCGTCCACATCACCAGGCCGAGGACGATGGCGATCCCATACGCCACGCTGTGCAGAAAGCCTTGCACCGCTCGCGGCACCAGTTGCCCGCCGGCTGCGAATTCGATGGGAAGCCAGAGCGCCAGAATACCGGCGAAATCGAGCGCCGTGGGGCGAGGCGCCATCGCCTGCCCTTGCACGAATGCAATCAGCACGGGCACCAACGTGTAGGCCAGCACCAGAAGCGTGAGTGGCACGCTGAAGGCGCGCGCCTCCCACGATGCCGCCGCGAATACCGCTGTCAGCGCGAGTGGCGCGATCCACAGAGTCGCCGGCCGGCGATGGAGCGTAGTTCGGAGGCGTGCCTGCAGGCGCTGCGAGAGCAGGCTCAGAACGATCGCCAGCAGCGCCGCCAGGAATGCCGTTTGCCCCATAGGAATAGTTTTGCACCGCGCGCGCCATTACCATGGAAGATCATGATCGATTGGAAACGAGAGCCCCATCGGCGGTTCAACCCGCTCACTCGCGAATGGGTGCTGGTGTCGCCGCACCGCACCGCGCGGCCCTGGCAGGGCCAGATGGAAGAGACCGCGGCCGTGCGGCAGCCGGAATACGATCCCCACTGCTACCTCTGTCCAGGCAATGAGCGCGCTGGCGGCATGCGCAATCCCGCTTACACCTCGACCTTCGTGTTCGATAACGATTTCGCCGCTCTCAAGCCCGATACGCCGCTCGGCCGCTTCGAGCAGGACGGCCTGCTGATCGCCGAGGGCGAACCAGGGGTGTGCCGCGTGGTCTGTTTTTCGCCGCGCCACGATCTCACGGTCGCCAACATGGAGGTCGCCGACCTGCGCCGTGTGGTCGACATCTGGACCGAACAGTTCCTCGAGTTGAGCGCGCTGCCCATCGTCAATCACGTGCAGATCTTCGAGAATCGCGGCGCCATGATGGGGGCCAGCAATCCGCATCCGCATTGCCAGATCTGGTCGAACTACGCCATCCCGAATGAGGTGGCGAAGGAGACGGCGGCGCAGGCGGAATGGCGCCGATCGCATGGAAATTGCCTGCTGTGCGAGTACGCGCGTATCGAGCTTGCTGCGCATGAGCGCGTGGTCGACGAGAACGATTACTTTCTGGCGCTGGTGCCGTTTTGGGCGGTGTGGCCGTTCGAAATTATGGTGTTGGCGAAACGCCACGTGACATCGCTCGACGGGCTCGACGGCGCGGAGCGCGATGCGCTGGCGGATATCCTGAAACGAACGACATCACGCTACGACCGGCTGTTTCAAGTGCCGTTCCCCTACTCGTTCGGCTTCCATCAGCGCCCTACCGATGGCGCGCCGCATGACGAATGGCACTTGCATGCGCACTTTATGCCTCCGCTATTACGCTCAGCGACGGTACGGAAATTTCTCGTGGGGTATGAAATGCTGGCCACGCCGCAGCGCGACATCACCGCGGAAACGGCGGCCGAACGCCTGCGGGCGGTGTAGCGTTACCAGATGGCCCGGCGGTAGTGCTTGCGGATGTTTTCGTCTTTGGAGACAAGCGGCGCGTCAGCGGCCTTGGCGTTTGCCACGATGAGGCGGTCGAATGGATCGCGGGTCCAGCTCTCTTTGACAGCTTGGGCCACCACGTCGCGGAATGGCAGATCGCAGACGCGGAGGTCGATATTGGCTTGCAGTGCCGCCAGCAACTTCTCGGCGGAGATTTTCAGCCGGCCAATTTCATGCAGGAACTCCAATTCCAGGACTGCGGCAGGCGAAACCAAAAGGTCGTCGTTCGCCAGAGCATGATGAGCGCTCGGGCTTAAGTGCTCTAACTCACCCTTGCCAATCCAGACGAGGACATGGGTGTCCACGTAAACTGTCATTTCAACTCTGACCACTCTTTGGACCAGTCCATCCCGATGATATCTTCGACGTCGCCGACGAAAATCCCCGGGCGCTTTTTCAAATTGGCCAGCTTGTCGATGCGTTTCGGCGGGACAATGGTAAGCGTCACGCCCTTGCGCACCACCTCCACCGATTTGCCCGTCTCGATCGCTTCGTCCAGAATCCGGTAGACGTTTTCCCGTAGCTTGGAAGCTGTAATCGCCATAGCGCCTCTTTACCAGCCTATCATACGTACGATATCGAATACTCGTACGTACGTATCGGGCTTGCTGCCGGATTCCAGCGTCGCAGGCAGCCCCTCCTCCGCCACGCTAAAATCGGAGATTGCCTGACATCCTGGTATCTGTGGTGATTCCCACCCTGGCTGCCGGCCCCCGGCTCGCGGAATGTCTGGAATCGCTCGATCACCAGACGCGGCGCGATTTCGAAGCCATCGTGGTCGACAACAGCGGTAAGGGCCTGGTACGCCGCGGCGGCGTGCCTGCCGGCGTGCGTGTCATCGAGAACGCCCGCAATGAAGGCTTCGGCGCGGCCATCAATCAAGCGTTCGCATCCTCCAGCGCGCCTTATCTCGCCACCCTGAACGACGACGCTGCCGCCCATCCGCGCTGGCTGGAGGCGCTCCTGGCAGCCATCGAGGCCCGCCCCGACGCCGGCATGTGCGCTTCGCAAGTCCGCCTCTTCGGCGAGCATCGCCTGGACTCCGCCGGCATGCTAGTGGCGCGCGACGGATCGAGCAAACAGCGCGGCAACGGCCGCCCGCCGGAAGATTTCCCGGTCGCCGAAGAGACGCTCTTCCCCAGCGGATCGGCGGCGCTCTACCGGCGCGCCATGCTCGACGCCATCGGAGCGTTCGATGGCCGTTTCTTCCTGTACTGCGAAGATACCGACCTCGGCCTTCGCGCCCGTTGGGCCGGCTGGAAGTGCCTCTACGTTCCCGATGCGGTGGTGGAGCACCACTATTCTCACTCCGCCGGCGGCGCGTCTCCGCTGAAGGCGTATTACGTGGAGCGCAATCGCCTTTTCGTGCTGGTGAAAAATTTCCCCGCCGGGATGCTGCTGGCCGCGCCCTTCGCCACGCTCGCGCGATACTTGTGGCATGCCTGGTATCTGCTTCAGGGACGCGGCAGCGCCGCCCGATTTCGCGCGGAAGGACACGCCGGCCCGAAAATGATCTGGTACGTCATTCGCGCGCACGCCGCGCTGCTGGCCCATTTGCCGCGACTCTGGCGCGAGCGCACCGAGATTCGCCGCCGCGCACGCATCACCCCCGCCATCTTTCGCCACCTCCTGCGCGCCCACGCCATCGGCGCGCGAAAGGTGGCCGCCCTATGATTCGCGCTACCGGGCCCGATTCGCTGCTGGTCATTGTGCCCGCGTTCAACGAAGTGGGCGCCATCGCCAGCGTGGTGCGCTCCGTCAACGCCGCCATGCCCGGGGTTCCCGTGCTGGTGATCGACGATTGCTCACTCGACGATACCATCGCGATCGCCCGTGGCGCGGGCGCCGAGATCCTGCCCCTGCCGCATCACCTGGGCCTCGGCGGCTGCGTGCAGGCGGGCTACAAACTGGCGTTCGCACTGGGATTTCAATACGTCATTCGAGTGGATGGCGACGGCCAGCACGACGCGCGCGACATCCCGCTCATTCTCGACCGCCTCAAATCTTCCGGCTGCGAAATGGTGATCGGGTCGCGCTTCGTGGAGCAGAACGGATCGCGCACCAGCACCGTGCGCTCGCTGGGAATTCGCTTTTTCCGCCTGTTATTGCGCCCCGTGCTCGGCAAACCGGTGTACGACCCCACGTCCGGCTTCGTCGGGGTCAATCGTCAGGCGCTGGCTGTCTTCAGTCGCAGTTTTCCGTTGGAATATCCCGAGATTGAGGCGCTGGTGGTGCTGCAGCGCCGCCGTTTTCGCTTCGAAGAAGTGCCTGTCAAGATGCTGCCGCGCCTCACCGGCCGCTCCACCATCACCGCCCGCGTATCGCTTTATTACATGGCTCACGTGCTGTTGGGCGTTTTCGTGAATATCCTGAAATATGACCGCCGGTTTCACCGCCCCAAAGCGGGTCCCGGCGGCGGAGTGAATTAGATGGACCGTCTCCTGAACGTCACCACCGTGCTCAGCATTCTGCTGCTCATCATGGTGCTTATTTCCGTGCGGCGCGCGCACATCCGCGTGGAATATTCGGTAAGCTGGCTGCTCACCGGCCTCGCCATGCTGCTGCTCTCGCGCAGCCTGCCGGTGCTGCAACTCATCAGTCGCTGGAGCGGCGTGCCGGATACGCCGCTGACCCTCTTCCTCATTTCGGGCGCGCTCTTTCTGGTCATGTTTTTCCGCTTCTCGGTCATCATTTCCCATCTGCGCGACGATAATGTGGCGCTGGCGCAGCGCGTCGCCATCCTGGAATACCACCTCCACGGACTGGAGCATCATGAAAACTAAGCGGCGCGAAACTCGCAGGGGTGGCTCTCCGCCGGCCGCCGCCGTTACCGAGATGACCGCGCCCCGGCCCCACTGGCATTACTACGCTCTGGGAGCGTTCGTTGCCGCCGTCGCCGCGCTGTGGGCCTACGGGCCGTCGATGAACGGCCCGTTTCTGTTCGACGATAATTTCCTTCCGTTCGCCGTCTCCGACATCTCCGCGCAGCCGCTTACCGCGTTCCTCCACGGACAGCGCCCGCTCCTGATGGCGACCTATTGGCTGAGCGCGCGCCTCTCGCCCAACGACACCTGGTGGTATCACTTCCTCAACGTCATTTTCCATTGCGTCACCACCGGCCTGGTATTCTTCATCGTGCGCCGCCTGCTGGCGTGGGCCGATATCGCCGAATCGCTCCGCGGACTCCTCGCCGGCTTCGCCGCGGCGTTGTTCCTGCTCCATCCCGCGCAGACCGAGGCCGTCTCCTATGTAGCCGGCCGCTCCGACGGTCTCAGCGTCATGCTGGCATATGCTGCGTTCCTGGTATTCCTCTACCGTCGCGAAGAGGCCATAAGCTGGAAAACTGTGATCGCGGTGCTCTTGCTTTTCGGCGCGGCGCTCAGCGCCAAAGAGGACACCATCGCGCTGCCGGGGCTGCTGCTGCTCACCGATTTGTGGTGGAGCAAAGGCTCGCCCTGGGTAGCCGTCCGCCGCAACTGGAAACTCTATCTACCCATGGTGGTCGCCTCGCTCGCTGGCCTGGCATTTTTCTGGAACCTCATCACCCATGCCACTACCGCCGGCTTCGGCTTCAAGGACTTCGCCTGGTACCAGTATTTCTTCACCGAGTGGCGCGCCATCTTCGTATACCTCGGCATGTTCCTCTGGCCGGCGAACCTCACGCTCGACTGGAACTTTCCCATTTCGCACACCGTGCTGGAACACGGCGCCATCGTCTGGCTGGCGATTCTGCTCGCGCTCATGGCCGTCGCGTGGAGCATGCGGCGCCGCTTCCCGCTGGCCAGTTATGGATTCTTCGCCTTCCTGATTCTGATGGCGCCGACATCGTCCATCCTGCCCATCAAGGACCCAGTGGCCGAACGCCGCATCTATTTCGCCATGATCGGGCTGCTGCTGATTGCCATCGATTTCATTTCGCGTTTGAAGGTCGATCGCCAGGCGCTCGCGGTCGGCGCGCTCGTAGTGCTGCTGCTGGCCGGCTTCGTCACCCATGCGCGCGCGGAGGTCTGGTCCGACGAGATTTCCCTCTGGCAGGACACCGTGCGCAAATCGCCCGATGCCTGGCGTCCGCACTTCCAGCTCGGCTTCGCCTACTTCAAAGCTCAGCGTTACAACGACGCTTTGCAGGAATTCGCCAGGACCGGCGAACTGCATCCGTCCGATCCCGTCCTGCTGCTCGATTGGGGGCTCGCCTATGACAGCCTCAATCAGCTCCCGCAAGCGCTGGAAAAGCTGAAAGAATCCGCCGCGCTTCAACCCACGGCGCAGGTTTATTCGCAGATCGGCGAGGTGTACGGCAAGCAGGAGAATTGGGCGGAGATGGTTGCCGCCCTCAACCGGGCGAAGCAGATCGACGCCACGTTCCCCGATATCTATGTCTACCTGGGGGTGATGCACACGCAAACCAATCAGCTCGGTGAGGCGATTAATGATTTCCGTCACGCGCTCCAACTCGACCCCAATAATACGCACGCGCAGCAGTTCCTGAAGGCCGTGGTGAATCAACTGCGCGCGGGCAAACCGAACAAGTGACCGCTCCGTTGCGTATCGGAATCAATGCTCTCTACCTGATCCCCGGCGGCGTGGGCGGCACCGAAATTTACCTGCGTAGCCTGCTCCAGGCGCTGGCCGAAATCGACACCGTCAACCGCTATTTGGTGTTCACAAATCGCGAGACGGGCGGCGATTTGACGCCGGCGCAATCGAACTTCACCGCGATGCCGCAACCAGTGCGCGCGGCATCCCGTCCCGCCCGCATTCTGTGGGAGCAGATCGCGCTGCCAGTGGCCGAAGTGCGCCATCGCCTCGACGCGATGCTCAATCCTGGCTTCACCGCGCCGCTATTGGCGCCCTGCCCGCAGGTCACCGTCTTTCACGATCTCCAGCATGTGCGCCATCCCGAATATTTCCGTTGGTTCGATCTCCCCTTCTGGCGCCTGCTTTTGTTTGGATCGGCGCACGTGTCGCGTCTCCTGCTGGCCGATTCCGACGCCACTGCGCACGATCTGCGGCAGCACTATCGCCTGCCGGAAAACAAAGTGCGGGTCGCGCTACTGGCGGGCGACGCCGTATTCTTCGAACTGGCCAAGCGCCGCCGGCCCGAGCGGTTCCTGCTCGCGGTCTCGACCCTCCATCCCCACAAGAATCTCGACGGACTGCTGCGCGCCTTCGCGCAATTCCACCGCGAACAGCCGGACTTCCGCCTCACGGTTTGCGGACTGCACGGCTTCTTTTCGGGGCCGCTGCACGATCTTCGCGAGAGCCTCGAACTGCGCGATGCGGTCGATTTCCCCGGCTGGATTCCGCGCGAGAAACTGCACGATCTCTACGCCCGCGCCTGGGCCTTCATCTACCCGTCGCTGTTCGAAGGCTTCGGCATTCCGCCGCTCGAAGCCATGGCCGCCGGCGTCCCCACCGCCTGCTCCGATATCGAGCCCATCGCGAGCAATGTGGGCGATGCGGCGCTGCGCTTCGATCCACGCGATCCCGCTGCCATGGTCGACGCCCTGCGGCGCATCGTGTCTGATGAAGCGCTGCGGCAGCGGCTGGCGGTAGCAGGTCCGCAGCGCGCCGCCGAATTTTCGTGGCGAAAGACGGCGGAGATTACTCTGAAGGCGTTGCGCGATTGCTCTTACGCGGCGCGCTGAGGCTGGTGGCCGGCACTCACCTCCATTGGACGCGCTTCCGCTGCGAACGCAACGCGCCGGCAGCACCTGGAAGGAATCCCTCACCGGCACGCTCTGAACCATCGCGCCCACGCCGGGAAATGACCGCGCCATCCGTGTAATCTAAAGAGCATGTCCGTCACGCGAAAGATGACCCTGTTGCCACTCATCGCGGCCATCTACTTTCTGGTCGCTGGCGGACCGTTCGGGCTGGAGGACATCGTCTCCAAATCGGGATACACCGGCGCGATCCTGATCCTCCTCATTACGCCCGTGATTTGGGCCGTCCCTTCCGCTCTCATGGTGAGCGAACTGTCGAGCGCTCTGCCCGACCAGGGCGGCTACTACGTCTGGGTCACCCGCGGGCTGGGCCGCTTCTGGGGATACCAGGAGGCGTGGCTTTCCCTCATGGGCAGCGTTTTCGACGTCGCCATCTACCCCACGCTCTTCGTCAGTTATCTCGGTCACCTGATGCCCTGGCTGACTGCCGGCAACCGCGGCATCGTGCTGGCAGTAGCGCTGGTGGCCGCAGCGGCGGCGTGGAACCTGATGGGCGCCAAGTCGGTGGGCGATAGCTGTATCGCCATGGGGCTGGTACTGCTCGCCCCTTTCGCGGTGCTGACGGTCTACGGATTCTTTCATCGCGGTGCGCCTGCCGCCGGCGCCGTTCCGCTTGCCCATGTCGACTTCCTGGGCGGAATCCTGGTGGCGTTGTGGAACTATATGGGTTGGGACTACGCGTCTACCGTCGCCGATGAGGTCGACCAGCCGCAGCGTACCTATCCGCTCGCCATGGCCGGCGCCGTCGCTCTGGTGGCGCTTACCTATGTGCTGCCCATCGCCGCGGTCGCAGTCACGGGACTCGATGCCAATCGTTGGGGCACAGGCGGCTGGGCTGACGTGGCGAGGGCCGTCATCCCTTCCGCGGGCGCGGGCGCCGTGGTCGCGGTCTTCATCACTTTCGGCGGCGTCTTGGGAGCGTGGGGTACGCTCAACGCACAGACCATGCAGTATTCGCGCCTGCCCGCTGTAATGGCGGACGATGGCCTGCTGCCGCGCATCTTTGCCCGCCGCCATCCGGTAAGCGGCGCGCCCACGGTGGCGCTGGTCTCCTGTGCAGCGGCCTGGATGCTGTGTCTCAAACTGAGCTTCGTCAAACTGGTCGTGCTCGACGTTTTGCTCACCGGTCTCAGTCTGCTGTTGGAGTTCGCCGCGCTGGTGGCGCTGCGCATTCGGGAGCCCGAACTGCCGAGGCCTTACCGCATTCCCGGCGGGCTCGCGGGCGCCATCGGAGTGGGATTGCTGCCCCTCGCACTCCTGATCCTCACCATGGTGCGGAATCAGGTGGAGCGCGTGGGTCCGCTCAACGCCCTGCAATTGGGCGCCATTCTGGTGTTCGCCGGCGCCCCGGCGTATTGGCTGAGCGTCCGGAATCTGGGGCGTCAAAAGGTGAAAGCTACAGCCGATTGATCAAGCTTGCCACGTAACCGGCGCCGAATCCGTTGTCGATATTCACCACAGTCACGTTGCTGGCGCAGCTATTGAGCATGCCCAGCAGCGCGGCCAGTCCGTGGAAGCTCGCGCCATACCCCACACTCGTGGGCACAGCGATCACCGGGCAGGAAACCAGACCGCCTACCGCGCTCGGCAGCGCGCCTTCCATTCCTGCGCATACTACGATCACCCGCGCCTCCGACAGCTTTTCCCGATTGCTCATCAGGCGGTGGATGCCGGCCACCCCGATGTCGAAAATCGTCTCCACTTCATTGCCCATCACCTCGGCGGTGAAGCGCGACTCTTCGGCCACCGGCATATCGCTCGTTCCCGCGCACACGATGGCGATCTTACCTTTGCCGTGAACTGTGCGGTCGCGCCAGAAGCGAATGGCACCGGAAAGCGGAGAGTGTTCCGCGCCCGGCAGCGCCGAGATCACGGCGTGGGCGCATTCCGCGTCGGCGCGCGTGATCAGGACGTTGCGCGCATTCTCCAGCAGCTTGCCGGCGATCGCGACCACCTGGTCTGGCGTCTTTCCCTTGGCGAAGATTACTTCCGGGATGCCATGGCGAAGCGCGCGATGGTGGTCGATCTTGGCGAAGCCCAGGTCTTCGAAGGGCATATGGCGCATCCGCACCATTGCCGCGTCGATATCGACCGCGCCCTCGCGAACCTGCTCGAACAACGCACGGAGTTGCTCCTGATCCATGAGGCCAGAATATCAGAGCCAAGGTTTTCGTCCGAAGATGCGTAAATTCACAGAAAAGTACCAGATGATTTGTGTACTCTAATAGGACGATTGATCTATTGTTGTGGTCGGACAATAATCCGCATGATGGAACTAGCATGGAAGAAAGCACTCAACAAGGAAGTGCGGGGTTCGGAGGCACGCCCGATCGGCGGGAAACCAACCGTTTTCCGGTTAGGGAAGACGTTAAGTACACGGTAATTCACTCCAAGGCCCTGAAGACCAAAGGAACTGGTAAGACTCTCAATTTCGGCAGCGGCGGACTCCTCTTTACTACCGAGGACCGGCTGCCTTTGGGCCGCACGGTGGAAATTTCCGTGGCTTGGCCCGCGCTGCTTGGCGGACGGTGTCCGCTGCAGTTTGTGGCCACCGGCCGGGTGGTCCGTTCGGAAAGCAATCGCGCCGCCGTCAAGATCCAACGGTATGAATTCCGTACCCGCGGTGTTTCCGCCGCCGCATCCGGATCTTCTTAAACGCTCACGCGTCACGATGGACAGTGGCGGGCGAAAATGCCGGAAGACATACGGCGATATATTCGGCTCCGTCCGCTTCGGGTGTACTGTATCGTACCCATTCGCCGGCAAGTGTGAGTAACGCCTGTCCAGCATGAACGTCCATCGCGCCGCCCGCATGTTCCACCCGCAAAGCGCCGCGCAGTACTACCGTAAACTCGTCGAACTCGGGCGTCTGGCCGGGCTCCACCCATCCGCCCGGACTGCGCATGTGCGCGACGCTCACACGCCCTTCGGCGGAGTTCACCCGCCCAATGTACTCATCGATCAATTTCGGTTTGTTTCCAGCAGCTTCCACGCGCGTGGGCGAGGCAATCAGGGTAGGCATGGCGCCATGGTAGCACCCGCCGCCATTTCGGACTTGCCCTCCCCTCGCGGCCATCGGTATACTGTCATTTCGCTGCTTTGTTTTATGTTGGCGAGAGACGATTTCGATCCCCTGGCGCCCCAACGGGAAGCTGCCTTTTTCTACGGCCTTTTTCTCCGCGGCCACGATGTGGAAACCCTCCGGCAGGATATCGATGTGCCTCGCAATATGATGGACAAGTGGATGCGGGCACGCGACTTCGAGGCCAGCTTCGTGGAAAACCTGCACCGCGTCTACGCATACCGCAAACAGGTGCTGGCCATTTTCGACGGTCTCATTTCCAATGAGGCCATGCGCCCCCGCTTGCAGTAAGCCTCACGCCTGCCGCCAATCCGCCATCCGCCGATCCCGCTGGCGCGGCGTGCTGAAAGACGCGCGTTACGGACCGGGCGCGATCAGAGGTGCCGCACTGCGAAGTGCCGCCGTTCCCTGCGCCAACCGCACCACCCGCGTATCGACTTATCGCCGCAACGGTAAACGTTTCCGTCACAACACCGCTATTGGCCCGCAGCGGGCCGGAAGACGTGCGTTACAGACCGGGGGCGATCAGAGAGGTGGCTACTGCGAAGCGCCGCCCGTTCCCGGCGCTAACCCCACTACCCGCGTGTCCACTTATCGGGCAACCGTGAGCGTTTCTGCCGCAACTGCTGCCATCGACCGATCCCGATGGCGCGACGCTCCCAAAGACGCGCGTTACGGACCGGGCGGAGGCGCTGCTACTGCGCCGTGCTCCGCCTCCATACTGCCCAACGATCGCCAAGAGTGCCGCCCGTTCCGGCACTAACCCCATCGCTCGCGTGTGACTTATCGCCGCAGCGGTAAGCGTCTTCTGTCGCAACTCCGCTATCGACCGATCCCGCTGGCGCGACGCGCCGATTAGAAGCGCGTTACAGACCGGGCGCGATCAGCGCTCCTACTGCGCCAGGCTTCGCCTTCCAGACTGCCCAACAGTAAGCCTTACTCCTGCCGCAACGCCACCGTCGGCTCGATCCGGGTGGCGCGGCGTGCTGGAACGCAGATCGCGAGAAGTGCCGCCGTTCCCAGCACTACCCCCACGACCCCGAAGGTGACCAGATCGTTGGGCCGCACGCCATAGAGCATGCCCGCCATCAGCCGGCCCAGTAGAAGCGCTCCGCCGGCGCCGGCCAACGCGCCGGCCAGCGCCTGGGCCATTCCCTGCCGTACCACCATGCGCAGCACGTCGCCGCGGGTGGCGCCGAGGGAAATGCGGATGCCGATTTCGTGGGTGCGGCGTGCCACCGCGTAGCTCATCACGCCGTAAATCCCCACCGCCGCCAGCAGCAGAGCCACGCTAGCGAAGACAGCTAGCAGGAGCGTGAGAAAACGCGGCTCGGCGGTGGCGTCGGCGACCGCATGGTCCATGGTTGTCACTTGCGATATCGGCAGATTGCGGTCTAGCCCCCATACCGTCTGCTTCACCGCCGGCGCGAGGGCCGCCGGATCGCCCGCAGCCCGTACGACCACCGTGATATAGGAGCTGTGAGAATCGCCGCCACCCAGAAAAGCGCGATTCTGCAGCGCCGCCAGGTACGTTTCCGGTTGCGGCTGCGATGCCCAGTCGCTCTGCCGGGCATCGGCGGCGATCCCCACGATGGTGAGCCTTATGCCGTTTTCGATCGTGATGCGCTGGCCGATCGGGTCTACGCCTGGCCAGTACTCCCGCGCGGCCGCCTGATTGATGACCACTACGCCAGGTTCGCGCGAATCGTCGCCGGCGGCGATCGCGCGTCCGCGGACGATCGGCAACCGCATGGCGTCGAAGTAGCCCGGCATGACGATGCGATATACCGCCAGGGGCGCCTCGCCGGGACGCGGCTTGGGGCGGCCCTCGACGAAGAAGTTCCATTGCCACTCGTCGCCCACCAGCGGCAGATGATTGATGGCGCCGGCGGATTGTACCCCCGGAACGGCGCGCACGTGCTCCAGCAGATCCCGGTAGAAGACCTCGCGGGGGCCTTCGGGCGATTCCCCCGACCCGGCCACCGATACCACCATGGACAGTACGTGGTGCGGATCGAAGCCCGGATTGACCGCCTGGAGCGCGAAAAAGCTGCGGATCATCAGGCCCGCGCCCACCAGCAGTATGAACGCGAGCGCGAATTCCGAGCCCACCAGAAAGCCGCGCAGGCGATTGCGCGCCACCCCGCTGCTGCCGCCGCGTCCGCCTTCCTTGAGGGCGGCGCTGAGGTTGGCGGCGCTCGATTGCATCGCCGGCGCCAGCCCGAAGAGGCCGGCGGTCAGCAGCGTGACGACCAGCAGAAACAGGACGGCGCGGACGTCCAGCGTGACCGTGTCGACCCGCGGGATGCCGGCCGGACTCAACGCCACCAGGCCCTTGACGCCCCACAGCGCCAGCAGCAGCCCGGCCGCCGCGCCCAGGCCGGCGAGCAGCAGATTCTCCGTGAGGAATTGCGCCATCACGCGGCCGCGGCCCGCGCCCAGCGCGGTCCGGACAGCGATTTCGCGCTGCCGGTCGGAAGTGCGCGCCAGCAGCATATGCGCCACATTGGCGCAGGCGATCAGCAGAACGAACCCAACTCCGCACATCACGATCAGCAGCGGCGTTTCCACTTTTCCGACCACGTTTTCTTTGAGTGGCCGGACCATTACGTGGCGGTTGGTGCCGGGATATTGCGTTTCCAGCCGGCCGGTGATGGCTGCCATTTCGGCGCGCGCCGCGGTCAGCGAGACGCCCGGTTTCAGCCGGCCGAAAATACGCAGACTGTTCCCCCCGCGCGAGTCAATGCGGTCTCCGAAGACTATCGGCGCCCACAGTTCGGCATGCGTCGCCCAGAAGGGCGCGAACTGGAAGGTGGCTGGCATCACGCCTACCACGGTGTAGCCCTCTCCGTTGAGCAGCACGGGCTTTCCGAGCACCTGCGGATCGCCCTGGAAGCGGCGCTGCCACAGGCGGTAGCTGAGGACAACCTCGTGCTCGGAGCCCGACCGGTCTTCGCCCGGCAGAAAGGTGCGGCCCATGAGGGGCGCGATCCCGAGGAGTGGGAACAGGTTGGCTGTAACGTGCAAGCCGGTGAGATTCTCGGGCGAATCCACGCCGGTGAGGTTCGGGGTCCAGTACTCGGCGGCGGCCATGGATTCGAAGGAGCGGCTCTGATCGCGCCAATCCACGTAATTTGCCGGCGCTACCGGCGCAACTCCGTCGTGCAATATGGTGACCAGCCGGCCGGGATCGCGATAGGAGAGAGGATTGAGCAAGACCGCATTTACAACGCTGAAAATGGCGGTGTTGGCGCCGATTCCGAGCGCCAGCGTCAGGATCGCCAGCAGGGAGAAGGCGGGCGTACGGAGTAAGCCGCGCGCTCCGTAGCGCAGGTCCTGGGAGAGATTCTGCAGGCCGCGCCAGCCCCAGGCGTCGCCGCTTGCTTCACGCAACACTGTGGCGTTGCCGAACCGGCGTTGGGCGGCGGCGTCCGCCTGGGCGGGGGGAACGCCGCCGCGGATGAGGTCCTGCCGCCGCAGCTCCAGATGCAGGCGCATCTCTTCCTGTAAATCGCGATCGAAACGGCTGCCGCCGAACAACATGCGCACCCGGCGCGCCCACTCCTGCACCCAGTTCATGTTCACCTCCCATAGTTAGACTATGGAATGCGGGAAAGGTTAGCTGCCCGCGCCTTCTGATATCCTGAATCCTTGCCTAGCCCCACCAAACGGCTCCAGCCGCGTGCGTACCACTCGTTTCGCTGTATCGGCGCCGATTGCGAAGACACCTGCTGTATCGGCTGGAATGTCAACGTGGACCGGACCACTTTCGACCTCTACCAGGTCTGCGAAGATCCCGCCATGAGGCCGCGCCTGCAAGAAGTGGTGACCATCAACACTTCCAGCACCAACGACAACAGCTATGCCCGCATCGGCCTCACCGCCGCCGGCTGCCCGTTTCTAGACGGGGGGCTCTGCGGCATTCAGAACAAGTTGGGAGAATCCTATCTTTCGATTGTCTGCGCGAAATATCCGCGCGTGATGAATGTGGTGGACGACGTTCTCCAGCGGTCGCTCGACCTCGCCTGCCCGGAAGCGGCGCGGGTCTTGCTCCTCGATCCCAACCCCCTGGAGTTCGACGAAGAGGACGGTCCGCAGCACGACCAGCGGCTGGGCGACGTTCCGGTACTCACTACCGCCGACCCCGAGGCGCGCAAGCCGTACGCGTATTTTCGCGAGATCCGCGCCTTCGCCATCGATTTATTGCAATATCGCGCTTACCCCCTATGGAAGCGCATCGTGATCCTCGGTTCGTTCTGCGACCAGCTCGAGCAACTGGTGGCGGCCGGCCAGAACGCGCAGGCGCCCGCTGCCATCCGCTGGTTCCGCCAGGCGATTCAGAATAATAGCCTTGACGGCGCCATCCAGCACCACAATCCCAAGCCCGTTCTGCAACTCGGCATCATGCTGGAACTGATTGTGGCGCGTCTGACGGTGGAGTTCGTATCGCCGCGATTTCTCTCCTGCTACCAGGAATTCAAGACCGGTATCGAGTGGAACGCCGATTCAGACATGGAGGACATCGGCAAGCGGTATGCCGTGGCCTACGTGCAGCATCTGGCGCCTTTTCTGGCCGTCCACGGCCACATGCTGGAACATTATCTGGTGAATATCGTGCATCGCACCCTGTTCCCGCTGGGGCCCCAAAAGCGAGCCGAGGGGCCGCACCTGGATCACAAAGCCGACAGCATTCGCGATCAGTGGCTGCTGATGATGGTCTACTACGGCATTATCCAGACGGTGCTCACCGGGGTGGCGGCATTTCACCGCGCCGAGTTCTCAACGGCGCATGCGATTCGCGTCATTCAATCGGTCACCAAGGCGTTCGAGCACAGCCTCGGATTCTCCGAGCAGGCGCTGAAAATCCTGGCCGATAAGGGCGTGCGGAACTGCGCCGGCATGGCGATTCTGCTGCGCAACGCCGATAGCCTGTACTAAGCACCCCATACGGGCGCAAGCCCTGATAGGCCAGTGGCGGCGGAACCGCGGCGCCTCAAAAACTCCAACTGCCGGATACAGCCGCGAGTTGGGGTTCTGCGAAGGCCTGGGGCATCCAGGCGGTTTCGCGCACCGGCCGCTGACGCAGCGCGCTTTGGACGCCTGCCCAGCCCTCGGTCAACGTGCTCAATAGACCCGACACTTCGGCCAGAGGTTCGTCCTGCTGACGGATATTGGCTTCCACCAGGAGGCGATGCATGTAGCCGTAAAGTTGCGACAGGCGGACGCTGAAGTCGCCGCCCAGTTCGAAATCGAGCGAGGTGTTGAGCTCGATGAGGATCTCGCAGGCTTTGGAGACCGCCCGTGCGCGATCGGCGATCTTCCGTTCCGCCAGGTGGCGACGCGCATCGGCCACGGCCGTCAGCGCAGCCTGATAAAGCATCTGGACTAATTCCACGGGATCGGCCGAAAGCACTCGTTCTTCAAGGTAGGTGTCATGCGCGTTGCGCCACATTGATTCTCTCCACTCCACTTATCGGGTGGCAGCGTCCGGCCTTGAGCGGTGTCAGCCCGTTTGTTTGAGGGTTGCCGCCAGCCGCAGCACGTATTCCGGAGGAATCTGCGAGACCACGTCTCCCGTGGAACGATTGATTACTTTGACTACCCAGTGTTTGCTGGCCGGGTCGCGTTGGAATTCCAGACCGTTATCGCTTCCGAACATTTCCGACTTGTTCAGCGCCTTTACGGCCTGAATCACCTGGCGTTTCTGAGCGGCGTGATCAGCCGAAACGGGCGTCGCCGAGGTAGGCAGGGCCTGCGTGATGCGGCTCAGTGCATTGACGTCCATACCGAACTCCTCCCGGAAAGAGCCGTCGCCGGAGGAAACCGGTCCGAAAGCTTTCCGTACCCTGCTTATCGGCGCGCCGGTAGAAATCGTGAAGCGCGCCGCGCGGGGTGCCCCGCCAAAGAAACGGCCAATCCGGCCGATGAGTATGGATTGAGGAGGAAGAGAATGGCGAACACCGTCTCCATGATCGGCATCGAGCCCGGCGAACTCGCCTGGGTGCGTACCGTGCTCTCCTTGCTGCGCCACCCGGATCCGCTGATCCCGGAGATGACCCGCCTGTCACTGGTCTACCTGCAGCGCAATGCCTCCGATGGAACGCTATCCGCGCCCATCCAATCGGCCGGCAAGTAAGGAAGACCCAGTCCTACCGCGATTGCGGGATGGGATTGGCGTAGTAGAACTCGCGGGCGCGCACTTTCACCGAACCCGCCGGCAGGGAAGTAATATCCACTTTGATGCTGCGCTTATCTTTGTATGCCGTGGCCGGGTCGATATCGGGTACGTAGCGCATAATATACTGCGTGCTGATTTCGCCCTGCAGGTCCATTACCGCCTTGTTGACCGCCGAGGCGATCACTGCCGTGTAACCGCCAGTGCCTACATGGAGGGCATAGTTGCCGTCGTCGGATGGGTTGGAAAGGTAGCCGGAGACGGTATTGCCGTAGGGATCGAGCAGGGGATACTCTACGTGTCCGCCGGTCTCCCGCGCGATCCGCTCCAGGTTCTCCGCCTCGTCGCTCGATGCACCGAACGCCAGCGTGCTCACGCCGAACACTGTCACCAGGTTGCGCTGCGCCAGTTCGATCACCTGGTCCAGGGTGTAATCGCTGGCGGTATCGTGGCCGTCGCCCACCACCACAATGACGCGCCGCGGCTGGTAGGGTTCGCCAGGCACCAGTTTGCGGTCGGTGCAGGCCTTATAGATGGCATTGTAGAGGGCCGAACCCCCGCCGGGCTTCATGCGATCTACTGCGCCGGTGAGCTTATCGGGGTCATAAGTGGTGTCGACCTTTACCTCGGCGGTGGTACTATAGCCGACCAGGTATCCGGTGTAGTTCGGGTCATAAGGCATGAGGCCCCAGATCATCTGCTTGATGGCGTCCTGGAACTTGTCCCAGTGGCTGTGCATACTGCTGCTCAGGTCCACCAGGAAGCCGATGACGGTATGCTGCCGCAGGCCGGGCGAGTCGTGATAGAAGTATGTGATCTTCTGCGGCCGGCCTTCGTCCTCGATGCGGAAATCCTTTTCCTCGAGGTTCGCCAGATAACGGCCGCTCTTGGAATCGGTGACCGTGACCGGCACGATGATTTCCTGCGTCCCGCCTTTGAAAAGGGCTCCCGGTTGTGTCTGCGACTGGGCTTTGGCTGGCGGTGGAGCGGTCTTCGCCGGGGTCGCCGGCGGTTGCGTTCCCTTCGATGCCGTCTGTTGAGGCGCGGCGGGAATCGAAGAGAGAAGCCCGCAAAACAAAATAGCCAGCGATACGCGAGTCATGAATACCTGCTTTGGTCTATTCTACCCCGTCGCGCAGCCTTATTTCACGGCCACCACGTCCATGGCGAATCCCGCGTCCATGGAGGGTAGCCCTTCGAACAGCAGAAGCGACGTGGCGGGCGGCCGGGCGGAGTCGAAAAACCCGCCTCGCAATTGAGCGATCTGGCTGGCGAGTCCGGTGGCCAGCGGGTAAAAGTGAGCGAACGCGACCTCATGCAGGGAAGCGCCCGATTGTTCCAGCGCCTTCTCCACTCGCTGGAACGCCAGGCGGGCATCTTTCTCTTCATAACCGAAAGATACCTGGGTGCCCGTAAGCACCACTTTAAGTGCTCCCACCAGAGCCACCTCAGAGGTTCCGGGGATTGCGGTCAGCTCTGACGGATCCAGCAATGTCAGGGGCTTGCCGGGATCGCTGCGCAGCTTTGCCACGGCTTCGCAGGCAGCCAGTCCATGCACCGGGGCGCGCTGCGGCTGCACGAAATCCGCTGCTGCGCCGGGATAGCCCTGCTCCACCAGTTTGCGAATCGCTGCGACCTCATCCAGCGAACTGAGAAAGCACGAGACGCGAACCACGTCCGCCGGTTCCGACCCCGCCGCCTTCACCGCCAACCCGAGCGCAGCCAGAGACTTACCGGCCAATGGCGCCACCCGCGCCATAGGATCGTCAGACTCTGCCCGTTGCGCCGACACGAAGGCCAGCCCTTGCGGATTGACCTCCCGGCGCGCTTCGCCAATGGCCTCCAGCACTACCGAGGCGCCTTCCGGCAATTCCCCGGCCTGTATCAGACTGAGAACCGGCAGCGCCTGTTTATGGTCGGAAAAAGCCTCGCTCACCAGATCGCGGACGCGCCGGGCGTCTCCCGATCCTGCCACGAAGGCGCGAATTTTCAGGATGGGATCGCCTTTCGCTTCATGGGTGAGGGCGCCGATGGCGTCGTGCACCTGCCGGCTGAGCAGCCCTTTGGATGAGAGAGGCGTCACGAAAAACGTGAGCCGGCGGGTATCGCCCTCCACCGCCGTGGGGAGCTCTTTGGGGAGTTGGAGGACCTGGTTTTCGTCCTTCTTATGCTTCTGCGCCACCGCCGCGAGTATCAGACCGCACGCAATCGCCACCAGCTTCAGGCATTTTCCAGTCACCCGCCAGCGCACAGAGCGCATAGAATTAGGATTGTAGCAGAGCCCACACTCATGCCCGAGATTGAACAAGAGGGCCTTCCACGGCCTACCGAGCCCGGCCGGAAGCGCGAGCGCCGCCGTCGCCATCGGCCCTGGCTGGTGCGCTACTGGTGGTCGGTCCCGCTGGTCCTCGGTGTGCTGCTGGTGCCGGTGATCTGGAACCTGTTGTTCCGCCCCTCCAACAGTGGGGAGGCGCTTTCCGGCTACATTGCGGACAGTAATAAGGTCGATCTGGAATACCAGATGTACATGGGCAAGTCGCTGGACTCCGCCGCGGCGGCGCAATTCGAGCGCGCCACCGACCTGATGCGCCAGGGGAATTACAGCAACGCTGCGCTCGTGCTGGAGACTACGTCCAAGGAGATCCCGGTTCCTGCCGTCTTTAACGATCTGGGCGTGCTTTACGGAAAACTAAAGGACGGACCGCATTCCCTGCGCGCGTTTCGCGACGCCCTGGCGCGCGACCACGATTATGCGCCTGCGCGCGCCAACCTGAAGAAGATGAATCTGGCCGATTCGGCGGCTCCGGGCGCGAGCGAACTCGAGCCCAATAACGACAACTCGCAGGCCAACCCGGTCTGGCTGGATCGGCCCCTGCAGGCGTCGATCAACTCCGGAGTGGGAGACGTGGATTGCTTCTGGTTCATCACTCCGCGGCCGCCCCGCGACCGGGTATCGGTGGCCGTAGTCAGCCAGTCGGCGACCTTCATCCCGCGACTGCGCGTTTACGACCAGACGGGCAATCTGGCGGCCGGCATCAAGGAAGCGCCGGGCCCCGGCGCATCGGTGCGGTTCGATTTCTCGCCGCCCCCGAACACCCTCTACTACGTCCAGGTGGACGGCGTCTCGGCAAGTAGCGGCGCCTACGCACTGGCGGTGAGCGGGCTGCACGCTTACGATGTCTACGAGCCCAACGACACCATCCTGACCGCCACGCGTATTGTTCCCGGCCAGACGGTGGACGCCAACATTATGGACGGCGACGACACGGACTTTTACTCCTTCACGAGCGCTACGGCCGGGATGCTCACGGTCGACATTGTGCCGCGCAGCGATTCGCTCGAAATGGGGCTCGGCAGTTTCGCGCCCGACCTGCATAACCTCGGTTTCGCACCGGACCCCAAGTCACCCGGCGATGCCATCCATCACCAAATGCAGGTGGAAGCGAACCAGGTTTACTATATTCAGGTTTTCTCGAAGAACGACACCATCGGGCCGTACTCGCTCTCGGTGAAATAAGAGAGCGGTAGCTTGCGAAACGATGGCGAAGGACGTCAGAGTCGCCCTTGCGTCCCGCTATGACCAGCTAATTCGCCGTCGGCGTCTTCTGAATGCCATCGATCACAACCACCGGCACGGGGGTCTTCTTCGCCTCGAATTTCAGCCCCAGCGATTCCACCGACGTGAAGATCGAGACCTGATCGCCGCCGAAATCGGGAATGTGGCTGGCGTCGCCGCCGGTGCCTCGCACCATCGTCTTCAATTCGTCGACCGAATACTCCAGCGTGAAGTTGTAGCGGCCGGTGAGACCCGTTTCATCCACCACCGGGCGATCCAGGAACTTCGAAAGCGAATCTATGATGGAGGGGATCGTGACCTTGTGCGCCTCCAGCTTATTCAGCCCGTAGCTGATCGACGATCCGCCGCCGAGATCGACCACAGCGCCCCGTCCCCCAGTAGTCACGCTCACGTCGACTTTGGTCTGGTTCTCGCTCTCGGCATCGGGCGGCAGTTCCTTCATCTTGAGTCCGCTTTTTCCGACCACCAGGGCGTAGGCCGGTAGCTCGCGCGTTTCGCGGTGCATGGTCATGTGGAAGCGGTCTTCGATCAGCGACGCCATCATGCCGCGCAGCGCCTTTTCGCCCTCCACTCCATCCGGCCGCTTGGCCACGATATCGTAATGCGCGCCGCCCATCCAGTCGGGACCGATAATCTGATAGTCCTTCACGTCGTACGCCATGTCGAGGTAATTGAGGAGCGTGAGATAGGTGCACCGCACCATGGCGCCATCGATGTGTACGCCGACCGACAATTGTCCGTTGGTCATCGGTTCGGACACCTTTACAGAGGCTACTTCGAACTGCGGCCGCGCCGTCGGCGCTTGGCAGAAAACGGCAGGCGCCGTCAGCAGGGCTAATAAGGCTGGTTTTGCTGCTCGCATAGTCACAATCACGTACGCTCTGTGCGCGGGGAAAGTTCCAAACGCACTCCCCGCGCACCTGCCCGGTCCGCCCTTCAGTACTTCAAATAGACCGTCTTATAATCGCTATAGAATTCCATCGCCGCTGGGCCCTGCTCCTTCGGCCCGAAGCTGGAATCCTTGGTGCCGCCGAACGGAAGCTGATATTCCACTCCGGCGCTCGGCAGGTTCACCGTCAATAGTCCCGCTTCGGCGCGATAGATATACTCGAAAGCGCGCGAAAGATTGGTGGTCTGAATCGAGGACGAGAGTCCGAACGGAATGTTATTGGCGATCCGCATGGAGTCCTCGAAATCTTTGGCGCGCATGATGGCCAGCACCGGTCCGAAGATCTCTTCCTTGGCGATGGTGTGCGACTCCTCCACGCCCGCGAACACCGTGGGTTCGATGAAGTAGCCATGGGCGAGTGCGCCTTCGGTCAGCCTGCCTCCGCCGCAGAGCGGTTCGCCATGTTCCTGTCGCGCCGTCGCGATGTAGCGGAGTACCGTATCCATCTGGCCCTGGTCGACGCATGGCCCGATGTCGATGCCGGCTTGCATGCCGTCGCCCACTTTCAATTTCCGGGTGCGCTCCACCACGGCGGAGACGAAGCGATCGTAGATGGCGTCTTCAACGATGGCGCGGCTGGTAGCGGTGCATTTCTGGCCGGTGGAGAAGAAGGCGGCGTTCACCACGTTTTCCACGGCAGAGTTGAAATCGGCGTCGGCCAGCACGATGGTGGGGTTCTTGCCGCCCATTTCAAGCTGGATGCGAAGCCGCCGCTTGGACGCTTCGCCGTGCAGCCGTGCGCCGATCTCGCACGAGCCCGTAAATGAAACCGCCTTTAGCCCCGGCGCCGTGATCATGGCTTCGCCAAGTTCCCCACCCGAGCCCGCCACGAAATTCACCACGCCCTTGGGAATGCCGGCCTCATGCAGCGCTTCCACAATGCGCCAGGCACTGAGCGGCGCGGCCGATGCCGGCTTCACCACCACCGTATTACCGCAGATGAGCGCCGGCGCCAGCTTCCACGCCGGAATAGCGCTGGGGAAATTCCACGGCGTGATGAGCCCCACTACGCCCACCGGCTTGCGCAGCGCGAACATGTGGACGCGGTCGCGTTCGGAGGGCACCAGCATGCCCGGCATGCGCGACCCTTCGCCCGCGAAATAGCGCAGGATGTTGATGGCGCGCCGCACCTCGCCCTTCGCTTCGGGATACGTCTTGCCCTCCTCGCGCGTCATGTCCGCGGCTACCGAGTCGAATTTGCGGTCGAGAATGTCGGCCGCTTTGAAAAGAATGTTGCCGCGCCCCGGCCCGCTCATGGCCGACCATGCGGGCAGAGCGGCAGTCGCTGCCGCGACGGCGTCATGCATGTCCTGCACGCTGCCTTTGGCAAACGTGCCGACCAGTTCCGCAGTGTTGGAGGGATTCCGATTCTCGAACGTCTTCGCCCCGGACACCCATTCGCCATTAATATAGTTCGCAAAGTTTTGAGTCATAGGAGTTCGCTTTAGAATTGCACTTTCGCGCCGTGGACGGCGCCCGTTCCAGTTTGAATGTAGGCGTCGTTGCGCGTAAAGCCGGAAACGGCCGCCACAATATTGTTGGGAAAAAGCTGCAGCATGGTGTTGTAGGTCTCGAGCGCCTCGTTATATTTCTGGCGCGCCACGTTGACTTCGTTTTCGGTATTGGAAATGTCGTCGGGCAAATGCGACAGCCTGGTTCCAGTGCGGCCTTTGCGATCTTTTTGCACCATCGCCAGCAGGTGCGCGATGGCCTGGTCGAGACCGCCGTAAGCGGCCATCTTCTCGCGCGGCGTGCGGCTGGCGACAAGAGAGGCGCGCGCCTGTGCGATATTTCCGGTCACCTCTGCGGTCTCGCCGGAAAGGCTTTTGAGGCCGGCGGCGCGGGTGGAGATCAGGTCGGCGCGCCGTTGCATGGCGTTCTCCACGCCCGTCCACTGGTTGTCGATGGCGGTCCGTTGGGCCAGCAGCCGCTGCCGCACGGCGGCGTACTTCAGGCCCGAAAACACCAGCAGGGCGGCGACCGCCATCACAATGAGAACCTTTCTCACGGCGGCGCTAACTCTCTAATCGGTCTACCGCGGCAATCACCGCCGCGATAGCTTCCAGGTAAGGACCCAGCAACTCGTGGGGGTCCACCTGGCGCGTTTTCAATTTCTGCTCGCGGATATCGAGCAGTTTGTGGAAGGGCAACGGGTCGAAGGCGAAGCGCTCGGCGGCGCGCGCCACTACGTCGCGTTTGGCGGCCGGACCTTCGGCGCCGTGCAGCAGCAGGGCGTGGCGGAAAAGCACGCAGAAAGTGGAGACGGAATCGAGCAGCAGGCGCAGAAGCAGGTCGCGATCCGACAGCATGCCCGCCGCTTTCTGGCGAAGGCGCAGCAATTTAGCGCGCAGATCGTGCTCCACCTGGGCGCGGTAATAACGGCGGTCGACGGTCAGGCCGGAGATCACGTCGCGGCCGGCCAGCAACTGGTGCTGGCGCTTCATGTCCTCGAATTCGATCACGAAGCAATCGGCCGAGGTGGCCACTTCCTGATCGCTGAGGAGCAGCGGCGAAGGGCTGCCGTGCTCGCGCCACCAGCGGAAGATGGTCTCACCGTCGTGGAGTTCGCGCGGTGCGATGTGGCTCAGAACGCAGAGCACGTTGTAGTCGGAAAATTTCTCCTGGCGGTCGCCGGCGGCTGCGGAACCGTAGAGCACCAGGGAAACCAAACGGTCGCCATAGGCTTTCTGGAGTTTCTCCACGAGCTGTTGCACCACTTGGTCCATAGATGAGGCTACCAGTCGCTGGATGTGCCGCCGGCGCCGGAATCCGCTCCGCCAAAGCCGCCGAAGCCATCCCCGGAATCGAAGCCGCCGAAACCGCCGGTGCCGCGGCAGCCGAAGGCGCTCCGTCCGCCCCGATTGCCCAGCAACAGCCACGGAAGCACGCCCAGCATGCCGGTGTGTCCGCCCGGCCCGGGCACCCGTGAGAGCAGCAACACCAATACCACGGCGCCCACCACCAGCATCCAGTTTAAACGGTCCCCGATGCCGGGCAGATAGCGGCGATGAGGCACGCGCGCCCGGAAGTGTACCTGTTTGGCCCGCCCGATGGCAGAGCCCATGGTCTGTGCCGCTGCCGCGATCGCGTCGCCGGGGTCGTTCTTACGCAGGGCCGGCCGCATTTGGTAAAGGACGTCGTCGGCCAGCCCGGAGGGCAGGATGGACGCCACACTGCGGCCTTCGGCAATACTGAGGCGATGCTCGGCGATGGAGAGGAGCAGCAAGACGCTGTTGTCATCGCCGCGATCGCCCGGACCCCAGCCGCGAAAAATGCTCTCCGCCACAGCGTCCACAGGCTCTGTTTCCAAGGAGGGAATGGTGACGAAGGCCATCTTTACGCCGGTGACGTGCTCGACGGCGGCGGCGTAGGCTTCGATCTGTTTCTGGCCGGCGGGATCGATGACGTGGGCGAAATCGCTGACGTAGCCTTCGGGTTTGGGGTAGCGCACATTCCAGTCGACCGCCCAGCCGCCGGAAGCGCCCAGCGCGACGGCGACGCCCAGCCGCAACCACTTTTTCATGGCGAGCTTTCAGTTTACTATGAGCGGACGGTATGGATTCGTCCGCAAAGGGTCTGCTAAAATAACGTTGTCACAATCTTTGGGACGTCGTCTAACGGTAAGACTGCAGACTCTGGATCTGCGTATCGGGGTTCGAATCCCTGCGTCCCAGCCAACCTCTCCGCATTCGCTAAAGTTAGACTAAGCCCGCTACAAATCAATGTCGTAAATTCCGGAAGATCGCTCTCCGGCATTCGGATTACGCCGGATTTCCGCTATTCTGGAGAGAGACACGATGCCATTGGTGTTCGAATGGGATCCGCGCAAAGCCCGGTCGAATTATCGGAAACACAGAACCGCTTTTGGCGAGGAATAACTGTTTTCAGTGATCCTATGGCGCGTATTTTCCCGGACGAGGTGCATTCCGAACTGGAGAACCGCGAGATAATCGTGGGACATTCTGCCGCCAAACATCTCGTGCTGGTTTGTTTTACGGAAATATCAATCGGACGGGTCCGGATTATCAGTGCACGCCGTACAACGCCGTTGGAGCGGGCAGATTATGAAGAGAGTTTCTCACGCTAGACCGAAGGCGAGTTCACGCGGCGGCCTCCGCAAGGAATACCGCTTCGATTATTCGAAGGCCCAATCGAATCGATTCGCCGACGGCGTGAAGCCGGGTGCGATTGCGGTTTTACTCGATGCTGACGTGGCGCGAGTGTTCAATAGCGCGGAATCCGTCAACGCGGTACTCCGGGCATTGGTCGATACCATGCCGGACCGTCGCGGATCCACGAAAGCGACCTAAATATAGCCGGCAATCTTCGCGGCCCGAAAAAGCACCCGCGAATTTGCTCTTCAGTAGCCTACCGCAGCGCTAGCCGTCCCAGCCTTACCGCGTTTTCCATAAGCCGCAGTCCGTGGCCCTCTTCCGCCGTCAGGATCGATTCCGGGTGGAATTGCACCGCCTCGATCGGCAGTTCGCGATGGCGTAACCCCATAATGACGCCGTCTTCCGTTTCCGCCGTCACTTCCAGGCACGCGGGGAACGTCTCGCGGCGCGCGTAGAGGGAATGGTACCGGCCCACCTGGAACTCTTCCGGCAGTCCTTCGAACACGCCCACTCCGCGATGGCGCACCAGCGACGGCTTGCCGTGCATGGGGTAATCGAGCACCCCCAATTCGCCGCCGAACGCCTCCACGATTCCCTGCAAGCCCAGGCACACGCCGAACACCGGAACGCCCAGCCGCACCGCGGTCAGCACCAGGTCGGGCACGCCGAATTCGCGCGGACGTCCCGGGCCGGGCGAAATCAGAATCAGGCTCGGCGCTACCTGTTGGATCAGCTCCGCCGGAAATCCGGCGCGATAGGTCACCACTTCGGCGCCTGTCTGGCGCGCATAATTGGCGAGGGTATGGATGAAGCAATCGTCGTTATCGGCGAGCAGCAGTTTCACGCCGGCCCCTATCGGTTGACGCGCCGCGGCCGCCTGGTGGGGCACCTCGACTCCCAGCGTGCGGAAGAACGCCGTGGCCTTCATGCGCGTCTCACGCTCTTCCATCTCGGGGATGGAGTCGTAGAGCAGTGTCGCGCCCACGGGGTAGGACGCCATTCCACCCTTTAGATATGTTGTGCGAATCAGAATCCCGGTGTTGATGTCGCCGTTCAGCGAGATCATCCCGATGGCGCCCCCGTACCAGCCGCGTGCGCTGGTCTCCAGTTCCTCGATGGCGCGCGCCGCCGCTTTCTTGGGCGCGCCGATCATGGTCACCGCCCACATATGCGTGAGGAACGCATCCAGCCCGTCGTTGCCTTCCTTGATACGGCCTTCCACATGGTCCACGGTGTGGAACACGCCGGCGTAACTTTCGATCAGGCGCCGCGCGATCACCTGCACGCTGCCGGGCACGCAGACGCGCGACTTGTCGTTACGGTCCACGTCGGTGCACATGGTGAGCTCCGACTCTTCCTTGGTCGATTTCAGCAGTTCGCGGATGTTGTCGGCATCGCGCAAAGGGTCGCCTGTGCGTTGCGCCGTTCCGGAAATCGGGCAGGTCTCCACGCGATTGCCTTCCACCCGCACGAAGATTTCGGGCGACGCACCAACCAGTTGCTCCTCGCCGAATTGCAGCAGGAATTCGTACGGGCTCGGGCTGGCGAGTTGCACGCGGCGAAAGAGGTCGGATGCCTTGCCCGAATAGGGTGTGCGAAATACCTGGCGCAGCACCACCTCGTAGTAATCGCCGCGGCGCATGCCTTCGCGCACCGTTTCCACAGCGGCCATGTACTCTTCGGGCAGGTGATCGCTGACGATGGGGCTCGGCGGCAGCGCGGGAGCGGGCGAAACCTCCTGTGCGTCGCGCACCAGTCCGCGGGTGGAGACGGCTTCGCGCGTGAATTCGTAGCGGCAGCGCTCGATCTCCTCCTTCCGGCGATCCATGAAGCAGATGTCGTCGCAGAGGTAGAGGTGCAGGTCCTTGTGCCCGTGGCGCGGCAGTTTCTTTTCAATGGGCTCGAACTGAAACAGCAGGTCGTAGCCGAATGCGCCCACCAGTCCCAGTCGCGCATCGCCCAGCCCGCGGAATTCGTGAATCAAGGCGCGAAGAATCGAAAACGCCGAGGGCTGTTTGCTCCTTTCCTCTTCCGGAAACAGCGCCGGCAGAGGTTTGAGGCGGCCGGCGAGGATTTCGCCTTCATAGCCGAACTCGGCCCAGTGCGGGTGGCCGGCCAGGACCAGGTGGAAGAGCTTGGCAATCTGGTGACCGCGCTCGTTTAGCGGACGAATTTCAACCCGGCGATCGTAGGAAACGATTTCCAGAGGCGGGCAGACTGAGGCGATATCCCAGCGCGAATATCTCCCGGGATATTCATATCCCGAGGAAAGATAAATCCCACGGTGGCGGTCGAGTTCGCGCAAAAGATTCGCCAGCCCCTTGCGGTAACTGACTTTGGAAACGGTGCGCGTGACCACAATCCCGTGAGGAGTCGTATAGCTTTCTTCGCGCATGGCAGGGCCCCTTTGGGAGTTTTCAGAATAGCATGTGGGGGATATCGACTAAATGCGCGGGCGGGTTTCGCTCGCCCGCCAGCACCCCGCGTCGGTCGCCGGGAAGACGATTTGCAGACAGTTTTCCGCTGGCGCTTCTCCGATAAAGGCCCCTCTGACCCCGGTGTTTCCCTGGTACCCCCACATAAACTAGTGGTTGAAAAAGCTGATTTTACAGCCTCAAACCCACTTCCCTTCGGGTATACTGTGCAAGGGAACCGGGCAAATGTCTGCGACAGTACGTTAGTCGCACTCGCATTGTGCCTTGAAGGTGGAAACAAGCGATTCCTGAGGGTTGCCTTGAAAGGCTGGAATACTCATGCACGCGACTAGTTACGCCACAAAGCTGATTCTATCTTTCGGGGCCGCTCTGTTATTAGCGGCGCCTAGTTATGCTCAAACGCTGAATGCGAGCGCGTCTGCCATTACAATCGGTCAGGTAATCAATTGTAATAACTCGCAAACTCTGAGTCTGACCAGTTCCGGCGGCGCCATCACCTTCACCGCGGCCATTACTTATCCGGCCGGCGATATTTATGGCACCTGGCTGTATGCCACCGACGTCAGTAACACCCATAGCACCAACGGCTACGATGCCCCGATCACGGTGACCGTGCCATCCAACGGGACGGCGTCACTGAGGGTTGGATTGAACGCGCAGATTGGCGTGAGCGACACCGCCACCCTGACGTTGACCACCACCAGTCCCACCGGGCAAACGCTCACCATCCCCGTGACCCTGAATTCCGGACTGGGCTGCCCTGGGCTTACGGTGAACAATGGGACGCTGACGGCGATCCCTGCCAGTCTGCAACTGGCGGCGGCGCAGGGTCAAAGCTCCACCCAGGACACCATCGTCACCAATCTTTCTGCCAGCCCGGTGACCTTCTCGGCAGGCGCCAGTCCTTTCTTCCCCTGGCTTTCGACGACGTTTGGAACAGTGACGCTGCAGGCAGGCCAGTCGATTGCTGTGCCGATTACCGCCAGCGCCGGCAGCTTGGCGCCGGGCAGCTACACGGGCACGGTAGTGATTTCCTACGGTCCGAACCAGCTCACCGCGCTGTTCGTGAATGTGACCCTAACGGTGTCGGCCAACGGCGCGGCGCCGGGCATCGTGACGGGCGTGAGGGTTTCCACCAACGCATTGAACTTCAACTGGGTCCCCGGAAATGCCAAGCCTGCTACGCAGACCGTGATCGTCAGCAATCAGGTGGGCACCAATCCGATTCCGCTCACGCTCGCGGTCACGCAGTATAACGGACCTCCCAATTGGCTGGCGACCACGTACGCCGCGGGCGCGCAGACCGCGTACCCGCTCACCGTCAGCGTGAATGCTCTCGGGCTCACCCCGGGAGTTACCTATCAGGGGACTTTGACGATCGAGCCGTACCTCGGACCGGCGGTTGAAATCTATGTGTCGCTTGCCGTCACCACCGCTCCTGTGGTCACGGCGACGCCCACCAGCCTCACGTTTACGGCCGCTCAGGGCGGTCCTGCGCCGGCTGCGCAGCAGGTAGTGGTAACGGGCGGCGGAAACGTGGTGGAGTATTCCACCGCGGCGCCGATTCCCGGCTGGTTGAGCGCGTATGCGCCTACCGGCAGCGCCCCCAACGGCGGGCTGCCCTATTTCTCACCGGGCGGCGGCGGTACCTGGCTCAACGTCCTGGTGAATCAGGCGGGCCTCAATCCCGGCACCTACACCGGCACACTCACAGTGTATGGAGACGGGCCGGCGGTAGGGAATACCAACATCGCGGTGACCCTGATTGTGACCGGACCGGCGGTCCAGTCGATGTCGAATTCCGCCAGTTACGCTGCCGACGCAGTGGCGCCCGGGGAAATGGTGACTCTCTTCTCCACCGACACTGGAGACTTCGGACCGGCTTCCGGCGTTGCGCTCACGGCTGACCTGATCGTCAATAATATGCTGCCCACAACGCTCGGTGGAGTGCAGGTGCTCTTCAACGGGACTGCCGCCCCGCTCATTTACGCCGGCGCCCGCCAGATCAACACCATTGTGCCGTACGAAATCGCCGGCTCCGCGAATGTCTCGGTGACGGTGAAGTATAACGGACAGACCAGCGCACCGTTCAGCGTGCCGACGGCGGCCGCCCAACCCGCGCTCTTCACGTCCACGGCGACGGGCGCCGGCCAGGGCGCTGCCGGACAATACGATGTCCTGGGGAATTATCAGGGCGTCAATTCGGGCGACAATCCGGTGACGCGCGGCGGCATCCTCACCCTGTACGCGACCGGCGAAGGCCGCACGGCGGGCAGCGTGACCGGCGGAATTACCAGCGCGAAGTCGGCGGCGCCTTACACGCCACAACCGCAGTTCGCTCCTGCCGTGCTGATCGATGGCCAACCGGCCACTGTGGTGTTCTACGGCGAAGTGCCCGGCGTCGTCGCCGGCATGATGCAGATCAACGTGATTGTGCCCCCCGGCGTGCGCGCCGGGAACGTCCCGGTGTCCATCTCCATGGGGACTTTCTACAGCCAGGCGGGCGTTACCGTCGCGGCGAAATAGACCGGCAAAAGGGACTTGGCCCGGCGGCGCCGGGAGGCGGATAATTAAACTAGCTCTCTGTCTCGGAGGGCGACGCCTGCCATGCCGCTCGTACGCGATCAATCTAATCTGGCAGCCGCGGATAGCGATTCGCTTTCACCGCGGTTGCGATGGGTCCTTCTGGGCACGTTCGTGGCGCTGCTCGCCCTGATTTTCGTCTCGGGAGCGGCCGCCACGCGGACCCTTCGTGAAATGCACGAGCAGGAGCAGGAAGCCCGCCGCGCGGTGGCCTCCCGCGCCCAAACCCTCTCCAAATTGTACGTTTCCATCGAGGTATATAACGAGGACATCGGCCGCTACCTGGGGTATCCACTCGAAAGGCCGGATCCGCTCATGCGCCAACAGGTGGATCGCCTCACTTCCGAGATCGAGTCCCAGCTCGATGGCTATCCCGACGGCCGGCAGCCGGAAGAAGCCGCCCTGCTGAAATCCATCGCGGAGTTGTACCGCCGCCATCTGGCACTCTACCGATCGGCGGAGAACGCAGCCACCTCGCCGGGCGCGCGGGGCGAAATCCTCACCCTGCGGACGCAACTGATCGACGGATCGGGTGAGGTCAACGCCTGGAACGGCCGTCAGATTCAAACTAACGACGAAACCCTGCTGGCGCAATTCTCCCGTCTGCAGGCGAGCCTGACGGGCTCTCTTTCCATCGCCCTTGCCGGCGGCCTGCTGCTGGTGGTAGCCAGCATGGCGTACATTCTGCGGCTGGAACGGCAGACCCGCAGTCGCTACGACGAACTGGCGCAGAGCCGTTACGAACTGGAGCGTCTCTCTTCGCGCCTGGTGGACGCCCAGGAGGAAGAGCGGCGTTCCATCTCGCGCGAGCTCCACGACGAAGTGGGCCAGTCGCTGGGTGCACTGCTGGTCGACCTGGGCCGCCTCTCCACCAATCTCCCTGCCGATACTTCCGAGATTCACGAGCGCATCGATCATATGAAGTCGCTCACCGAGCGGACGGTCGGCACGGTGCGGGATATCGCGCTGCTGTTGCGCCCGTCGATGCTCGACGATCTCGGTCTGGTGGCGGCGCTCGAATGGCAGGGCAGGGAAGTGTCGCGCCGCAGCGAGATGGAGGTGGCGGTAGAATCGGCCAACGTCTCCGACGAACTGCCCGACGAGTACAAAATCTGCGTATACCGCCTGGTGCAGGAGGCGCTCAATAATGCGGTGCGCCACTCGCGCGCGCGCAACGCCAAGGTGCGGGTGGCGGGCAGCGCCAGCGCCATCGAGATTGAGGTGCGCGACGACGGCCGTGGGTTCGATCCGAAGCGCGCGCGCGGCTTAGGCATTCTCGGAATGGAAGAGCGCGTCAAGCGGTTGGGCGGCTCGCTGGCGGTCGACTCCGCGCCCGGGCAGGGGACGGTGGTGAAGGCCGAGCTTCCCTTGCCGGTAGCTGCCGGGACTCCTGCATGAAACAAACCCGCGTCCTGCTGGCCGACGATCACACGTTGATCCGCGCCGGCCTGCGCCTGGTGATAGACCAGGAGCCGGAATTCACGGTGGTCGGCGAGGCGTCCGACGGCAGGCAAGCGGTGGCCCTGGCGGATTCGCTCAAGCCGGATATCGTCGTGATGGACGTGGGGATGCCGGGGCTCAACGGGATCGAGGCCTGCCGGCAGATTCGCGACAGTATGCCCGACGTGCAGGTGGTCATGCTCAGCATGCATTCGGATGAAGGGTACGTGCTTCGTGCCCTGAAAGCCGGGGCGCGCGCATACCTGCTGAAGGATTCCGCCGAGGCCGATCTCACCCGCGCCATCCGCGCGGCGTCGGAACGGAAATCGTTTTTCAGCCCAGCGGTAGGAAAGGTGCTGCTGGAGGATTACATGCGGACCCTGCAGCGCACCGGCGCGGAGGATTCCTACGAACTGCTTTCCCCGCGGGAACGCGAGATTTTGCAATTGGTGGCAGAGGGGAAATCCAGCAAGGAGATCGCCGGACTGCTGAATCTGAGCGTCCACACGGTGGAGACGCACCGCGCCAGAGTGATGCAAAAGCTGAACTTACGCGGCATTCCGGAGCTCACTCTGTACGCTGTCCGCAAGGGAATCATTTCCTGATCTTGCGGTACACTTAAGGGACAAGTACGTCATCGTCATCATGAAAGCAATATCCTGTTTTGCCATCCTCTGTGCGTCCCTTGCCTGGTCGCAGACCACGCCGCCTCCTTCGGCTCCGGCGCCCGATCCGAACACCGTCGTCGCGACGTTTCCCGAGGATGGATCGAAGCTGACGCTGGGTGATTTCCAGGCACTGATTCCGCTTCTCTCGGAGACGTATCAGCCGGTGGCGCAGCGGGATCCCGACAAGTTCTACCGCTTGCTGGCGCTCTTCAAGCACGCCGCGGCGGCCGCCGACAAGGAAAAACTCACCGAGTTGCCGCCTTACAAGCAGGGCCTGGACTTCGCCATTCTGGAAGCCAAGGCGCGCTTTTACGTGCAGCAGTTGCAGTTGTCCATCACGATTTCCGACGACGAACTGGCAAAGTATTACGAGGAGCACAAGGAGCCTTTCCGCCGGATCAAGGTGAGTGGCATTAAAGTCGCGTTCGGCGCACCGGAAGGCGAGGCAGCCGCTTCCACCGCCAATGCCAGCCGCGTTCCTAAGAAGATCCTGACGGAAGAGGAAGCCAAAGCCAAGGCCGAGAAGATCGTGGCGGATATCCGCGGCGGCGCCGACTTCGGCAAGCTGGTGCAGACAGAATCCGACGACGAAACATCGAAAGCCAAGGGTGGCGACCTGGGCGTCTGGAAGATGACCGATAACGTGCCGGATGTCTTGCGGAAGGCCGTGATGGGCCTCGATCAAGGTCAGGTCAGCGAGCCGATTAAGCAGCCCGGCTGCTACTACATCGTGCATGCCGATGCCGTGACTTACGCTCCCCTGAGCGAAATCAAGGACATCCTTTTCGATCAGTTGAAGCGGGAGAAGGCCGGCAACCTGCTGAAAGAGCTGTATGACGGCGTCAAGGTCGAGATCCCCAAAGGCGACCAGGCTCCTGCGCCCTCGGAGCCTAAGAAGTAAGCCGGGCTACTCCACCTTTACATCGATTTTGATGGATTCGCCGGTCGGCAGGACCCGCAGGTAATAAAATCCGCCCTCGGCGTGGTCTCCCGCCGTCAGGGTCAGGACTGCCTTCTCGCCCTGCGCGAGTTTGGTGTGGTCCAGTTTGGCTTCAATTCCCTTGAGCGGGTACCCATATTCGAGGTCGATGGGCCCGGCGGAGCCGTTGGCGATGGTAATTTTCTGGCTGCCACCCGGTAGAATCCTGACATCCGTCTTGTCCACCAGCACTTTTCCCATTACAAAGGCGGGATCTTTGGGCAAGTCCTTGGGCATCGGCAGTTCGGGATTGGCGGCGGCCGCCTGGACGGTTGACTGGATCTTGCTGCTGAGGCCGCTGGGGTTCTTGATTTTTTCGGGATCTTCGTAAAGGTACCAGTTGCCGCCTTCCAACTTCCACAGGCTGGGAATCACCACCGTCATATTAGTGGGCGGGAAGCCCGCCACCACCACCGGCTCGACGCAACGGGTGAACGCCGTGGCGTGCGTAAAGTTGTCCGAGAATTCCACCTTCATCACTTCGAAACTACGAATGTCCGGTTTGGAGCCGGCGTAATAGTAGTCCTTCGTGTCCTCGGCAATGTAGGCTTCGCCCTGGCGATACTGTTGCTTCATCATCAGCGTGTAGAATTCGTGCACGCGATTCATGATTGTCTGCTCCAGTCCGGCCGGCGGCTTTTCGGCGGGAGGCGCGGCAGTCTGCGCCATTGCTACCGCCCCCAGGGCGGCGAGGAAGGTGATGCGATACATTTTCTCCATTATAAGGTTACTGACGTAAACCGCGCCCACTGGTGATGCCGTCGACGTACAGTTATCCACCGGATCGGACGATCTAAGCGGTGAGGGAGCGATGATTTCGATTCAGCAGAATCTCAGCGAACTGGAGAAGTCCCACAAACTGCGTACGATGGCGCTGGAGTGCTACGTCGCTGCGATTGCCAATATGGCTCATTATGCGGTGGACCTCGACGCCGCCATCACGGCGCCGCACCGTCTGCATCTCTCCAATTTGGGCGCCGAACTGGCGGAGGCCTCGCCGGAAGCGCTGACGGAAAGCCGTTCGACGCTGCGCGGGCTCCTCCGCGACTATCGCGATCGCGCTTCAAAGTACCTCTGCGGGCTCCGCAACCAACTTAGCTCCACCGCCCAGGCATTGCGGGAAATGGTGGACGGGCTTGCGCAATGCGACACCGACCATCACGGGAAGACGGGCGCCGCCCTGGTCCGCCTGCGCGAAATCGCCGGTTCTCCGGAAGGCGTCCCGGTCCGCGCGCCCATGGAGGCGGCCGTCTCGGCGGTGGAGCAGAGCCTCGAACAGATGCGCCGGCAGCACCGGTTCACCATCGCGCAGATGCAAACCGAAATCCGCCTGCTCCACAACCGGATCGACTCCCTGGAAGCCGCTGCCAGCACCGACGAAGCCAGCCAGATGTCCAACCGCCGTTTCCTGGCGGAATACCTGCGCGCGACATTCGCCGAGGGTGCGTGCTTCCTGATTCTGAAGATGCGCGGGTTGGCGGAGGCTCGGGTTCGTTTCGGCGTAGGAATCGCCGATGAGGTGCTCGCGACATTCGGGCGGAGACTTCGCAATACCGTCCCGAAAGAGGGGGTCATCGGCCGTTGGGGAGAGCAGGATTTTCTGGCCATCGTGCCGGCGGCGGCAAAGCCTTCGGACGGCGCCATCATCAAACAATTTGCCGGCCATCTCTCCATGCCCTACGCCTGCATGATCGAAGGAAAAGTGGTCCGCGTGCCTATGGTGGTGACGGCCGAATGCATGGCCTTTCCTCCCGGCACCCCCGCCGACCAGATCCATTCGCGCGTAACGGAAGCCTTTCAGTCGTAATCCGAAGCGCGATACTCCGGGAAGGGTAGAACTCTTCGTCAATTCGTTTTTCGAGGAAGGCTTGCAGGATCCTTTTCAATCTCGCGGTACGCGTGACCCAGAAGTTTGAGAAGGCCGGCATTGAATATCGCGCCGTACGGCAGCGACACGAGGCCGAGTATTCGGAGCTCGCGGCCAAGATCGGCGAACGCAAAGCGCTACAAGCGCTTGCGGTGGTTCCAGTGGGAGAGTTGGCGCGCACGAAGTTGACCGGCTTCCGCATGAGCAAAGGCTCATCGCTGCGGCTGGGCTAAGTGCGCGCCCACGAATAACACCCCGGTAAAGCCTGTTCGAGCCGGGAAGCCGCCCCTGTACAATAGGTGTGTGTTTCGTTTTGTAGTCCCCGCGATTCTGGCGATCGCTGCCGCCCTCCCTGCCCAGCCGCTCTTTCCTCTGAAGGACATCCGGCCAGGCATGCACGGTGTCGGCCGCACGGTCTTCTCCGGCAATCGCATCGAAGAGTTTCAGGTGGAGATCCTCGGAGTGCTCGAAAACACCGGGCCACACGAGTCCATCATTCTCGGGAAACTCTCCGGCGGTCCGCTGGCAGAAACCGGCGTCATGCAGGGGATGAGCGGCAGCCCGGTGTATATCGATGGCAAACTCGTGGGCGCGGTGGCGCTGGCGTATGCGTTCTCGAAGGAGCCGATTGCGGGAATCCGTCCCATCGAGGATATGATCCGGCCGGTGGCCACGCGCGCCGCTCTCAGCGTGCCGCGGGCGCCGGTCGCACTCGCCCCCAACGAACTGATGCGGGCGTTTCCCAAGCCGGCGCTTGCCATGGGCGGCGCCGCCCAAATGATCGACATCGCCACGCCGCTTTCATTCGGCGGGTTCACGCGCGCTACCCTCGACACCTTCGCGCCGCAGCTTCGCGCCCTCGGGCTCGAACCCCGCCAGGCCGTCAGCTCCGCCGGTAAACTGCCCGACACCATGGGCAACCCGGCCGACGTCAAGCCCGGCTCCATGATCAGCGTGCAGCTTCTTTCCGGCGATTACAACGTGGGCGCCGACGGCACCGCCACCTACATCGACGGCAACCGCATTTATGCCTTCGGACATCGCTTCCTGGATGTGGGCGCTACCTCGTTGCCCTTCGCCCGTTCCGAGGTGCTGGCGCTGGTGCCGAACACCAACACGTCGTTCAAGCTCTCAGCGGCGCGGCAGTGGATGGGGACCATCGGCTACGACGGCAATACCGCGGTGGCAGGCGAATTCGGCAAGCGCGCGGCTACCGTGCCGGTCGCAGTGAGCGTGACGCGCGCCGGCAAGCATATCGAGAGCTACCAGATGCAGATGGTGAACGATCCGCTGCTCTCCCCGCTGTTGGTGCAGATGGCCGTTTTTTCCGCCATCGACGCCACCGAGCGCACGGTAGGCGCGTCCACGCTGCGCATCACCGGCGAAATCGCGTTTCAAAATGCCCCCGCGCCGGTACACATCGACAATATGTTTTCCGGCGACAACGGATCCGCCACGCAGGCATCGGTTTCCACGGCGGTGCCGGTGGCATACGTGATGCAAAGCGATTCCGACCCCATGAGGCTGAAGAGCATCGCCCTCAATATCGAGGCTTTCGAACAGAAGAAAGAGCTGACCATCGACGATCTGACCGTCTCGAAGCGCGAAGCCCACCCGGGCGATACCGTGCGGCTCAACATTTCGCTGGTGGGTGAAAACGGGGCGGAGACGTTGCGCAAGGTGGACTATAAGATCCCGATCGGCGCCGAACCGGGTCCGCTATTCTTCACCGTGGCCGACGCCGCCACCGCTAATGTTACGGACTTCCACCAGGTGGTGGGCGCCACTCCCCACAGCCCCGGCCAGCTCCTTTCGACGGTGAACAATCTCCACCCCAACACGCGCGCTTACATCCGAGTATGGCGCACCGACCCCGCGTTCCAGCTTGAAGGCGTCGATCTCCCTGCGCCGCCGGCCTCCGTGACGATGATTCTCGCGGAACAGCAGACCAGCCTGGCGGGTATTTCGCAGACCCGCAATTCCAAAATCGCCGAAATGGAAATCGACGCGGGCAACGTGGTGGTTTCCGGCGTCAAAACAGCACAGGTGGAAATCAAGGAATGACGTTTTTCATGCGCCAGTTTCTCCGCCCCGCTACCCTCGCAGCGGTGCTCGCCGCCGGACTCTCCCTCGCCCTGGTGGGCAGCGGCACGCAGACCTGGGAGATGGACTCCTACAGCGACTTTCTGCGCGGGCACTTCGACGGCGTCTCGCTGAGCCGCGAAGGCCGGCTGTCGCTGGCGCCCAAGGTCGACACTCTCTTCACTTCCGACCAGCCGGTGATCTGGACGGTGGCGCGCGCCTCCGATGGCTCGCTCTACGCCGGCACGGGCAATCGCGGCCGCCTCTACCGCATCGATCCCGCGGGACAGTCGTCGCTCCTCTGGACGTCCGAACAGCCGGAAATCTTCGCCGTTACAGTGGACGCCGCGGGCGTGGTATATGCCGCCTCGTCGCCCGATGGCAAGGTTTACCGCATCGTCAACGGCAAGGCGGAGGAGTACTTCAATCCCAAGGCTCGCTACATCTGGTCGCTAGCGGTAGCGCCCGATGGAGCGCTGTTTGTGGGCACGGGCGACCAGGGCAAGATCTACCGCGTGGAGGGACCGGACAAAGGCGAGCTGTATTACGACTCCGGCCAATCGCACATCACCGGAATGGCCATCGATTCGAAGGGCCGCCTGCTGGCAGGCACGGAGCCGAACGGCATCCTCTATCGCATTACCGCCAAGGACAAGGCATTCGCGCTTTACGATTCGTCTCTCCCAGAGATCCGCGCCATCGTTCCCATGCCCGACGGTACGGTGTACGCGGCGGCCCTCGGCGGGTCTGTGGCCAAGCGCGCGCAGGCCGCGCAACAGGCGGCACAGGGCATCAACGGCATCCCCACCATCGCCACCACCACGATTACGGTGGAAGCCCAGGGCGGCAGCGACATCAAAGCTCCCGACGCCCGCGCGCAGCCGGCGCCGTTGATCGCAACGCAGGCCAGCGCCGCCGCGGCTGCCACCGCCGACACCGGCAACGTGGACAAATCGGCGGTCTATCGAATCAATCCCGATAACACCGTGGATACCCTGTGGACATCCAAGGACGAGGACGTTTACGATCTGCTGTCTCTGGAGAATCAGTTGCTGTTTTCCACCGACCAGAACGGCCGCATTTACGGTCTCTCGCCCGACCAGCGCATCACCCTGGTCACCGAGACCGGCGCCACCGAAACCACGCGCCTGCTGCCGGCCGAGCACTCCATCATCGCCGCTACCGGCAACATGGGCCACATTTATCGCCTGGGCGAAAAGCCCGGCGCCACCGGCTGGTACGAAGCGCCGGTGCACGATTCCGGCACGGCATCGCGCTGGGGCAGCCTGAGTTGGCGCGCCGATGTGCCGGCCGGATGCGGGCTGGTATTCCGCACGCGGTCCGGCAATTCCGCGCGCCCTGACCGCACGTGGAGCGATTGGTCCGGCCCGCTGACGGATGCCGCCTCGTCGCCCATCGTCAGTCCCAACGCCCGCTTCATCCAGTGGAAGGTGGAGATGACCGGCAGCGGCGGCGCGACTCCGGTGGTGAACGGCATCACCCTGGCGTACCTGCCGCAGAACTCGCCGCCGGTGGTGCGCAGCATCAGCGTGATCAGCCAGGCCACGCTGATCTCGCAGAGTAAGCCATCCGGGTCGTCATCCGCGGCATACAGCGTGACGGTGAGCGCCGATAGCAGCGATAGCAGTTCCTCGGCTTCCGCGGGCACGCCCACGCAGACGCTGACGCGCGCGGCATCGCAGCAGATCACCGTCAGTTGGCAGGCCGACGACCCCGATAGCGACCGCCTGGTGTACAGCCTCTATTTTCGCGCCGAGGATGAAACGCAGTGGATGGTGCTGCGCGCCGGCACGCACGACACCTCCATGACGTTCGACGCCGATATCCTGGCCGACGGCAAATATTATTTCCGCGTCGTGGCGTCGGACCGTGAGGCCAATCCGCCGGCCAGCGCCCGCGAGGCCACGCTGGTCAGCACGCCGGTCATGATCGACAATACGCCGCCGGTGATCTCCATGGGCACGGTGCGGTACGCCGGCGGCGCCGCGCACGTGGAGTGGGAGTCGGCCGATGCCAGTTCCGCGCTGCGCCGCTGCGAGTATTCGCTCGACGCCGGCACCTGGGTGCCCATGGATTCGGTGGACGGGGTGATCGATTCGCCGCGAGAGCACTTCTCGCTCGATCTTCCCGGCCTGGCCGCAGGCGAGCATTTTCTGGTGATTCGGGTGGCCGACAGCGCCAACAATACGGCTACCGCGAAGGTGATTCTCAAATGAGCCAAAGCGCCGATCGTCTCGCACGGATCCTCGCCACCGCCCCACCGCGCCTGGTCGATATTTCGGAGGAAGATGCGGCGCGGACCGACGGCCCGGACCATTGGTCGAAAAAACAGATTCTCGGACACCTGATCGATTCCGCGTCGAACAATCATCAGCGTTTTGTGCGCGCGCAGTTGGCCGCCAGTTACGAAGACGCGAGCTATGAGCAGGAGAAATGGGTGGCAGCGCAGAGCTACGCGATCGAGAGCTGGCCCGATCTGGTCAATCTCTGGCTGCTCTACAATCGCCACCTGCTGCACATCGTCCGCACCATGCCGGAGGCTCCGCTGGCAGTGCCGTGCGCCATCGGAGGCAGCGCTCCCGTTCCCCTGGCGGAGGTGATCGCGAGCTACGTGGACCACATGGAGCATCATCTTGGACAGATTCTGGGGTAAGCGGCGGCCGTGCGCCTGACCCCGCGGAAATTCATCTGGCTTTTGCGCCGCAGTATTTTCGCGGCCTTTGACGATGGGTGCCTGGGCATCGCCAAAGGCGCCGCCTATTCCGCGCTGCTTTCCTTTTTTCCGGTGCTGGCCTCGGCAGCCACGGTGCTGGTGCAAACCCGCGCGGGGTTCGTCTCGCGCTTCCTCGAAAACACGCTCGACCAGATTGTTCCGCCGGGCAGTGAAGACCTGGTGATGCAGCAGTTCCGCGTTACCGGCGCGCGCCCGATATGGCTGCTGATTGCGGCGTTCGTGATCTCCATCTGGGCGGCGTCGGGCGTGATTAAGAGCCTGATGGAGGGCTTTCAGGCCATCTATCGCATCCCGCGCAATCGCAGCTTTCTGCGAACCCAGCAAGTGGCGATTGCGATGGTGCTGCTAGCGGCGTTCCCGCTGGTCTGCGCCACCGCGCTGGTCATATTCGGCGGCCAGGTGGAGAGCACCGTGCTTGCCTGGATGAAGGTGGACCCTATCCTGTCGCCGTTATCCCCGCTGATTCGCGCCGCCAGCCGCGGAGCGAGTTATCTGCTCGCCTTTCTCACCATCGTGACGGTCACCTCGACGTTGTACTGGTTCGGCCCTTATCGCAGGCAGCGCTGGCGATTCGTCTGGCCGGGCGCCACGCTGGCGACGGTTTTCTGGTTACTGGCGACTACCGGCTTCGCCTGGTATGTGCGCAATATCGGCCATTACAACGTGATGTACGGCTCCATCGGCGCGGGCATCGCACTGCTGGTGTGGATGTACCTGATCGCCGTCATCGCGCTGATCGGCTGTGCATTCAATGCCGAGTACGAACGGGCGTCGGTCAGCCGCGAGGAGCCGCGGCAGACGTTGTAAGCCTGGCTGCGGCGATCGCTCTGAGCCGTGCCGCAGTTTAATGCTTGGCGAACATCTCCTCCACGTTCTTGCGCAGCATCCCCTGGCTGTCGGGGCGGCTATAAAACATGTGCCCGCCGGCATACTCGTGCACTGTCACGCGAGTGGGGTCTCCCATCACCGGCATCTGGTCCACTGTCAGGATGGAACCCATGAACGGGCAGGACAAATCATTCCAGCCATGTGCGATGAGCACGCGCAGCTTAGGGTCGGTAGCGACCGCTTCGCGCAGATCGTTCACGGCACCTCCGCGCAGCGCGCGGCTTTCGGTGTCCCACTGGCTGTTCACTTCATAGCTCAGCGCGTTGTAACGGGCGTCCGTCTTCCAGCCGACCACGCGCGTGACGAAGTCCACCATAGCGGTGGTGGTGGGGGCGATGATGCTCTCCAGCAGCGGATCGTTGGCGCGTTGAGAAGGCGCGAAGGGGAAGGGATCGAACGACGTCACATTCGAATCGTACACGCTGCCGAGTTTGCCCTGCTCGCGGAACACCTCGCGGAGGTACGCGCCGATTTCCAGGCGGCCGCCCGATCGCCGCACGAACTCCTCGTCGAGTCCCGTCAAGTCGGTCACCTTTTTGATGACTCGCGAGTTGGCCTGCGGGTCGGAGCGGCCCTTCAGAAGGTCGGTAACGTATTCGCCGCGGGTGTACGCGATCACCGGCGCCATGGCTTCCGGGGTCAGCTTGTGGACACGCTCCAGATGCGCGGCGGTGATGGAGGGCAGCGTCAGCAGCCAGGGCATGGGGGAGACGTCGCCGTTCTCGTCGAGCGTGGGGTTGAGGTAAGGCGAAACCAAGACCACGCCATTCATCGCCACTCCGAGGGTGGATTGCAGGTAATGCGTGATCCGCGGTCCGCGATAGCCGCCGTAGCTTTCGCCCACGAAATACTTGCGCGCGCCGATGCGCCCGTTCTTCACCAGCCAGTCATAGATGATGCGCGAGAGGTAGTGGATGTCGGCATCGGTGGAATAAAACTGCTTCTTGGTCTCGGCCGTCGATACCAGGGAGCGGCTGAAACCGGTGCCGATCGGGTCGATGAAGACCAGGTCGGTGAAATCGAGCCAGGTGCCGGGATTGTCGAGCAGGGTCGCCGGGTCGGAGGGGCTGTCGCCTTCGTCGCCGAACTTCACGTGCTTGGGGCCGATGGCGCCCAGGTTGAGATAGACCGACGCCGCGCCAGGTCCGCCGTTGAGCGCGAAGGTCACGGGCCGCGACTCGCCATCCATGGTGTACGAGGTGTATACCACCTCGCCGCTCTTCTTTCCCTCGTTGTCGTAGACGGGCAGCGTTCCCACGGTCGCCGTATAGTGCAGCGTTTTGCCGCCGAGTTGGATGCTCTGCGCGGTGTGCGCGTCGGCGGGCAGGGGCGGGGCTTTATCGGGCGATTTCGCTTCCGCGCTCGCGGCGGGAGCGGACGGCTTGGCCTCCTGTGCCATGGCGGCGAGCGGAAGCAGGGCCGGGATCAGGCATAAAATCGATAATTGCTGTCGAAGGAAGCTCATTTCGTTACGATACCGTAAACCGTGACTTCTATTCGGACGGTCGACTTGCAGAAAAGTGAGATCATTGATCCGTGGGCCTGAAATTCCCTCTGAAAGCGTTGCTGGTGGCTCCGGCCTGCGTGGTCGTTCTTGTCGCGCAGACGGCGCCTCCGGACCAGGCGTATCGCCAGGGGTCGGAGGCTTACCGGGCGGGCGATTGTCCGGCCGCCGTCGCGCTGCTGACGCAGTCGCAAGCTCCGCGCGCGTCGCTTCTGCTGGGGCGCTGCTACCTGGATATGGGCGAATTCGCGAAGGCGGAGGCGGTGCTGAAACACCAGCAGCAGGCGGCTCCCGGCAACGAGCAAGTGACGATTCTGCTGGCCCGGGCGGCGGAAGGGGTGGGCCAGGCGCCGCAGGCGGTTGCCCTGTTGGAGTCAATTCGCAAACAGCATCCCGCCAGTCTGGCGATTGAGGATGCGTTGGCCGAGGCGTACGGGAAAGAAGGCCGTCCGGATCAGGCTCTGCCGGTCTATCGCGGGGTATTGGCGGCGCATCCGGCCGACATCGGCGCTTTGGACGGACTCGCGCAGATGGCACTGGCGGCGTCGGAGTGGGAAACGGCGTCGGAGGAGTACAAGAAGGTGCTGGCGCTCTCACCCGATAACGCTCCTGCGAACGCCGGTGTAGGGCGCGCCGAATTGCAATTGAAACATGCCGGCGCCGCCATCCCATACCTGTTGCACGCCACCCGCCTGCAGCCCGGCGATTGGGCGCTCACCAAAATGCTGGCCAAGTGCTATATCGAGGCCGGCAAATGGAACGACGCCATCCAGGTGCTGGCATACGATTCGGAGGAGCACGCGCAGGACGAGGAGGTGACCGGTTGGATGGTGCAGGCGTTCTCTCACACCGGCGATCCCGTGCAGGCGGAGCAATATTACCGCGCCGTGCTCAATCGCGCCGCCGGCAATTTCCCGGCGCGCCTTTCGCTTGCCGACCTGCTTTACAGCTCGAAGCGCGAGAAGGAGGCCAGGGAGCAGTACCTTCTTGTGTTGAAAGCCAGGCCGGAGCTCTACGAGATCAACGATCGCGTGGGACAGATCTTCGAGCGAGAGGGCAATCTGCCGGAGGCGCTTCGCTATTATGCCCACGCCTGCGCTTCGCCCAACGCCACCACCGAGATGAAGACTCGTCTGGCGCGTCTCTACTTCCGCACGGGCGATGTGGCGAATGCGCAGCCCGTGTTGGAGGCCGTGCTGAAGGCCCAGCCCGACAACCGCGAGATCAAGACCATGCTGATGCAGGTGGACGCGAAAACCAACCACATGGAAGACGCGGTCCGCTACGCCAATGACCTTCTGCCCGGCGATCCGAAGAACGTCATGATGCTGCGCCTGCTGGGTGAGGACGCCATGAAGCGCGACGACGATGCGGCGGCGGCCGATTTTCTGGAGCGTGCCGAAGCCGCCAATGAAAAGGACCGCGACGTTCGCTTCGAACTGGTGACGCTCTACACCAACGACGACAAGCTGGACCGGCTGCCGCGCGCGTTCGACCTGATGAACGAGTACGTGGGGCTCTACCCCGAGGATTACGAGGGCTACCTGCTGCTGGCCAACCTGTATCGCCGCAAGGGCGATGCCGCGGCCGCGCTCGATTTCTTCAACCGCGGCTTCGACAAGATGCCGCCCAAGCCGCCGGCGCGCATGTCGTGGGCGTATAACAGTCTCGGCTTGCTGCTGCTCTCGCAGGGCAAGTACGAAGACGCGCTCGCAAATCAATTGAAGGCGGTGGAGCTGAATCCGGCCGACGCCACGGCAGTCTACAACCTGGCACTCACGTATCTGAAGCTGCGCCGCAAGGAGGAGTTAGTAGCCACGCGCGACCGCCTGGCGCAGATGAATACGCCGGAGCTGCTCAAATCGCTGGAGGAGCAGATGCAGAAGGCGCGCATCCGCTAGCTCTACTGCTTCGGGAAGAGAAGCGGCAGCGCATCGTCGGCAGTGAACATGCAGCGCGCATTGTGGCCGCAGAGGGGCACCACCACGATTTCGTGCTTGGCGCCGAGCTGCTCATCCGCGTATTTGCCGAAGTTCTGGCCGCGCGCCAGGCGCGTAGGCCCTTGCCGCATGGCGGAGCAAGAGCGATCGAAGCCGGCGAGCGGTAGAATGTCGATCTCGCCGAGTAAATAAGCGGTGGGGCGAGAGGCGAGCTGCTTCTTCAGGTCCTCAGCACTCACACGGGCGGCGTAGCCGGAGCGATCCTCCAATCCATACGGCCAGTGGTTGTAGTTCGGACACGATTGCGGCACAGTATCCGGACGGGTGGAATCGATCCAGGCATAACTCGACGGGTTCGCCACCACGTACCGCACCGGCACTCCGAGCGTCTCATGGACGCGGTTCGACATCTCGTAGCGATTGACGAACTGGCCGCCGGCGGAATGGCCCGCTACCACGACGATCTTGAGATCGGGGAAGGCATCCTTGCGGGCAAGGATGCGGAGAATATCGTCGAGCATGTCGAAGGTGGTGAGTCTGTCATCGGCGACGGACGCGCCGCCGGTCCGCCAGGAAGCGCAATTCCAGCTCACTTCGTTGGGAGCGAGAGCGTCTTTGCACCCGTCGGCGGCCGATACGATATGGGGCACGATGAGTTCGGTGTCGTCGAGCGCGTTGGCCAGAAAGGCGGCCGCCAGAGCGGTGCGAAAAAAATTGTCGGCATCGCGATTGGTGCCATGGATCACGATCAGTGCCCGGGTGATCTTCTGGTTCTTGGCGGTGAGAGGGAAGGTGCGGTAGATCATGGTGCGGGCCGGTCCGCTGCCCAGCGTGACGAATTCCGTGCAGGCGGGAGTGGCGATCAGGCAGGGGCCGGCGGCGAACGCTGACGCGGAGAGAAGAAAAGGTAAGAGTGCACGCATCTTTAAATAATCTACTTGGGCCGAAGGCGTACCGCCAACTCCTCGCTCTGACGCGTTTCTAGTACACTAGCTCAATGCGAAAATTCGTTCTGCTCTTGGCCCTGGCGGCGCCGGTACTCGCGCAGCCCAAAGTCTCACCCGAAAAGGAAGCCGCCATGAAGGCCGATCTGGTCGGCCAGATCGACGCCATGAAGAAACAGGCGCAGGTGATGGTAGACAGCGTTTTCAGCTTCGGTGAGCTGGGATTTCAGGAGTTTGAGACCAGCGCCTATCTGAGCGGCATCCTCGAAAAAGAGGGCTTCAAAATCGAGCACAACTACGCTGGCGTCCCCACCGCGTGGGTAGCGAGTTGGGGATCGGGCAAGCCGGTCATCTCGCTGGGCAGCGATATCGACGACATTCCGCAGGCGTCGCAGAAGCCCGGGGTCGGTTATCACGATCCGATCGTCGAGAGCGCACCGGGTCATGGCGAAGGCCACAATTCAGGCGTGCCGCTGAATATCATCGCGGCGCTGGCCGTGAAGAAGGTGATGGAGCGCGAGCATCTGCAGGGCACCATCCGGTTGTGGCCGGGTGTGGCCGAGGAATTGGTGGGCGCCAAAGCTTACTTCGTGAAGGCCGGCATGTTCAAAGACGTCGACGTCTGCCTGTTCACGCACGTGGCGGCGGGCTTCGGCGTCTCTTCGGGACCGGCGATGAATCAGAATGGCCTGGTGAGCGTGGAGTACATGTTTAAAGGCGAAAGCGCGCACGCCGCCGCCGCTCCGTGGCGCGGGAAGAGCGCGCTCGACGCGGTGGAGTTGATGGACGTGGGTTGGAACTTCCGGCGCGAGCATCTGCGCCTGGCGCAGCGTTCGCATTACGTCATCACCGACGGCGGAGATCAGCCCAACGTGGTGCCTCCCAGCGCGGCCGTCTGGTATTACTTCCGCGAGGCCGACTACGACCACATCATAGACCTCTGGCAAAAAGGCGACAACACGGCCAAGGGCGCCACCCTGATGACCGACACATCCTTCACTTCGCGACTACTGGGAAGCGCGTGGCCGGGGTATTTCAGCAAGCCGATCGCCGACGATATGGAGGCGAACATCGCCAAGGTGGGGATGCCGCAGTGGAGCGACGAAGATCAGGCGCTGGCGAAGGGATTGCAGAAGGAGTTGGGGCAGCGTGTTAGTGGCTTGTCTACGCGCGTTCCGACGCCACGCCCGCCGCAACCGCAGCGAGAGGCGCGCGGCGGCGACGGGGGATTTGGCGGTGAGGGTGGTCCGCAACCCACCGGCGGCGGCAGCGACGATATCGGTGACGTGAGCTGGAACGTGCCGACGGTAACCTTACGCTACCCCTCCAACATCCCCGGCGGGCCGGGCCATAACTGGGCCAATGGGGTTTCTATGGCGACTCCCATCGCCCACAAAGGCGTCATCGCCGGAGCCAAAGTTCAGGCCATGACGATGATCGATATCCTGGTGCATCCGGAACTGGTCGCCCAGGCGTGGGATTACTTCAACAACGTGCAGACGAAGGACATGAAATACAAGAGCTTCATCCGCCCCGGGGACAAGCCGGCGCTCTGGCTGAATAAGACGACGATGGAGAAGTACCGGCCCGAGATGAAGAAGTTCTACTACGATCCCGTTAAGTACGATACTTACCTGGAACAGCTCGGCATCAAGTATCCGACGGTGCGCTAAGAGAAAAGGGGCGGCTTAGTTAGGAGTAAGCCGCCCTTACTTAGTTCCAATCTGAGCCAGCAGTTCCCTCACGGCTATGTCAAGCTGCGAATCCTTGCCTGTGTAGGACTCGCCGATGGGGCGGCTCACGGCTACATCCACGGGCCGCGGATTGTTCTCCATCACCTTGCCATCGGCGCCGCGAATCACCGTCCCCGGCATGCGCATCACGGTGCCGTCGATCAGCGTCACGGAACCGGTATAGATGATCCAGCCGGCGGTCGGCTCACCCACGATCTTGCCGAGTTTGAGCGTGCGATAGCCTTCGGTAAAATCCTCCGCGTCGGAAAGCGAATGCTGATTCACCACCAGGATGGTGGGGAGTTCCAGCGCACGCTGCCCGAGCGCGGTCCGCGCCGGGGCGGACGGGCCGTTGCGGTCGGTCATGGTGAGATAAGGACGGCGCGTCAGCACATCGAGCGCGTAGGCGTTGACGAATCCGCCGTTATTATTGCGGATGTCGACCACCACGCCGTCGCGCGACCGGTTCTGTTCGTCGAGATCGAGATAAAGCTGCGCGAGCGCCTGCTCCGACATATCGCGGATGTGCACGTACCCCAGCCGGCCGTTGCTGATCTTGGCGACATAGGCGCGATTGTCTTCCACCCACTTGCGATAGATCAAGTCGGCGAGCGATGCCACCGGCTGTACGGTGACCTGTCGGCCGGAAATGTCGAGCATCACGCGTTTGTCGGCCTTGTGCATCAGTTGCTCGTCGAGATTGATATGGGGACCCATGGCAACGCCGTCCACGGCGCGCAGTTCCTCACCGGGCTGGATCTTGGCCAGGTCTGCCGGCGAGTGAGGCAGCACCGCGACGATCTTGAGCGTTCCGGAACTCTCGTAAGCCGTGCGATCGAACGTCAGCCCGAGTTGTCCCACTGCGCCGCGCCCGGCGCCGCCGCCCGCGGCGGGAGCGGAAATCCCGGAATGCGACGAATTCAGTTCGCCGATCATCAGCCGCAGAATGTCGCGCATCTCGTCGGGATTGTGGGCGCCTTCGATGAGCGGGGTGTAGGTCTTGCGCACGGCGTTCCAGTCGACGCCGTTGTATTTCGGGTCGGCATAGTTGTCGCGCTGCGCGGCCCATGCCTGTTCGAATACCGCCATCTTCTCCTGGTTGAAATCGACATCCATCTCAGCGTCGATATTGACGGAGCGGGTCTGCTTGTTTTCCACGCCGATGGCCGAGAGCTTGCCGCCTTCCAGAAAGTAGACGTCGTGCGAATCGGCGGAGAACTGCGCATGCGTGCGCATGCCCGGAGTGTTGGTTAACTGGCGAGCCGGCCCGCCACCGCCGCCGCGTCCGCCACCGCCGCCGCGCCCGCCACGACCGGCGGCCGCCGAGTCATCCAGAGGATACAAGTACAGGTTCGCCTGGCCGCCGGCGGTGCCGCTGTAGAGCAGGTTTTTGCCGTCGGGGCTGATCACCGGATTGTTGATGCTCAGGCCGGCGGTATTGATCAACGACATGCGCTCGCGAATCCGGTCGAAATCGAATTCCACTTTGACCGGCGGTTTCGGCTCTGCCGCTGCGCCGCGGCCGCTCCGCCCCCCGGTGGCGCCATCGGCGGATGCGCCGCGCCCGCGGCCCGCAGGCTCCGGCTTGAACAGGTCGTCAAACTTGTCCTCGGCATATTTGGGCTGCTTGGGCACCAGGTCGATGCGGACCAGTTGCGGCGTCTCGGTTCGCTGGCTGGTCTCGAAAATCAGGAATTTGCCGTCGGGACTCCATTGCACCGAGTTGAGATTGCTGTTGGAGAGGAAACTTACCTGATGCTTTTCGCCGCCGCCCACCGCGGAAACGTAGATGTTGACCAGTCCGCGATCGTCGGCCGCCGCGTATGCCAGCCATTGATCGTCGGGCGCCCAGGCATACTGTCCGGCGATGAAGCCGGAGGCTGCCACATGGTCCTGCTTGGACTCGAGATCGACCACTCGCAACTCGCGGTCGTTGCGCACGTACGCCAGACTCTTGCCGTCGGGCGAGAACTTGATGGAACGGTCGGGCTCAGGGTCTTTGGTCAACTGAGTTTCGGTGTGGTGCGCGAAATCGTAGAGGAACACGTGAGTGACGGCGTTGCGCTCGCTGAGATAGGCGAGCCGGGTGGAATCGGGCGCCCACGTCACCTGCGTTTCGGGGTCGGGCGTGTGGGTCACGCGGAACGCCTCGCCGCCATCGTGCGCCGACGCAGCGAAGACCTCGCCGTGGGCGACCACCGCGGCTTTGCGCGCATCGGCCGATACCGAGAGATCGTTGAACGAACTCAAGGTGAGGTGCTGCATCTCCGGAGTAGCCGGCGATCCCACCAGCGTGATGGGAATCGCAAATGCCTCGCCGCTCTTGGTGTCGACCTGCCACACCTTGAAATCACGTTCGAACACGACGGCCTTGCCGTCGTACCCAATGGACGGCCAGATCACGCGCCCGTCGGTGAATTTCGTCACCTGCCGCAGTTTGCCGTTGAGCGGGAGAGTCCAGATATTCTGCGCGCCGCTCCGGTCCGACATAAAGTAGATGCTCTTGCCGTCGGGCATCCACATGGGCCAGGCGTTGCGCCCATTGAGATCGACGATCTTCTCGTAAGTGGCGGGCGAACCCTCTTTGCGCAGCCAGATCTCCGATTCGTCCAGGTGGCTGTGACCGTGCCGCCACCATTGCGAATCGCCGTTGCCGCGCGCCGCGAACGCGACGGTGGAACCATCGGGCGCCGGTGCCGCCTGGAATTCGTTGGTGAAGCGGTCGGCGCTCACGGGCATGGGAGTGCCGCCCTCCACACTCACGCGGTACAGGTCGTTCTTGCCGCCCACGTCGTTGGTGCCGTTCGAGAAATAGACCCACTTGCCATCGCGCGACCAGGAGTCCAACTCATCAAGGCGGTCGTCGAAAGTCAGGCGCTTCAGGTCGCCGGATGCGAGCGTGAGGATATAGATGTCGCCGCCGCCGGTGCGGGTGGAGACGAAGGCCAGTTTCGCTCCATCGGGCGAATAGAGCGGGCGCGATTCCTCGGCGGGATCGGAAACCAGCAGGTGCGCTTCGCCGCCCTTGGCGGGCACTACCCAGATGTCGCCGCCGGAAACGAAAGCGATTTCAGGACGCGTAGGGCACAGTGCCGGTTCGGAAAAATAGGGCGTGCCCGCGCAGAAAGCGGACGCGGAAAGAGAGAGCAAAAGAACGCAGGTTCGCATAATTGAAAGCTTGGCGGACATTATACTGCAATCGCGCAGGGGCCCGAACGGTGCAGTATCATGGACCCATGTCGCGTCTGAATCGGCTGTTCCTGTTGGGCCTCTCCGCTGCGGCCTGCGTCTCTGCGCAGAGTCCATCCGCCATCGATAACGACCAGGTACGGGTGGTGACCGCGCATGACGTGCCGCACGTTAAACATGCCCTCCATGAGCACCCACTGAACCGCGTGATGGTTTACCTGAACGCCGGTCAACAGGACATCACCACCAAGGATGGCAAGAAGACCACCCTCAAGTTCAAGGCCGGCGACGTGAAATGGAGTCCTTCGGTCGGCCTGCACACCTCTGAGGTGACCAGCGCCTCACCGGTCGAAATCGTCGAGATCGAAGTCAAGAAGCCCGGCGATCCTGCGAAGCCGGCAGTCACCGCGCTCGATCCCTTGAAAGTGAGCCCTTCCGTCTACAAGCTGGAGTTCGAGAATCCGCAGGTGCGCGTGATGCGCGTCAAGTTTCCGCCGCACGGCTCGGTGCCGGAGCACGAGCATGGGCTGAATCGTGTGGTGGTCTATCTGACGGACCAGGACAGTAAGTTGACGACTCCCGACGGGAAGGTCGAAGAGAGCAAACATAAGGCCGGCCAGGTAAGTTGGGGCGACCCCACGCGGCATAAAGAGGAGAACGCCCTCGGTACGCCGGTGGAAGTGATCGTGGTGGAATTTAAGAACTAATTACTTCCCCACGCACACGAGCGCCGAGTTACTGGTGAACGGTCCCACCTGTACCTGCACGGGCTGGTCGCCGCTGACCGCGGGCACTTGGAGATTCACCTGCATCAGCCCTACGAACCCCGGCGCCATGCCGGCGAATTGCAAGGGCGCGTTGGCGTTTCCGATGGTGGCGGTAGTGGCCAGAGTCTCGCGCGATAACGGGTCAACCAGCGCGACCGCGCCCGAAGCGATCGGATTGTCCAACGGTCCGCTTCCCATCATATAGACCGTCACATAGGTACCGGGAGTTGCGCAGTTAGTGGATGTATTGAGCGAATAATCCGCATTCTGGGTGATCGCGCGGATATTGCCGGCGCCATCGGTCCATGTGAGGACGCTCGGAGCGGCTTGCTGCACGGTAATCGCGGCCGACGGCCCCGGGTTTCCGTTGGAAGTGACCTGCACCAGCGCCGGACCCGGCGGGATGGAGTACGGAACCTGAAAATCGATCTGTCCCGGCGATACATAATAGAGCGGCGCGAGGGTGCCATTGACGGTCACCTGCACGTTGCCCAGCGACGTCCCCAGCGGCGCGCCAGGAGTGGTGGCCGGGCTGGCCGCCAGGTTCGAACCGTAAATATCCGCCAGCGTACCCGGCGATACCGGCGCCAGCGCGCTGGCGTGAATCACGATTCCGCCGGGGAAGATCACGGGCCGCTGCGCCGAGGCGCTGCCGGTCTGCAAGCTGGCGGAAACGGCGGTGTAGGCGGGCTTGGGATTGTACTGCTGGTCGAACAACAGGCCGGCGCCGAAGCCGGGGAACGAACCGGGAATCCAGGAATGCAGGTCGCTCACTCCCCACGTCAGGAATTCGGTGCAATTGGAGTTGGCGAGGCACGCGTTCAAAACGTTCTGGAAGAGAGTTGCCTGCGACGCAAGGTCGGCGGCCGACGCCGTCCCGCTGCTGTTGACGGCGAGCCGAACGTCCATTTCCGAAACGTGCACCTCCAGCCCCAGCGCCGCCAGCCGCGCCATGTTGGCGGAGATATCGCTCTGGCTAGGCGGCCCGTTGAGCGTCAGATGCATTTCCAGCCCGACGCCGTTGATGGGAATGCCGCGGCTGACCATCCCTTGTACCAACGTATAAATCGCGTTGGACTTGGCGCTCAGTCCCTCGCCGTTGTAATCGTTATAGAAGAGCTTGGCGTTGGGGTCCGCGGCATGCGCCATCTGGAACGCGGTGTCGAGATATCCGCTGCCGAGCTTCTGGTACCAGAAAGAGCTCTGGTCGAGACCATACGGCGCGCTGTTGGACACAGCTTCGTTCACCACATCCCAATCCGGCAGCTTGCCTTTGTAATGGCTCATTACGGTGTTGATATGGTCTTGCAGGATGGCCGTCGCCTGCGTGCTGTCGAAGGTTCCGCCGGTGAGCCAACTCGGAAGGTTCTGCCCCCAGACCAAATTGTGGCCGCGCATCTTCATCCCATTTGCCTGTGCGAAGGCGAGTAACTGATCGGCGGCGCAAAAACTGTACTGACCTTGCGAAGGCTCGGTTTGCCCGAACTTCAAATCGTTCTCCGGCACAATCAGGTTAAATTCGCCGCCTAACTTCTGCACGTAATTCGGGTCCGAGAAATAAGGAGCGTCGGCCGCGCTGCCGATCAGGAGACCCGACGGAGCGGCGAGATCGCGCAGGCCGTTCCCGGTGCGATTCGCCACCTGAAGATCGAGCGCCGTCAGCGACGCGCTGGAACCGGTGGGCATGGCCGCCGCCATCGCCAAAACGTTGAGCGTGTCGCCCGGCGAGACGTTAAAGCCGAGATACACTTTGCCCGCACTGAACAGGCCAGGGTCGGCGAAATTTCCCGCCAATGCGCCATCCACGAAGATGTCGATCTGCGTTCCCACGCGCGCCACTTCGAAGGTAAGCGGGTCGGTGACGGTCCCGGGGATGGGCAGGTTCATGGCGGTGGGGCTGGACGACGCGCCAGTCCAATAGTTCACCTGGATGGAACTGCCGGCGCGGCCCACGTCGAGCCGTTTGAGCCCCTGCCAGTACTGGCTGCCGGTGGCCATGGTCCCGATCAGGGTGAGGAACGAACCCGATGTGCCTGTGTCGGAAAGGGTGGCCAGCACGCTGAAATCGCCCTGCACGCTCAAGACGGGGCCGCTGGTATTGATCACCGTGTTGTAGTTTGCGGTTGTGGCGGAAATCGAGAGGGTATCGCCATTGACACTCACACCGGTGGCGCAGCCCCACTGGCCCGACTGAATCAGGTCCTGTGCGCCCGGCACGAAGTCCCAGCCGGAGCGCAGTTGCAGAGGCGCCCCATATGCCAGCGGCGCGAGAAAGAAGAGAGCCAAAAGGCGGTTACGATTCGTAATCATGGCCACCGAATAGTATATACCCGGCGAGCCCGGCCGCCTGGTATTAAAATCCACTTAGAATCGCGCATAAGTCTTGCGAATAACTCCAGGCTGGTCTAATATCGTAACTGCATGTTACGGGTTATCCAATTCGAATCGCAAAGGGCCGGCGCCCTAGTCAACGGTACGCCCCGCATGGCTACCTGACCATCTTGGATATCATTGCGAATTTTCCAGGAGGGCGGCCGCCAAAATGGCCGCCCTCTTTGCTTTTGTCGCACTAACTACACCAGGCTTCGCTGCGATATCCCCCACGATATCGGAGTCAGGAGCCGCTTGCCCTTACTAACTACTCACAACGGAGGCATCCCTATGGCGAACAAAGCTCTTTTCGCGACTTTCTGCGGCACGCTGATGCCTGCCGCCGATGCTATCAACTACGAGGGCGCGCCAGCCTACGCCTTTTCGCCGAAGCAGGCGCTGGCGCAATACGCGGCTACCGGCTGCTTCGGCACCACCTTTTACGCCACTGCCGGGGAGCAACTCGCGCGCGTGCTGGAAATCTGCCAGTCCGTGGAGCCGGAGTTTGTGGCGCGCGCCGCCGTTTATGCGCGCCGCCACGCCTACATGAAGGACATGCCGGCACTTCTGTGCGCGTGGCTCTCGGTACGCGATGCGCACCTGCATGCGGCGGTGTTCGCGCAGGTGATCGACAACGCCAAAATGCTGCGCACTTACGTGCAGATCGTCCGTTCGGGTGTTGTGGGCCGCAAGTCTCTTGGCACCGCTCCCAAGCGGCTGGTGCGCGAGTGGCTGGCGGCACGCGATGAAGAATCGCTCTTTCGCGGCAGCGTGGGTTCCGACCCGTCGATGGCGGACATCCTCAAGATGGTCCACCCCAAGCCGGCCACCAGCCGGCGCGAGGCGTTCTATGGCTACATGCTGGGCCGTCCGTTCGACTCTGCCGCGCTGCCGCCGCTGGTGATCGATTTCGAACGCTTCAAAACGGGCGACGAGATCGGCCCGCCGGATCTGCCGTTCGCGATGCTCTCGGCGATGCCGCTCGATCGCCGGAACTGGGCCGCCATCGCCCGCCACGCTTCCTGGCAGACGCTCCGCATGAACCTCAACACGTTCGCCCGGCACGGCGTCTTTGAGGAGGCCGGCATGACCGAACTCATCGCCGGCCGGCTGCGGGATGCCGGGGAAATCGCGCGTTCCCGCGTGTTTCCCTACCAACTGCTATCGGCTTACCAGAACTGTGGCGCGGATGTGCCCGTCGCCATCCGCAGCGCGCTTCAGGACGCTATGGAAGTGGCGATCGCCAACGTGCCGGCGATCGATGGCCCGGTAGTGGTCTGCCCGGATGTGTCGGGCTCCATGGCGAGCCCGCTAACCGGCATGCGCCGCGGCGCCACCACCAGCGTGCTCTGTATCGACATTGCCGCCCTGGTGACAGCCGCTCTCCTCCGCCGCAATCCGCGCGCGCGGGTGCTGCCGTTCGCCGGCGATGTGGTGCCGGTGGACCTGAATCCGCGCGATTCGGTGATGACCAACGCCGGAAAACTCGCTTCCATCGGCGGGGGCGCCACCAATTGCAGCGCGCCGCTGCGCCTGCTCAACCGCGAGCGGGCGCGGGTGGACGCCGTGGTGTTCGTTTCCGACAACCAGTCGTGGATCGACCCGCGGCTGGCTCGTGGAACCGCGCTCCTGCAGGAGTGGCAGGAACTGCGAGCCCGCAATCCGCAGGCGCGCATGATCTGCGTGGACGTGCAACCGTACGAGACCACGCAGGCGCCGGATCGCGCCGACATCCTGAACGTTGGGGGCTTCTCCGACCAGGTGTTCGATGTGATGGCGGCGTTTGTAGCGGGCGAGCTCGATCCGGACCATTGGACGGGCCGGATCGCTGCGACGCCAATCTAAACAAGAGGGGCCGGATGCCGGCGTGGACTACATTTTGACACAATGCCAGGTCCCGCCGATCCACTTGCCGGCCCCCGATTTCGAACGGCTGGCGAATGCTCCTGGGAGTACATGACGGTTCAACGGCCTTTCCGGCCGGTCCGGTTCGAATCCGGGGAGCTCTCAGGTCTCTTTGTCGCCAGCCGTACGCTAAACTTCAGGGAGACATGCCCGCGCATCTCCTGGACTCCGGCGACCCTTCTCTCTACGACATCCACAGCAAAATTCCGGGACCGGCCGGTTCGCTTCCCATCACGCCCGAGATGCTGATCGCGCGGCCTTCCGGCGATATCTTCGGCTGGTCGCAGAACGCCGGCATGGGATGGGCGCCTTCTGAACTCGGCGGCAAGGAATTTCTGATTCTCAGCACGCACGGAGGCATTCGCGCGGCCGATGGAACGCCCGTCGCGCTGGGCTATCACACCGGCCACTGGGAAGTAGGACTGCTGATGGAAGCTGCCGCCAAGCAGCTCAAGTCGATGGGTGCGATTCCGTTCGCCGCTTATTGCACCGACCCGTGCGACGGCCGCACGCAAGGCACCACCGGCATGTTCGATTCGCTGGCCTACCGCAACGATGCCGCCAGCGTATTTCGCCGGCTCATCCGTTCGCTGCCCACGCGCAGCGGTGTCATCGGGGTGGCCACCTGCGACAAGGGCCTTCCGGCGATGATGATGGCGCTGGCTTCGGCGCGTTCGCTGCCGTGCATTCTGATTCCGGGCGGTGTCACTCTGCAGGCGTCCGATGGCGAGGATGCCGGCAAGGTGCAATCGGCGGGTGCGCGCTTCGCTCGTGGACAGATGACGTTGCAGGATGCCGCCGACATGTTGTGCCGCGCTTGCGCCACGCCCGGCGGCGGCTGTCAGTTCCTGGGCACGGCGGCTACCTCGCAGGTGGTCGGCGAGGCGCTGGGGATGGCGCTGCCGCATTCCGCGCTGGCGCCTTCGGGCCACCCCATCTGGATCGACATGGCGCGCCGTTCGGCCCAGGCGGTGGTGCAAATGGAAACTGCCGGCCTGACGATGGGCGGCGTTCTGAGCGATGCCAACGTGCGCAACGCGCTGGTGGTGCACGCGGCCTTCGGCGGGTCGACCAATCTGATTCTGCATCTCCCGGCGATCGCGCATTCGGCCGGGCTCACGCGGCCCACGGTGGACGATTGGACACGCCTCAATCGCCAGGTGCCGCGCCTGGTCGACGCGCTCCCCAACGGGCCGAAGGGCCATCCCACGGTCCAGGTCTTCCTGGCCGGCGGCGTTCCCGAAGTGATGCTGCACCTGCGCCGCGCAGGCCTGCTGGAGACGGGCACGCTCACCGTGAGCGGCGATAAACTGGACGCGGTGCTCGACTGGTGGGAGCAATCGGAGCGCCGCGCGGCTCTCCGCAAGGTGCTGCGCGAGCGCGACGGCATCGACCCCGACGATGTGATCATGGATCCCGACGGCGCACGCCGCCGCGGACTGACTTCCACGGTGACGTTTCCCAAGGGTAATCTGGCGCCCGGCGGTTCGGTGATCAAGAGCACTTCGATCGACCCGGCCGTGGTGGATTCCGACGGCGTGTATCGCAAGACCGGCCCGGCGCGCGTCTTCCATGCCGAGAAGGATGCCGTCGCCGCCATCAAGAGCGGCGCCATCCGGCCGGGTGACGTGCTCGTGCTCATGTGCCGCGGCCCCATGGGCTCCGGCATGGAGGAGATTTACGCTGTCACGTCGGCGTTGCGCTACCTCGATTTCGGAAAGCACGTCGCGGTGATCACCGATGCGCGCTTCAGCGGCGTTTCCACCGGCGCGTGCATCGGCCACGTCACCCCGGAAGCGCTGGCCGGCGGCCCTATCGGCAAAGTGCGGGAGGGCGACCGGATCGCGATTGCTATCGACCGTGTGCGCCTGGAAGGGTCGGTCGACCTGGTGGTGGAGGGCAGCGTCGAAGCCGGGACGAGCGAACTGGCGGCGCGGTCCGTGCCGCGCGATCTGGTGGCCGATCCCGCTCTGCCCGCCGAGACGCGCCTCTGGGCGGCGCTGCAAGACGTGAGCGGCGGCACCTGGGGCGGGTGTGTGTTCGATGTCGACCGCATTGTCGAAAAATTGCAATCTCCGAAAGGCTGAACTTACCAGATGCGCATTTACCGAACGCAGAACGGGTGGGAACTCGAAGGCGTCCATGGCGGACGGATTCCAGTGCCGCCACAGGCCTCCGGCCGCCTCACGACGCGCGAAGATCTCTACCATTACCTCGCTTCCATTGAGGGCGACGCCGCTCCGGCGAGCGGCGGGCATGCACCGGTCGCGCCCATTGAGGAGCAGGAGGTGTGGGCTGCGGGCGTGACTTATTTTCGCAGCCGCACGGCGCGCATGGCGGAATCGGAGGCCGCGGGCGGGATGAGCTTTTACGATCGGGTTTATACCGCTGACCGCCCCGAACTGTTCTTCAAAGGGACTCCCCACCGCACCGTCGGCCCCGGCGCGCCGGTGCGCATCCGCCACGATTCCAAATGGAATGTGCCCGAGCCGGAATTGACGCTGCTGGTCTCGCCCGGCGGCCGGATTCTTGGCTATACGGTGGGCAACGACATGAGCTCGCGCGATATCGAAGGCGAGAACCCGCTCTACCTCCCGCAGGCGAAAGTGTACGACGGGTCGTGCGCGTTGGGACCGGGAATCCTGGTGACCGATACTGCGCTGCCGCCCGCGACGGCGATCCGTATCGAGATTCACCGCGGCGGCATGGTGGCATTTGAAGACAGCACCACGCTGGAAGCGATGAAGCGCAATCCGGCGGAACTCGTGGAGTATCTTTTCCGCGAAAACACGTTCCCCAATGGATGTTTTCTGCTGACCGGCACCGGTATTGTGCCGCCGCACGAATTTACGCTGGCAAGCGGCGACGAAATCGCCATTACGATCGACGGCATCGGGACGCTGCGGAATCCGGTGGGGTGAGGCGCGGTCCGCTAACGCAGACAGAGCGAATCGTTGCGTTGTGTCTTGCGGATGATCGCCGCAAAAATCGCGCCAGCCGCTCCGAAAAGGAACAAGACCGCGACCGTCCGCGGTTCCTCGCGGATTAATCCGGCGATTGCCGGCACGATGTCGACCCATTCGGACATACGGCGACTCCTCCCTTCATCATAGGCAAAGAGTGAGCTAGGAAAAATCGCTTGATTTTCCCTTTTTGTTCGCCCATAATCGTCAAGGGGCGAATATGGCACTCACCAAACGGCAAAAGCAGGTGCTCGATTTCATTGCCACGTTTGTCGAAGAAAATCGTTACTGTCCCAGTTACGAGGAGATCGCCAGAGGGCTAAGTCTGGCGTCTCTGGCGACAGTTCACAAACACATCGCGATCCTCGAGTCGAAGAGTTATTTAAAGCGCGGCTTCAATCAAAGCCGTTCGCTCGAAATCACCGCGAAATATATGGCGGAGGTCCACCGCGCCAAGCCGCCGCAGCCGGAGATCCCCCTGCGCGGACGAATCGCCGCGGGTTCGCCGCTCGAAGCGGTGGAACAGAATGAGACTCTCAATCTCTCTGACTATATCGGCGGCGCCGGAACCTTTGCGCTCGAAGTGCGTGGCAATTCCATGATCGACGATCACATTTGTGACGGCGATGTGGTGTTACTCGAAAAAACCAGCGAAGCTCGAGACGGAGAAATCGTGGTCGCGCTGGTTGCGGGCAGCGATACTACGCTAAAGCGCATTTATCGCGAGCCAGGAGGCAAAGTCCGGCTGCAACCCGCAAACTCTGAATTCAACCCGATTCTGGTTCCGGCGGCAGATGTTGAGATACAGGGCCGCTTATTGGCTGTTCTACGAAAATACCGTTAAAAACGGGGTTATGCGGTAGCAGTGGCGGTGGCAGGCGTCGTGGCCATCAGCTCACGTTCAGCGCGCAGCCAGTCTTGTTCGGGCGAGCCGCCCTGAAAGCCGCGTGCTTCCCAGTACGAATACGCCAGGGCGGCAATCTGCTCCCCAGTGGCCGTTTCCAGGACCGGTTGAGTTATTGGCGGCTCAGCCGCCGCGACAGGTGCAGTACGTTTTACGCGCTGGGCCGCCGGCTTATGGCGGGCGGAAGTGGCGCCGGTTACAACTATGTCTTTCTCAGATACACGCTTGCTTGGCATAAAGGTAAGTGCTTTCAAAAACCGATTATTTTTCTCTTATTTTACCTGATCGCACCCACAACGTACATTAAAACTTTCTATCAGTACCATTACACTAGTGGTCCTATTTGTGATCCGGACCACATTATTTGTGTAGGCGTATACTGGGTGTAGATTGCGAGGCGTAGCGACTCTCGGGATTATGCTCGCGCTTACCGCGCAGGCTGCCTCCGCGTCGCCGAAGATTATCGCGGTGAACGTGGATGGCGTCGTGCACCCCGTCACCGCCGAGATCGTCGCCAGCGCCATTTCACAAGCCAGGCAGGAGAATGCATCGCTGGTGCTGGTCCGCCTGAATACGCCCGGCGGCCTCATGGACGCCATGGAGACGACCATCCAGGAGATCCTCGCGTCGTCGATTCCCGTGGTCACTTATGTGACTCCCAGCGGCGGCCGCGCTGCCTCCGCCGGATTTTTCATTCTCGAATCGGGCGATGTGGCCGCCATGGCGCCGAGCACGCGCACCGGGGCGGCGCATCCTGTCGCCATGACCGGCGAAATGGATGCCGTGATGACGCAAAAGGTGGTCAACGACGCGGCCGCCGGTCTGCGAAGCTTGTGCATCAAGCGCGGGCGCAACGCGCAATTGGCCGAAACGGCGATCCGCGAGAGTAAGTCGTTCACCGAGCGGGAAGCGCTCGATCAGCACCTCATCGATGTTATCTCTCCCAGCGAGCAGCAATTGCTTACCGACCTCGACGGACGTACCGTTACGCGCATCGACGGCCGCACCGAGACGCTACACACGGCCGGGGGCGAGATCGTGAATTACCAGTTGTCGCTGCGGCAGCGCATCGTCAGTTGCATCGCCGACCCCAATATTGCCCTGGTGCTGCTGGTGGTGGGCGCGTTGTGCCTCTATCTGGAACTGAATTCGCCAGGCCTGGTGGTCCCCGGCGTGGCAGGCGCGATTATGGTCCTCCTCGGACTCTCGGCACTTTCGGTGCTGCCCATCGACTGGCTCGGCGCGGCGCTGCTGCTCCTGGCATTCGGGCTGTTTCTGCTCGAAGCGAAGTTCGCTACTCACGGAATCCTTGCCGTTGGGGGCGCGATCTCCATGCTGCTCGGAGCGGTGATGCTGGTGGATAGTCCATTGCCGGAAATGCGCGTTCATTGGGGTACGGCTATCGCATTGACGCTGCCGTTCTCCGCCATTACTGTTTTTTTGCTCTCCCTGGCGATGCGCGCGCGGCGCAATAAAGTGGAGACCGGCAGTGAAGGAATGATCGGCGAGACCGGCTCGGTGGTCACCGAGCTTGCTCCGGAAGGGAAGATTTTCGTCCACGGCGAATATTGGGACGCGGTCTCGCCGCGCCCCGTCGCCGTCGGTGGACGGGTGCGCGTGACGGCCATCGATAAGTTGAAACTCAAAGTAGAACCGCTGGTGGACTAGGAGGTCCGCATGATCGATTTGACCAGTTTCACGACCATAATCGTCGTGATCGTCGTGCTCTATCTGATCAGTTCCGTCAAGATTCTGCGGGAATACGAGCGTGGCGTGATTTTCCGCTTCGGCCGTCTGCTCGCGCATCCGAAAGGTCCGGGCATCATTCTGGTGTTCGCGCCAGTTGACCGCATTGTGCGCGTATCGCTGCGCATCGATACGCTCGAAGTGCCGTCGCAGGACGTCATCACCCGGGACAACGTCACGGTGAAGGTAAATGCGGTGATTTACTTTCGCGTGGTGGAGCCGCGCCTGGCGGTGGTGGAAGTTTCCAATTTCCTCTACGCCACGTCGCAGCTTGCGCAGACCACGCTGCGCAGTGTACTGGGAGAAGCGGAGCTGGACGAACTCCTCAGCCAGCGTGAAAAGTTGAATATCCGGTTGCAGTCCATCCTCGATCAGCACACTTCGCCGTGGGGCGTGAAGGTCACCATGGTGGAGGTCAAGCAGGTGGACCTGGCCGAGCAGATGATCCGCGCCATCGCCCGCCAGGCCGAGGCGGAACGCGAGCGGCGCGCCAAGATCATCCACGCCGAGGGCGAGTACACCGCGGCGGAAAAACTCGCCATGGCGGCGGAGATTATCCAGAAACAGCCGGTGGCGATTCAACTGCGGTATTTGCAGACTCTGGTGGAAATCGGGGCCGAAAAAAACACGACCATTGTATTTCCGCTACCAATCGATATAATTGCTTCTTTGAAGGGCGCGCTCGATGGCCTTGCCGCGCCCAAAGCGTAAACCATGCGAAACAAGGAAACGGGCGAATTCGAACTGGTAGTGGGCGACAAGCAACTGCTCAGCGGCTTCTTCATCGGCGTCCTGTTGCTGGCAGTGGTGTTCGCCATGGGATACGTGTTGGGGCGCGGCACACCGAAATCGGCGCCCGTCTCGGAGACGGCGGCCATCCCGAGTAATGCCGCCGCCCAGCCGGCAACCTCCTCGCCCAACGTGGTGCCACCCAGCCCGGTAACGCCGGAGAGCACGGCGCCGGTGATGAATCCCGACGTGGGCCATGCCGGCGATCCGCAATCCGCCGCCGCGCCGGCCGAACAGCCGCCGCAACCCACTACGGTGCCGGCCAAAGAGGCTAGCGCTCCGGAGCCGCCCGCGCCCAAGGCAGCGCCGCCTGCTGCCGCCGCCGAACCGGCAAATGGCAGCTACTGGCAGGTGCTCGCGGGCAGCCACAGTTCCGCCGAAGCCATGTCTCAGACGCTTAAAGGGCGCGGATTTCCGGTGGTCACGCGCCCCGGCCGCGACAATCTCACGCTGGTATGGGTGGGGCCCTATACCGACAAGGAAACCCTCACCAAGGCCAAGAAGCAATTGGAAGACGCGGGGATGACGAACCTCTTCAGGAAGCCGTGAGCGATACCTTGGTCCAGCTTGCCGGCGCTCCGCGGCCGCGCCTACCTGAGTGGGCCCGCAAGAGCCGCACGCATTTTCCCTCGCTCAATCGCCTCAAGGCCGGATTGCGCGAGCTGAATCTGCACACGGTGTGCGAATCGGCGCGCTGCCCGAATATTCACGAGTGCTTCCATCGCGGCGCCGCCACTTTCATGATTCTCGGCAGCCATTGCACGCGCGGCTGCGGATTCTGCTCCGTGCCGAAATTCAATCCGCACCGCCGGGAGATGCCACTCGACGCCGCCGAGCCCGCCAACGTCGCGCGCATGGCGGCGGATATGAAGTTGCGCTACGTGGTGATCACCAGCGTCAACCGCGACGACCTGCCGGACGGCGGCTCGGCGCATTTTGCGGACACCGTACGTGAGGTTCGGCGCGCGCTGCCGGAGGCTCGCGTCGAGGTTCTGACACCCGATTTTTGCGGCGATCTTGATTCCGTGGCGCGCGTGCTGGACGCCGGTCCGCACGTTTTCAATCACAACATGGAGACCGTGCCGCGCCTCTATGGGCGGGTTCGTCCGCAGGCCGATTATCGCCAGTCGCTCGACGTGCTGGCCTTCGCCAAGCGGCATTCCAGCGCGCTGACTAAGTCGGGCTTCATGGTCGGTTTGGGCGAAACCAGCAACGAAGTTCACGAATTGCTCCGCGATCTTCACGCCTCCGGAACCGACGCCGCCACCATTGGGCAATACCTCCAGCCCACCGTTCGGAATCTGCCGGTGGCCGAGTTCGTCACTCCGGAACAATTCGACGGATACCGCGACTATGGTCTCGCGCTGGGCTTCAAAATGGTTTTCAGCGGCCCCCTGGTGCGCAGTTCCTATATGGCCGATGAAGTGGCCGACGCCGCGCGACGGGTCCCGTGCTGAATCTGTTGTTGGCGCTGCTTTCGGCGGTGCTGCTGATTGTCTCGTTCCCGCGGCTGAATCTGGTTTGGTTCGCTCCCCTAGCGCTTACGCCGCTGCTCATCGCACTCGCGCGTGAGCGCCGGCACGGGCGCCGCTTTCTGATCGGTTGGGCGTGCGGTGCGGTCTACTGGTGCGGTGTCTGTTATTGGGTGGAGATTGTGCTGGCGGTGCACGGCGATATGGGCAAGCCGGTGGCGTGGGCCATGTTCGTGCTGTTTTGCATCGCCAAGGCGCTGCATATGGGCATCTTCGCGCTGCTCGCCGGAATCCTGATGCGGCGCTGGTGGGCCGCCCCCGCGGTGGCGGCGTGGTGGGTGACCGTCGAAGCCACGCACGGCTCGCTGGGGTTCGCCTGGCTGGCGCTGGGCAACGCCGGCATCGACATGGGGGTGCCCCTGCGGTTGGCGCCATATACCGGCGTGTACGGATTGTCCTTCGTGTTCGCCCTGATGTCGGCAGGGCTCGCACTGGCCATCCTGCGGCGGCCGCGCCGCGAATTGCTCTGGCTTACGCCGCTGTTCTTGCTGCCGTTATTGCCTGCCATGCCCCCAGGAGTTCCGGGACAGGATGCCGCCTTGCTGGTGCAATCCAATATTTCCGAGACGCAGGAGTGGACGCCGCAGACGCTGGTGCAAACCGTGCGGGAGCAGGCGGCGCTCACGTTGCGCGGCGCCCTGCAGCCCGGCCTGCCGCGGCCCACGATCATTGCCTGGCCGGAAGTTCCCGCGCCCTATTATTACGAGGAGGACGCCGGCTTCCGCGACTATATGAATAATCTGGCGCGCATGACGCAGGCCTACATTCTGTTCGGCACGGTCGCGCATACCGCGAAGGGCGCGCCGCTCAACTCCGCACAGCTCGTCTCTCCTTTGGGCGAACCGGTCACGCGCTACGACAAGGTAAACCTGGTGCCGTTCGGCGAATTTGTGCCCTGGCCATTCAACTTCGTGGCCGATAAAGTATCGAGCGAAGTGGGCGACTTCGAAGCAGGCCATCGCGTGGTGGTGTCGCCGGTGGGAAAGCATCAGATGGGCGCGTTCATCTGTTACGAATCGGTCTTCCCCAATTTCGTGCGCAAATTCGCCGCGGGCGGCGCGGAGGTGCTCTTCAATCTATCCAACGACGGCTGGTTTGGGCAGAGCGCCGCGCGCCCGCAGCATCTCCAATTGGTGCGTATGCGCGCCGCCGAGAATCGCCGCTGGATTCTGCGCTCCACCAACGACGGCATCACCGCCGTGGTGGACCCAGGCGGCCGCGTCCGCGGCAACCTGGCGCCGAACACGCGGACGGCCCTTTACGCCAACTTCGATTACATCTCTGAACGGACCGTGTACACGCGCTTCGGCGATTGGTTCGCGGTGCTATGCCTGATCGTCGCCACTCTCTCTGCTGTGGCCAGCGCGCTGCCCCCGCGCGGCGGAACGTTACCATAAGTGCATGAAATGGATTCCGTTCACGCTGGCCGCTGCCCTGGCCTGCGCCCCTGTTCTGGCAAACGACCTGGCGAAGACTAGCGAGCGACTGAACGACGCCGCATCGCTGTTCTCAGAAGTGATGGCCACGCCGGACCGCGCCATTCCCCAGGGTCTTCTCGATAAAGCGTACTGTATGGTGCTGGTGCCGGGCTTGAAAAAAGCGGCGGTGCTGGTGGGCGCCAAGTACGGCCGCGGTTATGCCGTGTGCCGCGCGCCGCATGAGGGCTGGGGACCGCCGGCCGCCATCCGCATCGAAGGCGGCAGCATCGGGGCGCAAATCGGCATCTCATCCACCGACGTGGTCCTGCTGATTATGAACTCCGGCGGGATGAAGCGGCTGACGAAGAGTAAGTTCACGATCGGTGCGGAAGCTACCGCCGCTGCCGGACCGGTGGGCCGCAACGCCACTGCGCAGACCGACGGATTGATGACGGCCGAGATCCTTTCCTGGTCGCGCTCCCGCGGCCTGTTCGGAGGAATTTCGCTGGATGGCGCGACGCTGCGCAACGATATCGACGAGAATCAGGTGTTATACGGGCAGCGGTGGAACAGTAAGCAGATCCTGATGAGTGGGGCCAAGCCGATACCCGCCGCCGCGAAGTTGCTCGAAGTCTTGAGTAAGTACTCGCCGCGCAGGGTAGGGCAGAACGCCGCGGCCATGGGCCGGTTCCTTGAAATCCTACGGAGAGGCTGACGGGCAGGCCCGAGACTGCTCTCGTACCCAGTGAACGGCGCCGTTCACGTTCGGTCGAATTCGAACACCCTTTGGACCGACTCTCCACACACAATGTCATACAAAGCTTCGGCGGCCTGTGCGAACCCGACACGCGTAGGACATGCTTCAGCTTGTCCAGGTGAGTTTCCGAAGAGCCGCAAGGCTCGCCAGGTTAGTTCAAAGGGATGTGCCAGCCAGTAACAGGTCACAAATTACGGATACGCCAACGGGAAGATTTGAAGGTGCTTTGGCTCGCCGGACCTTTGTGAAACCAAGAATCCCGAACGATCTTCACCGCCTTTTTGCCATTTCTTGCCGCCAAGCGACCCGACGAAGCGCGTCTGGAAACTAATACTGCATCACGCGATTTCCGCCGAAATCGAAGCGGAAACGCACTTCCCGCAGGCCGGCGGACGCCATCACGCCGCTGAGGCGCGCTTTGTCTTCGGTATAAAACAGCAGGAATCCGCCGCCGCCCGCGCCAATCAGTTTGCCGCCGATGGCGCCGTGATCGCGCGCCAGTTGGTAGTAGCGGTCGATCTCGGGATTGCTCATGCCGCTCGAGCGCGCCCGTTTGCGCTCCCAGTGTCCATGCATCAGTTGGCCGAACCCACGCAGGTCGCCGGCCTCCAGCGCGGCCTTACTTTCATAACCGAGCTGCTTGACGAAGTGCATGTTCTCGATCATTTGCTTGTCCTTCTGTTTGCTGCGCACATCCTGATCCTTGAGGATCTCCGAGGCGTTGCGCGTATAGCCGGTGAAGAACATCGCCAGGCCATCTTCCAGGCGGTGCAGTGTGGAGGGCGGAAGTTTCAACGGCTCCACATCCACGTGCCCGTCGGGCTGGAAGGTGAACGCCGTGATGCCGCCGAACGCCGCGATGTACTGGTCCTGTTTGCCGATAGGTTCGCCCAACAGATCCATCTCGATATGGCATGCCTGCTCGGCGATATCGCGCTGCGTCACGTGATTCCTGCAATAGGCATGCAGCGCGCCTAGCAGCGCGGTGGTGAAACTGCCCGAGGAGCCGAGCCCGGTGCCGGCGGGAATGTCCGACAGGCTGGTAATCTCGATGTGCGGATCCTGGATCGGCACGAGGCGCAGCGCTTCGCGCAGAATGGGATGCTGGATCTCGCCGGCGTTCGAGACCACCTCCGTCTTGGAATAGCGGACAAGGATCTCCGGCACGAAAGTTTCGTGCAGCGTGATATAGACGAACTTATCGATCGCCCCGGCAACCAGAAATCCGCCGTGTTCGCGGTAGTAAGAAGGCAGGTCTGTGCCGCCGCCTCCGAGAGAGATGCGCAGCGGGCTGCGTGTAATGATCATAGGGCCGCATTAAAGTGTCGCGGGTCTGAGCCGGCACTGTCAAGATGACGTCGGGCAGATGATGGGTAGGGGGCAGCATGGTGCCCCACATTACCCCCATTACTCGCGGCCGGTGCGGCCACCTCGCTACAATGACGTCTTGAAACCGAATGAGCCTGTAAGAGTGGGACTGGTGGGTGCGGGGTACGTGAGCACGTATCATGCGCGCGCATTGCGCAGCCTGCCGTTCGTCGAAATTGTGGGCATCGCCGACCCCGACGAGAGCCGGGCCTCCGTGCTTGCCGAGCAGTTCCAGATCCCCAAGGTATTTCCTTCGCTGCGCGAGATGGCGGCGGCGCAGCCCGAGGTCGTGCATATCCTGACGCCGCCCGGGTCGCATGCCCCCCTTGCGCTGGAAGCGCTCGATATGGGCTGCCACGTCTTCGTGGAGAAGCCCATGGCGGAAACCGTGGCCGATTGCGACCTCATGATCGCGCGGGCGCGCGAACGCGGCCTGGTGCTCTCGGTGAATCACTCGGCGCGCATGGATCCCATCGTGCTCCAGGCGCTCGATATGGTGCGCAACGGCGCGTGCGGGCAGGTGCTGGGGGTGGACTTCTTCCGCAGTTCCGATTACCAGGCGTACTCCGGCGGCCCTTCCATGCCGGCGCATTTTCGCAATGGATCGTACCCGTTTCAAGATCTCGGGGTGCACGGGTTGTATCTGCTGGAGGCGTTCCTCGGCCCTATTCAGCGCGCCGATACGCGCTACTACGCCAGCGGCGCGGGCGATCCCAATTTGGTGTTCGATGAGTGGCGCACGCTGGTGGAGACCGATCGCGGCACCGGCCAGATGTACATCTCGTGGAACGTGCGGCCCATTCAGAATGAGCTGGTGGTGCACGGCACGAAGGGCGTGATGCATGTGGATTGCTACCTGCAGGTCATCACGCTGCGCAAGACGTACCCCGCGCCCAAGCCGGTGCAGCGGATTCTCGGCGCCGGTTTCAATGCACTCCAGATGCTGGCCAAAGTTTCGGTGAACACCCTGCGATTCGCTACCGGCCGGCTGAAGCCTTCGCCCGGCATTCACGTTTCGGTCCTCAAATTTCACCAGGCGCTGCACGAAGGGAAAGCGCCGCCAGTTCCCGCCGAAGAAGGCCGCCGCGTGATCGCGCTGCTGGAAGACGTCTCCCGCCGCGCCGACGACGATAAACGCGCCTACCTGGCCGAACCGAATTCGCACCTCAGGCCCCGCATCCTGGTGACCGGCGCCAACGGCTTCCTTGGCAAAGCCCTGGTCCATCGCCTGCGCACCGAGATCGGCGAACCTTTGCGCCTGCTGGTGCGGCGGCCGCCCGCGAGCCCGCCGCCCGAGGACATCCAATTGGTGTACGGCGATCTCGGCAATCCCGCCATGGTGGACCACGCCATGGAAGGCATCGAGACCGTTTTCCATCTGGGCGCTGCCATGAAGGGTGGCAATTTCGAATACCAGAGCGGCACCGTTTGGGGAACCCGCAACGTCATCGACGCGTGCGAGCGGCACGGCGTGCACCGCCTGGTCTACGTCAGTTCGATGAGCGTGCTCGACCACGCCGGCCATCGCGCCGGAGCGCCCGTAAGCGAGACGGCGCGCTATGAGCCGTTCCCTAAAGAGCGCGGTCTGTACACCCAGACCAAGCTGGAAGCCGAGAAGATGGTGCGCGAGGCCGCGGCTGCCGGGCGCATCAACGCCGTCATCCTGAGGCCCGGCCAGATCTACGGTCCGGGCGCGGAAAAGATTCCGCCTTCGGGCACCATCGCGATTGCCGGCCGCTGGCTGGTGGTCGGCTCGGGCAATCATCACGTGCCGCTGGTGTATGTCGATAACGTCGTCGACGCGTTGCTGCTCGCGGCTGAAGACGAGTTGCCGAACGGCTCGCTCTTCCAATTGGTGGATCCGCAGGGGCTGACGCAGCGCGCTTACGTCAATTACGCACGCCGGCACCGGCCGGTGCGTGCGTCGTACGTGGCGCCATGGCTGCTCCAGACGGCGGGGTTCGGGGTAGCACTGCTCGGCAAGGTGCTGAAACGCGCCGTGCCGCTCACGCCGTACCGCGTGAAGTCGATTACGCCTCTTTGGCCGTGCGACTGCACCGCGGCCCACACGGTGCTTGGCTGGCGTCCGCGCATCAGCATTCCCGAGGGCATGTCGCGGACCTACCCGGAATAGCTGAAAAGATTGGAGGCTGCCGTGCTCTCCTGCCAGGCATGAGTATCGGATTGCGGAGCCTCATCCTGCTTGCCGCCGGCGCGATAACCTGCTCTTTCTCCTGTGCCCAATCGCTCGCGGTGGGCGTGATTGGAGGCGTGCGAGGCACGGACGATTTGACTGGCGGCGCCGCCAACAGTGTGTCGAAGCGCTACGCATTCGGGCCGCAAGCGAACATCGGCCTGCCCTTCGGATTTGGCATCGAGGTCGATGCGCTGTACCGCCGCCAGGGCTATCGGGCATCGGCATTCTATAGTGGCGAGTTCGACGAGCACGCCAACTCGTGGGAGTTTCCCATGCTCCTCAAATACAGGCTGCGGTTTCCGCTGGTCAAGCCGTTTCTCGAGGCCGGTTACGCGCCGCGTGTCATCCATGGTACGGAACATTACTACACCAACGGAACCAGCGTGACTACGAGTTATCCGGCAAGCCAGGGAATCGTAGTCGGCGGCGGCGTAGAGGTTGCCATCGGCCGATTGCGTCTTTCGCCGGCGGTGCGCTACACGCGGTGGAATAACGCGCCAATCATGGTGTATTTCGGCGACGGTCCGGAGGCCCTTTCGAGCCAGAACCAATTGGATATTCTCCTCGGCGTCGCATGGAAGATCCACTAGCGCACGGGCCGCAACCTGCTAGACTTGCTTTTTAATGCCTAAAGCAACGCAATTGGAGTGCAGCCTCTGTAAACAGACCTACGACGCCGGTCAGGTTCACAACCTGTGCAGTTGCGGCGGTCCACTGCTGGTGCGGTTCGATCTTGCCAGTATCCGCCATCGCTGGTTGCGGCGCGACGTTCCCCACGGCCCCTCGAACATGTGGCGATATGCGCCTGTGCTGCCGCCGTCCGACGCCTCCATCGTCTCCCTGGGCGAAGGCTGGACGCCGCTGCTGCGCACGCGCCGGCTGGGATCGCGTGTGGGCGCCGATTCGCTCTGGGTGAAAGATGAAGGCCTGAATCCCACCGGCTCTTTCAAAGCGCGCGGGCTTTCCTGCGCGGTCTCCATGTGCGTGGAACTGGGGATCCGGAAGGTCGCGATTCCTTCCGCCGGCAACGCCGCCAGCGCCATGGCCGCCTACGCCGCGGCGGCCGGCATTGAGGCGCACATCTTCATGCCGCGCGATGTTCCCCAGGCCAATTACCTGGAGTGCAAAGCGTACGGCGCGCATGTCACCCTTGTCGACGGGCTCATCAGCGACTGCGGCCGCATGGTGGCGGAGCGCGGGCCGGCCGAAGGCTGGTTCGACGTGAGCACGCTCAAGGAGCCGTACCGCGTGGAAGGCAAGAAGACCATGGGGTACGAGGTCGCCGAACAGATGGGTTGGGAACTGCCCGACGCGATTTTCTATCCCACCGGCGGCGGCGTCGGCATGATCGGGATGTGGAAGGCCTTCGAAGAAATGGAGAAGTTGGGCTGGATCGGCTCGCGCCGTCCCAAAATGATCGCCGTGCAGGCGGAAGGCTGTCAGCCGGTGGTACGCGCATTCGAAGAGGGCGACACGGCCAGCCGCTTTTACGACAACGCGCACACCGTGGCTGCGGGATTGCGCGTCCCCAAGCCGCTGGGCGATGTGCTGACACTGCGCGCGCTACGCGAAAGCGGCGGCACCGCGGTTGCCGTCAGCGATGACGAGATGTTGACCGCCGGCGTGCAACTCGCTTCCGATGAAGGTATCTACGCGGCGCCCGAAGGTGCGGCCTGCGTCGCCGCCCTGCAAAAGCTGCTGGCGTCGGGATTCCTTAAGGGCTCCGACCGCATTGTGCTCTACAATACCGGCTCCGGCCTGAAGTACCCCGAAGCATACTCCACGCGCTTTCCGCGAACTGCGTCCAGCGAGCAGGATAAGCTGGGTGGGCTAATCACGCCGCGATGAAGGACCTGGCACTCGAAGCGCTCGATGCGGTGGCGCGCGGTGGCGTCACCTATGCCGATGTCCGCGCCATCGAAACGCGCGATCGCGAAGTCACCACGAAGAACGGCAAGGCAGGCCACGTATCGAGCTCGCATTCGCAGGGCATCGGCATCCGCGTGCTGGCCTTCGGCTGTTGGGGGTTCGCGGCCACCAGCGATGTGTCGAAGCAAGGCGTGGAAGCGGCTGCCGCGCTGGCGCTCGAAATTGCGCGCTCCGGCACCGCCGCCAAGAAACACGACATAGTGCTCGCGCCGGAAGAGAAGTACGAAGCGGTGTGGGTATCGCCCTGCGCCGTCGACCCGTTTTCCGTTTCCGTGGACCGCAATCTCGCCACCCTGCTCGCGGTCGACCGCGAACTCCGCCATGACCCTGCGATCAGTCTCGCCGAAGCCGCCATGCATTTTGTACGCGAGCGCCAGGTCTTCGCCTCCACGCTGGGCAGCCTCATCGACCAGACCCGCACCACCAGCGGAGCGGGCTTTTCCGCCCTGTGCTACAAAGACGGCGAGATCCAGAAGCGCTCCTATCCCAATTCCTTCGGCGGCCAATTCCAGTTGAAAGGGTATGAGCTGATCGACCAGCTCGATCTCGCGAGCCACGCGCCGCGCATCGCCGACGAGGCCATCGCGCTGCATTCCGCCGACCAGTGTCCCGAAGGTGTCTTCGATCTGATCCTCGACAGCTCGCAGCTTGGCCTGCAGATTCACGAGTCGATCGGCCACCCCATCGAGCTCGATCGCGTGCTCGGTACGGAAGCGAACTACGCCGGCATGAGTTTTCTGACGCTGGATCAGTTGCGGCGTCTGCGATACGGGTCGGAGATCGTCAACGTGGTGTGCGATGCGCGCCTGGAACACGGTCCCGGGCTGGGGACTTTCGCGTTCGACGATGAAGGCGTGCCGGCGCAGCAGACCGAGATCATCCGGGCGGGCGAATTCACCGGCTACATGACGTCGCGCGAGACCGCTGCGGCGGTGGGTGAGACGCGATCCAACGGCTGCATGCGCGCCGACGGCTGGGCGCGGCTGCCACTCATTCGCATGACCAACGTGAGCCTCCAGCCGGGCGCGCAATCGCTCGAGGAAGTCTTCGGCGCCGACCATGCTATCTACATGGAGACCAACCGGAGCTGGTCGATCGACGATAAGCGCTTCAATTTCCAATTCGGCTGCGAGATCGCCTGGGAGATGCGCGGCGGCAAGCGCGTGCGCATGCTGAAGAATCCGAGCTACAGCGGCATTTCGACGGAGTTCTGGAATGCCTGCGAGGCCATCGCCGGCCGCGAGCACTGGACGCTTTGGGGCGTGCCGAATTGCGGCAAGGGGCAGCCCGAGCAGGTAATGGGCACGGGCCACGGCGCCAGCCCCGCGCGTTTCCGCCAGATCAAAGTGGGGAGCGCCTATGCGGGTTGATGCGGCGTCGATCGGCGAGCAGGTAGTGCGCGCCGCGCGCGCACGCGGCGTGGAAGAGGTGGAAGCAATCCTCACCGCGTCAGACCAGGCTCTCACGCGCTTCGCCAATAACGCCATCCATCAAAACGTGGCGGAGAGCGGCGCAAGTCTTTCGGTCCGCGCGCGCATCGAGGGCCGCAGCGCGCGCGCGTCCACCGACCGGCTCGACCCCGAGGGCATCCGCGAGGCGGTCGATCAGGCCATCGCCATCACTCGTCTGACGGAGCCCGATGAGGAGTCGCTGCCTATGGCCGAAGCGGCGGAATACCAGCCGCTGGATCGCTGGAGCGAGCCTACTGCGCAGGTGACGCCGCGGGCGCGCGCGCGGGCGGTAGCGGAAGCGATCGCGGCGGTGGAAGGGGCAGGGCAGACGGCGGCGGGAATCTACTCCACCGATGCGACCGAGTACACGCTCATTAACTCGCGCGGTGTCCATGCGCATTACCGCGAGACCATGGCGCGATTCTCGATCACTGCCATGGCCGGCGGCAGTTCGGGATGGGCCAAGGCGAGCGCCTGCGATCATCGCGATATCGACGCGCTGGCATTGGCGGTTTCGGCGGCGCGCAAAGCCACCCAATCGGCCGCGCCCCGTGAATTGCCGGCTGGCCGCTACACAGTGATTCTGGAGCCGGCCGCGGTGCTCGATCTGGCCGGCCAGATGTTCGGAGATTTCAGCGCCACTGCCATCCGCGACGGCCGCAGTTTTCTCAACGACCGCATCGGCAAGCAGATCTTTGGGACGAACATCACCATCCATGACGATGTCGCGCACGCGCTGCAGGCGGGCGCGCCGTTCGATGGCGAAGGCGTTTCGCGCCGGCGGCTGACGCTGGTGGAAGACGGTGTCGTCCGCGACATTGCCTACTGCCGGCAGGCCGCTGCACGGGCCGGAGTGGCGCCCACCGGCCATGGATTTCCGCTGCCCAACGAATACGGCGAGGCGCCGGTGAATATCGTAATCGCCGGCGGGAATAGCAGCGTCGAGCAGATGGTGGAATCGACCGGGCGCGGAATTCTGGTGACGCGCCTGTGGTACATCCGCGAAGTGGACCCCTACGAGAAGATCTTCACCGGCATGACGCGCGACGGCACGTTCCTGGTGGAAGACGGAAAGGTGACCGCCGGAGTGCGTAATTTCCGCTTCAATCAGGGGCTGATGGAAATGCTTTCGAAGGTGGAAGCGCTATCGCCGGCGGTGCGCGCATCGGGCGAAGAGACCTTCGATATGGTGGCGCCGGCAATGAAGGTGCGCGAATTCAATTTCACTGAAGTGACGCGCTTTTAAAGTCCCACGTAGCTGGATGTGGCAGACGAAGATCGGCGACTGAAGGTGTACGCGGCAAGAGCGGTCTGGGAACGGAAGAGATTCCACGCGAAAGTGCGCCAGAGTGGAACGGCCGGCGCAACGGCCGCTGAGCAACTCCGGCGGCCGAAAGGTCCGCACGGATTCCGGTGGTCGACAGAGCGGAAAAGAATCCGACTGAAAAGTGACCTCGCCGGCCGGCATCCCTACCAGGGCACGCGCTTGCCTAAATGATAGTAGCCGCCGCTGGGACCGTCTTCGCCCAGAAGCGCGAGGTCGACACCCGTGCGGGCGCCTTCGGGAATCTCCATGGGGGCGGCGTCGGTGCCCATGTCCGTTTTCACCCAGCCCGGGTGCGCCGAATTCACTTTGATCCGGGTGTCCTTGAGCTCATGCGCCAGGTGGATGGTGAAGGAGTTCAACGCGGCCTTCGAAGCATCGTAGGAGAGCGCTTTGAAGTCGTAGATCTGGCTCTTCGGATCGGCATGTAGGGTTTGCGACCCGAGAATACTCGACATGTTCACGATGCGCGCAGCCTCGCTCTGCCGGAGCAGCGGCAGCAGGAGTTGCGTCAGCGCCACAGGGGCAAAGAAGTTCGTCTCAAATGTACGGCGGATGGTTTCCTCCGAGGTGGCGCTCACCTTGCCGCTACCCAGAGGGTCCGCCGAGATGCCGGCGTTATTGATAAGGATATCCAGCCGTCCGAACTCTTTCTCCAGAAACGCGCGCGCGGCTTCACGATCTGCCGCGGAAGTAACCTCGAGTTTCACAAAACGGGCATCCAAACCTTCGTTGCGGAGTGTCTCGGCCGCCTCCTCGCCCTTCTGAGGATCGCGCGCGGCCAGCACTACGGCAACACCCCTCTGCGCCAACTGTCGCGCCATCTCCAGCCCCAGTCCGCGATTCGCGCCCGTGATCAGGGCAGTTTTTTTCGTGGTCGCCATACAGTGAGAGATTGCCAAGCAGGACAAAAGATTCAACTGGCACTCCAACCCCGTGGCGGGGATCTTTCCGCCAGGGGCCATCCGGGGCCAGAGGTCCACGGGAAAGGGTTCTAGCCGGCGGCCACGCTGTCACTGTCGCCGATCTTTACCGGGTCGCTGCCTTGGCGGATGCGCCGCCCGATGCGGCCGTCCGGGAGGGACGCGATGGCGAGCGCCTGCCGTCAGTTCGCCATTCGGTCGCGCGATAGACTTCGCCCATGCCGGCCGGTTTTTGCGGCCGGTTTTTGCGGACTGCGATGGCGCCGGAAAGTGATACCATGCGAAAGCTGAATCGCGCTTTCGGTGCGGAGCGGGAAGTCCATCGGCTGGAGAGTTAGAGAATGACGTGGCGAATATCGGCACTGCTCGGCGTTGCGTTGGCGGCCCTTCCGGCCGCGGCGCAACCGGAGAAGATCGTCCGGGCCGACCTCACTTACCAGCAGCCCGGCGACGGGCCGAAACCCGACTTCAGCCCTTACGGCACCCAGATTAAGCTCTCCGACCTGCCGGCGGATGCAGGCCTTCCCGCAGGCGCTGCGCGCCCGGCCAAATCCGGCACGCTACAGGTGGGACCGAACGAAACGGCATGGATCGAAGTGCTGGCCACCGCGGATGCCGAGCATCCCCACGATCTCTGCCGCCTGTATCTGGACCGCAACCGAAACCGCAATTTCAATGACGACGGTCCGCCGCTGGTGGCGACTCCCGCCATGAACCAAAAGACCAAAGCCTGGTGGTCTTCCTTCAATCGCGCCGAGCTTTCCGTTCCCTATGGCGCGGGCGCGGTGGAGCCTTACATGGTCAATTTCTGGGCGGTGCGCGAAGGCGAGGATGTGCCGGCGGTGATCCGCTATTCGGTGGCCTCATGGCGGAGCGGCGCCGTCAAAGTGGATGGCGTCGACGCGCTGGTGGCCATGATGGACTCGAACAACGACGCTGTCTTCGACGACAAGGATCACTGGTCGGTGCTGGGAGCGTCGGAGGCGAACGCCGCTAAGCGGGTGCTCTCGTACCGCGAAGCGCGGCCGTCGAACCGCCTGATGTTTGTGCCGCGGGCGGACGGGCAAGAACTGGTGCTGGAGTTCCGGGGCGTCACGCCGGACGGGCGCTCGCTGAGCTTCGCGGTGGTGGACCGTAAGGTCACGAAGGCGGCCGATCGTGCGCCTGACGATACGTTGGCCGCGGAACGGGCCCGTCCGCGAACTACCCAGCCTTTCCCCTGGATCGCAGGCGATCTGGAAAAGGGAGTGGCGGAAGCCAAGGCATCGGGGCGCAAAACGATCGTGGACTTCTGGACGTCGTGGTGCGGCCCGTGCCACTCGCTCGACGAATGGATCTGGAGCGATGCCGAAGTGGCGGCGGCTTTGAGCGAAGGCTACGTGGGAGTCAAGTTCGATGGCGACCTTTCGAAGGATGCGGTCGCCCGCTTTCACGTGGAAGGCTATCCGACACTGATCGTGCTGGATTCTTCCGGCAAGGAAGTGCGGCGCTTCGGGTACATGACGTCTCAGGAAATGCTCACCGCGCTGAAGCATTAGGAAAGATACGGAGGAGAACAGATGAGCGGCAGGAAAACGATCGCAGTGTTAGGCGCCACCGGGGCCCAGGGGGGCGGCCTGGTGCGGGCGATTCTCGACGACCCGGCAGGCGGCTTCGCGGCGCGTGTGTTGACGCGCGATCCCCACAGCGGCCAGTCACAGGCGTACGCCGCGTTGGGCGCGGAAGTAGTCGCTGCGGACGTCGATGACGTGGAGAGTCTCAAGAAAGGTTTCGAGGGCGCGTACGGAGCGTATTGCGTCACCTTCTACTGGGCGCACTTCTCGCCCACGAGAGAAATGGCGAACGCCCAGGCGATGGCGGATGCGGCCAAGGCGGCCGGACTGCGGCACGTGGTCTGGTCGACGCTGGAAGATACGCGAAAGTGGGTGCCGCTGAGCGACGATCGCATGCCTACCCTGAATGGCGAATATAAGGTCCCGCACTTCGATGCCAAGGGCGCGTCCGACCACTACTTCACGGATGCGGGCGTGCCGACGACGTTTCTTTTGACGTCGTTCTATTGGGATAACTTCATTCACTTCGGCATGGCCCCCCAAAAAGGCGCGGACGGAAAGCTGGCCATTACGCTCCCAATGGGTGACAAGAAACTGCCGGGCATCGCCGCTGAAGATATCGGCAAGTGCGCCTATGGAATTTTCAAGCGGGGCGAGGAATTCATCGGCAAGACGGTGGGGATCTCCGGCGAGAATCTGACCGGCGCGCAAATGGCCCAGGTCTTCAGTGAAGTGCTGGGGGAGGAAGTAAGCTATCGCAGCGTGCCGCCCGAGGTTTATCGCAGTTTCGGTTTCCAGGGCGCCGACGATCTGGGCAATATGTTCCAGTTCAAGCGCGATTTCGAAGAGTATTATTCCGGGGTGCGGAGTCCGGAATTCGCGCGCCGGTTGAATCCCTCGCTGCACGACTTCAAGACGTGGCTGATGGAGCATCGCAGCGCCATTCCACGGGCCGATTCCGGGTCCGGTGCCGACACCGTTCGGCAGTAGAGCGGCGGCGTCATGCGGCCACCAGATCGGCCGCCGAAACGGAAGCGCGATTCATGGGTGTCGAGGTTACGGGCGGTCGCGGTGGCACCGTCGCGGACGATCGGGGCACCCTGCAACATTAGATGGGGCGAACCAGCGCACACACGCACTACGCCGGCCCCTGTTCGAACACGGAAGGGCAGGGGGAAACGGCCGTCCGCTTCACCGGTAATTGGCAATCACGGCGGCGGAGATCCTGGCGAAGATGGCGGCGCGCGCGGCATCGCTTTTTCGCGAATCGGCGATAAATACGGCGATGGCGATTTGCGATCCGTCCGGCGCGGTCAGGATGCCGACGTCATTCGTCGCGGCGGTCACGCCATTCCATGAGCCGCTCGTCCCGGTTTTGTGGGCGATCTGCCAGGCAGGCGCAACGCCCGCCTTCAGACGGTCCGGAAAGGTCCGGCACTCCCTCATCGCCCGCAGCACGTACTCAGTGGAGGCCCGTGAGAGAAGATCTCCCTTCCCCAAGCGGAACAGAAAAGAGGCCATGCCCCTGGGCGTGGCGGTGTCGCGAGGGTCCACGCGATACTTGGCGTACGCCATTTGCCGCCTCGCCCGTGGAACTGCCTTGATGGCGCGATCCAGCACCGCGGCGTCCACGTATTCCGGGCTCCAGGTCAAGCCCACGATCTCGGTTTGCAGATGCCGCTCATCGCGATCCACATGAAGTCCGGGAATTGCTTTCGCACGCAAAACCGCCTGGATGGCGGAAGGTCCTCCCAGCCGTGAAATGAGAAAATCCGTGGCGGCGGAATCGCTGTCGATAATGGCTCGACGGACCAGGTCGCCGATCGTTGTCTGATAGCCGGATTGGCCCACGAGGCTGGCCAGCGGCTGCACAAATAAGCTGAGATCCGCCGTTCGGATGATGACCGTGTCGTCGAGCCGTTGGCGGCCCTGGTCAACCGCATCCAGAACCGCGACTCCCACCGCGAGCTTCACCACGCTTTGCAGCGAGAACCGGTCGTCCGCGTGGATACACACGGTCTCTTTGCTGGTTTGCGCGCATGCACCCACCGGCCCATCGAAGCCGCCAACGGCTGCCGCGAAAGCCTGCTGCAGGGCGGCGGCGTCAAGTTCGCGAGCCTGCGTATTCACCGCGAAGACGGCGCCCAGAATCCACAAGCGGCAGAAGAGAAGGCGCATCCGTTAACCGTTTTCGACGCGCGCCTTGATATCGGCGTACGCCAGTTCGATGAGCGTGCGGAGCGCGGTCTCGTCGAGGGTTGTCCCCGGTCTCAGCTTCACGTGGCGCATCCACCTGCCGGCGCCTTGCAACAAACGGGTGGGATCGGGCAGCGCCGCGCCGTGAAAGAACCCCACGTTGACGTGCGCGGTGAATACGTTCACGTAGCCGAAGGGTGCATCCCCCAAACAGGCCACCGGGCAGCCGTCATGCAGCAGTTCGCGGACCTCGTCGCCGCATTTTCGCATCGTCTCAAACCACTGGTGCGCGATGGCTCCCAAGTCGCCGGCGTGTTGTGTCATCCACGCGTCAATCGCGGGATCGCGCTCCACCGCGCCGTTGAAAGTCAGAAATTGCGTCTTCATCGCGAACTACTTCTCCGGCGCTTTCGGGGCAGGAAGCTTTGGCGAGGCGAGGCCCACGAACCAGTTCCAGGCGATGTCACCGCGCGCCTTGCTCCTGGAAACCACCTCTTCATTGAACTCGTACATCCCGGGCATCAGGCGTTCCTCCGGATGGGGCGCGTCGGTGAATGCCATGTAAGAGTGCGCCGAGCCGAAAGCCGGCCAGTTCGGTTGATTCGCGGCCTGGGGCTTGCCGGTCCGCGCGAAACTGGTCCAATAGCCGATCATGGCTTCGCTCAGATTCTTCTCTCCCGGAGTATCCGGAATCTTCGGCCAATTTTGCGTGGTGGCATCGAAGGTTCCGAACACGAAGGGCAGTTCGCTGGCGTGGAACGCGTGCAGATGCGCCGCGTCTTCGGCTGGATAACCGTGGTCGAAAAAGTAGAGATAAGACGGCACGCCGCGCGCCGCCTGCTTGCGAACCAGCCGCTCTGAGGTCCATCCGTACAAGGCGTCGCGCGTGGTCGCCAGGATGCTCTCTTCAATATTCGTGCTGGGATAAAGCCTCAGGAATTCGCCGGCCAGATCGAGGTAGCGTTCGCGAATGATGCGCTCATACTCGGCGGCGCTCGCCACCGGCTGAGGCGCCAGCGCGCGCAGCGAACGGATCTCGCCGCTGTTAAAACCGGTGAGGATCGGCACCGGCGCCTGTTCGCCCCGGTCAAAGACATCGACAAGCTGGCGCGGCAGAATCTGCCCGTCCACGGTGCCCCACGGAGCGTAGCCTGCCGCCGGCGCGGCGTCCACCAGGACGCGCGCATCCATGGCGCGCAACGCTGCCAGGTTCGGCATATGCAGCGCGGCGGCCAGCCGCGTGCCGCTCACCTCCGCAGCGTCGGCTCCGTAATGGCGCTGCTTCAGTTCGGGCGTCGAGATCATGTAGGCGCTCTCGGCGATCGCTTTAGAGAAAAGGCCGCGAGCCGGCGGAGAGGCCATCAGGTACATGACGCTCAGTGCGCCCGCGGATTCGCCCGCGATCGTCACATTGGCACTGTCGCCGCCGAACGCGCCAATATTTCGCCGGACCCAGCGCAGCGCTTCGATCTGATCGAGTAGCCCGTAGTTGCCCGACACGCCCTTCGGCGATTCGGCGCTCAGTTCGGGATGCGCGAGCCAGCCGAAGACGCCGAGCCGGTAATTGATCGACACCACGACCACGCCTCGCGCCGCCAGCCGCGCACCGTCGTATACCCCCTCGCGGCTGGCGCCTGAGGTCAGCGCGCCCCCGTAGATCCAGAAGAAGACCGGCGCGTTGTGAGCGCTGGCGGGCGCCCAGATATTCAGCGTCAGGCAGTCCTCGCTCATCGGCAGCGGATCGCGTGTGTAGACCGTCTGGATCTTAACGGTGGGCTGATAGCAGGCCGGGCCGAATTCCGTCGCCTTGCGCACGCCGTCCCATCGGGGCATGGCACTGGGTGGCTTCCAGCGCGCTTCTCCCACCGGCGGCAAGGCAAACGGGATGCCCTTGAATACGCGGAGCTTGCCCTCCATCTGTCCTTCGAGCTTGCCTGCCTGGGTGTCCACCACCGGAGACTGCGCGGCGGCCAAGACCGGACAGAGAACCAGGAAGGCGGCGGCTCCCCATAGAGGCAAATGATTATGCAACATCATAGGATTGATCCTCCCACAGAACGGTCCTGGCAGCCATCCATCCGATCGTACCGCTGGTGCGGTGGTGCGGGGCCGCGGTCCGCGCAATTCTGTTGAAAGTAGCATACTACATAGGTATACTCAGGGCATGGCAACGGCGAAATGGAAGACTGCCGCAATGGCTATTGCGATTGCGGGCGCTGGAGTCTTTGCCCTGGTGCTGGTCTCCGGCCTGGTATACGAGCAGGCACAGCGTGTGCATGACCGCGAACGCTATCCGCCGGTCGGTCGGCTGATCGACATTGGTGGTCGTATGCTGGATATCGATTGCGAGGGCGCCGGCCAACCGGCAGTCGTCCTGGCGGCTGGCGCGAACTGGGCTGGCGGCCCGGCGATTCGCGACCCCAAGAGGATGTACGCCAACGGCGGACCGCGTCCCGGCTATAGTTGGGTCTCGATTCAGCGCGCGTTGGCGGCTGTCACCACCGTGTGCTGGTACGATCGTGCCGGCGCCGGGTGGAGCGACCCTGGTCCCTATCCGCGAGACAGCGCGTCGCAGGCTCGCGATCTGCACGCACTTCTGCGCGCGGCCCGAGTGCCGCCGCCTTATGTGCTGGCAGGCGAATCGTCGGCCGTTCTGGACGCCCGCGTTTACGCCGGCGCCTATCCCGCCGAAGTAGCCGGCCTGGTGCTGGTGAACTCCGCCGATCCGGGGCTTTTCCTGAACCCGCTCTCCGGCAACGGGAAACGGGCGGCGAAGGTTCCCCAGTTCGTCTATCGGTCGCAGGACGCGATGGCACGGTTGTTCAGTGGCGTCGGGCTATACCGTTTGGGTCCGGCGCCGCCTGCACCCGCGCCGCCCAAAGGACTGACAGCGGAGGAGTGGAACACCATCTGGTTTCTGACTCATTCGTCCAAGGCGATGAGCGCCCTGATGGAGGACATCGCCTCATGGAGGCTCAGTTCCGGCGAGGCGCGCGCCGCCGGGAGCCTGGGCGGCCGGCCGCTGCTCGTGCTCAGTGCTTCGAACGTGGCCGCGCCGCTCGAGTGGATCCGGGCGTGGACCGGCGCGCAGAGCGACCTCGCCCATCTGTCGACGCGAGGAAAGCAGATCGTGATTGGCGCGGACGCCGGCGACCTGCTGTACGACGCTCCGGATGCCGTCATCGACGCCGTACGCCAGGTTGTCGGCGAGGTGCGGAGGCGGAACGATTGAGTCTATGGTGACGGCCAGCAAGTGGCGCTCGATAGCGGTTGCTGCCGGGCCACAAAGTGGAGCGTTCCTATTCGTGCCGCAGAGCCGCCAGCGGATCGATTCGGGACGCTCGCCTTGCCGGCGCATAGCCGGCAAGAATTGCGGCGCCCAGAAGGACGGCACCGGCCATCGCCAAGGTTCTCGGATCGTTGGGCCGGGTCTCGAACAGAAGCGATTTGACAAGCCGGAACGCGCTTAACGCAGCAGGCACGCTGATCGCGAGCCCCGCCGCGGCCAGTATCAGAACGCGGCGCAGAACCATCCAAACCACCGCGCTGCGTTGCGCGCCCAGCGCCATCCGGATTCCGATCTCGCCGATTTGCCGCGTGACGTTGTAGGACATCGTTCCGTAGAGCCCCACGCACGCGATCAGGAGAGCCAGAATCGCGAATCCCGTACACAATTTCGCGAACATCACTTCGCGGCTGATGGTGCGATCGATTTCCGCCGCCTGCGTGACCACGTTGGTGACCGGTATGCCGGAGTCGGCCTCCCGCACAATCTCCTGCACACTCTTGACATACTTCAGCGGATCGCCCGCCGTGCGCAGAGCGTAGGTTACTCGGTCCGAAGGAAACTGGCTGGCCGCTACAAACACGATCATGGCGCTCTCCTCTTCATTTTTCAGACCGCCGTACCGCAGGTTGCCTGACACGCCGACGATTTCGAGATCGCGCTTCTCGTCCGCGAGCGTGATGCGCCGGCCTACCGGATTTTCGTTCCCGAAGTAAGCCCGCGCCAGCCGCTCGCCGATCACTGCAATCGGCGTTGAGCCGTATTGGTCGCGGTCGCCGATCTCACGGCCGGCCAGGATCGGAATCTGCATCGTCGTGAGGAAACTCGGGCCGGCGGCCATCACGCGTGCGCCTTCGATGGTCACGGCGCCGAGCTTCATCGGCCCCTTGATTGCCTGCCCGGCGCGTGCGGCGTCGATAATCGAAGATTGCGAAAGCGTAGCGCTGCCCACGCCGGGGATCGATTCGAAGCGCTTGCGCAGGTCCTCGTAAAAAGTGGCGATCTCCGGGCTGCGATGCCCGGCCTGGCGCGCATTCAACGAGAAGAGAAGGACGTTCTCGCGAGCGTATCCCAGTGGGACGGAGTGCAGTTTGTCGAGTGTCCGGACAAACAGGCCCGCGGCGGCCAGGACGAGAAAAGAGATCGCGATTTGGGCGACCACCAGGACGTGCTGCGCGCGGCGGCGCGGTCCGCCCCCGCGGCCATTCTTCAGCGCCGGCATCACGTCCGGACGCGTCGACTGCATGGCTGGAGCGAGGCCAAAGAGCAGGCCGCAAACCACCGAGAGCGCCGCCGTTACGGCCAGCACTCTCCAGTCCAATTCCGCGTGCAGCGCAAAGTGGCCCTGCCCATTGGAGAGCAGAAGTGTCAGCGATCCCACGCCCCAGATCGCAAACAAGACCCCGAATGCACCGCCGAGCGCCGCCAGCATCACGCTTTCGGTAAGCAGTTGCCGCACCACGCGGAACCGTCCCGCTCCCAAGCTGAGCCGCACAGCCATTTCGCGCCGTCGCGCAGCGGCCCGTGCCAGCAGCAAATTGGCAATGTTCGCGCACGCCACCGCCAGGATCAAGCCCACCATGGTCAGGAGCACGTACAGGGGCTTGGAATACTGGCGGCGCAAGCTGCCCAGACCGGCGGCGCCGGGATTCAGCAGCAGCGTGGGCAGTTTGGCGCGCTCACCGTCGGTACTCGCCGTGGCGGCCACCCATAGATGGAAACGAGGAGCCAGCGCTGCCTGCGCCTGGGCCATGCTCACGCCGGGACGCAGACGGCCCATCATTTCGATCCAGTAGAAGTTCTGGTCGGGATACATGCGAGCCGCCCGTTCACCGTCCACCAGCACATTTGTGTGCAACGGAAGGTAGAGATCCGGTGCCGCCGCGGGGTCCACCCCGAAGAATTCCGGCGGCGCCACGCCGATCACCGTGAAGGGCACACTGTCGACGAGAACCGGTTGTCCGATCGCGCTCGATGGTCCGCCAAAGCGATTTTGGCTGGCGGCAAAACTGATGACGGCGACCGGTGCTGCGCCGGGACGGTCGTCTTCGGAATCGATCAGCCGTCCCGCTGCCGGCGACACTGCCAGGCCGCGAAAATACTGGCCGGTGACGTACTCCGTGCCGGCGTTGGTGGCCTGCCCGCGGACCGCCAGGTTATGATTTAGTCCGTTGAAGTATCCGAAAAGCGTGGAAAAGACGGGATTGTCCGAACGCAGCGTCTCGAATGCGCCGTAAGGGAACATGCCGCTGACCATGGCGCCTTTATCGCCCGGCCACGCCATGCCCTGCACCCCATGCATCACGTGGACCCATTCCTTGTTAGCGTTCTGGGGCGGCCGGCTACGCCAATTCAAGACCACCAGAGACTCCGGATTGGCCACCGGCAGGGAGCGCAACAGAATCGACTCCATGAGGCTGTAGATTGCGGTATTGGCCCCGATGCCGAGCGCCAGCGACAGCACCGCTAGAATGCTGAAGGCCTTGTTGGCGGCCATATTGCGGCATCCATAGCGAACATCCTGGCCAAGTTCCGACCAAAACCGCTTGATCCAAATTTCCCGTGACTCTTCCTGCTTCAGGCCGACGTTCCCAAATCGCCGGCGCGCTTCCGCCCGGGCGCACCCCGGCGTCACACCCTCCGCTTCCAATTCCGCGGCCTTCTCCGCAAGGTGGAGTTCCATTTCCTCACGCAGCAACTCACTGCGCTCAGCGCTTTCCATCCAATACCTCAATCGACGAAACATGTCGGTCACTCCGTTCCCATCACGCGGGCGATCGCCAGCGTGAGTTTCGCGTACCTGCGAGTTTCAACGGCCAGTTGTTTGCGCCCGGCCGCCGTGATCTTGTAAATCCTCGCCCGCCGGCCATTCGACGTCACGCCCCACACACCTTCGATCCATCGGTTGAGTTCCAGGCGCTGGAGAGCGGGGTAGAGTGAGCCCTCCTCCACCAGCAATTCGTTGTCGGACGTTTGCTGAAGGAACTGGACGATGCCGTATCCGTGAAGATCGCGCCGCGACAGCGTCCGCAGAATCAACATGTCCAGTGAACCGGGCAACGAATCGTTTTTCTTCGCTTTGCGTCCCATACCAAGAATTCTTAGCTTAAGTGAGAAGATTCGGCGCGTCAAGCACAGATCGGAGAGTGCGGCAGCGCCGCCAGCCACCGGAATTCGATGCTGCCACAATGGGCAGCATGGCTTTGGTCGTCTTCTTCCGCGGCGTCAACGTAGGAGGACACCGGGCTTTTCGTCCGAGCGTGCTCGCCAAAGAGCTGGCCGTCTACCATGCCGTCAACGTGGGCGCCGCCGGCACGTTCGTCATTCGCAAACCGGGACCGCGCGCAAAACTGCTCGCCGCGTTGCGCCGCAAGGTACCGTTCGATGCAATCGTCGCGTGCTGCGACGGCCGCGATCTGCTTCAACTGGAAGTCGACCGTCCGTTTGAAACCGAGCCGCCGGGCGCCGATGTCGTTCCCTTTGTAAGCATCCTGTCGGAGGCCGGCCGCCGCGAGGTTGCTTTCCCGGTTGTCCTCCCAGAGGGGGAAGAGTGGTTGGTGCGAATCATGGGATCGAGGAACCGGCTGGTCTATGGCGTCTACCGCCGCCACATGAAGACAATTGGCTGCCTCGGCCGGATCGACAAGCTCTTTGGGGCGCCGGCGACAACGCGCAGTTGGACCACAATTCTCTCGGTGCTGCGGATTCTGAAATCGGACCGGCCCGGCAGGTAGACCCCGATCGTCATCTATACTGACGTGAGGCCGGAGACCAAAAAAATCGTGAGATCTCGCCAGTTCGCCATCCTTCTACTCGCCGGTGCAGCGGCGCTGCCGGGCCAGCCCGCCAATCCCACCGCCAACCAGCAACTCGCCTACACCCGCGAGCACTACACCAAGTACGAGTTCAAGATTCCGATGCGCGACGGTGTGCGCCTCTTCGTGGCGGTGTACTCGCCCAAGGACACCTCGCAAACCTATCCCATCCTGATGCAGCGGACGCCGTATTCCGTGGGGCCTTATGGCATCGACAACTATCGCGCGGTGTTGGGCCCCTCAGAGGCGGCGGAGAAAGAAGGCTTCATCTTCGCCTACGCCGACGTGCGCGGCCGCTATCTTTCGGAGGGCACGTTCGTGGACGTGCGTCCGCACAAGACGAAGTTCGACGGCGCGCGCGATTTCGACGACAGCACCGACACCTGGGACACCGTCGACTGGCTGGTGAAGCACGTGGCCAATAATAACGGCCGGGTGGGCATGTGGGGAATCTCGTACCCCGGCCACTATGCGGCGCACGCGCTGATCGATTCTCACCCGGCGCTGAAGGCGGTCTCGCCGCAGGCGCCCATGGGCGACGTGGGCAACGGCGATGACGCCTATCACAACGGCGCTTTCTATCTGTCTGCCAATTTTTCGTTCTACACCGGATTCAGCCCCCGCAAAGCCGATCCGGAGCGTCCCCACGCGGGCGCGCCGTTCGAGCCGGGCACCACCGACGCGTATGCGTTCTACCTGCGCATGGGGCCGCTGGCCAGTAGCAAGCCTCTCTATTTTCCCGCCGGCAACGTTTATTGGGATGAATTGCTGGAGCACGCCGCTTACGACAGCTTCTGGCAATCGCGTGCGCTGGCGCCCTACATGAAGGACGTCAAGCCGGCGGTGCTTTGGGTGGGCGGCTGGTACGACGCCGAAGATCTCGCCGGTCCGCTGAAGCTTTTCCATGCGCTGGAAGTCAACGGCGCATCGGGTCCGAACACCCTGGTGATGGGACCGTGGTCGCATGGCGGATGGTCGCGCGGCGCCGGCGACCGGTTGGGGAATCTCAGCTTTGCGGTGAAAACGGGCGAGTACTTCCGCGAGAAAATCGAGCTGCCGTTTTTCGTGCGGTACCTCAAAGAGAAAGGGAAAGACGCGGAGACCGCTACCGCGGCCGTGCCCAAGGCGGTGGTGTTTGAAACCGGCGCCAATCAATGGCGGCGGTTCGATGCCTGGCCGCCGAAGAACGCGGCGCAGCGAAACCTCTACCTCGACGCCCACGGCAGCCTCTCGTGGAACGCTCCCGCGGGCGAGGGATTCGACGAGTACGTGAGCGATCCCGACAAGCCCGTTCCACTGTCGGCCGACATCGGCGGCAGTATCGGGATGCCGGGCGACTATATGACTTTCGACCAGCGGTTCGCCTCGCGCCGGACGGACGTGCTGAGCTATGTCACCGCTCCGCTGGAAGCCGATGTGACCGTCGCCGGCCCCATCACGCCGGCCCTGCGCGTCTCCACCAGCGGCACCGATTCCGATTTCGTGGTCAAGCTGATCGACGTCTATCCCGACGACTATCCCAATCCCCCGGACAGCCCGGGCGTCCACATGGGCGGCTATCAGCAGCTTGTGCGCGGCGAGCCGTTTCGCGGCAAGTACCGCGCGAGCAAGTCGAACCCCACGCCGTTCATCCCCGGCAAAGAGGAACCCATCGAATTCTGGATGCCGGACGTGTTCCACACCTTCCGCACCGGACACCGCATCATGGTGCAGGTACAGAGTTCCTGGTTCCCGTTGATCGACCGGAATCCGCAGAAGTTCCTGGATATCCCGAGTGCCAAAGCGACCGACTTCCAGAGGGCCACGGAGCGCGTGTATCGCGGCGGCGCCGCCGGATCGCGCATTCAACTGCTGGTCATGCAGTAGCGCCGCGCGGGCGCGATACGGCGGATAGATTATCCTGATAAGTATCCGGGATGCTTCGCATGCGCCAAGAATTGCCTGCCGGCCAGGAGGAAAACGATGGAGACCGCACTGCCATCCCACTATGAAGGTGTATGGCTGGCAGGCGGACGCCTTCCGATTTCCGACAGCCCGCCTCTCGACAGACTCTTGCAGGGCGTGGAACGGGTGGCCTCCATTCGCGCGGAAATCGCCAGCGCGGCGCGCGTGGCGACCATGCCGCCGGTGGAGATCGTGCCGTACATCTGGACGCGCGATCGCGCGCTGATCTGCGGACGCGTGACGGCGTTGCGCCAGGGCGACAGCGTGTATTTCGGAGTGCAACTTCCGGCGCCCACCGCGTTGTGCACCGATCGCGCGGCAGTCCGTGCCCTTCTGGTCCACGAATTCGCCCACTGGTTCTACCTGGCCACGCGCGTGGTCAACGGCTCGGATTCCGCCGAGAAAGCCGGCGGCACGCTCGATCTCCGGCGTGAGGGGCTCACCGAATCGGACACGCAGATCGACGCCTCGCAGTGGTTCGGGGAAGAAGATGCGAGCAGCTTCATTCAGCACGGTGACGTGGCAACGCGTGGCATCTCGCGGCAGGCAATCGGTCTGGAAGCGTACTTCTATGTGGTGAGCCCGCGGCTGGGCGACACCGCTGGGGGCATGAATATCAGCGAGGACGTGAAGGCCCACATTCGAAGTCTGCGGGCCGAAGCAGCGCACTGACCCGGCAATTCGCCCCGTTGGCGGCAAACCGCGCGCTCCGCGGAAGCTGGTGGGGTAGAATCGCAGCGTGCCTTATCCCGAAGAATTCATTGCTCCCATGCGGAGCGATCTCACTCAATACGGCGTGGAAGAAGCGCGCAGTCCCGAGGCTGTAGAGCGGATTCTGGGGCCGCAAAGCGGGACTGTGCTCATGGTGGTGAACTCCATTTGCGGATGCGCCGCGGGAAGAGCGCGCCCGGCGATCGGTCTCGCCCTGCAGCATGCGGTGCGGCCGTCGAAGGTGGCCACGGTGTTCGCCGGCGGAGATGAAGCCGCTGTCGCCCGCGTGCGTTCGCTGCTCGCCGACTATCCGCCGTCTTCGCCGTCCATGGCGCTATTCCGCGATGGCCGGCCGGTTTACATGTTGCATCGCAGCGAGATCGAGCGGCGCGATCCGTATGAGATCGCGGCGCTTCTTACCGCGGCGTTCGAACGCTTCTGCGCGGCAGGCGTGCCCGCCGGCGAGAACCAATAATAGTTCTTCTTCCATAGGGCACCCTACAACTGAATGAGCCCCAGACTAATCGTGAGAGCCTGATCGATCTTCCGCATGGTCGCGGCGTCGAGACTCCCCAGTTTCTTTACGAGGCGTTTTCGGTCGACGGATCGGATCTGGTTGAGAATCGCAGCCGATGCCTTCGGGAGCCCGGCTCTTGCGGGAAGGAGAACTTCCCTGACGTGCGGGGGATCACCGAATTGAGAACTCACGGCAGCCACGATCGTGATGGGGCTCCATTGGTTCGAAATGTTATTCTGGATGACGACCGCCGGCCGGGTCTTCTGGATCTCGTGCCCCACCGTGGAATCGAAGGTCACGAGGTAGATGTCGCCGCGGCGAGGGTGTCCGGTCATGCGATCTTCTTGCGAGGATTCTTCGGCCGCCCTTTTGTTGCCCGCGACTCAATGCCGGACGCTTCCTCCTCCAGCGAGAACCACTCAGCCGCCATTTCGAGATCCCGCCCCGCGTTCGCGATCGCCTCATTCTTTAGTCGCTCCCGCAGTATTTCCTTCCCCTGCGATTCAATGAAGTGAAGGACGGCACGGGAAATCAACTGGCTGCGGTTGCCCTTCGGCGCTACGCGGTCGAGGACTGCCAGTATCTTGTCCGGCAGCACGACATTAATGCGTTTACTCATAGTACTGGGTGTCTCTCTGCCTGGCCGGCATTTGAAGTGAGCACACCATAAATGTGGATGTCAATTGGTAATCCTCCCGCGTGACCCCAGCCTCGCCGGTAGAGATGTCGACATACGCCATCGCGAGGTTGGCGCCCATGTCGGTGCCGGACGCGACCACGCCGGTGAACTCGCGGCGCACCAGCTTTTTGGCGATTTTGAGCCGGCCGCAGGACATCGCCCGCCTCATTCAAGACGCCGCGCATGAAGATGAGCTCCTTCGAAGAAGAGCTCGTAGAAATCGCCCAGGTGGAATATCGGCAGCGCATTTGGGAACTTGCTCCTGCCGCAGCTCTCAGAAAGAAGTGCACCGGACAAGCTGAATCGTGTCCTACGGTGATCCTGGCGCGCTGGGGTGATAAGCTACGACGTCGATTGTGCGGCGCGTACGGTGGCGTACTATGGCTGCCGCGGCGAGGCCTACATTGAGGCATATCCCGCCGTCGAAATCGACTAGCGCGGTAGCGCAAACTTGACCCGGTTCGATAGCGGGTGATAGTGTACTCGACTATGAGACGTCGGCGATTTATGCAAGCCCTGGCCGCGGCGCCGGCCGTGCCCCTCATCGCGCAACAGGCCGCCACGCCCCCTGCACCGGCCGCTCAGGCCGAGCGCGGTGGACGGGGACGCGGACCGGGCGCCGGCCCGGAGATGCTGGAAGTCACGAGTTCCGATTCCGCAGCCGTGCCGGTGGCGCAGTTTTTCACAGCGCCGCAGTTCGCCGCCCTGCGCCGTTTGAGCGGCCTCATCCAGCCGGCCATGAATGGCAGCCCCGGCGCACTCGAATGCGGCGCCCCCGAATTCCTGGATTTCCTGATCGGCGTCTCACCAGCCGACCGGCAGCAACTCTACCGCAACGGGCTCGACGCGCTCAACACACACGCCAAAAAGCAGTTCGGAAAGTCGTTCGCGGACGTGGACGACGCGCAGGCGCACACCGTTTTGAAGCCCATGCTGGTGGCGGTGCCGTGGCCGAAAGATCCACCCAGGGAGCCGCTCCAAGCTTTCCTGTTCGCCGTGCGGGAAGACATCCCCATGGCGACGCGCAACTCGCCGGAATTCGCTGCCTCGGCCGCCAATGCCGGACGGCGCGTGCGCGGCGGCGGTCTGGTGTGGAAGCCCATCGATCCTGTCTATCGAGGTTAGTCCCGTGGCAATCAAAGAGTACGACGTTCTCATTGTGGGTTCGGGCCACTCCGGCGGCATGGCCGCGCGGATGCTCACTCAAAAAGGTATTTCCTGTCTGATGCTGAATGCCGGTCCGGAAGCCGATTACGCCAACGACCGGACGGCGGAAGCCAGCTATCAACTCCCCTACCGCGGCTTCAATAAGCCCGGACGCCTGGCGCACGTCTTTCAAGCCAATGAGGCCAATGCCGAGCAGTGGGTGGACGAAAAGGAAGTCCCTTACACGCACGACCCGGCGAAGCCCTATAACTGGGTGCGCGTGCGCCTGTTGGGCGGACGCTCGCTGTTCTGGGCGCGGCAATCGTTTCGCCTGAGCGATTTCGAATTCAAGGCGGGCGACCTGGAAGGGACCGGCGTCAACTGGCCCATCAGTCTGGCCGATCTCGATCCCTACTATTCGCAAGTGGAAGCCATCTTCCGCGTGCGCGGGCGCAAAGAAGGCTGGCCGCAATTCCCCGACGGCAACTTCGTGGATGGCGGCATGCCGCGGCCCACCAATGAGAGCCAGAGCATCAAGACGTTCACCGCGTTGGCCAACCAGCGAAATATTCCGGTCTCGGTGATGCGGTTTTCCGAAGGCGTCAACGGGCTGGCCAGTTCCATCAATCTCCTGCTGCCCGATGCGCTCGCCACCGGTAAGCTCGATATCGTATCGAACGCCATCGTGCGGGAGATCAGCACCGATAAGAAGTCCGGGCTCGTCAACGGCGCCCATTTCGTCGATCGCCATTCGGGGCGAGAGATGCATGTAAAGGCGAAGGTGGTGGTGCTGGCGGCGGGCACGCTCGAAAGCACGCGTCTGTTGCTGAACTCCGGCCTGGCGAATTCCAGCGGCGTGCTGGGCCATTACCTGCACGATCAGATTTACGGCGTGAGCGTGGTGGCCTCCGTACCGGAAGCCCGCGACGGCAAGGCCACCCGCGAACTGATGGGCGGCAATCTCTTCATGCCGCGCTTCCGCAATTTGAAGAAGGACGAGAAGCACGACTTCATAAAGGGCTACTGCATGCTGGTGGAGAGCGGCGCCAGCGCACAGCCTTTCCACTTCCCCCTCTACGGTCAGGAATTGCAACAGGCGCTCGACCATTACGCCGGATCGTGTGTGCAGGGCAGCATCTTCGGCGAGCGGCCGGCGCGCTTCGAAAACCACGTCACCATCGATAAGGACGTGAAGGATGCGTGGGGCATTCCGGCGCTGCATGTCGACGTGAAGGACGGCGACAACGAGCACAACATGGCGCGCGATGCGGCCAATACGCTGGAGGAAATCTTCACCGCTGCCAAGTGGGACATGGTTGCCAAGACCGACAAGTTCTTTCCACCGGGATACAGCATTCACGAGGTGGGCACGGCACGCATGGGAGACGATCCCAAGAAGAGCGTGCTCAACAAATGGAACCAGTCGCACGACATCAAGAATCTGCTGGTGGTGGATGGATCCTGCTTCGTGACCTGCGGCTGGCAGAATCCCACCATGACGATTCTGGCGGTCTCCATGCGTGCCTCTGAGCATCTGGCCGACGAAATGAAGAAGGGAAACGTCTAGACCCGCACAACGGTTCCACGTTTCCTGCTCAAAATGCGTCACAATAGTAGATTCGCATGCGTTTTCTGGTACTCCTGCTGCTGACCGCCGGGGCCCTTTCGGCGGGCGAGTATGCCCTGTTGGCGAACGGGGCGCGCATGCATGTGGACCGTCACGAGGTGGATGGCGGACACGTGCGGCTCTATAACAGCTCCGGTTACATCGAGATGCCCGCGAATACGGTGACCGGCTTCGAAGTCGAGGAGTCCGCGCCGGCCGCGGCCGCACCTGCGCCTGCCCCGCCTCCCGTGATCGCCCCTTCCCACCCATCGAGCCCGGTGGAACTGGCCGATGCCGCTGCCGACAAATATGGCCTTCCGCGGCAGCTTGTGCGCAGCGTCATGGCGGCTGAATCGGGATTCCAGAGGGACGTGGTGTCGCCCAAGGGCGCCATCGGCCTGATGCAGTTGATGCCCGAAACGGCGCAGCTCCTGGGCGCCGATCCCCACGATCCGGCACAGAATGTCGACGCCGGCGTACGCTATCTGCGCGACCTTCTGATCAAGTACGACGGCGGCTTGTGGCACGCGCTGGCGGCGTACAACGCGGGCCCGGCGGCGGTCGATAAGTACCACTGGGTTCCGCCCTACCGCGAGACCATCGAGTACATCAATCGTATCGATCGCGCCATGAAGGCAGGCGAACCGCTGCCGCCGGCGCCGAAGCCCGCTACCGAAGAGATTCCGTAGCCGGCGCGGCTCTCGCTGTGTCGTTTCGATCCACTCGCACCCCTTCCGCCTAAGAAACCAAAACCCCTACAGCGGCAGCAGGATTGCCTGCATGCGCGGCATGCGATGGCGCCTGCTGATCCCCTTCCTGCTTTCCGCCAACTTACTACCCGCGCAGACCGCCCCTACGATTGCACCACTGCCGGCCAACACCTACGCCGCTGGCATCCGCATCGATTCCGCAGGGAATCTGATTCTCGCCGGGTATTATTTTGCCAATCCCTCGGACGAGTATGCTCCCGCCCATGCCTTCGCCGCCAAAATGTCGCCCGATGCTTCGCGGACCCTTTGGTGGACTACGCTGGCAGGCTCCGGCGACGACCGCGCGCTGGGGCTGGCACTCGGTGCGGATGACGCGGTGTATGTCACGGGACAGACGCAATCCACTGATTTCCCGGTCACCAAGGGGGCGTTCTCTACTTCCGGCAATGGCTTCGTTACGAAGCTCGACAACGCCACCGGCGCGACCCTTTACGCGACTTATGTCCCAGCCTACGGCGGGCAGGCAATCGCGGTGGATGCCACCGGCGACGCCTTCATCACCGGCCAGCTGAGTTCCACCGACGCCCTTCCCCCGACCGCCGGGACGGTAACCGACCCGGGCAGTCCGTTTGCCGCCGTTCCCCTGGCCGGCCCCGCCGGCTACATTCTCGAACTCGACCCGCCGGGCGCAAAGGCTCTGCTGACCATCGTCGGCTTCGGCGGTTCGCAGATCGCTCTCGATCCCCAGGGCAATATTTATGCTGTGGGCGCGTTGACCAATCTGGTGGATCCCGTTACCGCGGGCGCATTCCAGCGGGCCCCGGCCGATGGCCCCGCTCCTACCGTGTGCGCGTCGTTCCCGCTCGGCTTCTTCGGCATCCTGTGCACGTTCCAGCACGTCGCCAAGATCGATCCCACCGGCACCAAGCTGATCTACGCTACCTATCTCAACGGCCGCTGGGGCGCCTCGCCCGCCGGAATCCTGGTCGAGAGCGACGGCAGCGTCATCCTCGCCGGCACTACCCAGTCTCCGGATTACCCCACCACTCCCGATGCGTATCAGCCCCAGTACCCAGCCAACCCGCTGTATCAGGATGCTCCGGTGGGACCGGATTCATCGGCGCCCGATCCAGTGGTCTACGTCACCCGGCTGAGTGCGGACGGCACAAGCCTCGTATGGTCGACATTCTTCGGCGGATCGGCGGGCAGTTCGATCGGCGGGGTGGCGATGGACGCCGGCGGCAATATTCTGATTGAGGGCTCCTCCTCGGCTCCGGCCGACCTGCCGGCGCGCTGGGACACCGGCATACCCACGCGGCAAAGCGCCTCCTGGTTCGTCGCGCGCCTCAGCCCGGATGCCGCCGATCTCTCCTCCGTGCAATTGCTGAACGGTCCGTCCCCACGCGGCGGAGGGATCGCCGTGGCGGCGGATGGCACAGTCGCCATCGCCGGGCCGGCGACCGTCGGCGTGACCTCAGCAGCGCCCGGCCGCATCAAGATGATCTGCGATTCGGCCGACGAAGCGAAACTCGCCGCCGTCGCTCCCGGTCAATTGCTCACCCTCTACGGGTCCAATCTCGCTACGGAAGGACTGGCGCCCTCGGCCAACGGTTTCCCGGTTTCCTTCAACGGTGTCACCGTCACTTTCAACGGCATCCCCGCGCCGATTCTGTACACCGCCGGCGGACAGATCAACTTGCAGGTGCCCTACGAAATCGCCGGACAGACCGAGGTGACGATGCTGGTCTCGAATCCCACCGTGACGCCGCCGTTATCGGAGTCGTATGTCCTCGTGGTGGCGCCGCGACTGCCGAGCGTTGACGTGTCAGCGGCAGGCTTTAGCGCGCCGCTCTACGATCTCGCCACTTGTAACGGCCAGAACGTCGTGGGCATCCAGCCGTTGGCTTTCAACGCCGATGGCAGCCTCAATACTTGCGCCAATCCCGCGGCGGCGGCATCTCCCGTGACGATTATCGTGAACGGCCTCGGACCGACTTCCCCGTCCGCGTCCACCGGCGCCATCAGCCCTGCCTCCACCCCGCTTACGCCCTTCGCGATTTCTGAGCCGTATTTCGGATATACCGGCGCCCCCGCTATCTATGCAACCGAGTCCCTGGGAGCTTCGACCTCCGCTCTGGCCCAGGTGCAGATTCCGGCGCCCGCCACATCGTCGGCTGTGATGGTGCAGGTTGCCGATACCTCCGGAGCGGTCTTTCCGGTTCGCGGTCCGGGTGTCGTGATCTGGGTCGCACCGCCAAAGTAAGCTCCGCACTCTGCACACCTTTTGCCGGCCCATCGTCAGATGGTTAAGCCATGGCAAAACTCGTTGCAATCCTACTCTTGCCGGTAGCCGCCTTCAGCCAGGCGTTCCTGACCGCTACCGTCCGCCTCTCTGCTCCGGATTCCACCGGCTCACGCCTGATCGAGAATTCCACGAGTTTCGAATTCCTCGATTCCAGCGTAACGGCGCTGCTGGCTCTGGCGTATCAAGTGAATCCGCCCAATGTCAGTGGGCCCGCTTGGATCGGCTCGGAGGCGGTCGACGTGATCGCGAGCAAGCCGCCGAACACCACCGGCGAAGACGAGCGCCGCATGCTGCAGGCGCTATTGGCCGACCGCTTCAAGCTGGTAGTCCATCGCGCGAGCTACACCCTCACGGCCTACGACCTGGTGGTGGTAACTGGCGGCCCGAAAGCAAGAACGGCGGCTGGCACTGTCGCAGCCCTGCCAATCGGCCGCATTCTGAAAGGGCCGGCGCGGAGCTTGGAGGGTAACTTGTCGATGGGGCAATTGGCGGCGGCGCTCGAAACACCGCTGGAAAGTCCGGTGGCGGATGACACTGGTCTTATCGGCGCGTTCGCTGTTCGATTGCGGTGGTCGCCGGAAGATGCCATCGCCGCGGAGTTGCCCGGCGCCACCTTTCCTCCGCTGGCCGAGGCGTTGGAGCAACAGCTCGGACTGAAGCTCATCGCCCGCAAAATCAAGGTCGATACCCTGGTGGTCGATGGCGGCCAGAAGATTCCCGTGGGAAACTGATGCCGACCGCGGCAGCTTGCCGAGCAGTTAGTGCGGTCCGCCCTTGCTGGCAAGCAGCGCCACAAATTGCAAGCCGTTGAACGACGCGTGCATCACCGCGGCGGCCGCCGTCGATCCCGTCAGTTGGCGGACCACTCCGAAAGCTGCGCCGGCCAACGCCACCAGGAACGCCGATTTCCAGGAATCGCCGTACTCCGTAAAATGCAGCGATCCGAATACCAGGGCCGCAAGTGCGATGCCGCCGGCGGCGCCCAGATTGCGCACCAGCAGGGGCTGGAGAAATCCGCGAAACGCCAGTTCTTCCGCCACCGGTGCGGCGGTAGTACCGAAAATCGCCAGCACGATCAACGTGGTGCGATCCCGCATCATGTCGATGAGCGGGCCGGAAGCGGGCGGCGTGCGAATCAGCCAGGCGACGATTCCCACCAGCATGGTGGTGCCGAAGCCGTACATTACGCACCCCAGCACCGGCACGCGGGTCCACGTCCAGCCCAGCGAGCGCCAGAACGGGCGGTCGTACTGGATGCGGAAAATCGTCATCAGCGCGGTGAACAGCAACCCGTAGCCCAACAGCATTTCGGCGGCCGCTTCCACTCCCGAAAGCAGGTGCAGGCCGGTGGCCCATATCAACAGGCGCACCATTCCCAGGCCGAGGAACATGCAGGGTAGAGCCAGCCCGGCGATCAGGAATACATCGGCGTATCCCCAGAAGGGGACGCGTTCGGGCGGCGGAAGTGCGGACGGCAAAATCGCCGGCCCGTCGCTCATGAATCCTTCTCGATGAGCGCGGCGGCCAGTAGCGGGATCATCAGCTCGTGGTGGCCGGTGATGGCGTACCCGCGCCCTCCCGCGCCGCCGGCGTGCGGCCGTTCCACGACATTCACGCGCGGGCGATAGTGCTGCAGGAAATCGAAATTGGCGGTGGTGAACCCGGTCAGCGGATGGCCCAGATTGCGCACCGCGGAGACGGCCTTCAGAAAGACTTCCGGCATCAGCACGGCCGAGCCCACATTCAAATAAACTCCGCCCTCGTGTAACTCCGTGACGTTGGCGGCAAACAGCCGGAAATCGCGATGCGTGGTGGCGCCGATGGCGGCGGCATTGGCTGCCGGGTGGGTGTGCGGTGTATCCGTGCCGATGGCGACGTGCACCGTGACGGGGACGGATTGCCGGTAGGCCTGCGCCAGCAGGCATCCGCCGCGGGAACCTCGCGCGCTGGTAGTCAGCCACTTGCCGAGCGCTTCGCCCATGCCCAACTCTTCGCGGTCGCCCTGCGCGATCGCCTGGTTCATGAAGCTCCCCGTCTCTTCGGCCGCGCCGAAGCGGCCATCGGGCAGCACCGCCTCCACATCTTCGCTGGTGTGGCCGGCTATGGCCAACTCGAAATCGTGAATGGATGCCGACCCGTTGAGCGCGAATCCGGTGGCGTAGCCGCGCTTCATCAGATCGATGAGCACGGGTGCGAGCCCGCACTTGATCACGTGGCCGCCAAGTCCCCAGAGGATGGCGCGTTGGTGCGCGCGCGCGCCTGCCACGGCGTCTACCACAGCGCGGAACGAATCGCCCGCCAGAATGTGCGGCAGCGAATCCAGCCAGCCGGCGATGCCCGACCCTTTCCGGTAGACTTGCGCCAGATCTTCCAGCTTTACCTTGCCGCCGCGCTCTTCGATGCCGATGGTCCGCAACCCCGAAAAGTCGAGTGGCTTCCGCGAATATCGGCTCATGCGGCGGCCGCTCCGCCCTTCAGCACTTTGCGCAGCGCCTCCGCAGTGTAGCTTTTCTTGGAACGCGCCACCTGCTCGGGCGTGCCGGTGGCCACAATGCGGCCGCCATACTCGCCGCCATCGGGACCGAGGTCGATAATCCAGTCGGCGCACTTCATCACGTCCAGATTGTGCTCGATCACCACCACGGTGTTGCCCAGCACCACCAGGCGCTGCAGCACGTCGAGCAGTTTGCGCACGTCGTCGAAATGCAGGCCGGTAGTGGGCTCGTCGAGCAGGTAGAAAGTGCGGCCGGTTTGCCGCTTGCTGAGTTCTTTGGCGAGTTTGATGCGCTGCGCTTCGCCGCCGGAGAGCGTGGTGGACGATTGGCCCAGGTGCACGTAGCCCAAGCCCACATCGAGCAGGGTTTGCAGTTTGGCGCGGATCTGCGGGAAATTCTCCATCAGCGGCAGCGCTTCTTCCACCGTGGCGTCCAGCATGTCGGCGATGGAGTGGCCCTTGAATTTCACCTGCAGCGTCTCGTGGTTGTAGCGGCGCGCGCGGCAAACGTCGCAGGTGACGTAGACGTCGGGCAGGAAGTTCATTTCGATGCGTTTGAGGCCGTCGCCCTGGCAGGCTTCGCAGCGGCCGCCCTTCACATTGAAGCTGAAGCGGCCCGGCTTATAACCGCGCTCGCGCGATTCCGGCAGCATGGCGTAGAGATCGCGAATCAGCGTGAACAGGCCGGTATAAGTGGCGGGGTTGGAGCGCGGAGTGCGGCCGATGGCGTCCTGATCGATGCGGATCACCTTGTCGATGAGGTCGATGCCCTCAATCGATCGATGCGCGCCCGGCTCATCGTGTGAACCGTAGATTTCCTTCGCCAGGCTGCGGTAGAGAATTTCGTTGACCAGCGTCGATTTGCCGCTGCCGGAAACGCCCGTGACCACGGTAAACAGCCCGAGAGGAATATCGACACTGACATCTTTCAGATTGTGTTCGGTGGCGCCGCGAATGCTGAGCTTCTTCTCGCCCACCGCGCGGCGTTCGGAGGGCACCGGGATCGTGAGATCGGCATTCAGGTAGCGGCCGGTGAGCGATGCCGGGTTGTGGCGGATTTCGTCGGGAACGCCGGCAGCCACCAAAGCGCCGCCCAGGCGCCCCGCGCCGGGGCCGAGATCGATTACATAGTCGGCGCGCTCGATGGTTTCGGCATCGTGCTCCACCACCAGCACGGTGTTGCCCATATCGCGCAGTTGCGTCAGCGTTTCGAGCAGGCGCTCATTATCGCGCGGGTGCAATCCGATCGACGGCTCGTCGAGCACGTAGAGCACGCCGCGCAGTTTCGAGCCGATCTGGGTGGCCAGCCGAATGCGCTGCGCCTCGCCTCCGGAGAGCGTGGCGGCCGAGCGATCGAGACTCAGGTAATCCAGGCCGACGGCCGAGAGGAACTCCAGGCGGCGCCGGATTTCGTCCTGCACGCGTCCGGCAATCTGCGTTTCGCGATCGCTGAGCGTCCAGTTGCGAACCGTCACCAGGGCGCGCGCTACCGGCAGCGCCGTGAACTCGGCGACCGAAAAATTCTTGACCCGCACCGCCAGGCTGGCCGGCCGCAGGCGCGTGCCCTTGCAGGCCGGGCAAGGGCGCGGCGACATGTACTCGGTGAGCCACTCGCGATACCCTTCGGACGACTCTTTATACACGCCGTCGAGGATCGCGAGAAGCCCGGGAAATCCATTGCCACCCTCCAGCAGCAGGTCGCGCGTCTTCCTGGGGAGATCCTCGAACGGCTTTTTGAGATTGATGCGCGCCTTCTTGGCGAATTCCTCCAGGCGCTGCTGCATGCCCCATGAAGACCCACCGGGACCGAGACCGCCATCGAGCAGCGGCTTGGACGGGTCCGCAATCACCTTTACGGGATCGAAATTCCAGGTATTGCCGAGGCCGTGGCATTCCTCGCACGCGCCGTAGGGGCTGTTAAATGAGAAAGACCGCGGCTCCAGTTGCGGAATGCTGGCGCCGCACTCCATGCAGGCGAGTTTCTGGGAGTACAGTCGCTCCTCGCCGTTCACCACCGCGATCAGCACCAGTCCTTCGGCCAGCCGGGTGGCCGTCTCGATGGAGGCTTCCAGCCTCTTTTCGATGCCGGGCTTCACCAGCAGGCGGTCCACCACCACTTCAATGGTGTGATTCTTGCGCTTGTCGAGCGCGATCTCTTCGCTGAGCGAGCGCAGTACGCCATCGATGCGCGCCCGTTCGAAGCCTTGCCGCAGGAGCTTCTCGAGATCTTTCTTATATTCGCCCTTGCGCCCGCGCACCACCGGCGCCATCACCATGATGCGATCCTCGGGTTTGAGCATGAGGACGTGGTGCAGAATCTGTTCGGTGGTCTGGCGGGAAATCTCGTTGCCGCAGATGGGGCAGTGCGGAATGCCGATGGAGGAATACAACAGCCGCAGGTAATCGTAGATTTCGGTGATGGTTCCCACCGTCGATCGGGGGCTGCGGCTGGTGGTTTTCTGCTCGATGGAGATGGCCGGACTGAGCCCATCGATGGAATCCACGTCGGGCCGTTCCATCTGGTCCAGGAACTGGCGGGCGTAAGTGGAAAGCGTCTCCACGTAGCGTCTTTGTCCCTCGGCATAAATGGTGTCGAAGGCGAGAGACGATTTTCCCGACCCGCTGAGTCCGGTAATCACGGTGAGGCTATTGCGGGGAATTTCGACGTCGATATTTTTCAGATTGTGCTGGCGCGCGCCATGCACGGTGATCCGTTCCAGCATAATGGGGTAACAAACGGAAAGATGCCTCTTTATTGTGCCGCGGGTTGTCCGGATGTGCAAACTGCGCATAAACTAGATTGAATGCGAAAATGTCCCAATTGCGGAAATCGCATGCGGCGCGTCCATCGCACCTTATTGGAACGCGTCAGCTATCTGGCGATTTATTCGTGCAAGGATTGCCACGCGGAAGATAATATGCCGCGCGCGCACCAGTTGCATCGCGGCAAGTCGGCGCGCTGTCCCAAGTGCGGCACGTTTCGCATCACCCGTTTGAAAGAGCCGGATCATATCGACAAGATGCACACCGGCCTCCTCAATATGCTGGAAAAGATGGCCGGCGGAAGGCTGTTCCATTGCCGGTACTGCCGCGTGCAATTCTGGGACCGGCGGCGGTTGCAGGCGGAAGTGCTGGCCGATGAAGAACGGGCAATAGAAGAGACGGCAGAGGCTGCCGAAACGGAAGAAACAGAAGCGACGCCTGAGGTTCAGCCCGCCACACCTGGTTCCGACGGGCCTGAGGCCTGAGTGACGCCGCTTGGGTGAAGCCATTCGCCTCCGCGCGGAACCGGAAGACGCCGGCAAACGCCTGGACCAGTTAGTGCACGAACGCCTTCCGCAGTTCAGCCGCGCCCGCATCCAGTTGTGGATCCGCGAGGGTCGCGTACGCGTAAATGGCAGCGCCGTACGGCCGGCGCGCACCGTTCGCGCCGGCGAACCGATCGAAGTGGAACCGGCGGAAGCGCCGCCGCTGCACGCCGCGCCCGAAGATATCCCGCTCCACGTGCTGTACGAAGATGCCGGCCTGGTCGCCATCGATAAGCCCGCCGGCATGGTGGTGCACGCCGGCGCGGGAGTTCATTCAGGGACGCTGGTCAATGCGCTGCTGCATCGCTTCGGCGCCTTGTCCGGGGTCGGCGGCGCGCTGCGGCCGGGAATCGTGCACCGGCTGGATCGTTTCACCAGCGGCGTACTGTTGGTGGCCAAAAATGACGACGCTCATCGCGCACTGGCCGAGCAGTTCGCCTCACGACAGGTGGAGAAAACCTACATCGCGCTGGTGCACGGCACGGTGAAAGCCGAGACCGGCCGCATAGACCGGCCCATCGCGCGCGATCCCTCGCACCGCACGCGTATGACGGGACGGCTGAGCGAAGGCCGCGCAGCATGGTCGGAGTATCGCGTGGTCAAGCGCTTCGAAAACTTCACGCTGCTCGAAGTGCGCATCGGGACGGGGCGCACGCACCAGATTCGCGTGCACCTCTCGGGAATGGGGCACCCTGTGGTGGGCGACACGCTCTACGGCGCCCCCGCCAAAGCGCTGGACCTGCCGCCGTTAGGGCGGTACTTCCTGCACGCCCATCGCCTGCGCTTTCATCTGCCATCGACCGGCGAAGCGATCGTTTTGGTGTCCCCGTTGCCGCGCGAGTTGCAGGAATGGATAGCCCATTTGGGCTGACCGCAGCGGTCCGCAGTGGAATCAGCCTTACAATCAGTACCCTGACCCGGGCCGGCGGTGGCTCCACGGTTGACTCCGTGGAGCGAGTGACCTAATGTTGATCCTATCGGGGTGCTCTCGAATGCGTTCTACGATTTTGCGATTGTGCGTGCTGTTCCTCACAGTTCTATTGCCCGCGGCGGGCCAGAAAAAGCGCGTCGCGGTGCTGGACTTCGACTATGCCACCGTTCGCTCCAGCGTGTCGCAGATTTTCGGAAAAGATCAGGATATCGGTAAAGGCATCACCGATATGCTGGTGGACCGGCTGGTAAACGACGGCACCTATTCGGTGATCGAGCGGAAGCAGATCGACAAGATTATCGCCGAACAGAATTTCTCCAACAGCAATCGCGCCGATTCCGCCAGCGCCGCGAAGCTGGCGCGCGTGCTGGGTGTAGACGCCATGATTATCGGAAGCATTACCCAGTTCGGCAACGATAATTCCTCTACCAAGGCATCCTCGGGGGCGCTGAGCTCGGTAACCGGAAGATTCGGTCTGGGCGGAGCGCAACGGTCGAAATCCACCGCCGTGGTGCAGATTACAGCGCGCGTCATCGACACCAGCACGGCCGAAGTTCTGGCCAGTTGCCAGGGCAAGGGCGAGGCGTCGCGTACCGGCGTGGGATTGCTGGGATCGGGCGGCAGCGTTTATGGACCGGCCGCCGGCGCCAGTATCGACATGAGGTCCAGCGGTTTTCAGAACACGATACTCGGGGAAGCCACCAACAAGGCAGTAACGATTGTGGCTTCCGAGCTCGAGGCCAAAGCCGGCAATCTGCCCACCACGGTGATGGCGATTGAGGGCATGGTAGCCGATGCTTCCGACCTCAATGGGATAGTGATCAACGTGGGATCGAAGAAGGGCGTGAAGGTGGGTATGGTGCTGAACGTAAAGCGCGTGGGGCGCGAGATTCGCGATCCCGATACGGACAAGGTGATCCGCAGGGTAGAGAGTGCCATCGGCACCCTGACCATCACGGATGTGGACCAGAGTTCCGCGGTGGGCAGGTTTACCGGGGCGGGCAAACCGCAAATTAAAGATGTCGTCACCAATCAGTAGGAGGCCCTGATGGAACTCGAAGTCGGCTCCACTATAGGCGATTACCAGGTCACCGGCATTCTCGGCGCCGGCGGCATGGGCAAAGTTTACAAAGTCCGCAACGTGATTTCCGACCGCGTGGAGGCCATGAAGGTGCTGTTGCCAGATCTGGCCGCATCGCCCGAACTGGCCGACCGTTTTCTGCGCGAGATCAAAGTGCTCGCCATGCTGGATCACCCCAACATCGCGCAACTCCATACCGCGGTGCGGGCTGACAATCAGCTCCTGATGGTGATGGAGTTCGTGGATGGCGAGACTCTGGAACACCGGGTACGCCAGGGGCCGCTGCCGATTGCGCAGGCGGTGGATTATGTGACGCAGGTGCTGTCCGCGCTGGAATTCGCACATTCGCGCGGCGTGGTGCATCGCGATATCAAGCCGGCCAATATAATCCTCACGCCCACCGGCATTGTGAAGCTGATGGATTTCGGCATCGCCAAGGCGAGCACCGACCACAAGCTGACCATGACCGGCATGACGGTGGGATCGGTCTATTACATGTCGCCCGAGCAGATTCAGGGCAAGACGGCGCTCGACGGCCGGGTAGACATCTACTCGCTGGGCATCACGCTCTACGAACTGGTGACGGGCAAGCGGCCGTTCGACGGTGGGAGCCAGTATTCCATCATGGCGGCGCACCTGGAGCAGGCGCCGGCGGCGCCCATCACGCTCGATCCGCGGCTGCCGCATGGGCTCAACGACGCCATCCTCATGGCCGTGGAGAAGAATCCCGACGCGCGTTTTCAGACTGCGACGGCGTTTCGCAATGCCATGCTGGGGGTGGCGGCGGAGCTCAAGACACCGGCGGCTCCGGCTGCCGCTCCGGCACCGGCGGCGCCACCGGTCGCCGCGCCGCAGAAGGCCGCGGCTGCAGTGGCGATGCCGCAGCCAGTCGCCGCTGCCGTCGCCGCGCGGCCTCCAGGCAAGAGCAAGCGCTGGCTGTGGATGAGCATCGGCGGCATAGCGGCCGCTGCGGCCATCGTATGCGCCATCGAATTCGCACCCTGGAAGCCGACCAGCGCGGCCGTACCTGCATCGCAGCCGGCGGCTGTGCAGCCTGCCCCGGTACAGCCGGCACCAACTCCAGCTCCAACCGATGCCACCCCCCCGGCGGCCGCTCCCCAGCAGGCTACGGTGCCACCCCCTGTTTCGACGCCGGCGCCGCATCCGCAGCAATCCCCGGTCGTCGAACCGCCAGTACGCAGACCCCCGGCGGCCGTCACCCCCGCGCCGCAGCAATCATTGCAGCAGCAACCACTGCCGCAGACGCCGGTGCAGCCTGCGCCCACTCCCGCCATCCAGCCGCCCGTCGTCACGCCGCAACCGCAGCCCGCGGCCGCGCCGCCCGGCCCCAGCCGCGCTGCCGTCCTACAGGCACGCCAGCATTTCGGCAAGCTCCAGGCGCGCGCCGGCTCGATCCATGAGAGCCTTACGAACCTACAGTCCCAGATGCAGTCGCAAGGCCTGGCGCTCAACGGCAAGTACACCCAGCCGGCAGGATTGATGGACAACTATCTGCAATCGGCGGAGAATGCCCTCAACCAGTCGGACCTCGCGGCCGCCAAAGAGTTCGCCGATTTGGCTGAACGGCAGATCGAAAAGCTCGAAAAGCTGCTCAATCTGTAGGCGCTATAATCGGCTTAATATGAAATCCCCGTTTCTGCGCGCCGCGCTGGGCTCTTTTGTGCTGGCCCTCCTGGCCGCCGGTCAGCAAAAGGCTCCGCCCCAGCCGCCGGCACCAGTGCCGCAAGACGATACCACCCACATTTCGGTGGAAGTCACCCGCGTAAGCATGGCGTTCTCGGTGACCGACCGCAAAGGCCGCTTCGTCACCGGCCTGCAGAAGGGTGACTTCGAAGTGCTGGAGAACGGGCGTCCGCAAACCGTCGCGGAATTCACCGCCGAGCCCTCCATGCCGCTGCGCGTCGCCGTCCTCATCGACACCAGCAACAGCATCCGCGAGCGCTTCAAGTTCGAGCAGGAGGCGGCCAGTTCGTTCCTGGACGAGATTCTGCGCACCACCCAGGACAAGGCGATGGTGGTCAGTTTCGATACTGCCGTGCAGACCGACTGCGACCTGACTTCGAACACCGACAAACTCGGCGCCGCCATTCACCAGTTGCGCCCCGGCGGCGGAACGTCGTTTTACGACGCCTTGAAGTTCGCCTCCGAGAGACTGGGAGAGGAACAGCCCAGCTACCAGTTCCGCCGCATCATGGTGATCGTGAGCGATGGCGAGGATAATCAAAGCCATTTCACGCGCGACCAGGCGCTGGAAGCGGCGCAGCTTGCCGATACCTTCATCTACGCCATTTCCACCAATAATCTCAGCGCGGGCGACACCGACGGCGATAAGGTGCTGAAGTATTTCACGTCGCAGACCGGCGGCAAGACATACTTCCCGTTTAAGCTGGAAGACCTGACGAGTTCGTTCCAGACCATCGCCGAGGAAGTCCGCCACCAGTACAACATCACCTACCGGCCGGAACCCCTGGAGAACGACGGGCGGTTCCATAAGGTGGAAATTCGCGTGCACGGCCACAAAGAATTGAGTGTCTATGCGCGCCAGGGTTATTACGCCCGCAAGAGCTGACGTGGCTTCGTTCTACATTTCGACTTTGCCGTGGTAGAGCAGATCCTTAACGCGAAACTCGGTATCGCGTTCGGGAAAGGCCACGCCTGGCAGATACAGGTGGAACAGGACGCTCTTGTCGCCGGCGTCGACCACGCGCGGGAATACCAGGCGCAACACCGGATCGGCCTCGGTGGGGGGAAAGCTGCCGATAATTTTGTAGGTCTTGCGACCGATGACCATTTCGGTTTGTTCCTCCAGGGCTTTCTGCTCGCCCGGCCGGTCGAGGTCTGGGCGAGTGACGCCGTCAAGCGCCAGGACGAAGCATTTGCCGCCGTTTTCGCGCAGATAATCCAGGTAATCGGGATCGGGCTCGGCTAACGGACTGCGGGTGCGCAGGCGCGCCTCTTCTTCGGCATCTTCAATAGGAGCGGCGGTTGCCAGGTAGACCAGCACTTTGGGGTCGGGCCCCACGGATTGCGCCCACGGGCTGTCGGTGCGCAACGATTCGATTTCGCGATCGCTCCAATGGTCCGGCGGCTTCGTTTCCCAAAACGGGTGCCCCAGGAAGAAGAGCACCAGCAACAAGCGCATAATACCCAATATGCCAGTTATTCGCCGCGGAGAAGCGGGCGATTTGCAAACTGTCGCAGCACTGCAGGCCGTCTGCCCGGACGCAGCGCAGTGGCCGGTGGCGGACTATTTGAGTTACGAGTTCACGGTCGCGATCGCCGGTGGAGCGGTGGCCGGATTCCTGGTTTGGCGAACTTTGGCGGAAGGGGAATGCGAAGTTTTGAACCTGGCGGTATCGGCCGCGCATCGTCGAAAGGGAGTGGCGCGGGCTCTGCTGGCGCCGCTGCTGAATTTGCGGAACAACGACGTTTTCCTGGAGGTCCGGGAGTCCAACGCGGGCGCGCGAATCTTCTATAAGTCAATGGGATTTCAGGAGCTTAGCGTCAGGAGAGAATACTACGAATCGCCCCGTGAATCGGGTATTGTCATGAAGTTTCATTCATGTTAAGGTGGCGAATAGACGGCCCTGCCGTCCATGCATTCAAGACGCGAGATTACCCACCGAGCTGGTTCCGAACGACTCGGCGTGGCGACCTCAACGGGAGGATTTGCCAATGACGGAACGGAACGCGCAAGAAGACTTGAAAGCGCATCTGATAGCGACGAACGAGGAATACCGGCGCCTGTGGGGCCAACACACAGAATTCGCCCAGAAACTGGATGCCTTGGAGTCGCAGACCCATCTGACTGAGGAGGAGCAGTTAGAGGAAACTCGTCTGAAGAAAATAAAGCTGCATTTAAAGGATCAAATGGAAGCGATCGTGGCCCACAATCGAGCCGAACACGTCGCTTAATTTCAGATGCGCGCAGTCTTATTAGTGGAAATCGCCCGGTTGGCCGAAGCCAACCGGGCTTTCTGATTTAGTGCACACAGATCCCGAGTCCGAACCGGTACGGATTCCCATTACCGACGTGTTCGACCTGCATAGTGTGCCGCCGCGCGATGTCCAGGGGGTGGTGGAGGAGTATCTGCTGGAAGCGCGCGCTGCCGGATTCCGAGCCATCCGCATCATTCACGGGCGCGGCATTGGGGTGCAGCGGGAGATGGTGCGGGCGATTCTGGCGCGCACCCCTTTCGTGGCGGATTTCGGCGACGCGCCCGGCGAGGCGGGCGGATGGGGCGCCACCGTCGCGACCCTCCGCTGAAGGCCGCCGGCTGTATGAAAACGCACCAACGGTACCCTTCTCACCAGTAAGTATTTGCATTCCAATTTTTCCCACTCAATAATATGGAAGCAAATTGCCGATCGGAGGCCTGGGATGAGGATTCGTGCAGGGAACCTTACAGTGTGGGTGCCGTTGCTGCTGGTGGTCGCATTGCCTTTGCACGCACAGTTTACGACCTACGGCTGCCCCAGTCCCAGCGGACCGCCATTAAACGGTTTCACCGCCGGCACGCAGTCCGCGTCGCAGATCTGCATGAGCGGTTCGTTTGGGACGAGCCTGGTTTATGACGTCACGTTGACCGACAATAGCACTGGTCAGCAAACCACGGTCACAGGGGCGGCGTCGGGCACGCTGTTGATGGTCACCGTTCCCGCGAGTTTTTACGCTACCGTGCAGACCCCTGGGCAACCCGACCCCGTCTCCATCGCCATCGTGCCGCCGCAAGTACCCAAGGCTGCCCAGACCGGCACTTTTCAAACGAACCCACCCATGACGGCCGGCGCGCCGGTTTTCGTTAGTGCGGTCAATCAGCCGGTCACCTGGCAGTTGTATACCGGCGGCACAGGCCCGTATCTGAACGAACTGGAGAGTGGCACGCCGCCGCCCGGAATGCCGCAGCTCCCCATGAACGGCCAGACCTGGACCGGCACACCCAACCAGGCCGGCACGTTCACTTTCAGCATCCTGGGCTCCGATGGATGGGGCAATGTGTTCTACCCGAACCTGGCCGCCTACATCGTGGCGGTGCCGGCGATCGCGAGCCTGAGCGCCAGTTCGGCCAACGCCGGCAACTCCGGATTTCCCATCAACGTCACAGGCACCGGTTTCGAACAGCCCCAGACCATCATGCAGACGAATGAGCCCGGTTCGCAGGTTTACCTGACGAACGGCAGCACCGTCATGCAGCTTACGCCCAGCTCGGTTACGAGCACGCAGCTAACCGTCAACCTTCCGGCATCGTTGTTCCTGACAACCGGCATCTGGACAGTGACGGTAGTGAACCCCGGATCCGTCACGTCGAACAGCGTGCAGTTCCAGGTGGATCCCACGATCACTGCGCTCAGTACATCCACGCGCACCGTAGGACAGGCGCCATTTCCCTTGCAAGTAACGGGGGTGGGGTTCGTCAACGGCTCAGTAGTGTACGTCGACGGCAAACCGGTTGCCACCACCTTCCAGAACGCCACCAGCCTGGTGGCCACGTTGCCCACGATATCGTCGCCAAGCACCGTATTGGTGACAGTCCACAATCCCGATACCACCTTCACGCAGGCGCCCACCAACTTTTACTATGTCGCAGCGCCCACTGCCGTCAGTTTGAATCCGTCGTCAGTGAACGCCGGCAGCGCGACTTTCCCGCTGACGGTAACAGGCGCCAACCTCACCTCCGGGATGACGGTCTATTTCAACACCACGCCATTGTCCACCACCTTCAATCAGCTCGGCAGTTCGCTCGTCGGCCTGGTGCCGGCATCGGCGGTGACCACGGCGGGAACGGCCGCGGTAACGGTCGGCACCCTCGACAACTACTACACCCCGCCGCTCACCTTCACCATCAATTCCACCGGACCGCCGCCACTGCAATTGCAAACTTTCTCGCCGCTGCCTGCGGGAACGGTGAATACCGCTTACAGCGTCACGTTCACGGCGACGCAAGGAACGCCTCCGTATGCCTTCTCGGTGATCTCGGGATCGCTTCCCACGGGCTTGCAGCTCTCGCCGGCGGGCGTTCTGAACGGAACTCCCACTGCCTTCGGGCCCTCGCTCTTCACCGTACAAGTGGCCGATTCCGCGAAGACTACGGTAGCGCGCCAATTCGCGCTCAACATCGCGCCCGCCCCCCTCACAATCACCACTGGACCGTTATCGAACACGCAGGTCAATATGCCGGTGAGCGTGCAGTTCGCCGGAGCGGGAGGCGTTCCGCCGTACACCTTCGTGGAGTTCGGAGCGTTACCGCCAGGCGTGCAGATTTCAAGTTCGGGATTGCTGAGCGGTACGCCCACCAAGGCCGGTAGTTTTCCGTTCCGCCTGTTCATTGACGACTCCACGAGTGCCTCCGCGAGCGGCAGCTTTACGCTCAATGTGGCGCTGCCCGGCCTGCTGATCACGCCCCCATCGCCCTTGCCGGCGGGCGAGATCAACGTACCCTACACGGCGCAAATGGCGGCCACCGGCGGCGTGGGCGCGCCTTTCATCTGGTCCGCGACGGGGCTGCCAAACGGCCTCACCATCGCCAACAATAGCGGACTGATCGCCGGGATTCCGCGCCAAGCGGGCAGTTTCACAGTAGCCGTGACGGTTGGTGACTACTCGGGCGCCACCGTCACGCAGAGCTACGTGCTGGCCATCGCGTCCGCCAGCGTGACGGTGAGCGGTTCGCCGCTGCCGAATGGCGCGGTCGGAAGCTCGTACACCGGCGCTCTCACTGCCAGCGGAGGTACCGGAGCCTTCACCTTCACCGCCACCGGATTGCCAACCGGGCTGACGCTTTCGAGCAGCGGCGTGGTGAGCGGGACCCCGTCGGCGGCCGGTAATTTTTCCGTCACTGCCACCGCCACCGATTCCGCGGGCGCCACCGCCAGCATGACTTTTCGGGTGACCATCGCGCCGCAATTGACGGTGACAGCGACAGCCATTCCCAACGCCACCGCCGGCACCGCGATCTCCCCCATACAACTGACGGCGACCGGGGGAACGCCGCCCTATCAGTGGCAATCGGCCACCGTTCCCGCGGGACTGACGCTGGCGTTGGACGGCACCCTATCGGGGACGCCGGCGACAGCCGGGACGTTCCCGTTCACGGTATTCGCGGTGGATAGCAACGGTTCGCTGGCCAGCGGTGCCGAGCAGTTGATAGTGGCGCTGCCATCGCTGCCGGCGGCGAGCATCACCGGCCTGCCGAAGTCGGCCGCGCCGGCCACCCAACAGTTCCTGCAGGTGGCGCTCGCCAATCCGTTCCCCTCGCCGGTGACCGCGAATCTCACGTTGACGTTCGCGCCCACCACCGGAGCGGACGACCCCTCGGTGCAATTCTCCACCGGCGGCCGCGCGGCTCAGATCATCATTCCGGCGGGCAGCAGTGCGGGCGTCACCGACGTCGGCGTGCAGACCGGCACGGTGGCGGGCACCATCACCATCAGCGCGCAATTATTCGTGGGGACCGCCAACGTGACGCCTTCGCCGGCGCCGTCGACTACTATCGCGGTGACAGCGGGAGCGCCGTCGATCACGCGCGTGACGGCCACGCGGACGGCCAGCGGATTCATTGTCACGGTGACCGGGTTCGCCAGCAATCGCGGGGTTGATACCGCGGTGTTCACGTTCGTCCCGAGTGAGGGATCGAACTTGCAGACCACAACGCTCTCCCTCACCGATACGTCGCTGTTCACGGCTTGGTATAGCAGTTCCGCGTCGGCGCCGTTCGGCAGCCAGTTCACGCTGACGCAGCCGTTCAACGTTAACGGTAGTGCTTCTTCGGTGCAGTCGGTGAGCACCGTGCTGACCAATGCGCTGGGCACCTCGACGGCCGTGTCGACGATATTGCAGTAGGGGCAGGGGGCCATCGACAGCCGGCCCATCGTGGAGAGTGAGCTATCGGCCGCCGAGCGCGTGCATCACATCTTCTCGCGAAAGGTCCGACACCACCAACATATTCTGCGGGTACTTGCGGTAGGTGAGCATCTGCGAATAGATGGGGCCCTGGAGGCTGTCGTTGAGCGCCAGCCCCGCCATATATTGCAGCCGCAGATTGCCGTCGCGATTGATTTCCGCGCCGGCCAGCCACGGCATGAGATCCTGCCGCTGGCCGGCGTAGGTGGCCAGCACATCCAAAATGGAATTGAAACCCACATCGCGCATCGACTGCGCAACCTGCGAATACTCGGGTGTCATCAGGCGATGCTGGATGCCTTCGACGTCGATCTTCGGCTCTTCCACCTGCCCCAGCAGCGCCGTGTCGTAGCCGGTGCCGTTGTTGTCGTTTCCCCAGATCGATCCGTTCGGAAATGCGTCGAAGAAGGTCGCCACTTCGCTCTTCACGGTATCGGTATCGGTCTCGTAGAGGGGCACCCACTGGGTCACGATGCCGCCGGGGTTGAGGTGCTGCTTCACCAGGTCGAAGTATTCTTTCGAGTAGAGGGTGGCGCTGCCTTTCACCCAGGGGTGAATCGGATCGGACGTGATGATGTCGAACTTCTCGTCGGTGGTGAGCACGAAGTGGCGAGCATCGTCATAGACAATCTGCACGCGCGGATCGTTCATCACGTTGTAATTCTCCTTGCTGAAATAGCGCGTGGCAGTGGGCGGAATGAGCGGCTCCATTTCGCAGATGACAATGCGCTTGATGCCGGGAAACGGCACGAAACTGCCGGCGGTGACACCGGCTCCGAATCCCACGATCAGCACGGAGTGCGGCTCGCCCTGATGGAAGAGCGCCGGCATATCGCCCAGCATGCGTTGCAGGCGCATGTCATAGGGCTCGGTGGAGGCCTCCACTTTTCCGCTCACGTGGAACTGTATGGCGCCGTCGCTGTTCCATTGCGAAATGGCAATGGAAGAGTTGATGCCCTCGCCGGTGTAAAGAATTTTCGAGGAACCCTGGTTCAGCAGAATGAGCCTGCCATAAGCGATCAGGTTACCGGGGACATCGGCCACCTTGTCAGAGAACCACCCGGCGATGGCAAGTCCCGCCGAAAGTCCGAGCGCCGCGGTCATGCGCGGCGACTGCTTCACCACCTGCGCGAGGGCGAACACCGCGCTCACCGCCGAGAGCAGGATGAGCGCCTGCTCGCAGCCTTTGGTGCCGATCCAGGGAATGAGGACGAGGCTGAAGGCCAGCGCGCCGACGATCGCGCCGCCGGTATTGGCGGCATAGATTCCACCCACCATGCGGCCCTGGTCTTCGCCATGGACGGCCACTGCCGCTAGCGCGAAAGGAAAGCTGGCACCCCACAACAGGGTGGCCGGCAGGATGGTCCACAGCGTGCGCGCCAGGTCGATCTGAAAGGTGAAGGCGGGGCTGGTGGAGAGCAGCGGATTGACCGGCCAGTAGGGCAGGTAATCGGCGAGGATCCAGGCTGTCCAGGCCACCGCGCCGGCCAGCAGAAGCTGGCACATTCCGATGGCAATGCGCGGGCGAACATTTCCGCGCAGCAGAGACGATGCTGCCGCGCTGCCGATCCCGATGCCCACCAGGAAGACCGCGAGAATGATCGAAAAGGTATACACCGTGGCGCCCAGCAGCAATCCGAGAAGGCGCGTCCACACCACTTCCGCGCCCAGCGCGGTGGCGCCCGAGATGGCGATGGCGACATAAATCGGCCATGGCCCCATGGCAGGCGCCGGCAGCGTATCTTCGCGCGATGTGGCGGTTGCCGTCTTGCGAACTAATGCCATGGCGGACAATCCCACCGCCAGGTTGATGGCCGCCGCGACCAGGGTGGCGACCGTCAGGTCGAACACGCGCAGCAGATAGAAGCCGGCCAGCAGGCATCCGAACACCGCGCCGGCGGTATTTCCGCCGTAGAGCATGCCGAGCCAGGAAACGCCTTCGGGCGTGGATTCCACCCAGCGGGCGGCAGCGGGCAGGGAAGCGCCCATCAGAATCGTGGGAGGCATCAGGCAGATGGCGCAGATGAGGGCGCGGAAGAGAATCGCCGGCATGCCGTGGCCCACCGCCGTGACGTATACGCGATCGAGCAGTGGGATCACAATGAGCGCCAGTATGCCGCACGCGCCGATGCCCAGTTCGAGTAGCGCATACACGCGCAGCGGATGCATGTCGCGGGCGCGCGCCACTCGTGGAAGACCGAGGCTGCCCACGCAGAGCCCGCCCATAAAGGTCGCGAGCAAGACTCCGAGAGAAACTGCAGTGGAGCCGATCACCAGTTGCAGGAGTTGATACCAGACGATTTCGTAGATGAGCGCCGAACAGCCGCTGGCAGCGAACAGCAGCAGCAGGACAGGCAGAAATCGGCGCGCGGCGCCGGGTTTTTGGGGATCTTTTGACGTCATTTCAGAGGGCCCGATTAAAAAAAGGTGAAAGGGCATGATATCGCACCAGGCGAGCCGTTGTTTTTTGCGGGGAATTCCCCCATTGCGGCGCGAACTGTACTATCATTTGAGATTCAATCGTAGTTTCAAATCACATACAGGAGTCCGGGATTGCCTGTTCGCCGTCTTATTGCGTCCTTTTTTTGCCTGGCGATTTGCACGTTATTTGCAGCCGCCGCTCCCGGTGACGACGACCTCTGGAACCTTCCGTCGGTCGAACGCGTCGCCATTCCGCAACCCGATTTGAGCGTGATCGAATTCGACTCGCCCGGTTCCAACTGCAGCGTGGCCCCCTTGCCTGAGATCTCCGACTCAGAGGCTGTCCGCTTCGAAACCGAGGACGGTCCCGATACCGGTGGCCTGCTGCCGGCGATGGCGGATGCGCTCGCGAAATTCCGCAGATTGGTGACGTCGGCCGGCGGCAGCTTCGATTTGAAGTCGGCGTACCGCCCGATCGCGTATCAGGAGCATCTGCAGCAAGTGTGGTTCAAGTGGATGCGGGAACTGCGCTACAACCGGCGCGCCGGCTGCCAGGCGCTGCGCTCGCAAGTGGAGGAAGAATTCAATCGCCACAAGCTGATGCCGACGCAGATGCCGGTGACGGATTCCGACCACACCCGCGGTATGGCGTTCGACGCCGCGATTTCCATGCCGAGGGTCTTCCGCTATGTCAAAGTGAAAAAACGCCGCGTGAGCGTTCGCGTAGGTGTCAGCTTGGACCGGCTGGCGTTGGAAGCAGGACTGCGGCGGCCGGACATCCGGCACGATCCGGTGCACTATAAGCTGGTGCTCTCGGCATCGATGCGCACGCAGGTAAGCGAGTAAGCTTCCGCCCGCTACTGCGCGGCCCACTTCGAGAAGAAGGCGTCCGAAGCTAGTTCTTCCAGTTCGCGAGTCTCCGCGTAAGTGTACTCCGCCAGGCGGCGTTCGCGTAATTTCTCGATGAGGCGCACGCGGCGTTCAGCGGCGCGAAGCTTGACGCGCTGCGCATTCGCCTCCGCGTCACAGCGATCCTTTACCGCGTTCAGCTCCAGTTCTCGTTTGCGCACGCCCAGGCGATAGAGTCCGAGGGCGGCGAATTCGGGGGCCGGGATCGACTTGCGCGCTACGATTTCGCGTTCCACGGCGAGACGCTCAGCCAGCAATGAGGCGATGGCCGCTTTAGCGTCGGCGAGCGCGGCCAGACAGACCGTGAGGCGCCGCTCCTCCAGTTCATACTGGCGGGTGTACCATTCGAGCACTCTCTCCAGGCGGAAACGAAATGTCTGCATAGCAAGTTAGAGTTTGGCGGCGATGGCCTGCGCTTTGGCGAGGCTTTCCGTCAGCGGCGCATCCTTGGTGGTGTCCTGGCGCAGGAACGCGGCGATCTCGGGTTGCAGGCGCACGGCGGCGTCCAGGCGGGGATTGCTGCCGGGAACATACGCCCCGAGTTCGATGAGGTCCTTCGAATCTTCGTAGGTGGAGAGCGCTTCGCGAATCTTGCGCGCGGCGGCCAGTTGGTCAGGTGTCGAAAGCTGCGAGGTGAGACGGCTGATGGAGTGCATCACGTCGATGGCCGGGTAGTGGCCGGTAGCGGCGAGGCGGCGCGAGAGAATGATATGGCCGTCGAGGATGGCGCGCACGGCATCGCAGATCGGCTCGTTGAAATCGTCGCCTTCCACCAGGACTGTGAAGAACCCGGTGATCGAACCCTTCTGAAAATTACCGGCCCGCTCCAGGATTTTGGGGAGAAGGTTGAAGACCGAAGGCGTATAGCCTTTCTGACTAGGCGGTTCACCGGCGGCCAACCCGATTTCGCGCTGCGCCATGGCCAGGCGCGTCACCGAATCCATGATGAAGAGCACGTTGGCGCCCTGATCGCGAAAATACTCGGCGACCGCCAGGGCGACGAAGCAGGCGCGAACGCGCAGTGGTGCGGGACGGTCGGAAGTGGCGCAGACCACCACCGAGCGCTTGCTGCCTTCGGGTCCCATTTCGTGTTCCAGAAATGCGCGCACTTCGCGATTGCGTTCGCCGATGAGCGCGATCACCGTGACGTCGGCCGAATTATGCCGCGACATGGCGCCAAGCAGCGTGCTCTTGCCTACTCCGCTGCCGCCGAAGATTCCCATGCGCTGGCCCTGGCCAACGGGCGTGATGGTGTCGATAGCGCGGATGCCGGTGGCGATGGGCTTGTCGATGTGTTCACGATCGAGCGGACTGCCGGGCGAACTATAAAGACGGTAATGCGCGGCCGGGCGGATGGCCGCTTTGCGATCGATGGGACGGCCGAAGCCGTCGAGCACGCGGCTGAGGAGGTCGGGTCCCACCGCTACCTGAGCATCTTCCTGGCGGGCGATGACGCGGTCGCGAAGCTGAATGCCGTCGATTTCTTCGAGCGGCATGGACAGCACGTGCCCATCGCGAAAGCCGATCACCTGGACGCGCACGCGGCGGCCGCTGGAAGTAATCACCTCACAGAAGTCTCCTACCGCGGCGGCCGGTCCGTTGGACGCTACCAGCATGCCCACCAGTTCCACCACCTCACCGGTCCACGGCAGCATCGGTGCGCTGCGCACTTGCTGGATATATGGGTAGAGGCTGGACGCGGTCGCGGGGGCGCTCATTGGCGGCTCTCCCGGCGGTCAGAGATGTCGAGAGCTCCGTATGCAGCGGCGGAGGCGTTCATTGGCGATTCTCCAGGCGGTCCGTGAGGCCGCGAACGATTTCATCTAACTGCGCGCCGACGGAGGCATCAAGAGCACCGCGTCCGATATCGAAGAGAATGCCTCCCGGGGGCTGCGAGGGGTCGACGACAATTTCGATCCCCTGCCCGCGCCCGCTTTCCTGCAGGCTGGCTCGCACCACCGCTTCCTGAGCGGGATGGACGCGCACGCGGTGGATTTCCTGCGCCTGGAGTTTCAGCAGTGCGGCTTTGGTAAGCGCTTTGAGAGCGTTGGCGTCCACCGTCAGTTCGCGATGCAGCACCCGGCGGGCAATTTCGATAGCCAGGCGGACGGTGTCGGCTTCGGCGCGCTGGATGACGTCGGCGCGCGTGGCGGCGACGTCGGCGACGGTGGCCGTGAGGCGGTCGACGGCCACGCGGACTTCGGATTCCAGCGCCTTGCGGGCGGCGCCTTCGCCGGTGCGAAGTCCCGTCTCGTATGCTTGGCGCGCCTGCTGTTCAGCGGCGGCGTTCAACTCGGTGATGCGATTCTTGAGTTGCAGAATGTCGCCCGCGGCAACCTCCGCCGCAGGCACGGGCGGCGGAGCGGGGGCGGAAGCACCTTGGCGCCATGCTACCGGCTGCGCGCCGGCGGCGTCTTCGTTGAGGACTCTAGAGAGCATGAGTCACCGCGATGGACGGACGGGCCGCTTTAGACGACATACTCGTCGCCGCCCCCGCGATTGCTGGCGATGGCGCCCTGCTGCTGCAACTGGCGCACCACTGCCACCACCTGCACCTGCGCGGCCTGCACGTCACGAATGCGCACCGGCCCGAGAGCGTCCATATCTTCCACCATCATGTCGGCAGCGCGCTGCGACATGCACTGCGTGAAGTGTTCGCGAATCTTGGCGGTGGTGCCCTTGAGAGCGGTGGTCAGCACCTTGCGGTCGCACTTGGCGAGCAGCGACTTCATGCCTTCCTTGTCGATGGTGAGTATGTCGTCGAAGACGAACATCATCTCACGGACCGAACTGGCCGCGGGCTGATTCTCCTCTTCCACCTGGCTGAGGATAGTGTCCACCATGGTGGGGTCGACATGGTTCAACAGGCTGGCCAGACTCTTGATACCGTCCGACCGGCTCACCTGCCGCACGGCTTTCAGCTTGCTTCCGATTACCTCGGTAATGCGGCGGAAGACCTCGGGCGAAATGCGATCCAGGGTGGCCATGCGCGCCGCTACCTGCGGCTGCAGTTCCATCGGCAGTAAGGAAATCAGCGCACCGGCCTGTTCCGGCGGCAAATTGGAAAGCACCAGCGCGACGGTCTGGGGATTCTCTTCGCGCAACAGCACGGCCAGTTGCTGCGGACCGGTCTGCTGCAGAATCTGGAGTTCGGCAGGCGACTGCGCTTCGGTGGCGGCCGGCGGAGGATCGAGCAGCTTCTGGGCCGATTCCGCGCCTATTGCCTGTTCCACCAGGCGCCGGGCCAGGTCAGCGCCGCCTTTGGCAAAGAAGCGGCTGCTTGCACTCAACGATTCGAATTCCTGGAACACGCTCAGCATGTTGTCCGGCGCCACTGCCGGCAGTTGGGAAATCTCCACGCTGATGCGGCGGATTTCGTCGGGGTCGAGCTGGCGCAAGAGTTCCGCGCCCAGCGAGCCGCCGATGCCCATTACGAACATCGCCGCTTTGCGAGCGCCGGAAACCTGGTTGGAAGAATCGGCAAGGGAAGGTGTCATAGGGATCGGTTAGCTCTGGTTGTCCTGCAGCCACATGCGCAGCACGTTGGCGGTGGCGGCCGGATCGCGTTTGACCACTACGCGCACGCGCTCCGCCAATTGATCGCGTTCGGCATCGGAAATCTGCGGACCGGCGGCGAGTTGCTGGGCTTGGGGCGAAAGATCGAGGTGCGCCGCGGCGCCTTCAACCACAGGCAGCCCGGACGACGGGTGGCCATGGGAGCCGGGCTGCAATTCGTGACCGGGACCGGCGACCGCGCCGGGCCGTGCCTTCGGTTTGCGGATGGTTCGGAATACCACCGCAATCAGCACGATCAACAGCACCATGCCGACTGCGGCGGGCAACATGAGGTCGCGATATTTGTTATAAAACTCGAGGATCGGCGGCTGCTTGACGGCCGGCTTCGCGCTGGTCGGATGGTTGGAGGGCGGCGGCTGCGCGTTGAGGCTGGATTCGAAGGGCAGGCTGTCGACAATCAGTTGATCGCCGCGCTGTTCGTCGAAGCCTGTGACGCCGGCCACCAGGTCGCGGATGGTCTTGAGTGTTTCCGGAGTGGGCGGCACCAGCACTTTTTTGCGATTGGCGCCATCGCCATCCCATTGCACCGTCTGGTCCACCAGCACGGCCAGGGACATCCTTCGCACCACGCCCTGCGGAATGCGCGTGGTGCGCACGGTCCGGCTGGTCTGGTAGGTAATGTTCTCAGTGCGGCGCGCGATGCCGTTGGTTTTATTCTGCGGGGCTGGCGGGTTGGGCAGATTGGACGCCGTGCCCGGGACGCCACCGGCCACTGGATGGTCGGCGCCTTCTTCGGTCTTTTGCGAACTGACCATCACCGATTTCGAAGGATCGAGCGTCTCTTCCTGCTGTTCGCCGCTGGTAAGGTCGCAATCTACCGAAGCGCCGGCGCGGAAACGATTGGCGCCCAGCAGCGGCTCCAGTGTGGCGTTGATTTTATTGACCAGCGCGTGTTCGATCTGCTGCCGCACCTCGAGCGATTCGGCGGTGATTTCGGAGCCGTCGTTGGCGGCCGCCTTGCGCGGTTTGCTCAGGAGATTGCCGTCCATGTCGACCAGGGAAACGGCTTCCGGTGCGAGCCCCTGTACGGCGCTGGCGACCAGATTGGTGACGGCCACAACGTTCTGTGTAGAGATCTGCGCGCCCGGCTTGAGCTTCACCATTACGCTGGCCTTGGCCGGCTCCTGCTGATCGATGAAGACCGAATCTTTGGGCAGGGTGAGATGCACCCGCGCCTCTTCCACCTCTGCCAGACTCATCACCGAACGTTCCAGCTCGCCTTCGAGCGCACGCTGATAATTGATGTGCTCGACAAATTCGGTGGCGCCGAAATTATTCTTGTCGAAGAGTTCGAAGCCGATGCGTCCGCTCTTGGGGAGCCCTGCGGCGGCGAGCGCGAGACGCGATTCCGCCAGCTTGGCGGAGGGAACAAGCACGGTAGCGCCGTTATCGTTCAGACGGTATTCCACCGCCGATTCCTTCAGTTTCTGCACCACCGTAGCGGCGTCTTCCGGAGCCATGCCGGAATATAACGGACGGAAATCGCCCTCGTGACGATAGTGCGAGAAGGTCACCAGCCCGCCCACCACCAGGGCAGCGACGGCCAGGATGGAGACTTGCTGAAGGAGCGACAGCCCGGAGATGAGTTTGCGGAATTGGTCCATGGGATGGGGCAGTCGCTACATCTGCATTTTCATGATTTCCTGGTACGCGTCCACCACTTTATTGCGCACCTGCAGGCCGAGCTGAAAGGCCATCTCGGCTTTCTGGGTGGCGAGGATGGTAGTGTGCAGGTCTTCGTTGTCTCCGCTGAGGAACTTCTGCACAGAGTCGGCAGCGCCGTTGTTCAGCGATTCCACCTGGTTGATGGCGCCCGTGAGGACCTTCTGGAACTCGCCCGGCTGGCCGGCGGACGTAGAGGCCGGCGTCAGTTGCGGAAGAGCGAGCGGCGCGATATTGGCAATCGAGGTCACGGAGTTTCTCCTAACGCAGCAGGTCGATGGATTTCTGGATCATGTCTTTCACTGCCGACATGGCGGACACATTCGCCTGGTAGCTGCGATTGGCTTCCACCAGATCGACCATGTCTTCGGCGGGATTGACGCGCGGCATGGAAACGTAACCGTTGGCATCGGCATCGGGATGGCCCGGCATGTAGCGTTTTTCGGGCTCGCGGGTATCGACCGTGATGCCGGCCACGCTGACACCGGAAAGCGACGCGCCGGAAAGCTGCGCGTCCATTTCCGTTCCGAAGGCCGAGCCGACATCCTGCGTGGTGAAGATGGCGTCCTTGCGGCGATACGGGCCGCCTTCGGGGGTGCGGGTGGTTTCCGAGTTGGCGATGTTCTCCACCAGCAGGGCCGCGCGGGTGCGCTGCGCTTCCATGCCGGTAGCACTGACGGTGAGAGCCGAAAACAGGCTCATGAGCTCTTCCCTCCGCTGATGGCTTCCTTCACCTGGCTGATTTCGGTGTGCATCAGGTTGGAAGCGACGCTGAAGCGCATGGCGTTCTCGGCCAGCAGGCGCGCTTCGCGGTCGAGATCCACATTGTTGCCGTCGTTCTTGGTTTTCAGGCCGTCCACCTGGATCGCCTCGGGCGTGCCTCCGTCCAGCGCGGAACGGTAGGCGGCCTGAAAGTCGACGTCCTGTGTTTTATAGCCCGGGGTGTCGGCATTGGCGATGTTGGACGCCACCAGCTTCTGCCGCAAGCTGACGACATTCATGTATTGTTCGAGGCTGTCGGTGAGACGATCGATCACGGCGACAGGAAGAGTGCAAGTGAGGGGCCAGAAGAAGAGGTGAGCGATGAGCGGTCAGCAGTCAGCTATGAGCTTTGTTTCTGCTCGGTACCGGGCCCGATTCCGGCTGGCGGCTGCCGGCCAAGAGTTCACTTTTCCGTCAACACACTGACGCTGTCAGAGCTTTGACAGGGCAGATCGCTTTTTCTTACAGTGACAATTTCACGCGCGCGGCGCGGCGATCCTGCTGCGGCAGCAGGTAGCGCCTCAGAAAGGTGACGCGGCGGAGTTCAGCGGCCTGGGAGGCGCGGGCGATGCGCAGCAGAATCTCAGTGCGGCGGAACAGGTCGGCCAGCCACGCCGCCATTTCGCGGATGCCCGCATCGCCGGCGGGCAGGGAGCGGACCTCGGCGGCGGCCGCCTCGCCGATGCGCACCGCCAACACTTGCACGTCGGCGTAAGCGCGGCGGCCGGCGGCCTTCTGTAGATCCGAACCGAGGGTAGCGAGCGTGGGAGAAGTCATGTGGCTAGGTGAGGCCGGCGATCTTGTTGGCGTTTTCGGTCTGGAACAGGTCGGTGTAGTACGAGCTTTGCTCCTGCAGCACCGCGATGGCTGCGTCGGCGGCTGACAACTGCTGCTGCAGGTTGGTCTGGAGCAGGTTCACCGTGGCCTGGTCGTTGGCGATAGAGGTGTTGTAGTTGTCGATTTGGCTATTAAGATTGTTGTACTCGGTCGCCAGGATGCCGGTGCTCGGATCGGCGACGCCGGAGAGAATGTCGTTGGCCCGTTCCAGAAATCCGCTGGATGAAAGCCCGCCGAGGAACTGCTGAATACTCGAAGCGGAGAGCGAATTGAACGTTGAGGAATCGAAAGAGAGTGAGCCGTTGCTGCTCAAGGTGAAACCCAGGTCACTCAAATCCAGCACGGAGCCGGATGTGCCCGTATAGTTGGCGATCTGGCTCAACGCATCCTGCAATTCGTAGACCGAGCTCTGACCCGCGAGAGCGCCGCCACTTTGTCCGGTCTGGCCGGTCACGGCAGTTGCGGCCGCGTTATAGGCGGTGGCGAAACTGGAGAGCGCATTCGACAGATTGCTTTCGCTGGCGGCCACGGTGATCTTCACGGTCTCATCGGGGTTGGCCCCAATCAGGTTGGCGGTGAGCCCTGGGGCGAGCGTGACGCGATCGGACGTGCTGCTGAGGAGGGTGCTGTTTCCGCCCACCGAGTATTGGGCGTAGGTCCCCTCCTGGACACTGGAGAATAGATCGTTAGTGCCGTCGTTCAACTGAATGCTGTCCGGGCCGAGTTCCGTGCTGGTGAGCGCCAGGCGATAGTCCGGGCTGGCATTGGAGCCCAGATTGACAATGGTGGCCGATACGCCGGCGTTCGCATTGTTGATGGCATCGGCCAGATCGTCGAGCGTGCCGCCGGTGGGTGTGATGGTGGTGGCCACGGCGTTCACCGTCAGGGTGAAGCTGGTGGAAGAACTGATATTTTCGGTACTCGGATCGGTCACCGGCGTCGAGCCGGCGTTGCTGATCGCGTTGCTGGACGAACCGACATCCGCAACCACGATGGAGTACGTTCCGGGGAGGGTGGTGGAGCTTGTCGTTGCCGTCAATATGGAACTGTCGGAGGAGGTTGCGGTAACATCGCCGGTCATCGCCGAGGAGACCGCCTGCAGCGCGCTTTGGAGCGAATCGAAGGTCGCCCCCAAGGTGCTCAACGAAGACTGCTGGCTCTGCAAGGTGCTGACATCGTCCTGGAGCTGCTGCATGGGGAGCGAAGCAATGGAAACGGCCCGCTGCAAGACCTGCTGAAACGAGCTGGAGAACGTGCTCTGTCCGTTAAACGTGACGGGGGTGGAGAGAGAACTCGAAGCGCTGCTGGCACTGCTCATAAACGGCGACCTTTGCAAGACTGGGGCCGAATCCTTTCGGATTCGGCCCCGTTGTAATCCAGATGAGAATCCCTACAACAGGGCCCCCCATTCCTCACGCCAGCAGGTAACCCACCACTGGCGCTTGGAGCGAGGCTTCCTGCTATTGGATGGCCATCGTGACACCGGCCTGAGTGGTGAAGCCGGTGGCAACGGGAGTGATGGTGACAGTCACCGGCACGGCGGCTCCGAGGGTAGTTCCATTCGGAATCGTGACGTTGATCTGATAGAGGCCGGCGATGGAGCCGGACGCAAATCCGGCATAGGTCACGCCTGCACCTACGGTAGCAGTGGTCGTACTACCGCCCGTGCCGAACGTTACGGTGATCGGATCGATCATGCATGGCGGCAGGATGTTCGTCTTGAAGAGTTCACCCTGGATCACCGCACCGTCGATGCTGGTCCATGCCGCGGTCGGCGCAGTCCAGCCTGCAATGGCGGTAGTGCCCTTAGCCGTATTACCAACCTGCATGTACCCGGGTATGGTAGCAGAGGCGGTCAGGCTGACGGCGGAGCAATCGGTGGGGAACGGCGTCGTATCCGGAGTAGCGAGGTTCACGTCCGGGTGGATGCTGTCGGGAGCGCCGAGACCAGTCATGAAGATGGCCACGGTCTGTCCGGCCGTCGCTTTGTTCGTGGAGGAATTGACTGTCTCCGCGCCGGTCGACCCGTTGATGTTCAGAATGGCGCCCTGGCCGGTGCCATCGGAGGCCACTGTGAAGATGCCAGGATCGTTGCCAACGATATTTACCGTGTAGATTCCATCGCTGGCGTTGGTGCTGGCGCCGGAAGTTACGATCACGCTCACGGTGTGTCCGACGGTCAGGCCCGACGGTACGATGGCGTTGATCTGGTTTTGATTGGCGAACAGAATAGGCGCCAGGAAGGTGACCGGCGTACGTCCGCTGGAGTCCTTGAAGGTGACGCTCAGGTTTTTGGCGGTGGTGCCGGAACCGCTGACGAGCAACGACGTGGGCACCTGGTCTTGAACATTCACCGTAGCGGTGGCGAAATTCGGCGTCAGAGCGCCGTAGCCGAAGTTGTCGCCGAAGATACTCACCAACTCGTAGGGGGCGAAGCCGGGAACCGATCCCAGACCGCCGTTGTTATAGCTAGCGGTGCTGGCGACGGCGTAAACCACAGGTGCGGTTGTCACCACCAGGTTGGAAGTGACGGTCGCCGCCGTGGGAGTAGCCGTACCGGTCTGGTTGGCTAGCCCGATCGACAGATTGATGCTGGTATGGCCGCTGGCGACGGTTGGGAAAGAGGCCTGCGGAACGGTGACGAGCATCTGGGTGGAGCTAACCACCGTAATCTGGGTCGAGGGGACGGCCGTGGTCGAACCGGCCAGGTAGACCAGCGTGGGCGAAACCACGCCACCCACAATACTCTGCGGCCCGACGAAATTGGTGCCGTTCAACAATACCGCCACGGAAGTGCCGCTGACGGTCTGTTGAGCCACAGAACTGGGGAGCACGGGAGTGGTCGCGGCGAAGGTGGGCGGCGGCATCTCGGTCGTATATTGGTACGCCAGCGTCATCGGAGTTCCGCTGCCGGCGCCGCCGGTCGGGGTGACCGTCACAGTAGCGGTGACGATGGTGCCGACGGGAAGCGTGAAAAGGCTGGAATCCAGGGTGAGCGCCAAAGGATAACCCCAGGTATAGGCAACTGCTACCAAGGGGGCTCCGACGGTGGCCTGGGTGGCGTTCAACAGGCACGAAGTAGCGGTGGAGGTGTAAGAGCTGTTCTGTACACCAATGGCGCAACTCGCTGTGAACGGCAAGGGTTCGTTACTGGAATACGGCGTGACGGTGGGGGCCGGCACGGCGGTGCCCCAGGTGTAAATGCTGGCGATGGTGGCGGCGCTGGCGCCTTCCTTCATCGACAGACTGGCCCCGGAATTCGAGATCCCGAGGGTCACGGGAAACACCAGGTCGGCGTATCCGGTCGATTGCAGGTGGATGCTGGCAGTGTAATTACCAACCGCCATGGTCGCGGTGGTTGCCGTAACCACGGCGAACGCCACAGACAGGCCGCCGGAGGTAGCCGTACCGGTGCTGGGCGTAAGCGTCAGCCAGGCCGGCACTGTGGCCACGTTGGTCGTGAATGCCAGACCGCCCGAAATAGAAGCCGGGGCCATAACGCTGGCGCTCACGCTGTTGGTTCCGCCGCCGCCCTTGATATAGCTCAGGGAGATCGAGGTGGAGGCCGATGAAATCCCGGGCCCGACGACATTCAGGCTGGTGAAGGTCACCGTCGAGAAGGCGACGCCCTGATATTTGAGAGCGACAGTGCAGGTAGTGATAGGAGTGAAAGGCAACCCCAAGATATTTGCCGCCGAGGTGATTTTCATGGTCACAGTGTCGGGCGCGGTCGAGCTTGCCGATCCGCTGCCGGCCACGGCGGTAAACCATGTGGGGCAACCTACGGCCTTGGTGATGGTATAGCTGTCCGCGGCGGAGTCCGATCCCGAAACCGTGAGCACGTACTGCGCTGCCGCCTGACTGCCGCCCGTCTGGGAGTAAGTCAGGGCTACGGACGGTGAGGATCCCGAAAGCGGCGACGACACGGTCACGCTGACATATACCGTAGTAGTCGAACCGTCGCTATCGGTGAGCAGGACGGTCGCGGTGTAGGGTCCGGCGGCCGTGCTCGCCAGTGCAGAAGGGGTGATGGCCAGCGTCAGTACACCGCTGCTCGTAGTATTGTTGGTCGCAGTGGCGGTTAACCAGCCGGTAGCGCCGGTTCCATACGCGGGGCTTCCAGCAGTATAAGTATTGCTGGCGCCATCCGATATGGTGGCAGTCTGGTTGGCCGTGGTGCTTCCCTTGGTGAAGGCGAAGGACACCGGCGCCCCCACAGTGATACCGGCGCTGGCGCCGATGGGCGGCACGACCGTCAGGTTCACTACGACCGTGGCGGTTGTCGTGTCGCTATCGGTAATGGTGATGGTGGCGGAGTACGGACTGCCGCTGGCAAGCATCAAAGATGCAGCGGCGCTGCTGATGTTCAACGACAAGGATCCGGGCAGGGCGGTGGCGACCGATACGGTACCGCCGGTGAGCCAGTTGGTTCCCGACGTATAGACCACCGCGGCCGTGTAGGTGTCTCCGCTGCCGCTGTCCGCCAGGGAGCAGTTTTGTGCGGTTGTCGCCACGCCGTTTTGATACGTGAAAGCGAGCGGCGACGTGCAAGTAGTTACCTGGGCGTTGGCAGTGCCTGCCAGGAGCGCCAATGAGATGGCGCCGAGGAGAAGAGTTTTGGAACTGCAATTTTGCAACATGAATGTCCTCATTCTTAAGTTGGATCTGCTGTTAGAAGGTCTTTTACGCCTTCAGCAGCGACAAGACCGCCTGGGGAGCGGAATTCGCTTGCGCCATGGCGGCGACCGAGGCCTGCTCCAACACCTGGGCTTTGGTCAGGTTGGCCGCTTCGGTGGCGACGTCGGCGTCGCGAATGCTCGATTCCGTGGCCGAGAAGTTGGTGATCTGGGAGTTGGCCAGACCGATGGCATAGTTGAGGTCGTTTTCGCCTGCCCCAACGGTACCTTGAACTTTACCGAGCAACTGCACGGCGGCCGTGACGGCGTTGATCGCATCCAGTGCGCCGCTACCGCTGACTGCCGCGGTAACCGCGGAGGGTGTGCCGGTTCCGCCCGTCTCCGAAACAGTGTAGGAACTCGCGCCCTGCAAGCTATAGGTTCCGGCGGTTCCGCTAGCGACGGCGGAGAGATCCGTGATCCCAGCGGACTGCAGTTGAGAGTTGATGGTGCTCAGCACCTGGCTGTCGTCGGTTAAACCCACGGGCACGGTAACGGTGGCCTTGTTGGCGCCTTCGGTAATCGTGTAGACGGTGGGGGCGGCGTCGGCAGTCACGTAGCTGATGGTCGAATTATTCAGCGAGGTGTTGATCTGGTTGCCAATGGTAGTGGTGGCCGCAGCTGCTAAGCCGGCTCCCGTGCCGCCAGTGACGCTGACGTTGAAAGCTCCGGGGGAACTGAAGGCCAACTTGCCGCTGGAATCGAGGCTGGCCTGGATGCCCAGAGTGCCGAGATCGGCGTTGAGGCGGGACAGCTGAGAGGCAGAGGTATCGCCGGACTGACCCGTGATGCCAAATGTGGCGCTTCCCTGGGCGGTGTCCACGGTATACGTTTCGGTATCGCCGTCGGCGATGAGGCCGTTTTGCACGGTACCGATGGTGACGGGAGATGCGCCGCCAACATTGGTTCCGGTGAGACCCAGCGCAGTCGCGTCTACCAGGCCACCGGTCAGATTGATGCTGACCGCCGAGCCCGACTGGGAGGTCTGTCCGCCGCCGATGAACACAGAGATGTCCGAGGCGTTGGTGGAGTTCGTCGAACCCAGACCGACGTTGCCGGCTTCACGGTTAATTTCACCGATGAGCGTCTGATATTCCTGATTCAGAGTGGCGCGGTTTCCGGTGAATGTGGTGGTGGCCGACTCGGTTGCGAGCGTTTGCATGCGGTTCAGCATGGTGCTGATGTTGCTGAGACCGCCATCGATAATCTGCAGAGTGTTCACACCCTGGTTGCCGTTCAGAATACCCTGTTTGAGTTCCGCCACCGAAGCGGCGTACCCGTTGGCGACCGCCAGGCCGGCAGCGTCATCGCCGGAGTTATTGATACGGTAGCCAGAAGTTAACTGGGTGATGGTGTTGGTCTGAAAGTTGTTGTTGTTATTCAGATTCACTGCCGCGATCATCGAGGCAACGTTGGTTTGAAATGAGATAGACATGAGTTTAACGTCCTGTTGTGAGATACATCCCGAACATCCTGTCCGGGTTCGGGTTCTCCATTTACGGATGCCCGAGGTATCTGCCTTTCACCGCTTCATATCGCCATGGGCCCGGGGGATTCTAAGGTATTTTTCGATATGGCCTGGTGTCATCTAATTGACAGGCATCCTGCCTGTCAAGAAATTGCGCCCTTCGGCGGTGGGGACGCCGGAAGGTCTTTGGTCCATAATCTTTGCGCCAGCGCGGCCAGCGCGTCGGGCGCCACCGGCTGCGCGGCGGTGATATTTTCCTCGCGGGTGACGCGCGCTTCCTTGCGCACGATGGCCACCGAGTCGGGCGCCACTATGCCCAGTTTCACGCGGCTGCCGGCCACTTCCAGCACCTCGATCTCGATGTCGTCCCCGACGGTAAAACTCTCGCCGGCGCGGCGTTTCATTACGAGCACGAGGCCACTTCCTTACCGAGTGGGATGGGATGCCGGTAAGAATAAGGTGAGCCCGACTGGATGATCTGCAGGCCGATCTGTTCCTTCAGGTTGACGACCACGGGGGCCATCAGATTGGCGGTCGGCTCGCCATCCTCGCCTCCGCCGGGCCTCACGATGGCCGCGCAGAGGATATCTTCGCCAATCACCGGCGGCCGTCCGGGAGCTAGGCGGAGAGCCGTCACGTCGTCCGGTTCGAGACTAACGGCGTAGCCGGGATCGAGCACCAGGATGGGCAGCAGAATGAAACACAGGCGGGAATTAGTCAGGCTTTGCAGGAATAATAAAGGTTGAGTATGTGGCTGCTGCAAAAACAGAAAGGCATGTTCCTGTTCAAAGCCCGGCAAGCCGTTCGGGAACTGAAAGACCGTTCCATCGCTATAGTCGAGTTCACCAAAGTAAGCAGTGCGGATTTGCGGCATAACAAGTTCGAAGCCGCGCTATGTGCAATCGCGGGGCCGAACTGTTACTTCTTTTTTTCAGGCGCTTTGGAAGGCGGCGGAGGGGCGGCCTTAGACTGCGTGGCGGCGCCGACGGGCGAGGGTTTGGACGTCTGCGGTGCACTGGCCGCCTGCGGCGCGTTGGGCGCAGGCGACGGCTTAAGCGCTTGCGGAGGCTCGGACGCGGCCGAGTTCGGCGCCACCCGCTGGTTGAGAATCACGATGTCGACACGGCGATTCCGGCTGCGGCCCTCATCGGTAGCGTTGGAGGCGATGGGCATGGTGTCGGCGTAACCTACCACTGCCAGGCGATTGGACGGAATTCCGAAGTGCGAGCTCAACAATTCGAGCATGGCGATGCCGCGGGCGGAGGAGAGCTCCCAGTTATTGCGAAAACGGTCGGTGTGGATGGGGCGCGAGTCGGTGTGGCCTTCCAGGCGAACGGGGCTCGGTGAATTGCGCAGTAGCTTGGCGATCTTCTCGAGTGCCTCATAAGTGGCGGGTGCGACGCTATCGTCGCCTGAAGGGAAAAACGCCGCCTGCTTCAGGCTGATTACCAGGCCGCGCTCTTCTTCTTTGATTTCCAGCTTGCCGGCTTTGATTTCGTCCTTGAGTTGCTGCGTCAGGTACGTGAGCTTGGGCAACAGTTCCTTGTTATCCGGAGGGGGCGGAGGCGGATTCGGTTCATCCTTGGGCTGCGAGCCGCCGGGGCCTTTCAATTGCGCGTTGCCCGAGCCTTTTTCGTCCACCGTGCCGCCGAGCACCTCATGCACCATGGCCTGCATGCCGCCCTTGTCGAGCGCCTGCGAAACCGACTCGGAGATGGCCCGCGCCTTGGCTTTATCGGTTTGCGAGGAGGCGAACATCACCACAAAAAAGGCGAACAGCAGGGTGATGAAATCGGCGTAGGACACCAGCCATCGCTCGTGGTTGGCGTGCCCCTCGTGCTTTTTCTTGCGGGCCAAAGCTTAGCCCTCCGCGGAGACGGGCTGGCCGGCGCCGCCCCTGGCGGCCGCCGCCTTTTTGCCTCCGCCGTGCTGTTCCGCGAGGTAGGCGTCCAGCTTCGTGCGAATCAATTTCGGGTTCAGGCCTTCCACGATGGAGAGCACGCCCTCGAGCATGAGTTCGCGCATTTGAATCGTCGCCTGAAATCGCGAGCGCAGCTTGCTGCACGCCGGCAGGAAGAAAAGGTTGGCGGAAGCGACGCCGTAAATGGTAGCCACAAAGGCGCCCGCGATGCCCTTGCCGACCGCTTCGATGTCGGCCAGGTTCTGCATGACGTGGATCAGTCCGATTACCGCGCCGATGATTCCGATGGTCGGCGCGTAGCCGCCCGCGGCCTCATATACCTTGGCTTCGGCCTCGCCTTCGTGCTCCACCAGCGACAGGTCGAGTTCCATAATGCTGCGAATCTGGCTCATTTCGATGCCGTCGACGGCCAGGTTCAAAGCCTTCTTCAGGAAGGGATCGGCTACATTGGACGCCGCCTGTTCGAGCGACACAATGCCTTGTTTACGCGCCTGGGTAGCGTACTCGATGATCTCTTCGATGGTGCCCGCGGGCGATTGGCTGTTGTCGAAGAAGACCAGCATGGCGTGCTTGATGGCGCGCATCAGCACATTCATGGGAGTGGTGATCATCACCGCGCCGAAGGTGCCCCCGAGAACGATGATGGCCGCGGAAACCTGATAGAGGTGGCGCAGTTCGCCCTTTTCAAGCAGCATGCCGCCGACGATGCCGCCGATCCCGACCACGACCCCGAGAAGCGAGGCCAGGTCGGGTTTGGAGCCTCCCTTTTTCGCTTTACCGTCCGCCATCTGGCTCCCCCGGCGCAACCCTGGGCGCAACGCAAGCCGCGAGTAATGGATCCGCCGCAATCGATCGCCGGAAGTTCACGATTCTGTCCACCAATTCGTCAGATGATTCGAGCACCATGATCTTCTCGCCCGTGGTCAAACTGATCACGGTATCGGGAGTCATCTCGATTTGCTCAATCAAATCGCTATTGAGAATCAAGGGTTTGTGATTGAGACGTGTGACCGAGATCATCTTCCCCACTCGTTTGTACACATCGGTGAGCCCAGGTGAAGTTTCTATCGAAATGAGAATAAATTCCTCTAGAAATCGTCGGGATTTGGACGATAAGTTTGTGGTGATGCCGCTAACTGACTCCCGCTCACCCTCTCTCGCTGTGCGTCAGGCACAATCCCTTTTACGGGCCTGGGTTTGTGGCGATCTGCCGAGGCTACGGGCGGAATTGGACCGCAGTACATTCATCTCCACCACGTTAGACTCGCACCCCGATTGCGAGCAGTTGGAACTGCTCAAGTCGGTAGCCAGCCAGATGCGCAACTGCCGCGATCTGTACGCCGAGCGCTCCAGCGATCCGCAATTGGGCCTGTGTGTCGACCTGCTGGTCCACCTGGCCAGTTGTTTCGTCTATACGGATTGACAGAGCGCCCGCGGCGAAGACGGCCCCACGCGCCCCTGTTCTTTTGGGGCGGCATAATGCAATCGCGCGTCGCAGTTGCTGGCGGATTGCCGAGCTGCCCTGTGCAAGCCGGCGGCAGTTTTAGAATGCTCAGGCGCTCGCCGAGCGCTGCTGCGCGGCGCGATCGTCCACAATCGCATCCACCTGCAGGCCGTGCCGGTCGCCAAGAGCGATCCATTCGCCGCGAAACTTCGTCCGGCCGTTAATAGCGCATTCCAGTTGTGAGCCGGCGGGTTGCGTGAGCACCAGGATCTGCCCCTTCTGCATCGCTGCCAGATCGCCCAGGCGGATGGACGAGCCGCCAAGATACGCCTCCACTTCCAGCGACGCGGCGCCTAAAGCTTCCAGACGGGCGGCGCGGGCAGCCGTTTCTCCGGCCACTTCGGCAGCGGCCTTCTGCTCGTTTTCGAGCGCTGCCAGGCGGATGGCGAGAACCGGCACTGCCACGCGAAAAGGATCGTCCTGCTCCTGGATGCGCAGATTGCAATTGAGGACCAGGGCGGTGCCTTCGAGATCGGCCGCCCGCCGCGCCTGTTCGGTCGTGGTGACGGAGCCCATGCGCAGGGAGATGCCGCTCGGCTCCCAGGCGCCCGTCAGCGAGCTGGCCAGGGCGTCGAAGAATTCATGCAGAATGTGTTGTTCAATCTCGGTGATGGGCTTGGCGGAGGGAGCGGGAGCATCGTTCGGAGCGGGTTCAAGAGGCTGGGGCGCGCCCAGCAGAATATCGAGAATGTGAAACACAAGCCGGGCGCTCAGGCCTACCAGTGCCTGGCCGTGCGTGGAAGCAAGTTCCAGCACCACGACGCAGGCGTCGCCGGCGCCGTCTTCCAGGAAGCGGGTCACGGGCAACTGATCGATGCCGACGGGGGTGGCTTTCACGGGAGTATCGAGATAGTTTGCCAGTGCCAGCCCGAACGATAGCAGGAACTGCTGGTGAATGGAGTCCACGAACGCGATGCGCTCGGCCGGCAGGCGGTCGGGAGTGCAGACGTCGTAGGAGGGATTGGCGCCCTCAACGGGCAGTTCGGGTGTCATCGCGATCTCTTTTCGTCAGGCAAGATAGCTGAACAGATTCTTCTGCTGCTCAATGTTGGCTTCCACCGACATGGATGCCTGCTGTTGGGTCTGCAACTGGGTCAGCTCGGCGGCGGCGGTCGGGATGTCGGTATCGCGCAGGTTGCTCAGTTCGACGGTCTGCTGCGTCTGGAATTTCTGCGCCAGGTCGGTGGCGCCCTGGACGCGATTCTCCACCTGTCCGTAGAAAGCGAGCTGGTTGTTCAGATAAGTGCCGGCGGACTGCAGCGAACCGATAGAAGAAGTGATGCCGGCGGTGTCGTTATTGGTCAGCGCGGTCTCCAGATTCTGGAGAGCGGCGAAAACATTTCCGCTGGCCGGTGTACCGTCGGGATTACGGGAATCGAAGATCTGCTGCGCGGTCAGGGCCACCGCGAAGGACGTGCCGTCGATGCTCTGGATGGTGCGGGTGGACGTGCCGGCGGCCAGTTGCAGCACCCCTTCCGGCTGCGTGGAATCGAGCTGGTAGGGCGCTTGGGAATCCTGGTCGCCGCTAAAAATGTAGCGGCCGTTTAAAGTAGTCTGCGCGACGCCGACCATCGTCTGCTGGATGCCGGCCACCTGTTGCGCCAAGGTGGCACGCGACGCCGCCGTGGAAGTGGAGGTTGCGCCCTGCGATGCCAGTGTAAGCGCGGTGGTCAGAGCCTGCACCGCCGTCTGTAGCGCCGAATCGGCAGTGTTCACTTCGGCGGTGACGTTGCCCAGATTGTTCTGGATCTGCTGATTGCGGGAAATGGACGCCTGTACCTGCAGAATTTCGGAGACCGCCGAGGGGTTGTCCGACGCTTGATTGACGCTGATACCGGAGGTGACGTCCGACGTGGTTTTCTGCAGTTGCGTTTCTGTCCGGCCGATGTCGGCGAGGTATTGCTGGGTGGCTCCGCTGATGCTGGGAAACATAAAATCCCTCTAAGTGACGTTAAGCGCTCACCGTCATCATGTTCATGGTGGTGTCGAGAATGGAGTTCAATACGGTCAGTACCTGCGCGCTGGCCTGATAGGCGCGCTGGAACGCGAGCACATTCGTGGCTTGCGCATCCAGTGAAACTCCGGAGATCTGATTGCGCAGGCTGGTGGCTTGCGCGGCCACCTGCTGCTGGGTGGTCTGGTTAGTGGTGGCCGTCTGGTTTTCGGCGCCGATGTCGCTGGTAATCTGCGCCAGGTACTGCACCAGGTTCATGCCGTTGATGCTGCCCGCGGTGTTGCCGGCGTTCCCCAGGTTGGCGAGCTGGTTGGCGTTGCCATTGGCATTGCCGGAAGAATCCACGGGAGCGAGTTGGGCGGGCGTGATGGCGGAATTGAGCGCCAGGGTAGCCGCGACATCGGTCGCGTTGGAACCGTCGTAGGTGAAGAGCGCCGTGCCGGAAGCCGCGCCCGCCGCGGTGGAAACCGTGCCCGATTGCAGAATCTGGTTCACGGTGTCGGCCAGTGCCTGGGCGAACTGGTTGAGCGTTCCCTGCTGCTGTCCGTCCCCCAGCATCCCGCCCAGAACGCGATTGCGCGTGTCGAGCAGTCCGCCCAATTGGCCGCTGTCGATCTGTGCGGTGACGTCGTTGCCCTGGGCGTCGGTAATCGTCGCGCTCGGCGGCGCGTTGGGATAGGTCGCATTGGCCGGCACGGCGGAGGAGGACGAAAGCTGATTCACGGTGGTGCCGATGACCAGCGGGTCGCCTCCGCCCAACATCACCGTGATAGTGCCATCGGACTGTTGGACGGTGCTGAAATTGGTGAGCTGCGACAGGTCGTCGAGGGCGGAGTACAGATTGGCCTCGGCTCCCGGATCGGCGCCCGGCGATTGCAACTCCTGCTGGTTGTACTGCTGAATCTGCCCGGCGATGCTATTGATCTGCGTGACGGTGGACGAGATCTGTGTGTCCAGTTGCTGCGAGGTGCTGGAGAGCGAATTGGCCAGTCCGTTGACCGAACTGGCGAGCGTCTGCGCGCTGGAGAGCACGGTCTGTTCCGCGGTAGCGTCGTTGGGCGTAACGCTCCACGCGGAGAAGGCGTTCAGCAGGCTGTTGAGGGCAGCCGGAAGACCGCCGGAGCCGGTGACATCGAAGTAGCTCTGGATCGTGCCGGTGGTTTGCGACTGGGCGGTGTACAATCCCAGCGACTGCGTCTGCAACTGCACCTGCTCCTCGACGTAGGCGTCGCGCGAATCCTGCAAACCTCGCGAAGCCACGCCGCCGGTGAGCCCGCCGGTGACTACCAAAGGCTGAGAAGTGATATTGAGAGACTGCGAGGCGTAGCCGGGAGTAGAGGAATTATTGACGTTGTTCTGGATGACGTTCAGCGCCTGCTGAAAGACGTCCATGGCATTTCCGGCATTCGACAGCGACGCAAGAAGGTTCGGCATCTTCGGTCATGCGTGCACTTCGGATTCCAATCCATCGGATTCTTCCGTGATGCAACCTTCCGCGTTATAAACCGGGGGCGCCCCGCCAATGCGTGCTGCCAGGCCGCGATGGAACGCCACGCAGGCGTCCACTACGCGAGTGGCCTGCTGTACGTCCTGCTTAACGGACAGAAGGGTGGAACAGAGCTCAGGGGTGGAGGGGATCTCGCCGGAACGAACGGCGCTCTCGAAAACCCGCAGGTCCCCGACAGCAGTGGAGAGCATTTGACAGTGCTGCTCCACGCGTTCCAGATCGGCCGCGTCCCACCCAGCCATTGCTTGCCGTATTCCCAAACGCGCGCGTTCGAGATGCATGACGGCCGGGGCGGGCGTCATGACTGATCGCCTCCCACGGCGCCTGCCTGCAGCGCGCGATCCACTATAGAGCGGCTCACGTCCTGCGAATTCACTTGATAATTCCCACTCTGGTAGGTGGCGGCCAACTGGTCGACACGCGCGGAGCGTGCGCTCCCCTGTGCGGCGAGACTGGAAGACAGAGCGGAAATTTCAACCTGGTCTTCTCCGCCCGAGGCCGCACCGGAAGTGTGCCGTCCGCCGCCACCGGCGCGCGACACGTCCTGGGTGCGAGCGGCCTCTGATGCCCCCGCGCCTGCCAAACCATCGTTATAGATCTGAATACTCATGCGTTTCGGCTTTCCGGCTCAATATCAGACTGCCACTGTGCATCAGCAAACGCAATACCACTTCCGGTTGCCTAGGCGATGTTAACCATGGCAAGCCAACCGATGCTACCCAAATAATCTCTAGAATATATTTCCGTCGCGCCGCTAATTTGGTAACTCTATGGCCTCCCCCAAAATCCTCTGGATCCACGGCAGCGCACCGCAAACGGACCAGGACGTAACTCTGGCTCTCTCCGACTTCGATGTCACTGCGGTGGCGGACCTTGCTGGGGCGCATGAGATACTGTCGCACCAGGAGATGGATTGCGCGCTGGTCCAGGGTCCGGTGCCGGATGGCGATCGCATGCTGATTCTGGAGTCGCTGCGTGACGCCGATAGCTTCCTGCCGGTGGTCTTCTACGATTTGGAGATGACCGCCGCCGAAGGCGTCCGTCTGCACCGCTCGGGCGCGTACCATTGCCTGGGATATCGCGACAGCCTGGACGCTCTGCGGGAGTGCCTGGATCAGGCGGCCGAAGAGCGCCGCTGCCAATCGCGCCGGCGCTTCTCTGCCCCGCGCGAATCCTGGCGCGACCTGCTGGTGGGCGACAGCGCCGCCATGCAGCGTGTGGTCGACACCATCCGGCTGGTGGGAGCGCGCCGCTGCACCGTATTGATCTCGGGGGAATCGGGTACCGGTAAAGAATTGGTAGCACGCGCCATCCACCTGGCCAGCCCGCGAGCCCATCAAAATATGGTCGCCATCAACTGCACCGCGCTGCCCGAGCACCTGCTGGAAGCCGAAATGTTCGGCCACACCAAAGGCGCCTTCACGGGCGCGGTCACCACGCGCGTGGGCCGCTTCGAACAGGCACACAAAGGCACCCTCTTCCTCGACGAAATCGCCGACATGCCGCTCGAAATGCAGGCCAAGCTGCTGCGCGTCCTGCAGGATCGCGAGTTCCAGCGGCTGGGCAGTTCGGAAGTGATCAAAGTGGATGTGCGGGTGATCGCGGCGTCGAACGTCAACCTCTTGGAAAGGGTCCGGCAGGGCCGCTTCCGCGAAGATCTCTATTACCGCCTGAATGTGGTGCCGCTGCAATTGCCGGCGTTGCGCGAACGCGAGGGCGACGTTCCCCTGTTGGTCTACCACCTGGTGCAGAAGATCTGCCAGCGCGAAGCCATCCCGGTGCGCCGCCTGGCGCCTGAGACCTTGGAATCGCTCAAGGCCTGCTCCTGGCCCGGTAACGTGCGGCAGTTGGAAAACTCCGTCGAGATGGCCATCGCCCTCTGCGGCGAACGCGACATTCTGTATCCGCGCGATCTCGGAATGGCCGAGCCCGTGGCTCGCAAAGTGGTGTCGATCGACGTGCGCACCCCGTCCGCGCCACTGAGTCAGGGCGTGGACTTCGAAACCGCCGTCACGCGCTTTCAACTCGCGATGCTCCAGCAGGCACTCACGCAAACCGGCGGGAATAAGACGGCCGCCGCGGAACTGCTCGGCATGAAGCGCACCACGCTGATTATGAAGCTGCGAGCCTTTGAGGGAGTCGCGGTCTAAGATCCTTCTTTGCCGTCCGTAAAGAGGACGCGCCAGGATCGGCGGCAGAGGGTCAGGTCTCTGCGCCTCCGCGTGATTCATTTCTCTTCGTCGTTGAATCGCTCTCAGAGACCTGGGCCTCCGAAGGCGTCGCGGTAACAGAGCCGCGCACGTAAGTAAGCGGTCTTATCGACTTCCACTGAAGCTCCAGTCTCACATTCGAATCGACAGTCTCTCCCACCGCCTTTTCCCATAAGCGTCGCGCGTTCAAAACGGACCGCAGCAGTCAAGAGCGCCGCCAGGCGCGGCGAAGCGAACCCTTGACGGCGAGAAGCTTTTTAAACGATGGTTTGGGGGAAATATCGTGATCCCGACGGCGGAGAACAAATTGACCGCAACAGGTTGAATATCGTGACCCGTTACAGCCCGCGTCGGCAGGAACTGGCTGCCCGTTAGCTGGCCTTCATCTCCCCTGGACTGGTCATGGTGTGGACCTTGAGCAGGAGTGCGACTTCATTGGGCGGCATTTCCATGGCGGCGGCGATGCTCGAAGCGGCCTCTCCGCGGCGATGCATCCGCAATACCTGCGCCCTCTTGGTGAGGTTGATGCCGGGACCGGCCGGCTGGCTGGGCCGCACTTCTTCCAAGCGGGAAACGGATTCTCGAAGGCGCTCAATTTCCGCCTTCATGCCGGCTACTGCGGGGTCCTCAACATCGTCGACCGGCGGCGGCGCGATGGCGGCGGTGCGCATGCGGGCCATCTCGAGTTTCATATTCACAAACAGCCCCAGGCTGGTGATCAGGCACAAGGCGGCGCCGGAATAAAACGTTACAGGACTCAACAACCAATCGAGCTGCACTTACTTGTCTCCCTCCGGCGCGGGCGCGAGTTCCAGGCGATCGCGGCGGCTTTCGATCTGCGAGATGCGCACGCCGTAATTGCCTTGCACCATCACCGCTTCGCCGCGCGCTACCACGCGGCCGTTGACCATCACTTCCACCGGCTCTTCGGCGCCCTGGCCGAAATCGATGACCGACCCGCGACTGAGGTCGAGCACTTCATTCAGGGTCATACGGGTGCGCCCGAATCGCAGCGTGACAGGCAGTTCGATATCCAATAACAGGTCAAGGGCGGAACCGGGCTGGCTGTTTCCGGCACTCATACTCTTCTCCTCGGCTGGGTCAGCCAGACGCGCTCCATGTGGCTGCGCAGCCGCAAAATGGCTTGCGTGCGCAATTGCGCGATGCGCGAGAGGTGCATCTTCATCACCTCGGCGATTTCGCGCAGATTCAATTCCTCGTAGTAATACATGCTCAATACGGTGCGCTCTGCCTTGGGCATGCGCTCGATGGCCAACGCCAGTATGCGGACCAGTTCATTCCGCTCCACCACGGTCGACGGCCAGGCATCTTCGCCCGACGAGATGAAGTGCAGCAGATTGCGGCCGGGATTTTCGCCCGGCTCGAATTCCAGCCTCTCTAACTCCACCGATTGCACTTCCGCCAGCCACTTTTGGTATTCGGCGATATCGATGTTGAGATCGGCGGCAATTTCCTCCTCCGAAGGTTCCCGCCCAAAGCGCTGTTTAGCGCGATGAATCGCCGCTTCGATGGCTTTCGAACGCCGCCTGGTCTCGCGCGGCGCCCAATCCATCTCACGCAGGCTGTCGATAATAGCCCCGCGGATACGCCGTTCGGCGTAGGTATTAAGCTGCACTCCCAGAGTCGCATCGTAATTGTCGATGGCGGCCATCAGGCCGATCACGCCGGTGGAAATCAGGTCGTCGAGACTAATATAGTCCGGCAGGCGGTCGTGAATGCGCCGGGCGATCAGGCAGACCTGTGGCAGGTGTTCAAGCACCAGGGCTTCGCGCTCGGTGCTAGTCTCGTTCCCAGACGGGCGATAGTGTTGGAGGCCGGTGGCCATCGGAGTTTCTTTACGCTACGGCTTGTAGGGACAGAGGCAATTGGCGTACCAGCGAATCCACGATCAGTTCCTTGGAGGCAGGCGCCAGATCTTCGGGTACGGACTGCCCGTGGCACAGGAACGAAAGCGGCATCCGCGTGCGCGCAGCCTCGCAAAATACGGTAGCCGTGGAACTTGCCTCGTCCAGGCGGGTGAAGATCAGTTTGCCGGGGCGAAAGCGCGAGAAGCGGTCGGTGATGTGGGCGCGCCCGGCGCGGTCCGTGGACGCTGTCAAAACTACGTGCGTGTCAATATCTTGACGGCGGCTGAGGAAGGTACAGAGTTCGGCGCCAAGGTCGTCGAGCAGGGCGGCGCTGAAGCCCGGTGTATCGATCAGCAGCCAGGTATTGGCAGGCGTGGAGTCGATGGCCTGTGCCAGTGCGACCGTGCTTTCCACCGCTTGAAACGGCACACCGAGAATGTTGGCGTAGGTGCGCAACTGCTCGGCGCCGCCGATACGCAGATTGTCGGCTGAGATCAGGCGGACGGGGTGGCCCTGGCGCAGGCACTCGCTGACCGCCAGTTTGACCAGCGTGGTGGTCTTTCCCGAGCCCGTAGGACCTACCAATGCGGTAATACGGCCGATTTCGGGCCGCACCTCGACGCGGCTTGCAAGTTCGCTGACGGTGGCTGCCTGCACTTCCGGCGAGCCGGCGCCGTGCGGCCGCGCAATATCCAGGACGGACGGTTTCACCAGACGGCGGCGCACGCCGCGTTCGATGTCCTGCGCGAGTTCAGTATCCACGCCGCTGTGGATTAGGGTATCGGCCACGCTCAGTTCGCCCGAGACGCGCGGCGGCGCGGCAGGGCGGAAGCGGCCAACGATCTGGCGGATCTCGTGGACGCGATGCTGCACCTCTTCAGCTTGCGAAGGAGGAGCGGGAGCGGCCGGCGCCGGCGCGGGCACAGGCGGCGCGGCGGTGGCGACGGGCGCCGCCGGTGTCGCGAACTGTAGTTCGGGCCACGCGCCGAAGACGACTTCATATTCGCCCAGGTGGCGCGCTTCCGCAGGCGCCTCGCGCGAGTTCAACAGCAGCGCGTCGGCTCCCAACTCACGCCGTGCCTGTTCCATGGCGGCGGGAACAGAAGCGGCGAAGAATGATTTCACGTAAAGATTGCCTGATTTTGCAGCGTTGGGCATGGTTATTGGATGACTCCCTGGGAAATGATTTTGACTTCCATCGGTACTTCGTTATGCGACACAAAAAATAAATTACGATTGCTGGGTTCCACCATCTGGCGCAAGAAGAATCGCGCACCCGACCCGGCGATCACCGCGGTGGGCGTCTCCGGAGTGCCGGTTTTGCTGTTGATGCGTTGCAGCAGGTCACGAATGGCGGGCGGCGCCAGCGTCAGATGGCTGTTCTGCTCGCCGTGCTGCACGGTGGATTCCACCGTCTGTTCCAATTGCGTATCCAGCAGGTAGGCCGGCAGGTCGCCTACGGGGCTCAGGAAAGGCTTCACCACCGTGCGGCGCAGCGCCTGGCGCACATATTCGGTGAGCAGCACAGGATTGCGCGTGGTGACCGCGGCTTCGCTGAGCGCTTCCAGAATGGTAACGGCGTCGCGGATGGAGACGCGCTCGCGCAGCAGGTTCTGCAGCACGCGCTGCACGGCCGAGAGCGGCAGCAGCTTGGGCACCAGGTCTTCCACCACTTTGGGATTGTCGATGGAGACGCGATCCAGAAACTTCTTGGCGTCCTGGCGAGAGAACAGCTCCTGCGCATAGCGGCGGATCAATTCGGCCAGATGCGTACCGAGCACGCTGACCGCGTCTACTACGGTGTATCCGCCGCGGCGGGCAGCTTCGGCCTGTTCCGCCGGCACCCACCAGCCGGTCATGCCGAAGGCCGGTTCCTTGGTCGGCTTGCCGCCCGCCGGTGGCTCTACTTTCCCCACCGGAATGGCGAGTTCGCAACCCGCCGGCAGCTCATAGCGGGCGACTTCCGCGCCCTTGAGCGAGATTACATATTCGTGCGCCTTGAGCCCGACATTGTCCACCACGCGCACCGGACCGAGCACGAAGCCCAGCTCGGAAGCGATCTGTTTGCGGATGCCGCCGATGCGTTTAATGAGCGGCGATTCCTGCCCGCCGCCCACGTATTTCACCAGCCCGAGCCCCATCTCAATCGCCAGCGGCTCCACTTTGAGAAGCGCGTCGATGTTGTCTTTGGCGGCGGCCGGCTTGGCGACGGCGGCGGTTTTCTCGGCGGCGGCCTGCTTCTTCCGCATGTTCCAGGCGCCATAGGCAAGGCCCGACCCGAGCACCAGGAACGGAATGGTCGGCAGGCCGGGAAACGCAGCCAGCACCAGGACCACGCCGCTCGCCAGGAACAACGGCTGCGGACTGCCGAACAACTGGCGGGCGAAGTCGGCGCCCAGACGGTCGTCGGAACTGGCGCGGGTGACGATCAGGCCGCCCGAAATCGAAATCATGAGCGCGGGGATCACTGTGACCAGTCCGTCGCCGATGGTGAGCACGGTGTACGTTTGCAGCGCTTTGCTCAAATCCATGCCGTGCTGCAGGACGCCGATCAGGAAGCCGGCGATGATGTTGATGCCGGTGATCAGGATGGCGGCCACGGCATCGCGCTGCGTAAAGCGCGACGCGCCGTCCATGGCGCCGTAGAATTCGGCCTCGCGTGCCAGGTCTTTGCGGCGCTTGCGGGCTTCGGTCTCGTCGATCAAGCCGGAGCTGAGGTCGGAATCGATGGACATCTGCTTGCCCGGCAGGGCGTCCAGGGTGAAGCGCGCGGTCACTTCCGATATGCGCACCGCGCCATGGTTGATCACCACGTACTGGATGGCGATGAGCACCAGGAAGATCACCGTTCCGATGATGTAATTGCCGCCCACTACGAAGTTGCCGAAGGCCTGGATGACGTCGCCGGCCGCGCTGGTGCCGCCGTTGCCGTTCATCAGAATCAAACGGGTGGCGGAGATGCTGAGGGACAGGCGGAAGAGCGTGAGCAGCAGCAGGGTGGTGGGGAAGACGCTGAATTCCACCGGCTTGCGGATGTACATGGCGACCATCATCACCACCACCGACATCATGATGTCGATGACGATGAGGGCGTCGAGCATCATGCCCGGCAGGGGGGTGATGAGCGCGATCACCACGCCGAGAACGGCGATGGGAACGCCCAGCTCTTTCCAGTTGACGAATGCCAGCCTCCATGGGGCGGGCGCCGGGATGGCTTTTGCCTGTGCTGCCAAAACTATGCTCCTCGGGCTGTCAAAGCGTTGACACTTCTAGCGGCGTACAGGAAGGTTATGCAACTCGGCGCCCATTCATCAGCTTGAAGATGTATGCCAGCACTTCAGCCACGGCGCGATAGAATTGCGCGGGAATCTCCTGGCCTACATCGACGGATTTGTAGAGCGCCTGCGCCAGCGGCGGATTCTCGATGAGCGGCACCTGGTTCTCGATCGCCATTTTGCGGATCCGCAGAGCCAGGTAGTTCTTCCCCTTGGCCACCACCATGGGGGCGCCCTTGGAATCCATGGAGTACTTCAGCGCCACCGCGTAGTGGGTGGGGTTGACGATTACCAAGGTGGCCTTCGGGACCTCCTTCATCATGTGGCGGCGGGCCATATCGCGGCGAATGCGGCGAATGCGCTGCTTCATGATCGGATTGCCTTCCACCTCCTTGAACTCGTCGCGGATGTCCTGCTTGCTCATTTTGAGATCGTTCTGGTAGCGCCGCTTCTGGCGCACCAGATCCACCGCGCCGAACACAATGAACACCAGGGAGGCCTTCCACAAAAGCGTCTGGATGGAGCCGGCCACCACCGTAATGCCATCGGGGACACTGCGCAGGGGAAGCGAGAGGAAAGCGCCCAGATTGTCGGAGACCAGGTAGTAAACGGCGCCGCCGAACGCCGGAATCATGACGATAGCCTGCAACAGCGAGGGCAGGTTCTGTTTCGGCAGCTCTTTCAGGCGCGAGCCGGGGTTGAGGCGGCCGAAATCGGGTGTGAGCTTTTTCAGACTGACACCCATGCGCGTGACGCCGAACTGGATAGAGATGGTGATGGCGATCATGGTGGCGCCCAGCACGCCGAGCGGGACCATCATGTCTTTCAGCAGGAAAAGCCCCAGCGCGACCACTTCCGAGGGGCTCAGGCGTGGGTCGAGAGCGTGTTGCAGGAGCGAAGCCATGCGGGCGCGCAGAGATTGCACCCACGCAGGACCCCAGGATCGCAGCAGCCAGACGAACACCACGAATTGCAGGGCGTTGACGAAGATGCGCGCGGTGGGGAAGTTGCCATCCTCACGGGCTTTCTTCAGGCGCCGCTGTGTCGGTTGTTCGGTCTTTTGCTGGTCAGCCATGGATCAACCGGCAGCCGGTGGGACCGGCTCTCATCGCGCCAGCAGCCCCCGCGCGGCGGTCAGCATGGCACCGCTTTGCGCCCGGAACAGCACCGGGAAGAGCACGGCGAGCCATCCCAGCAGAGTCAGAAAGATCAGCATCTTCACCGGGAACGCCACGATGGTGAGTTGCAGTTGCGAATTCACGCGTCCCAGCAACGCCAGCGAAATATCGATCATCACCATTACGGCGATGATCGGCAGCGCCAGCCGCAGGCCGGTGGAGAAGATGGTCGATCCCATGGATAACAGTTGCGTGGCGGCATCGCGCGTGAGCAGGAAGGAGCCCGCGGGATAGATCTCCAGACTGCGGGCGAAGATGCGGATCACTTCGCGGTCGAGGCCGGTGGTGAAGAACAGCAGGCCGCAGACAATCTGCAGGAGCACCACCACCACGCCGGAGTCGGCCTGCGTATTGGGATCGAAAGTGGAGGCGAAGGCGTACCCGGCTTGCAGGCTCATGGTCTGGGCGCCCATGGAGAAGGCTTCCGTGATGAAGGCCACGGAGAGTCCGATACCGATGCCCAGGGCGGCCTCCACCAGAAGCCACATTACCAGCGTACCGGCGGAAGGATAGACGGCGATATGCGGCCACAAGGGAAACAGCGCAATCGTAATCCCCATCGTCAGAATCACGCGTGCGGGATTGATCACGCCGCCGATGCCGGGCATCGGCACAAAAACAAAAACGCCGGCCACGCGAGCCAGTGTCAACAGAAAACCGAGCAGCGTCGCCGTGGAGACGAGCAGGTTACCGCCCATACCGGCTCAGGTTCCCCAGAATGCCGACGGTGTAACTGCTCATGCGGTGCAGCATCCACGGCAGCGCCAGCATGAAGGCGCCGAGAAAAACCAGCAGCCGCGGAATGGCGTTGAAGGCGGTGTCCTGAATGGAGGTGACGATCTGGACAAGGCTGACCAGGATCCCCATCACGAAGCCGACGGCGAGCAGCGGTAGGGCCAGCCAGAAGGCTGTCATCAGGGCTTCGCGAACGATTTGAACGGCGAACTCGGGGGTCATGCGTAGAAGCCTTTCATCAGCGAGCCGATCACCAGATTCCAACCGTCGGCCAGCACGAAGAGGAGAATTTTGAAGGGAGCGGACAGCATCACGGGAGGCAACTGCACCATCCCGATGGAGAGCGTCACCGATGCCACCACCATGTCGATAATCAGGAACGGGAGGTACAACACCGCGCCAATCTGGAAACCGGCCTTCAGCTCAGAGAGGATATAGGCCGGAATGAGAATGCGCAGGTCCAGGTCTTCGGGCGTATGCGGCGCGGGCGACTTGGTGAGCTCAAGGAACAGCTTGACGTCTTTCTCGCGCGCGAACCGCACCAGGAATGCCTTGAGCGGTTTGGAGCCGGCTTCGAACGCCTGGTCGACCGTGAGTTGGTTACTCTGCAGCGGTTCCCAGCCCTTATGGTAGACGTCTGTAGCGACCGGTGAGATCACCAGCATCGTTAGAAACAGCGAGATGCCCACCAGCACCTGGTTCGACGGAACGGTCTGCGTCCCCAGCGCCTGCCGCAGGAAGTGCAGCACGATGGTGATGCGCAGGAACGGCGTGATCGACATCACCAGCGCAGGCAGCAGCGTGAGCAGCGTCATCAGAATGACGATCTGCATAGGCACGCTGAGCGATTCTCCATTCTTGGAGAGTTGGATTCCCATTACGGATGTGGATTGCGGCGCCGGCGTAGCGGCATGCGCCGGCAGGCAGAAAACGAGCACCAGCAGAATGCCGAAACAGACGTGCAGCAGGGGCTTACGGGCCATCATCGTTCCACCGGCCGGTCTTCCAAACGGACTTCCCCGTCCAACAGCGAACAGCCCCCCGGCGAGACCGCGACCAGCAACACGCGGCCACTCACATTTACCAGATGCAGCGAATGCTGCGGGCCGAGCGGCAGCCGCTCCACGATTTGCATGCGGCGCGCACCCCCGCGCCCAATTGTCTTGCCGTTGAATTTTGCCCACCCCTGTCCACGCAGCCAATAGAGCGTTCCGCCCAACAGACCGAGGACGAACACCACTACCAGCGCCTGCTGAATTTCTTCCATGTCAGCTCTTACCTTTGAAATTCACCATACGCACCACGCGATGTCCGTTAGCGCGGGCCAGCTCGCCGGAGCCCAGCAAAGTCCGGCCCGCGAAGACGTCGACGTTTTCGCCGGCGGCCCGGCCCGTCACAACCAGGCTGCCGACGGCCAACTCCAATAGCTCGCTGACGCGCAGCGCGCGGGCTTCCACCACCGCCTCCACTTCCAGCGGGATGTCCAGCAAATGTCCGACCTGTGACAGACGCGCCATTTTTTAGTGAACTAGTGGATCAGGTTCACGGTCTCTTGCGCCAACTGGTCGGACGTGGTGATGACACGCGATGCCGCCTGGTAGCTGCGCTCATAGGAGAGCAGGTGCGTGAATTCCGCGGCCATATCGGTGGTAGACGCTTCCAGCGCGCCGCCCTGAATGCTGCCGTTGCCGCCCGTGCCGGCTGCGCCGATGGCTGCCTGGGCGGTGGATGCGGAGGCTTGCAGGTTGTTGTCGCCCACCTGCACCAGGCTGCTGGGATTGGCGATGGAGGCCACCGCCAGTTGTCCCATGGTCACTTGCTGGCCGTTGGTATAGGTGGCCACCAGGGTTCCGCCGTTCTGAATGGAGACTTGCGAAATCTGCCCGGCGGCGTATCCGTCCTGAACCGGATTGGACGTGGCGGAGGCCTGCGCGTACTGCGTGACCATGGAGTTTCCGCTGGCGTCGAAGATATTCCAATTGATGTTCTGCGTGTTGGCGCCGTCGGCCAGGTTGCCGATAGCGATGCTGATGGGCGCGCCCGGTGACGGGGATACAAGCTGGCCGTTCGGACCGAAGGACAGGGCGCCGCTGCCCACGCTGGTGGCACTGCCGGGCAGAAGGTCTGCCGCGGGCAGGTCAACATCGTAATTCCAATTTGCCGGCGAGGTCTGGGTAAACGTCACGGTGAGGGTGTGGGACTGGCCGAGCGTGTCGTAGACGGTGATGGGCGAAGTGAAGGTCCCGTTGGTGGCGGTGGCGCTGTTGAGATTGACGGCCAGACTCATATTGGCGGTGGCCTGGGGTGGTATGGTCGAGCCCACCGGCATGGTGAGGTTGGTGGTGGCTCCGTTGGGGTTCACCACACCGTTAGTGGCCATCCAGCCTTGCACATCCTGCCCCGTCTGGGTCTGCAGAACGCCGGTGGAGCTCAGTTGGAAGCTGCCATCGCGGGTGTAGAGCTGGTTGTTGTTGGCATCGGTGACCACGAAAAAGCCGTTGCCCTGCATGGCTGCGTCCAGCCCGGAACTGCTGGTGGTGATGGAACCCTGCGAGAATTGCTGCACCGCGGCCACCTGGCCGACGCCCACACCCACCTGGCCATTGCTGGTGCCGGTGCCGAGTTGTTCAGCCATCAGATCCGAAAAATCCACTGTGCTGGCTTTGAATCCAGTGGTATTGAGATTCGCGAGGTTGTTGCCGACGACATCGATCGCGGTGGAGTCGGCGTTAAGCGCGGATAACGCGGTGCTGAATGCGGTTCCCATAACGTTTTATATGCCTCCTGGGGTTGCTTCTAATTGGCCGCCGGCGCGGTGCCGGTGGTCGTGTTCGATGAATTATTGGTGGCGCCCGTTCCGGTCGCGGTGCCGGCGGCCGTGGACGCGTCGGTGGCGAGCGTGTCGGTGTCGGTGCGGATCGCCATCACCTGCTCGAGTTCGCTGAACTGCGCCAACTGCGAAACAAACTGCGTGCTGTCGGTGGGGTTCAAGGGATCCTGATTCTGAAGCTGCGCTACCAGAAGCTGCAGAAACATCTGTTCGCTCGGTGCGGTGGCGCCCAGCGCGGACGCTCCCGATGAAGTGTTCGTATTAGAGCTGCTGCCCATTGAATTAACTGCCGAAGCCATAAAAACCTCCTGTCGATTTCGTGCCCGCGTCGAGACTCGATTCCATTTCCTCGACCCAGCGGGGCTGGTTGGACTGATTCTGATTGCGCCGGCCGCTTTCCTGCTGCGATCCGCCGTGCTGCGGCTGCCCTTCGCCGCCGCGGGAGTGATTGGTGGGTGCCTGTGCCGAAGCGGCCGCGGCAACCGGCGCGGTAGCGACGCCCGGCCGCCACATTTCGGAACGATAGCCGTTCTCTTCCAGTCGGCTCTGTAATTCGGAAAGGCCCTGGCGCAATCCGCTGTTCAGGGTAGCGTCGGCGCTATGGACGGAGACGTGAACTTCGCTCCCCTGCTGCACCACGCGGACTTCCACGCGCTCTTTGCCCGGCTGGTTGACCTGCATCGAGATGTCCTTGAGCGGCGTCGCCGGCTTGAGGCTGTTTTCGGTATTGACAGCGGCCGGCGCTTCAGCGCGCTGCACCGGAGCCGCGCTGTGGGCGGCGGGCGCGCCTGCCGTTGGCGGCGTGGAGACGCGCTCCACGGTGGCGGCAGCGGTGGCGGCCATGGCGTGTGTTTCCGCGGGCGCGGCGGCCTCATCCTGCGCGGCCGCGACTACCTTCTTATTGGCGGAGGCGACGGCCGATGCCGATGCCATCTCCGCCGGTAAAGTGGAACGGTCGGTGTCCGCTGCCGATTGCACGCGCGCGGCGAAGGCCATTTCAGGTGCAGGCGGCGGCGTGGCGGGAGCAGCCGTTTCCGGCGGCGGCGCTGCCTGCGGAGCTTCCTGCGGGGCGGCCGGTGAAGGCCCGGACGCGGCGGCAATATCGGAATCTTCTTGATCGGCCGATGGTTCCGCGGGCTGCGTCGTGGGGGCGGCGATCTCCGGCACGGGAGCGGAGACCACGGCGAGGGTCGCAGTCTGGTTCGGCTCTTCGGTCTTGACTATCGGTGTTTGCGTGGAAGCGGTGTGCTTGCCGTGGAGCAGCGGCGTGGTCCGCGAGCCTTCGAGTGGCTTGGACGCAGGCCGCGGGAGCGCGAATACCACCGCGAGGACCGTGGACTGCTGTTGAGGACTGCCGGCCAGCGTTGCAGGCAATGGCGTCGCGGCCGGTGGTGCGGGTAACTTCGTGAGGCTGACGGTCTGGGGCAGAGGCGTCTTGGGAAGCGGGGTGGCTCTGTCGTTATCGTCGCCGGCTGCCTGCGTCAGCCCATTGAGTTGGCTCGCGAAGGGTGAACTGCTGCCGCTGTCGCCGTTCTCCACCGGACGGAATGCCGCCACGAGAGCGTGGGCAGGTGCGGCCGCGTGGAGGGCGGAGGCGATGGTCACGCCGCCTGAAATTGCATATGGACCGCCATCGCGCGCCGCTAATCTTTTCAATCCGATAGGCGCGCGGTTGGGGTGTTACGGTTTTGACTGTCAAGCCGCCGAGTCAAACTTTTGACGAAAGCCGGGCTCAGTTACTCGTACATATCGCCGTTTCTAAATGACTTTCGAGAGAAAGTTTCATGCGCTCACTTAGGCCAGTGAGTTGCACAAACGCTGGCCAGTCGCACTGTTATGGATAATCTCACCATAGCCGCCGCCAGCGGTTTGCGGTCCCGAATGCAGTCCCTCGATCTGCTTGCCAATAATCTGGCTAATACCGCAACCTCCGGTTTCAAGCGCGACCTGGAGTTCTACGGCACCTATTCGTCCTCCGATTCCGACGACCCTATTAATGGTGGGGCCAGCAATACCCTTCCCACCGTCGAAAAGCAGTGGACCGATTTCTCCCAGGGGACCGTCACCGAAACCGGCAACCCGCTCGATGTGGCACTGCAGGGCAACGGCTTTCTTGCCGTGAGCGGTCCCAACGGCACCCTATATACACGCGCTGGAAATCTGAAAGTGCTCGCCTCCGGCCAACTGGCCACCAGCGACAACTATCCTTTGCATAGCGCCGCGGGTGGCCCTATCCAGATCGCACCGAACAAACCAATCAACATTCTGCCCGATGGCACGGTGCAGCAGGGTGGCCAATCCGTCGGACAGATCGGCGTAGTGTCGTTTAAGTCGACTAACTCACTGCGCAAGATGGGCGCCACCTGCTTTCAAAACACCGATACCAAGAACCCTGCCGTCGCGGCCACCAACGTGTCCGTGCAACAGGGCAAACTCGAAGGTTCCAACGTCCCCGTGGCCGATGCCGCCATGCGACTGGTGGGGGTAATGCGCCAGTTCGAAATGCTGCAGAAAGCCGTGGGGGTCAGCAACGACATGGACATGAAGACCATTCAGGAGGTCGCGCGCGTAGGCGCCTGACGCCCGCCGCGACAGTAAGGAGTAAGTAGATGATGACTCGCGTAACTCATCCAAGCAGTGCAGCTACGGCAATGGCCCTGCAACAGGCCGCCGAACTTCGCCGCAACCAGGCAGCCACCGCGCAGGCCTCTCAGACGGAAGGTACGAAATCGAACTTCGCGGAGATCTTCGGCGGTACCGATTGGGGCCAGGCCGCCCCTGCCGCTGCGAAGACCGCCGCGAAGACCGCGACCGTTCCCGTGGCTAACACGCGCGGCTCTTTCAGTACCGCCATCTCTACCGCGACTGCCAAAGTGGTGACCGTTGAGCGCGACCCTCTGACTACCGGTACAACCACCAATACGGTATCCGACAGCCCCTCGACCGGCAGCACCGCTGGCGCGACCGGCACCACGGCCACGTCGACCGGGGCGAGCACCACCGTCGCCAGTTCCACCTCATCTGCGGCCACCGCCGCGTCCCCCTCGACGGCGACCACGGCGACCACAGCGACTACGGCGACCACCGCGGCCGCGACCTCTACTCCAACTGCGACTCCCGGGGTGGAATCGCTGGTCACCGCTATCATGAACGGATCCTTCCAGCCTAGTTATGAGAGTAGCCCCTCGCAGTTACAGGAAATTACTCCCGCGGGGACCGACTATATGCCGAGCTTCTATTACGCCTCCGACCAGACGGCCACTCAGATGGCGCAGTTACTGGGCGGATCGGTAGTGAAGATGCCGCCCTTCGGGCAGGACAAAGGATGGTCGGAGCCGCTGGCGAATTTTATCCAGTTGCCCAACGGCCAGACGTTCAATGCCGCGGACGTGGCTTACTATGCCAAAGCCGGATCGGTTGGCGCGTCGCAACTTACTGCCGACATCACGTCGACCATCAATCAGGGTTCGGCCTGGACTCAGTATTATCAGAGCGGCGGCGGCCAGATGCCTACTTTCGCCTCGGGGTATGTCGGACCGCCGATTTCGGGCATGACTTACCCAGCTAGTATGATCGGCGCCGACGGCAACGTCATCAATCCAGCGTTGCAGCAATCTACGGGATCGGGGACATAATTCATGATTCGAGCACTCTATAGCGCCGCCAGCGGCATGACCGCCCAGCAGCTCAACGTCGATAACATCGCCAATAACCTGGCGAACGCCAATACCACCGGTTATAAGATGCGTACCCCGCAGTTTCAGGACCTGCTATATCAAAGCATCGTCCAGCCTGGCGTCAACGCCGGCCAACAGACTACCGTGCCTGCCGGCCTGCAGCTCGGGCTGGGCACGCGCGCCGCGTCCAATGAGATCATCTTCACGCAGGGCAGCCTGAACCAGACCGGCAACCCGCTCGATATCGCCATCCAGGGCGCCGGATTCTTCCAGGTGAAGCTGGCTTCCGGACAACTGGCCTACACCCGCGACGGTTCGTTTCAGATGGACAAGAACGGCATCGTGGTGGACGCCAGCGGCAATCCGCTCGACCCGCAGATCACGATTCCGCCGAACGCGCAATCCGTCACTGTGGCCCCCGATGGCACTGTCAGCTACCTGACCCCGGGGCAGACAAGCTCCCAGCAGGCGGGGCAGATTCAGCTCGCCATGTTCCAGAATCCCGCCGGGCTCACCAGCCTTGGGCAGAATCTCTACCAGCCGACCGATGCTTCGGGCGACCCCACGGTGGCGAATCCAGGCGGCGCCGAAGGCCTCGGCACGGTGATGCAGGGCTACACCGAGCAATCCAACGTCAGCGTGGTGGACGAGTTCATCAACCTCATCGTGGCGCAACGCGCCTATGAGGCGAACTCCAAGGTGGTCAAGGCCGCCGATGAGATGTATCAGCAGGTCAACAATCTGAAGCAATGAAGCTCCGGGTCCTAGTTGTGCTCGGCTGGACAGCGTGGTTCGCTCCCGCGCAAGAACCGTCCTGCCGCCCGGTGGAGGGCGACCGCATCCAGGTTCGAGACCTGGCGGCCGCCCTTCCGGAATTCAGCACCGCGCCCGCGGACGCTATGGTGGGGCAGGCGCCTCTGCCGGGCGCGCGCCGCACCTTCCATGCTCCCGAATTGCGCGCCTTGGCGCATCGTTTTGGGGTGGCGCTCTCGTCGGGCGATGATATCTGTTTCGAATGGCCTTCGGAGCCGCTCGACCGCGGCCGCGCCGTCGCTGCCATGCAGCAATCGCTTCAAGTGCCGGGCGCAGCCATCGAAATCAAAGAAGCGACTTCCGAACGCGTGCCCAGGGGCCGTATCGAGTTTCCCTTGAGCAGCCTGGGGACGCCGTCTTCCACCGGTTCGGGAGTTCCCGTGCTGTGGCGGGGCGATGTAGTTTACGGCGAGGGCCAACGCTTCGCCGTCTGGGCGCGCGTGCAGATCGCCGCGCCGTGCCAGAAATTGACGGCGGCTGAGAGCCTGAAGGCCGGCCGGCCTGTCGACGCGCGGCAGATCCGCGCCACCGCAACCACCTGTTTTCCCGTGGCCGGCAAGGGCATGCCTACCGTGTCCCAAATTGCCGGCATGTCGCCGATTCACTCGATCGCCGCGGGCACGGAACTGCGGCCCGACCTGCTGACGGCACCCAATGACATCAATCGCGGCGATGCCGTGCAGATCGAGGTGCGCAGCGGCGCGGCCCTGCTGGTGCTTACCGGGCGCGCGCTTACCGCGGGGCGCAGCGGCGACACCATTTCCGTGCGCAATCCCGATAGCAATAAGACTTTCCAGGCCCGCATCACCGGCAAAGGCACAGCCACGGTGGAAGCGGGTATCCCGAGAGGAATTTGAGAATGCGTTTTCCGATCCAGCTTTTCAGTCTGACGGTGGCCGCACTGCTGATGGCCGCCCCGGCGTACAGCTCGCCCAAGAAGGCGAAGAAAGCCACCCAGCCGAGCGCGCTCGACAAGTATCTGCAGGATGCGCTCAAGCAGCCCGTGGCGCCCGTGCAGCCTTCCGCCGGGTCGCTCTTTTCCTCCGCATCGCGCCTCACCGATCTCGGCAGCGACGTGCGCGCCGCGCAAGTGGACGACCTGGTGACGATCGTGGTCAACGAATCGGCATCGGCGGTAGCTACCGGCGCCACGCAGACTTCGCGCGCCTCCGCCGCCTCCAGTTCCATCACCTCTCTGCTCGCGCCTAAGAGCCCGGGCGGCGCCCTCTCGAACCTCTTGAACACATCCAGCTCGCAGACGTTGAACGGCGCCGGCACCACCTCGCGCGGGTCCACCATCACGGCCACTCTGAGCGCCCGCGTCACGCACGTGCTGCCCAACGGGTACCTGGTTCTCGAAGGCACCAAGGACGTGCTGGTCAACTCCGAGCACCAACAGGTGACTGTGCGCGGCGTGATCCGGCCGGCCGATTTGACCGCCGGCAACATCATCACTTCCAATCAGATCGCCCAGATGGAAATCAAGATCGACGGCAAGGGCGTGGTCAACGACGCCATTCGGAGGCCGTTCATCCTGTGGCGATTGCTGCTCGGCATCCTGCCGTTCTGAGACGCCATGAAGAGAATATTGGCTTCGATCCTCGTCTTCGCCGCGCCGCTCTGCGGCGCCACCGGCGCTGTTCGCCTGAAGGAGCTCGTCACCCTGGAAGGCGTCCGCGACAACCAGTTGATGGGATACGGGCTGGTGGTTGGCCTGGCAGGCACCGGCGACCGCCGGCAAACTATTTTTTCTGCCCAGAGCCTTGCGAATCTGCTGGAACGCATGGGCCTCACGGTGGACCCCACCACGATCCAGGTGAAGAATACCGCGGCTGTCATCGTCACCGCCACGCTCCCGCCCTTTGCGCAGCCCGGCTCGCGCATCGACGTGACCATCGCCGCCATGGGCGACGCGCCCAGCCTTTCCGGCGGAGTGCTGCTCATGACCGGACTGAAGGGTCCGGACGGCCAAGTTTACGCGGTGGCACAGGGCCCGACGGTTCTAGGCGGATTCACCGCCGGACAGGGTTCGAATGCTGCCTCGGTCAATCATCCCACCGTATCGCGCATTCCCGATGGCGGCATTGTGGAACGCGGTGCGCCTTCAGTGAGCCTGGGAAGCCAGATCCGCCTGCAATTAGGACATGCCGATTTCACCACCGCGTCGCGCGTGGCGGAAGCAGTCAACAAACACTTCGGCGATGTGGCGCACGCCGACAACCCAGCCTTGATCTCAGTGGCGCTCCCCGCCGAATATGCCAAACGGACCACGGAATTTGTGGCGGAACTGGAAGGGCTCACCGTCGAGCCCGACAGCGAAGCCATGATCGTGGTCAACGAGCGCACCGGCACCATCGTGATGGGCAAGAACGTGAAGATCGCGCCTGTGGCCATCATGCAGGGCAATCTGAGCGTGGAAATTCAGACCACTTACGACGTTTCGCAGCCGGCGCCGCTCTCCGGCGGACAGACCACCGTCACGCCGCAGACCAACGTGGCCGTCAAACAGGAAGCGGCGCGCAATCTGATGCTGAAGGAAGGCGCCACGGTGGAAGAACTGGTGCGCGCACTCAGCGCCATCGGTTCCACCCCGCGCGAGATCATCTCGATTCTGCAGAATCTGAAGAGCGCGGGCGCTTTGGACGCCGAGCTCAAAGTAATCTAGCGAGGTCTTTATGACGATCGATCCAACCGCCGCCGCCACCGATTTCAGCAGCCTGGCCGCCAAGCCGAAAAACAGCCCGGACAAGATTCTCAACGCCGCCAAACAGTTCGAATCTCTGCTGGTGGCTCAGATGATGAAGTCAATGCAGGATAGCGAAGGCGGATGGCTCGGCACGGGTGACGATCAGTCGTCCTCGGCGGCCATGGAATACGGCCAGGAAGCCTTCGCTCAGGCCATTTCTAAAAATGGCGGTTTAGGCTTGGCCCGAATGGTCGCCGACGGCCTGCAGCGTTCCGCCAAAGACTGATGTCTTTACGCGCTCCAGCCCTGCTCCGCATATTCCGCTTGCGCGGCGGCGAAGGCCTGGACCCCCCGGCGCGCGTCTGCACGGTGAAAGGATTCCGCCTGTCCGGCCGGGCGAATCGCGTTCCACGCTTCACCCAAAGTCCGCAACAGCCCTTCCACCTCCGCCAGCGGTGCATCCTCTTGGCGGATGTTGGCCGCCAGCAACCGCGAACGCATGTAGTGGTACAACGACGCGAGATTCTGCGCCAGCGGGCTATCCATCCCGCGGTCCAGCGACCGATCCAATTCCTCGATGGCAGCAATGGCGCGCGAGATCGAACGTCCCCGGCCGGCGATGTTGCCCTGCGCCAGATGGCGGCGTGCGTCGGCCACCATCGTCAGAGTGTGCTCGTACAAAATGTGAACCAATTCCAGCGGGTCGGCAGACAAAACCCGCGTATCGAGGTAGGCGTCTTTCCACATGTGATTGCGTTTCTCCCGTTGGAACGCTGCTATTTCAACTGCTGGGCCAATTCCAGTACCGTCTTAGGCGGTATCTGGTCTAATACCTCACCGGTGCTCTGGTCAACAATCTGGATGACCGGCCGGCGTGTTGTAGGATCGCGGGTGAAGGTAAGTTGGCGCCCTTCGCCCATCAATTCCGATTTGTTGATTCCGTTGACAGCCGATACGATTGCGTGCACCGGCATATCTTTATCACTCGACTGCGTAAGGGGGCTCACCGCGGCGCTTACGCCCATAGAATCGACTCGCGGTATTTCCATGACCTACCCTCCAGAAGTCATTTCGACGTAGGACCATAATTTTCGAGGAATTATCTATGCGAAGCTCGTTACACATTGTTTCGTCGATTACGTTTCTGACCTTGCTCGCCGGTCCGGTTTTGGCCCAATCCTCCGTACCGTCCGCACAAGACGCGGCGGCCAAACAGCGGCAGGCAGCCGCCGCTATGCAGGATTCACTGGCCCGGCAGCAGGCTTCCATCCAGAAACAGACCGGCGCGGCGGCCTCTGCCGGATTCTTCGTGTTACCCCGCGCCGCCAGTCTTGGAGGCGTGACGGGTTCGCTCCCGGCGCCCCCGCCAACCGCTATGGCGATGGGTTTCGACTGCGACCCCCTGCCTGCTCCGCAGGTGGAATCGCTGGTCGGCGAGACTGCCGAACGCGAGGGCTTAAGCCCCGACCTGCTGCGGTCGGTGATGAAGCAGGAATCCGGCTACCGTTCCTGCGCCGTATCTTCCAAGGGTGCGATGGGCTTGATGCAATTGATGCCGGGCACCGCCGAAGATCTCGGCATCGCCAATCCCTTCGACGCGGCCAGCAACCTGGACGGCGGCGCGCGCTTCCTGAAGCAACTGCTCTCCAAATATGGAGGCGACGTTCCCAAGGCGCTGGGCGCGTATAACGCCGGTCCTGCAAAGGTGGACGCCGCCGGCACCGTGCCGAATATTCCGGAGACGCTCGACTACGTGCGCCAGATTCTGGCGGCGCGGCCGTTCCACTAATGCATCGTGTGCGCCGCGATAAATTCAGTCGGTGACGTGTTGTGGCATGCGTGCATTGCCAGACGAAACCCTCGTCGAGCAGGCGTGGCAGCATCAACCCGACGTCCCATGCCTGATCCTGGCGCTCACTTCGTAGCGCGATTCGCTTGCCGCCATGGATGATCCAAGCGGGCGAAGGCGGCTTGCACCGCTTCAGGTCGGAAGCATGCAGGATGTAAAGATTCTGCCCGCCAGCCAGGATGGAAACGCAAAACCCGTTGCGTCACCCATCTCCCGGCGCGATGGCCGATATACAATATGTCGATAGCGCGACATTGTCCGCAAATTCGAAAGGCCTGTGAGGGGGAGCAAACATGTGCGATCAGGATCATTTTGAGAACGACCGGCAGGAGTACGAAGCGCGCGGTCTGGTGACGCGCAAGCAATTCGGCGCCATGCTGGGTGCCGGCGTGGCGATGATGCTGCCGAGGGTTGCCAACGCTGTGACGGTAACCGAGTCGGACGTCATCGTGAAAACGCCCGATGGCTCCGCGGACTGCTATTTCGTCCATCCTTCGGCCGGCTCGGGCGCGGGCGTGCTCATGTGGCCGGACATTTTCGGCTTGCGGCCTGCGTTCCGCCAGATGGGCAAGCGGCTCGCCGAGTCCGGGTATTCGGTGCTGGTGGTCAATCCGTTCTACCGCAGCAAGAAAGCCCCCACCGCGGACGAGGGCAGCGCCACGCAGATCCAGCAGTTGATGCCGCTCGCGCAAGCTCTCAATGAGACCACGCATATGACCGATGCCAAGGCCTTCATCGGCTGGCTGGACGAGCAGTCGTCGGTCGCCCGCAACCGCAAGGTGGGCACGCAAGGCTATTGCATGGGCGGCCCGATGGCGTTTCGTACAGCAGCCGCCGTTCCCGATCGTGTGGGGGCAGTCGGCTCTTTCCATGGTGGATCGCTGGTGACGGCCGCGCCGAACAGTCCGCATCTCCAGGCCGCCACCAGCAAGGCGCGGTTCCTGGTCGCCATCGCCGAAAGCGACGATAAGAAGTCGCCCAACGATAAGGACGCGATGAAGGAGACGTTCGCCAAAGCGAATCTGCCCGCGGAAATCGAAGTGTACGCCGGTACCGCGCACGGCTGGTGCCCGCCGGATTCGCGGGTCTACAATGAGGCGCAGGCCGAAAAAGCATGGGGCCGCCTGCTGGCGTTGTACGCAAAAGGCCTCGCCTGAACACCGCTTCACTTGACCTCATATCGGTGCGGAACCCTGGCGACCGTTCGGACCGATGGCGAGTTACAGTGCCATGGGAGATCGCCGCTCCCGCCATCCAACCAACATCCGAACCAGGATCGTAATGGCAGCCGAAGCGATCGTCGTGTTGCCCACCTGTGCCTTGGTCAGGTGCAGTTCCGCGGCGATGCTCTGAAAATCCCGCAGTTTGATCTGCGTACTCTTGTGGCAGACGTTCACGCCTTCACGCGCAGCACAATCTGGCCGTCATCGTCGATCGCCACCGGATATTTCTGGAGCCCGCAGTCGCCAAACAGCACATCGCCGGTAGAGAGGTCGAATTTCCACGCGTGAAGCGGGCAAATCAGCGTGGAACCGCCCAATAGACCGTCGGCCAGCGGACCGCCGCGATGGGGGCACGCCGCCTGCACCGCGAATACTTCGCCCGAGCGTGCGCGGAAGACCGCGATCGTTTCACCCTGTACAGCGAAGTTGCGCCCTTCGCCCGGGGGGATCGCGCTGAGCGCGCACAGTTTGAATTCCGCCATGGCAGGGATCATGACAGCACCGGCAGCAGTGACGAGAATCGATTCTCGCCGGGCTCCGGCCATGCTGTCTTCCACGGATCTTTATAAGCAGCCTTGGACGACGCGATTTCCCGGTCGAGACGCTCTGCAATGCCTTCGCTATCCTCCATCACCACTGCGCGAATCTTGTCGATGCCGAGGCGCCGCACAAAGCCGTGCGTCCGCTCCAGGTATTTGGCGTTTTCGCGATAGTACTGTATGAAACGGCCCATGAAGAGCAGGACGTCGTTTTCGCTATTCACCGTCCCCAACACATCTCCCTTGCGCACCGAGGAGCCGGCTGCGCCGCCGATATAGATTTCCCACTTACCGCCTTCCACGGCCACCGCTCCCAGGTCTTTGACCATAGCTTCCGAACAGTTGCGCGGACATCCGGCCGTGGCCAGCTTCATTTTGTGTGGGCTGTCGATTCCCTGAAATTCGCGTTCGATGCGAAGGGCGAGCGAGATGCTATCGCCTAGCCCGAACCGGCAGAAGTCCGATCCGACGCAACTCTTGCAGGTTCGGTAGCTCTTGCCATAGGCGTAGCCGGAAGGCATATCGAGATCGCGCCAGACATTGGGCAGATCCTCTTTTCGCAGGCCCAGCAGGTCGATTCGCTGGCCGCCAGTCAGCTTGATGAGCGGCACATGATACCGTTCGGCGACGTCGGCGATGCGCCGCAATTGCGCCGGGTTGGTGATCCCGCCGGGGATCTGCGGCACCACCGAGAATGTCCCGTCTTTCTGAATGTTGGCGTGAATCCGTTCGTTGATGAAACGGGCATCCAATTCATCCTCATATTCGTCATGCCAAAGCGTCTTCAAGAGGGAGGCCAGCCCAGGTTTGCTGGCGGCGTCTTCTTTCCCGCCGGCCAGATAGTCGAAAACGGCGGAGACAGACCGCAGCCCGCGCTCCTGAATGGCCCGAATCAATTCCGTTTTGGTCAGGGGAACGCCGGGAACATAATAGTGTACGGAGGCATCTTCTTCTGTCTCGCCTCCACATGCCCAGGCCACAATATCGTTGACCATGGCCTTGCAGGAGCCGCATCCCATGCCGGCGCGCGTGGCGTCCATCACGGCTTTCCCACTGCGCTTGCCGTTCTTCACACAAGCCACAATCGTGCCCTTGCTGACGCCATTGCAGTTGCAGATCTGCGTGGCCGCGTTCATCTCCTCGAACGTCACCTGCTTGGGCGGGTCGCCGATATCGAAGAGCAGTTGCAGCCTCTCTTCCGGCAGCGGCGTATTGCGGTCGAACGCCTGCATCAAGTAGGCTGCTTTGCTGATATCGCCCAGCAGGATGCCGCCTACCAGCCGGCCTTCGCGAATAATGAGCTTCTTGTAAGTCCCTCGCTTCGGTTCGCAGAACTGTACCACTTCATCTTCGGGATCGCGCGGCTCCACGATTCCCATGGACGCCACTTCCACGCCCATCACTTTCAGCTTGGTCGCCGTCTTGGACCCGTGATACGCCGCGTGGCGGTTTCTTTCTGTGATGTAATCGGCCAGTACTTTGGCCTGTTCCCAGAGCGGCGCCACCAACCCGTAAGTCACACCGCGATGCTGGGCGCATTCGCCGACCGCGTAAATATCGCGATCGTCAGTGCGCATCTGATCGTCCACCAAAATGCCGCGTTCGATCGGCAGGCCGCACCCCGCGGCGATTTCCCAGTTGGCCTTGATGCCGGCGGAAATCACGACCATGTCGCATTCCAGCGTGTGCCCATCGGAGAAGCGCAGCCCGAGCACGCGATCCTGCCCCAGAATGGCCGTCGTGTTTTTCTTGAGCAGCACTTTTACACCGAGGTTTTCCATGCTCGTTTTGAGGATGGCGCCCGCGCTCGGGTCCAGTTGCTGCGGCATAAGATGGCCGCCCAGATGGACGACGTTGACTTCCAGCCCAAAGTTTTGCAGGCCGCGCGCCGCCTCCAGTCCCAGCAGGCCTCCTCCAATCACGGCAGCGCTTTTCTTTCCCTGGGCGTATGCGGCGATCCCTCGGCAGTCCTCCAGCGTGCGGAAGACAAACACGCCGGGCTTGAATTTGCCGTCGGGCATTTTGATTCCTTCCATGGTCGGCAGGAACGGCCGGCTGCCGGTCGCGATGATCAGCTTGTCATAGGGCTCGGGAGTTCCGTTTTCGGCATAGACCAGCCTGGCGCGGCGCAGGATTCCCGCGGCGCGCGTACCTGCCAGCAACCGGATCCCGTTCTGCCGGTACCACTCGAGCGGATTGAGGAAGATCTCGTCTTCTCTATACGAACCGTTGAGCACGTTCGACAGCAGAATGCGATTGTAGTTCCCGGTCGGCTCGTCCCCGAACATGGTGATGTCGAACAGGCTGCCGCCGCCGCGCGCCAGAATCTCTTCTACCGTGCGGGCGCCTGCCATGCCGTTGCCGATCACTACAAGTTTGCGTTTGTTTTCGGTCATAGAATCTCCGCCGTTGGCCCCGCCCGGGAACTAGCGCGTTGGCTTTTCGTTGCGGACAAGCACCGGATCGATCCTCTCCGCGGCCGCATTGTCTAGCATTGTTGTTCCTTGTCGAGACGAACCGCGCATACTTTGAACTCCGGCATTTTCGAAACAGGATCGAGTGCCGGGTTGGTCAATAGGTTCGCTCGCCCGCTTCCCGGAAAATGAAAGGGTACAAACAGCGTGTCCATGCGGATGGCGGCGCTGAGTTTCGCGCGTACCAGGGCGGTCCCGCGCCGCGTAGTGAGCCGGACCCACTCGCCGTCCGTCACCCCGTAAGTACGCGCCATGGACGGGTGAATCTGCACGAACGATTCGGGCGCAGACTGCATGAGCGACGGCAACCGCCGCGTCTGCGTGCCGGACTGATACTGGGCCATGATGCGTCCCGTGGTGAGATACAGCGGATAATCTCCATCCGGTTCCTCGGCGGCTGGCAGGAACTCCGCCGCGTGGAATCTTGCGCGGCCATCGGGCGTTGCGAAGCGATCCAGAAACATGCGCGGAGTCCCGCCATGGTTTTCAGACGGGCACGGCCAGAAGACCCCGTCCTCGCGGCGGATTCTTTCATAAGTGATGCCGGAATAATCGGCCGCTCCTCCGGCAGTGGCGCGGCGCAATTCTTCGAAGACCGCCGGCGCTTCGCACGGAAATTTACCTCCGCAGCCAAGCCGGCCGGCCAGCTCCGCAAGTACCTGCAAATCGGTGCGAACGCCGATGGGCGGCTCGGCGGCCTTTTGACGCAGCAGAACACGGCCCTCCAGATTGGTCATGGTGCCTTCCTCTTCCGCCCATTGCGCCGCGGGAAGGACCACGTCGGCCCGCGCCGCGGTCTCGGAGAGAAAGAAATCCGACACCATCAGGAAATCCAGGGCGTACAGGCGTTCTTCGATGTGGCCGGCGCGCGGAGCGGAGATCGCCATGTTCGATCCGAACACCAGCAGGGCGCGCACGCCACCCTCGGTGCCCATGGAGTCCAGCATTTCGTAAGCGGAGTGTCCCGGCGTTGGCAAATCGCTCTCGTCGATGCCCCAGACCTGGGCGATATGGGCGCGATCGGGCGGATGATCGAGGCGCCGGTAACCGGGCAGCTGGTCTGCCTTCTGGCCATGCTCGCGGCCGCCCTGGCCGTTGCCTTGGCCGGTGATGCAACCATAGCCGCAATACGGCTTTCCCGCCTTGCCGAGCGCCAGCGCGAGGTTGATGAACGCCAACACGTTCTGAACCCCATTGCTCTGCTGTTCCGGTCCGCGCGAGGTAAGAATCATCGCTGTGCGGGCCTCGCCCAGTAGTTTGCCGGCCCGCTGCAGTTCCCGCTCGGAGATTCCCGTGATCCGTTCCACGCGCGCCGGCCAGTAGCTGGATGCGGTCCGGCGAGCCAGTTCGAAATCCTGAGTGCGTTGGGCGATGAAGTCCGGGTCTAGGTAGCTCTCCTTCATTGCGATGTACAGCAGGCCGTTGGCCAGCGCAGCGTCCGTGCCTGGCGTGATCTGCAGGTGGAGGGTCGCGGTGGCCGATGTCGCCGTTGCCCGCGGGTCAACCACGATCAACGCTCCGCCACGTGCCTTTTGCTCCTGGAAATACTGCATCACCGGGGGCATGGTTTCCGAGAGGTTGCTGCCAACCAACAGGACGGTCTGGGCGTGCGGTATATCCGACAAGGGGAAGGGCAGTCCGCGATCGATCCCGAAGGCTTTCAGGTTTGCCGCCGCCGCCGAGGACATGCAAAAGCGCCCGTTGTAATCGATCTGCGAAGTTCTCAGCGCGACGCGCGCGAACTTACCCAGTAAGTAAGCTTTCTCATTGGTGAGGCTGCCTCCGCCAAACACCCCCACCGCGTCCCTGCCGTGCCGCTGCTGGGTACTCTCGATACTTGCCCGAACGCGCTCCAGCGCTTCCTCCCAGGTCGCCCGCCGCAGAGGTTCGCTCCGGCGCTCCCGCAGCAACGGCGCGGTCAGGCGATCGGGATGGGATAGTAATTCTGCCGCGCTCCAGCCTTTTTGACATAAGCCGCCGCGATTAGTGGGGAATTCGCGCGAGCCCACCGTCCACGTGACGGAATCGATTGAGTGGAGGTGCATGCCGCATTGCAGCGAGCAGTATGGGCAGTGCGTCGCGCATACGCTCGGGGCTTGGCGGCTCTCGGGGTCAAGCATATACCGCATCTGTCTCGTGAGAATCGAGGGAAAGAGGCAGGCGAGCCGGGTCCTGACCTGCCAGGACGTGCCACCTCTTTAATTTGCCAATGATTTAGCAGCGCTCACGAGAGTGGTGCCGACTAGGGCACGGGCTGCGACGGGATGAGTGCAGTACGTCTAGAATACGCCAATCGCGGACGATGCGCAATTTCGAATGGCGATAGACTGCCTGGCGTGCGAGAGATTTACTGGAACAATTTCGGCGTGAACTCCATCAGATAATTCCGCCAATTGAACCAGCTATGCGCGCCTGGACTCTCGATAAACACCGGCTCGAATCCATGCTTCTTGAGAATATCCACCGTCGCCTTGGTGGCCGCGATCAGGCCGTCGTCCTTGCCGGTACTCAGCCAGATCAGCTTCGTGCCTTTTTTTAAGGCAGCATTGTCCAGATCCGCCGCGTGCGTCGCTTCCCAATCGGGCCGTGGAGGCGCAGGGGTCGCACTGGCCGGCCCGCGTCCGCGCCCGCCGCCGAGCACCGCACCGGAACTGAACACACCGATCTGCGCGAACATCCCCAGATGCGTAAACGCGATGTCCATCGTCTGGGTGCCGCCCATCGAGAGTCCCGCGATCGCGCGATGCTGCCGGTCGTTGATCGTGCGGTAGTGCTTTTCCACATAAGGCACCATGTCGGTGATGAACTCGTTGGTGAACGGATTCACCGTCGGCGCCATTTCGGCTGGGGGCGGCGCGCCGAACGCAATGCCCGGCTGGTGCCCGGCCGGCATCACCACGATCATCGGCTTCATCTTTTTCTGCGCCAGCATATTGTCGAAGATGAATCCCGCGCGCCCCACTGAAGTCCACGCGTCGTCGGTATCGCCCGCGCCGTGCAGCAGGTAGAACACCGGATACTTGGTGTTACCTGCTTCATACCCCGGCGGCGTATAGACGTGCATGCGGCGCGTGGTCTTGAGCACCTGCGAGTAATAGAAAATCTCCGCCACCGCGCCGTGCGGCACTTGGTTGGTGTCCATCAACTCCACGCCTGGAACCGTGAACAGGCTCCAGTCATTGGTGAGCGATTCGGCGGTGTGTGTGTTCACCGGGTCGAGCGTGTGCACGCCGTCTACCACGAAGATATAACGGTAGGCGCCCGGAGGCAGCGGTCCAACTGTGGCCTCCCAGATGCCGGATTCATTCTTGGTAAACTCCGGCCATCCCGGCGGCAATTTCTCGGGCGGCATCTGCGTCTCGATGTTGGTCCCGGCAATCGCGCCCGCGCCGCCGCCTGAGAACAGCACCGAAATATCGTTCGCGCTCAGCGAGACCTTCTCGGCCTTCGGTGCCAGAATGCGGAACGCCACCCGTCCATCGGGCATCACCTCCGGAGATACCACGGTGGGACCACGTCCCCGCCCTCCGCCGCGAGCCGGCGCCGCCGGCTGCCCGAAGGCCAGAACTCCCACCGCTACCGTAGCGGCAAACGCGCGCATCGTGGCGCTCACGAACGTCATTGCGGACTCCTCCGCGCCTGAGTATATCACCGCGCCCTGGTGGGGCAGTTTGTCAGCTTGCCGCGTGTCGCGGCAACGTGAGAAGTTCCTGTATGGGCAAAGTAGAAACTTCCGGTTGAGTGGATCCTGGGAGGGTGGCCCAAGAACAGGAGCAGTTGTTGCTAACCCAAGAACAGCGGGATCGGCTGAAGGTTTTGCATGAAGT